>NZ_WWCJ01000069.1 GCF_009857475.1 Pseudoduganella guangdongensis | reverse complement strand
CATTAGAGTGCTCTTGCGTAGCAACTAATGACAAGGGTTGCGCTCGTTGCGGGACTTAACCCAACATCTCACGACACGAGCTGACGACAGCCATGCAGCACCTGTGTGATGGTTCTCTTTCGAGCACTCCCAGATCTCTCCGGGATTCCATCCATGTCAAGGGTAGGTAAGGTTTTTCGCGTTGCATCGAATTAATCCACATCATCCACCGCTTGTGCGGGTCCCCGTCAATTCCTTTGAGTTTTAATCTTGCGACCGTACTCCCCAGGCGG
>NZ_WWCJ01000068.1 GCF_009857475.1 Pseudoduganella guangdongensis | reverse complement strand
GCGTGCAGCGCATTCACGCGCGCATAGGTAATGCACGCAAAGACTTTTTGCACAAGGTGACGAGGGCGATCTGCAACAACCACGCGATCGTCTATATCGAAGACCTGCGTGTGAAGCAGTTGTCGAAATCGGCTGCCGGCAGCCAGAGCGAGCCTGGGCGCGGCGTGCGCGCCAAATCCGGCCTGAACAAGGCAATCCTCGACCAAGGCTGGTATGAGTTTCGTCGCCAGCTTGATTACAAACTGGCCTGGAAAGGCGGCTCGCTGGTGGCGG
>NZ_WWCJ01000067.1 GCF_009857475.1 Pseudoduganella guangdongensis | reverse complement strand
CAGTGGGCTGGCATAGTCCGCTTCGGAGGGTTCCTGCTGTTGACGGCATTACTACACCATTCACTACACAGGCTAACCGGGCGTCGTCCCGCCCTTCGCTTCGAATCATTGCTTCACCGCGTCGCAAAACATTGATCGCGCCCACCACATCGGCATTATTTTCATAGCCGCACGCCACACACGCGAATTTGGCTTGTGTGCGCCGGTTATCGGGCGAGACATGACCACACCCCGGGCAAGTCTGGCTCGTATGATGCGCAGGAACCGCCACCAGCGAGCCGCCTT
>NZ_WWCJ01000066.1 GCF_009857475.1 Pseudoduganella guangdongensis | reverse complement strand
AAGGATATGGTAGGAGAGCGTTCTGTAAGCCTGCGAAGGTGTCTTGTAAAGGATGCTGGAGGTATCAGAAGTGCGAATGCTGACATGAGTAGCGATAATGCGGGTGAAAAGCCCGCACGCCGTAAGCCCAAGGTTTCCTGTTCAACGTTCATCGGAGCAGGGTGAGTCGGCCCCTAAGGCGAGGCAGAGATGCGTAGCTGATGGGAAGCAGGTTAATATTCCTGCACCGTCGTATGATGCGATGGGGGGACGGATCGCGGAAGGTTGTCTGACTGTTGGAATAGTCAGTTTCTGGTTCATAGAAGG
>NZ_WWCJ01000065.1 GCF_009857475.1 Pseudoduganella guangdongensis | reverse complement strand
TCCTTCTCCCGAGTTCTCTCAAGCGCCTTAGAATACTCATCTCGCCCACCTGTGTCGGTTTGCGGTACGGTCTCGTATGACTGAAGCTTAGAGGCTTTTCTTGGAACCACTTCCGATTGCTTCGTGAACAAGTTCACTCGTCCCAGTCCCTTGAATTACGTGCCCGGATTTGCCTAAGCACCTTCTATGAACCAGAAACTGACTATTCCAACAGTCAGACAACCTTCCGCGATCCGTCCCCCCATCGCATCATACGACGGTGCAGGAATATTAACCTGCTTCCCATCAGCTACGCATCTCTGCCTCG
>NZ_WWCJ01000064.1 GCF_009857475.1 Pseudoduganella guangdongensis | reverse complement strand
TCCTTCTCCCGAGTTCTCTCAAGCGCCTTAGAATACTCATCTCGCCCACCTGTGTCGGTTTGCGGTACGGTCTCGTATGACTGAAGCTTAGAGGCTTTTCTTGGAACCACTTCCGATTGCTTCGTGAGCAAGCTCACTCGTCCCAGTCCCTTGAATTACGCGCCCGGATTTGCCTAAGCGCCTTCTATGAACCAGAAACTGACTATTCCAACAGTCAGACAACCTTCCGCGATCCGTCCCCCCATCGCATCATACGACGGTGCAGGAATATTAACCTGCTTCCCATCAGCTACGCATCTCTGCCTCG
>NZ_WWCJ01000063.1 GCF_009857475.1 Pseudoduganella guangdongensis | reverse complement strand
CTGAATACATAGGTGTGTGAAGCGAACGCGGCGAACTGAAACATCTAAGTAGCTGCAGGAAAAGAAATCAACCGAGATTCCCAAAGTAGTGGCGAGCGAAATGGGAAGAGCCTGTACGTGATAGTCGACTGGATAGTGGAACGGATTGGAAACTCCGGCCATAGAGGGTGATAGCCCCTTACACGAAATTCAGACGGTGGTACTAAGCGTACGACAAGTAGGGCGGGACACGAGAAATCCTGTCTGAACATGGGGGGACCATCCTCCAAGGCTAAATACTCGTAATCGACCGATAGTGAACCAGTACCGTGAGGGAAAGGC
>NZ_WWCJ01000062.1 GCF_009857475.1 Pseudoduganella guangdongensis | reverse complement strand
CCGCTGGCGGCGTCGGCTACCGCCCAGGGCAGCGCGGGCGGCACCCTCCCGCCACCCGAAAGCGCCGCGCAGGCCGCCGCGCGCCGCGCCGCCGAGTCAGCCGAACGGGCCCGCGCCGCCGGGTCAGCGGCAGCGCTATCGGTGCAGGACCGCTTGACCGCCCAGCGCCTGCAGGACGCGCGCAATGTCCAGCAGGAGCTCGAGAGCGAGCAAATGGAAGCGCGCCTGGAGGCGCGGCGCCAGGCGCTGCGGGAAGCCCAAGCCGCGGCCCAGGCCGCGGCCACCCTGACCCGCAACAACGCCGGCGCGCCGCCTGCTGCGCCGCCCAACCCGGCCAGCGCGCC
>NZ_WWCJ01000061.1 GCF_009857475.1 Pseudoduganella guangdongensis | reverse complement strand
TAAAGAACGGTACTACTTTTATGTCTGCGTTTGCGCACACATAAAAGCATTTGGTGGAGGATGACGGGATCGAACCGACGACCCCCTGCTTGCAAAGCAGGTGCTCTCCCAGCTGAGCTAATCCCCCGGGATTTGGTAGGGCTGGTTGGGCTCGAACCAACGACCCCCGCGTTATCAACACGGTGCTCTAACCAGCTGAGCTACAGCCCCAACATTGCTGTTCTTTTATACCAACAGCCGATAAGTGTGAACGTTTGAGTCTGATGCCGACTCTAGAAAGGAGGTGATCCAGCCGCACCTTCCGATACGGCTACCTTGTTACGACTTCACCCCAGTCACGAATCC
>NZ_WWCJ01000060.1 GCF_009857475.1 Pseudoduganella guangdongensis | reverse complement strand
TCACTTAGGGTAGTAGTAAAACTCATCAAACACAGTAGTAAATGCTTGAACTTATAGCCGTCAAGGTTATAGGGACAAGTGAATAAGTGCACATGGCGGATGCCTTGGCGATTACAGGCGATGAAGGACGTAGAAGTCTGCGATAAGCTTCGGGGAGCTGACAAACAAGCTTTGATCCGAAGATTTCCGAATGGGGAAACCCGGCCTTATAGGTCATCACTCACTGAATACATAGGTGTGTGAAGCGAACGCGGCGAACTGAAACATCTAAGTAGCTGCAGGAAAAGAAATCAACCGAGATTCCCAAAGTAGTGGCGAGCGAAATGGGAAGAGCCTGTACGTGATAGTCG
>NZ_WWCJ01000005.1 GCF_009857475.1 Pseudoduganella guangdongensis | reverse complement strand
AAGCTTTGCATTGCCCGCCGCTGCCGGCCGTTTGGCATCAACTCAAATCGATATGATTGAAGGCGCTCCATACTGTAATTTTATACAGCATTCCGTATCGCAGTCGCACGGAAGGATGCCTGCGGCATCCGCGCTCTTGACCTCGGCCTGAAGGCCGAGGCTTGCCGCGCATTGGGTCAATTGCAAATGCTTCTCATTTACCTTAAAATTTGCAAAAATACTATGGAGAACTCCCTTGGACACTGCCCGAGATATCCACGCGTCCGGATTGAAGGTCACGGCACCTCGCCAGCGCATTCTTGAGCTCTTCCACACAGGGCGCGACCAGCACCTGACGGCGGAAGACGTGTTTCGCCTTCTGCTCGAAGAGCACGAAGACATTGGCATGGCCACCGTCTACCGTGTGCTGATGCAGTTTGTAGAAGCCGGCATCCTGGCGCGCAACCAGTTCGAAAACGGCCCCGCGCGTTTTGAGCTGAACACCGGTAAGCACCACGACCACCTGGTGTGCACCCAGTGCGGCCGGGTCGAGGAATTCGTCGATCCCTACATTGAAAAGCGCCAGCGCGTCATCGCCGAACAGCGCGGCTTTGCGCTGATCGAGCACACGCTGTCGCTATACGGCCAATGCCGCATCTGCTCCGAACAGCAGGCAGGTGCTATAGCCGCTTCTTCATAAAGACGCGGCTGACACCCTCCAAATCGGATTCAACTTCGCCGAATTTCACCCACCCGTTCTTTTCATAAAACCCGGGCGCCTGGAAGCTGATGGTGTAGAGCACCGCGTTGCGGCAGCCCCGCTTGCGCGCCTCGTCTTCAAACGCTTGCAGCACCCGCGTGCCCATGCCCGTGCCGCGCACGCTTGCCGGCAGATGGAACAAGTCCAGGAACGCCAGTCCGAGCGAGGTCCTGCCGACAATGCCGCCCAGAGCCTCGCCGCTGTCCGGATCGCGCACAATCACACAAAGCGGGCGCTGGTCGCTAAAACCCGCTGCCTGCAGGTTGAATTCCTCCAGCCCTTTGCCAAGCAGGTTTTCGAACGCGGGATCGGCATCTTCCACCACCTCTATCACGCTCGCGCGCACCACCGCTGCGGTGACGTGCGACACCAGCCGCCAACCCAGCGTTTGGTAGAGCGCCCGGCCCTGATCCGTGGCGACCAGCACACCCAGCGTAGCGCCTTGCGCGATCGCGTAATTGCCCAGGGCCGCCATGACGAGGCGCCCAAGGCCGCGCCGCTGGTGTGCAGGCTCGGTCACGATCTGGTCGAAGGTGGCGAAGCCGCCGTTATGCGCAGCGCGCCCGCGTGCCGCCAGCTCGCCCTGCAAATCGCGCACTTCCACTTCGATGACCGCGCCCACGTTGGAGACGACGAGACGATAGCCTTCCGGCGCAACCGCTGTGTCCATGCCCAGGACCACCGCCATCAGGTACTCCGGCGCCTGGACCTGCCAGCGCTCGTGCAGCAGCGGAGCCACATCCTCCGCCGCCGCGCAGACTTTGAGCCAGGTGCCAGGCGTGCGCAGGCCACCGGCCAGTTCACGCACCAGCGGTGCATCGAAATCAACCACCACATGCCGCTCCAGGTGATCCGGCAGGCCCAGGTCGATCTTGCAGCCATAGCCCGTGCTGACGGGCGACGCCTTATCGCGCGTCAGCGTCCAGCCTTTGGCCCACGCAGAAGCCACATCCGCCACGTCCATGCTCGCCTCCCTGTCAGGCCGAAGGCTTACGATAGCCCGACTCCATCCAGGCAGTCGCACTCGCCACGCTCAACTTGAAGTTCGGCGCCACGCGCACCTGCGCCTGCTCTTCGCCGAAAGGGTCGAAAGCGGTCAGGGTCGCGTATGGATCGTCTTCATCCGGCGTGATATCGAGGTTAACGGTGACGTAGGCAGCGCCGTTCGTATGCACACGCACGCTCTTGTGCAGTTGCGCGTGCAGTTGCTGCTCGTGGCGGCGAATCACCTCATTGGCAGTCTTGACCAGGGTGTTGAAAGCGCCGACGTCGAGCGGCTTAGGGTTCTTCTTGTCGCGGCCCATGGTCCAGGGACCGACCAGCGCCGGTTCCGCCTCGCCATCCTTGACCATCGCCACCGCCCAACCGTCGTCGTCCTCGTTCTTGATGACGCGCGCAGTCCAGCCATTGCCCTGCCACAGGCGGTCTTCCTGCACCAGCACCTCTTCCGCAACGTCGATCACATCGTCCATCGTCCCCACTCCAAAGTTGGCTTGTTGAAAATACTGTGATTATATACAGTTATTTCGAGCCAGCAAGTGCAGCAGACGAAACTTATGCGTTAAACTTGCTACCAATCGGTAACTTTGACTCTCGCCCTATGAAATCCACCATCCGCCTGATCCTCGGCGACCAGCTCAACTGCCAGCACAGCTGGTTTTCCAGCGTGCGCGACGATGTGGTCTATGTGCTGATCGAGCTGCGCCAGGAAACCGATTACGTCCTCCACCACGCGCAAAAGATCATCGCCATCTTCGCCGCCATGCGCGACTTTGCCGAGCGTCTGCGCCAACAAGGCCACCGCGTGCACTACATGCGCATTGACGACGCGGACAACCGCCAGGCTTTCCCCGAAAATCTCGACTACCTGCTCGCCCACTACGATGCCGCAGCCTTCGGCTGGCAAGCACCCGACGAATGGCGGCTCGACCAGCAACTGCGCGACTACGCCGCGCGCCTGCCGCTTCCCAGCGAGATGTCGGACACCGAGCATTTCTATGCCGGCCGCGACGAAGCAGCAACCATCTTCGGCCAGCGCAAGCAATGGGTAATGGAACATTTCTACCGCCACATGCGCGTGCGCCACGGCGTAATGGTCGGCCCCACCGGCGCACCAGCCGGCGGCCGCTGGAACTTCGACCACGATAATCGCGAATCCTGGAACGGCATGCCGTGGGAGCCGGCCGATACCCGCCCGCACCACGATCACAGCGCGCTATGGGACACCATCCAGCGCGCCGGCGTGCGCAGCTTCGGCGAACCGCATGCCGACGCCTTCCGCTGGCCGCTGAACCGCGACGAAGCACTGGAGCAGCTCGACCAGTTCGTGCAGAACGCGCTGCCGCACTTCGGCCGCTTCCAGGACGCCATGAGCTACAAGGCCTGGCGCCTGTTCCACTCCCTGCTCTCCTTCGCCATGAACACCAAGATGCTCGACCCGCGCACGGTAGTCGAGCGCGTGGAAGCCGCCTGGCGCGACGGCCACGTGCCCATCGCAGCGGCCGAAGGCTATATCCGCCAGATCCTCGGCTGGCGCGAATACGTGCGCGGCGTGTACTGGCACCGCATGCCGGGCTACGACACGCTGAACGCCTTCGATCACCAAACCCCGCTGCCGCACTGGTTCTGGAACGGACAAACGCAGATGCGCTGCGTGGCGTCCGCCATCGGCCAATCACTGGAGCACGCGCACAGCCACCACATTAACCGCCTCATGGTGATCGGGAATTTTTCCCTACTGGCCGGACTGTCGCCGCAGGAATTACACCAGTGGTACCTCGGCATCTATATCGACGCCTTCGAATGGGTCGAGCTGCCCAACACACTCGGCATGAGCCAGTACGCTGACGGCGGCCTCCTGGCGACCAAGCCCTACGTCTCCAGCGCCGCCTATATCGACCGCATGAGCGATTACTGCAAGGGCTGCCACTACGACAAGAAGCAGCGCGTTGGCGAACGGGCCTGCCCTTTCAATGCCTTGTACTGGGACTTCTTCAACCGCAATCGAGACAAGCTGGAAGGCAACCATCGGCTCGGCATGGTCTACCAGCAACTGCGCCGCATGACGCCCGAGCAGCACGCCGCAATTGCAGAGCAAAGTGTATTGCTACGCAACAGGCTGGACAAACTGTAACGACGCCGGAGGTCTTCGCAAACTCGATTGAACTTTCTTGCGCCAATGCTGTCCAACCTCAAAACGCGGCCCCACGATTGCGTCATGGACGACCAAACACGCATCATTAAGCTTGAAGTCGAAATGGAATCCCTGCGCGAAAGCAATGCACGCTTGCAAAGATCAGTCGACTTACTACATGGTGAGCTGGTTGACCTACGCGAATACCTCGACCGGAGACTGGCAGCCCAGCAAGCCAGTAATGACGAGAATTTCCGGGAAGTCCGCGCAAGCATGGAACGAGGATTCGCCGAATGCCGCGCTGAGAGCCGCACAGCTGCGGCACAGAGCCGCAAGGAAGCCAAGGAGGCTAAGCGATGGTTAATTGGCATCCTGGTCTCGATCGCTCTCGGACTGACAGGTATCGCTGCCAAGTTCTTGCTCGGCACATGAACGCTGGCCCCCTTGCAATAGGATGATTGCAAGTCTTAAGGACCGGCCATGCGCATAAAATACATTCTTCTTGGTGGCCTGGGCTTGCTTGCCCCTCTAGCCCAAGCGGGCGAGTTGGACACGTTGGTAGCGGGGGCGCTGAAAGACCGCAGCATTCCCGCCATGGCGGTCCCTGCGGGTAATCCGAAAGGTGAATAGGTGGTAGAAATCAGATGAAGAAAAAACAAAAAGCCCCGAACTAGTCGGGGCTTTTTGCTTGAATCTGGCGGAGACGGTGGGATTCGAACCCACGATACAGGTTTTGCCCGTATGCTTCCTTAGCAGGGAAGTGCCTTCGGCCACTCGGCCACGTCTCCTCGTTGATGTATTACTGCGTCAACGCGACCGCTATATTAAAGACCGACCTTGCTTTGGTCAAGGGTAATACAGCAGCTTTTTTGGAAATATTTACGCTTTTTCCAGCTCGAACGCCTTGTGCAGCGCGCGCACGGCCAGCTCCATGTATTTCTCGTCGATCAGGACGGAAATCTTGATCTCGGAGGTGGAGATCATCATGATGTTGATGCCCTCTTCCGACAGGGTTTTGAACATCTGCGATGCCACGCCCACGTGCGAGCGCATGCCCACGCCGACCACGGAGATCTTGGACACTTTGGCGTCGCCCACCAGGGTGTGGTGGCCGATCTCGCCCTTTTCGTTGTGCAGCACATCCATGGCCTTCTGGTAGTCGTTGCGCGACACGGTGAAGGTGAAGTCGGTCTTGCCGTCGACTGCCTGGTTCTGGATGATCATGTCGACTTCGATATTCGCTTCGGCAACCGGGCCCAGGATGTGGTACGCGATGCCTGGACGGTCTGGCACGCCCAGTACGGTGATTTTGGCTTCGTCGCGGTTGAAGGCGATGCCGGAGATGACTGCTTGTTCCATGTGTGTGTCTTCCTCAAACGAAATCAGGGTGCCCGAGTTGGCTTCTTCTTCCAGATCCATCAGCGGATCGGTCAGCGAGGACAGCACGCGGGTCGGTACGCGGTAGTTGCCGGCGAATTCCACCGAGCGGGTTTGCAGGACTTTGGAGCCCAGCGAGGCCAGCTCCAGCATCTCTTCAAACGTGATCGCTTTCAGGCGGCGCGCTTCGGACACCACACGTGGGTCGGTGGTGTAGACGCCGTCCACGTCGGTGTAGATCAGGCATTCGTCCGCCTTCAGCGCGGCGGCAATCGCCACGGCCGAGGTGTCGGAGCCGCCGCGGCCCAGGGTGGCAATGTTGTCGTTTTCATCCACGCCCTGGAAGCCGGTAATGATCACAATACGGCCTTTTTCCAGGTCTTCGCGCACGCGGCCGTCTTCAATCGACTGGATACGGGCTTTGGTGAAGGCGGAATCGGTTTTAATCGCTACTTGCCAGCCGGTGTAGGAAATCGCGTCCTTGCCAATGGCTTGCAGCGCCATCGACAGCAGGCCCACGGAGACTTGCTCGCCGGTGGAGGCGATCATGTCCAGTTCGCGTGGGTCTGGCGGGTTTTGGATCTCTTTTGCCAGCGCAATCAGGCGGTTGGTTTCGCCGGACATTGCCGACGGAACCACCACTACCTGGTGTCCTGCGTCGTGCCATTTGGCGACGCGACGCGCGACGTTCTTGATGCGTTCCGTCGAGCCCATCGACGTGCCGCCGTACTTGTGAACGATTAAAGCCATGCTGATTTTTCCGCATTGATGTGATAAAGGGAGCCCTTTACTCTACATGCTGCGATGCAAAATCTCAAGACAAAAAGTTCATACTCTCATACCGAATTGGCATAAGTTCATATGTATAGACAGCCGTCGGCGACGATTATTTGGCTTCCCAGCGAAATACCAAACGAAGATCGCCATCCGAGCTTAATTTACGGCAATCCATGCCGATCCCGCCCGCATACAGCGTATGGCCGGGGATCGATACCATGGGCATGCGCTCGCGCTCCCAGGCCGGGATGCCCAGGGTCTGGTAGTGCTGCTTGAGGGTGCGCGTGGGGCGGTTGCGGGCTGGTTTCAGGCGCGCGCCGCCGCTGCGGAAGGCGATGGTCAGCATCTGCTGGCGCAGCCAGGCGGGGTCCAGGCCCAACTCGGCCGGTTCGATATGCAGGGTGCCGCCAAAATGCGGGAAGTCGATACTGGCTTCGCCGTCCCAGCGGAACACCTCTTCCTGCTCGGCGTCGGCTTCGGGGCGGCGCGGCACCAGGTACAGGCGGTCGCGGTGGCGCCGCACGTCGCAGTCGGGGTGGGTGACTTTGAGGTTGGCGTCGTCGCGCGCGGTCAGGGCCTGCTCCTGCATCTCAGCGAGCCAGTTGGACGATGGCAGGCGGATGCCGCGCTCGGTGAACCAGTGGCGCAGCAGGTTGGCGATGCGGTCGGCGCTGAGCGCCCTCACCTTCGCCATGTCCAGGCTCGCCTCAACGTCGGAGGCCGAGGTGGCGCCGGCAGCGCCGGCCAGGCAGGACTGCAGGTCTTCTGCGGCTTGCTCGGTCAGCAGGCGCTGCGCCGCTTGGGCGTGGCGCGCGCTGCGGGCGAAGCGCTCCTGGTAGCCGGGATAGGCGGCGGCCAGCTTGGGCATGATTTCATGGCGCAGTGCGTTGCGGGCATAGCGCAGGTCGGCGTTCGACTCGTCTTCGATATGGGCGATGCCGTGCTCGCGCACATACTCTTCCAGTTGCGCGCGGCTGGCTTGCAGCAACGGGCGCACCAGCAGCACGCTGGCGGTGCCGAGCAGGCCGGCGGCGTGGTTGGAAGCGTCCATGCCGGACAGGCCGGCCACGCCCGAGCCGCGCAGCAGCTGCAGGAGGATGGTTTCGGCCTGGTCGTCCAGGTGGTGGGCGGTGAGCAGGTGCTCTACGCCGTGTTCGGTGCACAGGGCGCCGAGGGCGGCGTAGCGGGCCTTGCGGGCGGAGTTTTCGCTGCGGTCGCTCAGGGTGACACGGCGGCTGGCGTACTTTACGCCCAGGCGCTCGCATTCGGCGCGGCAGTGCGCTTCCCAGGCATCGGCGTTGGGGCTCAGGCCGTGGTGGATGTGGAAGGCGTGCAGTTCGCGGCCGGTGGCGACGGCCAGGTGCAGCAAGGCGCTGCTGTCGAGGCCTCCGCTGTAGGCGATGGCGATTTTTCCGGGGGGGAGGTGCTGGAGGAGTTCGTTGAGGCGCATGGTTTTTAACCCGGCAAACCAGGGTACGACCCAAGGGTCGGACCCTGATACGCGGCAGCCGCCAGTCTGGGTCTGACCCTTGGGTCTGACCCAGGTTCTCCGGGGTTTACTCGGAAGCAGTGGTTTCTTTGAACTTGCCGTAACCCATCAGCTTCTCATGACGGGCAGCCAGCAGGTCCTTGGTTTTCACGCCCTGGAACTGGCGCAGGGAATCCGCCAGCGCGCGCTTGAGCAGCTTGGCCATTTCCTTCGGATCGCGATGCGCGCCGCCCAGCGGCTCGTTAACAATCTTGTCCACCAGACCAAGCGCCTTCAGGCGATGCGCAGTCAGGCCCAGCGCCTCGGCCGCATCCGACGCGCGCTCCGAAGTCTTCCACAGGATCGAAGCGCAACCCTCAGGCGAAATCACCGAGTAAGTCGCATACTGCAGCATCAGCACCGAATCGCCCACCGCAATTGCCAGCGCGCCGCCGGAGCCGCCTTCGCCGATGATCGTGGCGATCAGCGGCACTTTCAGTTCCGCCATCACATACAGGTTGTGGCCGATCGCTTCCGACTGGCCGCGCTCTTCCGCGTCGATGCCAGGGAAAGCGCCCGGGGTGTCAACAAAGGTGAAAATCGGCAGGTTGAACTTCTCGGCCACCTTCATCAGGCGCATCGCCTTGCGGTAGCCTTCCGGCTTCGGCATGCCGAAGTTGCGCATGGCGCGCTCTTTGGTGTCGCGGCCCTTCTGGTGGCCGATCACCATGCATGGCTGGCCGTTGAAACGGGCGAAACCGCCCACGATGGACTGGTCGTCCGCATAGGTGCGGTCGCCGTGCAGTTCGTGGAAGTCGGTGAAGATCTCGTTCACGTAGTCCATGGTGTATGGACGCTGCGGGTGACGGGCGATCTGGGAAACCTGCCAAGGGGTCAGCTTGGCGTAAATGTCTTTGGTCAGCTGTTGGCTCTTCTTGGCCAGGCGGTCGATCTCCTCCGAGATATCGACGGCCGAATCGTCTTGTACGAAACGCAGCTCTTCGATCTTGGAATCCAGTTCCGCGATCGGTTGCTCAAAATTGAGGAAAGTCGTTTTAATCATTGTACCTCCAAGTGTTTTGCTACCACGGCAGCCCCGCTTTTGGCCGGGCTGCCGTGAGAATTTGCGCTATTTTACCGGAACCGGGTCCAGGCTACGCCATAAATACCAGGTGGCGACAGTCCGGAAGGGTTCCCAGTTGGCCGATACTTCGCGCGCATCGCTGCGCGACACCGGTTCGCCGGAAAAATAGTTTAGGCTGATTCCAGCGATCAGCCGGCTGTCGTCCAGCGGCAGCACATTAGGTCGGAGCAGATTAAATATCAAAAACATCTCTGCTGTCCAGCGTGTAATGCCGCGGATCTGAACCAGTTCAGCGATCACTGCCTCGTCATCCATCTGCGCCCATTGGGCGGCGTGGACCTTCTTATTCTTGAAATGGTCGGCTAAATCCAGGATGTATTCGGCCTTGCGCTTGGACAGGCCGCAGCCCGCCAATGCAGCGGCGCCGGCTTTTTGCACCGCCGCCGGGTTAAATTTCGGACAAGTTTCCAGCAGCTTGGCCCAGGCGGCGTTGGCAACCTGGGTGGTGACCTGCTGGTTCACGATGGCGCGCGCCAGGGTGGTAAACGGGTCGTCGTGGCCGACCAGGTGCAGATCGCCGAAATGGGGGATCAGGCGGTTCATGATGCGGTCGCGCTTCATGAGTTCCGCCTTGGCTTCCTCCCAATACGGTGGCACCGGGGCCTGTTCCCCGTTTTCCCTGGACAGGACCATTACGCGCGGCGCCAGTTGGTGGTGCCGTCAGGCTTGTCTTCGAGGACGATGCCGGCTGCCAGCAGGTCGGCACGCACCTTGTCGGCGGTGGCGAAGTCGCGCGCCTTCTTGGCGGCGGCACGGGAGGCGATGGCGGCTTCGATCGCCGCTTCGTCCATGCCCTCGCCTGCTGCGCCTTTCGGGGCGGCCTTGCGGAATTCCTCCGGGCTGCGCTCCAGCAGGCCAAGCACGGCGGCCAGGCCTTTCAGCTGGCGCACGGCGACAGGCGACTTGGTCTTGTTGACTTCCGACGCCAGGTCGAACAGCACCGACACCGCGATCGGGGTATTGAAGTCATCGTCCATCGCTTCGGCGAAGCGCTTGGCGTTGTCTTCGTTCCAGTCCAGCGGCTGGCCGTCGCCCTGCACGCCGTCCAGCGCCGTATACAAGCGGGTCAGCGCGCCGCGCGCGTCTTCCAGGTGCACGTCGGAGTAGTTCAATGGGCTGCGGTAGTGCGCGCGCAGGATGAAGAAGCGCACCACTTCCGCGTCGAACTGCTTCAGCACTTCGCGGATGGTGAAGAAATTGCCCAGGGATTTGGACATCTTCTCGCCGTCCACGCGCACGAAGCCGTTGTGGACCCAGTAATTGGCCAGCTGCTTGCCGGAGGCGCCTTCCGACTGGGCGATCTCGTTTTCGTGGTGCGGGAACTGCAGGTCGGCGCCGCCGCCGTGGATGTCGAAGGTCTCGCCCAGCAGGGAGCAGGACATGGCGGAGCACTCGATGTGCCAGCCCGGACGGCCGCGGCCCCACTTGGAGTCCCACTTCACCTCTTCCGGCTCGGATTCCTTGGCGGCCTTCCACAGCACGAAGTCGAGCGGGTCGCGCTTGCCGGTGTTGACATCCACACGCTCGCCGGCGCGCAGGTCGTCCAGCGACTTGCCGGACAGCTTGCCGTAACCCTCGAACTGGCGCACAGCGTAGTTCACATCGCCGTCGGCAGCCTTGTAGGCCAGGTCCTTGGCTTCCAGCTTCTCGATAATGCTCAGCATTTGCGGCACGTACTCGGTCGCCTTCGGCACGTCGGTCGGCGCCAGGATGCCCAGCGCAGCGCAATCCTCTTCCATGAACTGGATGAAACGGCCGGTCAACTGGCCGATGGTTTCCTTATTCTCCACCGCACGCTTGATGATCTTGTCATCGATATCGGTGATATTGCGCGCGTAGCGCACGTCATAGCCCGACGCCTTCAGCCAGCGGTAGATCACGTCAAACGCCATCAGCATACGGCCGTGGCCCACGTGGCAGTAGTCGTAAACGGTCATGCCGCAGACATACATCCGGACTTTGCCCGCCTCAATGGGTTTAAACGACTGCTTTTCGCGTGCCAGCGTGTTGAAGATCTTTAAATTGCTCATCGGACTAGAAGTAAACGGGCGACGGGCGCGAAACGCCTGGGGCGCCGCACCGGTGCTCGGTGGATTACAGGGGAATGTACCTACCCTTTGTTATAGTTCTACTTTGTTAGAATGGAACGTCTGCCGAAGTATAGCACCGAAAATTTCGACTACGCGAGAATCAAACCTTATGAATAAAACAAGAATGCAGAAGTTGACCTGGATCGCCTTTGCCGCCGGCATCGTCAGCGGCAGCCTGCTGATGGGCAGCGGCATCGCCCTGGCCGCCGACAACCCGCAAGTCTCGATCAAAACCACCCTGGGCGAGATCGTCGTCGAGCTGGACCAGGAAAAAGCGCCCATTTCCACGGCCAACTTCCTCGCTTACGTTAAAAGCGGCTTCTATAAGGACACCATTTTCCACCGCGTGATCAACGGCTTCATGGTGCAAGGCGGCGGCTACACCGCCGACATGAAGCCCAAGATGCCGCTGCGCCCCACCATCAAGAGCGAAGCGAAGAACGGCCTGTCCAACCTGGCGTACACCATTTCCATGGCCCGCCACGACTCGCCCGACTCCGGCCAGTCGCAATGGTTCATCAACGTGGTGGACAATATCGGCCTGGACTACCCGAACGCCAAGGGCCACGGCTACGCCGTCTTCGGCAAAGTCATCCAGGGCAAGGAAACGGTCGACAAGATCAAGGTGCTGCTGGTGGACGACAAACCCGGCTTCCAGAACATTCCCGTGATCCCGGTCGTGGTCAAATCGGCCACCATCCTCAAGACCCGCATCGTGCCGCCAGCGCCGCCTGCGCCGCCGCCGGTCGAACAACCTGCCCCGGCAGTCGAGCCGACCCAACCGGCGCAAGCTGCCCCGATTCAGGAGGCCACTCCTGCTCCGGCGCAAGAGCCTGTAAAATAACGCTTTTTTAGAAACACAAAAGGACAACAAGATGACCACCATCACCATCACCACCAACAAAGGCACCATCGTTGCCCAACTGGACGCGGAAAAAGCGCCAAAGACTGTTGAGAACTTCCTGAACTACGTGAAGGCCGGCCACTACAACAACACCATCTTCCACCGCGTCATCGACGGTTTCATGATCCAGGGCGGCGGTTTCGAGCCAGGCATGAAACAAAAGCCAGCCGACCAGACCGTGGAAAACGAAGCCAAGAACGGCCTGAAAAACGAGCCATACACCCTGGCCATGGCCCGCACCTCGGCGCCGCACTCCGCATCCGCCCAGTTCTTCATCAACGTGAAGAACAACTCCTTCCTGGACTACCCAGGCCAGGACGGCTGGGGCTACGCCGTATTCGGCAAAGTCACCGAAGGCACCGAAGTGGTTGACGCCATCAAAGGCGTAAAAACCACCCGCTCCGGCATGTTCGCCGACGTGCCAGCGGAAGACGTCATCATCGAAAAGATCGAAGCGGCGTAATTTGATCCTCTTCGTATCAGACCTGCATTTGCAGCCGGCGCGGCCGGTGCTGACGGAAGCGTTCCTGCGCTTCCTCGACCAGCACGCGCTGGGCGCTAAGCAGCTTTACCTGTTGGGCGATATTTTCGAATATTGGGCGGGCGACGACGACCTGCCGGATCCGTTCCACCAACAGATTGTGACCGCCCTGCGCCGCGTCAGCGACGCAGGCGTCCAGCTATTCTGGATCGCAGGCAACCGCGATTTCCTGGTCGGCGAACAATTCGCCGCCGCAGCGGGCCTGACCCTGCTGCCGGAAACCTGGGTCATCGACGCCTACGGCCAACGCATCGTGCTGCTGCACGGCGACGCCCAATGCACCCAGGACGTCAAATACATGGCCTTCCGCGCGCAAGTGCGCCAGCCCGCGTGGCAGCAGCAATTCCTGTCCATGCCGCTGGAACAGCGCAAGCACATCATTGCCGGCCTGCGCGAGCAGAGCAAGCAAGGCCACGCCGAAAAGTCGTATGAGATCATGGACGTGACGCCAGCAGCGATCGCCGAGGTCTTCGCCCAGACCGGCACTTCGATCATGATCCACGGCCACACCCACCGCCCCGCCCTGCACGAAGTTGGCGGCACCCGCCGCTACGTCCTGCCTGACTGGGAACCCGAAGCCACGCCCCCGCGCGGCGGCTGGCTCGCCATTGCCGAAGACGGCACCATCTCGCAGATTCGGGGTCAGGTCTGACAATCGGACAAATTATGCGCTTCGCGCATAATTTGTCCGATTGTCAGACCTGACCCCGAATTACCAGAACCGCCACCAACTGACAGGCTTGAAGGCCATCAAGGGAATGCTCTCGGGATCGAGGAGCGACGGCCCGTTGTCGCCTTCGAGCTGGTAGCCGAACAGGGCTTCCAGGGCGGCTTCGCCGAGGTCGAGCGGGTGGAACGGTAAGGGGTAGGTGCTGGGCTCGTCATCATCGGGGTCGATGGCGGGGTAGGCGCCGGCCCAGTATGCCGCTTCGAAGGGGCGGCGTTCGCCGAGCTCTTCCAGAACGCCGCCGTCCGGGGCGACACTCAATGAGCGCTGCCATTTGCCGTCTTTCCAGATCGCGTAGGCGAACCAGTCAACCACGCTGTACATGATGTGCAAGTAGACCGTGCGGCCAGCGGCGATATCGAGGAAGCGCTGGTCGAGCTGGCTGGGGGTGTCGATGGCGAGTTCGTCCGCCGCGACGATCGACAGGCCCGGGAAGCAGCCGACCAGGATATTGCGGCCGCTGGGGCAGGCCTGGGCCAGCGTCAGGTCGTCCGCCGCCTTATAGCGCTTGCCTGGGAAGAGCTGCGCCAGCAGGGCCTCGCTGGCCGCCCGGTCCAGCACTGGCCGGGAGCGCAGGATCTCGGCGGGGTCGCCTTCCGCGTACATCAGCATCCATGTTTTTGCGCCCATACTTGCCCCTTCGTTCACATTGCAAAAAGCTTACCATGATAAATGCTTGACGCGATTGCGACAGTTGTCACATACTGTCACCATTCGTCACATAAATGTCTGTCATGCTGATCCCGTCCACTCCCGAACTCTGCATCCTGAAAGCCCTGTGGCGCCAGGCGCCTTTGAGCGCGCGCGAAATCCATGCTGCGGTGGAGGAGGATCTGGCCTGGTCGTTCTCGTCCACCCGCAAGACCGTGGAGCGCATGATGGAGAAGCAGATGCTGGCGCAGCACGTGCGCCATGGCGTGCAAGTCTACGAGGCGCTGCTCGATAAGGTGGAAACCCTGGCCGCCTACGCCCGCGATTTCGGCTCGCGCATCATGGAGCTCGATACGCCGCTGCCGGTCAATATGTTCGCCGGCAGCAAACTGGTCGATGCCGGCGAACTGGCGCAGCTGGAGCAAATGCTGTCCGACTGGCCCGATGAGGAAGACGCCAAGTGAGCGGCCTGGAGCTCCTGACCATGCGCTTCCTGCTGGCCAGCCTGGGTTGCCTGGCTGCCGGCTTGAGCGTGTGGGCCATCAGCGCCCTGCTGCGCCGCTGCCTGCCGGCGCTGGCCATGCAGCGCAGCCTGTGGCTGCTGGGCCAGTTGACCGTGCTGGCGATCTTCGTACTGATGCTGCTGCCGCACAGCCAACGCGTGCGCCTGATCCCGCCGCTGGAAGGCGCCACGCGCACCGTCACGCAATTCCTGCCGGCGGCCGCTGCCACCGCCCTGCCCGCCCCCCGCGCCGCGCAGGCCGACGCCACGCCGGCCCTGTCGCCGCGCACCCTGCTGCTGCGCGGCGCCCAGGCCTGGCTGGCCATCTACCTGCTTGGCCTGGCGTGGTCCATCGCCCGCCTGTGGCGCGCGCACCGCCTGCTCGACAGCCTGGCCAAAGGCGGCGCGCCAGCCAAGGCGCAAGACGGCGCCACCATGCTGGAGGTGGATGCGCCCATCTCGCCCATGCTGCTTGGCCTGTTCAAACCGCGCCTGCTGCTGCCGCGCCATTTGCGCGACTTCGATCCGCTGCAGCGGCAGATGATCGTGGAGCACGAGTTGACCCACCTGCGCCGCCATGACTTGCAGTGGATGTCGGCCGGCGTGCTGCTGCAAACCCTGTTGTGGTTCAACCCCTTCATGCGCATGCTGCGCAACAGCCTGACCTGGGCCCAGGAACTGGGCTGCGACCGCGATGTGCTGCGCGGCCGTCCAGCGGCGCAGCGCAAGGCTTACGCATCGGCCCTGGTGGCGCAGCTCAAGCTGCAGCACCTGGCGCCGCAAGGCGCGCTGGCTTTCGGCAGCATCGATCCGAACACGCTGACCGAGCGCGTTGCCCTGATTCGCAGCCCGGCCAGTACGCGCCGCGCCATGTGGGCGCGCGCCGCCACCGTCGCCGCGCTGGCCGCCATCGCGGGCGGCAACTTCGCGCTGCAGCCGGCCTTGGCGTGGAGCGTTTCGCCGTCCGCGCAGTCGGTGGCCGCACTGAACTGCACCACCTTGGTCGATGCCGCCAGCGGCAAGGCGCTGCTGCGCGAAGGCGATTGCGGCGCGCGCATCACGCCGGTCTCCACCTTCAATATCGCGGTCAGCCTGATGGGCTACGACAGCGGCTTCCTGCGCGACGAGCACGCGCCGCTGCTGCCCTACCGCGCCGCATACAATGCCTGGAACCCCGACTGGAAACGCGACATGGCGCCGCGCGACTGGATCCGCTATTCCGCCGTGTGGTACGCGCAGCAGGTGACCCGGCAACTGGGCCGCGAACGCTTCGAGCGCTATGTGCAGGGCTTCGGCTACGGCAACCGCGATACCGGCGGCGACGCGGGCAAGGACAACGGCCTGGCATGGTCCTGGATCGGCTCTTCGCTGCAAATTTCGGCCGACGAACAGACCGACTTCCTGCGCAAACTGGTGCGCCACGAGCTGCCGGTGTCGCCGCGCGCGGTGGAACAGACCGCCACCCTGCTGCGCCTGGACGACCTGCCCAACGGCTGGCGCGTCTACGGCAAGACCGGCACCGGCGCCCCCGTCGGGGCGGACGGCAAGGACGATTTCTCGCGCTCCCACGGCTGGTTCGTCGGCTGGGCCAGCAACGGCAAGCGCACCATCGTCTTCGCCCGCCTGGCGCAGGATGAGAAAAAAGAGGAAGGCGCCGCCGGCCCGCGCACCAAGGAAGCCTTCCTGCGCCAACTGCCGGCGCAACTCGCAAAACTCTAACCAAGGACCCCACCATGAAGCGTCAATCCATCGCCCTGCTCGCAGGGCTGGGCCTCCCTTTGCTCGCGTATTCGGCGGAACACTGCCTGGCCATGGCCGATGCCGCCAGCGGCAAGTGGCTGGTACACGAGGGCGTGTGCGATAAACGCCTGCCGCCCATGTCCACCTTCAAGCTGCCGCTTGCGCTCATGGGCTATGACGCCGGCGTGCTGTGGGACGAGCAGGCGCCGGTGCTGCCCTTCAAACCCGGCTACGTGGACTGGCGCCCGGTGTGGCGCCAGCCGCACGGCCCGGGCACCTGGATGAAGGAATCGGTGGTCTGGTACTCGCAGCAAATCACCCTGCAGCTGGGCGCGGAACGCTTGGCCGCCTACACCCGCCAGTTCAACTACGGCAACGCCGATGTCAGCGGCGATCCGGGCCAGGACAACGGCCTGTCCGAATCCTGGCTCGGCTCCTCCCTGCGCATTTCGCCGGACGAACAGATCGCCTTCCTGCGCCGCGTGGTCGGGCGCGAACTGCAGCTGAAGCCCGCCGCCTACGACATGGCCGCCACCCTGGTGAAGTGGCCGCAGACGGTCGGCGGCTGGCACGTCTTTGGCAAGACCGGCAGCGGGCGCGAAGTGGGCTGGTACGTCGGCTGGCTGGAGCACAGCGCACAGGCGGGCCGCCGCATCGTCTTCGCGCAGGCCGGCGCCGGCAGCGGCATGGAGCAGCGCGATGCCTTCCTGGCACGCTTGCCGGGCCTGATGCCCTGAGACCATCGTTCAGGGGCTGATTCTCACTTGATCTAAGTCAAAAGTTTCCGAGTCGTTTCGATATTCCGCAGTTCTTTCCAAAAATTTGACCTGCGTCAATTCAGAAACATGCATTTAAAAACTAAGATTTAGCTGTCAAACGGCGCAATCCCGTGCCGGACAAACCTGTGAGAAGAAAATGAAACCGACCTTGATGTCCAAAGCCATCGCAGCGCTGGTGATCGGCGCAGCCACCCTGGCGCCAGCTTACGCACAACACGGCCAGCACGGCGGCAACGGCAGCACCGCCGTGAAGTACCGCCCCGACGTGACTTACACCCTGCGCACCGATATCGCAGACGGTAAGCTGGTATTCGTGAGCGACTCCGGTGAGACCAAGGGCAAGGCCAACCCGACCTTGCGCGTGCCGGTCGGCGCCGTGGTGCAGATCAACCTGGTCAATGGCGACGGCGCCATCCACGACATCTCCGTACCCGAATTCAAAACCAAGTCGAACCAGCTGAAGGACAAGGGCGCATCGACCGCCATCGTCTTCAAGGCCGACAAGAAAGGTGAATTCACCTACATCTGCACCCTGCCCGGCCACGTGGCGGCAGGCATGATCGGCAAGATCATCGTGGGCGATGTCGAAGCCAAGGCCAAGCCACTGGCGGCCGACGTTTCGCAGAACCCAATGAACGTAGGCACCCCGATCGGCAAGCGCGGCCCGCAAACCGTGAACGTCAAACTGGACACCACGGAAATCGTCGGCCAGCTGATGGACGGCACCACCTACAAATACTGGACCTTCAACAGCAAAGTGCCAGGCCCGTTCATCCGCGTGCGCGTGGGCGACACCGTCAACGTCGACATGTCCAACGCCAAGGACAGCGAAATGATCCACTCGGTGGACTTCCACGCTGTGACCGGACCAGGCGGCGGCGCGGCAGTCACCCAGGCAGCGCCAGGCAGCACCAAGAGCTTCACCTTCAAGGCCATCAACCCAGGCCTGTACGTGTACCACTGCGCGACCCCGATGGTGGCGCAGCACATCTCCAACGGCATGTACGGCATGATCCTGGTGGAACCGGAAGGCGGCCTGCCGAAGGTTGACCGCGAGTTCTACGTGATGCAGGGCGAGCTGTACACCGCGCAGAAGCACGGCACCCCAGGCGAAGCCGAGTTCTCGCTCGACAAGCTGCTGGCCGAACAACCGGAACACCTGATGTTCAACGGCACCCATGACGCGCTGACCAAAACCCACCGCATGGAAGCCAAGGTTGGCGAAACCGTCCGCATCTTCTTCGGCGTCGGCGGTCCTAACGCCACCTCCAGCTTCCACGTGATCGGCGAAGTGTTCGACCGCGTGTACAACCTGGGCGACCTGACCTCGCCACCGCTGCAAAACGTGCAGACCACTACCGTGGCTCCTGGCGGTGCAACGATGGTCGAGTTCAAAGTCGAAGTGCCGGGCCGCTTCATCCTGGTCGACCACGCGCTGTCGCGCATGGAAAAAGGCCTGGTCGGTTTGCTGCACGTGGTGGGCAAGGAAAATCCAGAGATCTTCCGCACCAACAGCAAGCCTGACGGCGATTCGGGCCACTGATCCCCGGGATTAGACCGACATTAGCGTAACCAGACAGGACCCCCAGCCGGGGGTCCTTTTGCCATTTCAGGAGAACCAAATGCCAAGCCCCAAAATCGACCCCCGCGAGTTCCTCAAGCGACTGCCGCTGTTCGCAGACCTGTCGCAGGAAGAACTGTCGCTAGTGGCTGCCGGCACTACCGAGCATCACATCCCACGCGGTAGCGCAGTGTTCCAGCGTGGCGATCCGTGCGTCGGATTCCACATGGTCATCTTCGGCCAGGTCAAACTCAGTTTCCTCTCCGCCCAGGGCAACGAAAAGATCGTCGAGATCATCGGCCCGGGCCACAGCTTCGGTGAAGCTTTGATGTTCATGGAAAAGCCCTACATCGTCACCGCCCATGCAGTCAGCGACTGCATGCTGCTGCATATCTCCAAGCACACCGTGTTCGCCGAGCTGCAGCGCAACCCGCAGTTCGCGCGCCGCATGCTGGCCGGTATGAGCCGCCGCCTGCATGGCTTGATTTCGGACGTGGAGGCCTACTCGCTGCGCTCAGGCAGCCAGCGCATTATCGGCTATCTGTTGAAGGAAGATGACGCCGGCGATGGTTCGGAGATCACGCTGGCGGTCAGCAAAAAGCTGCTCGCCTCGCGTTTGAACCTGACGCCGGAATACTTCTCGCGCGTGCTGCACGAGTTGGCCGACCAGGGCATGATTGCCGTGAACGGCCGCCAGATCACGATTCTGGATGCTGCGCGCCTGCGAGCTTACGAAGGCTAAACGCGGCCAGCGCCAGGTCGAAACCCAGGCGCATGCAGGCCACCGCCAACACCGCACCCGCCAGCTGGGCCAGCCAGCCGGGTGCGAAGGCGGCGCCCAGCAGCAACAGCACGCTGGCGGCATGCCAGGCCAGCTGCACGCGTGGCTCGCTGTCCGGCATCAGCTGGCGCACGCCCGGCACGTTGCAACCGGCGTGCTGGCCGTGGTACCACAGCAGGAACGGCACAATTTTATACAGCATGCCATTCACCGCCGACATGGCGAAGCCGCCGATAAACAGCACCCCGATCACCAGCGCCTGGTCCCCGCCCAGCGGGCACAGGAACACCAGCACGCAGGCCAGCAGGGAGCCCAGCGACAGCCACCAATACCAGGTCGAAACATCGGCCGCGCGCTTGCGGCGCTGCAGCAGCAGTAAAGTGTAGACGGCGAACAGCGCCAGGCACACGCCCACCAGGCCGGCGCCGAGCCATTGCCAGGGCTGCCCCAGCAGGTAGCCGGCGCTCCACAGCGCCAGCCCGCCCAAGCATAAAGGTGGCAAGGCAAACGCCAGCGGGCGCGGGAACAACTGGGTGGACTGGAACATGGGCACCACCTGGAACACTACCGACACCACCAGCACGCCGACCCAGCCCACCAGGGCCCAGGCCGCATGCACATTGGTCCAGACGGTCGGCTGCAGGCGCACCGCGCCCACCAGCACGCCCACCAGCGTGACGCCGATGGCGACCGCGCAGCCCAGCGCCAGCACGGCCTGGCGCATGCCCGCCACCACCGGCAGCGCGGCCGGCGCCGAACGCTGCGCCAAAGCGCGCGCCAGCACCGCCACCAGCAGCACAAAAGCGCCGGCCAGCAAAACGCCGGCGGCGCGCAGGCACCACGGTAAGCCGCACAGGAAGCCAAAGGCCAGCAGCAACGTGCCGCCGCCCAGCGCGCCCCAGATGGCGGGCGCCAGCCTGCGCGCCCAGTGCAGTTCCACCCCGGCCACCACCGGCACCATTTGCAGCAGCGAGCCTGCCATGGCCATGCCCAGGTAGCCGAGCGTAATCAAATGGGTGGCGGCCAGGGTGGCCGGCGCCCAGCGCGTGGACATCGCTTCCGCACCCTGCCACACCAGCAGCAGGCCGGCCAGGGCGCCAAACCAGGGCGCCACCAGCAGGAAACGCAGCGGCAGCGCCAGCCCGGGCGTATGCTCGAAAGCCAGCTTGCGTTGCATCAGTTAGCTTGGGTAATCAGGATTTCGTAGATATAGTCGTCGCGCATCGAGGTGGCGTAGCGGTAGCCGTTATTTTGCAGGATGCGGTACAGCGGCACAGGCTCGCGGTCGATGACCATGCGGATATGCTGGCCGGGTTGCAGCAGGTCGAGCGCTTCCAATACGCGCTCCATCGGTTCAGGCGGCACCATGCCGCACAGCTCCAAGACAATTTCAGGCGCACTCATGATGATTCCTTCAGATTAGGTCCGCCAGGGTCTGGCGGTCGAGATGACCAAGGTAAGCCTCGGTCGCCTTTTGCAAACCTTCCTGCAGGCGGCAGGCGCCGCTCAACTGGCAGGTATTGCGTGTGGCATTAAAACATTCAACGATGGTGAAATCGGCTTCGGCCAGGCGCACCACGGCGCCCACCGAAATCGAAGCCGGTGGCTGCGCCAGGCGCAGGCCACCGGCCCGTCCACGCCAGGTGGCGACCAACCCGGCCTGGCCGAGTCGGTGCGCTACCTTGCGCAGGTGATGCTCGGAGATCGCGTGTGCCTGGGCGACCTCCTGCACGGTCACCAGCCTGCCCTGATGCCGGCCCAGGTACATGAGCAGGCGCAGCGCATAGTCTGTGTGACCGGTCAGGCGCATGGATCAGTTCTCCAGCACTACGCCTTCGGCGACGGTTTCTTCCTTCTTCGCCTTGCCGATCAGGCGCAGGGCGAACAGGGCCAGGAAGGCGCAGCCAATCGCGAACACGATATCGCCCGGAACGCGCAGCCAGACCGCGGTTTCCATGAAGGTGGAGTGCACCACTTCCGGCGAACGGGCGTACCACATGCCCTTGGTGATCGAGGCCACGGCCTGGTAGATACCGGCTGGGACCAGGGACATGAAGACCATCATGGCCAGGCCGATATTCATGCTCCAGAACATACCGGCCAGCAGCTTATCGGACCAGGCGAAACGATCCACCAGGCCGCGCAGGCAGAACAGCATCAGGCCGATACCGAGCATGCCGTACACGCCAAACAGTGCAGCGTGGCCGTGGGCGGCAGTCATGTTCAGGCCTTGCATGTAGTACAGCGCGATCGGGGTGTTGATCGAGAAGCCCAGCAGGCCAGCACCGACGGTATTCCAGAAGCCGACCGCGATGAAGCACAGGATAGCCCACTTGTAAGCGCCCAGCCATGGAGCCGACTGCGAACGCTTGTAGTTGCGGTAGGCTTCGATGCCGATCAGCGACAGCGGAACCACTTCCAGCGCGGAGAACATGGCGCCGATGGCGATCACCGAAGTCGGGGTGCCGGTGAAGTACAGGTGGTGCAGGGTACCCAGGATGCCGCCGAACAGGAACACGATGGTTTCCAGGATGATGGCGCTATTCGCCGATGCGGCGCGGATCAAGCCCAGGCGGGTGAACAGCAGCGCGATGACAGCGGTAGCGAACACTTCGAAGAAGCCTTCCACCCACAGGTGGACCAGCCACCAGCGCCAGTACTCGACCATCGAGTAGTGGGTGCTCTTACCCCAGGTCAGCGACGTCGCATAGAAGCCGCCGATGCACAGCGCAGCCAGGAACACCATGGCGATGATGCCGCGGCTTTCCGAAGGGGTTTTCAGCGCTGGCCACAGGCCGCGACCGAGCAGGAAGGCCCAGAACAGCAAGCCAACGAACAGCAGGATTTGCCAGATACGGCCCATCGAGGTGAATTCCAGGCCCTGGTTACCCAGCCAGAAAGCGAAGTCGGTGCCTTTGTGACCCAGCACGCCCAGCCAGCCGGTGGCGGTGGAGCCGACCACGATGAACAGCAGCGCGTAGAACAGCACATCGGTGCCCAGCTTCTGGAACTTGGGTTCCACGCCGGAGATGGCAGGAGCGATGTACAGGCCGGTCGCCAGCCAGGCGGTCGCGATCCACAGCACGGCGAACTGGGTGTGGATGGTGCGGCTGACGGTGAACGGCAGGATTTCAGCCAATGGGAAGCCGAAGAAGCTGGTGCCTTCCACCGCATAGTGGGCGGTGATGATGCCCATGCCGACCTGGGCCAGGATCAGGCCGACCACCACCAGGAAGTACTTCTTGGTGGCCTTCATGGAAGGCGTGGCTTTCAGGCTGAACAGCGGGTCGTTCTTCGGCGGCACAGGGTCAGCTTCTTCCTTGTGCATGCCATGGTAGAACAGCATGCCGGCGATGGCGCCGATCATCAGGATGATCGAAGCGATCGACCAGATGCCAGCGCCGGCGCTCGGCGTATTGTCGATCAGCGGTTCGTGCGGCCAGTTGCTGGTGTAGCTCAGGCCAGTTTCGCCCGGACGGTCGGCAGCGGCGGCCCACGAGGACCAGAAGAAGAAGCCGGTCAGCGCCGCGCGGTCCTTGGCTTCAGGCAGCGCGTTCGGGGTCATTGCATACTGCTCGCGCAGTTTTGCATACTGGGCTTCATCGCCGAACAGGCCGTTGTAGTGGGCAGCCACGATCCGCACTGCTTCAGCGCGGGTAGCGGACAACTTCACTTCATTGGTGTCGGCATTGTAGGTGTTGGTGCGCAGCTCGGCTTTCACCAGGGCGTCAACGTGGGCTTTGCCGCCGGCTTCCAGCTGGGCGTAGTCCTTGTTGAAGTTTTTACGCGCGAACAGGTCTTGCAGGGCGACGGCTTCGCGGTGCAGCCAGTCGGCCGACCAGTCAGGCGCCAGGTAGGAGCCGTGGCCCCAGACGGTGCCCAGCTGCTGGCCGCCGGCCGACAGCCACGCGCTTTGGCCGTACTGCACCTCGGCCGGCGTGTACAGCACGGCGCCGTTCTCGTCGACGACTTGCGCAATCGGAGGCGCTTTCAAATAGATTTCGCGGCCCACCCAGCCTAGCACCGTAAACGATGCAAGGCAGATAATGGCGAGCCACGTCCATAACTTCTTAGTGGCGTGCATGATAGCTCCTTTTGTGGTGTTTCAAATGTATGTTTTTAGCCAGAATACAGCCGCCACCCGGGCAGCTCACATGATCCAGATCAAGTGTTAATTAATGGCCGCCGCAACCGCCGCAGCAGGTCTGGCTACGTTGGGTCACTGGCGTGTAGCCGTTTTCTTCCAATACCTTGCCCAGGTGATGGACGCTGGTCAGGGAATCGTCAAAGGCGATTTCGACATGGGCGCCGCCGGCAGGGGCGTGCACGCCACGGATGCCAGGCACGGTGCGCAGCAGTTCAAGCACACGGGTCACGTTGGCGGCGTCCAGGATGGAAGCCAATTGGAAAGAGTGATGCATTTTTAATTCCTCCTCGGGGTAGTTGTGGGAGGAAGTTTAGGCAGGGGCGGCGTTCGCGTCCTTGACGCAGCTTAAGCAAAACCCGGTAAGGCGGTGTCTGACACAAGTGTCAGACACCCAACGGTCTCAAAGCCGGGGGGCGGGCTCAAGGGCCAACAGACCCCGCTTTACCGGGTTTCAGCCGCAGCCGCCCATATAGTGGCACTCCACGCAGCGCGTGCAGCCATCCACCTTATGCAGCGCGCGCGCGCCGCACTCCGGGCACTTGCCCGCCGACTGCGCGGGCGCAGCACCCGCCGCCGTCATCGCCTCCGGCGCCACATGGCCCGCCTCCCCGCGCATGGCGAATTGCGCCGCCAGCTGCGGCACCGGCACCTGGTTGCCGTAAGCATCCAGGAAACCGCGCCGTATCAGCATGCGCTGCAAGGTGAAGGCAATGGCCGCCACCTCCGAATCGTGATAGACCGGCACCTGCACCCCGTCCTCACGCGTCAGCAGGCCGCAGCGCACCGGCCCCTTCTCCCACACTACCTCGCGCATATCGGCCAGCGCCTTGGCGATCGAACTGCCGGCGCGCGCCGCCATCGACAGCAAGCGCATGGAAGACGTGATCCACTGCTGCCCGTCGCTGCGCTGGTTGGCCGGCATGAAGAACTCGAACGGCCGCTCAATGCGCACCGGCAGGCCGTCCTGCATGCCATCGACGGTGATGAAGCTCACCGTCAGGTAGGCCGCCTTCTTACCCTCCTGGGTCCAGTATTCAACCTTGGAGGTGACCGACTCCAGCTCGCCCAGCGGGCGCCCGTCGAAACGCTTGCGCAGCGGATCATCATCGCGCACCAGCGGCGCCGCCACCGCCGCCGACACCGCGGCAGCAGCCGGGTCCGGCGCCACGCTCAAGACACTGCCCGTCACCGAATTCGGACGGAAGGTCGCCAGCCCCTTCAAGCCAGCCTGCCACGCCTCCGTGTACAGGTCCTTGAAATCCTCGAAAGGATAAGCCTCCGGCACGTTCACCGTCTTCGAAATCGCCGTATCGACGAACGGCTGCACCGCCTCCATCATGCTCACATGGTCCAGCGCCGCCATATCCAGCGCCGTCACGAACTGCGGCGGCAACTGCTCCATTTCAAAGCCCATATGGCGGTACAGGCGCCACGCATGGTCCGCCACCTCGTACGAACGCGACGAGCCGTCCGGCATGCGCTTGCGGCGCTGGTAAACCCACGAGAACGCCGGCTCAATACCGTTCGACGCATTGTCCGCAAAGGCCAGGGTAATGGTGCCGGTCGGCGCAATCGACAGCAGGTGGGAATTGCGGATGCCATGCTTGGCGATCGCCTCGCGCAACGCCTTCGGCAAGCGACGCACGAACGCCCCCTGCATGTACTTATCCTTGTCGAACAGCGGGAAAGCGCCCTTCTCCCGCGCCAGCCCCACCGAGGCCGTATAGGCCGCATCGCGCAAAGCCTCCGCGATGCTGGACGCCATGGCCCGGCCGTTGGCCGAATCGTAGCGCAGCCCCAGCATCACCAGCGCGCTGCCCAGGCCCAGGAAACCGAGGCCGATACGGCGCTTGTTGGCCCCCTCCTCCGCCTGCTGCGGCAATGGCCACTGGGTCGCGTCCAGCGCCAGGTCCAGCATGCGCACCGCGATGCCCGCCACGCGGCACATCGCCTCGTAATCGAATTCCGCCTTTTCGCTGAAAGGATGGCGCACAAAGCGCGTCAGGTTCAGCGAACCCAGGTCGCAGCAGCCATAGCCGGGCAAGGGCTGTTCGCCGCAAGGGTTGGTGGCGCGCAGGGTCTCGCAGTAATACAGGTTGTTCTCGGCATTGATACGGTCCACGAACAGCACGCCCGGTTCGGCGTGGTCGTAGGTGGAAGCCATGACCTTGTCCCACAGCTCGCGCGCCGGCACGCGGCGATACACCCACAGCCCGTCGTCGCGCTGGCTGGCGCCCGCCGCCAGGTCCTCATCGCCCGGCTCCACCTTGTGCACCAGCTCGAACTGGCCATCGGCCGCCAGGGCCTGCATGAAGCCGTCGGTCACGCCGATCGACAGGTTGAAGTTACGGAAGCCGCCTTCGTCCTTGGCGGCGATAAAACGTTCGATATCGGGATGGTCGATGCGCAGCACGCCCATCTGCGCGCCGCGGCGGGCGCCGGCCGACTCCACCGTCTTGCAGGAGGCATCAAATACTTCCATGTACGAGACCGGCCCGGACGCGCGCGACTGCGTGCCCTTGACCTTGGCCCCGGCCGGACGGATGGCGCTGAAATCGTAGCCCACGCCGCCGCCCCGGCGCATGGTTTCCGCCGCCTCCGCCACGGCGGTGTAGATGCCCGGCAGGCCGTCCGCCTCGCCGGTCACCGAATCGCCCACCGGCTGCACGAAGCAGTTCATCAAGGTCGCCTTCAGGCCCAGGCCCACCGCCGAATTGATGCGGCCCGCCGGCACGAAGCCGTGCTCCTGCGCCCACAGGAACTGCTCCTCCAGGTCGGCGCGCAGCTCCGGCGCCTCCAGCGCCGCCAGCGCCTGCGCTACGCGGCGCCGCACATCGATGATGTCCTGCTCTTCACCCTTCGCGTATTTTTCGCGCAGCACGTCCAGCGAGATTTCCTGGGGCGGCATCGGGTTGCCGAACATTTTGTCGTTTGCATTCATTTTAGTGATAGTCCTGCTCAGGTTAAACCGAGTCTGACTATCCCCGAATGGCCGGACAAAATCCTTAACTTACGTCAAGTTTGGCATCCAGATATCGTCTTCCGACCACCCCAGCTCCGCAAAGTCCCGCGCCCGCAGGTCCGCCTCGCCCGAGGAAAAGAACTCGTCCAGCTGCGGCGGCGCCACCGGCGTGGAAGACAGCATGGCATGCACCTGGCCCCGATGGTGGATCTGGTGCTGGAGCAAATGGGCCAGCAGGCGCTGGCGGCTATCGCGCTGGATCTCGCCATCGCCCCGGTCGATGGTCACCACCCGGCCCAGGCCGTCGTCGCGCAAGGCCCTGCAATAGGCGATCAGGCGGCGGTCGCTAGCCTGCTGCGCCGCCCACAAATCCGCGCAATGGCCGAATGGCTCCGGCTGCGCGAAGAACTCGCTGTAATAGTCGGGATGGGGCGGCGCGCCGCGCGCCTCGCGCTCCAGCGCATCGATGTAAAACCAGTCCACCGTAAGGATATGGTTCAGGGTCGCCTTGATCGACGGGAAAAACCCCGTGCGCGGCGCCCCAAAGTCGGCCTGCGACAACTGGGCGCAAGCGCGCAGCAAGCGGTGGTTGGCCCAGCCATTGTTATACGCCTCGGCCAGCAGATGCCGCGCCAGGCGCCGCTCATCCATCCGCAGCGCAGCGGCAATCGAAGCCCGGTAGCCTTGCGGCAGCCGCTCCGGCAACGCGTCCGGCGCGAACAGGCCGACCGCCCGATGCTCTTCGCTCAAGGCAGGCTTGAAGTCGCCCTCCAAACGGCAGGCATAGGTGACGATGAAGACGCATTTACCCGGCACCACCTCGAACAGATAGCTATCGAGCGGCGCCCCCACGCGCACTAGCAGGCCCAACTCCTCCGCCACCTCGCGCGCCAGGCATGCCGCCGCGCTTTCGCCCGCCTCGATCCGACCGCCGGGCAGCTCCCACTCCCCGCGCTCATTGAGCAGGAGGACAACGCGGCCATCGGGCGCGCAGAACACGCCTTTAACAGAAACAGGAAAATTCATTCGGTATGCAAATCCTGGATGCCGGGCGCGCTTTCAAGAATCGCGCGCACGGCGGAATAAAGACCCGCGACCGTCTCCGCGCGCGGATCGCGCCCGATCAGCCGCGCCATCAAGCCGCAATCGGCAAAGACATAGATCTGCCAGCCCTCCTCGGCGTTGGCGCAAGCGACATACAGCTCGCAGTCCGCCGCCGCCACCGGCACGCACCAGGCAAAATCCTCGGGAATCACCTCACCCAGCGCCTGGTAGCCGTGCGCGGGCAACTCTTTCGCCACCCAATCGGCCAGGCTGCGGCCAAAGATGCCGGGATTGGTCAGCTTGTCCTCGTCCTGGACAATGTCGAATTGCGTGGATTGGAACATCAGGATCGGGCTATGCATGCTGATGCTCCTTCCATCTTCACTCGTGCGGTATCTGCGCGAACGCTGTGTTGAGGCGCCGCACCATGGCGCCGTTCATGCTGGCGGTATGCCTGTTCCAGCGGTCCATCGAATGCTGCAGCTCATTGCGCAAGCGCTGTGCCAACTGGATCTCGCCCGCATTGGCGGCCCAGATCGCAAACTCCGCACGCGCCTCAAAGCTGCCAAAGCGGTTCACCGTGTTTTCAAACTCGGCACGCGCCTCGTCACGCCGGCCCGCACCGGCCAGTGCCTGCGCCATCAACAGGCCGCACTGCTCCGCACGGAAGTTGGCATCGGCGCGGCGCGCAAACTCCAGGTGTTCAAGCGCCTTGCCAAAAGCGCCGGAGGCCAGGCTGGCACGCGCCGCACCCAGGCGGATGTCCAGGTCCGAACCGAAAGCCCCCTGCAGGCACGCCTCATACGTGGACGCCGCCTCCGCCGCCTCGCCCGCCTCCAGCATGGCTGCGGCCAGGCGCATCTGGTTCTGCGCCGTTGGCGTAAAGCTGAACGCCTCGCGCGCCTCGCGCAACTCGCGTCCCGGGTCCAGCATACGGCCTGCGGCAACAACCGCCTTGCGCGCACCATGCTGCATGCGGGAACTCGGCAGGTAGATAGCAAAGAAGTACACCAGGCTACCCAACAACGGGAAAGAGAACAGGATCAGCAGCCAATACAGCTCCCGTCCGCGCCGCACCGCGTGCACTGCAAAGAAAATCGCCACCAGAATGTGCAAACCCAAACCTACAAACGGCATTTCCGTTCCCCAGAATTATTAGTATTTTGATTATAGTCGAGCGTCGCGCACCGGTTCCAGGTGAATACTGAGGCCATCCGCCGACGTGCGGATCGCCGTCGGCACATACTGCACCCCGGCATAGCGCAGCTCTTCCGGCCGCCAGCTGTAGATTGCGGTATCGCGCGTCAGCGTATCTGCCAGCAAGCGCGCCGCGCTGCCCACCTGCGTCTGGGTGCGCTCATCCAAGCCATCCAAAGTGAAATTATCCAGCCGCGCATCCGCCAGCATCACGGCGTTGCGCTCAAGGTCGATACTCAAGCGCCCCGACAGCGACAGGCTGCCGGAAAACCGCCGCCGCATCAGCGGCGAACCGACCGTCAGCATCGCGCTCAAGGCGATACGGTCGTTCGGCAGCGTGGACAAGCGCGGTTGCTGCAAGCGCAACTCAAAGAGGCCCAAAGCCCGCTGCTCGAGCGGGAAACGCTGGTCGATATTGCGCTGCAGTTTGGACAGCGGCACCTCATAATCGCGCGGCCCGGCAAACGTAGCGCAGCCGGACAGCAGCGCCATCGCACCGCCCCCCGCCAGCAGCGCCATGGCGGCAGCCGCGCGCACGGCACGGCGTCTGTGTTGGTTCATCTTAGGCTCCTGTGTCATAGTGCCTGCGACTATAGCGAGGATCAGGCATGGCGAGTGTAACCATTGGTATCGCAGGCTGGTCGCTGCCCGGCCCGGACAGGGTGCTCTTCCCGCCCGCTGCGGAAGGCAGCAACCTGGCGCGCTACGCCGCCGTATTCAACGCCGTCGAAATCAATTCTTCATTCTACCGCCCTCACCGCCCGGAAACCTACGCCCGCTGGGCCGACAGCGTACCGGCCGGCTTCCGTTTCGCCGTCAAACTCCCGCGCAGCATCACGCATGAAAAGCGCCTGCACAACGCCGGTGCAGAGCTCGACCAGTTCACCGCCGAGGCAGGCACGCTCGGCCTGAAACTAGGCTGGGTGCTGGTGCAGACCCCGCCCAGCCTGCGCTTCGATGCCGCCGCCGCCGCCGCCCTGTTCAGCGGCCTGCAAGAGCGCCTGGCCGGTGGGCCGCAACTGGCGTGCGAAGCACGCCACGGCAGCTGGTTCACCGACGAAGCGACCGCCCTGCTGCGGCAACTGGACGTGATCCGCGTGGTCGCCGATCCCCCGGCCGGCGTCGCCGGCCCCTACCTCGCCACCGCCGCCGGCGCCAGCTATGTGCGCCTGCACGGCAGCCCGCACATCTACCGCTCCCCCTACGAGCCCGAACGCCTGGCACGGGTGGCCGCCTGGCTGGGGGAACAGCCCGGCCAAGCTCTGGTCATCTTCGACAACACCATGTCCGGCACCCAGGCCAGCCAGGCCCTGCAACTGCGCACCCTGCTGCAAGCCACCTGACAGTTGCAAAAAAACCACTTGCAGCGCTGCAAATCAGTGTTATAGTTCACTACAACACCAGTCCATTAAATCACCAACACTGGAGGAAATGATGTATGTGGAATGAAAACCGTCCGATCTACCTGCAGCTGAAAGAGCGGGTTGTCGGCATGATGCTCGACGGCCTGCTCAAGCCCGGCGATGCACTGCCCTCGGTGCGCCAGGTCGCGGCCGACTATCAATTGAATCCGATTACCGTGTCCCGCGCCTACCAGGAGCTGGTCGACGAAACCTTGGTTGAAAAAAGAAGGGGATTAGGAATGTACGTTACCGAAGGCGCTGTTGATAAACTGCTGTCCTCTGAACGCGAGCGTTTTGTACGCGAAGAATGGCCCGCAATGGTAGAGCGCATCCGCCGCCTGGGCCTGGACATTGAACAACTGCTGCGCGCCACGAATGTGCCGCCACAAGGAGCCCCGGCATGACAGCCATCATCACCGCCAAACACCTGAGCAAAAGTTTCGGCAGCACTAAAGCGCTGGACGATGCCAGCTTTGAGATCCAGGCGGGCCGCATCGTGGGCCTGATCGGCCCCAACGGTTCGGGCAAGACCACCACCCTGAAAGCCATCCTCGGCCTGTCGCGCTTCGACGGCGAGCTGAATGTGCTCGGCCTCGACCCGCGCCAGCAACGCGATGAACTGATGAAGGACGTCTGCTTCATCGCCGACGTCGCCATCTTGCCGCGCTGGCTGAAGGTGAAAGACGCCATCGCCTTCTGCGAAGGGGTGCACCCGCGCTTCAACCGCGAGCGTGCCGAAAAGTACATCGCCAACACCAAGCTTGAGCCGAACATGAAGGTCAAGGCCATGTCCAAGGGCATGATCGTGCAACTGCACCTGGCGCTGGTCATGGCGATCGACGCCAAGCTGCTGGTGCTGGACGAACCGACCCTCGGCCTGGACATCCTGTACCGCAAGCAGTTCTACCACCAACTGCTGGAAGACTACTTCGACGAAAACAAGACCATCCTCATCACCACGCACCAGATCGAGGAAGTCGAGAACATCCTGACCGACCTGATGTTCATCCGCGACGGCAAGATCACCCTGGCCGCCTCGATGGACGAAATCGGCGACCGCTACACAGAAGTGATGGTGCAGCCTGAATACATGACCGCCGCCAGCGCCCTGCAGCCCCTGCACCAGCGCACCGTGTTCGGCAAGGCCGTGATGCTGTTCGACGGCGTCTCGCGCAAACAGCTCGAAACGTTCGGCGAAACCCGCACCCCAAGCGTGGCCGACCTGTTCGTCGCCAGCATGAAAGGACAATACGAATGAATACGATGAAATGGCTGATCCAGCGCGAATACTGGGAAAACAAGGGCATGCTGTTCTGGGCCCCCGCCATTGTGGGCAGCCTGATGGTGCTGTTCTCCGGCGTGATGGTCGCCTTTGGCATGAACATGAACCTGCAGATCGACGGCGAAAAGATTGCGCGCTTCCACGAGATGACCACCATCGAACGGCACGACCTGGCCAACGCGTTTGGCGCCGCCTTCCCGATGGTGGCAACGCCGCTGTACATCCTGATGGCGTTCCTGATCTTCTTCTACTGCCTGGGCGCCCTGCATGACGACCGCCGCGACCGCAGCATCCTGTTCTGGAAATCGCTGCCGGTGTCGGATACCGAGACCGTGCTGTCCAAGGTTGTCATGGCGCTGGTGGCAGCACCGCTGATCGTCGCCGTGATCGGCTTCATCGCCTCGTTCGCCATCATGCTGATGGGCTCAATCGCCCTCACCTTCCATGGCTTGAACATTTTCAGCGACCTGATCTCCGCCACCTCGTTCTGGCTCAGCCCATTCCGCATGCTGTCGCTGATCCCGATCTACCTGCTGTGGGCATTGCCGACGGTGGGCTGGCTGCTGATGGTATCGAGCTGGGCACGCAGCAAAGTGTTCCTGTGGGCGGTCGGCGCACCACTGATGAGCGGCGCCCTGCTGGCCTGGGCCAACGCCGGCTTCAAGCTGGGTCTCAACATCGAATGGTACTTCACGCAAGTGGTGCTGCGCCTGCTGGGCAGCGTCCTGCCGGGCAACTGGATGATCTTCGACCAAGGTGCCCGCCAGGCAATGGCGCAAGCCGACCGCGGCGACGTGCCGCCAGCGAGCCAAGTAGCCGCCTTCTACAACGAAGCCTACGCCTCCCTGGCCAGCCCGACGTTGTGGATCGGCGTTGCCGCCGGCGTCGCAATGATCGCCGCCGCCATCTATCTGCGCCGCTGGCGCGAAGAGAACTAAGCTCAGGCCGCAAACGACAAAGCCCGCCCATCAGCGGGCTTTGTTTTTCTCAAAACCGCACCCAAACCGGCGCCAAACCGGTGCCAGGTCTGTCATTCGGACACTCGAGACCAATCTTTGATATTTCTCAATACGCGAAATCGTCGACTCTCGCGTATTGAGAAAGATCAAATGCTAGCGCTAGCTGTCCGAATGACAGACCTGGCACCGGTTTTTTTGTCAGAAGTGGTACTCGGCGCGGATCATGGGGGTTTGGGCGAGGCTGCCGGGCACGTTCGAGGGGTTGCCGAATTTGTTGCGCCAGTATTGGTATTCGATGCCGGCCTTTAGCTTGCCGGGCTTTAAGCCGGCGGCGGTGCTCAGGTCGTACATCAACTGCATGTCGAGGTTGGTCTCGGGGGCGGTGGGGCCGCCGAATTCGTTGCGGCCTTTGCTGCCGATGTAGTTCACATAGCCTTCAAACGACCAGCCGCTGCCCAGCGGGATGCCCCAGGCGGCGTTCAGCATGGCGTGCGTGTCGTAGCGGTAGCGCTTGGGCACGCCGATCGGGTTGTTGCTTTCCCATAGCGCGAGCAGGCTGATATTCAGGAAGCCGGGGACGTCCACCATCAAGGTCGGGCCGGCCACCAGCATCTGCTTGCGCGAGGCGTAGCCTTTGTCGTTCTTGTGGTTCCAGTCGAAGCCTGCGGTCAGGCCCAGGCCGCGCATGCCTGCGCCTTTGAACTCTTTGCCACTCAGCTTGCCGATATCCCAGGTGTGGCGGTATAGCAGGTAGGCCTCGGTCGCACTGTCGTCCTTGCGGTCGGACTTCAGGATGTCGAGATTCATGTAGTTGCTGCCGTAGGCGTGGCCGCTGGCGTGCGTCAGGTTGACGATGTGCTTGCGGATGTCCTGCGGGTTGTACGGCTCGGCGAAGCGGGTGCCGAAGCGGTAGCCGACGGTGTTGTCCATCCAGTCCAGCGCCTGGGCTGGTTGCGCGGTGCCGAGGGTCAGCAAGGCTGCGGTGACGGTCGTGGTGAAGTGCTTCATATGCGGCCTCCCCTTTAGCGAATTTTGAGCGTGGCGTCGAGCTTGAACAGGCCGACCACTTCTTCCAGACGTGCAGCCTGTTCGCTCAGGGACTGGGCGGCGGCGGCGGCTTGTTCGACCAGCGCGGCGTTCTGCTGCGTGGTGTTGTCCATTTGCGTGACGGCTTGGTTGACCTGGTCGATGCCGAGGCTTTGCTCCTGGCTTGCGCTGGCGATTTCGCTCATCAGGCCGGCGACGTTCTGCACCGATTTGACGATGTCCTGCATGGCGGCGCCGGCGGAATCGGCGAGCTTGCCGCCGTCGGCGACTTGCTGCACCGATTCGGTGATCAGCTCTTTGATCTCTTTCGCTGCGGCGGCGCTGCGTTGGGCCAGGTTGCGTACTTCGCTGGCGACGACGGCGAAGCCGCGCCCTTGTTCGCCGGCGCGCGCTGCTTCGACGGCGGCGTTCAGCGCGAGGATGTTGGTCTGGAAGGCGATGCCGTCGATCACGCCGATGATGTCGGCGATCTTGCTGGAGCTGGCGGTGATCAGCTGCATCTTCTCTACCACCTGCTCCACCACCTGGCCGCCGCGCCGCGCGGAATCGGCGGTACTGGCGACCAGCTTATTGGCCTGGTCGGCGTTGGCGGTGTTGTTATGCACGGTGGAGGTGAGCTGCTCCATGGCGGCTGCGGTTTCCTCCAGGTTGGACGCTTGCGCCTCGGTGCGGGCGGACAAGTCCATATTGCCGCTGGCGATGTCGTCGGTGGCGGCGCCAATGGCGCGGCTGCTGTCGCGCACGCGCAGGATGGTGCCGTTGAGCGATTCGACGAAGCTGTTGAAGGCGCCGGCCAGGGCGCCGATTTCGTCTTGCGATTGCACCGGCATGCGGCGCGTCAGGTCGCCGCCGCCGCGCGCGATGTCTTCCAGCAGTTCGGCGGCTTGCGCGACCGGGGCTGCGATGGCGCGGGCAATGACGAAGATGGCGAGCATGCCGATGCCGCCGCCGAGGATGGCGGCAATCAGCGATGTCATGGCGGCGCCGCGCGCGATGCCGGCCAGGACTTCGGCTTCTGGTACTTGCGCCACCAGGTAGGCGTTGAGCTCGGGGATGAAGGAGGATGCCACCAGTTGCTCGCCTTCGCCGTCCTTGAAGCTGTCGGCGACGAAGGCTTCGCTGCCAAGCAGGCGTTTGGCCAGCGCGGGCGACATGCCGGGCAGCTCGGCCAGGGCGTGTTTGCCATCCACCAGTTTGGGGTCGCGGTGGATCAGGACCATGCCGTTGGCGCGCACCAGGTAGACGTAGCCGGACTGTCCGAGCTTGTAGTTGCGCACTGCTTCGGCCAGTGCGTTCACTGACAGGCCAAGGCCGGCGGCGGCCAGCTTGCCACCTGCGGTTTGCACGCGGGTGTTGATGAACAACATATAGGAGTCGGCGCTGACGTCTTTGTCGATGTCGAGCTGGTATTGCGCGCTGCCGGACAGGAAGCCATAGAACCACTGGTCGCTGGCGGCCTTTTCGTTCAGGGTGCGGTCGTAGCCTTTGTCGGTGAAGTACTTGCCGGTGGCGCGGGAAACCCAGAACACGGTGGCGGCATTATTCTTGGTCTTGAGTTCTTTGGCCTGGGCGGTCCATGCTGCCACGCCTTCATCCGGCACGCCGGCGTCTTCCCATGCGCCGATAAAGGTGTTGTTGGCCAGCGATTGCGATACCGCCAGCGGGGTGGCGATCTGGCGCAGCACGTCGTTGCGGATGGCGGCCACCTGCGCGGGAAGCTCCTGCCGCAGCACGCGTTCGCGCGCGGCCTGGCTGGTCTTCATGATGCTGAGGGTGGATGAGATGACGATGAACAGCAGCAGGCACAGGCCCATGCTGAGAAGAAGTTTGTGCCGGATGGACAAGCGGCGCAGCAGTTCCATTCATACTCCCCAAGGCGTTAGTTGTTATGGGTCAAGCATAACAACCCCTCGGGGCCGCCACAATCAATCCAGTTGAATATGGCGGATTCTCACAACAGCTACTGCTACTCGATTACAGCGCGCAGTTCGGCGACTTGGGCGGCCAGTGCGGCCACTTCTTCGCGCAGCGAGGCGACTTCCTGCTCCAGGGCTGCGACACGGTCGGCGCGCGAACCGCTGCCAGCGCCCTCGCCCGCACCGCCAGCGGCGCCGCCGAAAGCGCCTGCGGTGGCGTCCCGTGCCAGGGCATCTTCACCGCCCAACAGGTGGCCGTAACGCGGTTCGCGCGAGCCTGGCGCCAACGGCAGCTTGGCCACCAGCGGCGGGTATTTGTCGATCAGGAACTGCAGCGCTGCTTCCACGTCGGCCACGGATTTGAATTCGTGCATGCGGCCGGTGCGGGTGCGGATCTCGCCTGCGGTCTGCGGGCCGCGCAGCATGAGGATGGTGAGCACGGCCAGCTTGTCCTGTTCCAGCGTCCACTTCATGCGCATGCGGTGCTCGTACTTGACCACGCGCGCGCCGGATTGGCTGACGGTGGAAACCAGCTTGCGCTCGCCCAGGCGGGCCAGCACGTCGGCCACGGTGTCTTCGCTGATCTGCATCACGGGCTCGCGGCTGGAGAGCTGGTTGCAGCCGTTGGTCAGGGCGTTGAGGGACAGCGGATAGTTATCCGGCGTCAGGCCTTCTTTTTCGGCCAGTACCGCGAGTACGCGGATTTCAAACGGGTCCAGAATGTCGTCCATTTTTTTTCCTTATTCGACCAGTTTGTTGAGTTCTGCGGTATCGAGCTTGTCGCAGGCTTTGAGGTCCGGACAGGATAAACCCGCCGCCTTCATGGCTGCCGACAGGCGTTCGATTTGCTGCTCCTGCACGACCGCGTGGGCGATCAGGCTATGCAGGGCTTTGGATAGCGGGTCGTCGCCGTTCGCGGTCACGCCGTAGGCGGAGAACAGGTGCGAGGCGGGCGACGGGGCGTGGTCCTTTTGTACCAGGTGGGCCGGGTTGCCGACGGCGGTGGCGCCTGCGGGGACGGGTTTGATCACCACGGCATTGGAGCCGACCTTGGCGTACTCGCCGACGGTGAAGCCGCCCAGCACCTTGGCGCCGGCGCCGATGATGACGCCGCGCTCCAGCGTGGGGTGGCGCTTGGCGCCGGCGTGCAGCGAGGTGCCGCCGAGGGTCACGCCCTGGTAGATGGTGCAGTCGTCGCCGACCTGCGCGGTTTCACCGATCACGACGCCGAAGCCGTGGTCGATGAAGACGCGGCGGCCAATCATGGCGCCGGGGTGGATCTCGATGCCGGTGATGATGCGGGCCAGGTAGGAAATGAAGCGGCCCAGCCATTTCAGGCCATGCGTCCAGCACCAGTGCGCCCAGCGGTGCATGACGATCGCTTGCAGGCCGGGGTAACAGGTCAGCACCTCCCAGCCGTTACGAGCTGCGGGGTCGCGCTCGATGATGCTGCGGATATCGTCACGGAGGTGGTGGAACATGGTGGTGCTGGGGGAGTTGGTTGGGGAACTATCATAGCGCATCCGGGCGGGGGATGCAGGCGGCACGGCGCGGGTCAGACCCTTGGGTCTGACCCTGGTTTACCGGGTTCAGCCTTCCTTGGCAATCCGCTGGCGGCGCGCCTCGTACAGACAGACGCCGGATGCAACGGAAACGTTCAGCGATTCAACGGAGCCAAACATCGGAATCGACACCAGCACGTCGCAGGTTTCGCGCGTCAGGCGGCGCATGCCCTCGCCTTCCGAACCCATGACAATCGCGGTCGGGCCCGAGTAATCGCCTTCGTACAAGGTCTTGTCGCCGTCGTCGGACGTACCGATCAGCCAGATATCGCGCTCCTTCAGCTCGCGCAGGGTGCGCGCCAGGTTGGTCACGGTAATGAACGGCACCGACTCCGCCGCGCCCGACGCCACCTTGGCAGCGGTAGCATTCAAGCCCACCGAACGATCCTTCGGAGCGATCACCGCATGCGCGCCGGCGCCGTCGGCCACGCGCAGGCAGGCGCCCAGGTTGTGCGGATCGGTAATGCCGTCCAATACCAGCAGCAGCGGCGGGCCTTCCACCATATCCAGCAGCTCGTCCAGGTTGCGCGCCAGCGACAGCTGCGACGCGAACGCGATCACACCCTGGTGGCGGCGGGTGCCGACGATCTTGTCGAGGCGCTCGGATTCCACCGGCATCACGCGCACGCCGGCCGCTTTCGCGTTGGCGATCAGGTCTTTCATGCGGCGGTCATCACGGGCATGGTCGAAGAAGATCTCTTCAACGCTGGAAGCTTCGTGGCGCAGGCGCGAGGTCACGGCGTGGAAGCCGAAAATCATTTTGTTCTTGGACATCGTAGTTCTCAAAATAAGTCCGGCGCCGAAGCGCCGGACGGGGTGCTTATCGTTTCTTCTTAGGCTTGGCAGCCTTGGTCACGCGCTTGGCGCTGGTCTTGGGGTTGGCTTTCGCCTTCGGCTTGGCCGATGGGCGCGCCGCCGGGGCGGATGGCGCAGGCGCCGCGCCACGCTTCGGTGCCGCCCCGCGCTTCGAGTCGGCGCGGCCCGTGGCACGGGTCGGCGCCTCTTCGCGCGCGCTGATCGACGGCGCCGCGGCGCGGGCCGCCTTGCGCTTGCGCGCCACGCCTGGATTATTGTCCTCGTCGTCGAAGCTGTCGAAATCGCCGAGGGAGCCAACCAGGCCGCCGCCCTTGCGGGACGGCTTCTTGCCCTGCGGCGGCAGCGTAGAAATCTCGCTGTCGGCCAGGCGCAGGTCGATCTTGCGCGACTCCAGGTCCACCCGCACCACCTGCACATTGACGCGGCCGGTCAGCTGGAAACGCTTGCCGGTGCGCTCACCGCGCAGTTCATGGCGCGCCTCGTCGTACTCGTAGTAATCGGCGCCCAGGTCGGTGATGTGTACCAGGCCTTCCACGAACAGCTGGTCCAGCTGCACGAAGATGCCGAAGTTGGTCACGCCGGTGATGATGCCGCTGAACTCTTCGCCCAGCTTATCCTGCATGAAGTAGCACTTCAGCCAGGCTTCCACATCGCGCGACGCCTCGTCGGCGCGGCGCTCGTTGGCCGAGCAGTGCACGCCCAGCGCGTCCCAGATGCTCGGATCGCCCTTGGCTTTCTTCTCCTTGCCTTCCTGCTTGTCCTTCAGGGCCTGGCGCCGTTGCGCGTTCGAGATGGTGGTGTTCAGCACCGACTGGTCGGCCACCTTCGGCTCGTACTTCTTGCCCGCCAAAATCGCCTTGATGGCGCGGTGGGTCAGCAAGTCCGGATAACGGCGGATCGGGCTGGTGAAGTGGGCATACGCCTCATACGCCAAGCCGAAGTGGCCGATATTGTCAGGGCTGTAGACCGCCTGCTGCATGGAGCGCAGCAACATGGTTTGCAGCAGCTGCGCGTCCGGACGCTCCTTGATCTTCTTCATCAAGTCGGCATAGTCGCGCGCCACCGGCGTGTCGCCGCCGCCGAGCGACAGGCCGAGCTGCTTCAGGAAATCGCGCACCTGGGTGAGCTTTTCCTTGGTCGGGCTGGCGTGGATACGGTAGGTGCCAGGGTGCTTGTGGCGCAGCAGCAGGTCCGCCGCGCACACGTTCGCCGCCAGCATGCACTCCTCGATCAGCTTGTGCGCATCGTTGCGGGTGCGCGGGATGATCTTCTCGATTTTGCCGGACGGGTTGCAGACGATATAGGTCTCGGTGGTTTCGAAATCGATCGCACCGCGTTCCTGGCGCGACTTCTGCAGCGCGTGGTACACGTCGTACAGGTTTTGCAGATGCGGCACGATTTCCGCGCGGCGCGCCGCCTCCGGGCCCTTGGTGTTGCCCAGGATCGCCGCCACCTCGGTGTAGGTCAGGCGCGCAGCCGAGTGGATCACGGCCGGATAGAACTGGTAAGCCTTCACCTCGCCCTGCGCGGTGATCACAGCATCGCACACCAGGGTCAGACGGTCGACGCGCGGGTTCAGCGAGCACAGGCCGTTGGACAGCTTCTCCGGCAGCATCGGGATCACCCGGCGCGGGAAGTAGACCGAAGTGCTGCGCTCGATGGCATCGCCATCCAGGCCGTCGTTCGGCTTCACGTAGTGCGACACGTCGGCAATCGCCACGATCAGGCGGAAGGCGTTGCTGCGGCCGATCTTCACCGGCTCGCAATAGACGGCGTCGTCAAAGTCGCGCGCATCTTCGCCGTCGATGGTCACCAGCGGCACATCGCGCAGGTCGACGCGCTCGCCCCAGTCGGATTCCTTGACAACGTCCGGCAGCTTGGAAGCCTGCTTCAGCGCGGCATCCGAGAAAATATGCGGCACGCCGAACTTGCGCACGGCGATCTCGATCTCCATGCCAGGGTCATCCATATCGCCCAGCACTTCCACGATCTTGCCCGACGGCTGCTTGAAGCGGCCCGGCTGCTCAGTCAGCTCGACGCTCACGATCTGGCCCGACTTGGCCTTGCCCACGGCGCCCTGCACCAGGATGTCCTGGCTGATGCGCTTGTCTTCCGGCGCCACCACCCACGCCCCGTTTTCCTTCAGCAGGCGGCCAATGATATGGGTCGTGCCACGCTGCACCACCTCGACAATGGTGCCTTCCGGGCGGCCACGGCGGTCATAACCGACCACACGCCCCAGCACCTTATCGCCGTGCAGCACCTTCTGCATTTCACGCTCGGCCAGGAACAGGTCTTCGCCCGGCTCATCCGGGATCAGGAAACCATAGCCATCGCGGTGGCTGGAGACGCGGCCGGCGATGAATTCCGAATGGTCGGCCAGCACGTAGAAGCCGCCGGTATCGGAACGGATCTGGCCGTCGCGCTCCATGGCGTTCAGGCGGCGCGTCAGCACGGCGTGGGATTCAGCTTTGACTTTGAGCGACAGCGCCAGCGTGCGCAGGTCGAGCGGCGCTTTGGCGCTGCGGAAGATGCCGAGAATTTCTTCGCGGCTAGGAATGATATGAGTGGAGTTCAAAAGGTTTTCAGTAATCTTTTTATTGGTTGTTAGTGTAACAGGAAGGGCCGCGTACAAAAATCTTTCGCAGACCCTTTGACTTCGGCAGAGTTTCCTCTATAATTCTGGCTCTCGCAGCGATGCGGGAATGGCGAGTTGATGTGCAGCGTGGAATGAAAGTTCATCTGGCGCAAAACTCACCAAAGCAGTATGATAGCAGATGTTGCTAATGCCCACGTGGCGGAATTGGTAGACGCGCATGGTTCAGGTCCATGTGCCGCGAGGTGTGGGGGTTCGAGTCCCTCCGTGGGCACCAAAAATTCCGTAAAAAAGCTCATCAGTACTGAGCGCGATCCAAAGCGCGTTCAGGCTGGTGGGCTTTTTTCATTTCCGCGTCGGATTCCTTGACGCCACCAGGCGCAGCCCGCCTTACCGCATCCGCAAACACTCATCAGCGCACGCTTCTTGCGGCAGCCCTCTTACCCAACTGTTTGAGGAGAGTGCCATGAAAACATTGCTCATCGGTCTATGTTTACTGGCCGGCAGCGCCTCGGCCGCCCCGGTCTTCAACTTCACCTTCACGCCCGGCACCTCGCTGCAGGCCCAGCAAGGATTCCAGGACGCCGCCGCGCGCTGGGCCAGCCTACTGAACGACAACGTGACGATCAACTTGACGGTCGGCTTCAACCCGCTGGGCGGCGGCATCCTCGGCCAAGCGGCCGCCGCCTCCGACTTCCACACCTACGCCTCGGTCCGCACTGCCCTGGCAGCCGACGCCACCTCCGCCGCCGACGCCTCCGCCGTCGCCCACCTGCCCGGCGGCCCCAGCTTCGGCATGCTGATCAACCGCACCGCCGACAGCCCGCATGGCGCCGGCAGCGCCACGCCCTACCTCGACAACAACGGCGGCGACAACAACCAAGCCATGTACATTGCCAACGCCCAGGCCAAAGCCATTGGCCTGGCGGTCGCGCCGCAGACGCTGAGCGGCTGCATAGGCCCGTGCGACGGCTTCATCCAGTTCAACAGCGATTTCGCCTTCGACTTCGACGCCAGCAACGGCACCAACCCGAACGCCTTCGACTTTGTCGGCGTCGCCGCGCACGAAATCGGCCACGTGCTGGGTTTCATCAGCGGCGTCGACATCCTCGACTACAACGCCCCGCCGCAGAACGGCCCGTTCGAAGCCGACGAATTCACCTTCGTTTCTGCGCTCGACCTGTTCCGCTACTCCAGCCAAAGCGCCGCCCAAGGCGTGATCGACTGGACCGCCGACGCCCGCCGCAAATACTTCTCGCTCGACGGCACCACGGTCGGCCCCGAGTTCAGCACCGGCGCCTTCTTTGGCGACGGGCGCCAGGCCAGCCACTGGAAGGACGATTTATTCATCGGCCTGATGGACCCCACCGCCGGCATGGGAGAAACCCTGCACATCACCGGCAACGACGTGCTGGCCATGGACACCATCGGCTGGGACGTCACGCCCATCCCCGAACCCTCCGGCTGGGCTATGCTGGGCGCCGGCCTGATCCTGCTGACCGCCCGCCAGCGTGGTCGAAGGAACAAACTTTCATAAATGTCTTGACCGAAGGCGCGGCGGCCATTAATATGCGTGCCTCGTTGCAGAACAACGCGACAAAATGCCCACGTGGCGGAATTGGTAGACGCGCATGGTTCAGGTCCATGTGCCGCGAGGTGTGGGGGTTCGAGTCCCTCCGTGGGCACCAAAAATTCCGCAAAAAAGCCGCTGAAAAGCGGCTTTTTTGTTTTCTAAATTCGGGGTCAGGTCTGACAATCGGACACTCAACCCGATTCTTTGCGATTGATCAAAGCCCTTCGCAGATTTCCTGCATTGAAATTCCCCCACCCCATCTTTAAGCGCACCTTGAGAAAAATCAAAGGTAATGCGTTGGTGTCCGATTGTCAGACCTGACCCCGAATTTGTTCCGAATTGCGAATAATCAATTTTCCCCTTGACCGATCGGGTTGCGGCCATTAATATGCGTGCCTCTGTTGCAGACAACACCGCAGCAGAGAGTTGAAGAAGTTAGCGCCCACGTGGCGGAATTGGTAGACGCGCATGGTTCAGGTCCATGTGCCGCGAGGTGTGGGGGTTCGAGTCCCTCCGTGGGCACCAAACGCTACCTTCTGAGACAAATTGCAGCACCAGTGCCCACGTGGCGGAATTGGTAGACGCGCATGGTTCAGGTCCATGTGCCGCGAGGTGTGGGGGTTCGAGTCCCTCCGTGGGCACCAAAAATTCCGCAAAAAAGCTCATCTTCATTGAGCGCGTTCTAGAGCGCGTTCAGGCTGATGGGCTTTTTTCATTTCTGGCCTAGCGCGCCAAGACCATTGCAACTGCCTGCGCCAAACTGCGCGTCGGGCGGCCAATCAAACGCTCCAGCGCTTTCCCGTCATCGAACAAGCCGCCCAGTGCGGTGCCTGCGTCGGAATCGGCCAGCAGTTCCGGCCAGGGTGCGGGTACGCCCACGGCGGCCAGCGCGCCGGCATATTCAGCCTGCGCGACGTTGCGGTAGCTGACCGGGCGTCCGCTTTGGCGCGCGACTTCGCTTGCCAGTTGCGCCAGCGTGAAGGCGCTGCTGCCGGCCAGTTCGTAAACCTGCTGCGGGGCGTCGGCCAGCAACACTGCGACCGCTGCGGCGGCGTAGTCGGCGCGGGCGGCTGCGGCAATGCGCCCTTCGCCTGCGCTGCCCAGCACTTCGCCGCGCTCTGCGGCGCCGCTGATGCGGCTGTCGAAATTCTCCAGGTACCAGCCGTTGCGCAGGAAGGCGTGCGCCAGCCCGCTGTCGCCGATGGCGGTTTCGGTCGCGACGTGTTCTTGTGCCATTGCCAGCGGCGAGCGGTCGGCGTGCAAAATGCTGGTGTAGGCCAGCAGGCTTGCGCCGGCGCGGCGGGCGGCGGCGACCACGTTCAGGTGCTGCGGCAGGCGCTGGCCGACGGCGTCGGACGATATCAGCAGCACCTTTTCCGCACCGGCCAGGGCGGCATTCAGGCTGGTCGGGTCGTTGTAGTCGGCTTGCCTTACCTGCACGCCGCGCGCGGCGAGATGGGCTACTTTCGCCGGGTCACGTACGGCGGCGATGACCTGCCCCGCAGGTACTTTCTCCAGCAAGCCTTGCACTACCAGTTGGCCCAATGCGCCCGAGGCGCCAGTGACGACGATCATGTTTCTCTCCTTGGTTAAGAACAATGTGGGGCTATAATAGGATCAACACTAACTTTTCGTAAGTACGCACTTTTCGGTAAGTATGGAAAAAACTTCAAAATCCCTGCGCGCTGCCCTGGCGCGTCACGTTGCGCGACCGGGCAATGTACTGGCGCCGGACTGCCCGTCGCGGGCCGTGTTGAGCCACGTCACCAGCCGCTGGGGCGTGCTGGTCCTGGTGGTGCTGTTGGGCGGCATGCACCGTTTTAGCCAGTTGCGCAAGGAGGTCGGCGGTGTGAGCGAGAAGATGCTGGCGCAAACCCTGGTGGCGCTGGAGGGCGATGGTTTCGTGCTGCGCACTGCCCTGCCGGTGATTCCGCCCCATGTTGAGTACACCTTGACGCCCCTCGGGCGCGAGGTGGCGCAGCGGCTGGAGCTGCTGGTCGATTGGATTGAGGATAATTTGCCACGCATCATCACGCCGCAGGTGTAATACACTGGCGGGGTGGAGAAGAACATCACCATCCTGGTCGCAAGCAGTACCAGCCTCGATGTGGCAGGGCTGGAGCTGGCGTTTGCACGGCACCAGTACCGGGTTGAGTCGGTCGCCAGCGGTGCTCACGCTTTACAAGTGGCGGCTGCCGGCGGGGTCGCCCTGGTCTTGCTGGATGCGGCGCAAGCCGGCAGCGCGGAATTGGAACTGACCGGTCAACTGGCGCTGGCGGAAGCGGGCCGCCGCATTCCCGTCCTGGTCATGTCGCACCGCCCTTCGCAGGATGAACAACAGCGTGCCGCGCGCGCCGGCGCGGTGGGCTATTTCGGCCTGCCGCTCACCACCACCAGCGTGGTCGATCACGTGCTGCTGGCCCTCCAGGGCCCGCGCATCGGCGGCTTTGACCTGGAAGTCAACTATCACGCGATGGCCGCCGCTTCGCCGGATGCGGTGCTGCTGCTGGACATGGATTCCGGCCGCCCGGTTGATCTGAATTACCGTGCCGAGCAGCTCCTGGGCCGCAGCGCGCTGGAGCTGCTGGCCATGCCGTACTCCGACCTATGCGATCCAGCTGAACTTGCCGCCATGATGGAACGCGTGCATGCGGGCGAATTGCGCGTCCACCGCATCAACTTCACCCATAGCAGCGGGCGCATGCTCGAGTGCGAGGTGCGCGGCGTGCGCATTGCACGTCCGGGGCGGCGCCTGTTCCATATCCGTCTGGTGGACGCCTCCGGCGCCCAGCGCGCAGAGGCCTTGCGCCTGGGCCAGGAGCAGCTGCTGGAGATGATGGCGCGCGGCGCGCCGCTGCAGGCCACCCTGGAAGCCCTGGTGGCGCTGGTGGAGTCGCAGTCGGATGGCGTGCTGTGCTCCGTGATGCTGCTGGACGAGGACGGCCAGCATATGCACAGCACCTGCTGCCCAAGCCTGCCGCCCGAGTATGCCGCCAGCCTGGAAGGCTTGGGCATCGGGCCTGGCGTCGGCTCCTGCGGCACGGCCATGTACCGGCGCGAGGCGGTTGTGGTGTCGGACATCGAGCACGATCCGCTGTGGGCCCCCTACCGTGCCCTGGTCCAGGCGCACGGCCTGCGCGCTTGCTGGTCCATGCCGATCATGCAGGACGAGCACACGGTGCTGGGCTCCTTCGCCATGTATTACCGCACGGTGCGCCACCCTGATGTAGAGGAGCAGCGCCTGATCGGCGTCGCCAGCCACCTGGCCAGCATCGCCATTGAACGGGCGCGGCGCGAGGCCGAGCTGCTGCGTCACCGCACCCACCTGGAGGAGCTGGTGGCGGCGCGCACCGCCGACCTGTCGCGCGCCATGGAACAGGCCGAGCTGACCAACGAAGAGCTGCAGTCGGCGCTGGAAAACCTCAGCATGACGCAGGAGGAGCTGGTGCGGCGCGACAAGCTGGCGGCGCTGGGTTCGCTGGTGGCCGGGGTGGCGCATGAATTGAACACGCCGATCGGCAACAGCCTGGTCACCGCGTCCACCTTTGCCGACCACACTTCGGCCCTGGCGGGCCAGATGGCAGCCGGCATCCGCCGTTCGGAACTGGCGGCCTACCTGGCGCAGGCGCGCGAGGCGGGCGCGATCCTGCAGCGCAACCTGCAGCGCGCCGCCAGCCTGGTGGCCAGCTTTAAACAGATCGCCGTCGATACCACGGACGTCCAGCGCCGCAGCTTCGACCTGGCGCAGCTGTTGCAGGAATTGCTGACGCCCCTATGGGCCAGCCTGCCGCAACCGCGCCCGCAACTGGCGCTGGACGTGGCGCCCGGCCTGCAACTGGACAGCTACCCCGGCCCGCTGGCGCAAGCGCTGGGCCACCTGCTCGACAACTGCATAACGCATGCTTTCGGCGCGCAACCGGCGGCCGGCGCCAAAGTCAGCCTCGGCGCCCACGCGGAAGGCAGCGAAGTGCTGCTGACCGTGGCCGACAATGGCGCCGGCATCGCCCCTGAACACCTGCGCCGCATCTTCGACCCGTTTTTCACCACCCGCCTGGGCGCCGGCCAGTCCGGCCTTGGCCTCTACATCACCCACAATATCGTGACCGGCGTGCTGGCCGGCCATATCGAGGTGGCCAGCACGCCCGGCCAGGGCAGCACCTTTACCTTGCATTTACCCATGAGCGCTCCCCGATGAAACGCCGCCTCGCCCTCCTCCTGCTGACCGCCAGCGCCGCCGCCGCCGCACTGGCCGCCCCCGCCCGCTGGTACCTGTACCAGAGCCGCCTCGACGGCCAGAAAGCCTGCTCGCAAACGCCGCTGGGCGAAGGCTGGACGCAAATCGCCGGCCCGTACCAAGATGCCCATTGCGAAAAGTTGGTGCGTACTAAATAATGGAGCCAGAGCAAGAAGCAGCGCCATCCCAACGACCACGAAGGAGACCGTATGTTTCAAAATCCCGAGCAGTTCGCCAACGCCACCAAGACCCTGTTTGAATTCCAGCTGGAGACCTTCAACACCCTGACCAGCCGTGCCATGCAGGGCGTGGAGCAGGCGGTGGCCCTGAATATGTCTACGGCCCGCAAGGCGCTGGACGAGCATGTGGATGCCGGCCGCCAGGTCAGCGCCGCCGCCAGCCCGCAGGAGGCGCTGGACGTGATCAACGCCCGCCTGCAGCCCGGCATGGCGGCGACCAACGCCTATAACCAGCAGCTGAGCGCCCTGTTGACAGAAATGTCGACCGACTTCCACAAGGCCGCCGACGCCCACCTGGCCGAGGCCAAGTCCAACTTGAGCGCCCTGATTTACGACGTGACCAAGAATGTGCCGCCCGGTTCGGCCAACGCGGTGGAAATTGTCAAAACGGCCATCGATAACGCCTTTAAAGGCTATGAACAGGTGACCCAGGCCACGCGCGACGCCGTCAAACAGTTCGAGCACCAGGTCGAAAAAGCCAGCGCCAAGAGCAAGAAGGGCTGACAACGCCGGCGCCGGCGCGTTATACTGTATATAAATACAGTTTTCGCGCCGCGCCTGCATGAACCCAGTCCTTGAAAATCCGTTCTATTACCTGGAAAACTTCCACCAGGTCCTGCATTGGATTGGCGAGCGCTATAGCGACCTGCTGACCGGCGAGGAAGCCGAATTCCTCGCCCGCTTCCCTGCCCTGCCCCAACCGGCGCGCGCGCTGTTCGTGCGCATGGTCATGCGCAAGGGCGAATTTTTCCGCGCCTCCAAGCTCAGTTACCCCGAAATCGGCTGCACCGTCAGCGCCGCCGCGCCCCTGGTCGAGCAAGGCTGGCTGCTGCAGGACCCGGAACTGACCCTGGACGAATTATTCGACCTGCTGCAAAAGCCGGAGATCGCGCGCGTGTTCGCGCTGACCGGCGCCGAACGCAGCGCGCGCAAGGCCGAGCAGCTGGAAGCGCTGCGCGCGCGCCACGAAGGCCGCCACCGTTTCACCGCCTGGTATGCCGACGCCGGCGACCAGGTCTACCACATCCTCTCCAAGCCGCTGTGCGACCGGCTGCGCCTGATCTTCTTCGGTAACTTCCACCAGGACTGGTCGGAATTCGTGCTGTCCAACCTGGGCATCTACCGCTATGAGAAGGTCGAGTTCTCGCCGGCGGCGCGTGGTTTCCGCTCGCGGCGCGACATCGACGATTACCTGGCCCTGCACGCCTGCCGCGAGCGCTTTGCCGACGGTGCTGACCCGCTGCTGCTGGCGCGCGAACTGCCGGCGCTGGCCGGCGACAATGAATGGCTGCTCAGCCGGCGCCAGAAAATGCTGTTCCAGTTCGGCCAGCAGCTGGAAAAGCTCGGCAACTGGGCCGGCGCATTTGAGCTGTACGAGCAGTGCGCCTATCCCGGCGCCCGCGCCCGCGCCATCCGCGTGCTGGAGAAAGACGAGCGCCTGGGCCTGGCCTACGAATGGCTGCAGCGCGCGCAAGCCGCGCCCGAAAGCGAGGCCGAGCGCCAACAGCTGCTGCGCATGGCGCCGCGCCTGCGCCGCAAACTGGGGCATATGCGCGCACCGGCCCACAAGCCCACGCCGGTGGAGCGCATCGACCTGCAACTGCCCATGCCCAGCGAGGATTGGTGGGTCGAGGGCGTGGTGCGCGACCACCTGTGGCAGGACGACGCGCCCTGCTTCTACGTTGAGAACGCGCTGGCCAACTCGCTGTTTGGCCTGCTGTGCTGGGATGCGGTGTTTGCCGCCATTCCCGGTGCCTTCTTCCATCCCTTCCACCACGGCCCGGCCGACCTGCACAGCGCCGACTTCCAGCGCCGCCGCGCCGCCCTGTTCGAGGCCTGCTTCGCGCGCCTGGACGACGGCAGCTACGTTGACCATATCCGCGCCAACTTCGCCGCCAAGTCCGGCCTGCAGTCGCCCTTTGTGTACTGGGACGCGATCGACGGCGAGCTGCTGGAACTGGCGCTGGCCTGCATTCCGGTCGCCCACCTGCGCCGCTGGTTTGAGCGCATCCTGCTGGACATCAAATCCAACCGCAGCGGCTTCCCGGACCTGATCCAGTTCTGGCCCGCCGAATCCCGCTACCGCATGGTGGAGGTGAAAGGCCCGGGCGACCGCCTGCAGGACAACCAGCTGCGCTGGATCGATTACTGCGCCGAGCACGGCATGCCCGTTTCCGTCTGCTACCTGGCATGGCAAGAATGAGCTATACGATCGCCGTCCGCGCCCTGTGCGAATTCACCGCCAAGCAAGGCGACCTTGACCTGCGCTTCACGCCCACGCCGACCGCGCAGGAAGGCATCGAGGGCCACGCCATCGTCACCAGTCGCCGTGACGACGGCTATGAGCGCGAGGTAAGCCTGGCGGGCGACTTCGGCCCGCTGCATGTGCGCGGCCGCGCCGACGGCTACGACCCGCGCCAGAACCAGCTGGAGGAAATCAAGACCTACCGCGGCGACCTGGCGCGCCAGCCTGCCAACCACCGCATCCTGCACTGGGCCCAGCTCAAGGTCTACGGCCACCTGCTGTGCGCCGCGCGCGGCCTGCCGGCACTGCGCCTGGCGCTGGTCTATTTCGACATCGGCACGCAAAAGGAAACCGTGCTGGCCGAAGACGCGGATGCCGCCACCCTGCGCGCCTTCTTCGAAGAGCATTGCGGGCGCTTCATCGCCTGGGCCGAACAGGAGCTGGCGCACCGCACCGCGCGCGACGAACAACTACGCGCCCTGCGCTTCCCGCACGACGATTTTCGCCCCGGCCAGCGCCAGCTGGCAGAAGCCATGTTCAAGGCCAGCGCACGCGGCTGCTCGCTGCTGGCGCAGGCGCCGACCGGCATCGGCAAGAGTATCGGCAGCATCTTCCCCATGCTCAAAGCCAGCGCCGAACATTGCCTGGACAAGGTCTTCTTCCTCGCCGCCAAAACCAGCGGCCGCAGCATGGCGCTCGGCGCGGTGGAAACCATCAAGCGCAGCGCGCCGCTGCTGCCGCTGCGCGCGCTGGAGCTGGCCGCCAAAACCACCGCCTGCGAGAACCCGGACAAAGCCTGCCACGGTGAGTCCTGCCCGCTGGCGCAAGGCTTCTACGACCGCCTGGCCGGCGCGCGCGCGGCCGCGCTGCAACTGCCGATGCTGGACCGGGCCGCCGTGCGCGAGGTGGCGCTGGCACACCAGGTCTGCCCCTACTACCTGCAATCGGAGCTGGTGCGCTGGGCCGACGTGGTGGTGGGCGACTACAACTACTACTTCGACATCAGCGCCATGCTGTACTCGCTGACGCAGATGAACGGCTGGAAGGTCGGCGTGCTGGCCGACGAGGCGCACAATATGGTGTCGCGCGCGCGCAAGATGTACTCGGCCGAGATGGACCATGTGCGCCTGCGCGTGCTGCGCAAGACCGCGCCGGAAGCGCTGCGCAAGCCTTTGGACCGCGTCCACCGGCAATGGAGCGCGCTGGAGAAAGAGCAGGAAGGCGCCTACGCCTGCCACGCCGCGCTGCCGGAAAAGTTCATGGCCGCGCTGCAGAACGCCTGCAGCGAAATCGGCGACTACATGGCCGAGCACCCAGCCTGGTTCGACGCGGACGTGCTGGACTTCTATTTCAACGCCCTGCTGTTCGGCCGCCTGGGCGAAAGCTTTGGCGAGCACTCGCTGTTCGATATCGAGATCAGCGACGGCGGGCGCGGCGCGGCGGCGGGCCGGGTCAACTCGGTGCTTTGCATCCGCAACATCCTGCCCGCGCCTTTCCTCAAGCAGCGCTTCGAAGCAGCGCACACGGTAGCCCTGTTTTCCGCCACGCTCAGCCCCTGGAACTACTACGCCGACACGCTCGGCATGCCGGAAGGTAGCGCCTGGGTCGATGTCGCCTCCCCGTTCGAGGCGCAACAACTGCAAGTGCATATCGCCAGCCACATCTCCACCCGCTACCAGCACCGCGAACGCTCACTGGCCCCCATCGCCGCACTGATGGGCGAGCAATACCAGCGCCAGCCCGGCAACTACCTGGCCTTCTTCAGCAGTTTCGATTACATGGAAAAGGTGGCCGAGTTGTTTGCCGCGCGCCACCCCGACGTGCCGCTGTGGCGCCAGGAGCGCCGCATGGACGAAAGCGCGCGCGACGCCTTCCTGGCCCGCTTCCGCACCGGCGGCGAAGGCATCGGCTTCGCCGTGCTGGGCGGCTCCTTCGGCGAAGGCATCGACCTGCCGGGCGACCGCCTGATCGGCGCCTTCATCGCCACCCTCGGCCTGCCGCAGATCAATCCGGTCAACGAGCAGATCAAGGCTCGCATGGAGAGCGCGTTCGGCGCCGGCTACGACTACACCTACCTCTACCCCGGCCTGCAGAAAGTGGTGCAGGCCGCCGGCCGCGTGATCCGCACCACCAGCGACCAAGGCACCATCCACCTCATCGACGACCGCTTCGCCCGCCCCGAAATCCAGGCCCTCCTCCCCGCCTGGTGGCAAGTCGCAGCGCGGAACTTTTCTGCATAGGTCCTGTCCAATGTCAAAACCTGCTGGTGTCACGTAGGCCACAGTGAAGTTTTAGCCCAGCAGGAGGCCACATGGATCACGGGGAGCGACTCGCTAAATTAGAGGCTGAAGTGGACTATATACGGGAAACCCTTGTAGAAATTAAAGGTGAGCAAGTCCGGCTCCGGGACCATATAGATCGCGGATTTGCCGAGTTGCGCACAGAGATGGCAAAAAACACGCGCTGGATGATCGGCATCGCCGTAACCTATGGTACGGCAATCCTCGGCATGATGGCCAAGATGGCCGGAATGTACTGAGCCCTGCAGCTCCGCAGGGACGAAACACTTCAAACGACGTAACCAGCGAGGGTTCCAGCTTAACTTTTGCCGCGTCTAGCCCATGCTTCCGTTTAAAGCCGCGTTTGAGCTCCGTAAGGGAATCATTACGATTCCGGTCTGATAGAACGTGGCAACTGTAGGCTTTGCTTTTGCAGAACCCCTACGGCCCGTCGTTAGACCCAGCAACCGCGCCGCGAGACTCCAAACCGCCGGTTCAACAGGCCTGAAGACAGTTATCGCCGGCGCTGGCCGGGGCCGCACAGGAGGGCGTGGTTCTCCTTGCGCTGGCGGACAATCTCGCGTGTTTCTTCCTCGCTCGCGACCGAACTTGCGCCGTTGGCGCGGTTGAAGGCGAGGCGCTTGGCTTTCTCGGAGTATGCGATCTGCTGCGCGTCGCGCGTACACATCTCATCGTCCGTCATCGGCTTGTCGGATTTGTGCATGCTGGGGTTGTACGGCTCTTTATTCGCCTGCTGCGCTGCCCGAGCCGCCGTCCTGCGCTCCTCCTGCTGCTGTTTGACCAGGCGCTCGCGCGACGCCCTTTCCCGCTCTCGCCAGTCGTCGCCGCCGGCCGACCCGGTCGACCCGGAGGTGGCGGCACGCGGCACCGCCTTCACATCCACCCCATCCTGTGGGCGATCCGAATAGTGCACCTTGCCGTTGGCATCGGTCCACTTGTACAACTGCGCGTGGGCCGGCAGGGCTGCCAGCGCCAGCACCATCCACAAAAATCGTTGCATACCTGTTCCAACCGTTTATTTAAGCGCAGGGAATTCCGCGCTGGAGACCATAAGCGAGAACTCGTGCCTGAATTCGTAATCGCCAACGTAAGCCTGTGCGATTTTTCCAGTCCAGGTAATCCTGAATTGAGAGGTATCGCCAATCCGGTCGAAGCGGATCTTGTGCTTTGCCGCCGCATCGTGTCCCAGCAAGTAAATGTGGAACGCCAGGTCTTCGAAATCCTCAACGGCCTCGGGCTCAGGATCGATACTCAGTTCCAGCCCGTCTAACATTTCGGGGGAATAGTCCGCTTTGGGACAAACGCGGAATCCCTCGTTACCCCAGTAGTTTGAGGACAACGTGCACGCGTGGTAATTGCCCCAGACGATGGGGGCTGCCCAGTCGGATGGATAATCCACGTCCTCATCATCCTGAATGTCCCGCTCCGCGTAGTAGTCGGCGGACTTGAGGTGCAGGTCGAACCACACCTCGCCGTGCATCTCTTTGGCGGACCATGAGAACTCTTTGATGGGGTGGCCTTCCGGCCACGGATTGTCCTTGAAATAGATCCGGTCAGGCGTCATGCGCATTTCTTATTGGCTGCAAACCCGGCATATTAGCTTGCGCGGGACAAGTGCAATCTCACCAAAAGTCACGCAACGGCCAGGGGCGCCTTATAAACCCTTCACTTTCTGGTAACCGCTGCGGCTCACCGGGATCTTGCGGCCGTCTTTCAGCACGGCGCAGTGGCTGTCCTTGGTGGCCTGTTCGATGCGCTCGATACGCTCCACATTCACGATCCACGAGCGGTGCAGGCGCACGAAGCGGGTCTGGTCCAGCTGCTCCTCCAGCTCCGACAGGCGCTGGTTCTTCAGGTAGGGTTTGCCCTCGGCCAGAATTTCGACGTAATCATCCTGCGCTTCGATGGAGTCGATGCGCTCCGCCGCGATCACGTGCACGCGCGCGCCGTCGCGGATCAGCACCCGCTCCAGCGGGCCATTGCGCACCGCCGCTTCGGCGGCCATCTGCACCACCGCCGGCCGCTCGCCGCCCAGCCGCTTGCGCACATGGGCCAGCGCCTGGTCCAGGCGCTCTTGCGGATAGGGCTTGAGCAGGTAGTCGATGGCGTGCACCTCGAACGCCTTCAGGGCATACTGGTCGTAGGCTGTCGCGAAAACGTAATGCGGCTTGCTGCCGGCCAGCTCCACCACTTCAAAACCGTCCAGCTTGGGCATCTGGATATCCAGGAACACCACATCGGGCTCCATCTCCGCGATCGCCTTGACCGCCTCGAAACCGTTGGCGCATTCCGCCACCACGTCCACGTCGGCGTGGGCGCGCAGGTATTCCCGCATGACGCCACGGGCCAGTTCTTCATCATCGACAATGACGACGCGCATATTTCAGGACTCCTTCGTCTCGACGGGCAGCGTCAGCGCCACCCGGTATTTGTTATTCTCTTGCGTGCAATGCAGTTTGGCCAAGTGGCCGTATGCCGCCTGCAAACGTTCGCGCACATTGACCAGGCCGATGCCATTGCCCTTGCGCGGCGGCGTGTCCGGGTCGGTATCGTTTTCCACGCTCACCGTCAGCAGCGAACCCTCGCGCCGCGCCTCGATGCGCACCACACCACCCTCCGGCAAACCGCCGATGCCGTGCTTGACCGCGTTTTCCACCAGCGGCTGCAGCAGCATGGGCGGCAGCAGGCATGGCAAGGCTGCGTCATCCACCTCCTGCTCAACGCCCAGCCGCGCGCCGAAACGCACTTTCTCGATCGCCAGAAAGTGGCCGATCAGGCGCACTTCTTCTTCCAGCGTGATTTTGCCTTGCGCTTCGATGCCCAGGCTCTGGCGGAAGAAGTCCGACAGGCGCTGCGTCATATCGCGCGCCCGCTTGGGGTCGATCGAGGTCAGGGCGCTGATCGAATTCAAGCTGTTGAACAGGAAGTGCGGGTCGATCTGGGTGCGCAGCATGCGCAACTCCGCATTGCGCGCCAACAGCTTCGACTCCAGCTCGCGCTGCTCCGCCTGGCGCGCCCGCAGGAACTCGGCCAGCAGGTAGTTCAGGGTGGCCAGCAGGCCGTACAGCATGACGCCAAGGCTGAACAACAGGGCCACCAGCTGGGGCCGGGGCGCGATGGCCTGCGCTTCGAACGCTTCGGCCGCGCCGTTCCACACGCCCAGTAAAAAGACCCAGAAGAAGCCGGCGCACACGGCAGCGGTCAGGGTCGAGACCAGGATCACCGCCGGGCTGCGCTCACGCAAGGGGTTGGCCTTGCACATATAGTAGGCGGAGAAGCCGGCCGCCACCGAGAACAGCAGGCTGGCCGGCACTGCGAACAACTGGGCGCGCAGCATGGTTTCGTCGCACAGGGCGGCCACCGCCCCGCCCGCGCCAAGCCCCAGCAGCAGCCACACGGTCAGGTACAGCAGCACGCCGCTGCGGCTGGTCAGTACGCGCTGCATCAGTTGCGGATTTCCACGCCGCCCATGATGGCGGTGCCACGCACCACCAGGCGCTTGCTGGCGTCCTTCGGCTCCATGGTTTTCTCGTCGAAGCCGCCCAGGATCGGCGTGCCTTCCAGTTCCACTGTCCAGTCGGTCGGCACCTTGATCGAAATGCCGCCCATGATGGCGAACACGTTCAGCACGGCGGTGCCGTTCAGGGAGGCGGTACGCATGTCCAGGTCCACGCCGCCCATGATGCTGGTGATGTCGCCGCCGCGGAAGTCCTGCGTCGTCACCTTGCGCTGGAAGCCGCCCAGGACAGCCGTCAGGTCCAGTACGCGTTCGCTGGTCTCGCCTTCCGACACGCCGAACAACGCGGAGTGGTCGGGATTATCGATATCGGCCAACGCATCGGCAGTCGACGAGCTGGAATTGCGGCGACGGGCACGGAACACCATCAGCACGCCAACCGCGATGAGGCCGATCGGGAACAGCACCTTCCAGCTGATATAGATCAGGCCCAGGCCCTTCAGCAAGGACACGGCGCCGAAGCCGATCATCATGCCGCCCGCCAGGTAGGCCACGCCGCCACGGCGCGGCGCTTGCGCCAGGGTCGAGGCGCCCACAACCATCAGGATGAAGGGCCAGAAGTGCACCCGCATATCCAGGTCGATCCACCCCAGATTATCGATCAGGAACAGGAAACCGGCCAGGATGACGGCGGCGCCGATCAGCATCTGGGTGGTGGTATTGCGCTCGCGGCTAGTCATTATTGGTTCTCCTCTTTTTTGGCGGTGTATTTAATCACAACTGGCTGCACCAGCATACTGATGCCTGCGATGATGACCAGGATCGGCCAGCTGTTGTTGAAGGTCAGGCCCCACAGGTGTTCGAACGATGCGTAGAACCAGCCGGCGAAGGCGATCTGGCACAGGCCGTCCACCACATGTTTGGGGGCGGTGGGCGGAATCAGTTTCACGGCGCCGAAGATCATCACCAGGAACGGCCAGTAACGCCACAGCTGGCCAATCGGCGGCATGTCGAAGTCGATCAGGAACAGCACGCCCACAGCGATGACGATCAGGCCCCAGAGCAGTTGGTTGCGGCCTTGCATGTCTTTGTTCATTTTCTTGCTCCCCGTTGATTGGATGGGTGAACGATACCGGGGGGCGGGCGGCGGCGAAACGGCTTTTCGGTGAATGGCGGCGCCGGCTCGGTGAATGGCGAAGATTTCAGCGAACGGCGAGGAAATGGGCACGACAGGCGAAAAAATGCCCGCTGCCGGTCTGGTCAGCGGGCTATGGTGGCGGGGTACGGAGACCTAACGACCTTGCTCCATCTTTGGTTCGAAAAGCATCAAGCCCCAACCGAGTTGGCGGCGAATCTCCTCTGGCGAAGGGGGCGGCTTGATCTCTTGCGAACGGCGTTCGAGGTATTCGCGCACCACGTACTTGGATGGATGGTTCGTTTGGGTCTGCATGATAGGCCTCCGTATTCTGTTTGCTCGATCACGGTTCCATGTTATGGCCGGGCACCGCACCGGACGGTGCGTTTGCGTACAAATCCCCCGTCAGTTCGGCTCTTGCTACTGTCGGATTCGGCCTACGAACCCTGCGCACGAAAAAAAGTTCCGCTTGACCTTGGGCGGAGATTGGACGACGCCCGGGAACCCGCGCAGGCCTTTGTACGCTTGAAAACATACACACTTCATTAATGAAGTATATAGCAAAACCAGTGGGCTATATTGGTCAGCGTTAGTAAGCGGGAAAGGTTATGTTTTCAGCAGGCCACTGATGATATAGCCAAGCAATTTCTCGCGTGCTAGCAAAGCTTCGCTTCACCTTCACAACAACACTACTCAAGGGGTATTAACATGAAGAAAGCGTTTTTTAGCAAGGTAGCCGGTACATTGATGCTATCCGCAGGGCTGTTTGCCAGCTCCGGCGCAATGGCACAAACAACCCTGACCTTTGATGGTGCAGGCAATGCGATCTTTGGCGCATTGCATGCCACGCCGGGCGACTTTATCGACACTTATCTGTTCTCGGTCGATACCAATGCCAGCTACGCCAGCGGCTCAGTCGTCGTAGGCCGCACCTGGCTCGACGCCGCCCGCCTGGCAAACTATGGCATTACCGGCATCCAGTTCTTTAAGGTCGAAGCCGACGCCAGCCGCACCGATCTGGACACCACGTTTGACACCTCCTCGGGCATCCAGTTCTTCCCGATCGACGCCCTGATGTCGGGCAATTACGGCTTCACCGTGACCGGTTCCACTGCGCTTGAAGGCATGGGCGGCTCGTACGCCGGCAACCTGAACCTGGCTGCACCGATTCCGGAACCAGCCACTTATGCCATGCTGTTGGTTGGGGTTGGCCTGCTGGGCCTGGCTTCGCGCCGCAAATCCAACGATAAACTGGGCTAAGTCGCCACCCTCCCCTCGTGGAAACCCGCTGCGGCGGGTTTTTTTACGCCGGCATCCGGGCGAAGGTCTGGCTTTCCACCTGCACGAAATGGCGCGCCAGGCCGCCCGCCGCGCGGTAATAGGAGGCGCCGGGGTGGGCGTCGATCGCATCGAACAACTGCATGCCCCAGGGTTGGATATGGGCGCCGAAAAATGCCCGCTGCGCCGGCAAATTGCCGTGCAAGGAACGCATGGCATCGCACAAAGCGGCGAAATGGTCTTCGCCCTCGGTCAGGTGCTCGGAGCGCTCCAGACCCAGACGGGCCAGGTCTTCATGCAGGCTGGCCAGTGCGGCAGCGGACAGGTAATGCGAACCGCACAGGGCAACCGCCGGCTGGCCGTCCCCGGCAAACAGCGTCCGGTACTCTTGCAGCACCTTATCCTGGTCGGTTTTGCCGCTGGCACGCTGCAAGCTGCGCCAGCCGCTGGCCAAGGCCCCCTCGCCTTCAATCGCGGCATCGGTGATCAGGTCCAGCACCACTTGCGACGGCGGCCCATAGAACAGCATGGACAGCAAGCCGTACAGTTCCGAACGCGCGTACTCTTCATCTTCGGTCATCAACGTCCCACCTCAATAATGGAAGCCTACTGCCAATACTGCACCAGATTTAGTAAGATGCGCAACATTCCCAACATTCCCTCAATAAGTCCAAGGAGATCGCATGCACCGTTCCAAGCCCGCGCAATTCATCTTCGCCCTGTTTGCCTTCCTCATGGCATTCAGTGTGCATGCGCAGAAACTTCCTAACGTGATGATCCTGGCAACCGGCGGCACCATCGCCGGTACCGGCGCCACGTCCACCACCACGGTCGGCTACACCGCCGCCACGGTCGGTGTCCAGCAGCTGATCAACGCGGTGCCCGAACTGCGTAAAGTTGCCAACGTCAGCGGTGAGCAAGTCTTCCAGATCGCATCTGAAAGCATGACCAACGAGCACTGGCTGACCCTGGGCAAGCGCGTCAACACCCTGCTGGCCCAGCCAAACGTGGACGGCATCGTGATCACCCACGGCACCGATACCCTGGAAGAAACCGCCTACTTCCTGAACCTGGTGGTCAAGTCGCGCAAGCCGGTGGTGCTGGTCGGCGCCATGCGCCCCTCCACCGCCCTGTCGGCGGACGGCCCGATCAACCTGTATAACGCGGTATTAATTGCCGGCAGCCAGGACGCGGTTGGCAAAGGCGTGCTGGTGGCTTTGGGCGATCAAATCCATAGCGCGCGCGATGTCACCAAAGCGAATACCTCGACCCCGGATGCATTTAAAACCGCCGAATTGGGCATGATGGGTTATGTGCAGGGTCCAAAAGCGCATTTCTACCGTGTTTCGACCCGCAAGCACACCACCGAAACTGAATTCGATATTTCCAGCCTGAACGCGCTGCCGCAAGTTGATATTGTGTATGGCTATGCGAATATGAATGCGGTCGCGCTGAATGCGTTTATTGCGGCGGGCGCCAAAGGCATTATCCACGCCGGCACTGGCGATGGCAGCCTGGCAGCAAAAGTAAAGCCAGACCTGATTGCGGCGCGTAAAAGCGGTACGATTATTGTGCGCTCCAGCCGGGTTGGCCAAGGTATTTTGGCGCGCAATGGCGAAGCAAATGACGATGAATTGGACTTCGTGGTAGCCGATACACTGAACCCACAAAAGGCGCGTATTCTGCTGATGCTGGCCATGACCAAAACCAGCAATACCAAAGAACTGCAGCGCATGTTCTACACGTATTGATTCTTGCCCCGAGAGCCCGCCGCACGCGGGCTTTTTTGCGCCCATTTTGAGCCAACTATTGGCGCGTTCACGCCATCTTTAAGCCTGCCTGTCCAGCGCGCGCCCCGCAGCGGCGATCACCTCCTCCGTCAGGCGCACCAGGCGCGGCGACTGAATGCGCCATGCATGCCAATACAATTGGACATCCAGGTATTTTCCCGGCGCCAAATCGACCAATTCCCCCGTTTCCAGCATCGATTTATATTGCTGGCGCGGCAGCATGCCATAGCCCATTCCCAGCCGGATGGAAGCGACAAATGGATCGCTGGAAGGAATATATTGGACCGGATAAGCGCCCAAAGGTAATCCGAGTTCACGCTCGATAAATATCTGCTGCAGCGAGTCTTTCCGATCGAAAAACATGACCGGCGCATTGCGCGCGGCTTCACGATTAAATCCCTCCGGGAACCAGCGCGCGGCGAATTCCGGATGCGCCAATAAACGGTAGCGCATATAGCCCAAATGCTGGGCGCGGCAGCCGCGCATCGGTTCGGGCGCACTGGAAACCCCGGCCAGCACTAATCCCTTTTCGAATAAGGAATACGTATGGTCCTGGTCATCCAGAATTATCTCCAGCAGGATATTCTCCTTATTCAGGAAAGAACTCAGCTCAGGCAGGAACCAGGTGCCCAAGGTATCGTTATTCACCGCGACCGCAATACGCGGCGGTACCGCATCGGCGATTTTCAATTCCGCCAGAAACTCCTGCTCCATTAAACGGCTGCGGCGCAGATACTGCACTAACTGCTGCCCGGCCGAGGTCAGCCGGATGGGGCGGCTGCGGATCAGGAGCGGCGTCCCGAGCGCTGCCTCCAGCCCGCTGACCCGCTGCGACACGGCCGAGGGCGTCAAGTGCAAGGCCGCCGCGGCCTGTTCAAAACTGCCGCCATCGATCACCGCCAGCAGCGCCTCGCCCTGCCTTGGGTCTGGAATCATTACCGCACTCCTTAAGCAAATTTAATGAATAGTGAAATATATTAATTGAGCTTCACTTGGCGTGCCATGCGCCGCAGAATCCGGGCTCCACAACAGGAGGGAAAAATGCAGGCATACGTCAACGGTTTGGGGCTGGGCGCCAGCCTGATCATGGCCATCGGAGCGCAAAACGCCCATGTATTGCGGATGGGAATCAAACGCCAGCATGTCGCGCTGACGGTGGCCGCTTGCATCGTGATCGACGTGGTGCTGATCGGCCTGGGCGTGGCAGGTGCCGGCGCCATGATCCAGTCTTCGCCCCTGCTGCTGGCGGCGGCGCGCTGGGGCGGCGCCGCCTTCCTGCTGTGGTATGGGCTGCGCAGCTGGCATTCCATGCTGACGCCAAAATCCCTGGCCATCGAGGATACCGCCCCGGCGCCGGACGCGCGCCAGGCCCTGGCCAGCGTGATCGCCCTCTCCCTGCTGAACCCGCACGTTTATCTCGACACGGTCGTCCTGCTGGGTTCGGTCGGCGGCAGCTATCCCGACAGCCAACGGCTCGGCTTCACGGCCGGCGCCATGAGCGCCTCCCTCCTGTGGTTCAGCGCGCTGGGCTTTGGCGCCAGCCGCCTGGCAGGGGTATTCGGCCGTCCCATGGCATGGAAATGCATCGAAGGCCTGACCGGCGCCATCATGCTGGCCCTGGCCGCCAGCCTGGTGCTGGGCTCAGCGGCCGTTACGGGGTAAGATTGACCGCATGCTCATCCTTTACGCCGGCACCATTGTCCTCAGCGCCTTCCTGCTGTTCCAGGTGCAGCCGATTATCGGCAAGATGGTGCTGCCCTGGTTCGGCGGATCGGCGGCGGCGTGGACGGTCTGCATGCTGTTCTTCCAGTTCACCTTGCTGCTCGGCTACCTGTACGCCCACCTCAGCAGCCGCAACCTGGCGCCGCGCCGCCAAGCGTGGCTACACGCCGCCCTGTTGCTGGCTGCGGCCCTGACGCTCCCCATCATCCCCGCCGATAGCTGGAAACCCGGGCCCGGCGACGACCCGGCCCTGCTCCTGCTGGGCCTGTTGAGCGCCAGCATCGGCCTGCCCTACTTCCTGCTATCGACCACCGGACCGCTGCTGCAGCACTGGTTCGCGCAAGAGCGGCCGGGCAGCGTGCCCTACCGCCTGTTCGCCCTATCCAATTTTGCCTCCCTGCTCGGCCTGCTCAGCTATCCGCTGCTGTTCGAACCGCGCTTCACGGTCCAAGAAATGTCCACCCTCTGGTCGGCGGGCTTCATCCTGTTCGCCCTGTTCTGCGCCGCGCTGGCATTGAACGGACGCGGCCGCACCGCAAGCAGCGCGCGCCCCGTCCCCGCGCCCGCTGGCGCCCCCGGTCTGCGCGACAGCCTGACCTGGTGCGCCCTGACCGCCGTGCCCAGCGTGATCCTGATAGCCGCCACCAGCCACCTCACCGCCAACATCGCACCGATCCCGATGTTGTGGGTGCTGCCGCTGGTGCTCTACCTGCTGACCTTTATCCTGTGCTTTGAAAGCGCCCGCTGGTACAAGCGCTGGCTATTCCTGCCGCTGATGGCCGTGCTCACGCCCCTGCTAATCGCCGGCACCACCTTCCCCAGCCTGCTCCCCTCCGGCATCGCCTGGCCGGTGCTGCTGTTCAGCGTCAGCATCTTTGCGTACTGCATGGCCTGCCACGGTGAACTGGCCCGCCTCAAACCGGCGCCCGCCCAGCTCACCGCCTACTACCTGATGATCGCGGTCGGCGGCGCCGTGGGCGGCCTGTTCGCAGGCCTGGTCGCACCGCGTATCTTCAACGACGACTATGAACTGACGCTGTCCTGCATTGCCGCCGTCTGCGTGGTCGGCGCCGCCTGCTACCACCGCCCGGCCGAAAAGATGCAGCGCGGCGCGCGCATCAAAGCCACGGTCTTCTGCACCACGCTGGTGGGCGTGCTGTGGGGCGCCAACGCCATCTGGCCCTCCACCCCCACCGCCAAAGCGCGCAATTTCTACGGCACCGTCAAAGTCAAGGATAGCCAGCGCGACGAAGGCAAGGTCCGCCAGCTGACGCACGGCGTCATCGTCCACGGCCGGCAGTTCCTCGACCCGCAGAAACGGCGTTGGCCCACCACCTACTACGGCAACACCGGCGGCGCCGGTATCGCCATTGCCGCCAGCCGCCATGGCGAAGGCCAGCACGTCGGCGTGATCGGGCTCGGCGCCGGCACCATGGCCGCCTACTGCCGTCCGGGCGACGTCTACCGCTTCTATGAGATCAACCCGCTGGTCATCGAGTTCGCCGAGCGCCACTTCAGCTTCCTGCGCGACTGCCCCGCCAGCAAAGAATTCGCCCTGGGCGACGCCCGGCTCGTGCTCGATGCCGAAGCGTCGCGGCAATTCGACATGCTGGCGGTGGACGCCTTCTCCGGCGACGCCGTGCCCGTCCACCTGCTCACGCGCGAAGCCTTCGCCATCTACTTCCGCCACCTGAAGCCGGACGGCGTACTGGCCATCCATATCTCCAACCGCTACCTGAATATGGCACCCGTGATAAAGCGCGCCGCCGACAGCATGCAGCGACCCGCCTACCTGGTGGAGAACAAGTCCGACCCCGCGCGCGGCATCACCGCCGCCACCTGGGTGCTGCTTGGCCCGCGCGAGCGCCTGCAACGCTACGCCGGCCTGCAGGAACTGCCGGCCGCACCCGGCGTCCGGCCATGGACCGACGATTACAGCAGCCTGATAGGCATCATCAAATAGTCATCCTGTCGGACGAAATGATGTGCTCGCCGGGCTGGGGATGCAGCGCCGCCTCCAGCATGGCCCGCGCAATGCACGACGCAGGATTGATACGCCAAGCGCGCGGCAAAACCGGCCCCAGCGCCGTCAGAACGGCCGCCAGGGCACGCTCCCCGGGCCGGAACTCCTCCCGCGCACCGCCAATCAAGCCGGGGCGCACGATCACCAGGGAAGGAAACGCAAGCGAGCGCAAGCCATGCTCCACCTCACCCTTCACGCGATTGTAGAAAACGCCGGAACCCGCATCCGCCCCCAGCGCGGAATTCAACACAAAGGCCGGCGTTCCATGCTGGCGCGCCAAACGCGCCACCGCCATCGGATAGCCATAATCGACCTTGCGGAACGCCTCCTGCGAGCCAGCCAGCTTGATCGTCGTGCCCAAGGCGCAGATGACCGCATCGGCCTGCCACCACGGCTCCATGGCCGGCAACTGGTCGAAATCCACCACCGGTGCCGTCAACTTGGGATGCGGCGCCAAACGACGCCGCGCAGGCGCCACCACTGCACTCACAGCAGGCGACTCCAGCGCCATGCGCAACACCTCGCGCCCCACCAGGCCGGTCGCGCCAACGATCAATAACTTAGTCATTTAACTCCCATATAAGCGGCGGCCAGCAAGTCCGCCCACACCTCGCAGCCCTTGGCCGAAGGATGGTAGCCATCCTCCGCCGCCAGCGCAGCATCGTTGCGCGAATCCAGCACAAGCGGCACATGGTACAGCCAGGCATGCTCACGCGCCAAGGCAGCCAGCCCGCGATCGAGCGCCGCCGCCTTCAAGCCCAGGACCCAGCGCAAAGGACGCGGCAACGCGGGGAACTCCCGCATCGGCGGCACGCCCGACAGCAGCACCAAACGCGGCTGGCACCGCGCGCGCAAGTGCTCCAGCAAGGCCAGCACATCCCGCTGCCAGGCGCCGACCGGACGGAACGCCACCGTATCGTTCACCCCAAAGGCCACCAGCAGCACATCGACCGGCTCCGGCGGCACCTGCGGCAGCAACTGCGCCAGCGCATCGCGCACCGTCGCACCATTGCGGCCGCAGGCGCGCCACTGCACCGCCCGCCCCGTCCGCCGCGCCAGTGCACGGGCAAATTGCGCGGTGATCGCCTGCTCCTGCCGCGCCACGCCCACGCCCGCCACCGGCGACTCGCCCAGCCCCAACACGCGCAAGGGCGCGCCGGGCGCCGCCCCGACCAGCACACCATGCCGCGCCCCAGGCGCCTCCGGCAGGCGCGGCGTGCGGGCGCGCGTACGCCGCCCCTGCAGCATAAGCAGAGGCAGCAAGGGCAACGCCAGCATTTCCGGCACGATATTTTTAAGGCAACGCAATTAGCACCAATTGATGTCGAAAAATTTTACACAGGAAGCCAGCGACGCACGCCCCGGGCACGCCGGCACCAAATAAATCATACACTTATGAAGCATGGCCTAAAAATTGCTTACAGTAATGTATAATTACTGATAGATAATTCTCATTGCAAATAATGAAAGCCATTACTGCCCTCCTCCTGGTCGCCGCCCCAGTCTTCGCAAATGCCGGCCCGTACACCATCTACGCCGGAAAAAATGTCGAGCTGAACCAAGAAACCAAGGTCACCGGCAACGTCGCTGCCGGCGGCAACCTGGACATGAAATACCAGTCCCAGGTCCAGGGCAACGTCGCCACCACGGGCAAAGTGACGTTGGAACAAGGCAGCAAGGTCTTCGGCAATGTCGCCGCCGCCAATACCGTACACGCAAAATACGAAGCAACCGTGACCGGCAAGATCGAAACCAGCGCGCGCGACAAAGTCGCCGTGACCCTGGAACAGGCCTCCAAGGTCGGCAACGTCGTGCACAACGCCGGCACGGCGATCGACGCCAAATGGGGCGCGAACTACGCCAAAGATATCATTGCCCCGGTCAGTGCTCCATCACTGGATGTGCTGCCAGGCGCCTCCCCGTTCACCGTGGGCAGCAACGTCTTCAACCTGGACGCCTACACCACCGGTGCACTGGGGCAAGGCAAGTATGGCAACGTCAAGCTCGGCACCGACGCCACCTTGACCTTGAGCGCCGGCTCCTACTACTTTGACTCGCTCGACGTTGGCGGCTTCGGCAAGCTGATCTTCGACCTGAGCGGCGGCGCCATCAAGCTCTACGTGCTGAACAATATCAAGATTGGCCAGGACTTCGAGTTCGACGTCCTGAACGGCAGCGCCGCCAACATTTACACCGAAACCAAGGGCAACTACGAGCTGGGCATCAATGGCGAATGGTACGGCACCCTGTTCGGATCGGGCGACAAGAGCAACCTGCACTTCGGCCAGAACGCCACGCTCGGCGGCACCTTCCTGGCGCGCCAGAACATCCAGCTGGACATCTACAGCACGGTTGTCGGCCTGCCAAGTGGCACCGACCAGGGCCAAAGCGGCAAGATCCCCCTGCCAGGCAGCCTGCCACTGCTGGGCCTCGGCCTGCTAGCGCTGGCCACCCTGCGCCGCCGCAACTAAGAAGCAGAACGGCGCCAAAACCGGTGCCAGGTCTGTCATTCGGACACGCGAACTAAAAGTTTGATCAGTCTCAATACCGAAAAATCATAGTTTTTGGGTATTGAGGCAGATCAAAGAATTGGTTCCAGTGTCCGAATGACAGACCTGGCACCGGTTTTTTTATTTGAAAATGGCCTGCCCTGCAGGAATCGAACCTGCGACCCTCGGCTTAGAAGGCCGATGCTCTATCCAACTGAGCTAAGGGCAGAGACGCGGGTCCAGCATGTTTTTTCTGGACCGCTAAATGAAAAGCGGGTTGTCCTAAGACAACCCGCTCGAGATGTTCCTGGTCGGAGTACAAGGATTCGAACCTTGGACCCCCTGCTCCCAAAGCAGGTGCGCTACCGGGCTGCGCTACACTCCGATAAACGAATAATACCCCGGCGAGGGCCTAGTCGTCAATGTCACGCGGGCAACTTTTATGCCGCCAGCGCAGTTTCTACTTTGTCGGCGATGCGGCGCGCCATGCTTTGGGCTTTGTCGGCGTCGCGTGCTTCGACCATGACCCGGATCAGGGGTTCGGTGCCGGAGGCGCGGATCAGCACGCGGCCGGTGTCGCCCAGCTCGGCTTCGACCTTTTCTTTTTCCGCGACCATGGCGGCGTTCTTTTGCCAGTCGAATCCGGCCGGGACGCGGACGTTGATCAGGGTTTGCGGGAACAGGGTCACTTCGCCGGCAATCTGGGCCAGGGTCTTGCCGCTGCGCTTGAGCGCGGACAGCACCTGCAACGCGGAGATGATGCCGTCGCCGGTGCTGTGCTTGTCCAGCGCCAGCAGGTGGCCGCTACCCTCGCCGCCCAGGATCCAGCCTTTGTCCTGCATTACTTCCAGGACGTAGCGGTCGCCCACCTTGGCGCGGGCGAAGCCGATGCCTTTTTGCTTGAGGGCGACTTCCACCGCCATATTCGTCATAAGGGTGCCGACGGCGCCGGCGACGCCGCCATTGGCCAGGCGGTCCATCACCATCACGTACAGCAGCTCGTCGCCGTTGTACAGGCGGCCGGCGGCGTCGCACATGATCAGGCGGTCGGCGTCGCCGTCCAGGGCGATGCCGAGGTCGGCTTTGTGCTCGAGCACGGCGGCGGCCATGGCTTTCGGGGCGGTGGCGCCGTGCCCTTCGTTAATGTTGAGGCCGGTAGGCTTGTTGCCGATGGCGATCACTTCCGCGCCCAGTTCGTGGAACACGTGCGGGGCGATGTTGTAGGCGGCGCCGTGGGCGCAATCAACCACAACTTTCAGGCCGCGCAGGTCGAGCTCGTTCGGGAAGGTGCTCTTGCAGAATTCGATGTAGCGGCCCTGGGCGTCTTCCAGGCGCTTGGCGCGGCCCAGCTTGTCGGGCGCGACGCAGTCCATCGGCTGGTCGATCTGGGCTTCGATGTCGAGCTCCACCGCGTCAGGCAGCTTGGCGCCCTGGTCGGAGAAGAACTTGATGCCGTTATCCTGGAAGGGGTTGTGCGATGCCGAGATCACCACGCCGGCCTGCAGGCGCAGTGCGCGCGTCAGGTAGGCGATGGCCGGGGTCGGCATGGGGCCGGCCAGCATCACGTCCACGCCGGCGGCGGCAAAACCGGCTTCCAGCGCGGCTTCCAGCATGTAGCCGGAGATGCGGGTGTCTTTGCCGATCAGGACGGTGGGACGGGCGGTGCCCGTGGTGGCCGCTTTGGCCAGCACTTTGCCTGCGGCGTAGCCGAGGCGCATGACGAAATCGGGGGTGATCGGCGCCTGGCCTACCAGACCACGAATACCATCTGTACCGAAATATTTGCGTGCCATATTCTGTTCTCTTCCTCGTTTTCTTAGTGAGCCGCCTGCCACACCTTGAGTGCGTCGACGGTCTCCGCGACATCGTGCACCCGGACGATCTGGGCGCCATGCGCGACTGCTGCCAATGCGCCGCCGATGCTGCCGGCCAGGCGCTGCTCTACGGGTTTGCCGGTGACGGCGCCGATCATCGATTTGCGCGAGAGGCCGGCCAGCAACGGTACGCCGAGTTCGGCCACCATCTGCCTGCCCGCCTTCAGCAGCGCGTAGTTGTGCTCGACCGTTTTGCCAAAGCCGAAGCCGGGGTCGATCCACAGGCGCTCTTTGTCGATGCCTGCCGCCGTCAGCACGGCGATGCGCTCGGCCAGGAATGCCGTGACTTCGCGCACCACGTCATTGTACTCTGGCTGGGCCTGCATTGTTGTTGGATTGTTAAGCATGTGCATTACGCACAACGCACAATCGCTGTCTTTCACGGCCTCGATGGCGCCGGGGGCGCGAAAGCCGTTGATGTCGTTGATCATGTCGACGCCGGCCAGGACGGCTTCGCGCATGACTTCGGGTTTGTAGGTGTCGACGCTGATGGCTTGGCCGCAGTCGCGCAGGGCGAAGATGAGGGGCAGGACGCGGCGCAGCTCTTCCTCCAGGGGCACGGGCGGGGCGCCGGGACGGCTGCTTTCGCCGCCAATGTCGAGGATGTCGGCGCCGTCGCGGATCATTTGCTCGGCGTGGGTGATGGCGTAGTCGAGTGCGGCGAACTGGCCGCCGTCGCTGAAGGAGTCGGGGGTGGCGTTGAGGATGCCCATCACCAGCGCGCGGCTGGTCGGGAAATTGAAGCGGCCAAACTTGTGTTGAGGCATATTGGGTTGGCAAACAAATGGGGTACGTCCCCATTTTTTTTGGAAAAAAAAAGGTGAGGACGAATCCTCACCTTTTATCCGTTCTGGGCAATCAGGCTGGTGCGGTGGCGTTCGGGGTCGGGTTGGAACCTGGGCCGTCGCTACCCGGCTGTTTGCGGATGGTGGTGCCGGCCTTCGGTGGGCGCGGCTCCTGCCCTGCCATGATGTCGTTCACCTGGTCGGCGTCGATGGTTTCCCATTCCAGCAGGGCCTTGGTCATCACTTCCACCTTCTCGCGGTTCTCTTCCAGCAGCTTGCGCGCCAGTGCGTACTGGGTGTCGAGGATGGTGCGGATTTCCGCGTCCACCTTCTGCTGCGTCGCTTCCGAGATGGTCTTGTTGGCGCCGCCCAGCCAGCCGTCGTTCTGGCTGTCTTCGTACACCATCACGCCCATCGCATCGGACATGCCGTACTTGGTGACCATGGCGCGGGCCAGCTTGGTGGCGCGGGCGAAGTCGTTCGATGCGCCGGTCGACATCTGGCCGACAAAGATCTCTTCCGCGATACGGCCGCCGAACAGGATGGAAATCTCTTCCAGCATCTTGTCCTTGTAGCCCGAAATATTATCGTGCTCCGGCAGCTGCCAGGTCAGGCCCAGGGCCCAGCCGCGCGGCATGATCGTGACTTTGTGCACCGGGTCGGCTTTCGGCAGCAGCTTGGCCACCACGGCGTGGCCGGACTCGTGATAGGCGGTATTGCGGCGCTCTTCTTCGCGGATCACCATGGACTTGCGTTCCGGGCCCATGAAGATCTTGTCCTTCGCGTCTTCGAAGTCGATCATGTCGACCAGGCGCTTGTTGCGGCGCGCGGCGAACAGGGCGGCTTCGTTGACCAGATTGGCCAGGTCGGCGCCCGAGAAACCAGGGGTGCCGCGGGCCAGGATGTCGGCTTTCACGTCGGTGCTGATCGGCACTTTGCGCATGTGCACGTTCAGGATCTGTTCGCGGCCGCGGATGTCCGGCAGGCCGACAGAAACCTGGCGGTCGAAGCGGCCTGGGCGCAGCAGCGCCTTGTCCAGCACGTCGGCACGGTTGGTCGCGGCAATCACGATCACGCCGGACGAGGCTTCAAAGCCGTCCATCTCAACCAGCAACTGGTTCAGGGTCTGTTCACGTTCGTCGTTACCGCCGCCCATGCCGGCGCCGCGATGGCGGCCGACCGCGTCGATCTCGTCGATGAAGATGATGCATGGCGAGTGCTTCTTGGCGTTCTCGAACATGTCGCGCACGCGGCTTGCGCCCACGCCGACGAACATTTCAACGAAGTCCGAACCGGAAATCGAGAAGAAAGGCACCTTGGCTTCGCCGGCAATGGCGCGTGCCAGCAGGGTTTTACCGGTACCTGGAGGACCGACCATCAGCACGCCGCGTGGAATACGGCCGCCCAGTTTCTGGAACTTGGTCGGGTCGCGCAGGAAGTCGACGATCTCGGTCACTTCCTCTTTGGCTTCGTCGCAACCGGCCACGTCGGCAAAGGTCACGGTGTTGTTGGTTTCGTCCAGCATGCGCGCCTTCGATTTACCGAAGGAGAACGCGCCGCCCTTGCCGCCGCCCTGCATCTGGCGCATGAAGAAGATCCACACGCCGATCAGCAGCAGCATCGGGAACCAGGAGACGAACACTTGTTGCAGGATGCCTGGCTCTTCCGGCGGCTTCACGTCGAAGCGCACGCCGTTTTCGCGCAGGTCGCCAATCAGGCCGCGGTCCAGGTAGGTGGACGTGGTGCGGACTTTGGTCTCGTCAATCTTGGTGGCGGTAATGGTGTTACCTTCAATTACCACATCCTTGATGCGCTTGGCTTTGATCTCGTCCAGCAGGTCGGAGTACTGGATGCCCTTTACGCCGCCGGCCATGCTGTGGCTGTCAAATTGCTTGAACAGCATAAATAACAGCAAGGCCACGACGACCCAGATAGCCGATTTAGAAAACATGTTATTCACGAAAACTCCTTGGATGCGGGCGCACCAGTTACCTGTAGCAGAAACCCGATTTTACTCGTTTAACACGGGCCGTGCTACAAACCAGCCCAATGGTGCATACTCCTGCGCCGGATATGTGGGTTTTTTCGGCTAAATCAAGAGTAAAAATGCCATTTATTCCACGGGATTCTTCAATCCACGGCCGAGTAAGAAGATTTCGGAGGATTTATCCCGGCTGGCCTTCGGCTTTTTCTGCACCACGACCTTGAATTCGCGGCGGAATTTCTCGACGATCTGGCTAAAGCCCATATCCTTGAAACACTTCACCAGCAGCGCTCCGCTCGGCTTCATATGGTGCTGGCTGAATTCAATGGCGATATCGATCAGGTCTTCCATGCGGGCCGCGTCGGCCACCGCAATACCGGACAGGTTGGGCGCCATATCGGATAAAACAAGGTCCGCCTTGCGGCCCTGCAGCACCTCGGCCAACTGGTCGAGCACTTCGTTCTCGCGGAAATCGCCCTGGATGAAGTGCATGTCGGCGATCGGCTCCATCGGCAGGATGTCGAGGCCGATCATGGTGCCGTTGATGCCGCCATCCTCCTTGCCGGCCAACTTGCGGCGCACGTACTGCCCCCAGGAACCGGGGGTACAGCCCAGGTCGACGATCACCTGGCCGGGCTTGACCAGTTTTTCGTCCTCGTCGATCTCTTTCAGCTTGTAGGCGGCGCGGGCACGGAAGCCATCCTTCTGGGCGGCTTTCACATACGGGTCGTTAATATGGTCGTGCAACCAGTTTTTGTTTAATTTGTTCTTAGCCATTAGCGTAGAATACTGCCTTTAAGAGAAACCTATCCAAAAATAACTATGCTGAACCTTACTCCTGCCGAGCGCAGCGTCCTGCGCGCCGAGGCCCATGGCCTGAAACCTATCGTCATGGTCGGCGAATCCGGCCTGACCCCTTCCGTCATGAAGGAGATCGAGCTGGGCCTGGACTCCCACGGCCTGATCAAGGTGCGCGTTTTCGGCGATGACCGCGAAGCCCGCATCGAAATGTACGAAACCATCTGCGAAAAGACTGGCGCCGCGCCGGTTCAGCACATCGGCAAGCTGCTGGTGCTGTACCGCCCGAAAGTCGAAGCCGAGAAAGCCGGTTCCGGCAAGGCCGGCAAAGGCATGCGCATGGTGACCATCGTTAAGCCAAGCGCCTCCGGCACCAAGAAGCCATCGGTGAGCAAGGTCCTGCTGAAGGGGAACGAACGCGTTACCGCCGGCGGCACCATCAAGCGCGTCAAGAAGAAAGTCGGCACCAAGAAGTCGGTCGGCTAAAAAATGGGGACGTACCCCATTTATTAAAAAAGGGGGCACATCCCCCTTTTTTTACGTCTGCTTCCAGAGCAGCCAGCCCGCCAGCAGGCTTTGTGCCAGGTAGATGCTGCTGGAAATCCCATGCAGCTTGCCAAAGCTGCCGTCGTTGGCGGCTTTGGCGGCGGCCATCATCGGTTGCAGGCCGAAATGGCTGGCCACCGTGCACATCACCATCGCCACCACAATCAAGAGCACCGTGCGGCGGCGCTTGGGCGTCCAGTCGCGGGTGCCGAAGAACAGCAGCACGCCCATCGCGGCGCCGCAGCCCAGCGACAGCATGGCCATCGAGTGAAACATGCTGCCGGCGATCTGGCCCGCCAGCACCCGGTCGAGCGTGGCGAACAGGGTCGGCGCCACCAGGTAGCCGACCGCCCACAGGCTGCCGGCCCACAGGGCGGCCACCAGCAGGCGAACCTTGGCCAGCACCATCAGACGTAGCGCACTTCGAGGATTTCGTATTCGCGCGGGCCGGACGGGGCCTGCACTTCGACCACGTCGCCGGCGTATTTGCCGATCAGGGCGCGGGCGATTGGCGAGGTCACGGAGACTTTGCTCATTTTCAGGTCCGCTTCGTCGGTGCCGACGATCTGGTAGCTGACTTTCGAGCCCGATTCCAGGTCTTCCAGGTCCACGGTGGAGGCGAACACCACGCGCCCTTCCGCGTCCAGCGTGGTCGGGTCCACGATCTGGGCGGAGCTCAGCTTGCCTTCCAGTTCCGCGATACGGCCTTCCACGAAGGCCTGGCGCTCCTTGGCGGCATCGTATTCTGCATTCTCGGACAAGTCGCCGTGCGAACGCGCTTCGGCGATGGCATCGATGACAATGCGGCGTTCCTTGGTCTTGAGCTGGTGCAGCTCTTCTTTCAGGAGTTCGGCGCCGAATTTAGTCAGTGGAACGGTATTCATGTCTGTCTCTTGTTAAATTGCTAAAAAACACAGAGCCCGCGCCATGCTGCGGCGCGGGCTCTGTGGTTATATTGTCAAGCGTACTACTTTACGGGTCTTAGTTTAAAGACTTATGCAGACCTTGTAAATCGTACACACGCAATTCATCAAGATGGCGGATGCCGGCGACCGCCGCTTCCGCACCGGCGATGGTCGTGTAGGTGGTGACGCGGGCCGCCAGCGACGAGGTACGGATGTTGCGCGAGTCGTTGATCGCGGTACGCTTCTCTTCCACGGTGTTGATCACCAGGACGATTTCGTGGTTCTTGATCATGTCGACCACGTGCGGACGGCCTTCCGACATCTTGTTCACCGGGGTGACCGGGATGCCGGCGGCGGAGATCACGGCGGCGGTGCCCTTGGTGGCGCACAGGGTGAAGCCGGCGTCGACCAGGTCCTTCGCCACTTTCACGGCGCGCGGCTTGTCCGACGCTTTCACCGACAGGAACACCTTGCCCGACTTCGGCAACTTGACGCCGGCGCCCAGCTGCGACTTGACGAAGGCTTCCGCGAAGATGGCGCCCACGCCCATCACTTCACCGGTAGATTTCATTTCCGGGCCGAGGATGGTGTCCACGCCTGGGAACTTCACGAACGGGAACACGGCTTCCTTGACGCTGTAGTAAGGCGGCACGACTTCCTTGGTGATGCCCTGGTCAGCCAGCTTCTGGCCCACCATGCAGCGCGCGGCGATCTTGGCCAGCTGCAGGCCGGTCGCTTTGGACACGTAAGGCACGGTACGCGAAGCGCGCGGGTTCACTTCCAGCACGTAGACCACGTCCTTGCCTTCTTGCTTCTGGATCGCGAACTGCACGTTCATCAGGCCCACCACGTTCAGGCCCTTGGCCATCAGCGAAGTCTGGCGCTTCAGTTCATCGATGGTTTCCTGCGACAGCGAGTAAGGCGGCAGCGAGCAGGCGGAGTCGCCCGAGTGCACGCCGGCTTGCTCGATGTGCTCCATCACGCCGCCGATGAAGGTGGTGTCGCCGTCGGAGATGCAGTCCACGTCGCACTCAATGGCGTCGTTCAGGAAGCGGTCCAGCAGCACCGGGGAGTCGTTCGACACCTTGACCGCTTCGCGCATGTAGCGCTCCAGGTCGCGCTGCTCGTGCACGATTTCCATCGCACGGCCGCCCAGCACGTAGGATGGGCGCACCACCAGCGGGTAGCCGATTTCCTGTGCCAGCGCCAGCGCTTCTTCCTCGGTACGTGCGGTGCGGTTCGGCGGCTGGCGCAGGCCCAGGTCCTGCAGCAGCTTCTGGAAACGCTCGCGGTCTTCGGCCGCGTCGATCATGTCGGGCGAGGTGCCGATGATCGGCACGCCGTTGGCTTCCAGGTCCAGCGCCAGTTTCAGCGGGGTCTGGCCGCCGTACTGCACGATCACGCCCACCGGTTTTTCCAGGTCGACGATTTCCAGCACGTCTTCCAGGGTCAGCGACTCGAAGTACAGGCGGTCGGAGGTGTCGTAGTCGGTCGAGACGGTTTCCGGGTTGCAGTTGACCATGATGGTCTCGTAGCCGTCTTCGCGCATGGCCAGCGCGGCGTGCACGCAGCAGTAGTCGAATTCGATACCCTGGCCGATACGGTTCGGGCCACCGCCCAGCACCATGATCTTCTTCTTGTCGGTCGGGTTGGACTCGCACTCTTCATCGTAGGTCGAGTACATGTACGCGGTGTTGGTCGAGAACTCGGCGGCGCAGGTGTCGACGCGCTTGTACACCGGACGGATGCCCAGTTCGCGGCGCTTGTTGCGCACGGCGGTGTCGCCGCATTGCAGCAGGTAGCCCAGGCGGCGGTCCGAGAAGCCCTTCTGTTTCAGCTTGTACAGGGTGTTCTTGTCCAGGTTTTCCAGCTTCTGGGTGTCGAGCCACAGTTCCAGGTCGATGATTTCCTTGATCTGCACCAGGAACCACATGTCGATCTTGGTCAGCTGGTACACCTCTTCCAGGGTGAAGCCCTGGGCGAAGGCGTCGCCCACGTACCAGATGCGGTCCGGACCCGGCTCGCCCAGTTCCTCTTCCAGCTTTTCGCGGTCGGTGGTCTTCTGGTTCATGCCGTCCACGCCCACTTCCAGGCCGCGCAGGGCTTTCTGGAACGATTCCTGGAAGGTGCGGCCCATCGCCATCACCTCGCCCACGGATTTCATCTGGGTGGTCAGGTGGTGGTCGGCTGCCGGGAATTTTTCAAAGGTGAAGCGCGGCACCTTGGTCACGACGTAGTCGATCGAAGGCTCGAACGAGGCCGGGGTCGCGCCGCCGGTGATTTCGTTGCGCAGTTCATCCAGGGTGAAGCCCACCGCCAGTTTCGCCGCCACCTTGGCGATCGGGAAGCCGGTGGCTTTCGATGCCAGTGCCGAGGAACGGGACACGCGCGGGTTCATCTCGATGACGATCATGCGGCCGTCTTTCGGGTTGATCGAGAACTGCACGTTGGAGCCGCCGGTATCGACGCCGATTTCACGCAGCACTGCCAGCGAGGCATTGCGCATGATCTGGTATTCCTTGTCGGTCAGGGTCTGCGCCGGCGCCACGGTGATCGAGTCGCCGGTGTGCACGCCCATCGGGTCCAGGTTTTCGATCGAGCACACGATGATGCAGTTGTCCGCCTTGTCGCGCACCACTTCCATCTCGTACTCTTTCCAGCCCAGCAGCGATTCTTCGATCAGCAGCTCATTGGTCGGCGAAGCCTCCAGGCCGCGTTTGCAGATCGCTTCGAATTCTTCTTCGTTGTAGGCGATGCCGCCGCCGCTGCCGCCCATGGTGAACGATGGACGGATGATGGTCGGGAAACCGACTTCCTTCTGCACCGCCCACGACTCTTCCATCGAGTGCGCCACGCCGGAACGGGCCGAACCCAGACCGATCTTGGTCATCGCGTCCTTGAACTTGGAGCGGTCTTCCGCCTTGTCGATGGCTTCCGGCGTCGCGCCGATCAGTTCCACCTTGTACTTGTCCAGCACGCCGTTGCGGTGCAGGTCGAGCGCGCAGTTCAGCGCGGTCTGGCCGCCCATGGTCGGCAGGATCGCGTCCGGCTTTTCCTTGGCGATGATGCGCTCCACCACTTGCCAGGTGATCGGCTCGATGTAGGTGACGTCGGCCATTTCCGGGTCGGTCATGATGGTCGCCGGGTTGGAGTTCACCAGGATGACCTTGTAGCCCTCTTCGCGCAGCGCCTTACAGGCTTGCGCGCCGGAGTAGTCGAATTCGCAGGCCTGGCCGATGATGATCGGGCCGGCGCCAATAATCAGGATGCTTTTAATGTCAGAACGTTTTGGCATTTATTTCTTCTCCGCGGCATTCATCATGTTGATGAAGCGGTCAAACAGGTAGGCGACGTCGGTCGGGCCAGGCGAGGCTTCAGGGTGGCCCTGGAAGCAGAAGGCCGGCACGTCGGTGCGGGCGAAGCCTTGCAGCGAACCGTCGAACAGCGACACGTGGGTCACGCGGCAGTTGGCCGGCAGCGTGTCCGCGTCCACAGCGAAGCCGTGGTTCTGCGAGGTGATCATCACCTTCTTGCTGTCCAGGTCCTGCACCGGGTGGTTGGCGCCGTGGTGGCCGAATTTCATCTTCAGGGTCTTGGCGCCGGAAGCCAGTGCCAGGATCTGGTGGCCCAGGCAAATGCCGAACACCGGGATTTTCTTTTCCATGAAGACGCGGGTCGCGGCAATCGCGTAATCGCACGGCTCAGGATCGCCTGGACCGTTGGACAGGAACACGCCGTCCGGGTTCAGGGCCAGCACGTCCGCGGCGGGCGTTTGCGCCGGCACCACGGTCACTTTGCAGCCGCGCGAAGCCAGCATGCGCAGGATGTTGCGTTTCACGCCGAAGTCGTAGGCGACCACGTGGAATTTAGGGTTAGCTACCTTGCCATAGCCTGTGCCCAGTTCCCATTCGGTTTCGGTCCACTCGAAGGTGGTCGCGGTGGTGACCACTTTCGCCAGGTCCATGCCGGTCAGGCCCGGGAAGCTGCGCGCCAGTTCCAGCGCCTGTGCCACGGATGGCTCATTGCCCTGGGTGCCGGTCAGGATCGCGCCGGCTTGGGCGCCCTTCTCGCGCAGGATACGGGTCAGCTTGCGGGTGTCGATACCGGCGATGGCGACAATGTTCTCGGCCTTCAGGTAATCGGACAGCGACTGGTGGGAGCGGAAATTCGAGGCGACCAGCGGGAGGTCACGGATGATCAGGCCAGCGGCATGAACTTTGGAGGCTTCGACGTCTTCGGTATTGATACCGTAGTTGCCGATATGCGGGTAAGTCAGGGTGACGATCTGGCGGGAGTAGCTAGGATCGGTCAGGATCTCCTGATAACCGGTCATGGAGGTATTGAAAACGACTTCGCCCGTCGTGTGACCGGCAGCGCCAATGGAAATACCTTTAAAGATTGTTCCGTCGGCTAGTGCCAGGATGGCTGGAACGGCAGGGCCAGAAAAAAATGGCGGCAAGGGCAACTCCTGATTAAGTTACCGTAGCGACGCCACTCAGACAACCCACGGGCGAACGGGCGCAATGCCGGGCTCGAAGGTCAGATGATGATGGATGTGTGAGGTAGGCGCTACGGTCGAATGGTAATTGGCTAAACCTTTGAATTATAACCTAAACTTCCCTCGCCGGCAAGGCCGCCTTAATCCCGTTTCAGGTCGCGCAACGCCTCCGCCAGGCGCGGCACCAGGGCGGCGTGGCGCTTGTGCAGGAACAGGTAAAGCGGCACTTCCTCCAGTGCCGGCTGCAGCAGATACAGGTCGTGGTCGGTCGCCATGGCCGCCCGCGCCTCCTTATTCTGGCGATCCATGATGGCGACATCGCAGCCGCCGTGGCGCAGCATGCGCAGCAGCGAGGCGTCATCGTCCATGCGCTGGCGCGGCAGCTGGCGGGTGCGCTCCTCCATCAAGGTATAGCCGCGCCGCACGCACAGCGTATGGCCGCGCAGTGCCGCCCAGCCGCCGGCAACGTCCAGCTGCTTGTAGCTATAGGCGCTGGGCGCGTACAGGAAGACCGGTTCGGGCACCGGCAGCAGGTCGGGGAAATCGCGCGCCGCCAGCATGGTGCGGCCAATGGCGCCATCCAACTCGCCGCGGTTGGCCATGACCATGCCGCGCCGCGGCGGCAAGGGACGCATGGCGACGCGGATGCCGGCGCGTTTGGCGGCGGCCTGGATGACTTGCCAGGCTTCGATGTGGGCCGGCGTGTTGGGGATCAGGTAGAGCTGCAAGTCCCGCCCTTGCGCCGGCAGCGCCAGCAGCGCGCAGAGCAAGGCGGGCAGGACGCGCATGGCTAGTCGGCCTCGCCCGACAGCTTTTGCAGCGTGCCGTCGGCCCGCATCTGCTTCAGCGCCGCCGTCAGCTTGGGCACCAGCGCGGCGTGGCGCTTGTGCAGGTAGACATATAAGGGCATTTCTTCCAGCGGCGGACGCAGCTGCGCCAGGCCAGGGTCGGCCGCAATGGCGGCCTTGGCGGCGGGCTCGTTGCGGTCCATGATGGCGACCTCGCAGCCGCCCTCCTTCAGCATGCGCAGCATGGACGCCTCGTCTGCCAGCTGCTGGCGCGCCATGTCGCGCGTGCGGACGGTGGTCAGCTGCAGGCCGCGCCGGATGCACAGCGAGTAGGAACGCAGCGAGGCCCAGCCGCCGCGCACATCGGGCCGCATATAGGAATAAGCGGTGGGCGCATAGTGGTAGACCGGTTCCGGCACGCGCACCAGGTCGCTGAACTTCTGCTCGACGCCGATCGAGCGCCCCACCGCGCCATCGATCTGGCCCAGGTTGGCCTCCACCACGCCGCGCTCGGCCGACATGGGGCGCGCCACCACGGTGATATTGATGCGCTTCGCCGCCGCCTCCAGCACCGGCCATGCCCGCTCATTAATCGAGTGCTGGGCGATGACGGACAGCTGCAGCTCGTCGGCACGTAGTGGCGTCGTCTGAAAAACTAGGCAAATTAGCAAGGCGACCGGCAGTCTCATTACTCCCCCTTGCCCGTATTCTATGAATACCTTGCCTCAACTGCAAGAACTAAGACAATGCGGCAATACCCGCCTTGGCAATTTGTGCATCTTCGTTGGATTTAACACCAGAAACGCCCACGGCGCCAACGGTATATCCATCCACCACGATATTCACGCCGCCTTCCAGCGGCGCTTCCACCATCGGCACGCCGATAAAGGAGCTGCGGCCGCCGTTGATCATATCCTCATACACTTTGGACTCGCGGCGCCCCAGGGCCGACACGCGCGCCTTGGCCGGCGCGATATGCGAAGAGAGCGGCGCCGCGCCATCCAGGCGCTGCAGCCACAGCAGGTGGCCGCCGTCATCCACGATGGCGATGCAGACCGCCCAGTTATTCTTGAGCGCCTCCGCCTCGGCGGCAGCGGCGATTTTCTTCACGTCTTCCAGGGACAGCACTGGCTTGGTCAGCATGCTTTATCTTCCTCTATCTAGTTATGGCGCCGGCATTTCGCGGCGCGCCTTGAGCTTTTGCTTCAGTTGCGCCATGACGGCATTGGTGGCCCGCTCGCCCGCCAGCATGGCGCCGCTGCGGTTATTGAAATCGTTCGACGCCATCTTGCCCAGCGGCGGCTGGATCACGATGTCCGCATCGCGCAGTTCCAGCTGGTTGATGCGCTGGCCCATGATGGAGAAGGTCTGCATGATGACCTCCAGCGACGAATTGGTCGCCTGCGCCTCCGCCTGGGTCGAAATATTCACCGCGATGATGAACTCCGCCCCCATTTCGCGCGCAAAGCGCACCGGCACCGGCGCCACCAGGCCGCCATCGACATAGGTATGGTCGCCGATCCGCACCGGCTGGAACACGCCCGGCACAGCCGAGCTGGCGCGCACCGCCATGCCGGTATTCCCGCGCTGGAACAGGATCGGCTGGCCGGTTTTCAAATCCGACGCCACCGCCCCGAACGGGATTTTCAGCTTCTCGATGGTGCGGTGGTTCACCGCTTTATTGACGAAAGCCTGCAGCGCCTCGCCCTTCAGCACGCCGGAGGACTTGCTGAACAGGGGCAGCGCCCAGTCCGAAATGGCCGACTCATCGAGTTCGGTCGCCATCTTTTGCAAGGAGCTGGCGTTGTTGCCGGCCGCGTACAAGGCACCGACCACCGAACCCGCACTGGTGCCCACCACCAGGTCCGGCACGATGCCCTGCGCCTCCAACGCCTTGATCACCCCGATATGGGCAAAGCCGCGCGCCGCGCCGCCGCCCAGCGCCAGCCCGATCTTCACCTTCCGCAGCGGCAAGGCCGCAGGCGGGTGCGCCGCTTGCGGCTGGACTGGCACGGAATGCGGATCAACGGAAACCAGCGGCACATCGGTCGACTTGACCGGCGGCGGCAAATCAGTGGTGACGGTGGTGGAGGTAGTCTGGCAGCCGGCCAGCACTGCGGTGGCCAGGATGGCAAGGGCGAAACGTTTCAGCTGCATGTATGGGATTATTTGCTCATTTTTTAAGGCGAGCAGATTGTACCTAAAAAATGGGGACGTACCCTATTTTCCCCGCAGAGGGAAAATAGGGTACGTCCCCATTTTTTAGGGTTTAGCTTTTGGGGAGGCTGACGGTGAAGGTGCTGCCCTGCCCCGCTTCGGAGGCGATGTGCAGCTTGCCGCTGTGGCGCAGTAGCACGTGCTTGACGATCGCGAGGCCGAGGCCGGTGCCCTGGGTCTCGCGCGAACGGCTCTTGTCGACGCGGTAGAAGCGTTCGGTCAGGCGCGAGATGTGCTCGGGGTTGATGCCGATGCCATTGTCCTGCACCTGGAACTGCACGCCGCTCGGGGTGTCTTCCCAGCGCAGGCGGATGGTGCCGCCGGCCGGGGTGTAGCGTACGGCGTTGGAGGCCAGGTTGCCGAAGGCGCTGTGCAGTTCGTCCACATTGCCCATCACGTCGCCGCCCTGCACTTCGAGGGAAATCTCGTGCTTGCCGCCGGACAGGGCGCGCGCTTCGTGCAGCACCTGTTCCAGCAGGGCGCCGATGTTCACGTGCTCCGGCCGCATTGGGTGGTCCACCGATTCCAGGCGCGACAAAGTCAGCATATCTTCGATCAAATGCTGCATGCGCGTGCTTTGCTCCATCATCAGCTTGAGGTGCGCGGCGCGCGTTTCGGCGTCCAGCTCCATCGAGGCGGCGATTTCCAGGAAGCCGGCGATCACCGTCAGCGGCGTGCGCAGCTCGTGCGAGGCGTTGGCGATGAAGTCGCGCCGCATCATCTCCGCGCGCTGCGTTTCGGTGATGTCGTGCGTGACCAGGATCTGGCGCCGGTTTTCAAACGGGATGATGTGCGCCACCAGCTTGCGGCCGCGGAAATTCAGCGTCAGCGGCTGGTCGTAGCGGCCCAGGATCAGGTAGTCCATGAAATCGGGGCTGCGCACCAGGTTGGTCACGCGCATGCCCTTGTCGCGGCTTTGCTGCAGGCCCAGATGCTCTTCCGCCGCCGGGTTGCACCATTCGAGGAACAGCACATCGTCCATGATCACCACGCCGTCCGGCAGCAGGTGCATGGCCTGGCGGAAGCGGGCCAGCCATTCGGTCAGCTCGGCCTGGTTTTTCTCGTCGTCACGGCGCAGGCGGTACAGGCGGGCGAAGATGTCGGTCCATTCGCCCCAGCCGTCCGGCAGGCGGCCCGACTCGGGCTTTTCCAGCCATTCGCTCAATTGGTACAGGTATTTGAGCTGGATGAAGACCGCCGCCAGCACGCCGGCAAATGCCGCCACCACGCCGGCTGCCATGCCGAACCACCACCACACCAGGCCGGCCCCGCCCAGCAGGAAGCCCAGGCGCAGCGCCACCGGAACCCAGAACACGACTTTTGGGTTCATGACTTCTCCGTGAGCATATAGCCCACGCTGCGCACCGTTTTGATCAGATGTTCGGCTTCTTTCAGCGCCTTGCGCAGGCGCAGCACGTGCACGTCCACCGTGCGCTCCTCGATCACCACATGGTCGCCCCAGACCTTGTCCAGCAGCTGGCTGCGCGAGAACACGCGCTCCGGGTGCGCCATGAAGAACTTGAGCAGCTTGTATTCGGCATGGCCGATGTCGATCTTGTTGTCGTGCATGGAGACGGTGCAGCTGACCGGGTCCAGCACCACCGGGCCGGCCTTGAGCTGGGTTTCCGCCAGCTCGGGGCTCTTGCGGCGCAGCAGCGCGCGCGAGCGGGCCAGCAGCTCGCGCGGCGAGAACGGCTTGGTGATGTAGTCGTCGGCGCCGCCGTTCAGGCCTGCCAGCTTGTCCTCTTCCATGCTCTTGGCGGTCAGCATGATCACCGGCACGTTCGAGAAATGGCGGTCGCCGCGAATGCGCGCCAGCAGGCGCAGGCCGCTCTGGTCGGGCAGCATCCAGTCCAGCAGCACCAGCTGCGGGGTGCGGGTCTGCATGGTTTCCCAGGCTTCCTGCGTGGATTGCGCCACCACGCAATTCCAGCCCGCCTCGCGCAGCGAGAACCTTACCAGCTCGACGATCGCCGGTTCGTCTTCAACAATCAGTACTGTCGTTTTGTCGGATGCCATTGTTATGAATTACTCAGGGCTTGCCTCGGTTGATGCGCTGCGGTTGGTGTGGCGGATGTCCTTGCCTTCCACGACGTAGATCACGTATTCCGCGATGTTCTTGGCATGGTCGCCAATGCGCTCGATGGCCTTGGCCACCCACATGGTGTCCAGGGCAGCCGAGATTGTACGCGGATCTTCCATCATGAAGGTAATCAGGTTGCGCATGATGGTGCGGTATTCGTGGTCGATCACCGCGTCCTGGGCGATCAGTTGCAGCGCCTGCTTTTCATCGCTGCGGGCGAAGGCGTCCAGCGCGTCGTGCAGCAGGTCGCTGGCGGCGGTGGCGATATTGCGCACCATTTCGTAGTGGTTCAAGGTCACCGCGCCGCGCGCGTGCAGGGCCTTGGAGATGCGCGCGATCTTGGCCGCTTCGTCGCCGATGCGTTCCAGGTCGGTGATCACCTTGATGGTGGCCATCACGGTGCGCAGGTCGTTGGCGGTCGGCTGGCGCTTCACGATCAGGTGGCTGCACTGGTCGTCCAGCTCGACTTCCAGCTGGTTCACGTTGGCGTCTTCGGCAATCACGCGCTCGGCGCGTTCCACATTGCCGATGCGGAAGCAGGTCATCGCATCCAGGAACTGGGTTTCAACCATGCCGCCCATCAGCAGCACTTTGGAGCGGATGCCTTCGAGTTCGGTGTCGTAGGCCTTGGAGGAGTGTTCGCCCATCATATTTTTATCTCTCTATCCTTATTAGCCGAAACGGCCGGTGATGTAGTCCTGGGTCTCTTTGCGCACAGGATTCATGAAGATCTGGTCGGTCTCGCCGAACTCCACCAGCTCGCCCAGGTACATATAGGCGGTGTAGTCGGAGCAGCGCGCCGCCTGCTGCATATTGTGGGTCACGATGGCGATCGTGTAGTCCTCTTTCAGCTCGGAGATCAGTTCTTCGATCTTGGAGGTGGAAATCGGGTCCAGGGCGGAAGTCGGCTCGTCCAGCAGCAGCACGTCCGGCTTCACCGCCACGCCGCGCGCGATGCACAGGCGCTGCTGCTGGCCGCCGGACAGCGACAGGCCGCTCTTGGTCAGCTTGTCCTTCACCTCGCCCCACAGCGCGGCTTTTTTCAGGGCCCATTCCACGCGCTCGTCCATCTCGCCTTTGGACAGGTCTTCGTACAGGCGCACGCCGAAGGCGATATTGTCGTAGATCGACATCGGGAACGGGGTCGGCTTCTGGAACACCATGCCGACCTTGGCGCGCAGCATGTTCACGTCCAGGCCCGAGTCCAGGATGTTGTGGCCACGGTAGCGGATCGCGCCCTCAGCGCGCTGGCCCGGGTACAGGTCGTACATGCGGTTCAGGGTGCGCAGCAGGGTCGACTTGCCGCAGCCGGACGGGCCGATGAAGGCGGTGACCTTCTTCTCGTGGATGTCCAGGTTGACGTTATGCAGGCTGCGCGTCTTACCGTAGTAGAAGTTCAGGCCGGAGATTTCAATGATTTTGCTAACTTGGGTCATGATCTGTACTCGTTATTTTGGTGCTTTTTGTGCAAACACGGTGCGCGACAGGATATTCAGTGCCAGGACGCTGAAGGTCACCAGCAGTGCGCCGCCCCAGGCCAGTTCGCGCCAGTTGTCGTATGGGCTCATCGCATACAGGTAGATCACTACCGGCAGGTTGGACAGCGGCTGGTTCATGTCGGTGCTGAAGAACTGGTTGTTCAACGCGGTGAACAGCAGCGGCGCGGTTTCACCGGAAACGCGGGCCACGGCCAGAAGCACGCCGGTCATCACGCCGGCCTTGACGGCGCGCAGGCGCACCATCATCGAGACCTTCCAGCGCGGCGCGCCCAGGGCGTATGCCGCTTCCAGCAAGGAGTTCGGCACCAGCTTGAGCATATTGTCGGTGGTGCGCACCACTACCGGGATAGCGATCAGCGACAGCGCGATGGAACCGGCGAAGCCGGAGAAGTGCTTCACATTGGCCACGTACATGGCGTACACGAACAGGCCGATCACGATCGACGGCGCGGACAGCATGATGTCGGTCACGAAGCGGGTCAGCTGGGCGATCTTGTTCTCTTCGCCGTACTCGGCCAGGTAAATGCCGGCCAGGATGCCGACCGGGGTCGAGACGGCGGTCGACAGGCCAACCATCATCAGCGAGCCGACGATGGCATTGCGCAGGCCGCCGCCCTCGGTGGACGGCGCCGGCGTATCAGCCGTGAACATATGCACGCTCAGGGCCGAGAAGCCGTTAATCAGCAGCGTGGCCAGAATCCACAGCAGTGCAATCAGGCCGAGCGACATGGCCGCCACGGACAAGAACATGCCAACGCGGTGTGTCAGCAAGCGGCGACGGTAGACAGGGTTCTTAACTTGCATCATTTCACGCCCTCCTTGCGCGACAGGCCCATCAACATCAGCTTGGCGGCGGACAGGACAATCAGGGTGATTACAAACAGGATCAGGCCGAGTGCGAACAGCGAGGATACGTGCAGCTTGGTCGACGCTTCGGCAAACTCGTTGGCCAGGGTCGAGGCGATCGAGTTACCTGGCGAGAACAGCGATGTCGGCAGCTTGTTGGCGTTACCGATCACGAAGGTCACTGCCATGGTTTCGCCCAGGGCGCGGCCCAGGCCCAGCATGACGCCGCCCACCACACCAGTCTTGGTGTAAGGCAGCACGACCTTGCGCACCACTTCCCAACGGGTGCAACCGAGGCCGTAGGCGGATTCTTTCAACACGGCCGGCACGATCTCGAACACGTCGCGCATGACGGAGGCAATGAACGGGATGATCATCACGGCCAGGATCATGCCGGCGGTCAGGATGCCGATGCCCATGGTCGGGCCCTTGAACAGCACGCCGATCCACGGCAAGGCGCCGAAGGTCGATTTCAGCAGCGGTTGCACATATTCGCTGAACATCGGTGCGAACACGAACACGCCCCACATGCCGTAAATGATGGACGGCACGCCGGCCAGCAATTCAACGGCGGTGCCCAGCGGGCGGCGCAGCCAGACCGGACACACTTCGGTCAGGAACAGGGCGATGCCGAAGCTGACCGGGAAGGCGATCAGCAGCGCGATACCGGCGCTGGCCAGGGTGCCGACGATGGCAATGGCGGCGCCGTACTTGTCGTTGACCGGGTCCCATTCGACGGTGGTGATGAAGCTCGGGCCGAACTCCTGCAAAGCAGGCAGGGCACCGTTGATCAGGGAAATGATAATGCCGACCAGTACAAACAGTACGGTCAGCGCAAATACCATCGTGATCTTGTGGAAGAACCAGTCCTGGATGCGCTGGCGGCGCACGACGGACTGCATGGCAGCGACGGAAGCACTCGTGGAGGCTGGTTCCGCTAACTGAAGGGTGGCTGGTGAGGTGATTTCTGCACTCATGATTTGTATTTTGGTTTAGCTAACCGGGGCGCCCTGCGTTCAAGGCGCCCCGCTCAACTCCCTTTTCTAAACCCGGTAAACCAGGGTCTGACCCAAGGGTCAGACCCTGTCAGCGCCACTTGCGGTGGAAGGGTCAGACCCTTGGGTCTGACCCTGGTTTCCCGGGGTAAAGGGACAATTAGTACAGCGCCTTACCGGACGAATCCTTCAGGTTGGCTTTCCAGGACGATTGCACTTGCTTGACCACGGTATCTGGCAGCGGCACATAGTCCAGTTCGGTGGCGGCAGCATCACCGTTCTTGAAGGCCCAGTCGAAGAACTTGATCACTTCCTTGCCTTTGTTCGCGTCAGCCTGTGCTTTGTGCATCAGGATGAAGGACACACCGGTGATAGGCCAGGAGGTTTTGCCAGCCTGGTCGGTCAGCACCACGCCGAAGCCCGGGGTCTTGGTCCATTCTGCATTCGCAGCAGCGGCCTTGAAGTTGTCGTCGTCCGGCTGGATGAAGTTGCCATCCTTGTTTTTCAGCTGGGTGTGAGCGATTTTGTTCTTCTTGGCGTAAGCCCATTCCACGTAACCAATCGCGCCCTTGATACGCTGCACGTTGGCGGCAACGCCGTCGTTACCCTTGCCACCCACGCCGGTTGGCCATTTCAGGGCGGTGCCAGCACCAACCTTGGTCTTGAACTCAGGATTCACTTTCGACAGGTAGTCGGTGAACAGGAAGGAAGTGCCGGAGCCGTCAGCGCGGTACACCACGGTGATTTCAGCCGCTGGCAGCTTCACGCCCGGGTTCAGGGCCGCGATGGCCGGGTTGTTCCACTCGGTGATCTTGCCCAGGTAGATGTCGGCCACCACTTGGCCGGTCAGCTTCAGCTGGCCAGGAGCGATACCGTCCAGGTTCACCACGGTCACCACACCGCCCATGATGGCCGGGAACTGCATCAGGCCGTCCGCATCCAGTTCCTCTGCTTTCAGCGGCATGTCGGACGCGCCGAAGTCGACGGTCTTGGCTTTGATCTGCTTGATGCCGGCGCCGGAGCCTACCGATTGGTAGTTCAGGCCGTTGCCGGTGGACGCCTTGTAGGCTTCAGCCCATTTGGCGTAAATCGGATAAGGGAAAGTTGCGCCTGCACCGGTCATATCCGCTGCGGAAGCGGTCGAGAACGCCATTGCCGCAGATGCGCCAACAACGAAGGAGGTCAACAACTGTTTCATACGCATATCAAAGGTCCTTGTTAGGGGGTTGGGGTTTGAATGCTCCGCAGTCTATGACGGCAATATTACAGCTCTATGACATGCAAAAATATTGTTTAAACCATGGTCACAAACTTGTCATATTTCCTAACTACACTAATTACATCCCTAAAAATAGTGCTAACATGACAAGCATGACGAAGTCCCAAGTTTCATTCCTCGACCGCGAGCTGTCGCAGCTGGCGTTCAACCGCCGCGTCATGGCGCAAGCCGAAGATCCGACGATCCCGGTGCTGGAGCGCCTGCGCTACCTGTGCATCATGAGCAGCAACCTGGACGAATTTTTCGAGGTGCGCGTCGCCAGCCTGCTGGCCGCCGCCAGCCTGGACGGCGGCCTGGACGACCACCCTGCCCTGGCCGCCAGCCTGGAACGCGTTTCCAACGAATGTCATGAACTGGTCAGACGCCAGTACGAGATATTTAACACGGCCGTGTTGCCGGAAATGAAAGCCCAGGGCATCCATATCGTGCGCCACAGCCAGCGCAACGAAGCCCAGCGCGCCTGGGTCAAGGATTATTTCGAACGCGATGTACGCCCCCTGCTGACGCCAATCGGCCTGGATCCGGCCCACCCGTTCCCGCAAGTAGTTAACAAGAGCCTCAATTTCATCGTCGCCCTGAACGGCAAGGACGCCTTCGGCCGCGGCACCGCCATCGCCATCGTCAAGGCCCCGCGCGTGCTGCCGCGCGTGATCCGCCTGCCGGACCACCTGTCGAAAGAGGAAGGCATTTCCTTCGTCCTGCTCTCTTCCGTCATCCACGCCCACATCGCCGAGCTGTTCGCCGGGCGCGACGTGCTGGCCTACTCCCAGTTCCGGGTCACCCGCGATTCCGATCTGTGGGTGGACGAGGATGAAGTGAAAAACCTGCGCCAGGCCCTGAAAGGCGAGCTGCAAGGCCGCGCCTACGGCCGCTCGGTGCGGATCGAGGTGGCCAAGAACTGCCCGCCCGAGCTGTCGCAATTCCTGCTCGACCAATTCGGCCTGGACCAGACCCGCCTGTACCGCGTCGACGGCCCCGTCAACATGGTGCGCCTGGGCGAGATCGTGGAGCAGGCGCGCCGCCCCGAGCTGCGCTTCCCGCCGTTCACCGCCGGCGTGCTGGCCAAGACCGTCAACAACGACATCTTCGCCACCATCCGCAAGCACGACATCCTGCTGCACCACCCGTTCCAGAGCTTCCAGACCGTCATCGACTTCATCCGCAGCGCCGCGCTCGACCCGGCCGTGGTGGCGATCAAGCAGACCGTCTACCGCACCGGCATGAACTCCGACCTGATGGAAGCCCTGATCGCCGCCGCCCGCAGCGGCAAGGAAGTGACGGTGGTGGTGGAACTGATGGCGCGCTTCGACGAAGAAGCCAATATCAACTGGGCCGACAAGCTGGAGCAAGCCGGCGCCCAGGTCGTGTACGGCGTGGTCGGCCTGAAAACCCACGCCAAGATCGCCCTGGTGATCCGCCGCGAAGAAGGCGGCCTGGCCTATTACGCCCACCTTGGCACCGGCAACTACCACCCGACCACGACCAAGTTCTACACCGACTTCGGCGTCCTGAGCTGCCAACCGGAGCTGGGGCGCGACGTCAACGAAGTCTTCATGCACCTGACCAGCCTGGCCAAGCCGCAGCGCATGCACCACCTGTGGCTGGCGCCCTTCGCCTTGCAGGACCAGATCATCAAAGCCATCAAAAACGAGGCAAAAATCGCAAAAGCCGGGCGTCCGGGCCGGATTATCGCTAAAATCAATGCACTAACCGATGAACCGGTGATCCGCGCCCTGTATGCCGCCTCGCGCGATGGCGTGAAGATCGACCTGATCGTACGCGGCGCCTGCATGCTCAAGCCTGGCGTGCCGGGCCTGTCCGAAAATATCCGCGTGCGCTCTATCATCGGCCGCTTCCTGGAACATAGCCGCATCTATTACTTCCGCAACGACCTGGCGCACGACGTGATGCTGGCCAGCGCGGACTGGATGAACCGCAACCTGCTGCGCCGCATTGAAGTGGCGTTCCCGGTACTCGACCGCGCGCTGAAACGGCGCGTCGTTGCGGAAGGTTTGACGCCTTACCTGAAGGACAACTCCAATGCATGGGAGCTGGACGACCACGGGGTGTACCACCGCCGCAAACCGCGCGGCAAGCAAAAGCCCTTCAGCGCCCAGCAACACCTGATGGAGTCGCTTGGTACCCCGGCCGCAATGCCGGTGGAATGAAGCCAGCTCAAGGGAGGAAGCATGGACCTGATCTTGTGGCGCCACGCAGAAGCTGAACCAGGCCAGCCCGGCCTGGACGACCTGGAACGCGCGCTGACGCCCAAGGGCCACAAGCAGGCGCGGCGCATGGGCCAGTGGCTCGACTCGGTCTTGCCGGAAAACTGCCGCATCCTGGTCAGCCCCGCCACCCGCACGGTGCAAACCGTGGGCGGCCTGGGCCGCAAATACAAAATCCACCCCGACCTCGCGCCCGGCGCCGACCCGGCCGACATTTTGAAAGCCGCCAACTGGCCGGCATCCAAGGAAGCGGTGCTGGTGGTCGGCCACCAGCCCACCCTCGGCCAAGCCGCCGCCCTGCTGATGACGGGCGAGGACTGGGATTGGGAAATGAAAAAAGGCGCGGTCTGGTGGTTCGTGCAGCGCGAAGCGGACGACCCGAGCAGCTTCTACCTGAAGGCGGTGATGCAGCCCGACCTCGTGACCAAATAAACCCCTTCTACTCCTTCGTTTGCCGAATACTTGTTGCTGTTGGGCTTGTAATTGCAAGTCTGTCTGCTAGAGTTTAATTGTATCAACTCTAGGGAGCGGCCTACGGCAACGCAGGCTGGTTTGATATGTGGGCTCTGTTCACCATGGGCATATTCGGCTGCATGATCGCTTTGATTGTGTATGAGATCATTGCTGAATATCGCGGGGGACATCATAAGTTGGTTGATCGCTACCACGAGTAGCTAGCGCTTCTGCAGAGGCGAGGCTCCGCTGCGTTACCTTCGGGTCGCGCCGCCGGAGCCTTCAGTTTTTTGGGGCGATGATCAGGCCAGCAGATCGAGCAGCGACGAGGTGCCGCCGCCCTGCTCTTCCTGCGAATACATGCGCACCAGCGCCTGGGCTTGCAGCGTCAGTGCCTGCGCCATCTTGGCTTTGCGGTCTTGCAGGGTATCCACTTCGCGGTCGGCTTGCGTCATCGCGCGCGAGACCACGCTGCGTTCGCCGCCGAGCGCTTCCAGGCGTTTGCCAAGGGCATCGGCCAGGCCGCGGCCTTCGTTGGTGAACAGCTTGGCCACGCCTTCCGCGTCATTGGCGATGGCTGCCGTGAGCTTGTCCTTGTCCAGCTTGATGCGGCCGCTGTCGTCGAAGCTGATGCCGGCATTGGCCAGCGTTTCTTTATTGCTGCCGGCATTGCGCACCATGTCGCCGAGCTGGGCGCTGACCTGGGTCAGGGCCTGGTTGCCTTTCAGCGCGCCTTTCTGCAAGGCGCCAAGGCGGTCCTGCAAGGCGTTGAAGCCGCTTACGAAGGACTCGACGTTCTTGGCGATCTGGCCGTTGTCGCGGGCGATGGTGACGGTGGTTTCGCCTTTGCCGGTCAGGTTCAGGGTGGTGCCCGCAATGGCCGATTCAATGCTGTTGTCGGCGCTGCGGATGGCTTTGCCATTCACGGTCAGCAGCGCGTCCTGCGCGGCCTGGGTCTGTTCCATGCCGTTGAATAGCTGGCGCACGGTGGCGTCGCCGGCCACGCTGATCTTGAGCGCGGAGGCTTCGCCGCTTGCGCTGCGCAATTGCAGCGAGGTGCCGGTGCTGGAGCGCACCAGGCTGGCGTCGAAGCCGGCGTTCTTCAGCGCCTCGGCGATGCCCTGCAGCGTGTTGTTGCGGCTGTCGATGGTGATGCTCTTGCTGCTGTCGCCGCTGCCAATGCGGATCACGGTGGGCGAGCCGGTGCCGAGCGGGGTGTCCGGCGTTTGCGCTTCCGGGCTGATGAGGATTTGCTGCTGCGCCAGCTGGCTGACTTTAACGGTATGTGAACCCGGTTCGGCCTTGCCATTGGTGGCCACACCCAGCACGCCGGTGCTGGAGGTGCTGGCCCGGGTGCTGAGGCCGGTGCCCGCCAGGCGCTCGGCAACATCCTGGAACTGCGACAGCGCGGCCTGCAACTGGCCCAGCCCAGACAGGCGTGCCTGGCTGCTGTTGATGTTGGCGTTCAGCTTGGCGGCCACGCCGCGCTGGGCGGCCATGGTTTGCTCTACGCGCGCCAGCACGCTGGACGAAGGTGTGCCGGCCGTACCCGCATTACCCAGGCCCAGCGAGGAACCGTACATATTGCTTAGCAAGCCGCTCACATAGTTCATAAGTTAAGTTTAGCGCATGAATTTGGTAATTGCACCTGCCGCTTCGTTATCGAGCGGGAGGAAGGTGAAACCAATCTTGAACTCATCCCCTGAGAAAATGCAGTTGTTGACCTTGCCGCGCGTGTTGACGATTTGCGGCTTGCCATCGACCAGCATCTCGAACACGATCTGGCCGGTGCCACCAACATTGACTTTATTGCCTGCGGTCAGCGAAATGCCCGCCAGGCCCAGGTCGAAAGTGCGCGCATTAATTGGCGCGCCGCCGTCCATCACAATCATCGCGCGTACACGCAGGATCTTGCGTGCGCCTTGCCTTGAATCTACTAACAATTTCTTGTCCGTTATGTGAACTGGTTGATATTGAGCTTGATATTGTAGCCAATATTTAGGGAATTGCTATATTACTGAAGCTCTCTCAGCCGGTTAAAGGCATCATCGATGCGTTCCACCGGAATAATGGTCATGCCCTCGATCGCTTGTTTCGGTGCATTCGCCTTCGGAATCATCGCAATCGAGAAGCCCAGCTTGGCCGCTTCGCGCAGGCGCTCCTGGCCGCGCGGCGCGGGCCGGATTTCTCCCGCCAGGCCCACTTCACCAAATACCACGAATCCGTTCGGCAGTGCCTTGTTACGCATCGAAGAGTTGATCGCCATCAAGACTGCGAGGTCGGCGGCCGGTTCCGTGATCTTTACGCCACCCACGGCGTTGATGAAAACGTCCTGGTCGAAAGCGGCAATGCCGGCATGCCGGTGCAGAACGGCCAGCAGCATGGCCAGGCGATTCTGCTCCAGGCCCACGGACAGGCGGCGCGCATTGGGCAGGTGGCTGGTGTCGACCAGGGCCTGCACTTCCACCAGCAGGGGGCGCGTGCCTTCCTGCGTCACCATCACGCAGGAACCGGGCACCTGGTTCTCATGCGAGGACAGGAACAGGGCCGACGGGTTGGAGACGCCTTTCAGGCCCTTCTCCGTCATGGCGAACACGCCCAGCTCATTCACTGCGCCAAAGCGGTTCTTGATGGCGCGTACCAGGCGGAAGCTGGAGTGGTTGTCGCCCTCGAAGTACAGCACGCAATCGACGATGTGTTCCAGCACGCGCGGGCCGGCCAGCGCGCCCTCTTTCGTCACGTGGCCAACCAGGATGATGGTGGTGCCGCTGGTCTTGGCGACCCGGGTCAGTTGCGCCGCGCATTCGCGCACCTGGGCCACCGAGCCGGGCGCCGATGCCAGCGCATCGGAGTACAGAGTCTGGATCGAGTCGATCACCGCCACTTGCGGCTTGAGGTCGGCCAGGGTGCCGAGGATTTTCTCCAGCTGGATTTCAGCCTGCAGCTTAAGGTCCTTGGCATCCACCGCCAGGCGCTTGGCGCGCAGCGCGATCTGGGCACCGGATTCCTCGCCGCTGACATACAGCACGCTCTTGACCTTGGACATATTGGCCAGCGCTTGCAGCAGCAGGGTCGATTTGCCGATGCCGGGGTCGCCGCCGATCAGCACCACGCCGCCCGCCACCAGGCCGCCGCCCAGCACCCGGTCGAACTCCTCGATGCCGGTGCCGAAACGCGGCACGTCCAGCGCTTCGATATCCTGCAGCGACAGCACGGGCGCGGTCTGCGCCAGCGATTGGTGCTGCGCTTGCGAGAAACGGTTGCCGCCGGCAGCTTCGATCACGGTTTCCACCATGGTGTTCCACTGCTGGCAGGATGCACACTGGCCGGTCCACTTGCTGCTGGTGCCGCCGCACTCGCTGCAGGTGTAATTCGTCTTTGCCTTGGCCATGCTTACGCCTCGACCACGCGCACGCGCGGCGCCAGGGCGCACATCAGCTCATAGCCGATGGTACCGGCTGCCGTCGCCACTTCGTCGATCGGCATGCCCTGCCCCCACAGCACCACCTTGCTGCAGACGCGGGCGTTCGGCACATTGGTGAGGTCCACGGTCAGCATGTCCATCGAAACGCGGCCTACCAGGCGGGTACGCACGCCATCCACCAGGATCGGGGTATCGATCGGCGCGTGGCGCGGGTAGCCGTCTGCGTAGCCGCAGGCCACCACGCCGATACGCATGGCCTGTTCGGCCTTGAAGCGGCTGCCGTAGCCGACGTAGTCGCCCGGGCCGATCTCCTGCACGCCGATCAACTCGCTGGACAGGGTCATGGTCGGCTGCAGGCCGAACTCCTGCGCGCTCTGGCCGCCCGGCGTGCCGCCGTACAGCATAATGCCCGGGCGCACCCAATCGGTCGCCAGCAGCTCGCCCAGCTCCGGCATGTGCAGGATGCCGGCCGAGTTGCACAGGCTGCGCGCGCCCGGCAGACCGGCCGCGCCTTCATTGAAACGGCGCACCTGCTCGGCCAGCGGCATGCACGGATGGTGCAGTTCGTCGGCATTGGCAAAGTGGGTCATCAGGGTGATCGTGCCAACGTGCGGAATGGCGCGCAGGCGGGCATGGGCGGCCGCGTATTCGGTCGGCTTGAAGCCGAGGCGGTTCATGCCGGTGTTCATCTTGAGGTGCACATTGACGGGGCGCGCCAGCGGGGTGCGCTCCAGCATTTCAAGCTGTTCGACGCAATGGACTGCGCCTTCGATACCATGTTCGGCCATGGCCAGCAAGTCGGCTACGTCGAACCAACCCTCTAATAACAGGATTGGCTTGCTCCAACCCAGTTCGCGCAGGCGCACCGCATTGTCCGGTTCGATCAGCGCCAGGCCGTCGGCGGCGGCAAAGCCGCGCATGCCGCGCTCCAGGCCATGCCCATACGCGTTAGCCTTAACCACGCCCCACGCCTTGGCGCCTGGTGCACAGGCCTTGGCGCGGGCCAGGTTATGCTGCATTGCAGCGAGATGGATCTGGGCGACGATGGGCCTTGGCATGGCGGAAACCTGGCAAAAATAGAATGCGGCATTTTAACCTTAGCGCCCACTTAATGCAGGCCGCAATTCTTTGGAAAGCCACCTTTCCATGGTATAAAGCTTCCCGAGATAATTATCGGGCGTCCTGAATGAATCGTGGTTTTTATACCATCATGGCCGCGCAGTTCTTTTCCTCGTTGGCGGACAATGCTCTGCTGATCGTGGCGATCAATCTGCTGGTGACCATGCAAGCTCCGGCCTGGGTAACACCCTTGCTGAAGCTGACCTTTGTGCTGTTTTACGTGCTGTTAGCAGCATTCGTAGGCGCTTTTGCCGATGCCTTGCCTAAAGGCCGGGTGATGTTCATTTCCAACCTGATCAAGATTTTTGGCTGCGCGCTGATCTTCTATCACGTGCACCCGCTGGCTGCCTATGCGGTGGTTGGCTTTGGCGCGGCAGTGTACTCGCCGGCCAAGTACGGCATCCTGACGGAATTGCTGCCGCCGGAAAAACTGGTGGTCGCCAATGGCTGGATCGAAGGCCTCACCGTGAGCTCCGTGATCCTGGGCATCGCCCTGGGCGGCGCGCTGGTGGGTGGCCCGATTTCGGCGGCCATTAATGGCATTGACATTCCGGGCATTGAAACCGGCATCGACACGGTGAGCGAAACGGCGCTGATGGTGGTGATGTTCACCTACCTGCTGGCGACCCTGTTCAACCTGCGCATTCCGGACACCGGCGCGCGCTACGACCACCAGGAGCGCCATCCGCTGCGCCTGATCAGCGATTTCGCGAACTGCTGCGGCATCCTGTGGCGCGACAAGCTGGGCCAGATTTCGCTGGCGGTCACTACCCTGTTCTGGGGCGCTGGCGCCACCTTGCAGTTCATTGTGCTGGAGTGGGCCAAGCAGCAGCTGGGTATGACGCTGGATAAAGCGACCAGCACCATCGCTGTCTTCGCGGTCGGTGTGGCGCTGGGCGCGGCCCTGTCGGCACGCTTTATCACCCTGCGCGACTCGCTGAAAGTGATCCCGCTGGGTATCGCCATGGGCATCGTGGTCATGCTGATGATCTTCGTGCACGACGTGCGCCTGGCTTATCCGCTGCTGATCCTGGTGGGCCTGCTGGCGGGCTTCTTCGTGGTGCCGATGAATGCGCTGCTGCAGCATCGCGGCCACGTGCTGATGAGCGCCGGCCATTCGATCGCAGTGCAGAACTTCAATGAGAACCTGTCGATCCTGACCATGCTGGCGATGTATGCGCTGATGGTGAAACTGCACCTGAGCATCAACGCCATCATTGTGCTGTTTGGCTTGTTCGTGGCCGGTTCCATGTTCGCCATCCAGCAGCTGCACAAAGCCAACCAGGCCAAGCATGATTCGCTCGGCCTGATCGGCGAGCACAAACACTAAGCGGGCAAGGCCCCTTCTCCTCGGCGCGCCTGGGCTCGGGCGCGCCAGTCATCCGGCACCACAAAGCCGCGTTCCACTTCTTCCAGCCAGCCGCCCTGCTCGCGTACCGTCGCCACCAGCACGGGGCCGGGATCGGCGGCGAATTTCTCCCGCAGCGTATCGAGCAATCCCGCGCGCGCCATTGGCGCCGGGGTGGCGGGTATTTGCACATCGGTGCCGGCGCTGCGGTCGGCCGGCGTGCGCAGGGGCGCCAGCCATTGCAGGCGCGGCATCACGATGAATTGCTCGCCGGGCGCGTCGGCTTGTTCGCTGAGCGTGCGCCAGTAGCCGCGACAGTGGCCAGGGGAGATGCCCTCGATCAGCGGCGCGGCTTCGGTGGCGTGGTAGAACAGCCAGCCTTTCACCAGGGCTTGCGCGCTGCGGACCGGCACCGGGACGACCTGCTGCGCGGCGGGGTGCTGCGCCAGTTGCAGCTGGGCGTTGAAGATCTTGCGCATTTTCAGGCCGAGGGTATCGGCCAGGTTGGGGCCGACCAGGCGGTTGTAGTTACCCGTGTCAGGATCGCCATCGAGCAGGTAGAACTTGGTGGCGAATTCAATGTGGCGCAAGCTGGCGCCGCCGTCTTCCCGCAAAAGGAAGTCGAATTCGCCGATGGTGCCATTCCTGCCGTCGCGCACTTGCAGGCCGTGTGCGGCGAGCGTGCCTCGCTGGGCGAAGTAGAAGGCCATCAGCTTTTCGGCGTACAGGCCAAGACGGGAGTAAACGCGGTTGCCGAGCGCCGCGTCCAGCGGTGCCGGGTCGGCGTCCAGGTCGGCCAGCCAGTTGGCGACCGCCGGGCCGACCGGGCCGAGGGTGGCGATGCGGCCGTGCCAGTGCGGGCTGTGCGGGTCGAGCAGGTCGGGCGAGTCAAGCAGCCATGCCAGGGCGCGGACATGGGGCCGCGCGAGGTGGCCCCATTTGCCATGGAAGCGGTTAGCGTCGGCCGGCATGGGCGGCTTTGGCCAGGCACAGGTCCTGCCATGCCTTGGCCTTGTCTTCCGGTTTCTTCAGCAGGTCGGATGGGTGGTAGGTGGCGACCACCGGCACGCTGCCGTTCATCATGATGCGGCCACGCGCGGCGCTGCCCAGCAAGCCCTTGCCGGTGCTGTGGCCGAAGGCGACGATCACTTTGGCTTGCGTCAGCTGCAGCTCGCGCTCCAGGTAGGGGCGGCAGGCCTGCAGTTCTTCGGCGCTCGGCGCGTGCGGAGCGTGGCATTTCACCAGGCTGGTGAGGTAGGCGCCCTTCTCGGTAGTCTGGCCGACCGCTTTGAGCATGTTGTCGAGCAGGTGGCCGGCGGCGTCGGCGAATGGGTAGCCTTCGGTGTCTTCCGTTTGGCCGGGGGCGGTGTCGAGGGCGATCCAGGTCGCCTGCTCGTCGCCGCGGCCGGGAACGGCTTGCTGGCGGGTTTCGCAGCGCGCGCAGCGGGTGCAGCTTGCCACGGCGGCTTGCAGGGCGGGCCAGTCCATCGCGGCGATTTCCTGGTCGCTCGCCTGGCCGGGTCGCGGCGCCGGGCGGCCCGCGGCTGGCGCGGCGACGGGTTGGTCGTCGTCGAACCAGGATGGGGGCTCGTCCATCGGGCTGTCGCCGTGCGCGGGCAGCGGGTCCATTGGACTCGGCGCGCCATGGCCGGCTGCGGCGCCTGGCGCGCGGCGCGCTGGCGGCGCGGCGTCGGGCTGCTCGGGGGGCGCCACTTTCTTGCGCTGCGGTTTGAATTCGGGCGTTGGCGCGTCGTCAAACCAGGACATGTCCTCGCCGGTCGAGGCAATGCTTGGCGTACCAGGGACGCGCGACGGCGCTGCGGGAGCCGGTGCACTCCGCTCCTCGGCGCGTGGCTGCTGCGTTTCGGCATGGGCGGCAGCGGGCGCGACCGAGGCAGCGGGCGCATCCGCCAGCGGGACAGGCGGCGGCTGCGGCGCGGCGTGAGCCGCTGCGGCGGAGGGCGGCGCCATCCCAGCACGGACGGCGGCGGGCGGTACGGCGGCGGTGACAGCTGCTGGCGGCGCCGGCGTGGCCGCGCTCAATTCGGCGGCGGCCGAGGCAGCATCCATGCCGGCTGCATCATCAGCGGCAATCAAAGCGCGGCTACGCAGGCGCCACTGCGGCCCCACGCCCATTTCCTCCAAAAACACAGCAGAGCGACGATCAGTCATAAGCCGAAACGCATCACAATAGCGTCCTCGCGGGTTGAATCAGCAGCGGGATAATAGCCTTTGCGGCGCCCTATCTCCAAGAAACCATAGCGCTGGTAGATCTCCAGCGCGCGGCCGTTGGAAGGCCGCACTTCGAGCAGGACCGATTCCATGCCCAGCCCGCGCGACAAGGCGACGGCCTGGTTGACCAGCACGCGTCCCAGTCCCTTGCCCTGCCAACGCCGCGCCACGGCGACATTCAGCAGGTGCGCCTCATCGACAATCGCCATCACCAGGAAATAGCCCATCAGTTCACGGTCCGGCGCGCGCAGCACCCAGGCGTGGTAGCCCTGGTTCAGGGAATCGACGAAGTTGGCGCGGCTCCAGGGGTACGGATACACCGCCTGCTCCACCGCCACCACCTCGTCCAGGTCACTATCCTGCATTGGCTCGTAAATCAGCCGGGCCAGATCCCATACCGGTTGCTTCATGCCTGCGACGCCTTCATCTCTGCTCGTTCGGCCTTGGTGTAGGCGACCTTGTTGCGCAGGTAAAGCGGCTGCGCCTGCGCGGCCGGCACGGCGTGGCCGGCGGCAAACGCGGCGCGGCCCAGCTGGGCCACCTGCACCGCGTGCGGCATGATGGCGGCATCCGCGCCCTCGGCAAAAGCCTTGCCGGCAAAGGCCTCGGCATACGCCGGGAAACCGTTGCCGCAGGCGCGTACCGGGCCGGAAGGCGCCACCCCGGCCGGGGCCGACAGCGCAGCCGGCAGCACCGCGACCGGCAGGCCGCCGTCGAAGCGGTACTGCGCCCAGTAGACCTCGTTCATGCGCGCGTCAAGCACGGCCAGCACTTGCGCCGGCGCGGCGTCGCCGTGGCGCGCCAGGTGCGCCAACGCCATGGCGTCCAGCGTTACGATCGGCAGCAGCGGCAAGCCGGCGCCAAAGCCCAGGCCCTGCGCAATGCCGCAGGCGGTGCGCACGCCGGTGAAGGAACCGGGGCCGGCGCCGTAGGCGATGGCGTCGCAATCACGCAGGACGATGCCCGCCTCCTCCAGCAATTCCTGGATCATGGGCAGCACGGCCTGGGAGTGGGTGCGTACGCCGGACGATTCGCGGAAATACACGCGCTCCCCGCGCAGCAAGGCGCAGGAAGCCATTTCAGAGGATGTTTCGATTGCAAGAATGGTAGCCATGGCCGGTATTTTAACCTGTGGGCATGTACAATAGCACCCCATGCACAGCACTACCCTACATGCCGACAACCGCGCCGAAGTGGCCGCCGCGCTGGCGCAAGACCGTCTGGTCGTGGCCTGCCTGTGCGCCGCCTGGTGCGGCACCTGCGCTTCCTACCGCGCGGCTTTCGAGGAACTGGCGAGCCGCCACCCGGACAAATATTTCCTGTGGGTCGATATCGAGGACCACGCCGACCTGGTGGGCGACCTCGATGTCGAGAACTTCCCTACCCTGCTGATCCAGCGCCACGACCACGTGGCCTTCTTCGGCACCATGCTGCCGGACCCGAACGTGGCGCACCGCCTGGTCGAAGCCCAAGCGGAACTCAGCGACGAGGAACTGGCGCGCCAGGCCGCATCCACCCCCGAACGCCGCCAATGGCAGCAGGAGTGCAACCTGCGCGCGCTGCTAGGCTAATTTCAACGGCAGGCTGCGCAGCCGCTGGCCGGTCAGCGCAAACACCGCATTGGCTACCGCCGGCGCCACCGGCGGCGTGGGCGGTTCGCCGACGCCGCTCGGGCGCTCCGTGCTGAGGGTGATGATGGTCTCCACCTGCGGCACCACATTCATGCGCGGCACCGGGAAATCGTGGAAGTTGGTCTGCACCACCTTGCCGTCCTTGATCGTAATCTCGCCGTCCAGCGCCGCCGACAGGCCGAACACCACGCCCGACTCCACCTGCTGCGCCACCAGGTTGGGATTGACCACCAGGCCGCAGTCGATCGCGCACACCACGCGGTGCACGCGGATCTGCTTGTCCTGCACCGACACTTCCGCCACCTGGGCCACGATGGTGCCGAAGGACTGGTGCAGCGCCACGCCGTGCGCGCGCCCCTCCGCCGGCTTGCCCGCTTTGGCCACCGCCGCATTCAGCACCGCCAAATGGCGCGGATGGTTGATCAGCATGGTGCGGCGGAATTCCACCGGGTCTTTGCCGGCCGCGCTGGCCATTTCGTCGACAAAGCTCTCCTTGAAGAAGGCATTGTGCGAGTGGCCCACCGCACGCCAGTTCCCCAGCGGCACCGCGCTGTCCACCGCCACGTGGCTGATGCGCTGGTTGGGAATCTCGTACTGCATGTCGTACAGGCCTTCGGAGGTATGCTTCTCCGGCCCCATGCCCGGCAAGCCCAGGTTGCGCTCGATGAACTGGTGCACCAGCACGCCGCTCGCGCTACGCGCATCCCAGGCCACGATATTGCCGGCGCCATCCAACCCGGCCTCCAGGCGCGCCACCGCCGCCGGGCGGTAGACGTCGTGCGTCATATCGTCCTCGCGGGTCCAGATCACCTGCACCGGCGCACCCTTGGTTTCGCGCGCGATGGCGACGGCTTGCGCCACCATGTCCGCCTCCAGCCGGCGGCCAAACCCGCCGCCCAGCAAATGCTCGTGCAGGATCACGTCGTCCTCGCCGACGTCGGCCACGCGCGCTGCGGCGCGCACGGCGAAGGTGGAGGACTGGGTGCCCAGCCACAGGTGCACCTTGCCATCCTTGACCTGGGCCGTGCAATTGACCGGCTCCATGGTGGCATGGGCCAGGAAAGGCGCACGGTATTCGGAGCGGATAGTGCGCAGGGCATCCTTGGCCTTCTCCATCTCGCCCACGGTGTAGTAGGTAAAGCCGTCGTCATTGGCCAGCGCCGCCGACAGCTCGGCATATATCTTCTCGCTCGACAGGGAGCCGTTGCCGCCGTCGTTCCAGCGCACCGGCAAGGCGGCTGCCGCCTGGCGCGCCTGCCAGAAGGTGCGCGCCACCACCGCCACGCCGGCGCCCGCGCCGGAGTTCTTCGGTAAGGCGCCGCTGAAATCGATCACGGCCAGCACGCCCGGCATGCCGCTCACTTCGCCCGGACTGATGCCCTGCACCGTGCCGCCCACGTAGGGCGACATGCGCAGCGCCGCATAGACCATGCCTTCCGGTCGCGCGTCGATGCCGTATTTGGCCGTGCCCTCGGACTTGATGCGCGAATCGCGCCTCGGCAGCGGCTGGCCGATCAGGCGGAAGCTGTGCGGGTCTTTGAGTTTGACTTCATGCGGCTGGCCCAGCGCGGCGCGCGCCGCCAGGGTGCCGTAGCCGGCCTGGCGCTTGCTGATATCGTGATACAGCACGCCGTTTTCGGTGCGTACCTGCGCATGCGGCACCTTCCATTCGCGCGCCGCTTCCGCCACCAGCAAGGCACGCGCCGTGGCGCCCGCTTCGCGCATCGGCTCCCAGGCGTCGGCCACGCTGGACGAACCGCCGGTGATGATGATGCCCAGCTCGCGCCCGACTTTCTCCAGCATACGCGTTGCCACGCGCCGCGTCTGGCCCATATCGTCCGGGTGGAAATGCCAGTTGTCGTGCATGACGGCCAGGTTGCTGTAGATCTTGTCGACCGGCGCCTGGATCAATTTGATCGCATCCAGCGCCACATCGAGTTCCTCCGCCACCAGCATGGCCAGCGCGGTATGCACGCCCTGCCCCATTTCCGCGCGCGGCATGGCCAGCTGCACGCTGCCGTCCGGCGCGATGGCGATCCAGCCATTCAGCGGCACCGCGCCATTTTCCACGGGCAGCGGCTCCCTGCCGCGCAAACGCTGGCGCGGCGGCATCACGCCCCAGCCGACCACCATGGCGCCGGCAACGGCAACACCGCTCAGCAAAAAGCGGCGGCGGGTAAGTTTCTTCGGTTGCAGCATATTGTTCTCGTTATGGCAGCCAGCGCTGCAGCAGGTCGTCCGGCATCACCGGGCGGCTGTAGTAAAAACCCTGCGCCTGGTTGCAGCCATGGCGCAGCAGGAAGGCCGCCTGCTGCTCCGTCTCCACGCCTTCCGCGATGACGGACAGGTTCATGCTGCGGCCCAGCTGGATAATGGCGATGGCGATGGCCTCGTCGTTGACGTCGGTCGAAATGTCCTTGATGAAGGAGCGGTCGATCTTCAGGGTTTGCACCGGCATCTGCTTCAGGTAGGCCAGCGAGGAGTAGCCGGTGCCGAAATCGTCGATCGCCAGCGACACGCCCACCGCGTGCAAGTCGTTGATGAAGGCCAGCGCATCGCCCGTGTTCATAATGACCGATTCGGTCACCTCCAGCTGCAGGCGGTGCGGCTCCAGGCCGGTCTCGCGCAGGATCTCGGCCACGGTGCCGACCATGCTGCCGCGTTCGAACTGTTTGGCCGACAGGTTGACCGCGATCTTGGGCACCACCAGGCCCGCTTCCTGCCAGCGCACCATCTGGCGGCAAGCCTCGACCAGCACCCACTGGCCCAGCTGGTTGATGAAACCCGTATCCTCCGCCAGCGGGATGAAGCGATTCGGCGGCACCAGGCCCAGCTCGGGATGGTTCCAGCGCACCAGCGCCTCCACGCCCAGCAGCTTGCCGGTATCGATTTCCACCTGCGGCTGGAAGTTGAGGAAGACCTCCTCCTTCTCGATCGAGCGGCGCAGGTAGGTCTCCAGGCGCAGGCGCTCGACGCCCTCGCCCGTCATGGATGGCTGGTAGAAGCGGTAGCCGTTGCGGCCGCGCGCCTTGGCCTGGTACATGGCCACGTCGGCATTGCGGATCAGCATATTCAGGTCGCTGGCATCGGTCGGGAACACCGAGATGCCGACCGAACAGGTCACGAACAGCTCGTGGCCCGCCACCATGAACGGATGCTCGAACATGGCCACCAGCTTTTCGGCCACCTGGCCGGCGCCGTACTGGCCTTCCACATCCTCCAGCAGGACGATGAATTCGTCGCCCCCCAGGCGCGCCAGGGTATCGCCTTCGCGCAGCTTGTCCGACAGCGCGTGCGCCACCTGTTTCAGCAGCTCGTCGCCGATGTGGTGGCCCAGCGTGTCGTTGACGTTCTTAAAGCGGTCCAGGTCGATGAACAGCAGCGCCAGCTGCTCGTTGCCGCGCACCGAGCGCTGGATGGCGTGCTGCAGGCGGTCGTGGAACAGCAAGCGGTTCGGCAGCTGCGTGAGCGGGTCGTGGTGGGCCAGGTGGTCCAGCTTTTCCTGCGACTCCTTGACCAGGGTGATGTCGCTGAACACGCCCACATAGTGCGTGGTCAGGCCGCGCGTATCGCGCACGGCGGTCAGGGTCAGCCACTCCAGGTACAACTCGCCGCTCTTGCGTTCGCTCCAGATTTCACCGCGCCAGTAGCCGTGTTCCACCAGCTCCTTCCACAGCGCGGCGTGGAATTGTTCGTCGTGGCGGCCGGAACGCGTCAGGCCACGGTCGCGGCCCAGCGACTCGGCCTCGGTGTAGCCGGTGATCTGGGTGAAGGCCGGGTTGACGGCCACGATCACGCCCTTGTCGTCGATCACCATCACGCCGTCCGCAATGTGTTCCAGCACGGTGGCCGACAGGCGCAGTTTTTCCTCCGCCTCCTTGCGCGCGGTGATGTCCGCATACACCCAGATCGAGCCTTCGTTCGGGCGGTTCTGGTCGATGGCGCAACCGGACACCATGCACCAGAACAGCGAACCGTCCTTGCGGCGGTAATGGCGCTCCTCGCTGAAATACTCGCCGCTTTGCAGCGACGGATACTGGCGCGCGCCGGCGGACTCGAAGTCAAACGCGGTCGGGAAGACAATGGCGGTGGAGGCGCCGATCATCTGGCCCGGTTCATAGCCGAACAAATCCTCGCAGCGGCGGTTAACCGAGACGATGCTGCGGTGGCGCACGAACATCACGCCGAACATCACGTTGTCCAGGATTGCGCTCTGCTCGGCCAGCAGGCCTTCGATGCGCATTTCATTGTGCTTGCGCTGGCTGATATCGGAAATGATGCCATCCACCCACGGCGCGCCGCCGGTTTCCACCGGCTGCGGCTGGCCGTTCTCGGCCACCCAGCGCTCGGTGCCGGTGGAGTCGATGATGCGGTATTCGATTTCGTAAGGCTTGCCGTCCTGGATCGCCTGCACCACCGCGCGGCGCTGGCGTTTGCGGTCTTCCGGGCAAATCAGGTTGGCCCAGGCGTGCGTGGTGCTGCGCATGAATTGCGCGGCCGAATAGCCGGAAATGTCTTCAATCGCATCCGACACGAAATCAATCGGCCCGTCCGGACGGAAACGGAATACCGCGCCCGGCACCTGGGTCACGATGGTGCGGAAGCGCTCCTCGCGCTGGGCGATGTCCTCGAACAGGTGTTTGATCGCCACCCGCATCTGGTCCAGTTGTCCGGCCAGGCGCCCCAACTCATCGCTGCCGCTCAATTCCATGCGCGTTTCGAAATCGCCGTGCGACAGGCGGTCGGAGAAGCGCATCAGTTTGCGCAAGGGCTTCAGCAGGCGCTGGTTCAGGAACAATACAATCAGCAGCAGCGACACGGTGAGCTGGGCCGCCAGCACGAACACATAGGACAGCTGTTTCTCGCGCAGCTCCTGCTGCGAGCGCGCGTCGTCCATCTCCACCATGATCTTGCCGATCTTCTCGCCGCGCACCAGGATCTCGCGCTCGGCGCGCACCACATTACCGATGGCGCGCTTGGGCGCCTCAACGTGCATGAACTGGGTATCGGCCTGGCCGGTCACCTGCACTTGCAGCACCGAGCGGTCGCGCATCACGGATTCGACCAGCGAGTGGGCCGATTCCGCATTCATATTCCACAGGGATTCCTGCATGCCGAGGGCAAGGATGTCGGCATTGCGTTGCAGGGATTCGTTCAGCGCGGTCTGCGCCGACTTTTGCTCATGGACCCCGATCAGCAGGTAGCTGCCGATAATCGCCGGAATCACCAGGCCGCCGAATACCACCAGTAACAAGGCACCGTAGATGGACAAGCCATACAGTGCGCTCAGGCGGGACCTTAATTTGTTATAAAAATTCCGAGCCATGCAAGCGGGTTCTGGTGGAAAAGATTATCCAGCAGCAATTATGCACGTAACTTGGTATGATCGCCACTCTATATCAGGAGGAGTTCCCCTATGTCGTTTTCTATGTATTCCGCGTCGATCCCGGCGTTCCGCCAGATCCTGGGCAGCCTGCTGTCCATCCTGGACAAAGCCGAGGCTCATATCGAGGAAAAGAAGCTCGACCCGAATGCGCTGTTGCAGTTCCGCCTGTTCCCGGACATGCTGCCATTTACCCGCCAGATCCAGATCGCGGCCGATTTCGCCAAAGGCGCGGGCGCCCGCCTGGCCGGCGCGGATGTGCCGGCGTTTGAAGATACTGAAAAGACCATTGGTGAACTGAAGCTGCGCATCCAGCGTACGCTGACGTTCCTGGATTCCCTGCCGCGCGAGGCGATTGAGGGTTCGGCGCAGCGCGCCATCACCACCGGTAGTGGCGAAAAGACCAAACATTGGGTGGGGCAGGAGTATTTGATGCATTACGCGCTGCCGCACTTCTATTTCCATGCCACGACGGCTTACAACATCTTGCGCCATAACGGGCTGGAAGTTGGGAAGAAGGACTATATCGGGTCGTGGAAGGCTGAGTAACCCGGTCCGGATTTCGGGTGGAGGCAGTTGATTTTTGGCGAAAGCCATGCCCCATAACCAAGTCCGGGACCGCTGCATCGCAGGGGTCAGGCACTCGTGCCTGACCCCGCCTTACCGGGTTTCAGGAATTTCGCCGCGGATACCCCTGCGCCAGAATCCGCTCCCACACCCGCTCCTTCTCCTCCGCACTCATGGCCACCCAGTGCGCGACCTCGATATAAGTGCGCCCACAGCCCCGGCAAATCTCATCAAAGGTAGTGGAGCACACCGCCACGCAAGGCGTATCCGGCCGCTCCGGCAACTTCTGGTCCGCCATCACTTGACCTTCAAGCCCAGCTTATCCCAGCCCTCGTGGCCGAGCTTCTGCATGGTCTCGATATTCTTCTCAAAGATATCCTCGGCCTCCGGGAAGGCCTCCACCGCACGGTCGATCGACGCCTCGCGCAGCAGATGCAAGGTCGGATAAGGCGAACGATTGGTGTAGTTTGAAATATCGTTCCGGTCCGTATCCGCAAACTGGTACTGCGGATGGAAGCTCGCCACCTGCAGCTCCCCGTCCAGCATCAACTCCTCCAGCGCCGCGTCGGCCACGTCCAGGAACTCGTTGTAATCCTCAAAATCCTGCAGCACCAGCGGATGGATCAGCAAAGCGGTATCCACCAGGTCCGGGTCTTCCGCCGCCAGGAACTCCAGCTCCTTGATCAAGTCCTCCAGCAGCTCCTCCGGCGTCGCCGCCTCCGACACCACATACCGCACCTGCTTCTTCACATGCACCGCTTTGGCAAACGGGCACAGGTTCAGGCCGATGACCGCCTTCTCCAGCCACTGCTCGGTGTCAGCGATAACCTCTTCATAATCCACACGGGTGTTGCTCATTTATTACATCCAAAATCGTTATCCAAGGCACCAATTATATAGCCAGTTCGACATAATTATCCAAGAAAATCAGGCACATAGCGAATTTCTTCTTGACTCTGCAGGGTTTCGACCCTACACTCCGGCCTTAGATAGTCCGTCCATTGTTTCTTGACGACAACAGCGAAACACCATGCAAGATAGACTGAAAATTGCCGTCCTGACCGCCCTGGCGCTATGCGCTGCGATCCCGACCGCCTCCTCCCTGGCAGCGACCGAAGCCGCGAAATCCGTGGTGCTTCAAGTGCCTGCCGTCGAAGAATACAAAGAAACCGATGTCTGGGGCCGCATCCGCTCCGGCTACGCCATTCCCGATGTAAACAACGCCCTGGTCAGCAAGCACGTCAAGTGGTATGCCGACCGCCAGGATTACATCAACCGCACCGTCGGCCGCGCCTCGCTCTACCTGTTCCACGTGGTGGAAGAGCTGGAAAAGCGCAATATGCCGACCGAGCTGGCCCTGCTGCCCTTCATCGAATCCGCCTTCAACCCGCAAGCCCTGTCCACCGCCAACGCGGCCGGCCTGTGGCAGTTCGTGCCGGGCACCGGGCGTGATTACGACCTGAAGCAGAACGCCTTCAAGGACGACCGCCGCTCCGTGCTGGCCTCGACCGACGCCGCCCTCAGCTACCTGCAGCGCCTGTACACCATGTTCGGCGACTGGCACCTGGCCCTGGCCGCCTACAACTGGGGCGAAGGCAATGTGCAGAAAGCCATCAAGCGCAACCAGGCTGCCGGCAAGCCAACCGATTTCGAAAGCCTGGCCGAGCACATGCCGGCCGAGACCCGCAACTACGTGCCCAAGCTGCAGGCGGTGAAGAACATCGTCGCCCATCCGGCGCAGTATAGCGTGAACCTGCCGGTGATCGACAACGAGCCCTATTTCACCGCGATCGCCAAGACGCGCGACATCGACCTGGCCCTGGCCGCCAAACTGGCCGAGATCTCGGTGGATGAGTTCAAGGCCCTGAACCCGCAATTCAAAAAGCCGGTGATTACCGGCGGCGAACAGACCAAGATCCTGCTGCCAACCGAAAACGCGGAAAAGTTCACCACCAACCTGGCCTCCTGGACCAACGCCCTGTCGAGCTGGACCACGCACAAGATCAGCAGCGCCCGCGAAAGCATCGCCTCCCTGGCCCGCAGGTTCGGCACCACGCCGGACGCCATCCGCCAGGCCAACAATATCCCGAACAAATCGGTGCTGAAAGCCGGCTCCACCATTCTGGTGCCGAGGATTTCCGCCAACGGCCCGGACATTTCAGTCGAAGCGATTGAGAACGCCGCCCTGGCAGTTGAAGCCGAGCGCGCCGGTCCAAAACGCAGCAATTACCGCCAGGCTTCCTCCTCCCGCAGCGAGTCCAAGCCGGCAGTCAGCCTGGTCAAGCCACGCATCAAGCGTGACGCGGCTGGCAAAACCAAGTCCCGCCGCAACAACTAAAACGGCTGTACCAGCCCGCCGCCCTCTTGCCAAACTTGCAGGGGTGGCGGCAGCGCGTTTACAATCCCGTTCTTGCGGTATAACCCCATTGGAGTAGATATGGCTTTCTTGCAAGGCAAAAAAATCCTGATTACTGGCGTCCTGTCCAACCGTTCCATCGCCTACGGCATTGCCAAAGCAGCCCACCGCGAAGGCGCCGAACTGGCTTTCACCTACGTTGGCGAGCGCTTCAAAGACCGCATCACTGAATTCGCCGCCGAATTCGGCAGCAATCTGGTCTTCGACTGCGACGTCTCCAGCGACGAGCAGATCGCCAACCTGTTCACCGACCTGGCCAAGAGCTGGGACAGCCTGGACGGTTTCGTACACGCCATCGGCTTCGCCCCGCGCGAAGCGATTGCCGGCGAATTCCTGGACGGCCTGTCGCGTGAAAACTTCCGCATCGCCCACGACATTTCCGCTTACAGCTTCCCGGCCATGGTGAAAGCCGCCCTGCCGCTGCTGAAGCCAGGCTCCTCCGTGCTGACCCTGTCCTACCTGGGCGCGGTGCGCGCGATCCCTTACTACAACACCATGGGCCTGGCCAAGGCATCGCTGGAAGCGTCCGTGCGTTACCTGGCCGAGAACCTGGGCCAGCACGGCATCCGTTCCAACGGCATTTCCGCCGGCCCGATCAAGACCCTGGCAGCCTCCGGCATCAAAGACTTCAGCAAGCTGCTCGGCTTCGCCGCCGGCCACGCCCCGCTGCGCCGCAACGTGACCATTGAAGAAGTCGGCAACGCCGCCGCCTTCCTGCTGTCCGACCTGTCCTCCGGCATCACCGGCGACATCATGTACGTCGACGGCGGCTTCTCGCACGTCATGGGCCTGAACTCCAGCGACTACGAGTAAAAAACTCAAGGTCAAAATTCGGGGTCAGGTCTGACAATCGGACAAAATGTCCGATTGTCAGACCTGACCCCGAATTTTTTTAATTTGACAACTCAGCAAGGTGAGACTAAAGTGATATCACTTTGATTTAACCTCTTGGGATTGATCATGACCCGTAACGAAAAGCCGTTCTCGTCTTACAGTGGATATCTGGTATTGACCGTGGTGGTTATGCTGGCGATCCTCGCGTTCCTGATGGCGCGCGCATTCCAGCCATTGCTGGCTGGACTTTGTGTGCTGCTGGCGATATTCCTGGCGCCCGGGCTCTATATGCTGCAGCCGAATGAAAGCGCCCTGCTCACCTTGTTTGGCCAATACATCGGCACCGACCGCAGCGAGGGCCTGCGCTGGGCCTTCCCTCTCTACCGCAAGCAGCGCCTGTCACTGCGCGCGCGCAACCTGAATGCGCCAACCTTGAAGGTGAACGACAAGCGCGGTAATCCGGTCGAGATTTCGGCGGCGATTGTGTGGCGCGTGCAGGATACGGCGCAGGCGATCTTCGATGTCGATGATTTTGAGCGTTACGTGGCGGTGCAGGCGGAAGCGGCCATCCGCCACCTGGCCTCGCGCTATGCCTACGATGACGGCGAGGACCTGGCGCAGGGAGAATTGACGCTGCGCTCCGGGATGGATGAAGTGTCGCAGGCGCTCAAGACCGAATTGCAGGAACGCTTCCGCGCCGCCGGCGTGGAGACGATCGATGCCAAATTAACCCACCTGGCTTACGCGCCCGAAATCGCCCAAGTCATGCTGCGCCGGCAGCAGGCGGAAGCGATCGTCAGTGCCCGCACCCGCATCGTGCACGGCGCGGTGAGCATGGTGGAGGCAGCGCTGCAAAGCCTGGCTGAACGCGAAATCGTCGAGCTGGATACGGAACGCAAAGCCGCCATGGTCAGCAACCTGCTGGTGGTGCTGTGTTCGGACAAAGAGACCCAGCCCATCGTCAACACCGGCACCCTATATAACTAAGCACCATGGCCAGCCCCGGCAAAAAAGCCTTCCCGCTGCGTATCGATCCCGCCCTGTGGGAGGAATTGCAGCGCCTGGCCGCCCAGGACTTGCGCAGCGTGAACGCGGAAATCGAGTTCCTGCTGCGCGAGTCACTGGCGCGCCGGGGCATCAAAGTGAAGGCGTCGCGCGAAGCGCCGCCGGACGACTAACGCTACAATATTGCTCTGCCGCAAACGCCAGCATAAATCTACCGCCGAGCGGCGAATTCATGTATAATTCACTTCTTGTGCGCTGCAACACACTTAACGCAGCTGTAATAAAAACACAAACAGCAGCTTCGCGAACCTACCGCCGCATCCCCAAACACTGGATGCCGCTTTAAAAAGCCCCCCCGCCTTGCGTGTCGTAGTCCAATGACACCGTCCCGGCGCAAAGCTTTTGTGCCGAAATTTCTATACAAAATAGAGTCGTTTCGTTTTGGTTTAGCGTAGCTTTTTTTCGCTTTTTACGAAAGATATACATGACTTTTGAAGCACTTGGTCTCAACACGTCCCTCCTCAACGCACTGACCGCCTCCGGCTACACGAAGCCGACCCCGGTCCAGGAGCAGGCATTGCCTGCGGCGATGGCTGGCCAGGACCTGTTGGTTTCCTCGCAAACTGGCTCCGGCAAGACCGCAGCCTTCATGCTGCCTTCACTGCATCGCCTGGCGGAAGCCGGCGCGTCCGGTCCAGCCGGCAAGACCGCAGCCCAGGAAGCACAGTCGGCGCGCGCCCGTGGCGAGCGTCCACGCTTCCGCCCGGCACAGCCAAAAATGCTGGTGCTGACCCCGACCCGCGAACTGGCCCTGCAGGTCACCACCAATACCGACAAGTACTGCTCCAACCTGCGCCATATCCGCGCGGTGGCGATCCTGGGCGGCATGCCTTACCCGAAGCAGATGCAACTGCTGGCGAAGAATCCTGAAATCCTGGTCGCCACCCCGGGCCGCCTGATCGACCATATGGAGCAGGGCAAGATCGACTTCTCCCAGCTGCAGATCCTGGTGCTGGACGAAGCCGACCGCATGCTGGACATGGGCTTCATCGAAGACATCGACAAGATCGTCGCCGCCACCCCTGATTCGCGCCAGACCATGCTGTTCTCGGCAACCCTGGAAGGCGTGGTAGGCAGCATGGCCCGCCGCATCACCAAGGATCCGCAGACCATCAAGATCAACGGCACCACCACCAAGCACGAGAACATCTCGCAGCGCGTGCACTTCGTGGACGACCTGTCGCACAAGAACCGCCTGCTGGACCACCTGCTGCGCGACGAAACCATGGACCAGGCGGTGGTCTTCACCGCCACCAAGCGCGATGCCGACACCATCGCCGACCGCCTGAACATCGCCGGCTTCTCCGCCGCTGCGCTGCACGGCGACATGCACCAGGGCGCGCGTAACCGCACCCTGGACGGCCTGCGCCGCGGCAACGTGAAGGTGCTGGTAGCGACCGACGTCGCTGCACGCGGTATCGACGTGCCGAACATCACCCACGTGTTCAACTACGACCTGCCTAAGTTCCCTGAGGACTACGTGCACCGCATTGGCCGTACCGGTCGCGCTGGCCGCAACGGTGTCGCAGTTTCGCTGGTGAACCACGCGGAAAACATGCTGGTGCGCCGCATCGAGCGCCTGACCCGTCAACCGATTCCGGTGGAAGTGGTTGAGGGCTACGAGCCTAAGCGCGCCGCAGCGCCACGCGCCGCCGGCCGTCCAAGCTGGAAACCAGGCGATGGCCGCAACGCCAAGCCGGGCCAGCGCTCGTTCTCGAACCCGCGTCCGGAAGGCGGCCACTATCGCAGCGAAGGCAACTCCTTCGGCGGCGAGCGTAAAGAAGGCGGCTTCCGTACCGAAGGCGGCTTCCGTGGCGGCGATCGCAACGAAGGCGGCTTCCGCAATCGCAACGAAGGCGGCTACCGTGCTGAAGGCGGTTTCCGTGCCGAGCGTCCGGCTGGCGGTGGTTTCCGCCCTGAGGGCAGCTTCCGCGCCGAGCGTCCGGCCGAAGGCGGCTTCCGCAAGGAAGGCGCTGGCTCCCGCGAACGCGGCGAAAGCACTTTCCGCAACCGTGATCGCGATGCCGGCGGCTTCAAGGGCCCGCGCGCCGATGCGCCGCGTCGTCCTTGGGGTGACCGTTAAACCGTAAAACCTGGAAACCAGAGTCAGGCCCGGAGGGTCTGACCCTGTCTCCTAAGGCCGCCTGGGGTAACCTGGCGGCCTTTTTCATTTGTACGTCAGCGAACAGAGCGGCGCCCCATTCAGCGCGACACTGCGGGCATGAGATCCATCCTGATTGCCTTCCTGTTAGCCAGCACGGGCGCGCACGCCGCCACGGATTCGCCCTCCCCCATCGTGCGCGCCCAAGTGCTGCTGGATCGGACCAATTTTTCGCCGGGCCAGGTCGATGGTGCTGCCGGCAGCAATATGCGGCAAGCCTTGCTGGGCTTCCAGCGTGCGCGCGGCTTGCCGGAAACGGGCAAGCCGGACCAGGCGACGCTGGCGGCGCTGGACGATGGCCAGCCGGTGCTGGCCGCCTACACCGTGAGCGAGGCCGATGTGGCCGGGCCCTTCGCGCCGGTGCCGGAGGATATGGCGGAGAAGGCGACATTGCAGGCGCTGGGTTTCGCCGACGTGGCGGAGGCGCTCGGCGAACGCTTCCACGCCAGCCCGGGGCTACTGCGCAAGCTCAATCCCGGCAAGGATTTCGCACAGGCGGGCGCACAAATCATGGTGCCGAATACCGCTGCGGCGCGCGCCTTGCCAAAAGCGGCAAGCATCGTGGTGGACCGCAGCGACGGCACCTTGTCCCTGCTCGATGCGGACGGGCGCGTGCTCGCGCAAATGCCCGCCACCACGGGCAGCGAGCACGATCCGCTGCCGGTCGGGCAATGGAAGGTGAATGGCGTGGCGCGCAACCCGCCCTTCCACTACAACCCCAAGCTCTTCTGGGATGCGCGGCCGGGTGACAGCAAGGCCACCATCCCGCCAGGGCCGAACAATCCGGTTGGCGTGGTGTGGATTGACCTGTCGATCGACCATTACGGCATCCACGGCACCCCGGAGCCGGGCAAGATCGGCAAAACACAGTCGCACGGCTGCATCCGGCTTACCAATTGGGACGCGGCGCGCGTGGCCGATGCGGTGGGGCCGGGAACGCCAGTCGTGCTGCAAGAGTGAAGGAGCGCGCCATGAGGCCTTTGGGTATATTCGGGACACTGGTGGTCGGCATCGTACTGGGCTCGGCAGGGACGTTGCTGCTGCTTAGCCGCGTGCCGCTCGACAGCCCAAAAACAGCGGCCATCAGTGCTGCGGAAACGGGCGACAGCAAACCGCGCGTCGCCGGCGCCGGCAAGGCATCCGGCGACGCGCTGGCCGGCATGCACGTGGCGGAAAGCAGCGGCGGCGGCACGTCCCTGCTGATCCCCGTGGCCGGCGTGAAACCGGCGCAACTCCGCGACACCTACAGCCAGCCGCGCGGCGATGAACGGATGCATGAAGCGCTCGACATCGTGGCGCCGGCCGGCACGCCCGTCCATGCGGTGGCGGACGGGCGCGTGGTTAAGCTGTTCAACAGCAAGCCGGGCGGTCTGACCATCTACCAGTTCGACCCCAGCGAAAAATACTCCTACTACTATGCCCACCTGGAGCGCTATGCGGACACGCTCATCGAAGGCCAGCACGTGCGGCGCGGCGATGTCATCGGCTACGTCGGCGCCACCGGCAATGCCGATCCGGCCACGCCGCACCTGCACTTCGCCATGTATGAGCTGGGACCGGAAAAGAACTGGTGGCAGGGCAAACCAATCAATCCCTACCCGCTGCTTGGTTACCAGTGACGCACGCGCCCCGTGTCCAGATGCACGAACTGTGAGGTCGGGTAGTAACCCACGCCGCCGCCCTTGAGCGCCAGGGCCGCCTTGTGCAGGCGCCCCAACTCACGCCCGGGGATGCGCACATCGATCGCCTTCCCTTCCAGGTGCATGCTGTGCTTCGCCACCCCGCCGCTGGCCTCCGCCAGCTTGCGGTTGCTCTCCGGCGAGCGATAGCCCGAAATCACATGGATCACTTCATGGTTGCTGAACTGGGCGCTGACGCGGTCCAGCAGGAGCAGCAGTTCGGTATCGATCGGCGCCACCTTGTCGTTGCGGTGGTCGCGCAGCAGGCGGTTGATGTCCTGCAGCGCCTCCGGAATGAACTGGCCATCCGCCCAGAACATGGTGCGCAAAGTCTCGCCGGTATGCGTGTTGTAAAAGCGCAGGCTGCGCTCGTGCGGCGCGGCAATGGCGGCGCGGGCCATGGACGGCAGGGCCAAGGCCGAGGCCACGGCGACGGAACTCTTGAGGAAGGATCGGCGTTGGTTCATAGCTTCCAGCTTACCGCTGACGCCGATTCCATGTTTTTATGGCGCGCGGAAAGAAGTTTCTATATACTTGACCACTCAAGCACTTTTCAATGAATAGTCATGGATAACGCACTCGAGTTTTGCCTGCGCCTGGCGCGCGCCCACGCCACCATCATCCGCCGCCTGGATACGGTCCTGGGCGGCCACCACGGCCTGAGTTTCAGCGACTTCACCCTGCTGCAAAGCCTGGCCAACGCGCCGGGCGGTCGCCTGCGCCGCGTTGACCTGGCCGAGCGCCTGGGGCTGACCGCATCCGGCGTGACGCGCACCCTGCTGCCGCTGGAGAAAACCGGCTGGGTGGCGCGCCAGGCCGACGAACGCGATGCGCGCGTCGGCTACGCCGTCATCACCGCCGCCGGCCACGCGCTGCTGGATAACGCCCAGCGCACCGCCGCCGAATACGCGGCCGACCTGATGCGCCATTCCAGCGATGAGGAGCTGGCGCCGCTGAACGCGGTGCTGGCCAACCTGACAGGTCACAAGCAATGAGGCCCAGCCTGAAAACCAATGCCAATTTCCGCTGGCTGATGGCGGGCGGCATCCTCTCCATGCTGGGCGACCAGTTCACCCTGATCGCCCTGCCCTGGCTGGTACTGATGCTGACCGGCGACCCGCTCTCGCTCGGCCTGGTGCTGGCCTTGCTGGGTGCGCCGCGCGCGATATTCATCCTGCTTGGCGGCGCGCTGGTCGACCGCTATTCGCCGCAGCGCGTCTTCATGCTGACCAAGTACGCCAGCGCTTTGCTGCTGGGCGCTCTGGCGGCGCTGACCCTGGCCGGTGCCGCCACGCTGCCGCTGGTGTACGCGCTCTCGCTCGGCATCGGCCTGGCGCAGGCCTTTGCCTATCCCTCGGGCTCCTCGATCATGCCGCGCGCCATTCCCCCGGAATTGCTGCAGGCGGCGAACGGCGCCCTGATGGGCGTGCGCCAGGTCGGCATGCTGGCGGGTCCGTTGCTGGCCGCGCTGCTGCTGGCTATGGGCGGCCATGCAGGCGGCGGGCCAAGCGGCATGTTCGCACTGGGCCTGGCGTTCGCCTTCGACAGCCTCACCTTCCTCGTCTCCGCGTGGACCTTGTCGAAGGTGGCGCCGTTGCCCGGCGCCCCGCAAGCGGTAGTGCACAATGTCTTGCGCGCCGTCGGCGAAGGCTTGCTCGCGGTCTGGCGCGACGTGGAAATGCGCACCTGCTTCGCCTATTGGGGCCTGGTCTCGGTACTGATCGGCGGAACCATGCAGGTGGCGTTGCCGGTGCTGGCCAAAGAGCGCCTGCACGACGGCTCCGCTTTCGGCATGCTGATGGCGGCGCACGGCGCAGGCATGCTGGCGGGGATGGCCTTCTCCGGCATGAGCGCGAAACGCCATGCCGGCAAGCCGCTGCGCATTGGCCTGCTGGCCTTGGGCGTGGACGCCATGGCGGGCTTGCTGGTCATTCCGCTCGGTCTGATCACGGCGGCCTGGCAAGGCGGCGTGCTGCTGCTGTCCCTCGGCGCGCTGGTGGGGCTGGTGCAGGTGGCGGTCTTCACCTGGATACAAAAACGCGTACAGCCGCAGATGATGGGGCGCACCATGAGCATCTTCATGTTCATCCTGTTCGGCCTGGCGCCGCTGTCGTCCGCCGCCACCGGCTGGATCATGCTGCATGTGACGCTGCCGCAAATGTTCGCCGGCGCTGGCGCCGTGCTGGTGCTTTGCGCTACGCTCGCGCTGTTGTTTACCCCGATGCGCCGCATCGTTACCGCTTAGGATTGCGACCATGGAAACCAAATGGCTTGAAGACTTTATCTCGCTGGTGGAAACGAATAGTTTCAGCCGCTCGGCGCAGCTGCGCCACGTGACGCAGCCGGCGTTCTCGCGGCGCATCCAGTCGCTCGAGAACTGGCTCGGCATGGACCTGATCGACCGCACCTCCTACCCGACGCGCGTGACGCCGGCCGGGCTGGTGTTCTACGAGCAGGCGCTGGAAATGCTTAGCCAGATCAACGGCGTGCGCGAGCTGTTGCGCGGCAAACGGGCGGCGGCGCAGAACAGTATCGACCTGGCGGTGCCGCACACCTTGTCGCTGACCTTTGTGCCGAAGTGGATCACGCAGCTGGAGGAGGACTTCGCGCCGATCAATTCGCGCCTGATGGCGCTGAACGTGCACGATGCGGTGCTGCAGCTGGTGGAAGGCGGTTGCGACCTGCTGCTGTGCTACCACCATCCGCGCCAGCCGGTGCAGCTGGACCCGGGGCGCTACGACATGCTGGTGCTGGGGCGCGAGGCGCTGCGTGCGTATGCGCGCTGCGATAAGGCGAAGCAGCCGGAGTTTGCGCTGCCGGGCCGGAAGGCGGCGCCGCTGCCCTTCCTTTCCTACACCACCAATGCGTACCTGGGGCGCATGGTTGACTTGGTGATGTCGGATGCGAAGCAGTCGCTGCATTTTGAGACCCACTACGAAACCGATATGGCGGAAGGGTTGAAGATGATGGCACTGGAGGGGCGCGGGATCGCGTTTTTGCCTGAGTCGGCGGTGACGCGGGAGGTCAAGCAGAAGCAGCTGGCGCCGGCCGATGGCGGGCGCGCTGAGTGGGGGATCGAGATGGAGATCCGGCTGTATCGTGAGCGGCCGAGCGCGCAGCGGCCGGGGAAGGCGATCGTGGGGCGGCTGTGGGAGCATTTGGCCGAGCGCCAGAAACCGGCATCGGCGAAGCGGCGGCTGCCGGCTTCGGACCGCTAACCCCGGTAAACCCGGGTCAGACCCAAGGGTCAGACCCTTGGGTCTGACCCAGGTTTACCGGGGTTAGCGGGGTTGTAGTTCCACTACCAAAACCAAGGTTATGCAAATTTTGCATAACCGGATGCGCACTCGGCATTGGCCTCGGGAATTGCACAGGAATAATATTCGCCGCGTTACCGAACAACTCAAGCGAGTCACACAATGACCAACCACGCCTTGCCTTCCTACCTCAACGCCGACGATCTCGGTCCATGGGGCCAGTACCTGAAACAGATCGACCGCGTCACTCCTCACCTGGGCGGCCTGTCCCGCTGGGTGGAAACCCTGAAGCGTCCAAAGCGCATCCTGGTTGTCGACGTGCCGATCGAGCGTGATGACGGTACCATTGCCCACTACGAGGGCTACCGCGTGCAACACAATATGTCGCGCGGCCCAGGTAAAGGCGGCGTGCGCTTCCACCAGGACGTGACCCTGTCCGAAGTGATGGCTCTTTCGGCATGGATGACGGTGAAAAACGCCGCCGTCAACGTGCCATACGGTGGCGCAAAGGGCGGCATCCGTGTCGACCCTAAGACCCTGTCCAAAGGCGAACTGCAGCGCCTGACCCGCCGCTACACCAGCGAGATCAGCCTGATCATCGGCCCGACCAAGGATATCCCGGCACCGGACGTCAACACCAACGAACAGGTGATGGCATGGATGATGGACTCCTACGCCATGATCGAAGGTAACCTGTCGACCGGCGTGGTTACCGGCAAGCCAATCTCGATGGGCGGCTCGCTGGGCCGTCGCGAAGCAACCGGCCGCGGCGTGTTCGTGACCGGCCGTGAAGCGGCAGCCAAGCGCGGCGTCGCCATCCAGGGCGCACGCATCGCCATCCAGGGCTTCGGCAACGTGGGCGGCATCGCTGCCAACATGTTCGCTGACGCTGGCGCCAAGATCATCGCCGTGCAGGATCACACCGGCACCGTGGTGCACCAGGGCGGCCTGAACGTGGCTGAACTGCACAAGCACGTAGCGGAAACCGGCGGCGTCGCTGGCTTCGCCGGTGCGGAAGCAACCCAGGACCGCGATTCCTTCTGGGGCATCGAGTCCGACATCCTGGTTCCGGCAGCGCTGGAACAGCAGATCACCGCCAAGAACGCCGGCCAGATCCGCACCAAGATCATCCTGGAAGGCGCCAACGGCCCGACCACTCCGGAAGCGGACGACATCCTGAACGAAAAAGACATCCTGATCGTTCCGGACGTGCTGTGCAACGCCGGCGGCGTGACCGTATCGTACTTTGAGTGGGTGCAGGACTTCTCCTCCTTCTTCTGGAGCGAGGAAGAGATCAACGCCCGCCTGACCCGCATCATGCAGGACGCATTCAACTCCGTGTGGGAAGTGTCGCAAGAGAAGAAGGTTTCGCTGCGTACCGCAACCTTCATCCTGGCATGCACCCGCGTGCTGGCTGCCCGCGAAGTTCGTGGCCTGTACCCATAATCACATAGCAAGCCGGGCGCCCGCGTAGCGCCCAGCAGCATACGCCCGCACCGGCCGCAAGGCCTGTAGCGGGCGTTTTTCGCAGAACAAAAGGAGAAGCAGTATGAGCAGTCTTGAACAAAAGGCACTGGAATACCACAAGGCCGGCAGCCCCGGCAAAGTGGCCATTGCCGTGACCAAAAGCGTCGCCAACCAGGACGACCTGGCCCTGGCCTACTCGCCCGGCGTAGCCGCGCCTTGCATGGAAATCGCGCGCGATCCGGCGCTGGCGTATGAGTACACCGCCAAGGGCAACCTGGTCGCCGTCATCACCAACGGCAGCGCCGTTCTGGGCCTGGGCAATATCGGCGCGCTGGCCGGCAAACCGGTCATGGAAGGCAAGTCCATCCTGTTCAAGAAATTCGCCGGCATCGATTCCTTCGATATCGAACTGGACGAAACCGATCCGGACAAGCTGGTCGACATCATCGCCGCCATGCACCCTACCTTCGGCGGCATCAATCTGGAAGACATCAAAGCGCCGGAGTGCTTCTACATCGAGCGCAAGCTGCGCGAACGCCTGAGCATCCCGGTGTTCCACGACGACCAGCACGGCACCGCCATCGTGGTCGGCGCCGGCATGCTGAACGCAGTGGAGATGACCGGCCGCGATATCGCCAACGTGAAGATCGTGTGCTCCGGCGCCGGTGCGGCGGCCATCGCCTGCCTGGAACTGCTGGTGGATATCGGCGCGCGCCGCGAGAATATCTTCGTCTGCGACTCGAAAGGCGTGCTGTCCAAGGCGCGCAACCTGAGCGGCGAGAAAGCCGACTGGGCGCAGGACACCAGCGCCACCACCCTGTCCGACGTGATGGAGGGCGCCGACGTCTTCCTGGGCGTCTCCGGTCCTGGCGTGCTGTCGCAAGCCGACGTGCAGCGCATGACCAAGCAGCCGATCGTCTTCACCCTGGCCAATCCGGAACCGGAACTGCGCCCGGAACTGGTGCGTGAAGTGGCGCCGGACGCGATCATCGCCACCGGCCGTTCGGACTACCCGAACCAGATCAACAACGCGCTGTGCTTCCCCTACCTGTTCCGCGCCGCGCTGGACACCGGCGCCACCACCATCAACCAGGAAATGAAGCGCGCCTGCGTGACCGCCCTGGCCGGCCTGGCGCGCAGCGATGCCCGCTTCGGCAAAGACTACGTGGTGCCAGGCCTGCTGGACGACCGCCTGCTGCCGACCGTCACGCCGAAGATCGCCCAAGCCGCCATGCGCAGCGGCGTGGCCCGCAAAGAGCTGGACATGACCGCCTACTTCGAGCGCCTGGAAGCGCTCGGCAAGCACCTGCTGTAACCGAGTAAAAAATGGGGACGTACCCCATTTTTCGCTGCGCGAAAAAATGGGGTACGTCCCCATTTTTTCTGCAACATTACACGCCCAGCACGTACTTCTCGCTCGACATGCGGCGCGTTGCGAAAGCGACCGCCGCAAACGCCAGCACCAGCGGCAAGGCGCAGGCCAGCAGGTAGGGCATCACGCCCAGCGACTGGCCGGTGGCCATGGCCTGGAACATGGTCTGGTTGCCCAGCAGCGGCACCGCGTACATCCAGTCCTTGGTGGTCAGGTCCAGCGCCGGCACGATAAACACCGGCAGCATCGGGATGAAGGTCACGATACCCGCCGTGGCCTGCGCTTCCTTGAAAGTGCGCGAATTCATCGCCATCGCCACCTGCAGCGCGCCAATCATCAGGCACAGCGGAATCGCGGTGGCAATCACCAGCAGCAGCATCGGGATATCCACACGCCACGACAGGCCGATTTCTTCCAGCGGCAGGTATTTCAGCACCGCGTGCGCCACCCCCAGCTCAAACGCCAGGCCGATCGCCGCCAGCGCGGATGCCGCCAGCCACTTGCCGGCCACCAGGTCGAAAGCGCGCATCGGCTGCGAGATCAGCACTTCCAGCGAGCGGCGTTCGCGTTCGCCGGCGGTGCTGTCGATCGCCGCCGCCAGGCCGAAGATGCAGGCCGGTACAAAGAACATGCCGAGGAACATGCCGATGCGGGTATTGGAGCGCGTCGTGCTATCCGCCGTGTCGTAGCGTTGCAGCGCAAGCGGCGACAGCGTGGCCGGCGAAACGCCGTGCGCCAGCAGGCGCGCGCCTGCGATGCCGTTGCCGTATTCGCGCAGCATGGTTTCCAGCTCGCGCCGCTGGGACGCTTTCTCCACCGAGGAATCGAACCACAGCTCCAGCGGCGCCGGGCGCAGGTCTTCGTAGTATTCGCTGAACTTCTCGCCCAGTTTCAGCACGGCGGCAGTCTTCTTCTCGCTCAGCAGCTTGGCGATGTCGGCCTCGCTCATGCTCTCTTTCGGCGTGACGTTGACGTTTTTCTGGGTCAGGTAGTTGACCAGGTTGGGCGCCTGCGCCGCGCCCACCACCACCATGTCGATGCCGACCTTCTCGGTGCTGGTGCCGCGCTTGATCTGCATGTGCAGCATGAAGCCGACCATGGCGGGATACATGAACACGAACATCAGCAGCATGTTCAGGGTGCGCTTGTCGCGGATCGCCTCGACCAGCTCTTTTTTCATTACGACTAAAAATTGCGGCATCATGCTGCGATCCCCTCTTCCGTGCCGACCAGGTGGACGAAAGCGTCTTCCAGGTTGGCGATACCAGTTTGTTCACAAAGCTGCAGCGGAGTGCCCTGCGCTACCGTTTTGCCGTTCGCGATCACGATCACGTCGTCGCACAAATGCGTCACCTCCTGCATGACGTGGGTGGCCAGGATGATGCAGCAGCCCTCCTCGCGCAGCTTGGTCAGGGCGCGGCGCAGGGCGCGCGTGCTCATCACGTCCAGGCCGCGGGTCGGTTCGTCCAGCAGCAGGTTGCGCGGGCGGTGCAGCAAGGTGCGCGCCAGGGCCACCTTGATGCGCTGGCCTTGCGAGAAGCCCTTGCAGTTACGCTCCAGGAACTCGCCCAGGCCGAGCAGCTCGGTCACTTCCTCGATGCGCTGCTTGATGGCGGCTTTGTCCATGCGGTTGATCTGGCCGAAATACTCCAGGTATTCGCGCGTGGTCAGGCGTTCGTACAGGCCGAATTGGTCGGTCAACAGGCCGATGCTGCGGCGCGCGCCCATCGGGTCCTTATCCGGATCGACGCCGTCGATGCTGACCGAGCCCCGGTCGCGTTTGAGCAGCCCAACCAGGGTGCGCATCAGCGTGGTCTTGCCGGCGCCGTTCGGGCCGAGCAGCGCGGTGGCGCGGCCGTCGGCCACGGTGAAGCTGACGCCCGCCAGCGCAGCGAAATCGCCAAAGCTCTTATGTACGTCTTCTACGTGGATCATCTTGCGTCCTTTCAGGGTTTGGCGCCGGCGTGGCCAAGCTGGAACGGGATCGGTGCGATCTCGCGCAGGCAGCTGCTGTCCACATTCGCTTCCGGTTTATCGAGGAATTCGCGCATCAGGCGCGGCACGCAGCCCAGGCGCGACACGCCATGGCCGGCATTGGCGACCACGATGTGCTTGGCCTTGCTCATGGCCTTGGCGGCGCTTTCGGCGCGGCGCGGCGGCGTGACCGGGTCCTGGGCGCCGGACAGGAGCAAGGTCGGCGCGCTGATCTGGCTCACTGCCTGCGCCGGCGCGGCGGGCACTTTCAGCAGCGGGCACAGGCTGGCGATACGGCCAGCGTGGCCGCGCAGGAAGGAACCGCGTTCATCGGCCACACGTGCCTCTTCGGTCAGGCGCGGGATGTCTTCGCTGCAGACCACGGCCAGGTGCAGCGGCATGGCGATCAGGCCTTCCGGCGAGTAGTCGGTGGTGACGTAGGCGCGCGCCAGGAACGGGCCCCAGTTGCCTTCATACGCGTTGTGGATGATGTACGGCAGGCGCTGGCTGTCATGCGGCGAGTACAGCGTGGAATGGATCACCGACACGAAGCGCAGGTTGGTCAGCGGCAGCTGCAGGCGCTTCATATTGCGCGGGTGGGCGAAGTCCAGCTTGACCGATCCGGCGTTGACGCGCGCCAGCACAGTCTCGAATTCCTTGGCAAGCTGCGGATAAGCCGCGGCGCAAGCCTTGTCCTCGGCGCAGCGTTTGAAGATACCGTCCAGGGCTTGCTGGGCATCCTGCGCGGCGGCCGGGATCACCTGCTCCGGCGCGGCCACGCCATCCAGGATCAGGGTGCGCACGCTGGCTGGATAACTGCGCGCATAATGCTGCCCCAGTCGGGTGCCGTAGGAGCCGCCGAAGATGTTCACCTTGCCATAGCCCAGCGCCAGGCGCACCTGTTCGATATCGGCGGCGGCGTTGGCGGTGGTGTACAAGTTAAGCGGCTGCTTGATCGCGGACAGGCATTTGCCGATCGCGGCGGTCATCTGGCTTTCGGTGGCCGCATCGTCCAGCTGCGGGTCGTCGCAACGCAGCTTGCCGGACAGGCCCGTGCCGCGCTGGTCGATAAAGACGATATCGCGCGTGGCGCGCAAGCGCTTGAAGGTGGATTCCAGCAGTGCCACCACGTCCGAACCGGCCTCGCCCGGGCCGCCAGCCAGCACAAACACCGGATCGCTGTTCGGAATCGGGCGGAAAGCCGGCGCCACCGCCACATGCAGCTTGAGCTGGCCCGCTTCCTTGCGCTGCGGGTCGAGCGGTACATTGATAGCGTGGCAGCGCAGGGATTCCTCGCTGCCGCGCAGGTGACAGCCGCGCCCAGGCTGGGCGGCCGCCTTGGCGTCCAGCGCCAGCAGTGCGGCCAGCGTCAGGACGAGCGCCGACCATGAAACTCGCAATTTCATTCGTTAACTCCTCGGGTAAGAATAGGTTGTGGGCGATCAGGCCCCGGGACTACGCAAACTTCGCAAGCGCTTGACCAGCCGCGCCACGCAATAGAAGCACAGCGCATGCAGGCCGACCACCATGGCAATGAGACCGGGCCTGCCGCTGCTGAGATGTTTGACCGTGTACGGCAGTTGCAGCAGGAGCGGCACGACGAACAGCCCGATCAGGTATTTGTACTTGCGCCCCATCGACTCGGCGTCGGTGAAGATTTCGGTCGTGCGCGCGGTGCCGGCCGGCGCGCGCCAGAACTGCCAGCCCAACTGCTCGTCCACGCGCTGCCAGCCGGCGTCCTCGAACAACTGCAGGTAATGGGCGTCGGCGCGGGTCAGGCGGAAGTCGATGCGGTAATTCACTGCGGCGGGTTGGCCGCGCTCGAACGCGAAGAGCATGCGCATGGCGTGCACGCGCTTCAGGTGCAGGCCCTCGCGCGCCTTTTGCTCCAGCCAGCGCTCGAAGGTGTGGTCGGCGTCATCCCAGAACCATTTGAATTTCCAGACAAGCTTCTTCATATATCGGCCATCGGTATATCGATGTCCGATATATTAGCATTTAAGTAAACGATGTCAATGCCCTTGTCGTTTTGCGATCCAGTCTTCCACCACCCGCTCCAGCACCGTCATCGGCAAGGCGCCGTGGCCCAGGATCTCGTGGTGGAATTCCTTCAGGTCGAATTTGTCGCCCAGCTCCCTGCGCGCGTGCTCGCGCAGGCCGAGGATGGTCAGCTGGCCCACCTTATAGGCCAGGGCCTGCCCGGGCGAGACGAAATAGCGCTCCACTTCGACGCTCGCCTCCTTGGGCGCCATGCCGGTGTTCTCCACCATATACGCGATGGCCTCCTCGCGCGACCAGCGCTTGTAGTGGATGCCGGTATCGACCACCAGCCGCACCGCGCGCATCATTTCATCGCGCAGGCGGCCCAGTTGGTCGAGCGGCTGCGGCGTCAGGCCCATCTCCGAGGCCAGGCGTTCGGCGTACAGGCCCCAGCCCTCCTGGTAGGCGGAGAAGGAAATGACGCGGCGGAAGAAAGGCACGCCCTTCATTTCCTGCGCCAGCGATACCTGGAAATGGTGGCCCGGCATGACTTCGTGGAACACGGTGCTGCGCATGCCGAAGCGCGGAATATCGTTCAGCGAGCGCATGTTCGCGTAGAACACGCCGGGCCGCGTGCCATCCAGCGCGCCGGGGATGTAATAAGCGGTGGGCGCGGTGGCGGCCGACTGGGTCGGCGCGGGACGCACTTCGATCGCCGTCTTCGGATGCACGAGGAAGGCGCTGGACAGCTTTTCCTCGGCCTCCTGCATGATGGCGCGGTACTCCGCCAGCATGGCTTTGCGGCCCTCCTCCGTATCCGGGAAACGGTAGCGCGGGTCGCGCATCAGGCTTTGCATGCGCTCGCCCACCGTGCCCTGCTCCAGCCCCTGCTCGGCCAGCAAGCGGTCCATGATGCCGCTCACGCGCTCCACGTCGGCCAGGCCCAGTTCATGCACGCGCTGCGGGGTCAGGTTGGTGGAGGTATGGTGGCGCACGCACCAGGCGTAGTATTCCTCGCCATTCGGCAGCGACCAGGCGCCGTTGTTGCGGCTGACGCGCCCCTGCAAGGCAACGAAATGGCGCACCAGTTCCGCGTAGGCGGGATAGACGCTCCTCTGGATTGCATCGGCCGCGCCCTGCAGCAATTCAGCGCGCACTTTCTCATCCATATCGGCCAGCGGGATCGCCTCCAGCTTCGACTTGAAGCTGGTGTACAGCATATTCTCGCGCGCCGGCCGCCCGGCAAAGCCGTGCATTTGCAGCAGCACCTTCTCGACCAGGAATTGCGGCGGCTGGATGCCGGCCGCCTCCTGCGCGCGCAGCAGTTCAAGCAATTGCTCGAATTTGCGCGGGAACTTGTGCAGGCGGGCGATATAGTCCTCGGCCTCGCCGCGCGTGGTGACCTGGTGCACGTCGGCCATGAATTCAGGCAGCGCGCTTTGCAGGCCGTGCATCTGGTTGACCGGGAAGTCGTGCAGGTAGAAACGGCCGCCCTCGATCTTGTTGGTCAGGTAGTAGTGCAAGGTGTCGTAGGACAGCTGCGCCTCGCGTCCCAGCGCATTGCGGTCGTAGCGGTCCAGCATGGCCAGGTTGTCGCGCATGTCCTGCAGGATTTCCTGCCGGCGCCCGGGCGACTCATCATCCAGACGCGTGCTATGGAAATCGAGCCAGCCGGGCAGCACGCGCAGTTGCGACATCATCTCCGGGCTTTTCAAGGCGGCCGAGGCGAAGGCGCGCATATAAAACCACTCCAGTTTGAGCGGCTTCGAATACCAGGTCTGCGTCACCAGCACCGCACCCGCGCACAGGGCCGCAGTAGCCCCGGTCAGGCCCCAGACCGCAATTTTTTTCGCGTTGATCTCCATGCGCGAAATATTACAGTATCATCCCCGTTTGCCGGCGACCAAGCTGGCAGATTTGATAACAGACCGGAGATCCCGAATGACCTTACGCCTGCTGGTACTGGGCGCCGCCGTCGCGGCAGCTACCAGTGCAGTTGCCGCCCCGCGCGGCCTCACCATCGAAGACCTGGCGAGCATGGACCGCGTCGGCAGCCCAGCGCTGTCGCCCGATGCAAGCCGCGTGGTGTACACCGTGCGCGCCACCAATATGGACAAGAACCGCGGCATCACGCAGCTGTGGATGATCGACCTGAAGGCGGCCAAACCCACGCCCGTCCAGCTCACCCAGCACGATGCCAGCAGCAGCCAGCCGCAATGGTCCGCCTCCGGCGACGCCGTCTACTTCGTGAGCGGCCGTTCCGGCTCCGCCCAGGTATGGCGCCTGCCGGTCAGCGCCGGCGGCGAAGCGGTGCGCGTGACCGACTACCCGGTGGGCGTGGAAAGCTTCCGCCTGTCGCCCAAGGGCGACCGCCTGGCCATGTCCTTCGAAGTATTCCGCGACTGCGCCGACCTGGCCTGCACCAAGAAGCGCCTGGACGACAAAGCCAAGAACAAAGCCACTGGCATGCTGTACAACGACATGTTCGTGCGCCACTGGGACACCTGGAAAGACGGCCGCCGCAACGTGCTGTACTCGGCCCCGGTCGACGCCAGCGGCAAAGCCGGCGCAGCGGTCAGCCTGAGCGGCGCGCTGGACGCCGACGTGCATTCCAAACCGTTCGGCGGCGCTGACGACTACCAGTTCAGCCCGGACGGCCAGAAGATCGTCTTCGCCGCGCGCGTCGCCGGCAAGAGCGAATCCTGGTCCACCAACTTCGACCTGTACGAAGTGGCGGCCGCCGGCGGCACCACCCCGCGCAACCTGACCGGCGAAAACCCGGCATGGGACGCCAAACCATCGTTCTCCCCGGACGGCAAGACCCTGGCCTACCTGATGATGAAGCGCCCTGGCTTTGAAGCCGACCGCTTCCACATGGTGCTGATGGACGTGGCCACCGGTAAGAAGCGCGTGCTGGCGCAGGACTGGGACCGCTCCATCGCCGACTACAAGTGGCGCGAAGACGGCAAAGCCCTGCTGGCCAACGCCGACGATATCGGCAACCACCGCCTGTTCTCGCTGGACGCCGCATCCGGCAAAGTCACCGCGCTGACTGGCAAAGGCTATGCCGGCGACTTCGACGTGAAGAAAGACACCGTCGTGGTAGCCCACGCCTCCCTGTCCGGCGGCGCCCAGCTGGTCAAGTTCAAGACCGAAGGCGCCGAGCAGAAAGGCAGCCAGCTGACCTGGGCCAACGCGGAACGCCTGAAAGACGTGAAGATGGCCGACTTCGAACAGTTCTCGTACAAGGGCGCCAACGGCGAAACCGTGTACGGCCACGTCATGAAGCCATGGAACTACGAACCGGGCAAAAAATACCCGATCGCCTTCCTGGTGCACGGCGGCCCGCAAGGCAGCTTCGGCAACAGCTGGAGCTACCGCTGGAACCCGCAGGTGTACGCCGGCGCCGGCTACGCTACTGTCTTCATCGACTTCCACGGCTCCACCGGCTACGGCCAGGCCTTCACCGACTCAATCAGCGGCGACTGGGGCGGCAAGCCGCTGGAAGACCTGCAGAAAGGCATGGCGGCAGCCGTCGCCAAGTACGACTTCCTGGACGGGAACAAGGCCTGCGCCCTGGGCGCCTCCTACGGCGGCTTCATGATGAACTGGATCGCCGGTAACTGGAGCGACGGCTTCAAGTGCATCGTCAACCACGACGGCATCTTCGACCAGCGCGGCATGGCCTACGCCACCGAAGAACTGTGGTTCACCGAATGGGAAAACGGCGGCACCTACTACGCCAACCCGCAGAACTACGAAAAGCACAACCCGGTGCACCATGTAGCGAAGTGGAAGACCCCGATGCTGGTGATCCAGGGCGACCTGGACTTCCGCGTCCCGACCACCCAGGCGTTGGGCACCTTCGCCGCCCTGCAGCGCCAAGGCATCAAGTCCCAGCTGCTGGTCTTCCCGGACGAAAACCACTGGGTACTGAAACCAGCCAACTCGATCATGTGGCACAAAACCGTGATCAACTGGCTGGATGACCACCTGAATAAGTAAAAACCAATTCGGGGTCAGGTCTGACAATCGGACAAATGGTGCCCTTGGGCACCATTTGTCCGATTGTCAGACCTGACCCCGAATTTCATTCAAAGGCGCAGGTGCGGAAACCGTTGAAGATGTCGTCGCGTTCGGGCAGGTAGAAGTTGCGGAACTTGGCCGATCCCAGGCGCGAGGGGGTGGCGAACGACGCGCCGCGCAATACCTGGTGGGTGCTGAACCAGGGCGCCGAATACTCGCGGTAGCGGTCGGCGCTGAAGCCGGGGTAGGGTTCGAACGGCGATGCGGTCCACTCCCACAGCTGGCCCCAGCGGAACGCCGGGTGGCCGTGCAAGGCGGCGTACTCCCATTCCATTTCCGTCGGCAGGCGGCGGTTGGCCCAGGCGCAGTAGGCTTGCGCTTCGTACAGGCTGACGTGGCGCACCGGCTCGTGCGCCGATAAGGTGCACAGGCGGCCGAAGCGCATGGTGCGCCATTGGCCGTTGTCGCGCTGCCAGTAGCGCGCTGCTGAACGCTCCTGCCGCAACAGCCAGTCGGCGCCGGCATTGCTCCAATACTCGCGGCGTTCATAGCCGCCATCCTCCACAAAATCGGCGTACTGGGCGTTGCTCACCAGGGTCGCGTCCATGCGGAACGGGGCGACGTAGCAGGGGTGCGCGTATTTTTCGTTGTCGAAAACGAAGCCGCCCGCTCCGGCCGGGCTGCCTAGCTGCAGCGTGCCGCCGGGAAAGCCGATGTCGCCGGGGGTGCCGGCGGCGCGTTCGTCGTGTGTCAGGTGCGCTGGCGCCTGCAGGCCGAGGGTCTGCAGCGTGTAGAGGAAGGCTTCGCCGTGCATGTCCTCGTGCGCCAGCGCCAGGCGGTAGGGGTACAGCGCTTCGTCCGTGTTGGGCTCGCGCGACAGCTTGTCCAGGACGCGGTCCAGCACTTCGTGGCAGTAGGTCTTTACGCCGCCGGTGCTCGGCAAGTCCAGGCTCCAACGGCTGCGGTGCGGCACCATATTCGAGTCGAACCAGTCGTCGCCCTTGCGCAGCAAGGAGGCGTAGAGTGCGTCCGCCGGGTGGCTGGAGACGGCTTCGCGCAGGATGAACCATTCGGCGAACCAGGCGGTATGGCCCAGCTCCCACAACGGTGGATTCACGATGCGCATTTGCGGCACACGCTGCGCAGCATCCAGGCCGGCGGCGGCAAAGCATTCGAAAAGGCTCAGCGTATAATTGCGCGCAGCCTGCAAGGCATCGGCAAGTTGCTGTGTTCGGGCGGTCCGGAACGAGGCATGGATGGCATTCATGGGTCGATTGTAGCGATATTTGCGTAAATAACACCAGTGAGCAAGCAGACTATCTGCATCGTCAGCCCGGCGCTGGCCCAAGCCAACAATGGCAACTGGCAGACCGCCCGCCGTTGGGCGCAATTCCTGCGCGCGCGTTACGACGCCGCCATCGCGTCCGACTGGGCGGCGCCGGCGCCGGCGCTGCTGATCGCCCTGCACGCGCGACGATCCGCCGCGCCGCTGGCGCGCTTCTGCGCCGAGCATCCTGACCGCCCGAGCATCCTGGTGCTGACCGGCACCGACCTGTATCGCGACATCCACATCGCCCCCGACGCGCAGGCTTCGCTGGAACGCGCCACGGCGCTGGTGCTGCTGCAGCCGGCCGGCATGGCGGAGCTGCCGCCGCACCTGCGCACCAAGGCGCACGTGATTTACCAGTCCGCACCGGCCCTGCAGCCCGCCGCACGCAGCGTCGCGCCGCACCGCCACGAGATACTGATGATCGGCCACCTGCGCGAGGAAAAGGATCCGCGCACCTTTATGGCCGCCGCGTCGCGGGTCGCCGCGCCGGGCGCGCGCCTGCTGCACATCGGTGGCGTGCTGGACCCGGCATTGGGCGAGGCGGCCGAAGCGGCGGCAGCGGCATGCCCGGCGCGCTACCAGTGGCTGGGCGCCCTGCCCCACGCCGCAACACGCCAGCGCCTGAAGCACGCGCACGCCATGGCGATCTGCTCGCGCATGGAAGGCGGTGCCAACGTCATCATCGAGGCCGTGACCAGCGGCGTGCCGGTGCTGGCCAGCGATATCAGCGGCAACCGCGGCATGCTGGGCGACGACTATCTTGGCTACTTCCCGCCCGGCGACGCGGCCGCGCTGGCGGCCCTGATCGACCGCAGCATCACCGATCCGGCCTGGTACGCGGCATTGCAGTCCCAGTGCGCTGCGCGCGCCCTCCTCTTCACGCCCGAGGCCGAGCAGGCAGCCCTGCTCGACTTGGTGGATAATCTGCTCCATACGAACAAATAGGCCCCATCATGAGCACTGAACCAATCAAACTCACCTCCTTCTCCCACGGCGGCGGCTGCGGCTGCAAGATCGCGCCCGGCGTGCTGTCCGAGATCCTGAAAAACACCAACGGCTTTCCGGTGCCGAAGGAGCTGATGGTCGGCATCGAAACCGCCGACGATGCCGCCGTCTACAAACTGAATGACGAGCAGGCACTGATCGCCACCACCGACTTCTTCATGCCGATCGTCGATGATCCGTTCGACTTCGGCCGCATTGCCGCCACCAACGCCATCTCCGACGTCTACGCCATGGGCGGCACCCCGATCATGGCGCTGGCTCTGGTCGGCATGCCGGTCAACAAACTGCCGCTCGAGGTGATCGGCAAAATCATCAAGGGCGGCGAGTCGATCTGCCACGAAGCCGGCATCCCGATCGCCGGCGGCCACACCATCGACTCCGTTGAGCCGATTTACGGCCTGGTGGTACTGGGCCTGGTGCATCCATCCAAAGTGAAGCGCAATGCCGACGCCAAGGCCGGCGACGTGCTGGTGCTGGGCAAGCCGCTGGGCGTGGGCGTGCTGTCCGCCGCGCTAAAGAAAGGCGTGTTGGGCGACGAAGGCTACCAAGCGATGATCGAGAACACCACCAAGCTGAATAAGCCGGGCAAGGCCCTGTCCGAGCTGCCGGGCGTGCACGCCCTGACCGACGTTACCGGTTTCGGCCTACTCGGCCACCTGCTGGAACTGGCGCGCGGCGCCAAGCTGACCGCCAAGCTGGATATGTCGCAAATCCCGCTGCTGCCGGGCGTGGAAAAGCTGGCGCACGACGGCTACTTCACCGGCGCTTCCGGCCGCAACTGGGATGCCTACGGCAAGGACGTGCTGCTATCGCCGAACATCACCCCGTCGCAGCACACCCTGCTGACCGACCCGCAAACCTCGGGCGGCCTGCTGGTCTCCTGCGACCCGGCCAGCGTGGATGAAGTACTGGCCCTGTTCCGCAACCACGGCTTCGGCCACGCCGCCGTGATCGGCGAAATGACCGCCGGCGAGCCGCGCGTCCAAGTCGCGGCCTAAGCCATGCTGACCCGGCTCGCCTTGTTCGACGAACTGCTTGAACAGCGCGCGCCGGCCATCGGCAAGGATTTGCCGGCGTACCGCAACCACTGCTACCGCATCATCAATTTCGCCAATGCGCTGGCCGGCGGCGATCCGGCCCAACTGGACAAGCTGGCCATTGCCGCCGCCTTCCACGATATCGGCATCTGGACCCACGACACCTTTGATTATTTGCCGCCCTCTGAGCAGCAGGCCCGAAACTGGTTGGCCAGCAAAGGAAACGCCGCGTGGTGCGATGAAATCATCGCCATGATCGCGCTGCACCACAAGATCACGGCCTGCGCGCCGCATCACACCGCATTGGTGGAGGCCTTCCGCCAGGCCGACTGGATCGACGTCACTGCCGGCGTCATATCCCACGGGCTGCCGCGCAGCTTTATCCGCCAGGTACAGGCTGCCTTTCCCGACAACGGTTTCCACCTGCGCCTGCTGCAACTCAGCGTCAAGCGCGCCTTGCGCCATCCACTCAATCCGCTCCCGATGATGCGCTGGTAAGCGCCTATTTCAGGAAACGGAAGGTCGGTTCGATATTTTTTGTGTGGAGGAAATTCACGATATCCTCCAGCGTGGCGTCTTTCAACAACAAGCCTTCTTGCGTAACTGCCGGAGTCGCGTGGGCAGCAGTTTCGCCCCCTGGCTGCAATCGGGCCAGGGCGCTGGCAAACTGCTCCGGCGCGATGCTTTCCAGGCGTTCCAGCAGGGCCAGCTGACCTGCTTCCGGCGGCTGCATTTCGAGGCCTTCATCGCCGGCGAAGGAGGCGCCCAGGCCGGGGTTGATGAAGGCGGCCCATTTCCCGCTTGCCGGGTCCAGACGCGGTGGCAGCGCCAGGGCGGATGCGGGCGCAGACGCGGAGCCATTGGCGGCCGGCTTCAGCGCCGGGCAATACGCGTTCCACAACAGCCCGGCGAACTCGCGCGCCTGCGCCAGCGGCACGGGCTGCGCCAGCGACAACCACAGGCCATAGGCGCCATCCCCGGAAATACTGACCGCCGGCGCGGGCAGCTGCAATTCGGTTTGCAACGCATTTGCCATCACGCACAGGCGCTCCCAATGCCCATCCTCCGCGTCCTCCGGCAAGCGGCGAAATGCCAGCGAGATGACGCGCGTCAGGCCGGCTGCTGCAGCCTCGGGCGTGGCCAGGTACAGCCGTTTGAGTTCTGTATTCAGTTTTTGCATGGCGCTTATTGTAACGGTGCCCGCACCGGCGTCTGGTGCAGAATCACGCGGCTATAAGTGTCCTGCACGCCGGCGCGGTCGCGCAGGGCGTCGATCAGGCTAAGCAAATGCGCCTGGTCGCGGCAGGCCACGCGCAGCAGGCCGTCGTAGTTGCCGGTCATGAGCGCCACTTCCAGCACGCCGGGAATCGTCTTCACGATTTCCTCGAATTCGCGGGTATTCATCCCGGACTTCAGTTTGATGTCGATATAGGCTTGCAGGTGCAGGCCGAGCGCGGCGTGATCCACCCGCGCTTCGAAGGCCAGGATCGCGCCTTCCGCCACCAAACGCCGCACACGGTCGGCCACCGTGTTGGCGCTGAGGCTGACGCGCTCGCCTAAATCCTTAAAACTTATCCTCGCATCATCGCGCAAAAGTTCGATTATTTCTCGGTCTATTTTATCCATAAACGCATTTTCCTCGCTAACAAGCCCATTTTAGCATCCGATAACGCGAAAACGTCGTCAATTGCCGCCAGGATTTTTCCTTGACAAGGCCAAATCCGGTACCGTACATTGGACGACATGACCTCGCATTTGCACATCTCTGCACACCTGCCAGGCGCCCTATCCCTAGGGGCGCTACTACTGGCACGCGCCTGATTTCCCCTTGCAGTATCCGCGTCGGCCGCCTTCGCGCCACGCCCCGGTTTCCAAAGAATCTGAAAATCACAGGAGTATCACCATGATGTTGAAGAACCCTGCCGCCAAATATCGCCCCTACCCAACCGTCGGCTTGACCGACCGTAGCTGGCCGAACGCGGTCATCTCCAAGCCGCCGATCTGGATGAGCACCGACCTGCGCGACGGTAACCAGGCCCTGATCGAGCCGATGAGCGTGGAGAAGAAAATCAAGTTCTTCGAACTGCTGATCAAGGTGGGTTTGAAGGAAATCGAGGTGGGCTTCCCTTCCGCATCGCAGACCGACTTCGACTTCGTGCGCAAGCTGATCGAAGAGAACCGCATTCCGGACGACGTCACCATCATCGTGCTGACCCAGGCGCGTGAAGAACTGATCCGCCGCACCGTGGAATCGTGCATCGGCGCCAAGCGCGCCATCGTCCACATGTACAACTCCACCGCCCCGGTCTTCCGCAAGGTCGTATTCGGCGCCAGCCGCGAAGAGATCACCGCCATCGCCACCAGCGGCACCAAGCTGGTCAAGGAACTCCTGGCCCAACATCCGGAAACCGACTGGACCTACGAGTACACGCCGGAATCGTTCTCCACCACCGAACTCGATTTCGCCAAGCATATCGTGGACGCCGTCTCCGCCATCTGGGAGCCGACGCCAGACAAGAAGATGATCGTCAACCTGCCGGCCACCGTCGAATGCTCCACCCCGAACGTATACGCCGACCAGATCGAATGGATGTCGCGCAAACTGCAGCGCCGCGATTCCATCATCATCTCGGTGCACCCGCATAACGACCGCGGCACCGGCATCGCTGCCGCCGAACTGGCCGTCATGGCCGGCGCCGAGCGCGTCGAAGGCTGCCTGTTCGGCAACGGCGAACGCACCGGCAACGTCGACCTGGTCACGCTGGCGCTCAACCTCTACACCCAGGGCGTACACCCGGGCCTGGACTTCTCCGACATCGACGCCGTGCGCAAGATCGTCGAGGAATGCAACCAGTTGCCGGTGCACCCGCGCCACCCGTATGTCGGCGACCTGGTGTTCACCGCCTTCTCCGGCTCGCACCAGGACGCGATCAAAAAGGGCTTCGCCAAGCAGCAGGACGGCGCGCCATGGGAAATCCCGTACCTGCCGATCGACCCGCAGGACGTGGGCCGCAGCTACGACGCCGTGATCCGCGTCAACAGCCAGTCCGGCAAGGGCGGCATGGCCTACCTGCTGGAGCAGGACTACGGCCTGGAACTGCCGCGCCGCCTGCAGATCGAATTCTCGCGCGCCGTGCAAAAAGTGGCCGACCAGACCGGCCTGGAGATCACGTCCGAGGGCATTTACCAGATCTTCCAGCGCGAATACCTGGAACAGGCCACGCCGTACGCCTATGCCTCGCACAAGATGGTGGAGGACAGCGCCAACGATGAACCGGTGCAGATCGACATTGGCCTGATCCACAACAAAGCCCCGCTCGCGCTGCAAGGCGGCGGCAACGGCCCGATCGACGCCTTCGTCGACGCGCTCGGCCTGGACGTAACCCTGATGGACTACCACGAGCACGCCATCGGCCACGGCGCCAACGCCAAGGCGGCCTGCTATGTCGAATTGCGCCTGGACGGCGGCCCGACCCTGTTCGGCGCCGGCATCGACAGCAATATCGTCACCGCCTCGTTCAAAGCGGTTCTGAGCGCCATCAACCGCCAGCTTGCGGCCCGGGCGGACGCGGCAACCAGCATAGCGCAAGCTTCGGCTTAAGCCGGACGATCCGGGCGCCCTCTAGGGGCGCCCGCCATTCTTTGCATTGAACGTGCGTTGGCAGCCTGGACGCAGGGTTTGGCAATGGCGGCAAGACCGACGTCGTCCCAGGTTCGCCACCATCGTCGGCGAACAGGCCAGCGGAACCTTGCTTGGCGCCTTTGCCGACGGCGGTACAGCGCTCGATATCGACGGTAAGGCGGTGGACACCGGCATCAGCATGGAATCGGTGGCGCTGGAATTCACCAAGTCGGCAGAGTTCGCCAAGATGTACGGCGTCAACGTCAGCAATAAAGAGATGCTGACCAAGATCTATGACTACGCCTTGCACCGCCTGCCGGACAACGACGGCTTCGCCTGGTGGCTCGATGTGCTCGACAACAAGAAGGCGAGCCTGGGCACGGTACTGTATGGCTTTAGCGAAAGCAAAGAAAACTACGCCCAGGTGATCGGCTCGATGCAGCACGGCATCGACTACATCGCCTACCAAAGCTAGTAAAACGAAAGTAACTTTTTCGGCTTGTTTTCATTGCGGGGCGGCGGCCACAGCCGCCCCGCCTCACTGCTCCCGGCAACCTTTGTTCTATACTGGTAAATCGTTTTCCAGCCGCCTTAAGGAGCAGTCATGCGTATTGCAAACCTGAAGATCGGGACCCGTCTGGGATTATGCTTCGCCATTGTCTTCGCGCTGATGGCGATGCTGATCGCGGTCGGCAGCCAAAAGTTGTCCAGCATCGGCGACTTAAGCGCCACCATTATCGACAAGGACTGGGTCAAGGCAGACGCGGCGGCGACCATCACCGCCACCACGCGCGCCAATGCGGCACTGGTCTTGCAATTGCTGATTGTCACCGAGGCGGCACAGGCGGCGGATCTGCGCAAGCAGGTCGATGCCAATAAGACCATTATCAGCGAAGCCCTGGCCACGCTGGACAAGCTGGTCTACCTGCCGGCCGGACGAGAGCTGCTGGGCCAGGTGACCACCGACCGCAGCGCCTATGTCCAATCATTCACAGGCGTCCTCAAACTGCTTGCCGACGGCCAGCGCGAGCAGGCCACGCAGCGCGCCATGGCCGAGACCATGCCGCGCCTGACCAAGCTCCAGGCGACGGTGGAAAAGCTGGCCGACTTGCAGGATTCCATCGTCACCGCCAACGGCACCCAGATCAAGCAGCACATCGGCTCCGCGCACACGATGATGATCGCCCTCGGCGTGACGGCCCTGCTGATGGGCGCCGCCTGCGCGCTGTGGGTCACACGCTCCATCACGCAACCGATCAACTACGCGTTGCAGGTAGCGCGCGCGGTCGCCGCCGGCGACCTGACCAGCCAGATCAAATCCACCACCAAAGACGAAGCGGGCCAGCTGCTGCAAGCGCTGCGCGAAATGAACGAATCGCTGTCGCAGATCGTGGGCCAGGTACGCAATGGCACGGTGGCGATCGCCTCCGCCTCCAGCGAAATCGCCACCGGCAATATGGATTTGTCGGCCCGCACCGAAAGCCAGGCCTCGGCGCTGGAAGAAACGGCATCGTCGATGGAGGAACTCACCTCCACCGTGCAGTCCAACGCCGACAATGCGCGCGAAGCGGACAAGCTGGCCAACTCCGCCTCCGCCGTCGCGCAGCGCGGCGGCGAGGTGGTGTCGCAAGTGGTGACCACCATGGGCTCGATCAACGAGTCCTCGCGCAAGGTAGTGGACATCATCTCGGTCATCGACAGCATCGCCTTCCAGACCAACATCCTTGCGCTCAACGCCGCGGTGGAAGCCGCCCGCGCCGGCGAGCAAGGGCGCGGCTTCGCCGTCGTCGCCAGCGAGGTGCGCAACCTGGCCCACCGTTCGGCCAGCGCCGCCAAAGAAATCAAGGAGCTGATTTCCAATTCCGTCGACCAGGTTGACGCCGGCGCCAGACTGGTCGCCCAGGCCGGCTCCACGATGGATGAAGTCGTGGCCTCGGTGCAGCGCGTCACCGGCATCGTCGCCGAGATTTCGATTGCCACACGCGAGCAGACCAACGGCATCGAACAAATGAATATGGCCATCATGCAGATGGACCAGGGCACGCAGCAAAACGCCGCGCTGGTGGAGCAAGCCGCAGCAGCCGCTTCCGCCATGAGCGACCAGGCCGGCGAGCTGGAACGGCTGGTCGCCCGCTTCCGCCTGCCCGGCGAACACCAGGCCGCAGCAAGCCGCAGCCCGGCCCGCCCCCTGCCTCGCCCTGCCGGGCGCCCGCGCGAACGCCTGGTTGCGTAAGAAAGTCCCTATCTGGCCAGGCGGATACCGCTGAACTGCCAACGCGCGCCGGCGGGGAAGAAGTTGCGGTAGCTGGGGCGGCTGTGGCCAGGTGGGGTGGCCAGGCTGGCGCCGCGCAGCACGTATTGGTTCACCATGAACTTGCCGTTGTATTCGCCAATCGCGCCTGCGGCGGGGCGGAAGCCGGGGTATGGGGCGTAGCTGCTGCCGGTCCATTGCCAGCAATGGCCAAACATCTGCTGCAGCCTGCGGTCGCTGGCGGCGTGCTCCCATTCCGCTTCCGTCGGCAGGCGGGCGCCGGCCCAGTGGGCGTAGGCGTCGGCTTCGTACAGGGAAACGTGGGTGACCGGAGCCGCCAGGTCGAGCGGCTGGCAGCCATGCAGGGTAAAGCTGCTCCAGCCCTGGCCCGCGCGTTGCCAGTACAGCGGTGCTTCGATGCCTTGCGCGCGGCCCCAGTCCCAGCCTTCGGCCAGCCACAGGCCCGGGTCGCGATAGCCCCCGGACTCAATGAAGGCGAGATACTCGCCGTTAGTCACCAGGCGGGAGGCAAGCTCGAATGGCGCCACGTACACCTTGTGGCGCGGCAGCTCGTTGTCGAAGCAGAAGCCGTCGCCCGTGTGGCCAATCTCACATAGACCGCCTGCAAAGCGCTGCCAGGCCTGCACTGGCGCCGGAACGGCCCCTGGCTGCGCGGCTGGCTGCGCCAGGTAGGCCGGGGCAAGCGGGTTCTGTGCCAGCAAGTGCTTTACATCCGTCAGTATCAGCTCCTGGTGCTGCTGCTCATGCTGCAGGCCGAGCGTCAGCAGCGCTGCCAGCGCAGCGTCGCTGCCGGCGCGCGCCGCCAGTGCGCTGACGCGGGCATCCACGTCGGCGCGGTAGGCGCGCACTTGCGCCATCGATGGGCGCGTCAGCAGGCCGCGCTGGGGCCGCGGGTGCTTGTCGCCAACCCCGTTGTAGTAGGAGTTGAACAGCACGCGGAACGCGGGATGGAAGGGCTGGAAGCCCTCTTCATAGCGCTCCAGGATAAAGGTTTCGAAGAACCAGGTGGTGTGCGCCAGGTGCCATTTGACGGGACTGGCGTCCGGCATCGACTGCGCGCCGCAGTCCTCGTCCGACAGCGGCGCGGCCAGCTCCAGCGTGGCCGCCCGCACCTGCAGGTAGCGCTCGATCCAGGGACAGGCGTCACGCATAGGCGGCTGCGGCGTGCATCACGGCGAACCAGTGCGCATCGTCCGTCCAGGTGCCGTCGACGCGGAAGCCGGCGTCGGCCAGCAGGCGGGTGAATCCTGCCACCGTGTACTTGTAGCTGTTCTCGGTGTGGATACGCTCGCCTTGCGCAAAGGAGCGCTCGCCGCCCTGCCATTGCACGCTCAGCGCGCAGCGCGCTTCGAGATGCATTTCAATCCGGCTTTCGGCGTCGTTGAAGAAGGCGACGTGGCGCCACTGCGCCGGTTCAAAATTGGCGCCGGCCAGGTAATTCAAATGCCGCAGCAGGTTCAGGTTGAAGGCGGCCGTAACGCCGATCGCGTCGTCATAGGCCGCATCCAGCACCGCCGGGTCTTTCACCAGGTCGACCCCGATCAGCAGGCCGCCGTCCACGCCGACGTTCTCGCGCACCTGGCGCAGGAAGGCAATCGCCTCATGCGGCGTGAAATTGCCGATCGAGGAACCGGGATAGAAGAACTGGCGGCGCGCCAGCGGCACCGAGGGCGGCAACACCAGCGGCTGCGACAAGTCGGCGACCAGGGGCGTGATCATTATCGCCGGGAAGCGCTGGCGCAGCTGGCTGACGGCCTGCTGCAGGAAGTCGCTGGAAATATCGACCGGCACGTACTGGCGCGGTTGCAGCAGGGGGAACAGGCTGGCGGCCTTGGCGCAATTGCCCGCGCCCAGGTCGACCAGCGTGGCGTCGGCGCCGATGTGGCGCGCCATGTCGGCGCCGTGCTGGGCAAAGATGGCGGCTTCGGTGCGGGTCGGGTAGTACTCGGGCAATTCGCAAATCGCCTCGAACAGGTGCGAGCCCAGGCTGTCGTAAAAATATTTGGGCGAGGTGGACGCCTGCGGCGCCAGCAGTCCGGCGCTGATGTCGGCAAGGGTGGCGGCATCGCACTGGGCAACTCCGGCTGGCTTGCTGCTGGTTTGCGGTGCGACCATGTGGATCGCAGCCGTGCGTGACAAGGTCATGGCTCTGGCTCCAGGGACATTTTTGCTATCATAGCTGAATATCCAAGACCAGGTACCGCACCCTCGCGCGAGACGTGCGGCTCGTCATTAACGTAATAATAAGGAACATCCATGTCCATCTTCTCCCTCCGCAGCGTCGTCTTTGCCACCGCGCTCTTCGCTGCCGCCGGCGCGCAAGCCCAGCAAGTACTGCGTGTTTCCGCCATTCCCGACGAGGCGCCAACCGAGCTGCAGCGCAAGTTCAAACCGCTGGGCGAGTACCTGGAGAAGAAACTGGCGATGAAGGTTGAGTTCACCCCGGTGACCGACTATGCCGCCTCGGTGGAAGGCTTGGTGAACGGCAAGCTGGACATGGTCTGGTTCGGCGGCTTCACCTTCGTGCAAGCCAACCATATGAGCAAGGGCAAAGTGGTGCCGCTGGTGCAGCGCGTGGAAGACGAGAAATTCCGCTCGGTCTTTATCACCACCAACAAATCGATCAACTCCCTGGCCGACCTGAAAGGCAAGACCCTCAGCTTCGGCTCCGAGTCCTCCACCTCCGGCCACCTGATGCCGCGCACCTACCTGCTGGCCGCCAAGATCGACCCGGACACCGACCTGAAACGCATCTCCTTCTCCGGCGCGCATGATGCCACCGTGGCTGCCGTTGCCGGCGGCAAGGTCGATGCGGGCGCACTGAATATCTCGGTGTGGGAAAAGCTGAATGAGCAGAAAAAGGTCGATCCGGCCGTGGTGCGCGTGTTCTACACCACCCCGGCCTATTACGACTACAACTGGACCGTGCGTTCCGACATGCCGGCCGCGCTGCAGAAGAAAATCGCCGACGCTTTCCTGGCGCTGGACAGCAGCAAGCCGGAAGATAAAGTCATCCTCGACCTGCAGAAGGCGTCCAAGTTCGTGACCACCAAGCCGGCCAACTACAGCGGCATCGAAGCAGCCGCCAAGAACGCCGGCCTGCTCAAGTAATCAATGTCCTCTGCCTGTTACGACCTGCAAGGCCTCGCCGTGCGCCATGTTGGCGGCACGCGCGGCCTTGCGCTGCAGGACATTTCGCTGCAATTCGAAACCGGAGAGCAGGTCGCGCTGATCGGCCCTTCGGGCGCCGGCAAGACCACCCTGCTCGCCACGCTGGCCTGCGCGCACCGGCCGGACAGCGGCCATTTCCACGCCTTCGGCACCGATCCCTGGCAGCTTTCCGACGCCGGCCGCCACGCCATGCGCGCGCGCCTGTTCCTGGCGCCGCAAACGCCGCCCCTGCCGCCGCGCCAGCGCGTGGTGACGGCGGTGCTGGCGGCGCGCCTGCCGCACTGGAGCCTGGGCCAGGCCCTGCTCTCGCTGTTCAAGCCGGCCGATCCGGAAGCGGCCTTCCGCGCCCTGGCGCGCTTTAACCTGGGCGACAAGCTGTACGCGCGGGTCGACCGCCTGTCCGGCGGCGAGCGCCAGCGCTGCGGCCTGGCGCGCCTGCTGCTGTCGTCGGCGCAGGCCTTGCTGGTGGACGAGCCCCTGTCGGCGCTCGACCCGGCCCTGTCGCAACTGACCCTGAGCACCTTGCAGCAGGAAGCGCGCGAGCGCAACGCCCTGCTGGTGTGCAGCCTGCACCAGGTGGACCTGGCGCTGGCCCATTTCCCGCGCATCGTGGCGCTGAAAAACGGCCGCGTCGCCTTCGACCTGCCGCGCGCCCAGGTCACGCAAGCCATGGTCGATGAACTCTACCTGGGCGAGCTGCCGCCCGCCAATTCCCCGCAGCCGGATGAACTGGCGGCCAAGCTGGCGGTCGGGGCCTGCCTGTAAGTGATGCATAACGTTCCCGCCGCCCCCCTCTCGCCGCACCATCCCGATCCGGCCTGGCGCCGCCGCGTGACGCTGGTCGCCGTCGGCCTGGTGTTGCTATGGCCGCTGGCGGTGGCCACCGAGTTCTATCCCTGGATCCTGTTCGACCTGCAAAGCCTGCAGGCCACCTGGCGCTTCCTGTCCGACTTCCTCAGCCCCGCGCACGACACCGAGTTCCTCGCCATGGTGGCGCGCGAGGCGTGGAAGACGGTGGCCATCGCCACCTGCGGGCTGGTGCTCGCCCTGCTGGGGGCGATTCCGGCCACCCTGCTGGTGACCGAACGCCTGTCCATTTCGCGCCTGGGCACGGGCCGCATCGCGCCCTTCCCGCGCCTGCTGCGCCAGCTGGCACGCTGGCTGCTGGTGCTGCTGCGCAGCGTGCCGGAGCTGGTGTGGGCCTTGCTGTTCGTGCGTATCTTCAGCCTGGGCCCGACCGCCGGCGTGCTGGCCATCGCCCTGACCTACTGCGGCATGCTGGGCAAGGTGTACGCCGAAATCCTGGAGTCGAGCGACCACCACGCCAGCGACGTGCTGCTGCAGAACGGCAGCGGGCGCCTGGCCGCGCTGTTTTACGGCGCCTTGCCGGAGGCGGCCTCGGAACTGGTGTCCTACACCGTGTACCGCTGGGAATGCGCGATCCGCGGCTCGGTGGTGATGGGCTTTGTCGGCGCCGGCGGCCTGGGCCAGCGCATGGAGGAGTCGACCAAGATGCTGGCCGGCGGCGAAGTCGCCACCATGCTGCTGGTGTTCGTGCTGCTGGTGGCGGCCGCCGACGTGGTTTCCAAATACCTGCGCCGGAGGCTGGGATGAACCAGATGCCCGCGCCGCCGCCGCGCAACTGGTCCGGCTGGCTGTTCGCCGCCGCCCTGGCAGCGTTGGTCATCGCCAGCTTTGCCAGCCTCTCGCTCAAGCTGGGCGAGCTGTTCACGCTGGAGGCCATGGCCAGCATGGGCAAATTCCTGGCCGGCTTCGCGCCGCCGGAAATGGCCAGCGGCTTCCTGCGCAAGACCGCCATCGCCACTCTTGAAACACTGGCCATGTCGGCCCTCGGCACCTTGCTGGCCGTGGCCGGCGGCCTGCTGCTGGCGATCCCCGGCGCGGGGCGCTTTGGCCGCGCGCCGCGCACCGTCGTGCGTGGCCTGCTGAACGTGCTGCGTTCGATCCCGGAGCTGGTGTGGGCCTCGATCCTGCTGGTGGCGGCGGGCCTGGGCCCGTTCGCCGGCACCATGGCGCTGGCTGCGCACACCGCCGGCGTGCTGGGGCGCCTGTTCGCCGATGCGCTGGAAAACGCGCCGCCGCTGCCGGAACTCAGCCTGCGCCTGAACGGTGCCACGCCGATGGCGGCCTTCTTCTACGCCACGTTGCCGCAAACCCTGCCGCAAATGCTGTCGTACACCTTATACCGCTGGGAGAACAATATCCGCGCCGCCGCCGTGCTGGGCGTGGTGGGCGCCGGCGGCCTGGGGCAGATGCTGAAATACCACCTGTCGCTGTTCCAGATGGACCGCGCGGCGACCGTGATCCTGGCCATGTTGCTGCTGGTGGCCGTGGTCGACGCCCTGAGTTTCGCATTGCGCCGCGCGCTGACAAGGTAAAACGATGCTTGAGTTACGCCAGCTGACCAAGAGCTACTCGACCGAACGGCGCGTGCTGGACCGCCTAAGCTGGACTTTTGCGCCAGGCGAGTTCATCGCCATCATGGGCGACTCCGGCGTCGGCAAATCGACCTTGCTGAATTTGATCGCCGGCCTGGACCAGCCGGATCCCAGCCCCGAGCCAGCCATCATCGTCGACGGCACACCGCTTGCGGCGCTCGACGACGATGCCGCCACCCGCTTGCGCCGCGCGCGCATGGGCTTTGTCTTCCAGGCCTTCCATGTGCTGCCGCATCTTACCCTGCAGCAAAACGTGGCCCTGCCCTTGCTGCTGAACGGCCTGCCGCAAGGGCGCGCACTGGCCATGCTGGAGGCGGTCGGCCTGGCCGGGCGCGGGGGCGACTATCCGCATCAGCTTTCCGGCGGTGAGATGCAACGTGTAGCAATAGCCCGTGCCCTGGTGCATCGCCCGGCGCTGGTGCTGGCCGACGAACCGACCGGCAACCTCGATCCCGACACCGCTAATTCCGTGTTGCAACTATTGCGGCAGGAGCTCAAATTGAGCGGCGCCACGGCCATCATGGTCACGCATTCGCCCGCCGCTGCAGCCAGAGCGGACAAAGTGCTGCGCCTCACCAAAAATGGCCTTCAAGATACAACACTCGTCAACCCTGCCGCGCAATAAATCTCATTATTTCTCACACATTTTCTTGGCTTTTTTCTTAACCAGAGTATTATTTAATTAACTTGCTTGGTTACTAATAGACCTTCAAGCCTGCTTTTTCTATCCACGTAGTGAACAACGTTAAGGAGGGAGCAAAAAATGAGCGTTAGGCAGAAAAAACTGGAGTTGATCGAGGCGATGAACAGGGCTCGCGCCCTGGAACCATCCAGTTTCGTACCGAACAAACTGCTCGACACGCTAATCGAGAAGATGCATCTGAAGAACGATGCGGAACTGTGTAGGGTGCTGGAAGTTCAGCCTCCCATCATCAGTAAAATCCGTCATCGCAAGCTGGCAGTCGGGGCTACCATCCTGCTGCGCATGCACGAAAAGTCCGAGCTCTCCATCCGGGAGCTAAAAGAGCTGTCGAATGCCTCAGTACACTGAGCGCAGCTAAGCTGAGATGCCAGGCGCCGGCATCGCATTCACCGGCGCCATTTCCCTTTCAAGGTCGCCCTAAAAATCGCCGACCATCCCGCTTCCCCTCAAACGTTGTAGTGACGCGCGTAGCGGTCATCCAGGTTCGCCAACGGCATCATCACGAACAAGTCCGCGCTTTCAAAATCAGGGTCCCAGGCCGGGGCGCCGCAAATCCACGCGCCGGAACGCAGATAGCCTTTCAGCAGCGGCGGCACTTGCGCGGCGCGCGCCGCCTCCACCTTCTCCACCGGGAACGGCAGGTGCGGCGTGACGCGATATTCCATCGGGGCCAGGTGCTTGTGGCGCAGCTGTTCGTAGACGGCGACGGCATTGTGGCCGCCGTCGGCCAGGCTGATGCTGGCGCAACCAATCAGGTACTCGCACTGGTGGCGGCGCATGTATTCGGCCAGGCCGGACCACAGCAGCATGATCACGCTGCCGCCGCGATAGTCGGGGTGAATGCAGGCGCGGCCCGCTTCCACCATGCGGCTGCGCAGGTGCTTGAGGCGGCCCAGGTCGAATTCGTTTTCGGAGTAGTGGCGGCCCAGCTTGCGGGCACCGGCGGGGTTGAGCAGGCGGTAGGTGCCGACCACTTTCAGGGTGGCGCTGTCGCGCACGATCAGGTGGTCGCAGGCGGCGTCGAATTCGTCGCTGTCCAGGCCATCCGGCGTCGCCAGGGCGGTCAGGCCCTGGGCTTCGATGAAGACTTTGTAGCGCAGGCGCTGTACCTCACGCACCTCTTCCGGGGTGGCTGCCATGCTCAGGGTCAGGCGCGGCGCGATGGCGCGTTGCTCTGCTTTTGCAATCAAGGTTTGCATGCTTCGTCCTTTTTCTGGTGTGACGAAGCCAGTTTGGCCTTCTATTGCTTCATGAACATGACAGCTTTATTGCAACGGTGTTACATCAGGCCTTCTTCGGGCGGCCAGTCTTCAGCTGCGGCAGGGAGGCCAGCACTTGCTTGAGCGTGGCCATGTCCAGGCGGCTGATCAGGGCGACGCCAATGCGCAACAGCTCGGATTTTTTTACTTCGATGCCGTTCTTCAGGCAGGCCTTTTTGACCTGGCCCAGCACCGCATATTCGCTTTCCGGCATGGTGAAGCTGTCGCGTACCAGTTTTTCCTTATGAGGCTTGGCGGCCTTTTCGACCTTGGCCGGCTTGGCGGCAGGCGCTGGGGCGGGCTTGGCGGCAGCGGCGCGCTTCACTGCGGGCTTGGCGGCAGCTTTGGCGGCTGGCTTGGCGGCAGCTGGCTTGGCAGTGGTCGGCTTGGCGGCGGCCTTGGTGGCGGCGACTGGCTTGGCGGCGGCTTTCGGTGCGGCGGCCCGGCTGGCAGCGGCTGGTTTGGCGGCGGCGGCCGGCTTGGCGGCGGCGCGCTTGACGGCCGGCTTGGCGGCGGTTTTGGCGGCGGGTTTAGTGGTGGCGGCGGCCTTTTTGCTTGCGGTCATAGGTACTCCATTTCTGAATAATATAAACAGTATATATGATTTTTACGCAACAGTGCGAACGCTGAAATCCACCCCCACCTCATCCCAGAACTCCTGCTCCTTCTCCATCCAGTAGGACAGGGTCGGATGGTTGCTGACGCAATCGCGCTTCAGCTCCAGGTCGATGCGGTTCTTCATGCGCAAGCGCAGGGCGCGGTCATCCACCTCGATGCGGCAATGCATGAACAGGATCGCCAGCCGCAGCGCCACCACCGCCTTGGCAAAATCGCTGTCGGACAGCTGCTCGCTGACCTTGCGCAGGTTGCCCTTCTGCGCCAGGATCAGGCGCCCCATCAGCTTCTGCTCGCGGGTGGTAAAGCCCGGCAGGTCGGCGTTTTCGACCATATAGGCCGCGTGTTTGTGGTATCCGGTCTGCGACACCACCAGCCCCACCTCGTGCAACTGCGCGCTCCAGGCCAGGTGGCGCGGCAAGGTGTCGCTGTTCGGCTTCATTTGCGCGAACAGGATGGCGGCGGCATCGGCCACACGGCTGCCGCGATCAGCCTCGATATGGAAGCGCGCCAGGAAGGCGCGCACCGACTCGTCGCGCCGGTCGCGCCGGGTTGAGCGCAGGTAAAGGTCCCACATCACCCCCATGCGCAAGCCGGCGTCGATCGGCTCCATGCGCTCGATGCCCAGCTCCTGCACCACCGCGATCAGGATGGCCAGGCCGCCGATCACGGTGCTGGCGCGGTCCGGCCGAAGGCCCGGCATATCGATCTTCGACACCTGGCCGAATTCAATAAAGCGCTTGCGCACCGCATTCAGGCCGGCCAGGGTAATGCCCTCGCCCAGCTTGTTTTTCTCGATGATCTCGCCGATGGCGCGGATGGTGCCGGACGAGCCGTAGGCCCGCTTCCAGTACTCCGGATGGTAAGGCGGCGCGCCATCCTCGAAATGGCTGCGCGCCGACAGCACGGCGGCTTCAAAAGAGCGCGCATCGACACGGCCATTGACGAAGAAGGACAGGCTTTGCTTGACGCTGCCCACGCTGAACGACTCCACCCGCTCGATATCCAGGCCGCGCCCGAGGATCAGCTCCGTCGAACCGCCGCCGATATCCACCACCAGCCGGCTCTCATTCGGCTGGCCGAGGGCATTCGCCACGCCCATATAAATCAGGCGCCCCTCCTCCTCGCCCGAGATGATCTCGATCGGGTAGCCGATGGCCTGCTCCAGCTGCGGCAGGAAATCCGCCGCATTGCGCGCCTGGCGCAGGATGGCGGTGGCCACCACGCGCACGCCATCAAAGCTGTAGGCGGCCAGGGCAACACGGAAATTTTTCAGGCACAGCAGAGCGCGCTGCAGGGCTTCCTCGGTGAGGTTGCCGGCGGCATCGAGTCCGGCGGCGAGCCGGATCGGTTCGCGCATACTGTTAAGCACGCGGATCCGGTCGCCATCGTGCTGGCCGATGGAGAGTCTAAAACTGTTGGAGCCCAGGTCCACTGCGGCGTACATCGAGGATTCCATTTATATCGTTTATAACGAAAATGGTAGCACAGTACGCCAGCAGTGTTACGCCCTCATGACAAGGCTTCCATGGAAAGCGGCTCGGGCGGCTGCGCCACCTGGTTTTCGCCGCGCACCTTGGCCGCCTGCAGGGCCTCGTCGGCGCGCTTGAACAGGCTCACCGTGCTGTCGTCGGCGCGGATGGTGGTGACGCCGATGCTGGCTGTCAGCTTGATGACCGCGCGCTCGGTCTTGACCGGCATCTCCTCGATGGCGCGGCGGATACGCTCCGCCACCATCAGGGCATCCTCCAGCGCGGTGCGCGGCAGCTGGATCGCAAACTCGGCGCCGCCCAGGCGGCCCATCAGGTCGGAATCGCGCAGCTGCTTCTTGCAGGTTTCCACCATGGTTTTCAGGGCGGCGTCGCCGGCGGCATGGCCGTAGCTGTCGTTGACGCGCTTGAACTGGTCCAGCGCCAGGATCAGCATGGCGGTCGGCTGGCCGGGACGGCGCGCCAGCGCCATCCACGGCGCCAGGGCCTGGTAGAAGCCGCGCCGGTTCGGCACATCGGTCAGGGGATCGATGACTTCCAGGCGCAGCAGCTCCGCTTGCAACTTTTCACGCGACAGCAGCAGGTAGCCGAAGGCGTTGGTCAGCATCATCAGGTAGAAGCCGCTGAAGCCCACCAGCTGCATCAGGTTCGGGCTGACCCAGGACAGGCCGTCCGGGTAAGCCGCCGTCAGCAGGCCGCGCCCCACCACCACCAGGGTCAGGGCGAACATGGCCACCACCAGGAAACGGCGCAGCATGCTGCCGTCGCGCCAGGCGCGCGCCAGCGCCAGCACACCGGCCAGGAAGAAGAAGCCCACCAGCAGCGAACCGAGCGCCACGCGGAGGGCGGCATCGGCTTCCAGCACCTGGGTCGCCAGCAGCACACCGCCGGACACCGCCAGCGCGGGATACAGGTATTTACGCCAGGCCGCGCGGCCGTACGCTTCCCACAGCGCGCCGGCATCGAAGGCCAGGCCGGCCAGCAACAGCATATTGGCCACCGGGCCGGCCAGCAGCTCCGGCAGCACGCCGCGGAAATACAGGAGAAGCCAGGCCACCGCCTGGCATTGCTTGGCAATGGCCCAGGTCGACAGCGTCAGCGATTTCTTGCTCTCGTACTCGAAGAAAAACAACGCCGCGCACAAACTGAGGTTGCCCAGCGCGAGGGCAAGAACCAGGGTCTTGATATCCATTGCTCAGCGGCCGTGCCGCACTCAGACTTCGTGTTCCACGTTGTTGCTGCCGTCGCCGATCTTGCTGGCCCAGGCTTTGGCGAAGAATTCTTTCTCGTCTTCGGTCGGCATGTCGTGCCAGAAGACGATCAGGGTGCCTTTATGGTCGTGCAGCTGGCTGACCTTTTCAATGAACTGCTGCTTGCCGGCGTGGTCCGCCAGCGCGGCAACATAGCCATACACGCGGGTCAGGCGCTCGATGCGGTCCGGTTCCGTGAAGCTATTGGTCGCGGTGATGGTTGGATGGTCTAAGAACATATATCGTCTCCAAGCTGCCTATGTTGGCAATGTACCTATTAATGTTGCCGATGTAAACGCAAACGCCACAGGGCGCAGCGCATCCGGTACACTGGGACCGGAGCCCGGCAGCTTAGCAGATCATCATGCTTCATAACAAGTTAGCAAAATGACTTCCGTCCCTGACAACCGGCCGCTGGTGCGTCACCGCCGTGGCCGCCTGTCGCTCGAATTCACGCCCGGCGAGGTGCAGAGCCAGATGGACCCGGCCGATCCGGACGCCCTGGTGCTGGCGTATGCGCGCGCCATGATGTGCTTTGTCCTGTTCAAACCCCGGCCGGAGCATATTGTCATGGTCGGCCTGGGCGGCGGCTCGCTGGCCAAATTCTGCTACCGCTACCTGCCCCACACCCGCATCACCGTACTTGAACTACGGGCCGACGTGATCGCCCTGCGCGAGCGCTTTGCGATTCCGCCGGACAATGAACGCTTTCGCGTGATCCAGTGCGATGCCGCAGCCTACATGAAAGAACTGAAGGGCAGCGCCGACGTGCTGCTGGTGGACGGCTTTGACGCCAACGGCCTGCCCAACGCGCTCGCCACCGAACACTTCTACGCCGATTGCCGACGTGCCCTGCGGCCGGACGGCGTGCTGGCGGCAAATGTCTTCAACTACGACCCGAAATACCGCAGCGTGCTGGTGCGGCTGGGCAATGCCTTCCATGACCGCATTTGCCAGTTCACTGGCATTGCCGGCAATAACCACATCCTGTTTGCCGTGCGGCCCGCTGGCACGCCCGGCGGCCCGGCCAGCGTCATGCAGCGCAAGGTGGCCGCCTGGGGCAGCCCCACCCCGGGTCTGGGTTTCGGCCTGGCCAATCGACTGTTGGCAATTTACACCGTTGCACGGCTGCGCAAGGCGCTTTTGTGAAAAATCTAATGGCTCTTTCCCTAAGGCTAGGAGTTTTGTGACAAACTACATTTTTTGAGCAGAAGGACACCATGGCAGGCCGGCGCAGGAGACTATCGCATTACGGTGCAGCTGCACTGACGCTAGGCGCAGGCCTGGCGGCGACCGCCGTTCTGTTTATCTCTGTCAGCGCTTTGGAATTCGGCAAGATGGAGCTGAGCTTCCAGCAGCGCGCCGGCGCCCGCGCCGCCGCCATCGAGCGCGGCCTGTCCGACGCGGTGGAAGTGCTGAATGTGACCAACCAGCTGTTCCGCACCGTGCAACCGGTCAGCCGCGAGCAGTTCCATTCCTTCACCACGCCCCTGCTGCAGCGCTACCCCTTCATCCAGGCGTTCAATTACCACCGCGTGCTGTCGCATGCCGAACGCCCGGCGTTCGAAGCGGCCCTGCAAGCGCATACGCCGGGGTTGCGCATCACCGAGCTCACGCCCGAGGGCCTGGTGACGGCGCCGGAGCGCCCTTTCTACAACGTGGTGGAATACCTGGAGCCGCTGCAGGGCAATGCGGCGGCGCTCGGGCTGAACTCCGGGCGCAACCTGCAAGTGCGGGCCGCCATCGACCGCATCCTGCACACCGGGCGCGCCGCCTCCACCGAACAGCTGCAACTGGCGCAAGACCCGGACCAACGCAACAGCTTCATCATGATCATGCCGGTGTACCAGCCCGGCATGCCGACCAGCACGCGCGCCGAACGGCACGCCGCCTGGGTCGGCGACACCGCCGCCGTGATCCGTACGCCGCACCTGGTGCACACCATCCTGCAGCAAACCGGCTTGCTGGGCGACGAAAGCCTGGGCCTGAGCGTGTATGCCGGCGACCCGTCGGAAGCGGGCAGCCTGGCCTACCGGCGCGGTCCGGTGCCTACTCCCAAGCACGAGCACTGGCTGCACCGCTGGCTCGACTTCGACTACCACAGCACTGATTTCCGCAGCTTTGCCGTGCTGGGACGCACCTGGCATATCCGCGCCGACGATTTGCCGCGCCCCTTCCTGGCCGACCACCTGGGCTCCCTCGCCACCCTGCTGGGCGGCCTGCTGTTCAGCGCCCTGGCGGCCGCCTTCGTGCACACCCTGGTGCAGCGCTCGCGCCGGGTGCAGTTGCTGGTCGATGCGCGCACGGCCGACCTGCAGCGCTCCAACCAGCGCCTGGCCGAAGACGTGGCGTCGCGCAAACGCACCGAGCGCGCCTTGCAGGAATCGGAAAACCGCTTCCGCCGCCTGCTGGCCCTGTCCTCCGACTGGTACTGGGAACAGGACACGCAATTCCGCTTCACCCATATCACCGGCGGCTTCTTTGAAAAAGGCCATGTGGCGAAGGAGAATTTCCTCGGCCGCACGCGCTGGGAATGCACGCCGGACCTGTACACCAGCAGCACCGGGCGCGACCATATCCAGATGGTGCAGGGCCGCCTGCCCTTCTCCAACTTTGAATACGCCATCGTCGGCCACGACGGCCTGACGCGCTGGTTCAACACCAGCGGCGAACCGGTGTACGACGCCCAGGGCGAATTTAAGGGCTATCGCGGCACCGGCAGCGAGATCACCGAACGCAAGGAGGCGGAACAGCGCATCCAGCACATCGCCCACCACGACGTGCTGACCGGCCTGCCCAACCGCGTGCTGCTGCAAGACCGCCTGCAGCAAGCCATTGCCTACGCCAACCGCAGCGGCCTGCCAATGTGGGTGGTGCTGATCGACCTGGATCGCTTCAAGTTCGTCAACGACAGCCTGGGTCACAAGGCCGGCGACCAACTGCTGCAAACCGTGGCCAGCCGCCTGCAATCGAGCGTGCGTGAAAGCGATACCGTGGCGCGCCTGTCGGGCGACGAGTTCGTGGCCATCCTCAGCCAGTACCCGGACGAGCAGCTGTCGCCGGCCATTATCGAGCGCGTGATGGCCGCCCTGGCGCAGCCGGTGCTGCTGGAGGGGAAAGAATTCTTTGTGACCTGCTCCATCGGCGTGGCGGTCTATGACGCCGACGGCACGCCGGCGCAGAACCTGATCGAGCATGCCGATATCGCCATGTACTCAGCCAAAAAGCTGGGCCGCAACACCTTCCAGTTCTACCGGTCGGCCATGAACGACGAAGCGCAAGAGCGGCTGCGCATCGAAAGCGCGCTGCGCAACGCGCTGGAACGCGATGAATTCGTGCTGCATTACCAGCCGCAGGTGGACCTGCAGACCGGCCAGATCGTCGGCATGGAAGCGCTGCTGCGCTGGCAGCACCCGGAACTGGGCATGGTGCCGCCGGCGCGCTTTATCAGCCTGGCCGAGGAAACCGGCCTGATCGTGCCAATCGGCGCCTGGGTGCTGCGCACCGCCTGCCAGCAGGCGCGCGCCCTGCAGGACGCCGGCTTCCCGGGCCTGCGCATGGGCGTGAACCTGTCGGCGCGCCAGTTCGCGCAGCCCGAGCTGGTGTCCAGCATCGCCGCCGTGCTGGCGGAAACCGGCCTGGACCCTTCCCTGCTGGAGCTGGAGCTGACCGAAAGCCTGTTCATGCACGACGTGGCGCAAGGCGTGAACCTGCTGTATGAACTCAAGTCGCTGGGGGTGGCGCTGTCGATCGACGATTTCGGCACCGGCTATTCCAGCCTGTCTTACCTGCGCAACTTCCCGATCGACGTGCTGAAGATCGACCGCTCCTTCGTCAACGACATCGCCACCGATGCCGACGATGCGGCCATCGTGGTCTCGGTGATCGCCCTGGCCCACAACCTGGAGTTGCGCGTGATTGCGGAAGGCGTAGAATCGGAAGAGCAACTGGAGTTCCTGCGCCGCCATGGCTGCGACGAATTCCAGGGCTTCTATTTCAGCCGCCCTGTGGAGGCGGCGCAACTGCGCCAGATGTTGCACGAGGGAAAACACTTAACCAACGCGGCCCCACGCCGGCTGCGCGCTTGAGGAGAGCGAAATGAACAGCGTAGACCTGCATCGCCAGCAAGTGCGCAGCGACCACCGCACGCGCGACATCGTCAACCAGGCCATCGCCGCCCTGCCCGAGGTGGGCTTGCGGCGCGCCGCCGAATTCCTGTTTGCCATGGGTGTGCCGCACCCGATCGCCATGCGCACGCTGGTTTATCCAGCACAGCGCCGGCCCTCCCCTTAAGCCCGGGCCTAGGCTTTTTTCATAGCCGCCGCCACCTGCTGGCGCGCGGCCTTGCGCAGCTTGGCCGCTTCGAAGCGCGCCACCTGCTCCGGCGTTTCCGGCACCAAGGTCGGCACCTTCTGCGGCTTGCGGTCCTTGTCCACCGCCACCATGGTGAAGTAGCAGCTGTTCGCATGGCGCACCAGGCGCTGCTGGATATTCTCCGCCACCACGCGTATCCCCACTTCCATCGAGCTGCTGCCGGTGTAGTTGATGGCGGCCAGGAAGGTCACCAGCTCGCCCACATGGATCGGCTGCAGGAACATCACCTGATCCACCGACAATGTCACCACGTAGCTGCCCGAATAGCGGCTGGCGCAGGCATAGGCCACGCCGTCCAGCAGCTTGAGGATGGCGCCGCCGTGCACATTGCCGGAGAAATTGGCCATATCGGGGGTCATCAGGACCGTCATCGTCAGCTCGTGGGCCGACCAGTGCATCGAGTTTTCCATCGCCGTGCGGGGTTGATTGCAATGGCTATATGCTAACCGATGGCAGCGGCGCCTGCTCGGCCCCCTGGATAATGCAGCCGGCCCAGCGCTGGATGGCGCCCTGCGCATCGCACAGCGGCGTGACCAGCAGGCGGGCCGGGCGCCGCGCTGCGTCGGCGTCGCACAGGCTGACTTCCACATCGATTTCACTGGCGCCATGCAGCGCGGCCCGCCAATGCTGCAGGATGGCCGCGCAGTCGGCGCGCTGGACGGCAAGCGGCAAGCCGTCCTCCGACAATGCGCCGGCGCTGTCGGTTTCCCAGTAGGCGCGGGCCAGGCCGCGCAACAGGCGGCGCATGCGCGTGGCGCTGGCTTGCAGCGCAGTTTGCGCGCGCGCGCGCTCGAACGCCGCGCCAATGCGCACTGCCGCATGCTCAAATAGCGCGATCTCTGGCGCGCTCCAGCTGCGTGCGCCGGGCTGGCAAGCGTGGAAAAAGCCCTGCCAATGCTGGCCGCTGCGGCACAAGGCCGACAATGAAGCCCCTGCCGCCCCGCACAGCGCCGCCATGCCCGCGTGCGCCGCGCTCTCGCCCGCGCCCCAGCGCGCCAGCACTTCGCCGCCCAGCACGGCCACCTCGGCGCTGCCTTGCAGCGGCGGCATGCCGCAGGCGTAACCTGCCAGCATGTCGAAGCGGCCAGCGTGGATGCTCGCATAGGCCAGTTGCGGCACGGCCAGGCGCCGGCCCAGCATGCGGCAGCCCAGCGCCAGCAACTGCGCCGGGTCCGACAGCGGCCGCAGGCAGTCCTCCAGATGCAGCAGGAATTGCTGGTCGCTTGCCTCCGCACGCGCCAGCGCCTGCCCCACCTGGCGTTCGCTGAAATCGAAGAAGGTCAGCACCGCGCCCAGGATGGCGCCGTCGGCCTTGCGGAACGGACGCACCCGCACGATGTAATGCAGGCCGCCGCTTGCCGTCACCTCGCGCTCCAGCGGCTGCAAGGTGGCGAAGGTTTGCGCCACATCCGCTGCCAGCTTCGGGTAGTCCAGGCGGTTGGTGATGTCCAGCAGGTGGCGCCCGACGTCGCGCTCAATCAGGTTGAAGATGCTGGCGGCGCGCGGCGTGAACTGGCGCACTTGCAGGGCCGGATCAACGAACACCGAGGCCAGGTCGGCCGACGCGACCAGGTCGTACAGGTCATCATGCGCCTTGTCGGCATGCGCCAGGCGCAGCGCAAGGTCGGCGTTGCGCTGCGACAGTTCCTTGCTGTTCGACTGCATCTTGGCCCAGCCCAACTCCGCGTCGGCCAGGCGCTCACGCATATCTGCCATCGGCGAGCGGCCGTTACGCGCGGCTGTTTGCGGCCAATGCCCTGCTGGCATCGTCCAGTGCGGCAGGTCCGGTAGCGACGCCGCAGCCGGCGCCGACTGGTACAGGCGACTCTGGCGATCGATACGTGAGAACAAGCCCGGCGCCACGTCGGCCGTTTCGGAGCCGCCCAGGAACAGGTAACCCTGCGGCACCAGCGCCAGGTGCAAGTGCTGCAGCACCTGGCATTGCGTCGGGCGGTCCAGGTAGATCAGGAAGTTGCGGCAGGCGACCAGGTGCACGCCATGGACTGGCGGCTCGCGCAGCAAGTCATGGCAGGCAAACGTGACCATGTCGCGCAGGGCCTGGCGCACACGATACTGTTTGCCAGCATGCACGAAATAGCGCGCCAGGCTGGCCGCCGGCACCTGGTCCCGGATCGATTCGGGATAGAGGCTGGCGCGCGCGAAGTCCAGCGCCTGCTGGTCGATATCGGAAGCGAACACCTCGATCGCCGGCGGGAGCGGCATGTCACGCACCATGTCGGCCAGCAGGATCGCCAGCGAATACGCCTCCTGGCCGGTGGAGCAGGCCGCCGCCCACACCCGCAGCGTGCCGCCGCCGCGCCCCCGCAGCATGGCGGGCAGCACCAGTTCGCGCAGCCGGGCAAAGGCATCGCTGTCGCGGAAGAACCCGGTTACGCCGATCAGCAGTTCCTTCAGCAAGGCGCCGGCTTCGTCGCCCTCGTCTTGCAGCCGCGTGCAGTAGGCGTCCATGCCGGCCAGGCCGAGCTCCTCCAGGCGACTCTCGACCCGGCGCAGGATGGTGGCATGCTTGTACTGGCGAAAGTCATGACCGGTGCGTTCGTGCAGCAGCGCCAGCACGTCCTGCAGCGATTGCGTTTCGCTGGCGGCGCCGGGCGCGCCATACAACAGGCGCAGGTGCGCCGCGATGTCGCTGGCCGGCAGCACCACATCGGCCTGGCCGGCATCGATCGCCGCTTGCGGCAAGACGCCGAACTGGGCATCCTGCGGCGCTTGCACAATGGCGCAGCCGCCCTGCTCACGCAGCGCCGCCAGGCCGCTGCAGCCGTCGCGCCCGAGGCCCGAGAGCAAGACGCCGCCGGCCAGCTCGCACTGCGCCCGCGCCAGCGAATGGAAGAAGCAATCAATGGCGCCGCTGCTGCCGCCTGGACCGGCATCGGTCTGCAGCAGGAAGCGGCCCGCGACTTCCAGCAGGGTGCCGGGCGAAATGACGTAGATGTGGTTAGGCTGCAACTCGATGCGCGCCCGCGCCTGCTGTATCACCGGCATGTGGCTGCACGCTTGCAGCACCTGGCCCAAGGCGCTGGCCTGGCCGGGCGCCAGGTGCATGATGATGACCAGGGAGAAGCCGGGCGCCGGCGGCAAGCCTGGCAGCAGGCTTTGCAAGGCTTCCAGCCCGCCGGCGGATGCGCCAATACCGACTAGCGGAAAGTCCACGCTGGTCAGGTCCGGCCCTGCTAGTCCCTGCTCATTCGGTGGCATCATTGGCGATTCTCGATTGCCCCCATTGTATCCCCTCCCCTGCGATTAGCATTTTCGCCATGGATCAAGTATTCTTCATGCAACTTCTTTCACGGAAAAGGAAAACAGATGAAGTTGAAAGTACTGGCAGCGCTGCTGGCCTATTCGGCCGCAGCTTATGCCCAGGCCGCACTGACGGCCGACCAGGTCAAAACCTTCACGCTGAACAACGGCATGAAGTTCATCGTGCTGGAAAGCTCGGCCATCCCGAACGCGAATATGTACACCTTCTGGAAAGTCGGTTCGCGCAACGAGGCGCCCGGCACCACCGGCCTGTCGCACTTCTTCGAGCACATGATGTTCAACGGCTCCAAGAACTATGGCCCGAAAATGTTCGACCGCACCATGGAAGCGAACGGCGGCGCCAACAACGCCTACACCAATAGCGACGTGACCGTGTACCAGGACTGGTTCCCGGCCTCCTCGTTAGAGACCGTGTTCAAGCTGGAAGGCGACCGCATCGCCCACCTCTCGATCGATCCGAAGATGGTGGAGAGCGAGCGCGGCGTGGTGCTGTCCGAGCGCAGCACCGGCCTGGAAAACTCCAATGTGCGCATGCTGATGCAGGAATTGAACAGCGTGGCCTACGTGGCCCACCCTTACGCCATCCCGACCATCGGCTGGGAATCGGACATCAAGGCCTGGACCCTGCAGGACCTGCAGCACTACTTCCGCACCTATTACGCGCCGAACAATGCGGTGTCGGTGATCGTGGGCGACGTCAAGTTCGAGGAAGTGAAAAAGCTCGCCACCAAGCACTTCGGCAGCATTCCGAAACGCGCCGCGCCGCCGGCCGTGCGCACCGTGGAGCCGGAGCAGACCGGCGAACGCCGCCTGTTCGTGGCCAAGCCGTCCGCCACCGCAGCCAACCTGATGGTGGCGTACAAGGTGCCGCAAGCGGGCACCGCGGAAAACTACGCGCTCGACGTGCTGCAAGCCCTGCTTACCGAAGGCAAGACCTCGCGCCTGTACAAGGCCCTGGTGGAAACCCAGCTGGCCACCAGCGTCGGCGCCTACAACACCGACGGCTTTGACCCGGGCCTGCTGTATATGTTCACCGTGGCGGCGGCCGGCGTGGAGCCGGCCAAGGTGGAAAAAGCCATGATCGCGGCGATCGAGAAGGTCGCCAAAGAAGGCGTGAGCGATGAGGAACTGCAGAAGGTGAAGAACGCCAAGCTGCTGGGCATCTACCGCGCCCAGGAAACCATCAACGGCAAGGCGCAAATGCTGGGTAACTACGAAGTCTTCTTCGGCGACTACAAGAAAGCCTTCGAAGCGCCTGCCGCCTATGAAAAGCTGACCGCCGCCGACATCCAGGCCGTGGCCGCCAAATACCTGAAGAAATCGCTGCGCACCGTGGGCGTGCTGGCGGCGAAGGAGGACTAATTAGATGAAGAAACTGTTTTCTATCGCCCTGACCGGCGCCGCAGCCGTGGCTGCGAGCGCCAACGCAGCGGAATTCAAGCTGCCGGCATTTGAAACCACCAAGCTGCCGAACGGCCTGACCGTCTACATGATGGAGCGCCACGATGTGCCGCTGGTGGCCGTGCGCGCGGTGGTGAAAGCCGGCGCCGTCAACGACGGCGCGCAAGCCGGCCTGGCCAACCTGACCGGCGACGGCGTGCTGCTCGGCTCGGCCAAGCATAACAAGGCGCACATCGACCAGGCCTTCGACTTCCGCGGCGCCGTGCTGGCCGGCGGCGGCAGCGTCGAGCAATCGACCGTGGCCGCCAACTTCGCTCGCAAGGACACCGACGCCCTGCTGCCGCTGTTCGCGGAGCTGGTGCAGGAGCCAAGCTTCGACGCCACAGAACTGGACAAGCTGCGCGCGCGCAAGGTCAATGGCCTCAAGCAGTCCAAGGAAAGCCCGCGCCAGGTGGTCGGCAACTACTACCGCGCCATGCTGTTCGGGAACGCGGCCTATGCCAATCCGCCGGCCGGCACCGTCAACAGCCTGTCCGCGCTCAAGCAGGACGACGTGAAGGCCTTCCACCAGCGCTACTTCCGCCCGGATAACGCGGCGCTGATCGTGGTCGGCGATTTCGACCCGGCCGAAATGCGCAAGAAGGTGGAAACCCTGTTCGGCCAATGGAAGGCCGACGGCGCCGCACCGCAGCGCGCCAACTACGGCAAGGTGCAGGCCGATAAGCCGCGCGTGTGGGTGGTGAACAAGTCCGACGCCATCGAGACCACCTTCCTGATCGGCGGCCCTGGCATTGCGCGCAATGACCCGGATTACGTGCCGCTGCAGGTGCTGAACACGGTGCTGGGCGGTCGTTTCACCTCCTGGCTGAACGACGAATTGCGGGTGAATTCGGGCCTGACCTATGGCGCCAATTCGAGCTTCGCCACGCTGTCGCAGGCCGGCACGTTCTCGATCTCCAGCTTCACCGCGCTGCCGAAGACGGAAGCGGCGCTGGACCTGGCGCTCAAGACGTATGACCGCCTGTGGAGCAAGGGTATCGACAAGGCGACCCTGGATTCGGCCAAGGCGTATGTAAAGGGTCAGTTCCCGCCGCGCTACGAAACCAGCGAGCAGCTGGCTACACTGCTGGGCGATATGTACGCCAACGATGTGGGCCGCAGCCAGATTGACAACTTCATGAAGGATGTCGACAGCCTGACGCCGGAGCGCGCCAAGCAGCTGGTCGAAAAGCACTTCCCGCGCAAGAACCTGCAAATGGTGCTGGTGGGGAAAGCGGCTGAGATTGGCAAAATCGCCAGCAAGTACGGCGAAGTGACCAATCTGGAGATCACTGCCGACGGCTTCCAGCCTTAAACCCGGTAACCCAGGGTCAGACCCAAGGGTCTGACCCTGGTGTTCCGGGTTAAATGGCCTTAGATGCCGTGGGCTTCGATATCGGCCAGCGACTCGCGGCCTTTGTCGGTAATCACCAGCACGCCATCCACCTCGGCGATGTGCGATTTCTTGCCCAGGAACAGGGCCACATCGGCGTCGATCGCCTCCCCGGTCAGCTCAACCAGCGACTTCAACGCCAGCACGCAGCGGCGCAGGAACAGGCGCTCCTTGCCGGCATCGGTCAGGATGATGCGGCCAGTGCGTTCAAATTTGATCAGTTTAATGCCCGACAGGCGCTTGCTATTGCGGCCGACGCAGGCGCTTGGCTTGCCCTGGATACCCCGGGCAATCTCCAGCAGCGCGTTGAATTCGTCCGTACTTAATTTTTCGTTTTTCATAAGCCGCCATGGTACGCGCCCGAACCGGGCACGGCAAGCTTACTTGAGCATATGCAAGGTCAGCCATACCAGTGCCGCCCCAGCCACCAAGGCACTTGCTCCCATCAGCGCCTGCGCGCGACGGCTGTGCAGGTCAATACGGGGTTTGAGGTAAATCTTGTTGTGCAGGGAATTGCCCATGGTGGCCTCCGACTGGAAAAGCGTTTGTCGATGTGCCCATTATAAAAAGCCGACAGTGACGCCACTGTGACAGCCAACACAAAACAACACAAATATTCTCTTCACGCAACGCTAATTACCTTTCAGCAAACAAGCGACAGCGTGCAGGTGGCGCTGGTAGCATCGGTGCGGAAGGAGGGTCGAGCATGGAACAAACTGTCAAACCCCAGTCCCAGCCAGAGCGGGGCAAGCATTTGATGGATGAACCGGATATCGGCAGCGGCGAGAAATCGCCGGGCGAACGGGAAACCGAGGAGCAGATCCGGCAAATTCCACCTTTGCCGGAGCATGGGCGGCGTGAGGCGCCCGGCGCTAAGCCTTCATAGGCGGCGGTTGCGGCACGGGCTCCTCGATCGGCGGTTCGCTCGGCAACGGCTGGTCGTCGGGGGGCGGGTCTTTTTCCGGCTCGGGTGGCGGGGCTTCGGGATCGGGCGTGATATGCGCTTGCAGCATGGCATGGCTCCTCGAATAATATTGCCTGTTTAAGCAGATCGGGCGCAACGCCCGAATATCAAGACCCGCCGCCGGCAAGAATTTCCTGGAGCTGGTCAATACTGACCGGCTTGACCAGGTGGTGGTGGAAGCCGGCCTCGAACGCCAGCTGGCGGTCTTTCTGCTGGCCCCAGCCGGTCACTGCCACCAGCACCGTATGGCGCAGGGCAGGCAGGCGTTTCAGGGCGCGCGCCAGGTCGTAGCCGTTCAAATGCGGCAGCCCGATATCAAGGAAGGCGTATTCGGGAGCGAACACTTCGGCCCCCGCCAGCGCCTGCTGGCCATCGTGGAAAATCTGCACCTGGTGGCCGAGCGAGCGCAGCAAGCCGCCGATGCCGTTGACGAAATCCACATTATCGTCCGCCAGCAGGACGCGGTACAGGCGCCCGTCGGCCTGCCGGGTTTCGCTCCTGGGCGCGGGCGCGCTGACCATCTGCAGCAGCGGCAGGGTCACGATGAAGGTGCTGCCCTGCCCTGCGCCGGCGCTTTCGGCGCGGATACTGCCGCCATGCAGCTCGACCAGCTTGCGCGCCAGCGACAAGCCGACACCCAGGCCGGCCGTGCTGCGTTCGAGCGAGGAATCGGCCTGGATGAACATCTCGAAAATCTCGGTTAGCAAGGCCGGCGCGATGCCGATGCCGTTGTCGCTGACGCGCAACTCCAGCTGCGCCGCCGTGGCCTGCGCCTCCAGCACGATGGCGCCGCCGCGCGCCGTGTACTTGGCGGCGTTGTGCAGGAGGTTGGACAGCACCTGCGCCAGGCGCGTGGCGTCGCCCACCAGGTAGAGCGGCTGCGGCGGCAGGCGCACGTCGAGTTTGTGGCCCTGGGCCGCGATGAAGGGGCGCGACAGCTCGAGCGCGTCGGCCACCACGTCCTGCAACACAAGCTGCTCGCGGCGGATGGTCAGCTTGCCGGTGTTGATGCGCGAGACATCGAGCAAATCGTCGACCAGGCGCACCATCTGCTTCAACTGCCGCTCCATGATGGCGCGCGCCTTTTCGCAGGCCGCCTGGTCGTTGGCGTTCACGCGCATGATGTCGAGGCCGGTGCGGATCGGCGCCAGCGGGTTGCGCAGCTCGTGCGCCAGGGTGGCCAGGAACTCGTCCTTGCGGCGGTCCGCCAGCAGCAAGGCGCGCTCGGCGCACTGGCGCACCGTCATTTCATGTTCCAGGGTAAGGTTGGCGTCCTGCAGGGCGTTGGAGCGGCGCGCGATCTCCGCCAGCATGTCGTTGAACGCGTCGACCAGGGTGCCGATCTCGCCCGTGGCGCGCTCCTGCACGCGCAGCGAATAGTCGCGCCGCTGCATGACGGCGCGCGCCACGTCGGTCACGGCCAGCAGCGGGCGCGTGATGCCGGCCTGCATCAGATGCGCGACCAGGGCCGCCAGCAGCAAGCTGCCCAGCATCACCCCGAGCAGGATCAGGGCATAGCTCTGCAGGCGGTCCAGCAGGCGGTAGGAGGCGACCAGGTAGACCGTGCCAATACGTTCGCCGCCTTCCACGATCGGGTGCGTCACCACCATCTGCCCGCCTTCAATCGCGTAGCCCAGTTGCCCGGGCTGGCGCGGCAGCGCGGGCGTGTCGAACGGCGCTTGCGCGTACGCGGCGAACAAGCGGCCATTGGCGGCGTAGATGGCGCCGGCCAGGATTTGCGGGCGCACGCGCAACAGGCCGAGGTTTTGCTGTGCGGTGCGCGGGTCGTTGAACGAGATGGCGGGGGCGGAAATGGTGGCGATCAGTTCAGCCTGCGTGGTCAAGTCGTCCACCCAGCCCTGCTGGAAGCTTTTCAGGTCGTAGACCAGCATGGCAACCGTGGTCACGACCAGGGCCAGGAAAGTGGTTGCCAGGGCGGTCAGGATCAGCTTGATGCGCACCGAACCGGCTGCCGCAGCAATCATCACTGCCCGCCTTTCTGCACGTGGTAGGCAACGGACAGCAGGCGTGAACTGAGGCGCACATTGCAGCGTTCGGCGGCCGGCAGCGAGACTTCGAAGCGCACCCGCTCATCCACCACGCGGAAATTGATGACGCTGCCGCTTTGCAGGCCGTTTTCCTGCTCGGTCACGGTGACGGTGCCGTTCTTTTCCGCCGTGCGCAGCGCTTGCCCCGGCTGCGCGGCATCCTCGCCGATGAACAGGAGTTGCAGTCCGGCCAGGGAGTCGCCCTCGCGCAGCTGACGCACCGTGATCGCCCGGTTGCCGACATTGCGCCCCACCACGATCCGCGCCAGTTCGGCGGCCACATCCTCCGCCCCCAGCACGCCCACCACCAGGGCCGGGCCCGGGTCGGCGGGAAACTCCATATAGCCGAGGAATTTGTACAGGAAGGCGGCCTTGACGCTGCGTTCCAGCACCGGCGCCGGGCTGCCCGGTTGCGTGCCGAGCGCCATGCAGCTGAAGGCGAACAGCAGCAGCACCAGCGCAATTAAGCGGGTGATCCAGCCACTGCTCACCTGGGGTGGCATGGCAGACAATGTAAGGTGGGCGCCTACCATGTTTCTAGTATCGCATGGTCAGTTTCAGGACAGCGCGCCGCTCGATCACGCTGCGCCCGGGCAGCGCGCCGAACTCAGCGTGGCGCGCGTGCAGCAGGTTATGCCCGGCCAGCGCCAGCTCGATCTGCGGGCGCACCTTCCAGACCCAGTTCACGTCCAGCTCGTGATAGGACGGCACGCTCGGCCGCGGCAGGCTGCCGGTGTAGCGCAAGGTCCAGTCCAGCTGCATGGTGTCGCCCAGTTCGTGCGAGGAGCGCAGCTGCCAATAGCTGCTCGGGTCGTTGATGGCGAGCCCGGCCGTTGTAGCATCCATGCTGCCGGGGCGGGTCCAGAGGTCGACGTCCTGCACCGTCAGGCCGGCGTTCAGGCGCCAGCGCAGGGCCGGCTGCCAGCGCGCCCAGAATTCGATGCCGCGTGTGCGGCCCTGGGCCATATTGCGGAATTCCAGCGAACCGCGATAAGCGCCGGCGATGCTGTTCGGCTCCAGCGTGCGCAGCTTGTCGTAGTCGGCCAGCCAGGCGGTGGCAGACCAGGACCAGTTGTGCGCGGGCTGGGCGCGGTAGCCCACCTCCAGCACATTGGCGGTTTCCGACACGAAATCGGGGCTGGTGCCCAGGCCGAAACGCGGCACGCCGCCGATGACGATGGGCTTGGGCGGGGCCACGATATCGCGGTCCACGCGCGCCGGCGAGCGCACGGTGCGCGACAAGGCGCCCCACAGCGTGTGCCGCTGGTCCGGGCTCCAGGCCAGGCGCAAGGTAGGCAGCCATTCGGAGCCGGTGTAGGTGTTGTGCTCGATTTTGACGCCGCCGGTGGCGCGCAGGCTGGGCGCCAGCGTGATTTCATCCTGCACGAACAGGCTGCCCCAATGCAAATTGCGATGATACGGCCAGAAGCCGTAACCGGGGCCGGGCGTGTTGTCGTCGCGCGAATGGCGGTAGCCGCCGCCCCAGGACAGTTTGTGCGCGCCGAGCCGCACATCATGCTGGCCTTCGAGCTCGATGGTGTCGAGGCGGTCGACGTAGTTGAGCGGCTGGTTGCGCTCCGTGTGGTCCAGGTTGAGCTGCAGGCGCAGGCCCATCTCGTCGGAAAACTGGCGCGTGTAGCGCGCCAGCAGGTTGGCGCCGGCAATGCGGATGTCGCGCGTGTTCAGCTGGCCCAGGTTGGCCTGGTACACGTCGCCGGACACGGTCAGGCCGCCATGCAGCATGTCCCAGTCGGCACGGAAACCGGCCTGGCGCCGCTGCATGCCGGTAAAGGTATTGAGTCCGGCCGCGCTGTCGGTATCCTCCAGCGCCATGGCCTGGGCGTAGGCCCGGTAGTTGCCGCCTCCCGCCAGGCGGCCGCCGAAGCGCAGCGTGGCATCGCCTTCGCCGCGCGAGCCGGCGAGCGACAGCAGCGTGCCCTGGCTGTCCCTGGCGTGGCGGGTAATGACGTTGATAACGCCGTTTACCGCGTTCACGCCCCAGATGGTGGAGCCGGGGCCGCTGATCACTTCGATGCGCTCGATATCCTCCATCACCACGCCCTGGGCGTCCCAGAACACGGCGGAGAAGAACGGCGAGTAGACGCTGCGGCCATCGATCAGCACCAGCAGCTTGTTGGCGAAGGGGTTATTGAAGCCGCGCGCGCTGATCGCGTAATTGCGCGCGTCGACCCGCGCCACTTCCAGGTTGGGCGCCATGCGCAGGGCTTCCGGCAGGCTGCGCACGCCGCTGCGGCGGATATCGGTGGCGCTGATAATAAAGACCGAGGCGGCGGCGTTGTTCAGCCTTTCCTCCTGGCGCGTGACCGAGGTGATGACGATTTCGTTGAGCTGTTCCAGCGTCAGGTCGGCGATGTCGCCGTCCGCCAGCGCTGCGGCATGCGCAGCCGGCGCCATGGACAGTACTGCCAATAACAACAAGGAGCGAGGTTTCTTGTTCATGGCTTGCAGTCGAATTGTCGTATGGAATTATAAACACAACTATACGACGCACGGTTGCAAATCCGCCATTCATCCCTACATGCAAGCGATCACCCCGACAGGAGCCGCCATGTTCCCCACACCGCCCCGCCCCGAACCACCGCGCAAGCCGGTCGCCATGCAAGTCGTCCAGCAGCAGGTGCGGGGCGCACGCGACACCACGCTGATTGTGGTGCCGGCGCCACCGGAACCGCTGGAATTGTCCGCTCTGCCCGCGCCTAAGGACGCGGCATCCAGCCGATAAAGCTGGCGTGCAGGCTCTGGATATAGAGGCGGTCCGCCGCTTCCAGCACGGCGGTCGTTTCGGGATACGCGCCGCTCGGGTCCTGCAAGTCGGCCAGCACCTTGCCTTCTTCATTGAAGGCGAACACGTGGCCGTAGGCTTGCGGCACCGGCCACAGGGCGCGCGGCAGGCGCAGGGTGAGCTTGCGCATGAAGGGCTTTTCAGCCAGCTTGTCGATGGTGGGATTGCGCGGCTTGACCAGGCCGACCCAGATCTTGCCGTCGCGCCCGCGCATCAGGTTATCGGGGTAGCCCGGCAGGTTGTCGAACAGGATGGCGCGCTGGCCGCTGCGGGCGTCGATCTTCCAGATGCGGTAGCGGCCCGTTTCATTCACGTACAGGGTGCGCCCGTCGGCCGACAGCGCAATGCCGTTGGCGAAGGACAGGCCGCTGGCCAGCACGCGGGTCGTGCCGCCGGCCGGATCGTAGGCCAGCACGCGGCCGGTCGCCGACTGCTCCAGGATATCGAGCACGCTGGCTTCGAAAGTGCCGCCCCACTGGGCGGGCGCGAAACGGGTCGAGGCGTCGGTGAAGTAGATCGTGCCGTCCGGCGCCACCACCACCCCGTCCGCATAGCGGATTGGATCGCCCTCTTGCACTTGCGCGGTCAGTACGGTGATCTTGCCGTCCGGTGCGATGGCCAGCAGGCCTTTCATGGCGTCGGCTGCGATCAGGCGGCCGGTGGCGTCGAAATCGAAACCGAGCACACGGCCGCCGGTGCTGGCGAACACTTCGCGCTGGCTGCCGTCGGGCGCCATGCGCAGGATTTTCCCGCTGGTGACGGCGGCATACAGCTTGCCGTCCGGCCCGATGGCCAGATGCTCAGGGCCGTGCTCCGCGCCGATATCGATCTTCTGCAGGCCGGCCAGTTTGGTGTTGGGCGCATGGACGCCGACATAGCCCGGCGCCGCTTGCGGCGTCCAGCTCACCGGTTCGGCCGGGACCGGCCACAGCAGCAAATAGCCGGCGAGCGCCGCCAGGGTCAGGCCGGCACCGGCGCTGAGTTTGTACTTGAGGGAACTGTCCAATCACACCTCCTGCATTGAAGACAGTCGCCATTTTTATCTAAAAGTCAACTTTAGTCGAGCGCCTTCTTGATCCGCAGGGCCATGTAGGGGCGGCCTGGCAGCGCGATGCTGCGGCCGTCCTTGTCGGCGAAGCTGTAGTTGTCCTGCCTGCGGAGTTCGAACACGCCCGGCACGGGGGTAATGCTCATATTCCAGGTATCGATCACTTCGGCGGTGAAGCGCATGCCGTCTTTCAGGCCGGGCTTGGCCAGGGCAAAGGGCCAGCTGACAGGAGCCTGGCGGCCAAAATAGCCCAGGTAGTACGCGCCGGGTTTGCCGGCGAACGGGTACTCCTGCCATTTGTCGATGGGTTCCAGCCCTTCGGCCGGGCTGGCGGACAGGATCTGGCGCAAGAAGGCCAGGCGCGCCGGGCTTTCGCCGCGCAGCGCGCCGCCCTTGCCGAGCCAGGACATATCGTCCGGGTCCTTGAAGATTTCGCTGTGGCCGACATAGGTGCCGGCGATGGCGCCGGTCCAGAAGCGCAGCACCATTTCCTGCGCGCTCAGCTGGCCCCAGCGCCGTTCGATATTGCCTTCATATTTGACTTCGTCGTACACCACGGGCTTCATGTACACGTCGCGCAACAGGACGGCGCGCTCAAAATCCTCGGCAATGGCGCCGCTTTGCACGCTCACGTGCGTGACCCAGGGCTTGCTGTGGTTGTACAGCACCATGGCATTGTGGATGGAGCGCAGGTGCTGGTAGGGGTCGCGCGCCTGTACGATTTCGAAATAACGGTCCCACTCGGGCATCTGCTTGTTGGTGAGGTAGTCGAACTCGTTGGCGATAGACCACCAGACATTGCGGTAGGACGCCAGGCGCGCCACGACATAGCGCAGGTAGCGTTCATTCACCTCGGCCGGCATCTGGTCGAAGCCCCAGTAGCCTTTGTCGTAGGGGTGGAACAGGATCAGGTCGGCCTGGATGCCTAGCGTGCGCAGGTCGCCCACGCGCTGCTCCAGGTGGCGGAAAAATGCGGGGTTGAAGCGGCTGAAGTCCCAGCCCTTGGGCGGCGTGCCTTCGAAGGGGAAGCGCGGCGGCTGGTGCTTGACGTCCTGGTTGGGGAAGACCAGCATGCGTACTTTGTTGAACGGGCCAGCGGCCAGGGTGGCCAGGGTCTGGCGTTCGGTTGCTTCGGGCTGGTGGGTCCAGCCGTAGCTGGTGGTGCCGACTTGCCAGAACGGCGTGCCATCGGCATAGGCGAAATGGTGCGTGCCTTTGACCTGCACCGGGCCGTGGTTGCCCTGCTGCGCGGGGCCGACCGTGAATTTGCCGCGCTTGCCGTCCAGGGCCGGGCGGTTGCTGCGGGTTTCGTACGTCCATTCGCCGACGCTGTCGGGCATGAAGCGCAGCTTGTAGCGGCCTTCGCCGTCGTAGAAGCCGTCCACCACGATGGCGCGCGCGCCCTGGCGGAAGGTGGCGGCGAGATCGACTTCCAGGAAGGGATTGCCGTCGCGCGGGCCGTCCAGGGTGAGCTCCTTGCTGCCCCAGCGCTCGACCGGGGCAGTGTCTTGCGCGTGCACCGCTGCGCCGGCCGCCGCCAACAGCAGCGCGGCCAACAGCGCGCGCATCAGCTTCATGCGTTCAGCTCCGTGTTGATGGTTTTCCCGGCAATGCGCACATTGCTTAGCTTGAGGCGTTTGACGTTGTATACGAACCACGGCTCCTCGGCATTGCGCGGCGTGCCGAAATCGGCGTCCGTGATCGAAATGTCGGACAGCGGCAGCACCGGCGTGCCGGCGGCGCCGTTAAAGCTGCTCGGCACCGGCCCCAGGACGACCATGATCTGGTTACAGGAGTAGGCGCCATCCGGGCCATTGACGTTGCTGGCGCGGACGCGCGCGATGTGGACGTGCGACACCTCGGGCGGACGGATGCGCACGATATCATCGGACGGCGCGTAATCGCAGTCGATGGTGAGCACGGCGCCGCCGCCGGTCGACGGCACTTTGGCGCTGCCCAGCAGCGTGCCCGGCAATGGTTTATAGGGGCGCGGCGTGGTCTGCACGCCGTTCGGCAAGGTGATGTCGCGCACGTAGAGATGGCGCAGGTAGCCGCCGCGGTTCATGTTGGTTTTCAGGCGGATCGCGGTCCACAGCGGGTCGCTGGCCCAGTGGGCGTTGCGGAATTCGATGTTCTGCGCGTAGATGTGCTCAATGCCGGCCGACATTTCGCTGCCGAGCGTGAGGCCGCCGTGGCCGCTGTTCATCACGCAGTTCTGGACCAGCATATTGCGCGTTGGGCCGTACTGGGTGTCACGGTTTTTGCCGGACTTGATGGCGATGCAGTCGTCGCCGGTATTGAACTCGCAGCCTTCCACCAGCACGGTGTCGCAGGATTCGGGGTCGACGCCGTCCGAATTCGGGCCGATGCTATCCATGCGCACTTTGTTGATATGGACGTTGCGCGAGTTGACCGGGTGGTGGATCCAGAACGGTGTGTTGATGACCAGGTAGCCTTGCATCAGCACGTCGCTGCAGTCGACGAACTCCACCATGCAGGGGCGCAGGGTGTGGCCCAGGCCGAAGATGCGCTTCTCGAAGGGGATGCCGGCTTCGGACAGCGCAGGCAGGTAGCGCTCGTCGCTGCGCCAGCGTTCGCCTTGGCCCTGGATGCGGGCGCGCGCGGCGTCGTCCAGGTGCGGCGCGACTTCGGCCAGCGATGCCGGATTGGCGGGGTTGGGCACGCCCTGGTGCACGGCGCCGGGCAAGGCGGCTTTCGGGTTCATGCTCCACCAGCAGGCGCCGCTGCCGTCTTCCATCGGCACGCCGGCCTGGCCGTTCAGGATGCTGGTCCAGTCCTCGCCGGTGATGGCGATGTTCTTTTGGCCGCGCGCATACACCAGGGGGCTGAAGTTCAGGCAGTCGTTGCCTTGCCAGCGCGAGAGCACCAGTTTGCCGTTCTTGCCGCAGTCGTAGTCGCCGTCGCGGGCGTAGTCTTTCGGGTCGGTGCTGAACAGGACTTGCGCGCCGGCTTTGAGGTGGACGTGCACGTTGGAGAGCAGCGTGATCGGGCCTTTCAGGTACCAGTTCCCGGCGGGGATGACAACGCGGCCGCCGCCGGCCTTGTGCGCGGCTTCAATCGCTGCGCGCAGGGCGGGATGGCTGTCATGCGAGCCGGGGGCCTGCGTATCCAGTTCGCCCTTCTTGCGGATGGTGGGGTAGCCCTGCACTTTGGCCAGCTCGCAGGGCTTGGCGCCGAAGCCGGTGATCGGATAGTCGCGCTTGGGGAAGGACAGCGGCTTGGCGAAGCGGCGCTGAATGTCCGCCGCGCGCCGCCATGGGTCGGCCGGGGTGTGCGCAGCCTTGGCGGCGGCGATGGCGGGTGCGCCGGCGGCGGCCAGTGCGCCCACGGTGGCGGCGCCTTTCAACAACGCGCGGCGGCGCGGGGAGTGCTGGGCTTCTTTAGTCATGGCTGCGGGTTCCATCCTTTTCCATTGTCATACTGCGAGAATACTTTGGCGCGGCTGTCGTAGCGGGCGGCATCGGCGGCGGGCAGCACGCGGCCGCCCCGGCGCTGCGCCAGGTCGAGCGGCTCGCCGCTCAGGCTGCTGCTGCCCACCTCCTCCCAGCCTTTGCCGTTGCGCGGCTCGCCGCTCCAGCCCTTGGCGCTGATGTGCGGGCCCAGGCGGGTGTTGATGTAGCGGACATTGTCCCAGGCCGTGACCACCCCGGGCCGCGCCAGGTAGGTGGCGCCAGGCGGCACGTCATTGCCGGCGGGACCGGGGCCGTGCGTCAGGCGGCTATTCAGGAAGACGAAGCCGGGATCGCCCTCGGCCACGGTGCGGGCCTGGACCAGGTAGCCGCCGCTGGCCGGGTTGGCGCTGTCGCCAACGGAGCGGATTTCGGATTCTTCGAACAGGGCGGCGCGGTTGTAGCCCCAGATGAAATCGACATTGCCGGACACCAGGCAGCGGTAGAACCAGGCGTAGCCTTTGACCTGGATGGTGTCTTGCTCGCTCAGGAAATCGGCGTGGGTGGCGATGAGGCGCCCTTCGCTGTTGAAGTTCAGCGCTTCGGCCTGGGCGCCGATGGTCTTGCTGCGCCAGGTGGTGTTGGCCAGGGTGAGCGTGTCGAGCCGCAGCAGGTCGGCATCTTCCACCAGCAAGACGGCGCGGCCGCCGCTGGCGCCGGGGGCCATGGCGCCCTGCCCTGTGCCGCTGCCGGGATTGACGCCATCGCTGTTTTCGCCGGCGATGACGGTGCCGCTGCGCGATTCGCCGCGCAGGGTAACGTTGTCCTTGCCGCGCAGGTAAAGCAGCCCTTCATGGCGGCCGTTGGCGAGGTGGATGGTGACGGGCTGGGTGCGCGGCACGTGCTGCATGGCGTGGTTCAGGGCGCCCTGCACGGTGCGGAAGTCGGCCTTGCCGCTGGCGGCAACGCGCAGCGAAGCGGCAGCCGCCGGGGGACGTTCGCGCGTACGGAAGGTCCAGGCGGCGGGCTTGCCGATGCCGTCGAACGGCTGCCCGGCCAGCTTGGCGCCGCCGAAGATGTTGCCGTCCACCAGCACGGTGTAGTCGGTGCCGTAGGCCAGTTTGCCGTCGTGGGGACGGATGGTGACCGTGGAGCCATCGGCGCTGATGGCCCGGTAGCGCACGACGCGCTTGATGCCGTCTTGCGCGGCGCCGATTTCGTCGAGCTCCATGCCGGGGTAAATGGTGTCGACTGTCACACCGTCGGCGCTGCGCACGATGCGGACGGAACCGTTGGCGCCGATGGCTGGCGTGCTGTCGAAGCGGAGTTGCAAACGCGTGTCGATCGGGACATCGCGCTCGCGGGCTGCGGGTTGCACGGCGCTGGCCAGCGCGTATTGGCGCGTCGAGGCAGCGAAGGCGGGGCTGACGCGAACCGCCAGCGTCAAGGCGATGTTCGGATCTTCCGCGCTGGTGAGCGTGACGGCGGTTGTGCCTTCGGCGCGCGGCTGCAGGAGCAACTGGTCGCCTTCCACCCGTGCTTCGGCGATGGCGGGATCGCCGGCAGCGGCATGGAAGCGCACGGCGCGCAGGCCGGTGCGGGCGACGGCGCGCACGTCGTAGCGTTGTGCGGGCTCGCCGGCTTGCAGCGTGAGCTGGCGGTGGCGGTGCACCAGGCCGATACTGGTGGGCGGCTGCGCCATGTCGCCGGCGCGCAGGCCGTCGATCTCGAAGGTGCCGCCTTGCGCGAGCACGCCGATGCGCGGCGGCAGCGGGTTGGGTTCGTCCACGCCGATCAGGCGGCTGCCGTTCAGGTGGGCCGTCAGCGCGGCGCCGTCCACGTCCAGGCGGATGGTGTAGGCGCTGTTGCCCGGCACCGGTTCGGTGCGGACTTGCTTGAGGAACTTCGGCTGGCCATCGATCATACGGACGATGTTGACGGCCACGCGGCCGCCGTTCGGCGCCACGTCCAGGCCGAAGCCGAGCCAGTTGCGGTCGTCGGCGTAACGGGCGATGACGTAGCCCTGCCCGGCGCCGCCGTCCGCCGGCCGGAAACGCGCTTCCACGAAGTAGGCGCCGCTGGTCGCCGCCGCCGTCTGCAAGGCGGGCACCAGCGCCACCGGTCCAGCCGGCGCGCCGGTCGCGGGCAGCACGCCGCGCGGCGCATCTTCCCCATGCAGCGCCTGCACCGGCGCCAGCCCACTGCCCTGCGCAGCGGGAGGCGCGACCGTCCACGGCGCGTTGCGGCACCATGCGGCGCCGCCGGCGCAGGCCGCGCCCTCGCCGATGCGCACCAGGCGCACCGCCATGTACGGCCGGCCAGGCAGCGCGATGCTGCGCCCGTTCTTGTCGGCAAAATTGTAGGCATCCCGCTTGCGCATCTCGAACACGCCAGGCACCGGGGTGACCGTCATATTCCAGGTATCGATAACCTCTGCACGGAAGCGCGCGCCATCGACCAGTCCCTTGTTGTGCAGGACCACCGGCCAGGAGGACGGCGTCTCGCCGCCAAAATAGCCCAGGTAATACTGCCCCCGCCGCCCCGCGAACGGGAAACCCTGCCACTTGTCGATCGGCTCCAGGCCCTGCGCCGGGCTCTCGGCCAGGATCTTGCGGAAGAACTCCAGCCGCGCCGGGCTCTCGCCGCGCAGCACGCCGCCCTTGGCCCACCACACCACCTCGTCCGGCGACAGATAGGTTTCGCTGTGGCCGACGTAGGTGCCCGCGATGGCCCCCTGCCAGAAGCGCAGCACCATTTCCTGCGGCGACAGCTTGCCCCAGCGCTGGGGGAAATTGCCCTCGTATTTAACCTCGTCATACACGACCGGCTTGTTATAGACATCGCGCAGCAGCACCGCCCGCTCGTAGTCTGCGGCCAGGGTGCCGCTTTGCACGCTGACGTGCGTCACCCACGGCTTGCTGTGGTTGTAGAACACAAAGCCGTTATGAATGGAGCGCAAGTGCTGGTAAGGATCGCTTTCCTGCACCAGCTGGAAGTAACTGTCCCATTCCGCCATCGACTTGGTCTTGACGAAATCGAACTCGTTCGCCATCGACCACCAGACATTGCGGTACGCAGCCAGGCGCGCCACGATATAGCGCAGGTAGCGCGCATTGGCCTCCGCCGGCATAGCGTCGAAACCCCAATGGCCCTTGTCGTAAGGATGGAACAGGATGATGTCGGCCTCGATCCCGAGCGCGCGCAATTGGGCGACGCGCTGTTCGAGGTTGCGGAAGAAAGCGGGATTGAATCGGCTGAAATCCCATTGCCTGGGCGCCTTGCCTTCAAAGGGATACAGCGGCGGCTCGTTTGCATTGAATTCGTAGCGCTTGGGGAACACGCCCATGCGCATCTTATTGAACGGCGACGCAGCCAGCGTGCGCAGGGTCTGCTCCTGCAGCGCGGCGGGCTGGTTGGTCCAGGAATACGCTGTGGTGCCGACCTGCCAGTAAGGCGTGCCATCGGCATAGGCGAAGTGCCAGGTGTTACGCACCCGCACCGGGCCGCGATTGCCCGTCTTGGGCGCAACTGCCTGCACCTTGCCCTTCTTGCCGGACAAGGCGCTGCGGTTGCTATGTGTTTCATACTCCCAGGTGCCGACGGCATCCGGCATGAAGCGGATCTTGTACTTGCCTTCGCCGTCGTAAAAACCTGCCACCTGCATGCTGCGCTGCCCTTGCCGGAAGGTGGCTGAAAGCTCCACCTCCACGAAGGGGTTGCCGTCCTGCGGACCGGCCAGCGCGATTTCCGCCGTGCCCCACTGCTCAACCGGATCGGCATGCGCCGCTGCCGACAACAGCAGGACGCAAGCCAGCAAAAGGCAACGCAGCATCTTAGAACTTATACTCGACCGACAGACGGTACACGCGGCCCAGCATATCCGCCATCGAGGTCACGTAACCGCCGCTATACAGGCTGTTGGAGGTCAGTGGCGGCCATTCTTCGGTCAGGTTGTTGACACCCAGGCTGATGGTGGCGTTCTTGATGCCGGTGTAACGCACGTTCAGGTTGTACTGCTGGTAAGCCTCCACCTTGGTCAGGGTCGAGCCGACGCGCGGGGTGATGTCGGTTACGCCGGTGTTATAGCGTTGCGACAGGGTCGCGGCCCATGGGCCGTTGGTGTAGGTGACCGACGCGGTGTGCTTCCAGCGCGGGTTGATCTGCGGCAGGCCGGCCAGGCCGGAGTTCGGGCCCGCGCTGCCGTAGCGGCCATCATTGGTGATGATGCCCACGTTGCTCAGCCAAGGACCGTTCTTCTCCGACTGGAACTCATACTTGTCGGTGTAAGTGCCGTCCAGTTTCGCGTCGAAGGTGCCGAAGCTGGTTTTCGGGAAGCGGTAGCTGGCCGACAGGTCCAGGCCGCGGATGCGGGTCTGGCCACGGTTTGCCTGGCTCGCCACGATGTGGTCGATCAGGCCGTCCGCGCTACGCACGAAGTTCACTTCGTACTTGGCTGGATTCTGCTGGATTTCCGTGATGGTCACGGCGCCCAGCACGTCCCGCAGTTTCAGGCCCCAGTAGTCGACGGTGAAGGACAGGTCCTTCATCGGCTCCAGGCCGAAGCCGAAGGAGAAGCCGCGCGATTTTTCCGGTTTCAGGAAATCGTTGTTCGGCGACTTGGTCCAGTAGTTGGTGGCGACGTTGCACACCTGGTCGAAGGTGTAGCCCTGCTTCGGCGTGCCGGTGCCGGGCACCAGCGGCTGGGTGCTTGGGCACAGGACCGGATCGTCCATCAGCTGGTTGCGCACTTCCGGCGTCGGGTTCTGGATGTCGATGATCGACGGCGCGCGGAAGCCGGTGTTGACGTTGGAACGCAGGACCAGCTGCGGCATCGGCTGCCAGCGGGCTGCCAGCTTAGGATTGATGGTGGTCTGTTTCAGGTCGCCATAACGGTCGGCGCGCACTGCGGCGTTCAGCAGGAACTTGTCTGTGATCGGGGCTTCCGCCTCCATCAGCAAGGAAGCAATGGTGCGGTGGATCTTCTTCGCCACGCCTTGCGGGGTTTCGCCCACCAGGTCGGTCTGCACCACGTTGCCCGAAGCATCGATATTGTAGGCACCATTGGCCTTTTTCAGCACGTAGTCGAGCGGCGCATTGAAGGTTTGCGCGCCATCGCGGCGCAGCTCACCGGCCACGGCCAGGGTTAGCGGGCCGCCCGGCAGCTCCCACAGGCCTTTGGACAAGGTCACGTCCACGCTCTGGTTGAAAGCCTTGTTCAGACGGTAGGTGTAGTCCAGCGCCTGGATGCTCTTCAGGTAGTCCACACCGGCGGCATCCTGCGGGCCGAACGGATTGAGGATACCCTTGTCAAAGCCTTCCTGCGCCTTGGAGTACAGGATGTAGCCTTCGCCGACGCGGGTGTCGCGCTTGGATTCGCCGTAGTTCAAGCCTGCGCGGTAATCCCAGCCCAGCACTTCGCCTTCGGCCGACAGTACGATGCGGTCGTTGGTCTGCTCGTCGTTACGATACGCCGGACCGAGTTCGCCTGGCCCCCACTGGAAGTAGATGGCGCGGTTGTTCATGTTCAGGTCGCTGACCGCGCCCGGGGTCTTGCTTGGGTCGATATACATGGCCGGCGTATTGCTGCCGGTGTTGCTGCCCACAACCTGCGGCAGAGGCGTAATGCCCTTGCCCGGGTAATATTTGCTGGTAGGCGACAGCGAGTAGGTGGTGAACGGCTGCGGCGTGTTCGGCACCTGCATGCCACGGAACTTCTGCACGGTGAACTCGGAATGCAGCAGATCCAGGTCCAGGCGGTGGCCGCCGGACAGGTTCAGGCTACCGCGCGCGCTGACGGTGGTGATTTCGCTGCCGTCGGTCACTGCGGTCCAATACACGGGGTTGCGCGCGCAACCTGGGGCAAAGACCGGCGAGGCGGCGGTGCTGGCCGCGCCCAGGGTTGGAATCGAGTAAGGCGATTGGCAGCCGGTGGCAAAGTTCGGGTTGTAGTTGGAGTTCGCGTTGCGCGCGAAGCCGAAGTTGGCCAGCGGGTTCGGGTTGCGGGCGTCCGGCGTAATGCCCAGGCCGAGCGTACGCAGGATGGCAGGATCATGCTGGTCCGGGCGATCGCTCTGGAACAGCGCGTCCTTCTTCTGGTGGTCGATCGCGATGTAGGCATTCCAGCCGTCGCGCGACAGTTTACCCACGCCGAGGATGGCGCCGAAGCCTTTGGTATCGCCGCCGCCGTCCTGGGTCGGGGCGTATTCGGCCTTGACGGCCGCGCCTTCGTAACCGCGCTTGGTCCAGAAGTTCTGCACGCCGCCGATCGCGTCCGCGCCGTAGATGGAGGCGGCGCCGCCGTTCAGGGTTTCCACGCGGTCGAGCGCCATGCGCGGGATCACGTTGACGGAGACGTATTGATCCTGCAACGGCTCGTTCGCCATGCGGCGGCCGTTCAGCAGGGTCAGGGTACGCATCGGGCCCAGGCCGCGCAGGTTGATCATCGGGCCGGCCGCGCCGGTGTTGGTGCCGAGCGACATGGACTGCGGCATTTCCAGCACCAGGTCTTTCAACTCGGTGTGGCCGCGCGCTTCCAGTTCGGCGGATTTGATGGTGACGAGCGGGGTGGCGCCTTCGTTCGCCACGCGGCGGATCAGCGAGCCGGTCACCACCACCGACGCGACAGGTTCCTCTGCTGGTGCTGCGTTCTGCGCGATTGCCTGGTTAGCCATTTGCAGCACGGCCAGGGCTACGGATGCAGCCAGTACCGCGCGCTTGGTTTTAGGGCCTGCGACGTAATTCATGTGTCTCCTCCATGTGTGCGACCAAATTGGTTTGATCGATTTTCGATTTTGGTATAACCACAGACTAAAGTGGTTAGGCCAATTTCACAAGCAAAAAATCCAATTCGATGCGAAAAAGCCACTTCTGGCCAGTCCAGATTGTTGTTTTGGCCTGACCAATTTAGAATTCCCGCATGGAGACGAGGCTATATAAACAGGTGGCGGACAAGATCCAGGCAATGATTGCCGCGGATGGCTATATTAGCGGCGATCGCTTGCCTTCGGAACGGGAACTTGCGGCGCGGCTGGCAGTAAGCCGCGCCTCCTTGCGCGAGGGCTTGATTGCGCTGGAGCTGACCGGGGTGGTGGAAGTGCGCAGCAATTCGGGCGTCTATATCAGCGAGGGCGCCGAGGCCACGCCTGCCCCGCCGGAAGCGGGCCCGGGGCCGTTCGAGGTGCTTTCCGCGCGGCGTGTGATTGAATGCGAGATTGCGGCCATTGCGGCGCAGCTGGCGACCGACCGCGCCATCGACGCCATCCTGCTGGCGGTGGAGGCGATGGAACGCGACCACGATGACGTGGCGACCAACGAGCAGGCCGACCGCAACTTCCACATGGCGATCGCCAATGCCACCGGCAACAGCGCCCTGGTCGGCGTCATGAACCACCTGTGGGACCAGCGCGGCCACCTGTGGCACCGGCTCAAAGAACACTTCCAGACCGAGGAGCTGCGCAAGGAAACGCTGAGCGACCATCGCGCCATACTCCAGGCCATTGCCAACCATGATCCTTCGGGCGCGCGCAAAGCCATGCGCGTGCACCTGGGGCGCGTGACCCGTACTTTTTCGACTTAGGAGACATAGATTTGAACAAGCCTAGCCAACCCCGCCGCCGCAGCCTGCTGCAAGCCGGCGCCGCCGCCCTCCTCGCCCCGCAATGGCTGCAGGCGCTGGCCGCCCCCGCCGCCTCATCCGCCGCCTCACCAAGCACGGCGCCAGCGCCGGGCGCCGCCGCCCGCGCCAAGGCCGCCGCCGCACGCAAAGCGGCCTGGCGCCGCGCCGACGCCATCGTCGCCAGGCTGCGCGCCCCGGTCAGCTTCCCCAAGCGCGACTTCCTGGTCACGAACTTCGGCGCGCAGACTTGCCAGACCAAGCAAGTGAAAGCCTGGGTCACCCACGACGACCAGGAACTGGTGCCAACCCAAGCCGACAACGCCCACGACTGCTACCCCAATTTCAAAGCCGCCATCGAAGCCTGCGCCGCAGCCGGCGGCGGCCGCGTCGTCATCCCGCAAGGCACCTGGTACTGCGCCGGCCCGATCGTGCTGCGTTCCAACGTCCATGTCCACCTGCAGGCCGGCGCCCACATCCTGTTCTCGCAATACCCGGACGACTACGCCCGCCACGGCGACTTCGACTGCGGCGAAAAAGGCAAGCTCACGCTCTCGCGCTGGCAAAGCAACGACTGCCTGAACTACTCGCCCATGATCTACGCCCTCAACGCTCGCAATATCGCCCTGACCGGCGAAGACTGGACCTCCAAGCTGGACGGCCAGGGCGGCGTCGCCTTCAATGAAGCCGGCGACTGCTGGTGGTCGTGGAAAGGCCGCAACCGCACCATGAACGCCGTCTCGCAAACCAGCGCCCCCGGCTACAAGGAAGGCCAGCCGACGCAAGTCGTGCCCAATCCCCTCAACAAGCCGCTGAACGAAATCGCCCCCAGCCTGAGCGCCGCCCAGCGCAAGCTGATCGAAGGCGAAGGCGATAAATGGCGCAGCGACGAACGCTACCTGCCCGCCCTGTCCGAGGCGGGCGTGCCGGTGGAGCAGCGCGCCTTTGGCAAAGGCCACTACCTGCGCCCGAGCATGATCCACTTCATCAATTGCACCAACGTGCTGCTGCAGGGCTACCACGTGCAGAACACCCCGTTCTGGCAGCACCACCCGGTCAACTGCCGCAACCTGGTGATCCGCAAAGTACACGCCGAAAGCCGCGGCCCGAACAGCGACGGCTTCGACCCGGAAGCCTGCGACCACGTGCTGGTGGAGGACTGCGTGTTCGATTCAGGCGACGATTGCATCGCCATCAAGGCCGGCAAGAACCGCGACACGCAATACGGCCCGACCCGCAACGTCGTGATCCAGGGCTGCACCATGCACAGCGGCCACGGCGCAGTGACCCTCGGCTCGGAGATGGCGGGCGGCATTGAGCATGTCTATGCGCGCGACCTGGTGTTCGAGAATGCGCACTGGGCCACCGACCCGCTGAACATCGCCATTCGCCTCAAGACAAATATGAATCGCGGCGGCTTCCTGCGCCACTTCTATGTGAAGAATGTGAAAGTGCCGAACGGGGTGCAACTGAGCCCGTCGCACTACGCCCTGTTGCCCGGTTCACCGATCGACACCAAAGGCCTGGCCACCGCCGCCGGCGCGGTGGTGTCCTTCGACTGCGACTACGCCCCCACCGCCGACAGCGTGCGTATCCGCCCGCCGGAAGTATCGGACGTGCATATCGAGAACGTCACCGTCGGCAACGTGAACAAGGACGGCACGCACGGTTCCTGCTACCAGGCCATCGCCATACTCGGCCCGGTGGCCAGCGACTATAACGGCCCGCAGCCGGCACCGCCCGTATTGCCGGTGCGCCGCATCAGCGTAAGCAACTGCGATTTCGGCAATCCTGTCAACGCGGCGCAGCCGATTGCGCTGTACAACGTGGCCGACCTGACACTGGAAAACGTCAAGATCAGCGGAAAACGGCGCGATACCACAATGACAAGCTGATTGGACAAGCGGCCGGATCGCCGTTATGCTGCCAAGAATGATGATGGATAGCATACTAACGCGCATCCAGGCCTCGGCCTCATCGCGCGATACGTCCCTGCTGCAGGAACTGGTCGACACCGTGCGTCCAACGCATGCCAGCGACCTGCAGCAAGCCACTAACCGCCTGCGCGCACTGGCGCACTTACTGGCGACCCAGCCCGAATGGGCGCAAGGCCTGCGCGACTACCTCGCAGGCATAATCGGCCAGCGCAAGCTGGTCCACCTGCTGACCGATACCGGCATCCTGCAGAACCAGGGCTTCTTCGGCGAGCTATGGCGCCGCCTGAATCACAAATGGCTGCCGCCCACAGTCAATGACGACTACCTGAAGGACGTTTTCGGCCAGGTGTTCGATCGTCCCGACGACTACCGCTGGATCAACGGCGTCGATCCCTCCGTCTGGCTCGCCCTGCTGCGGGCGCTCCGCTTGCCGCAGCGCGCCTGGCTGCGCGAACACGGGCTGGGCGAGCTGCTGGAGGCGGTGCAGGTGCTGTCCTACCGCATCAGCGCGATCGGGCTTGAGCCGGAGCTGGTGCGCGTGCACCCCGCTATCGAGCGCTTTGAATCGCCATTCCTGCGCCAGAACGCCGAAGTGGTGCAATTCACCGAAGCCTGGCGCGCGCGCCTGGTCGATCCCCAAACCGAGGCACCCGACGCGCGCCATATCGACGTGCTGCTCGGCCAGTGCGAAGACATCATCGGCCGCGCCAAGCGCACCGCCTCGGTACAGGGCGTATCGGTCAGCCTGACCCGCCTGCTGCTGCGCCTTACGCAAAGCATCAAGCGCCTGCGCGCCGTGCTCCAGCTGGTGGAAGCGCCATCGACCGACGCCGCCCTGCCCGGCGCAATTGAGCTGTTCGGGCAACTGGTGGAAGCGGACAACCGCAAATGGAGCCTGTCCGACCTGTTCCAGACCAACACCGAACTGCTCGCGTTGCAGGTGACCGAACACGCCGGCCGCTCCGGCGAGCACTATGTCGCCAGCACGCGCAGCGAATGGCTCTCCATCATGCGCTCCGCCTCCGGCGCCGGCTTTATCGTCGGCTTCATGGCCATGCTCAAGGTGCTGATGGCCAGCCTGGTGCTGGCGCCGATCGGCTATGCCGTGCTGTATAGCCTGAACTACGCGCTCGGCTTCATGCTGATCCACGTGCTGCACTTCACCGTGGCCACCAAGCAGCCGGCCATGACGGCGGCGCGCATTGCCGCCGCCATCAACGACGGCTCCAAGAAGCTGGACGAGCTGGCGGACCTGGTGGTGAAGGTGCTGCGCTCGCAGTTTGTCGCCATTGTCGGCAACGTCGCCATCGCCATGCCCACCGCTTTTGCGATTGCCTTCGGCTGGCAATACGCCTTCGGCAGCAAGCTGGCGGGCGCCGAGAAGTCGCTGCACCTGCTGCACGACATCGACCCGCTGCACAGCCTGGCCCTGCCGCATGCCGCGATTGCCGGCGTGTGCCTGTTCCTGGCGGGCCTGATCTCCGGCTACTACGACAACAAGGCCGCCTACAACGATATCGCCGCGCGCCTGCGCCAGCTGTCGTGGTTGCGCCGCCTGCTGGGCGAACAGCGCCTGGCGCGCGTGACTACCTACATCGGCCAGAACCTCGGCGCGCTGGCGGGCAATTTCTTCTTCGGCATCATGCTGGGGACGATCGGCACCATCGGGTATGTTTTCGGCCTGCCGATCGACATCCGCCATGTCACCTTCTCCAGTGCCAACTTCGCCTTTGCACTGGTCGGGCTGGATTATCAGCTGACGACCCAGCAATGGGTGCTGTCCTTGGCCGGCATCGCACTGGTCGCGCTGACCAACCTGGCGGTGAGCTTCTCGCTTGCCCTGATGGTTGCCCTGCGCTCGCGCCGCGTCAGCTTTGGCCAGGGCAGCGCCCTGCTTGGCCTGGTGTGGCAGCGCTTCCGCCAGTCCCCGCGCAGTTTCTTTGTGCCGCCGCGCGAGGCGGAGACGGACGGCGAGCGCCTGAATCCGCACTAAGCCACGGCAGCCGCGCGCAGCGTCATAGCACCTGCGGCCATCTTACTTCACAAGCGCTTTATCGGTGCGGCGCAGCCAGGCTTCGTGAATCACGGTCCAGGTAGCGCCGCCGTCCAGCGACGCATCCCACAGGTGGTGAATGCCGCCGGGAATCGGCTGCCACACGGTGCGGTGCAGTTCGCGCTCGCCCTTGTCATTGGTCCAGTAGCCGGTCATCAGCATGCGGTCGCCCTGCCAGCCGCCGTCGATCGGAGCGAAGTTGCCGCGCGCGCTGGTCCAGACATGGCGCCACAGCTTGTGCCGCCGATCGTACATACTCAGGCTCGTGCCCGCGCCGTTTTCGGCCCCATTGCCGCGCCACCATTCCTGCAGCACGCAGCCTTGCTCGACTTTCTCGATCAAGGTATGCCCCAGCACCTTGCCGTGGCGGTCAACCGCTTCCCAGTTGCCGACCCAAAAGTCGAATTGCTTGTACTCGGGCGCGCCGCACGGCTCTGCCGCCTGCGCGAAGCTGGCGGCCAACAGGGCAATGCTGATCAGAAGTTTGCGCAACATGGTTTTTCCTCTTTGTCTGGTTGGGATGGCGCTATTCTCAAGCTGCACGCGCGCAGTCGATAGCACATATTTGAACAACATTATTTCAAAATTGAACAACATAGGTAGAATGGCGGCATGAACACCTTTCTCACAAGCCGCCTGGCATGGAACGACTACCAGGTCATCCTGGCGGTGGCGCGCCATGGTTCGCTGTCCAAAGCGGCGGAGGCGCTCGGCTCCAGCCATCCCACCCTGTTCCGGCGCGTGCGCGATATCGAGGCCAGCCTGGGCACTGCGCTTTTCGAGCGCAGTCGCCAAGGCTACCGCCCGACCGCTGCCGCCACCGGACTGCTCGAATTGGCGGAAGAATTCGACCGCCGCCTGCGCGACATGGAGCGCGACGCGGAAATGGCCGCCGCCGGCCGCTTGACGCTGGCCACGACGGAGGTGCTGATGCCGCGCATTATGCCGCCGCTGCTGGCGCGCTGCCGGCGCGAACTGCCGCAACTGAGATTCAATGTGGTGACCAGCGAAAGCCTGGCCAATGTGCGCCAGCGCGAGGCCGACATCGCGCTGCGCTCGGGCGGTGAACCCGACGGCGACCTGATAGGCCGCGTGATATGCAATATCGAGGTGGCGATCTATGCGCCGGTCGACTGGCGCAAGGTCGCGGAAGACAAGCTGCACCAGCACGACTGGGTGACGGTAGATGAAACCCTGGGCCACCTGGCCTCGTCGCGATGGCTGGAAGCACAGGGCCTGGGGCGGCACGCCGTCGCCCGCTGCTCCAGTACGCTGGCCGTGTGCCGGCTGATCGAAGAAGGCCTGGGCATCGGCATTCTGCCTTGCCACCTGGGCGACGCCAATCCCCGCCTGCGCCGCGTCTCGTCGCTGATGACGGACTTCCGCTCGCAACTGTGGCTGCTCACGCCGCGCCAGTTGCGCGGCGTACCCAAGGTCTCGGCAACCGTCGAAAGCCTGAGCGCCGGGCTGCGCGAAATGAAGGACCTGTTCGAAGGCCGCCTAATTGGCAGCAGGCGCGCGCGATAAGGACGCGCCCTGCGTCTTGCGCGACTTGCGGTACAGCCAAGGCTCCTGCGGGTTCTGGTCGGCCCACAAGCCGGTGCGCGCAGCACGTGCCGCCGCTTCAATGCCAAGCAGGCCGATGTCGTGGTTGTACTGGCGGTAGACCCAGGCCATACCGTTGCGCACCTGGGCCGCATTAGCATTCACGCCCCCGCAATGCACCACGGCCACCATACGGCCATAGCGGTCCGTCTCACCGACATCCAGCACCGCGTTGCGGCCAAAGCACAGCAATGACAACGCCTGCTTGGAGCGCGTGCCGTATGCCTGCTTCTTCTCCGGCGCATCAATATTCGCCAGGCGCACTTTGACTTGCCGGCCATCGCGCAGCACGGTCAAGGTGTCGCCATCGGCGACGCCAACCACCTGGTCGGCATGGGACTGCGCGCAAACCAGCGCGAGAAGCAGCATAAGTTTTTTCATCGGTTCCGGCCAAATTCAAGGGAGCCGAATTGTACGCGGAACCCCGGCGCTGCGCAGCTTTATGCCCAGCCGTCGCCAGCCGATCACGACGCCGGTGATGCTCATGACTGCCCCGCCGAGGCTAAGGAAAATCAGCAGCATGTCCCACAACGGCCGGCGCTCCAGCAAGGGCAGCCAATCCCAGCTATGCAGCATGGCGAACAGCCAGCGGCTGGCGCGCTTGCCGTTGTCGCTGCGGCCCACCACGGCCCCGGTATGGGGATCGATATAGACCCAGCTCGCCTGCGCATCGGCAAACTCGGCACGCAGAACCGGCAAGGGCTTGGCGCCGCCACCGGTCATGGTATGGGCATCGCGGCTGTAGTAATACAGGTCATAAGCAGTTTGCACTTCGATGCGCTGCAAGCGGGCTGGCAGCAAGTGCGCCGCCGCAGCACGCAGGGCGGCGGGATCAAGTTGCACGGCCTGCGCGGATTGCCCATCGAGCAGCAGCGCTTGAGCACCGCTCGTATAGGCCTGCGCCACCACCCTGCCCTGCATGCGCGTCCAGCGCAACTCACGCACGCCGCCGCCCGCTGCCGCCAGCAACGCCGCCGGCGCCGCATCCGCCCCGGCCAGGGACGGCGCCCCGCCTTCAAGCGCCTCCATGCGCAAGGGTGCGGCGCCGGCATCAAAGACGCGCCATGGATTCATCGACATCAAGCCGCTGAAAATCCAGGTGATGGTGGTGAACGCAAACAACATGCCGCCGATATGGTGCCAGCGCATGAAACCCTGGTAAGGCGTGCGCGCGCCGCTGCGGTAAGGCCGCGCGAAGCGCCAGCGCATGATGCCGACCACCGTGCCGCTGAGCGCCATGGCGATGCCGGCAATCGACAGCCAGTTGACGATGTCGGTCCAATAGCGGTCGAACGCATTGCCGCGGAACGGATACAGCCAGTGTATCCACGCCCCCGCATAATTCCACAGGCGTTCGCTGCGCGCGGCATCGCGCACCACCTCCCCGGTACGGCCCGAGATATAGAGCAAGGTCTGGTCCGCATCGCCCAGCTCGACCCGATGCAGCGGCCGATGCGCATCCAGCGCGCGCGAGTGCGTGAACGCATCCTCCGCCACCACGCCCAGGTAGCGCAGGCTGGTAGCCGGCGCCGCAAACGCAGCAGCGGTGGCCAGCGCCCGCGCCTCGTCCGTGGCCGGCAGCCGCGCCCCGCTCACCGCATCAATCGCGACCGGCGCACTGCCCTTGCCCTGCGGCGTAACGACATAGGCAGGCCGGCCGCCACTGGATGCGGCCAAGCGCAACTCCTTCAACGGCCCGGCCACGCCGGCGCGCGACAAGGCGTGCGACGGCGCCAGCAGAGGCGCATCCGGCGCCAGCACAGGCAGATGCCGCAACCGCTCGGCGTCGGTCAGTTTGGGATAGCCGACATACATCATGACCGCGCCGGAGACGAACCACATCGCGAAAAAGGCGCACAGGATCACGCCCAGCCAGCGATGGACCAGGTACAGCAGCCGTTTTGAGCGGGCTCCCATGCCGGCCTCAGAACGCTACGCGCAGGGAGGCATCCACCGTGCGCGGCGCACCCAGGTAAGCCATGCTGGACGTGGTGTTCAGCGCATGCACGCGATTGCCCGCATTGCGCACGCGGCCCACCAGTGAGATATGGCGGTCGACCTGATAGCTCAAGCCCAAGTCGAGCAGCGTGTACGAAGGCCACGCGATGGTATTGGCCGCATCCGCATACACGGAACCGACATGCCGCACACCGGCCGAAGCCTTCAGCGCCGGCGTCATTGAATACGAGAGCCAGGCATTGGCCACGGTTTTCGGCGTGTTGGCAGGCGTCTTGCCAGCCAGGGAAATGCCGCCCTGGCGGAAGTCCTCATACGCGGCATCCACGCGCGTAACGTTCGCCTGCAGCGACAGCTGCGGCAGCGGCTGCAGGCCCAGCGCCAGCTCAACGCCCTTGGACGACTGCTCGCCGACCAGCACGGTCAGCGCGGTGTTGTTCGGGTCCTGCGAAGCGATGTTCTTGCGCACGATGTTATACGCCGCCAGCGTGGCCGTGCCTTTGCCAGCCCAGAACTCAAGCTTGGAACCGATTTCCGCCTGGCGCCCGGAGGTGAGCTCGCTATTGTTGCGCACATCCGCGAAGGACGCAGTGGACAGCACGCCGGACGGCGGATCGGCCGCCGTCGCGTACTGCACGTAGGCCATGGCGCCCGGCGCCACATCCCACACCAGTCCCGCGCGGCCGGTGGCCGGATGGTAGCTGCGCTCGAAGCTGGCCGGATTGGCGGCGGTCACCTCGCGGCGGTTGCGTAATTCCAGCTCGATGCTCTCCTTGCGCAAGGCCGTGACCAGGCTAAGCGTCGGCGCCAGCAGCGTGCGGTTTTCCAGGTAGGCCGCCAGCGTCTTCACCCGGTTCTCGCGGTCGGGACGATAGTCCGGCGACATCCCTGGAATTTCAAAGAAACGCTCGGTCACGAAGTTGTACGGATCCACCGTGCTGACCGTCATGGACAGGCTGTTCGGAAAGCGCGTCTGCTTGTTGCCACTAAGCTCCAGGCCAAACACCCAATCGCTGCGTTGGCCCCCAAGCGTACCCTTATACATGCCGTCGAAACGGCCGCCCGCCACGCGCTGGTCGTGGCGCTGCAGCAGCGTACTGGAACGCACCACCGCCGTATTCGATGGATTGAAGCGATAGCCCTCCACATTGCGGTAATCGCGCAGGGCATCATAGACGTACAGGGTATTCGTGAACTGCAGCGCATCTGACGCACGCCAATTGGCCACGGAACGCAACCAATGCACGCGCTGCGCATAGACGCCGTCCGCGCTGTTGTAGTTCTTGTAGCGCGTATCCTCATCGATGCGCGCGGTGCCGCTGACAGGGTTCAACAGCGGCGTGCCCCAGTAGGGGCGCGCCACATCCTCATCCTGGAACTCATAAGCCAGTGTGTGCGTGAAACGCGCGCCGATATCGGAACGAATCGAGGCCGCAAGCTGGGTGGATTTGCTGGAGCTGCCATCGATCCAGCTGCCGCTATCGCGGTGGTTGATATCGATACGGCCAAAATGCGCCACCCCATCCGCGGCATCCGACAGGCGGCGATTCAAGCCGATGGAGGCCTCCTTCAGCCGGTTGCTGCCCAGGCGCAGGCGCGCCTCGCTGAACTCGCCGCGCTCAGCGACTTTGCTAATGTAGTTGATGGAGCCACCCACGGCGCCCGAGCCATACAGGAAGCTCGACGGACCGCCGATCGCCTCCACGCGATCGTAAATCCAGCTATCCACCGGACGCGCCGCAATCGAATACTGCACGCTGATACCGTTGAAGAGCTGGCTGACGGAATTGCTGCCGAAGCCGCGATAGCTCACACCGATATTGCCCGGCGCGTTATGCGCCGTCACGCCGGGGATGGCACGCAGCACCTCCTGCGTGTCCTGCGCACCGCGCTCATCGATCAGGGCGCGGTCAACCACGCTGACGCTGGCCGGCGTTTCGCGCGCCGTCAGGCCAAGGCGGCTGCCGGTGCCCGCCGGGGCATCGAGATCAAAAACGCCGCTGGAGCGCAGCGCCGAAGCGGCCACCTCCACGGTGGGCATGGTGACGCTGGTCTGCGCCCAGGCAGGAACTGCGGCGAAAGCGCATGCAAGCGCATAAGGAAGCTGGGATGGAAAAGACATCGTAAATAACCTGGTAAGTCGCCCGAAAAAGGGACGGATTCAGTCAGCACGAGCCAATGGCAAGTGCAAAGGAGCACATGGCCGGCAAGGACCATGGACGAAGCGCGAACTTGGCTTACGCTAGCGGAGGTGCTCGTGACTGTGGGCTGGACCAGGCGGCCAGCCGGCGTGGGGAATGGAAGTAAAGCGCAGGAAAACCTTCCTGCACTTCAAGGGGATGAATGAGTGGCGCCGCCGTTGGTTCGGGCACCGAATGGTTGGCGTGCACCAGGCAGAAAGCACAATGCTCGCCTTGCATGGCGCTGGACGGATCCTTGGCGGAACCGTCATCGCTGATCTTGACCAGCTTCACGCCATCCTGCGTACACAGTTCGGCCCAGCCGCCGCCCGCGCCGGCATGGGTAATTGCCGGCGCCAGCGCAGCAAACAGCATCACCAGGCAAGCAAGCCAGGCGGCGAAGCGGTGGGCTGGGGAGGCGCGATCCATAGGGGCGCGATTCTAGCACAGGGCCGGATACGCTTACTCCACCCAGCTAAAGCCATCGCGCGCCAAAAGCGCAAACGACTCCGGCGGCCCCCAGGTGCCGGCCGCATAGGAACTGGGCTTCTCGCCCAGTTGCTCCCAACCGTTGATGATCGGCTCCGCCCACTCCCACGCCGCCTCCAGTTCATCGCGGCGCATGAAGTGCGTCAAGCGGCCGCGCACGACGTCGATCAGCAAGCGCTCATACGCCTCGGCCCGGCGCTGCGGGAAAGCCGACTGCAGATCGAGATTCAGCGCCACCTGCTGCATCTGCATGCCGCTGCCAGGCTGCTTCGCCATCAGCTGCAGCTTGATCGCCTCCTCGGGCTGCAACTCGATCACCAGGCGGTTAGCCACGCCCGCGGGATTTTCAGGGAACAGCGGGAATGGCGGATTTGCGAACTCGATCACGATCTTGGACGAACGGCGCTGCATGCTCTTGCCGGTGCGCAGGTAGAACGGCACCTTGGACCAGCGCCAGGTATCAACATAGGCGCGCAAGGCCACGAAGGTCTCCGTGCTGCTATCGGCAGGCACATTACGTTCCTCCAGGTAGCCCGGCACCTCCTGGTTGCCGCGCACCCCGCGCACATACTGGCCGCGCACCGTATCGCGCGCAATGGTGGCCAGGTTCATGCGGCGCAGCGAACGCAGCACCTTCAGCTTCTCATCGCGCACCGCATCCGGCGCCAGCGAAGCCGGCGGCTCCATCGCCACAATGCACAGCAGCTGCAGCAGATGGTTCTGCACCATATCGCGCATGGCGCCGGTGCTGTCGTAGAAGCCCGCGCGGCTGCCCACGCCCACCTCCTCCGCCACCGTGATTTGCACGCTGGTGATATTCGGCGCGCGCCACAGCGGCTCCAGGATGGAATTCCCGAAGCGCAGCACCATCAGGTTCTGCACCGTCTCCTTGCCCAGGTAATGGTCGATACGGTAAATCTGCGACTCCGCGAAATGCTTGCCGACCGCCTCATTGATCTCCACCGCCGACGCCAGGTCGCGCCCCAGCGGCTTCTCCAGCACCACGCGCGCGTTGCGGTCCACCAGACCCGCCTCGGCCAGCTTGTCGCAGATGGTGGTAAAGAGCGACGGTGCCGTCGCCAGGTAGAACACCCGCTCCGCACCCGGGCGCGAAGCCTTGGCCAAGGCCGCCATGCCGTCCTGCTGCACATCGATGCGCACGAATTCCAGCAATTGCAGGAAGCTTTGCCAAGCCTCGTTGGTGAAATTCGCCGCCGCGATAAAGGCGCGCGAATGCTCCTCCACGAAGGCCAGGTAAGCGCCGCGGTCGAACTCCTGGCGGCCGGTGGAAATGATGCGCGTGGCCGGCGGCAGGTTGCCATGCAGGTGCGCCATATACAGCGCAGGCAGCAACTTGCGCATGGCCAGGTCGCCGACCCCGCCGAAGATGATCATATCGAGGGGCAGGCTATTTTCGGCTTGGGGCGTAGAGGTCATGTCGGGCGTGGGGTCGAAATTGCAAATAGGAACTCTTATCATACTCAAAGTTGCCGCCGCCTGCTGGCATGCGCACAGGAACTATGTCAACATAAAGGCAACCCTACCGGCGGACGCCAACCAGAACACCAACCATGCAAGCCAGAGACACCATACCCCTCGCGCCGCTCGAGCCTGCGCCTTGCACCGGCTGCCGCAGCGGCGAGACCGGCGAGATCGCCTTCGAGTTTGCCTTCCAGCCCATTGTCGACATCCGGCGGCGCACCATTTACGCGCACGAGTCGCTGGTGCGCGGCCCGGAAGGGCAAAGCGCCGCCAGCGTTCTGGCCCAGGTCAACGACAGCAACCGCTACCAGTTCGACCAGGCATGCCGCATCAAGGCCGTATCCACAGCCGCCCGCTTTGGCATGCAGGAAAAGCTGTCCATCAATTTCCTGCCCAATGCCGTGTATCGGCCGGAGCTGTGCATACGCACCACGTTCGAAACCGCCGAACAATGCAAGTTTCCACTGGAACGGATCATCTTCGAAGTCACCGAAGGCGAGCGGGTGCAGGACCGGGCTCACCTGGTCAGTATCTTCCACGCCTACCGCCGGTTCGGTTTCCTCACCGCGATCGATGACTTTGGCGCAGGCTACGCAGGTTTGAACCTGCTGGCCGAATACCAGCCGCACCTGGTCAAGATCGACATGGACCTGGTGCGCAATATCGATAGCCACCGGCCGCGACAGGTGATCGTGGCCAGCATCGCCACCATGTGCCGCGATCTTGGCATCGAGATTCTGGCAGAGGGTGTGGAAACGCGCGCCGAATGCGAATTCCTGGCGCAGGCCGGCATCCCCCTGATGCAGGGCTACTGGTTCAGCAAGCCAGTATTCCAAGGCCTGGCAAGTATCGACCCCGCCGCCTGGCCCTGAACCGGTGCCAGGTCTGTCATTCGGACACGACCGCATTACCTTTGCGTCTGATCAAAGCCCTTGCTGATATTTAGGACTTCGTCACATTCCTTGTGGCTGCGCAATGGCGCACGCCGGGTTTCGCACTATCTTCGAAGTCATGAACCGGCCGCTTCGACTCGAGTTGGAGAACTCGCTGTACCACATCACCTCCCGAGGAGATCGGCGTGGCAAGATCTTTCTTTCCGACAGCGATAGGCTGGCCTGGCTTTCTATCCTAAAAGAAACCTGCGAACGCTTTGGCTTCGTCGTTTTATCGTATTGCCAGATGGGCAATCACTTCCACATCTTGCTCAAGGCTCCCCATGGCGGGTTGGCGCGCGGCATGTGCCACCTCAACGGTAAGTATTCGCGCTATTTCAATCGCGCACATGGGCTGGTCGGCCACGTTTTCCAGGGGCGCTATAAGGCGATCCTGTGCCAAAGCGAGCTATACCTATTGGAGCTCACGCGCTACATTGAGTTGAATCCGGTGCGCGCAAAGCTGGTTGCCGATCCAAGTGAGTGGGCGTGGAGCAGCTATGGCGCGAAGATGGGCATTGTCGATTCACCAGGGTGGCTTCGGTCGGGCGAGGTGCTGGAGAAATTCGGTGGCGACCTGGTCGTGGCAAGGCGGGAGTACAAAGACTTCGTCCTGGCGGGCATCGACGGCACGAGCCCCCTAGCCAAAGTAAGTGGCGAGCTAATTCTCGGCGATCCGGAGTTCACGGCGCGCATCGTTGGCCGCGCGCTTCCAGAAAACCCTTTCGAAATCAAGCGCGTGCAGCGGCGCGCGGTGGTGCGCCCACTGGCCGAATACTTCAGCGAATACAGCAATCCGAAAGAGGCGATGGCCCGCGCCTATATGTCGCTCGGGTACTCGATGCCGGAAATTGCAAGGCATGCCCGCGTCTCCGTCAAAACCGTGAGCCGTGCGATCGCCGCCTTCACAATTACGAGCGAAGCACCTTGAGAAATATCAAAGGTGCGCACCGGCTGTCCGAATGACAGACCTGGCACCGGTTTTGGCACCGTGGAAAAAGAAAAAGCCCCGATTTGCGTCGGGGCTTTTTCAGTGTTCTGGCGGAGAGGGTGGGATTCGAACCCACGGTAGGGGGACACCCTACGCCTGATTTCGAGTCAGGTACATTCGACCACTCTGCCACCTCTCCAGGTACTGCATTTAACGGTGGTCGCCGTTGAGAGCCAAGATTATAGCAGCCCTTCGAAAAAATGGAAGGGCTATTTTTAACTTTATGCGGAAAGCTTGGTCAGGCCGCCCATGTATGGCTGCAGCACGGCTGGAATGTCCACTGAGCCGTCGGCTTGCTGGTAGTTTTCCAGGACGGCGACCAAGGTACGGCCGACCGCGAGGCCGGAGCCGTTCAGGGTGTGCAGCAGCTCCGGCTTGCCGGCGGCGTTGCGGAAGCGCGCTTGCATGCGGCGGGCCTGGAAGGCTTCGCAGTTCGACAGCGACGAAATCTCGCGGTAGGTGTTCTGCGCTGGCAGCCAGACTTCCAGGTCGTAGGTCTTGGCGGCGCCAAAGCCCATGTCGCCGGTGCACAGCTGCATCACGCGGTATGGCAGGCCGAGGGACTGCAGGATGAACTCAGCGTGGCCGACCATCTCTTCCAGCGCTTCGTACGATTTCTCCGGATGCACCACTTGCACCAGCTCCACTTTGTCGAATTGGTGCTGGCGGATCATGCCTTTGGTGTCGCGGCCGGCGGAACCGGCTTCGGAGCGGAAGCATGGGGTGTGGGCGGTGACTTTGATCGGCAGCGTTTCCACGGCGACGATCTCGTCGCGCACCATATTGGTCAGCGAGACTTCGGAGGTCGGGATCAGGTAGAAGGTCTGGCCTTCGCCTTCGGCGCCGCCCTTCTTCACCGAGAACAGGTCGGCTTCGAATTTCGGCAGCTGGCCGGTGCCCATCAGCGATTCGGCGTTGACCATGTACGGGGTGTAGCACTCGGTGTAGCCGTGCTTGTCGGTGTGGGTGTCCAGCATGAATTGCGCCAGGGCGCGGTGCAGCCGTGCGATGCCGCCCTTCATGACGCTGAAGCGGGAACCGGTGAGTTTGGTGGCGGTTTCGAAGTCGAGGCCGAGCGCGACGCCGACGTCGGCGTGGTCTTTGACTTCAAAGTCGAAGCTGCGCGGGGTGCCGACGGTGCGGACTTCCACGTTGCCGGTTTCGTCGCTGCCGGCTGGCACGGAGTCGTGCGGCAGGTTCGGCACAGCTTGCAGGAAGGTGCCCATCTTTTCCTGCACCACAGCCAGTGCGGCTTCGTTATTTTTCAGCTCATCGCCGAGACCGGCCACTTCGGCCATCACGGCGGAGGTATCTTCCCCTTTGCCTTTCAACATACCGATCTGCTTGGACAGCGAGTTGCGCTTGCTTTGCAGTTCTTCGGTACGCATCTGGATGGCTTTACGCTCGCCTTCCAGGGCATTGAAGCCAGCCACGTCCAGCTGGAACTTGCGGGTCGCCAGTTTGGCGGCGACAGTATCAATGTCTTTACGGAGAAGTTGGATGTCAATCATGTTTTGGGTGCCGCTACGATCGGATTATCGAAAGGGGCAATTGTACCAAGTTGACAGCACAACGACTGAGTTTTAAGCCCTCCGGCGTTGTGCTCTCAGATCAGGGCGGCTTTTTCCGCGGCGGTCAGGCGCTTGGCGGCCACCACCACGGTTGGGATGTTGGCGTCGGCTTTGGCGACCACCGGGTCAGCGGCCACGTACAGCACTGGCGTGGTGGCGGTGGCGTAGCTGGTGACGATGCCCAGGGCGGCGGCGACAACGAAAACGGCTTCAAAGTTTTTCAGGGCTTTCATGATGTTCTCCTTCAGGTCAGTGTTTAAGTACTTCCGTGCTTCCATGGTTACACTGTACCTAAAGCCTCCCTGCCCTGCCCTGGCCTTGCGACGAACTGCCAAAAATGCGGAATGAACGGCGTTTTAGGCGCCCTTCAACCATCCCAGCACGGCGCTGTTAAACGCTTCCGGCTGCTCGCGCATGACCCAGTGGCCGCTGCGGAAGGCGATCACCTGGCTGTCCGGCTTGGCCTGGACGGCTTGCTCGAAACTGCGGGTGTGGAAGGGGAATGGCTTGCGCTTGCCGTAGATGTAGAGCATGGGCCAGCGCAGCTTGAACGGCAGCGCGCCCATGGTGGGCTGGCTGGCGCGCAGCCAGGTAATGGCGTGCGGCAGTTGCAGGCGGGAGCAGGCTTCGCGCGCTTCGCGGCTGCTGCGCGTGGCGGCGTTCAGGCGGCGGTGGGCGAAGGCCAGCTTAAGTCGGGTTTTCCAGTCGAGCGAGGCGCGGTAGGTGACTTGGCTGGAGCCGCCGATGCCGACGCCGATCACACGGCTGACCAGCTCGGGGTAGCGCAGCGCGAACTGGTAGCCGAAAATACAACCCCAGTCGCTCAGCATGAGGATAACCGGGCGGCCGCCATTCACGGCCAGCACGGTGTCGGCGTACATCTGGGTGATTTCATCCAGGCGGTGGCTCGACTTGGCGCGCTGGCTGGGAAAACTGAACCGTACGCAGCGATAGGTGGGCGAAAACGCCGCCACCTGGGCGTCCCACAGGCTGCGGTCGTACGGCCAGCCGTGGATCATCATAATGACTTCTTCCCCTGCACCATCCACATGGATGGTTACCCCATCAACTGTCAGACGCTCTGCCATCCCGCCCTCCGATATTAAAATCTTAACAACATCGTAACGCAGGGAAATGCGCAAAGTAAAGGACTTACTTACGGGCTTTTCGATCCAGTTCGCGTAAATACAGCAGTTTTTCGGCAATCTTGCTTTCCAGGCCACGCGGCACCGGTTGGTACCAGCCTGGCTCTGCCATGCCGTCTGGCAAGTAGGTTTCCCCGGCGGCATAGGCGTCGGGTTCGTCGTGGGCGTAGCGGTATTCGTGGCCGTAGCCGAGCTCTTTCATGAGCTTGGTAGGGGCATTACGTAAGTGGACCGGCACTTCGCGCGACTTGTCACGGCGCACAAAGGCCATGGCGGCGTTGTAGGCGTTGTAGCCGGCGTTGCTCTTGGCGGCCACGGCCAGGTAGATCACGGCCTGGGCCAGGGCCAGCTCGCCTTCCGGGGAGCCCAGCCGTTCGTAAGTGGCGGCGGCGTCGTTGGCCATGGTCAGGGCGCGCGGGTCGGCCAGGCCGATATCTTCCCACGCCATGCGTACGATGCGGCGCGACAGGTAGCGCGGGTCGGCGCCGCCGTCGATCATGCGGCAGAACCAGTACAGGGCGCCGTCCGGGTTGGAGCCGCGCACGGATTTGTGCAGGGCCGAGATCTGGTCGTAGAAGTTGTCGCCACCCTTGTCGAAGCGGCGCGCGTTCAGCGTCAGCGCGTTCTGCACGAAGTCGCCGGTGACCTTGTCGGTGCGGGCGGTGGCGGCGGCGGTCTTGGTCTGTTCCAGCAGGTTCAGGAAGCGGCGCGCGTCGCCGTCGGCGTAACCGATCAAGGTGTCGATGGCCAGTTCGTCGAACTCCAGGTCGGGCATGGAGCGTTGGCGGGCGCGCGCCAGCAGCTGGCGCATTTCCTCTTCCGTCAGCGCTTTCAGCACGTAGACCTGGGCACGCGACAGCAGCGCCGAGTTCACTTCGAACGAAGGGTTCTCGGTGGTGGCGCCGATCAGGGTCACCAGGCCCGATTCCACATACGGCAGCAGCGCGTCCTGCTGCGCCTTGTTGAAGCGGTGGATCTCGTCGATGAAGAGGATGGTCTGCTTGCCGTTGGCGACGAACTGTTCCGCCTGTTCGATGGCGGCGCGGATATCCTTGACCCCGCCCAGCACGGCCGAAATGGCGATGAATTCACAGTCGAAGGCACGCGCGCTCAGGCGGGCCAGCGTGGTCTTGCCGACGCCCGGCGGCCCCCACAGGATCATGGAGTGCGGCTTGCCGGACTTGAATAGCAGGTTGAGCGGCTTGCCTTCGCCCAGCAGGTGGCTCTGGCCGATCACGTCCGCCACAGTGTGCGGGCGCAGCGCTTCGGCCAGGGGCGGGGTGGGCTCGGGGGCGAACAGGTCTTGCGTCATCATGATTCCTTAATTGTTGATGACGTCCGCACCCTTTGGCATGACAAATTTAAAGCTTGCTGCATTCAGCGCTGGATTTTTTTCAAACTTCTTGAACGACAGGATGGAAGTCTGGCCGAAACTGTCTTTCAGCTCCATCGCTTCCGGGGTGCCGTTCCTCAAACCGATCAGGATTTGCTCGAAGCTGGAATCCTTGGACTTGGGGGTGGCTTTCAGCCATTCCAGGCCGTCGCGGCTGCCCGCATCGGACAGGGTGAAGTTCTTTTCCAGGTCGTTGGAGCCGAACAGGATGGCGGCCGGCGAGGAGCCCAGGGCGTCGCCCAGCTTGCGCACCGTGACCTGGTTCAAGTCCTTGTCGTAGATGAAGAGCTGTTCGCCGTCGGCCTGCAGCACCTGTTCGAAAGGCTTGACATAGCTCCAGATGAATTTGCCGGGACGGGCGAAGGTGAAGCTGCCGGACGATTGCTTGTCCTTGCCGCCCTGCGCCACGACTTTTTGCGTGAACTCGCCCTTGGCGGCCTTGGTGCTGGCGACAAAGGTCTTGAACTGGTCCAGCGCTGCAGCGCTGGCGCTGCTTGCAAAGAGCAGGCCGGCGGCCAGGGCCGCCGCGAATTTGTTGTGTTTCATAGAATTCCTTATTCCGCCGAGGCGGTAGGCGCGATGATTTCGCGGTTGCCGTTCGATTGCATGGCCGATACCACGCCGCTGTTCTCCATCTGCTCCAGCAGGCGCGCGGCCCGGTTGTAGCCGATGCGCAGGTGGCGCTGCACCAGCGAGATCGAAGCTTTGCGGTGCTTCAGCACCACTTGCACGGCCTGGTCGTACATCGGGTCGGACTCGCCGCCGCCCTCGCCGCCACCGCCGGCCATGGCGCCGTCGCCGCCGCCCTCTTCCAGCGTGCCGCCTTCCAGGATGCCTTCGATGTAATTCGGTTCGCCCTGGGCTTTCAGGTGGCTCACCACGCGGTGCACTTCGTCGTCGGAGACAAAGGCCCCGTGCACACGCACCGGCAGGCCGGTTCCAGGCGGCATGTACAACATGTCACCCATACCCAGCAGGGCTTCCGCCCCCATCTGGTCAAGAATGGTGCGCGAGTCGATCTTGGACGATACCTGGAACGCGATACGGGTCGGGATATTCGCCTTGATCAGGCCAGTAATCACGTCCACAGATGGGCGCTGGGTCGCCAAAATCAAGTGCAGGCCGGCCGCGCGCGCCTTTTGGGCGATACGGGCGATCAGTTCTTCCACCTTCTTACCGACCACCATCATCAGGTCGGCCAGCTCGTCGATGATGATGACGATGGTTGGCAATTTTTCCAAAGGCTCCGGCGCGTCAGGGGTGATCGAGAACGGGTTCGGGATCTTCTCTTCGCGCTTGGCCGCTTCGGCGATCTTGGCGTTGTAGCCGGCCAGGTTACGCACGCCCAGCTTGGACATCAGCTTGTAGCGGCGCTCCATTTCGTTCACCGCCCAGTTCAGGGCATGGCCGGCCTGGCGCATGTCGGTCACCACCGGCGCCAGCAGGTGCGGAATGCCTTCGTAGACCGACATCTCCAGCATTTTCGGGTCGATCAGGATCATGCGCACATCATGCGGGTCGGCTTTGTACAGCAGCGACAGGATGGTGGCGTTAATACCGACCGACTTACCGGAGCCGGTGGTGCCCGCCACCAGCAAGTGCGGCATCTTGGCCAGGTCGGCCACCACCGGCTTGCCGGCGATGTCCTTACCCAGCGCCACGGTCAGTGGCGACGCATTGTCGTTATAGATCTTGGAGCCGAGAATCTCGGTCAGGCGCACGATCTGGCGCTTAGGATTCGGCAGCTCCAGCGCCATATAGTTCTTGCCAGGGATGGTCTCGACCACGCGGATGGAGGTCAGCGACAGCGAACGCGCCAGGTCGCGCGCCAGGTTGACGATCTGGCTGCCCTTGACGCCGGTGGCAGGCTCGATCTCGTAGCGGGTCACGACGGGACCCGGATAGGCGGCGACCACCTTGGCTTCCACGCCAAAGTCGGACAGCTTTTTCTCGATCAGGCGGCTGGTGAATTCCAGCGTTTCCACCGCCACGGTTTCCTGCTGCGGCGGCGCGTCGTCCAGCAGCGACAGCGGCGGCAGGTCGGTATTTTCGATTTCCTGGAACAGGGCACCCTGCTTTTCCTTGATGGCGCGCTCGGACTGCACCACCTGGGTCATCTGCGGCTCGATCTTGACGATAGGCGGCGGCGGGGCCTCCGGCGGCAGGTCGGCCGGCTTCGGATGCTTCTCTTCGTGCTTGACGCGTTCCTTGACGACCTTTTCCTCGCGCTGCACCACGGCGACGTCGCCCTGGCGGCGGTCTTCGCGCATCTCCATGCGGGCGCGGAACCAGTCGATACCCAGCTCGATGCCCTCGCCGATCTTTTCGGCCACCGACATCCAGGACACGTGGAAGAACAGGCTGAAACCCGTGCCGAACAGGAGCAGCAGCACCAGGGTGGCGCCGGTAAAGCCCAGGCCCACATGGGCGCCATGGCCGATCAACTCGCCCAGCACGCCGCCCGGCGCGCGCGGCAGCTGCACCTTGAGGGTGTACATGCGCAGGAATTCCAAGCCCATGGAGCCGACCAGCATCAGGCCAAAGCCGATCACGCGGATGATGCCGACCTGGTGGTGCTCAGGATCTTCTTCCTTCTCCAGCACGAACTTGCGGGTCAGGCGGCGGTAGCCCTGCCAGACCACGCGCAGCATATAAACGCACCACCACCAGGCGGAGAAACCGAAGATGAACAGCATCAAATCCGACAGCCAGGCGCCGCCGCGGCCGCCCAGGTTGTAGACCTGCGCCACCACATTGTTATGCGACCAGCCCGGGTCATGCCGGTTATAACTGGCTAAAATCAGGATGAAGTACAGGCAAACGACAAACAGCGCGAAAAATCGCGCTTCGGACAGCAGGCGCACCAGCCGGTTCGGCAAAGGCTGGCGTTCGGTAACATTGCGAGTGTAACCAGAAGTTGTCTCTTGACTCTTCTTACTCATTCGACGGGTTGCTTGGATGCAAAAATTCCATATTGCGCTTATTCTAAGCTATTAGTTGGGCCAAAGGGTGTTCGCTTATAATCTCGGTTTGCCCGGCGGCGCCGACTTGTAGCATCCGCGCCCCACCCCATATACGAGACATACTAACCAAGTAAAGAATCCGCCATGACTACTACCAAACACGCCAAAGTCCTGATTCTTGGCTCCGGTCCTGCAGGCTACAGCGCAGCGATCTACGCCGCGCGCGCCAACCTGAACCCGATGCTGGTGACCGGCGTCGAACAAGGCGGCCAGCTGATGACCACCACCGACGTGGAAAACTGGCCGGCCGACCCGATGGGCGTCCAGGGTCCGGACCTGATGCAGCGCTTCTTGCAGCACGCAGAGCGCTTCAAGACCGAGATCGTGTTTGACCACATCCACACCACGCACCTGAACGAAAAACCGATCCGCCTGATCGGCGACAGCAATGTCTACACCTGCGACACCCTGATCATTTCCACCGGCGCCTCGGCCCAGTACCTGGGGCTGCCGTCCGAGCAGGAGTTCATGGGCCGCGGCGTGTCCGCTTGCGCCACCTGCGACGGCTTCTTCTACCGTGGCCAGGAAGTGGCCGTGGTTGGCGGCGGCAACACCGCTGTTGAAGAAGCGCTGTACCTGTCCAACATCGCCACCAAGGTCACCCTGGTGCACCGCCGCGACAAGTTCCGCGCCGAGCCTATCCTGGTCGACCGCTTGATGGCCAAGGTCGCCGAAGGCAAGATCGTGCTGAAGCTGAACGCCAACCTGCATGAAGTCAAGGGCGAGCAGTCGGGCGTCACCGGCATCGAGATCAAGCACAATAGCGGCGAACTCGAACAGATCGCCGTGCACGGCCTGTTCATCGCCATCGGCCACAAGCCGAACACCGGCATCTTCGAAGGCCAGCTGGAGATGAAGGATGGCTACATCAAAACCCGCACCGGCACCGAAGGCATGGCGACCGCCACCTCCGTTCCGGGCGTGTTCGCCGCCGGCGACGTGCAGGACCACATCTATCGCCAGGCCATCACCAGCGCCGGCACCGGCTGCATGGCCGCACTGGACGCGCAACGCTACCTGGAAGCGCAAGAGTGAAAAGCTTCGCCGACCTGAAAGGCCTGGGCAAACAGCTCAAGGAACAACACGAGCAGCGTGAGGTTGAGGAACGGGAGCGCGCCAAGCAGGCCAAGGCCGCTGCCGCCGCAGCCAATGTGTTCCAGTCCTCGATGGCCGGCGTGCAAAAGATGAAGCCGTCCGACCGCTACGTGCCGCCCGTGAAGGCGCCGGTCGTGGCCGGCCGCCCTGCTTTGGGCGGCAAGCGCGGGCCGCTGACGGCCGAAGAGCAGGCCGCGGACGACGCCCGGGTGCTACAGGAATCCATGCTGTCCGACCTGTTCGACGTCGACCATTACATGGAAGAGGACCCGGCGCTGAACTACAGCGCGCCCGGCATCGGCCCGGACGTGATGAAGAAGATGCGCAAGGGCCACTGGCCGGTGCAGGATGAGCTGGACCTGCACGGCAAGCGCCGCGACGAGGCGCGCCAGGCGGTGGACGACTTCCTGCTGAAGGCCGCACGCCGCAACTACCGCTGCGTATGCGTAATCTACGGCCGCGGCTTCGGCTCGCGCGGCGGCGAACCGGTGTTGAAGTCCATGGTCCACTCCTGGCTGGTGCAGACCGACGGCGTGATCGCCTTCTGCCAGGCGCGCGCCGAAGAAGGCGGCGAAGGCGCCATCATGGTGCTACTGCGCGCCGCCCTGGCTCCCCCTAGATAGGCGAATTAAGCCTTTTCGCCTTGCAATGCTGATTTAATACATCCCTCGAATCCGATTCTAACGAGTCGGATACTTACTAATACGCTACCGAGAATATGCGCAAGCTAATAATTGCTTCCGTCGCTTATCTGTCCTGCTGGGCTGTTATTTTACACCTACTCAACAAGTTTGGGATTAGTGGTGACTATGTTGCTAGCGGCACTACAGCCGTTGTTGGTTACCTCGCATACCTTGTCTTTGAACTCGGTCAAATAAGTCAATTAAGAAGCGCCGCAAAGATCCTTGTTTTAGACATTCGAAATGCTGAAGATGCGCATGGTGCAGTTCGTGGTGGTGCAAGTTTTGCTGCCTGGTCAAAAGTAGTTATTCCTGAAAATAACTGGCCAAAGTTAAAACAGAACTTTGTATCCGTTTTAAACAGTGATGAATTTAAGATTTTCGACCAGTTCTTCCATACTTGGTCCGAACTCGCCTCGGCAAAAAAAAGGTGGGAAGAGTTCCAATTTTCAGGTATTGCAGCTAAGGCCCAATATGTTCAACAGAAATTGATTGACTTGGAAAGCTTGGATTCAGCAGAACTTGAGAAACGACGGCGATCAATTATAGATCGCGTCAACGGGGAGAAGTTCTTGTTTGAACCTGACCTTGCATCTCACCAGCTGTCCCATTTTCTGACAACACTAACACCACTTACAGGGACAACCGGATTTGAGAAACTGCGAAAAGTTGCTGGAATTCGATAATGAAGACCTAGTCGGCTTGAGAAGGGTTGGGCCAGAAGGCCCCGCATCTATCGCTGCCTATGTGTGATTCACGCGCGCGGCTTCGGCTCGCGCGACGGCGAGCGGTGCTGAAGTGCTCCACTCGTGGCTGGAGCAGACCGACGGCGTGATCGTCTTCTAACAGCCCCGCGCCGGAAAGGGCGTCGAAATAGCCATATAGTCGTCGCCACCCCTTATGGCGCCAATATTTGCGTTAACAACTCAGCGCAAGGCGCAGATCTCTGCAGCAAAATTTGACATATGCATTCAGTAAGCGCTCCAAGATCCGCCAACGACGACTAGGATCGCCTACCCACTTCCCCAGTTTCAGGATCCATTTCTTCTAGTGCAGACGCCCGCAAGAAGCCGATATCTCGCATCCGGACAAGCAGTGTTGCCGCTTCTATGATCATTCGTTGCTGATTTTCGACCTGCCCGTTCAAATTTTTGTATGGATGGGATATCGCGTATTCCATCAACGCCCGTCCCCATGCCTCGCCTTTGCGCACATCCGTTAAACCTACTTGACTAAGCACTTTCCAAAGATCGTTGTTATTCTTAATATCAACAGTCATCTCATTTAGCTTTTTCGACACCGATTCAAGGAAGTCTTTGTCGACATTCAATTTCTCAGCATATTTTTGCGCAATGTCAAGCAGTTCGGAGTCACTAAAGTTTTCGCACTCAATATCCGGGGAAGATATGAAGAATCTACCAAAGAAGACTTTTTCCTTGGCGGCCTTTTTTACCATCCGTATATAATCGTCATTATCTCCATCAATCATGATCACACTAAAAACCCCTGCTGCATGATCGGCCTTTAAATTACTTAGAAACGCCAAGCTCTTTTTCTCAGCCACCCTTCCACGCAAGTTTACTAATTGAACGTGAGGAAAATCATCAACCGCATGAGCCAGCGCACCATACTCTGACTCACCTTCTACATAGCATCGAACTTTTACGCCGAAGTCTAATCCAAATATTTGAAGGTAATCCCGCAACTGGTCCTTTGGCGCATCGAACACTCGCTCAGTTCCATAAAGTAGCCTTCTTGCACCGTCCATCCATTGGCCTGGTCCGATTTCGTCTTCCTCCGACAACTCTCTTTCAAATACCAGCTCACCAACTCTGCGAATGCATTCCGCCATTGATAAAATGTGCATCGCAGCTCCCAACGAGCCTTTCAGCTTTGATCTCTCGCGCGCATTCATTAGCCTAAGTAAAACGTGAATCGAACGATTATCATCAAACCTGCCTGCAGTCCACGCTAGCTCTTGGCGAATTTTCTCGACTTCGTCAACGCCGACCTCGCGAAGTACATTATCAACCTTCGCATATATTAGTTTCCGTTCCACCTCGAACAACAACGGTGTCGTCACATCTGAAAAGACAATGGGATAGCAAAGCCTTTCAGTAACAATTGCAAGCTCTGCGAAACAGTTCCAATCGCTGAATCGGGACCGGAATTCTGGTTTTGATGTCCAACGCTTTATGTGTCCGATTTCCAATTCGAAGATCCGCCTAGTCCCCTCTTCATACTTAAGAAACTGTGTTTGACTTACGCTTAACGAAAAGACTCGCGCAACATGATGAAGAACATAAATCCTAAACGGATGGAATAGTGGGGTTATGCCATCGTATTTCTGTCGACTTTCACCATCCCCGCCATAGCCATTTTCCCTAACTGCGAGGCAACGCGTATCAACGAAAAAAAAATCATCGACATCATTGCAAACAAACTCGATGCCCATCTCATTTGATTTAGCCGAGCCCTCGACTAAATCCGCCCTAAGCAGCCCTATCTCCCAGAGGAAAAGGACGTCATCATCTGAGAAACCAGATAAACCTAGTTGCCCAGCTAGTTGCGCTAAGCCTTGTGCTGTAAGGAGGCGTCGCTGAGTATTCTTATCGATGCGTATGACCTCTTTACGCGCTTCGTTCAACAGGAACTCATTCATGCTGTATCCCATCTCGGTTGAGTTGCGACAATGTACGCCCAATGTTAATCTCTTGGCCATCACGACTGATTAATTTATGCAATGAAAATAGTCCCCGCCGTCTCCCTCATCACCATCATCGAGGTCGTGGCAATCCTGGTTGGGGCATTCTCCGGCTTTATCGAAGCGCGCCGTAAGCGGATGGACATCGTGGGCGTCTTCATCGTCGCCTTCATCACCGCCTTTGGCGGCGGCACCATCCGCGACATCCTGCTTGACCGCCGCCCGCTGTTCTGGGTGGCGCACCAGGAATACACCATCCTGCTGTTTGTAGTGGCGCTGGTGGCGGCCCCCTTCGTCAAGCAGATCCGCCATATCGTTTCCGAACGCCTGATCGTGATTGCCGACGCGGTCGGCCTGGGCCTGTTCGCCGTGGCCAGCGTGTCCACCGCGCTGGCGGCCGACATGCCGATCTTCGTGGCCGTGATGATGGGCGTGATCACCGGTATTTTCGGCGGCGTCCTGCGCGACATTATCTGCAACGAGGTGCCGATGGTGTTCCGCGACGGGAAGCCGTACGCGCTGTGCGCCTTCTTCGGCTGCTGGTTCTACATCGCCCTGCAGTACACCAGCGTGTCGGACGAAGTGGCCTTGTGGTCCAGCGCGGCCCTGATCACCATCCTGCGCCTGCTCGCCTGGCGCTTCGACCTGAAGATCGGACGACCCTGACGGCGCGGCCTGGCGCGGCTTGGCTTTTAGTTACCCTAAGCTGGACTAGTTATAATGGGGTAACTTTCAAGTCCGCCAGTAACCCGTGTTTGTCTTCGACCTTGCCACCGCCATCACCCTGATCGGGTTCCTCTCGATCATGGTCGCCTGCACCTTTCGCGGCGTGCATGATCGCGCGCTCGGCACCAGCGCGGGCGGGCAATGGGCCCTGTCGGCGCTATTCGGCGGGATGGCGGCGCTGGCCGCCGCATCGGCAAGGGAACTGCCCTACTTCGTCGAAACGGTGGTCGACAACACCCTGCTGGTCATTTCCCTCGCCTTCATTCATCGTGGCACCGCGATTTTTACCGGCACGCTGCGCCCGCTCTGGCACTACGCCGCCTTCATCGCCCTGGCCGGACTTGGCTTTGCCTGGCTCAGTTACGTGGCCCCCAACGTCGACCATCGCATCGCCCTGATCTGCGCCTGCCGCGCCTTCTGCTACCTCGATTGCATACGCATGCTGCGCCGCCCCGGCCTGCCGCAGGGCACGCGCTACCTGCTCGCCGTGCTGGCGCTCGGCGCGCTCTGGAGCCTGCTGCGGCTGGCCCACGTGCTGCTGGCGCCAAGCCAGATCAACACCTTCCTCGCGGGCGGCACCGAACTGGCCCTGCTGGTATCTGCCGGCGGCATCCTGCAGGTGCTGATCAACGCCACCCAGTTCCGCCTGGAGAGTGAACGCATCCGCGACGACCTTGCCCACCACGCGCAGCGCCTTGAGGCCCAGCGCGACGCCTTGCGCAATGAAGTCACCGAACGCACGGCGGAACTGACCCGCCTCGCCACCACCGACAGCCTGAGCGGCCTGGCCAACCGGCGCCATTTCATGGAGAGCGGCCAGCGCGAAATGGCGCGCGCCCGGCGCCACAATCGCCCGCTCGCGGTGCTGATGCTCGACATCGATCACTTCAAACGCATCAACGACAGTTTCGGCCACGCCGCCGGCGACAGGGTGATCGAGCAAGTCGCACAAGCCTGCCGCGCGCGCACCCGCAACATCGATCTGGCCGGACGCCTGGGCGGCGAGGAATTCGCGCTGCTGCTGCCGGAGACCGGCGCGGCCGCCGCCCAGGTGCTGGCGGAACGCATCCGCCATGCCGTCGCCACCCTGGATGCGGGCCGGCACGGCCTGCCCGCCCCCGTCAGCGTCAGCGTCGGCATCGCCGTGCTGGAAGCGGGCGACGCCTCGCTGGAAGCCCTGCTGGCGCGCGCCGACCAGGTGCTGTACCGCGCCAAGTCGCTGGGCCGCAACCAGGTCCAGATGGCAGAAGCGGCATGAGCAGCCTGCACGTCGGCACTTGCGCCCTCGCCCTCGGCCTGGCCAGCCTGGCCGTCGGTATCGCATTTTTCGGCTTGCGGGCCGAGCGCGGCGGCCGCACGGCTGGCTCCAACTGGAGCATGGCCGCTTGCTGCCAGGGCCTGGCCTGGATCCTGATCGGCCTGCGCGGCCAATTGCCCGATGTTGCATCCGTCATGGTCGGCAACCTCCTGATCGCCGCCAACAGCATCTTCCTCCTGCGCGGCGCGCAGCGCTATGCCGGCCGCAAACATACCCTGGGCCTGGCCGGCAGCCTGGGTGTGCTGCTGGTATCCGGCATCGGCTACGCCTGGTACAGCTATATCGACATCGGCCTGCACGGCCGCATCATCGTCACCTCCGCCGTGCGCGTGCCACTGCTACTGGCCGCCATCTGGTGGCTGTGGCAGCATGCGCCGCGCCATGGCCGCAACAGCCTGGTGCTGCTGTTCGCCATCGACGCGGCATGGCACGTGGTGCGCGGCGCCGCCAGCGCCGGCAATGCGATCCCGATCCACGACTTCCTCGATTCCGACGGCATCCAGGCCGCCACCTTCCTGCTGCGCGCCGCCTGCATCATCCTGATCATCGCGACCCAGTTCCGCATCGAGAGCGATGGCGCGCGCACCGCCCTGCAAACCTGGGCGCGCGAGCTGGAGGAAGAAAGCGCCAGCCTGGAAAAGACGGTCGAAGAACGCAACCGCGAATTGCTGGCACTGGCCACCACCGACTTCCTGAGCGGCATCGCCAACCGGCGCCAGTTCCTGCGCCAGGCAGAGTCGGAAATTGCGCGCGCGCGGCGCTATGGGCACCCGCTGTCCGTGCTCATGATCGACATCGACCACTTCAAGTCGATCAACGACCGCTTCGGCCACCTGGCCGGCGACCGCGCCATTGCCGCCATGGGCAAGCTGTGCGCCGGCATCGGCCGCAGCAGCGACTTCGCCGGCCGCCTGGGCGGGGAGGAGTTTGCAGTGTTATTGCCCGAATCCGGGCCGGGGGAGGCGCAGGTTTGCGCGGAACGGCTGCGCCAGGGCGCCCGGGCGCTGGCACTGTCGCATGAGGGCCAGCCCGTGGCGGTCACGGTCAGCATCGGCATCGCCAGCCTGCTGCCGGAAGACCTGGAGCCGGCCGCCCTGCTGGTGCGCGCCGACCTGGCCCTATACCAGGCCAAAGCCGCCGGACGCGATTGCGTACGCGGCGGCGCAGTGGCTTAAAAGGCGTTAAACCGCATCCGCCCCGGTTTCGCCGGTGCGGATGCGGATCACCTGCTCGACATTCTGCACAAAGATCTTGCCGTCGCCGATCTTGCCGGTGCGGGCAGCCTTGATGATCGCATCCACGGCGGTATCGACCACGCTGTCGTCGACCACCACTTCCACCTTCACCTTCGGCAGGAAATCGACCACGTATTCCGCACCGCGATACAGCTCGGTGTGGCCCTTCTGGCGGCCGAAGCCCTTTACCTCGGTCACGGTCAGGCCGGTGACATTGACTTCAGCCAGCGACTCGCGCACTTCGTCCAGCTTGAATGGCTTGATGATGGCGGTAATTTGCTTCATTGCGTTCTCCTTATAGTGATCAGGCGTCGGGCACAGTCTTCAGGTTTTCCAGCCAGGCCGCCGACTCAGAGTCGCTCGGTGCGCGCCAATCGCCGCGCGGCGACAGCGAACCGCCGGAGCCCACCTTCGGCGCGTTCGGCACGCATGTGCGCTTGAACTGCGACGTCTGGAAGAAACGCTTCAGGAAAATGCCCAGATTGTGTTTAATATCTTTCAGCGCGTACTGGTTGCGCGCCACATGCTCGTCATCCGGCCACGCGCCAACATCGCGATCCTGCCACGCGTGCAGTGCCAGGAAGGCCACCTTGGACGGCGCAAAGCCGAAGCGCAGCGTGTAATACAGGTTAAAGTCCTGCAGCTCATACGGTCCGATCACGTTCTGCGTGATCTGGGCCGGGGCCTCATCGTCCGCCTTGCCCGGCACCAGCTCAGGACTGATTTCCGTGTTGACCACCGCCAGCAGCACGCTCGAATTCACATCGCCGAACTGCTTGCTCTCCGCCACCCAGCGCACCAAGTGGGTGATCAGCGTTTTCGGCACGCTGGCATTCACGTTGTAGTGCGACATATGGTCGCCCACGCCGTAGGTGCACCAGCCCAGCGCCAGCTCGCTCAGGTCGCCGGTGCCGATCACAATGCCGTTGTGGTGGTTCGCCATGCGGAACAGATGGTTGGTGCGTTCGCCCGCCTGCACGTTTTCGAAGGTGATGTCGTATTCTTCCTTGCCCTCGCTGTAGGGGTGGCCGATATCCTTCAGCATCTGGATGCAGCTTGGGCGGATATCCACTTCCAGCGCCGTGCAGCCGACGAACTGCATCAGTGCGCGCGCCTGGTCCAGCGTGCGCGAGCTGGTTGCAAAGCCCGGCATGGTGGCGGCGATAATGTTCGCGCGCGGCAGGCCCAGGCGATCCATCGCCTTGGCGCAGACCAGCAGCGCATGGGTCGAATCCAGGCCGCCCGACACGCCGATCACCACCTTCTTGATGCCCGAGGTGGACAGGCGCTGCACCAGCGCGCTGACCTGGATGTTATAGACCTCCATGCAGCGCTTATCGCGCACCGCAGGGTTGGACGGCACATAGGGGAAGCGCGCCACCCTGCGTTCCAGCGGCAGCACGCGGTGTGTCGGCACCTCGACCGGGAAGCGCACGGTGCGGAACTGCTGCACTTCGTCCCGATGGCGGCGCGCGGACTGGCCGAAGGTGGTGGTGCGCATGCGTTCGCGCGACATGCGCTCCAGGTCCACGTCGGCAAAGATCAAGTGGGATTCATCGGCAAAGCGCTCGGACTCCGCCAGCATCTCGCCGTTTTCGTAAATAAGCGCCTGGCCGTCCCAGGCCAGGTCCGTGGTCGACTCGCCGCGCCCGGCGGAGGAATACAGATAGGCCGCGATACAACGCGCCGACTGCTGCCCCACCAGCTGGTGGCGGTAATCCGACTTGCCGACCAGGATATTCGACGCCGACAGGTTCACCAGCACCGTCGCCCCGGCCAGGGCTGCGAAGGACGACGGCGGGATCGGCACCCACACATCCTCGCACACCTCGATATGGAATTTAAACAGCGGCAGGTTTTCCAGCTCAAACAGCTGGTTCGCACCGAAAGGAACGCGCTGGCCGAGCAGCGTCATCTCCGTCGCAATCGCCTCATCCGCCGCGCTGAACTGGCGCGCCTCATAAAACTCGCCATAGTTCGGCAAGTAGGACTTAGGCACCACGCCCCGGATCGCACCGCCCGCCACCACGATCGCGCAATTGAACAGCTGATGATCCACACGCAGCGGCGCACCCACCACCATCGCCGCCGGGATGCGGGTCGACGCCTCCACGACTGCGGCCAGCCCTTGCAGAACGCTGTCCAACAAAGCCCGCTGATGGAACAGGTCATCACAGGTATACGCCGACAGCCCCAATTCCGGGAAAGCCACCAGCACCGCCCCGCGCGCCGCCGCCTGCTCCGCCAGCGCAATGGTCTGCGCCGCATTAAACAAAGGATCCGCCACCTTACAACGCGGCACACCCACCGCCACGCGTGCGAAATCATGGTGATACAAATTATGGAACGAATGCGACATAGCTGAGCCAAGCCAATAGAGATGCCGAAGATTTTAACATCGCGAAGAAATGTCCACTTTTCTTCCTGACCCCAAAGTGGACATTTCGCTAGAATGGCTGGATGGAATATCGTTCTAACGTCCTTTCTTCACTTTCCGAGGTCAGCCCCGCCGCGTGGGACCGGCTGGCGGGGGGCAATCCTTTCCTGTCTCACGCCTTCTTGCATGCGCTGCATGCGTCGGGCAGCGCAACGGCGGAAACGGGCTGGCAGCCGCAGTTCCTGGCCGTCCATCGCGGCGATGAGCTGGTGGCGGCCATGCCGCTTTACGTGAAGTCGCATTCTTACGGCGAGTACGTCTTCGATTGGGCCTGGGCCGACGCTTATCACCGCAACGGCATCGAGTACTACCCCAAGCTGCTGTCGGCCATCCCTTTTACGCCGGTGACCGGATCGCGCCTGATGGCGCGCGATGCGGCGGCGCGGGCGGCGTTGCTGGCCTTCCTGTGCGAACAGCAGCAGGTGGCGGGGATGTCGTCCACCCACGTGCTTTACCCGCCCGAACAGGAGGTGCTACTGCTGCAGGAGGCGGGCTTCATGCTGCGCGCCGGGGTACAGTTCCATTGGCTGAACCAGGGCTACCAGAACTTTGAGCAGTTCCTGCAAACGCTGGAACATAAGAAACGCAAGAACATCCGCGCCGAACGGCGCAAGGTACAAGAGGCGGGCATCACGCTGCGCCAGCTGCGCGGCGCCGAGGCCAGCGAGGCCGACTGGCGCTTCTTCCATCGCTGCTACTGCAACACCTACGCCGAGCACCGTTCCTCGCCCTACCTGAACCTGGACTTCTGGCTGCGCCTTGCGCGCACCATGCCGCACCACCTGCTGCTGGTGCAAGCCGAGCGCGACGGCCTGCCGGTGGCGTCGTCGCTGGTCATCCACACCGCTGATACGCTTTACGGACGCTATTGGGGCGCCATGGAGCACATCCCTTGCCTGCATTTCGAGACCGCGTACTACCAGCCGATCGAATTCTGCATCGCCAACGGCATCCGGACTTTCGAAGGCGGCGCGCAGGGTGAGCACAAGATGGCGCGCGGCTTCCTGCCGCAAAAGACCTGGTCCGCGCACTGGCTGGCGCATCCGGCATTCAGCGATGCGGTCGAGCGTTTCCTGGAGCGCGAAACCGGCGGCATCGACGATTACCTCAGTGAGCTGAACGAGCGCACGCCCTTCCGCCGCGGCCAAGGGGAATCCTAGGCGTCCTTTTCCACAAAGCGCTTGAGGCGTTGCAGCGCCTGTTCCCACTGGCGGCCGATGGCTTCCAGCGATGCGCGCGCTTCCTCGATGCGGTCCGGCTCCAGCTGCCACAGGCGTTCGCGCCCGACGCGGATATCGCGCACCAGACCGGCCTCGGCCAGCACGCCAAGGTGCTTGGTCACACCCTGGCGGCTGATCTCGGTGCTTTGCGTGAGGTGGGTGATCGAATGCGCGCCGCCCGCGCACAGCTGGGCCACCAGCTTGAGCCGGGTCGGGTCGCCCAGCGCGGCGAACACCGGCGCCAGCTTTTCTTCACTTGCTCGCATGGCGCTTGATGTTCTCCAACTGTGCTTCCCATCCCTGCGAATGCATCTGGAAGGCCTTCGCGCGACGCTGCGCAGGCAGTTTGTCAAAGCCGCTCTCCACCACTGTCAGCAGGGTGGCGTTGCCCGGGGCCTCGCGCAGCGTGAAGGTGACCAGGGTCGGCTCGTCGTTCACCAGGTCGGCCGCCGGGTCGATCGGGTACGGCACCCAGCGGTAGGACAGCAGTTGCGGCTCCTCCATCCGTTCAATCACGGCGTCGAAGGCATAGGCACTGTGCTCGGGGTGGGTGAAGTTGCCGCGCACGCGCTGGCCCGGCGTGAAGTGCTGGCCGGCCAGGTTGGCGCCGAACCATGCGCCAAACTCCTCGGCGCTCGACAAGGCACGCCACACGCGTGCGCGCGGCGCATTAATTACGATGCTGCGTTCGACGCGATCTGTATCGCTCATGCTGCTTCCCTTTCTTTGATATACGGGGTGCCCGTGCCGGTTTCCGCATATTGCCGCAAACTGGCGAGGAAGTGTTGCCAGCCCTGGAGGCAAATGCCATAGCATTCCAGCGATGGCAGCAGGCCGTGGTGCTCAAAATGCAGGTCGGTGCCACCCTTGCCGTCAGGCGTCAGCGTGAATACCGGCTCGGTGCCGAGCCACTCGGCGTGGTGCGCGATCCCGGTCACGTCGATATGCGCCCGCGTACAGTGCCAGCGTACTTCACGCCCCGGTTGCAGGCTGGCTACGCGCATGTCCTTGAAGCAGCTGCCAAAACGGAAGTGGATCGTCTGGCCGACGCCGGCCGCGCCGTCGCATTCCTGGGTCCACCAGCCGCGCAGGCCGTCGATCGTGGTAAGGGCGGCGTACACCGATTCGGGCTTTGTTGCGATGTTGAGGTCCTGCTGAAAATGTTCCATTTCGCATCTCCCACAATGAGCAACCAAATGGTTGCATCACCATCTTAGGACGCGGCCCGGATAAATGCAACCAAAAGGTTGCGCTGGCAGGCAAATAAAAAGCGCGCAGCCTTGCGGGCTTGCGCGCTCTTTGCTTAAACAGGAATGGGGCTTATACGCCAGCGTCCTGCTTCTTGCCCTGCTCAACGCCGTGCATGATTTCCTTCTTGGCCTCTTCCGGGCCGTACCAGCCTTCAACCTTGACCCACTTGCCTGGCTCCAGGTCTTTGTAGTGCTCGAAGAAGTGCTGGATCTGCTGCAGGCGCAGGTCTTGCAGGTCTTCCGGCTTCTGCCAGTGCTTGTAGATCGGCAGGATCTTATCGACCGGCACTGCCAGCACTTTTGCATCCTGGCCGGCTTCGTCGGTCATCTTCAGGACGCCGATGGCGCGGCAACGCACCACCACGCCTGGGATCAGCGGGAATGGGGTGATGACCAGCACGTCGACTGGATCGCCGTCGTCGGACAAGGTGTTCGGGATGTAGCCGTAGTTGCATGGGTAATGCATGGCAGTGCCCATGAAACGGTCGACGAAGATGGCGCCGGATTCTTTGTCCACTTCGTACTTGATCGGATCCGCGTTCATTGGGATCTCGATAATGACGTTGAAATCGTTCGGCAGGTCTTTACCGGCCGGTACTTTGTTCAGGCTCATGTTTTTCCTCGGTTAATGCATTTTAATCAGTAGAACCTTGCAATTATAGCCTGTAGGGCGGGTTTTGGGCCCGCCCGGAAATTACAGGATAGTCGCTAAGGCGCACTGGCGATAGTGGTTCGCCGCTTCTTCCGGCTGGGTCAGTGCTTCGTGCAACTGGGCCAGCTTGAGGTGGGATTCGCGCACCATGCGCGGTTCGGAGGCGTCGGACAGGGCCTGCTCCAGGTAGCGCTGCGCCTTGCCCCACAGCTTCTGCTTCAGGCACAGGGAACCCAGGGTCAGCGCCAGTTCGGCGTCGTTCGGGCGCTCGCGTACCCAACCTTCGCAGTGCTCGATCTGCACCAGCAGCGCGGAGGAGCCAGCCGGGGCGGCGGCGTCGCGGTAGGCGCGCACCACGCGGTCGTCCCAGTTGGCGGCCAGCGCTTCTTCGCACACCACGCGCGCTTCGTCGTGCAGGCCGCGCGCATTCAGTGCGGTGGCGGCGCGGCAGGCGACGAAGGGCTTGATGCGGTCCGTCGTCGGGATGGTGACCCAGACGCGCTGCAGCGATTCCGCATCGTGCGCGTTATCGGCCAGCAGGTCGTCGTAAGCCAGCTCGCGCAGGCGCGCCGACAGGGCTGGATGCAGGGCCTTGTGCTTGTCCAGCAGGCGCACCAGGCGCAGCACTTCCGGCCAGTTCTTGGCTTGCTGTTCGGCCTTGAGCGACCATTGCAGGGCGTGGATGTGGCGGGTGCCGCTGGCATTCAGTTCGCGCACCGCTTCCAGCGCCGCTTCCGGCTGGTGGTCGTCCACCAGCAGTTCGGTCATGGTCATCAGGCGCGCGGTTTTCATGCCGTTGTCGCTGGCGATGCGGGCCAGCCACTGGTCGCGGCGCGCTTGCTGGCGCATGCGGTGCGCGGCGCGGGCGCCGATCAGGGCCGCGACGCCGGCGTTTTCCGGCAGCTCCGCCGCGCGCAGGGCGGCCTTCTCGGCGTGGCCGAAACGGCCTTCGAACAGCGCTTTCAGAGCGTCGCGCAGGCCTTTATTGCCGTCGCGTTCACGCTTGTGCTGGCGGTAGGCGGCCACCTTGCGCGGCATATTCACGGTGGCGTTGAAGGCGCGCACCATGAAGTACACCAGCAGGAATGCCGCAACCAGCAGCACCATGAAGAAGTTGAGCGACAGGTCCACCCGGTACGGCGGGTAGAACAGCACCACATTACCCGGGTTGAAGCGTGCCGTCACGGCGATACCGATGGCCGCAGCCATCATCACAACGAGCCAGATAAAGAGACGCATTATGGCTTCGCCTTGTAGTTACGGACGGCGTTCAGGCTATCGGCCAGCGTCGGCATCTCGATCGACAGGTTGCTGCCTTGCAGTTGGCGCAGCAATTGCTGCGCGGTCTGGGTCTGGCGCGTCTTGGTGTCGAAGTACTTGGCCAGCGATTCCTGCGCGGCCAGCAGGTCGGCGCGGAAGGTGGCTTCATTGCGCGACAGCAGGGCCATGCGGGCGTTCAGCAGGCGCAGCTTCAGGTTCTCGCGCAGGAAGTAGGCTTCTTCCGGCGCCATCATGATCGCGTCCGGATTATCAACGCGGCGCACGCGCACCAGGGTCGAGACTTCGGCCCACATTTCGCTGCTCCAGTCCTGCCACACGGCCTTGGCGCGGCTGCCCCAGCCCTCTTCCTCCGCCACCACGGGCGCGGAAGCGGCGTCCTTGCCTTTGGCCTTGGCTGGCGCGTGCGATTTGCGCAGCGGCGGCGCGGCCGGCGTCGGCTTGGCGTCGGACATCATCGGCAGGCCGTCGACCTGGGCGATCACGTTATCCAGGCGCACCGCCAGGCCGACCGAGTCGACGTTCGGCAGCGCCTTCAGGCGTTCGATATCCTTGGCGATGGCGCGGCGGATGGTGATGAATTGCGGCTTGTCGGAGCGCGACAGGCTGCGGTCGGCGTTCTGCAGCGCGATCAGCGCGCCCGGCACGTTGCCGGCCAGTTGCAGCTGCTGGCTGGCGGTGGACAGCACTTGCTCGATCTCGGCCAGCGCCCACTCGTCGCGGTTCTTCGACATGTCGTTGTACAACTGCTCCAGCGCCATTTGCTGCGCCTGGGCTTCCTGCTGGCGGTTTTCCAGCACGCCGATCTTGAGCTGGATCTCGCGCGTGGTTTCCTGCACGCCCTTGGCCAGCTGGCTGGTCTGGCCGTTCAGCGAATCGCCCTGCTGCAGGCGGCGCGCCATTTCCTCGCGCAGGCGGAACACCTGGTTCTTGGAATAGAAGGCTTGCGCGGCCAGCAGGATGCCAAGCACCACCACCGCAATCGTCAGCGGTTGGCGGAAGGCGTCGCGCTCCGCAGCCGGCGGGTTCGCGGGCGTGGCTGGAGCGGCTGGAGGGGTGTCGACGGCCGGCGTAACTTGCGGGTTTGGCGGGGCGTCTTTGTTGTCTGTTTGATTAGGCAAATCGTTCATGGACGTGATTGTAACGCGGCGAGCACTCGTTCGTCGCCTGAACCTGTAAGGGTCACATTTTGGCACCCCATTTCGCGTGCCGTGTCGGCAATGCGCGAGTGGGGCACGATCAGGTGTTGGTGTTGCATGGACGCAACTAAATTAGCATTGTTTAATTGCCGTAGCAAGCCTGCCAGGCCGCGCAGGGCTTCGGAGCTGGTGATGATCCAGTCGGCGTCGGCGGCCAGCAGGGCTGGCAGGCGCTGGGCCAGCGCGGGCGTCAGTTCGGGCACGGCGCGGCGGTAGGCCGGCAGCAGCGTGACCTCGGCGCCGGCGGCGCGGAAGGAGTCGGCCATCAGCTCGCGGCCGGATTCGCCGCGCACGAGCAGCACTCTGGCGCCGCGCAGGGCAGGCAGGTCGAGCACCTGCAGCAGGTGTTCGGTGTCGCTGTGAGCGGGGTCGGCGGGGCTGGCGATCTGGCTGGTGGGGACGCCTTTCGCGAGCAGCGCTTGCCGGCTGCCCTCCCCGACCACGGCCGCGCGCAGCCCCTCTGGCCAGCTTGCGATGTGGGCGAAGGCGGCGTCGATGGCGTTGGGGGAGACGAAGGCCACCAGGTGGTAGGTGGCCAGCGACGCCAGCACGTTGCGCAGAGGCGCCTGGTCGGGCAGCGGGCTGATTTCGAGCAAGGGCAATACCTCAACCTCTCGCCCAAGGGCGCGGATGCGGCCGGCCAGGGGCTCGGCCTGCGCAATCGGGCGGGTGAGGATGACGGGGCGGTGCATTTAGAACCTGTAACGCCGGGAAACCACTGAAAGCGCTGAAACGGCCATCTATGCCGACGGCGCAGCGTTAGGGTTCATCCCATCCGCCTGTTCAGCGGCGCAAACGGCAAGGATCGCCTCCGCATCCTGCGTCCGCAACTGCTCTGCCACGGCCGCGCCCAGCACCTCCGCATCCACCGCCGCGCCATGGACTTCAGCGCGCGCGACACGGGTGCCATCCGGCGTCGCCACCATGGCGCGCAGGTGCATCTGGCCGCCTTCAACCGTGGCGAAAGCCGCCAGCGGCACTTGGCAGGAGCCGCCAAACACCTTCGACACCTTGCGCTCCGCCGCCACCGCCTGCGCCGTCGGCAGGTCGTTCAGCGGCGCCAGGATCGCTTTCAGGTCCAGGCCATCCTTACGTTCGGCGATTTCAATCGCCATCGCCCCCTGCCCTGCGGCCGGCAGCGAATCCTCCGGCGACAGCAGCGATTTGATGCGCTGCGGCAGGCCAAGACGCTTCAGGCCGGCGGCCGCCAGGATAATCGCCGCGTAGTCGCCGCGATCCAGCTTGCCCAGGCGGGTATCCAGGTTGCCGCGCAGCGGCTTGATCACCAGGTGCGGGTAACGCGCCGAAATCAGGGCCTGGCGGCGCAGGCTGCTGGTGCCGACAATCGCCCCCGCCGGCAATTCGGCCAGCGAAGCATAATCGTTGGAGACGAAGGCATCGCGCGGATCTTCGCGCTCCAGCACCGCCGCCAGGGTAAAGCCCTCCGGCAGCTCCATCGGCACGTCTTTCAGCGAATGGACAGCCAAATCAGCGCGGCCTTCCTCCATCGCCACTTCCAGTTCCTTCACAAACAGGCCCTTGCCGCCGACCTTGGACAGGGCGCGGTCGAGGATCTGGTCGCCCCGGGTTGTCATGCCCAGGATCTCAATGCTGCACTGCGGATATAATAAAGACAAGCGCGCGCGAACATGCTCCGCCTGCCACATGGCGAGGCGGCTTTCGCGCGATGCGATCACCAATTTGGAAGGGAGCTGTTGGGCCATTTCGGGAGTATTCAAGACCAGTTCTTTCGCTGTTGCTAGCGCCAAACCGGCGTTCACCAGTTCATTGCGCATGATTAGGACCACAAATTCTAGCATGTGCGCCCTCTATGCAGACCGTGGCCACAAGCCTTTTGCACGACCATTCTTATCTTTTGACTGATTAACTATGGCAAATCAAGTAAGTGCAACAGACGAACATCACCAGAGCGCAGATAAAGACGCGCCATTGAAAGAAGATATCCGCCTGCTGGGCCGCCTGCTGGGCGATGTCCTGCGGGAGCAGGAGGGCGAGGAAGTCTTCGCCGTTGTCGAGACCATCCGCCAGACCGCCGTACGCTTCCGCCGCGAAGCTGACGCCGGCGCTGCCAAGGAACTGGACGGCATGCTCAAGATCCTGACGCGCGAGCAAACCATCACGGTAGTGCGCGCCTTCTCTTATTTCTCGCACCTGGCCAATATTGCGGAAGACCAGCACCACATCCGCCGCCGCCGCGCCCACTTGCTGGCCGGCTCGGCGCCGCAAAAAGGCAGCATCAGCTTTGCACTCGACAAGCTGAAAGAATCCGGCGTCGGACTCGACACCGTGACCAGCTTCTTTAAAGAAGCCCTGATCTCCCCCGTCCTGACCGCCCACCCGACCGAGGTGCAGCGCAAGTCCATCCTGGATGCGGAGCACGACATCGCCCGCCTGCTGGCCCAGCGCGACCTGCCGCTCACGCCGAAGGAACGCAACGCCAACCTGCACATGCTGCGCGCCCGCATCGCCACGCTGTGGCAGACGCGCATGCTGCGCTACTCCAAGCTGACCGTGGCGGACGAGATCGACAATGCCCTGTCCTACTACCGCATCACCTTCCTGCGCGAGCTGCCGGCGCTGTACGACGATATCGAGTCCGAGATCGCCGAACACTTTGGCGCCGCACCGGCCGCCATCGATGCGTCGTATGTGCAGATGGGCAGCTGGATCGGCGGTGACCGCGACGGCAACCCGAACGTCAACGCCGGCACCATGCAGCACGCGCTGGAGCGCCAGGCCACCACCATCCTCGACTTCTACCTCGACGAAACCCACGCGCTGGGCGCCGAGCTGTCGGTGTCGACCCTGATGATCGGCTGTTCGCCGGCGCTGCAAGCGCTGTCCGACGCCTCCACCGACACCTCCGACCACCGCTCGGACGAGCCGTACCGGCGCGCCCTGATCGGCATCTACGCCCGCCTGGCGAGCACCGCGCGCGCCCTGGGCGCGACCAATATCCTGCGCAAGGAAGTCGGCCACGCCGAGCCTTACCCCTGCCCGGCCGACTTCTCGGCCGACCTGCAGGTGCTGATCGAATCGCTGGACGCCAACCACGGCGCGGTGCTGGCCCGCCCGCGCCTGACCACCCTCAAGCGCGCCGCCGATATCTTCGGTTTCCACCTGGCGTCGCTCGACATGCGCCAGTCGTCGGATATCCACGAGCGCGTGCTGGCCGAGCTGTTCGCCAAAGCCGGCGCGCAGGCCGATTACGCCTCGCTCGACGAGGATGCCAAGGTCAAATTGCTGCTGGCCGAGTTAGCGCAACCACGCCTGCTGTACTCGCCCTATATTGAGTACTCGGATGAGACCACCTCTGAACTGAGCATCCTGCGCACCGCGCGCGATATCCGCCAGCGCTACGGCAAGCGCGCCATCCGCAACTACATCATCTCGCACACCGAGACCGTGTCCGACCTGCTGGAAGTATTCGTGCTGCAGCAGGAAACCGGCCTGCTGCGCGTGAATGCGGAAGGCGAACGCACGTCCGACCTGATGGTGATCCCGCTGTTCGAAACCATCCCCGACCTGCAGCGCGCCGCCGGCATCATGGAAGCGCTGATGGCCGTGCCGCTGGTGAAGGCGCTGATCGAAAAGCAGGGCCAGATCCAGGAAGTCATGCTGGGCTACTCCGACTCCAACAAGGACGGCGGTTTCCTGACCTCCAACTGGGAGCTGTACAAGGCGGAACTGGGCCTGGTGGAAGTCTTCGCCAAGGCCGGTGTCAAACTGCGCCTGTTCCATGGCCGCGGCGGCACCGTCGGCCGCGGCGGCGGCCCAAGCCACGAGGCCATCCTGGCGCAGCCGAAAGGCACCGTCAACGGCCAGCTGCGCCTGACCGAACAGGGCGAAATCATCGCCTCCAAGTTCTCCAACGCCGAAATCGGCCGCCGCAACCTGGAGCTGCTGGTCTCGGCCACCCTGGAGGCAAGCCTGATGCCGCCGCCGGCCGACGCCTGCCACGGCCCGCGCCTGGCCGGATTCGAAGCCGTGATGGGCGAGATTTCCGAACTGGCCTACAGGGCTTACCGCAACCTGGTGTACGAGACCCCGGGCTTCACCGACTACTTCTTCTCGGCCACGCCGATTGCGGAAATCGCGGAACTGAACCTCGGCTCGCGCCCGGCCTCGCGTAAATCCACGCGCCGCATCGAAGACTTGCGTGCCATTCCATGGGGCTTCAGCTGGGGCCAATGCCGCCTGCTGCTGCCGGGCTGGTACGGTTTCGGCTCCGCCATCGGCGCCTGGATCGCTGCCGGCCCGCGCGAGGAACGCGTGGCGCAGCTGCGCGACATGTTCCAGCACTGGCCGTTCTTCGCCACCCTGCTCTCCAATATGGACATGGTGCTGGCCAAGACCGACCTGGCGATCGCCTCGCGCTACGCCGAGCTGGTAACGGACAAGGAACTGCGTGAACGCATCTTCAAGCGCATCACCGAGGAATACCACCACACCCTCGAATGCCTGGAATCGATCACCGGCCGCCAGGACCGCCTGGCAGGCAATCCGCTGCTGGCGCGTTCGATCACCAACCGCTTCCCTTACCTCGACCCGCTCAACCACTTGCAGGTGGAACTGATCAAGCGCCGCCGCGCGCTGGGTAATGAACAGGAGAAGGCTGACCCGCGCGTCAATCGCGGCATCCACCTCTCCATCAACGGCGTCGCCGCCGGCTTGCGCAACACCGGCTGACGCTACGCATGGCAGGCCCGGCGCAATGCCGGGCCTTGTACTACTAACAGGAGTTTGTATGTTTCGTTCGATGCTGCTTGCTGCCCTGCTGTTCCCCGCCATCGCCCTCGCCGACGAGCAGGTGCGCAAGCTGGATGCCTTCTACGGCATCAATGTAAAAGGCCCGATCAACGTCTATGTCGATGTCGGCAAGGCGCAAAACGTCACGATCAGCGGCCGCAAGGAATACCTGGACAAAGTCAGCACCGTGGTCGAAGGCGGCGTGCTGCGTGTCGTGTACGAGAACACCAAGAAGGGTTCCGTCACCATCAAGGAAAGCGACAAGCTCACCGTCACCGTGCCGGCGCTGACCAGCTTCCGCGTGCTGGGCGCCGGCGAATCGCGCGTCACCAACATCCACGGCGAGCGCATCGACATCAGCTTCGAAGGCGCCGGCGCGCTGCACGCCAGCGGCAAGGTCAAGCTGCTGCGCATGAAGGGCCAGGGCGTGGGCCAGGTCGACGCCAAAGGCCTGAAAGCCGAACGCGCTGACGTGAACTTCGCCGGCATGGGCGACATCAGCGTGTACGCCAGCGACACCCTCAACCTGATCGTCGAAGGCATGGGCAACTTCACCTACTACGGCAACCCCAAGCACCTGAACAAATCGGTGACGGGCTTGGGCAATATCAGCGCGGGCAAATAAGGCGCGCGTGCGGCAGCTCGCGGGTTGCCGCAAAGCCCATCGAACGGTACAGCGCCTGGGCACGGGCGTTGGCCGCGCCCACATGCAGCATGGGGCGCACGCCCTGCTGCTGCATGCCGTGCATGATGTACTCCACCAGCCGACGCGCATAACCGCGCCCGGTAAAATCGGGATGGGTGCAAACCGCGCTCACCTCGCGCAGATGGCCCAGGTCCATGCGCTCACCGCTCAACGCCACCAGGCGCCCGCCCTCGTCGTGGATGCCGGCGTATTTGCCCATTTCGCCGGTACGCTTGCGGAAGTAGCCGGGAAAGGCGATGTCGGTCAACTGCACCATCGCCGGGTCGTCGGACGCCAGCACGCGGATGCCCTCGCCGCTGGGCGGCGCCACCGGGCCGCACTCGTAGACCATCTGCAGCACGCCGGACAGCGGCTGCAGCGACCAGCCGGGCGGCAGGGTAGGCATCGCGCCCAGGAAGTAGTAGCTGCCGTCGGCAATACCCGCCAGGTCGCCGGCCGCTAGCGGCACGCCCTCTTCGGCCACAGCGCAGAAAGGCGCCACATCGGCCGGATAGCGCCGGGCCGCGCCAGCCGCAATGCTAAAATGCTGCTGCGCTGAGTTCAGCGCGGCCCAGATCGGGTTTTCCAGTTCCTGCATGTGATATCCCAAATGAGTAATTTCCCAGCCTGCCCAAAATGCCAGTCCGAGTATACCTACGAAGACGGCGACAACTATGTTTGCCCTGAATGCGCCCACGAGTGGCCGCAGCAGGCCGCCGAAACGGCCGGCGAAGCAGCGCGCGTCTACCGCGACGCGGTCGGCGCCATCCTGCAGGACGGCGACACCGTCACCGTGATCAAGGACCTGAAGCCGAAGGGCTCCGGCGGCGTGATCAAGCAAGGCACCAAGGTAAAGAATATCCGCCTGGTCGACAGCGACCATGATATCGACTGCAAGATCGACGGCTTCGGCGCCATGAGCCTGAAATCCGAGTTCGTGCGCAAAGTCTGACTTGTATATTTTTTAGCAATCTTCAAGTATAGTGGCCCGGTCGAAAAATCAGACCGGAGTCCACTGCCATGCATCGCGCCGCACTGATCATCCCCCTCCTGCCGCTCCTCCTGGCACTGCCGCTGAGCGCGCATAGCGCCGGCCCGATGGGCGAACGCCAGACCGAATCCAGCACCACCACCGGCATCAACGCCTCTGGCGAATGGGTCGGGGAGATCAAGGACGAAAGTGGGCGCCGCCGCGCCATCCTCATGTCGCAAGGCCGCCGCTTCGAGATCGGCACACTGGGCGGCAGCGACAGCACCGCCAACGCCATCAACAACCAGGGCACCGTCACCGGCGGCGCCCTCACCGCCAGCAACGCCTGGCACGCCTTCCGCTACGACCAGGCGCACGGCATGCGCGACCTCGGCACCCTGGGCGGCAACAGCAGCGTCGGCACAGCCATCAACGAAGCAGGCCACATTGCCGGCTATGCCGACACGGCCGACGGCAATTACCACGCCTTCGTCGACAACGGGGTCGGCATGCTCGGCCTGGGCACCTTCGGCGGCAAGAACAGCTACGCCACCGCCATCAACGCCAGCGGCCACGTGGTCGGCGCCGCCCAGCTGCCGAACGGCTACCGCCGCGCCTTCCTCTACAAGCCGGGCAGCGGCATGTTCGAACTGCCCACGCTGGGCGGCCGCGTCAGCGTCGCCACCGCCATCAACGATGCCGGCATCGTGGTCGGCAGCGCAGAGATGGCGGACCGAAGCTGGCATGCTTTCATGTACGACGGCAAGCGCATGATCGACCTGGGCGCCATGATTTCGCAGGGTTCCAGCTTCGCCAACGGCATCAACGCCAACGGCGACATCGTCGGCACGGTCAAGATCAAAGACCACGACGCCCCGCACACCTTCATCTACCGCAATGGCAGGATGCAGGTGCGCTTCGGCCCCGACAGCCTGTACCTGACGCGCGACATCACCGACGACGGCCACGTGATCGGCTCCACCTACACCGGCCACGTGCTCAAGTCCGGCAGTGTCGACGCCGACCACACCGGACGCCAGATGCGCTGGGACGACTGGCTGGCGATCGCCTTCCTGGCCGGATCGGCCATCGTCGCCGCCTACAAGGTGCGCGACCGCATCCGCAAGGGCCTCGATTTCGGCGTGCGGCTGGTATCGTTCGCTTGAGCGTGTAACGTTATGTTTCCCAGGCCCCGCCGATGGTGGCGATGCCCATTACCTGTGAAATACTGATGCCTCTTGGACCTATAAAAAAGAGAATCAGATGAAGACAATCCGCATCATCCCCGCACTGCTGCTGGCAGCCGGCTGCGCCTTCGCGCAAGACAAACCGGCGGCAGACGCCAAGCCCGCCGCCGAACGCCCGGCCGACACCAAAGCCTACGACCGCCTGCTGAAGGCCGAATCGGCCGTCAGCAAGAACAGCAGCGTCACGATCAAGGGCAAGCAGGTGCCGTACAAGGTCACCGCCGGCACCCAGCCGGTGTGGGACAAGGACGGCAAAGTGATCGCCTCCCTCTTCTACACCTATTACCAGCGCAGCGACGTCGGCGACAAGTCGCGCCGCCCGCTGGTGCTGTCGTTCAACGGCGGCCCGGGCTCGGCCTCGGTCTGGATGCACATCGCCTACACCGGCCCGAAAATCCTCAACATCGACAGCGAAGGCTACCCGGTCCAGCCCTACGGCGTGAAGGACAACCCGCACTCCATCCTGGACGTGGCCGACATCCTCTACATCGACCCGGTCAACACCGGCTTTTCGCGCGTGCTCGACCCGAAAGCCGACCGCGCCACCTTCTTCGGCGTGAATGCCGACATCAAGTACCTGGCCGACTGGCTGCAAGCCTTCGTCTCGCGTGAAGGGCGCTGGACCTCGCCCAAATACCTGATCGGCGAAAGCTACGGCACCGCGCGCGTCTCCGGCCTGGCGCTGGAACTGCAGAATGCCCATTGGATGTACCTGAACGGCGTGGTGCTGGTCTCGCCCACCGGCCTGGGGTTGAAACGCGAAGGCCCGGTCGGCCAGGCGCTGTCCCTGCCGTACTACACCGCAGCCGCCTGGTACCAGAAAGCCCTGCCGGCCGACCTGCAGCAAAAGGATTTGAAAGACGTGCTGCCGGAAGCGGAGTCGTTCGCCGTGAACGAACTGATTCCAGCACTGGCCAACGGCGGCTTCCTCGACGCGCAAAAGCGCAGCGCCGTCGCCGCCAAAGTGGCGCGCTACTCCGGCCTGTCCGAGAAGGTGGTGCTGCAGAATAATTTGAGCGTGCCGGTCGGCACCTACTGGAAGGAACTGCTGCGCGACAAGGGCTACACCATCGGCCGCCTCGACTCGCGCTACCTCGGCATCGACAAGAAGGACGCCGGCGACAAGGTGGACTACAACGCCGAGCTGACCTCCTGGCTGCACTCCTTCACGCCCGCCATCAACTACTACCTGCGCGACGTGCTGGGTTACAAGACCGACCTGACCTACAATATGTTCGGCAACGTCCACCCGTGGGACAACAAGGACGACAACACCGGCGAGAACCTGCGCCAGGCCATGGCCGCCAACCCTTACTTGAAATTACTGGTGCAAGCCGGCTACTTCGACGGCGCCACCACCTACTTCGACGCCAAATACACCATGTGGCAGCTCGACCCGAGCGGCCGCATGAAGGACCGCATGCGCTTTGAAGGCTACCGCAGCGGCCACATGATGTACCTGCGCGCCGAAGACCTGGTGAAATCCAACGACGACCTGCGCGACTTCATCCAGAAGTCGCTGCCCGCCGCCGGCGTGCCCGCCAAGTACTGACGTAAAAAAAATGGGGACGTACCCTATTTTCCGCCGAAGCGGAAAATGGGGTACGTCCCCTTTTTTTCCTTTTTTTACTTCTCGGTCAGGAACGTCTTCAGCTTGTCCGAGCGCGAAGGCTGGCGCAGTTTGCTCATAGCCTTGGCTTCGATCTGGCGGATACGCTCGCGGGTCACGTCGAACTGCTTGCCCACTTCTTCCAGCGTGTGGTCGTTGGACATCTCAACGCCGTAGCGCATGCGCAGCACCTTGGCTTCGCGCGGGGTCAAGGAGTCCAGCACTTCCTTGATCACATTGCGCATGGAGGCGTGCAGCGCGGCGTCCAGCGGTGCCAGGGTGGTGTTGTCTTCGATGAAGTCGCCCAGCTGGGAGTCGCCGTCCTCGCCCATCGGGGTTTCCATGGAAATCGGCTCCTTGGCGATCTTCATGATCTCGCGCACTTTGGATTCCGGCATTTCCATCTTCACCGCCAGGGTTGCCATATCCGGCTCGGAGCCGGTTTCCTGCATGATCTGGCGCGAGATGCGGTTCATCTTGTTGATCGTTTCGATCATGTGCACCGGCACGCGGATGGTACGGGCCATGTCCGCGATGGAGCGGGTGATGGCCTGGCGAATCCACCAGGTGGCGTAGGTCGAGAACTTGTAGCCGCGACGGTATTCGAATTTGTCCACCGCCTTCAGCAAGCCGATATTGCCTTCCTGGATCAGGTCCAGGAACTGCAGGCCGCGGTTGATGTACTTCTTCGCGATCGAAATCACCAGGCGCAGGTTGGCCACGGTCATTTCGCGCTTGGCGGTGCGCGCGCGCTTTTCGCCGGCCGCCATCTGCTTGTTGATCTTGCGCAGGTCCGCCAGCGGCAGCGCCACGCGTTCCTGCAGGTCGATCATCTTGTTCTGCAGTTCTTTGATGGCAGGCACGTTACGGCCCAGCACTGCGGAGTACGGGTAGCCCGCGCCGACTTCGCCGTCCACCCAATCCAGGTTGGTTTCATTGCCCGGGAAGACCTTGATGAAGTGCGCGCGCGGCATGCCGCAACGGTTCACGCACAGCTCCAGCACGGCGCGTTCGATCGAACGCACTTGTTCCATCTGGCCGCGCAAGGTGTCGCACAGCTTTTCCACCACTTTCGCGGTGAAGCGGATGCCCAGCAGCTCGTTGGAGATGATGTCCTGCGCCTTCACGTAGGTCGCGTTACCGTAAGCGGCTTTGCGCATCTTGTCGAACTGGGTCGAGATCAGGGCGAATTTGGCCAGCGCGTCGTTGCGCAACTGCACCAGCTGCTCGGTCGAGTAGCCGGCGGCGCCGCCATTGACGTCGCCGTCTTCCTCTTCCTCGTCTTCCAGCTCTTCCTCATCCTCGTCATCGTCGGAAGCGGCAGGCGCCTTGACCGGGCCCGGGGTCGGCGCGCTTTCGTTCAGGTCGACAAAACCGTCCACCACGTCGTCCACCTTCATTTCGTCCTTCTCGATCTTCTCCGCCAGGGTGAGGATCTCGGAAATGGTGGTCGGGCAGGCCGAAATCGCCTGGATCATGTCGCGCAGGCCGCCTTCGATACGCTTGGCGATCTCGATCTCGCCTTCACGCGTCAGCAGCGCCACGGCGCCCATTTCACGCATATACATGCGGACCGGGTCGGTGGTGCGGCCGAAGTCGGAATCGACGGTCGACAGCGCGGTGGCGGCGGCGGCTTCCACTTCATCATCGCTGGCGGCGGTCGGCACGTTATCGGACAGCAGCAGCGCTTCCGCATCCGGCGCGCGCTCGTAGACGGCGATGCCCATGTCGTTAAAGGTCGCGATAATGCCTTCAATCGCTTCCGGGTCGACGATGTTTTCCGGCAGGTGGTCGTTGATCTCGGCGTACGTCAGGTAGCCGCGGTCCTTGCCCAGGTTGATCAGGTTCTTGAACTGGGTGCGGCGCTTTTCCAGCTCGTCCGCATTGGCGCCGTCGTTCATGCCGAAGGCATCCAGGCCCTTGGCCTTGCGCTCGCGCGCCTTGGACGCGGCCTTCAGTTCGGCGCGTTCCACGGCGTTCAGCGCCGCCACTTCATCGTTTTCCGGGGTGAATTCGCTTGGCTTGCGGCCACGGCGGCCCGGCACCTTCACTTGCGGCAGCAGGTAGCCGGAAGTGTCGATCGAGGCCAGCACGGCGGCGTCGCGCACTTCGGTCACGGCGGCCGGACCGGTGGTCACGGTCACAGGCGCCACTTCGGCAGCCGCTTTCGGCTTGCGGCCACGCTTGGCAGGGGCCGGCGCAGGCGCCTCCTCGGCCACCACGGCCAGCGACACCGGCTTGGCTTCAGCGGTCTTGCGGGCGCGGGTTTTCACGACTGGTTCGGCCGGCGCGGCTTCCACCGAGGCTTCCGCCACCGGCACCGCAGCCAGGCGCGAACGGGTTTTCTTTACAACCGTGACTTTGCCTGCTTCCTCTTGAGCGTTGTCGATCACATAGGAAAGGCTGGTTTTCGGCACAGCCAGCGGTGCGCTGGTGGTGGAGGAACCAGTGGATTTCTTGGCGGACAACGTCAGGGTCTTAGGTTTGGTCATTCAATATCTCTCTGCGCGCTCCCGGCGGGGCGCTCTCGATGGCTCGGGTTCAGGGATGATCCGGAAAAGAAAAAGCCCGCTGTAACGGGCCCGCTTCCGATGATTCAGTGCGTGGAGAGGGCACATGCCCTGTAACTGGACTTCACAGGGCTGCTGGGCCCCGGCCGAAAACTCTTTGCAAAACTGAATTCGCACCGTCCTGCATTTGGTGCGTCGGTCATTATACAAGCTTTTGGGCCGCGCCGCACGCGATATATCGATATCAAAACAACATCGTGACAGGAAAGACAATGCGTCGAGGCGGCGCCTCGTGGTATGCTGGCGGCTCTTGCTTAATCAATGAAGTCGATGAACACTAGTCTCACCCCTCAGCAGCCGGCCGAAGAAACCACCGCCGGCGCGCCAGCCGCCCCGAGTTCCGCACGCGCCCTGCTCAAGCAATTGCAGCAACAGTATGCCCCGTTCCGCGACAGCCTGCCGCTGTCGATCGGTATCGACAAGCAGCTGATCGCCGCGCAACCGGAGATCAACCGCAAGCTGATGCGCGCTGCGCTGGGCATCCACACCTCCTCGCAGCGCTACCTGCGCGCGATGGAAAAGGCCACCGTGCGCTATAACCTGGACGGCAGCGCCGGCGCCGAAGCGACCGACGAGCACCGCAAGCACGCCAAGGAAACCCTGGCCGAGCGCCACAAGAAGGAAATGGAACGCCGCAAGGCTGAACGCGCGGCCGAACGCGAGGCCGCAGCCGCTGAAGAAGCCGACCGCCGCCGCGCGGAGAAGCTGCAAGCGCTGACCGCCAAATTCTCCAAGAAGTAATGCACCACGAGGCGCCAGGAGCCGTGCCCGAGCTGCCGCCGTACCAGGGCATCCGGCTGGCCGATGTGCGCCTGGTGAAAAGCGCCGCCGACGCGCAGGCCGCCCAGGCGGCCTTGCTGGCGGCGGATGCGATCGGCTTCGACACGGAATCCAAACCCACCTTCGTCAAAGGCGAAAACTCGAACGGGCCGCACCTGATCCAGTTTGCCGACGACCGCCAGGCCTGGCTGTTCCAGGTCGGCGATACGTTTGCCCACACGGCGGTGGTGAAGGCCATCCTGGAATCGGATATGACGCTGAAGATCGGCTTCGGCCTGTCGGACGACGTCAAGCGCGTGCGCGCCAAACTGGGCATCGAACCGTTGAAGGTGGTGGATCTGGGCGTGGTGCTGCGCGTGCCGGGCCAGAAGAACGATTTGGGCGCCAAGAGCGCGGTCGCCAAATACTTCGGTCAATCCCTGACCAAGTCCAAAAAGATCTCCACCACCAACTGGGCGGCGTCGCGCCTGAACGAAAAGCAGATCCTGTACGCCGCCGACGACGCGCAAGTGGCTTTGCGCGTATACCGCCACTGGCTCGGCCTGGGCAACGTGCTGCCGCCGATCAAGCCGCCGAAGAAGCCGCGCACGCCGCGCGCGCCAACGCCCCTAGCATAGCCACGGCGGCAGCCTGCCGCGCATCCCATGCGTGCCCGTAATTCAAGCGGACGCAATTCCTGAAGGCCCGCTTGGCGCTGAACATCGGCCCCGGCGCAATGCTGATGCCCTGTGCCAGCGCCCGCCGGTGCAATTCCAGCGCATCGACCGACTGCGGCAGCACCACCCACAAGAAATAGCCGCCCTGCGGCTGCGTCACCCGCGTCCCCGGCGGGAAATGCTGCTCGATTGCCGCCAGCATCTGCTGCTGTTGCCCCGCCAGCGCGGCGCGCAGCTGGCGCAGGTGACGCTCATAGCCGCCCTGCCCCAGGTACTCCGCCAGCGCCAGCTGCGACGGCATGGCCGCCGCCAGGCTGGTGGTCAGCTTCAGCCGCTCCACCTGGCGCGCAAAGCGGCCCGCCGCCGCCCAGCCCACGCGAAAGCCCGGCGCCAGGCATTTGGAAAATGAGCTGCAATGCATGACCAGGCCCTTGCCGTCGAAGCGCTTGGCCAGGGCCGGCCGCTGCGCGCCAAAATACAGCTCGCCATACACGTCATCTTCGATCAGCGGCACGTCGTGCGCCGCCAGCAGCTCGACCAGCGCCTGCTTTTTCTCGGGCGGCATCAGGCTGCCCAGGGGATTCTGGAAGCTGGTCATCAACCAGCAAGCGCGCGGCTGGTGCTGCCCAATGGCGGCGGCCAGCGCGCCCAGGTCGATGCCATCGCGCGGATGCGTCGCCACCTCCACCGCTTTCAGGCCGATGCGCTCCAGCGCCTGCAAAGCCGCATAAAAACTGGGCGACTCCACCAGCACCGTATCGCCCGGCCGCGTCACCGCTTGCAGGCACAGGTTAAGCGCCTCCAGCGCACCATTGGTGATGACGATGTCGTCCGGCGCCACCTGCACCCCATCGAGCTGGTAGCGCAGCGCGATCTGGCGCCGCAACTCCGCATTCCCCGGCGGCAGGTCGGCCACCGTGCTCCAGGGATCGATGTGGCGCATGCTGTTGGCGACCGCGCGCCCCAGCTTATCGAGCGGGAACAGCAAGGGGCTGGGGAAAGCCGAACCGAAAGGCACGTTACCCGGTGCGCGGCTGGCCTCCAGCACCTGGAATACCAGCTCGCTGACATCGACCAGGGTGGACGCCGGGTCCGGGCGCGACACCTCCGGTTCGGGCGTCGCCGCAAAGCGCCGCGCCGCCACATAGTAGCCCGAGCGCGGGCGCGACTCGATCAGGCCGCGCGCCTCCAGCTGGTAATAAGCCTGGAACACGGTGGACGGGCTGACGCCGCGCCGCTCCTGCTGCTGGCGCACGGAGGGCAGCTTCTCGCCCGGCCGCAACACGCCTTGCGCCATCAAACCAGCCAGTTCGTCAGCCAGCGCCTCGTACAGCTTCAAACTGATACCCTCTTTCCCTGGCTAATCTGAGCCTGTTAATCGGCGCCCCGCAGGCGTATCCTTGACGCATCACAAGAAAAACGGATTCATCATGCGCATTTTCTCACGCATTGCCGTCGCCATGGCCGCCATGGCGAGCACGGTGGCCGCCCTGCCCGCCGTGGCCGCGCCGGGCAAGCTGCCGGACACCATGGAACAGCGCGTGGCTGCCTGCATCGCCTGCCACAAAGCCAATGAACAGGGCGACGCCTTCTTCCCGCGCATTGCCGGCAAGCCCGCCACCTACCTGTACAACCAGCTGCTGAACTTCAAGCAGGGCCGCCGCCACTACCCGATGATGACCTATATGGTCGACCAGCTGCCGGACGCCTACCTGCGCGAGATCGCCCAGTACTTCTCCGAACAGCACGCCCCTTACCCGCCGCCGGCGCCCACCAGCGCCACGCCGCAGATGATTGAGCGCGGCCGCGTGCTGGTGCACCAGGGCGAACCCGCGCGCAAAGTGCCGGCCTGCGTCGCCTGCCACGGCCAGGCCATGACCGGTCTCGCCCCCGCCATTCCCGGCCTGATCGGCCTGCCGCGCGACTACATCAATGCCCAGTTCGGCGCCTGGCGCAACCAGAAACGCAAAGCCCACGCTCCCGACTGCATGGCCGACATCGCCAACCGCCTGAGCGACGCCGACGTCGCCGCCGTCTCCGGCTGGCTGGCCGCCCAGCCGGCCGACCCGAACGCCCGCCCCGCCACCGCCCTGCCCCAGCCGCTGCCGATGGAATGCGGCGGTCTCCCCACACAGAAGAGCGACAAATGAAGCGCAACACGAAAATCGCCATCGCCGCCCCCCTGCTGCTGCTCGTCGCGGCGGTCGGCTTCATCTGGCCCAAGCACGACACCGGCCCCGCGCCCAGCGCCGCCGCGCAAAACATGCCGATCACCGAAAAGATCGCACGCGGCGCCTACCTCGCCAAGGCCGCCGACTGCATGGCCTGCCACACCACGCGCGGCGGCCAGGCCTACGCCGGCGGGCGCGCCCTGCAAACCCCGTTCGGCAACGTCATCTCGCCCAACATCACACCCGACCAGGAGACCGGCATCGGCAACTGGAGCGCCAACGACTTCTGGAACGCCCTGCACAACGGCAAAGCCAAGGACGGCCGCCTGCTCTACCCCGCCTTCCCGTACACGAACTACACCGCGATGACGCGCGACGACTCGGACGCGATGTACGCCTACTTCCAGACCATCACGCCCGTGAAGCAGGCCAGCCGCCCGCATGAACTGCGCTTCCCCTACAACCAGCAAGCCATGCTGGCCGCCTGGCGCGCCCTCTACTTCAAGCCCGCCGTCTACACCCCCGACACCAGCCAGTCCGCCGAATGGAACCGCGGCGCCTACCTGGTGCAAGGCCCCGGCCACTGCATCGCCTGCCATAGCGAACGCAATGCACTGGGCGCCAGCGACAAGAGCCTGTCCGGCGGCCTGATACCGGTGCTGGGCTGGTACGCCCCCTCGCTCACATCCGACCGCGAAGCCGGCCTGGGCGACTGGGAAATCAAGGACATCACCGACCTGCTGAAAACAGGCATTTCACAACGCGCCACCGTATTCGGCCCGATGGCCGAAGTCGTGCGCGAAAGCCTGCAGCACCTGAGCGACGAAGACGTCCGCGCCATGGCGGTGTATTTGAAATCGCTGCCGAACGAAGCCGGCAAACGCGCACCGTATGAACCCTCGAAGGAAGCGGCAGCCATCGCCTTCCTGGCCGCCGGGGAAAAGATCTACCGCAAGCAATGCATGGACTGCCACGGCGCGCAGGGCGAAGGCATCCCGCCCCACTACCCGCCGCTGGCCGGCAACCGCGCGCTGACGATGGACGAAGCGGTCAACCCGATCCGTATCGTGCTGAACGGCGGCTTCGCCCCTGGCACCGCCGGCAACCCGCGCCCCTACGGCATGCCGCCCTTCAGCCACGCCCTGAACGATGTGGAAGTGGCGCAGGTCGTCTCCTACCTGCGCGCCGCCTGGGGCAACAACGCCCCGCCGGTCGCCAGCACCACCGTCAACCGCTACCGCAACGTCCCGCTGGAGTAAAGAAGCGAACCGGTTTTTCTTAAGCGAAGCCCAGCCGGTCGGTGGTGGCGTGGCGGGCGTCTTCGATGCTGACCTTTTTCTCGGCCAGCAGCTTGCGCAGGCATTCGTTCATGGTGTAACAACCCGGCGCGGCTTTGTGCTCCATCATATTGCGCAACTCGGCCACGCTGCCGCTTTCGATCACGGCGGCGACTTCGGGGTTGACGGTCAGGCTTTCGGTGGCGAGGTAGTAGCGGTCGCCATCCAGGGCCGGCATCAGGGCCTGGCACAGCAGGCCGCGCAGGGCGTGCGCCAGGGCCTGGCGCTGTGGCTCGGTGTTGCCCAGCAGGCGGATCATCTTTTGCAGGCCCAATTCGGTCGAGCGGGCGTGCAGCGAGGCCAGCACCAACGGGCCGGATTCGGCCAACGCCAGCGCTTCATGCGCGGTCTCGGCATCGCGGATCTCGCCGATGACAATCACGTCGGGGCGCTCGCGCAGGGCATCCTTGGCGCCCAGGTCGAACGATTCCACGTCGCCGTCGTAGCCCACCTCGCGCTGGGTGATCACGCATTTGCGCTGCGGGATCAGAGTTTCCACCGGGTCTTCAATGGTGATGATGTGGCCCGAGCGGTTCTTGTTGATCTCATCCAGCATGGACGCGATGGTGGTCGACTTGCCCTGGCAAGTGTCGCCGATGATCAGGAGCAGGCCGCTGGAGAGCTGGGCGAACTTTTCTTCCGCCGGGCGCAGGCCGAGTGTGGACAGCGCCAGCGGTTCCTTCGGGAAGCGGCGGATCACACAGCCCAGGCGCTTCTTGCCCTGGAAGGAGAAGCAGTTGGCGCGGATGCGGGCGGTGTGCAGGTCGATCGCGCGGTCGAAGGCGCGGTCCTGGATGCGTTCGCGCCAGTTCGGTTCGACCACTTCAAAGAACTCTTCCAGCTCTTCGCGCGTGATGGGGGAGTCGGTGACGGCCACCAGGCCCTTGGGCTGGCGGAGCAGCAAGGGGCTGTTCTGGTGGATCAGGATGTCGGAGAACACTAACTTCGAGTTCAGCAGGTGCAGGATTTGCTCGACGAGGGTGCCGAATACCGGGTGGTCTTCGTTCTCGATGTAGGAAAGGGTGCGAATTTGCGAGTGTTCCATGTGCCTGTGCTCTCGGAAAAGGTTCGCACGATTCTATTGCATTTGCCTCATGGAATGTAAGTGGCTTGAGTACAACATTTATTTCGGATACTCAAAGCCGGTGCGGATGTCGTAGGGGAAGCTGCGGCCGCGCTCGCTCACCATCAGGCGTTGCGGCGGCTCCTCGCCAGCCAGGGCACGCGATTTCACATGCAGGCCCTCGCCTTCGCGGATCAGCTTGTCGCACCGTTCATACACGTTCGGGCAGCCGGTTTCCGCGATCAGGGCCTGCACGATGCCAATCTTCCACGCTTCCACGGCGGCCGACTGGAACCGGCAGACCAGGTAGCCGTCTTTGCCGCCATAGCTTTCCACCAGCAGGCCGGACAGCCCGTCTTCGTCGCCCAGCACGATCGGCACCAGCTCGTCCGGCCGGGCCGCCTGCAGGGAATGGAGGCGGCGCGCAAGGGCGGCGCGCACACGGCGCTTCACCATGGCATGGTCCACCGGCTCGTCTTCGCGCAAGGTCCAGACGCGGGCGGCAATCTGCGACTTGGCGTTGTAGGCGGCGCGCGCCAGGAATTTGCGCGAGGACGTGACCACGGTGGCCGTGGCGCCGGGCTTGTTCTTCTCGGCCGGGCGCCCGTCCACGCGCTCGATGGCGGACAGGTAGATATAGGGGTCGCCGGCAAGGATGGATTTCTCCTTGCCCTGTTTGATAACGATAGTAAGCATGGGCGAAATGATACAGGAGCGGCGCCCTGTCCCCGGGAAATGCATTCTATTCCCGGATGCAAGCACCCTGTCGCATCGTGCAGGCGCCCTGGCGGCCGGTGGGATACGATCCCACCATCGAAAATTGCATACCCCGAGGAGAAAACGATGAAAATGTCTGCTGCAGTGCGCAACGCGCTGGTCGCCGCGTCCGTCTTTGCGGCTGTTGCCGCCCCAGCCACCCTGGTGTCGGCATCGCCACTGGGCTGGTTTGCCGGGGAGCGGGTGCAGGGCAATGGCAATATTTCCAAGCAGGTGCGCGAGGTCAGCAACTTCAGCGGCCTCGGCCTGGGGCTACCAGGCAGCGTGGAGGTCCGCATCGGCAATACCGAAAGCGTGACCATCGAGTCGGATGACAATATCCTGCCCCTGGTCGAAACCGTGGTCGAGGATGGCACCCTGAAAATCCGCCCGGCCCGCCGTAACCTGAACCTGGATACACGCAACCTCAAAGTGACCATCGTCGTCAGGAAGCTTGAGCGGATTTCGGTAGGCGGTTCGGGTTCGGTCGATGCCGAGGGCATTCGCGGCGGCAAGCTGTCGTTCGATGTGGGCGGCTCCGGCTCCATGAGCCTGCGCGATATCGAAGGCGAGTCGGTGACCGTCTCGCTGGGCGGCAGCGGCAACCTGAAAGCTAGCGGCTCGGCCGACAAGCTGAAGGTGTCGATCGGCGGCTCGGGCAAAGTCAGCACCGGCCAGTTGGCGACCAAGGATGTCGCCGTCAGCATCGGCGGCTCGGGCCAGGCGGTGGTCTGGGCCAAGCAGTCGCTGACCGTCAGTGTGGCCGGCTCAGGCGATGTGGCGTATTACGGCGAACCGCAAGTGACCAAGAATGTGATGGGTTCCGGCACGGTCAAACGCATGGCGGGCAATCCGAACTAATCCGTATTATCGGCAGGCCCGTGACGCTCCGGCGTTAACAGGCCTGCCCCCCCAACCACCGCTGCGATTGATTCGCCTGCGACCACGCGCCGCATCCAATTCTCCAGCTCGGGCAGGCCGGCATTGGCAACTTTGGTGGCGACATCGTTCGCTGCCACCTGCGCCTTGCACGCTTTGCCGAGCACATCCCGCAAAGCCTCTTGCCGCCCCTCCAAAGCCCCTTCTCGCTTGGCCTCGGCCCGAGGCCAAGCAAGAATGGCCTCCGGCACCACCATCACCGAACCCAGGCCGTCTGCGATCACTGAACCGCCCGCGCGCCCCTCGTCAACCAGGAAAAACACTTGCTCCTCCTTGAGCGGCTTGAACCAGGATGCCTTGCTTGCCCGGGCCCTGCGCCATTTGCGGCGAGCCGAATAGACTACGACCGACACGGTCGTGAAAAGTTCCTGCCTTTTAGCGCAAAAGAAACGCCCCGACTGGCGGGGCGTTTTTGCGCTGAGGCGGGACTGTCAGTGCGGCTTGGGTGCGGTATAGCTGAGCGGCTTGACCGGCACTTGCAGCTCCAGCGTCTCGCGCTTCTTGCCCTTTTTCTCAAACACCAGCGTCATGGGCACGGTTTCACCAGCCTTCATCTGGCGCTTCAAATCCATCATCATGATGTGGTAGCCGCCGGAAGCCAGCGCCACCGGCTTGCCCGCAGGCAGGTCGATATAATCCACCGCCGACATCATCATGCGGTCACCCTGCATCGACATCTGGTGGATTTCAACGATGCCAGCCGCCGGCGTTTGCACTTCCACCAGGCGGGCATCCTGCGCGGACTGTAATTGCATGAAGGCGCCCGTCGCCTGGCCCGCCGGCACCGTAGCGCGAATCCATGGCTCGCGCACGCTGATTTGCGCCGCTGCGGAAGCGGCAATGGCGAGCAGCATTACCGCCGCAAAGAACTGCTTTTTCATAGATCCCCTCAAGCGAATACAGGCGGAAATTATAGCCTAGCGCCCCGCTTCCAGCGCAGCCGCCAGCTGGTTCGCCGCGCGCACGCGCATGGCTGGCGAGGGGTGGAACAAACTGCGGAAGTTCGGCGCGTGGCTATGCCGTTCAAGCTTGCGGAAGAAGCGCGCCAGCGCCGCCGGCTGCCAACCGGCACGCACCGCCAGGCGCATGCCTTCGCGGTCCGCCTCTTCTTCCTGGATGAAATTGATTTGCGCCAGCTTGCGCATCAAACCGTAGTCGTGATCGATGGCGTGTTCAAGCTCGGCGTACGGCCGCTCGGCCCAGTGCGGCTCCAGGCGCATGGCCTCCTCCGCTTCGCGCAGGTTATGCTGCAGCACCGCATGGGCCATCTCGTGCGCCAGCAGCATGGCCAGCTCCGCATCGTTCAGCACCAGCCGGTCCACGAACGCCGCCCCCACCAGCAGCTTGCCGCCCGCCATGGCAAAGGCATTCTCCGCCTCGTCGGATGTGGTATGCAACTCCCAGGGCCAGCTAGCGCTCTCCGGGTAATCGCGCTTCGCCTGTTCGATCAAGGGCTTGGCGATGGCGGCAACCCGCTCGCCAAAACGGGCGTTGTCATCCAGGCGATGGCCGGCACGCAGCTGCGCCAGCTGTTCCGCATACAGTTTGCCGGCGCCCGCTATGACCTGCGCCTGTGTCACCTGCCCCAGTGCCGGCGCCGCTGCGCCCAGTGCGAACAGCAAGGCGGCAATGGCGGCACGGGCAGCGGGCGGGCGCATATCAAGCCTTCCAGACCTCGCGCGGGATTTCCACGGTGGTTTCGCCGTCGGTGAGCCAGATCTGGCCGTCCTGGATCGTGCATTGCAATTGCATCGAGCGCTGCGCCATCTTCTCAAGCGCGGCGCTGGTTTCGGCGTCGATGTTGACCACGCTGACGTTCTTGGCGCGGTCGATCTTGCTGGCCAGCTGCTTCCACCACACATGGGAGGCGGCGCTGTAGGAGTACACCATCACCTTCTCGGAGCGGCCGGATGCTTTCAGCAGGCGGCGCTCGTCTGGCTGGCCGATTTCAATCCACAGCTGGATCGCGCCGGTCAGGTCCATTTGCCACAAGTCCGGTTCCTCGGTGTCGGACAAGCCTTTGGCGTTCACCAGCGCCTCGTCGGCGTGGATGGCGAAGGCCAGGACACGGATCATCAGGCGCTCGTCCGTCTCGGACGGGTGGCGCGCCAGGGTCAGCAAATGGGTTGCGTAGTAGTTGCGGTCCATGTCCGCGATGGACAGTTCCGCTTTATAGATTGTCGATTTGAGAGCCATTACCTATTACTTGAAAATTACAGTGCGGTCGCCGTTCAGCAAAATGCGGTGCTCGACGAACCATTTGACCGCGCGCGCCAGTACCACGCATTCCACGTCGCGACCGATGGCGGTCAGCGCGTCCGAATCCATGGCGTGGTCCACGCGTTCCACATCCTGCTCGATGATCGGGCCTTCATCCAGGTCGCCGGTCACAAAGTGGGCGGTGGCGCCGATCAGCTTCACGCCGCGCTTGTGCGCCTGCGCGTACGGCTTGGCGCCCTTGAAACTAGGCAGGAAGGAATGGTGGATATTGATCGCCTTCCCTTTCAGGCGCTCGCACATCGAGGGCGACAGGATCTGCATATAGCGCGCCAGCACCACCAGGTCCACCTGGTGCGTTTCCATCAGTTCGACAACACGCGCTTCCTGGGCCAGCTTGGCCGATTCCGGCGCGCCGGTCGCCAGCGGCAGGTGGTGGAAGGGAATATTATAACTGGCCGCCAGCTGGTAGAAGTCCATGTGGTTGGAAACGATGGCCGGAATCTCCACCGGCAGCAGCCCGCTCTTGTAGCGGAACAGCAGGTCGTTCAGGCAGTGCCCGATCTTCGACACCATCAGCATCACGCGTGGCTTGGCGTGGCCGTCGTGCAGCGCCCATTCCATGCCCATGGCATTGGCCAGGCCGGCAAAGTCCTCGCGCAGCATGGCATCGCTGACCGCCCCGTCCTCGCGCGCAAAGTGCACGCGCATGAAGAAACGTTGCGTCTCCGCGTCGCCAAACTGGGCGGAGTCGATAATATTGCAACCATGCTCCGCCAGGAATCCGGATACGCGATGGACAATGCCGCGCTGGTCGTGGCAGGAGAGCGTGAGGATGTATTCTGGATGAATCATGTTGTCGCCATGTCATGAGTGGGACAATATTGTCGCATGAACATTGCCCCGTCCGGGAAAATACGGAATAGAATGACCGTACTATTTCACAAAAGGAGACAGCATGGAGAATACCCAGTTCCGCCTCGCCGCCCGTCCGGTGGGCATGACCAAGGATAGCGACTGGCAGGTCACGCGCGAAGCCGTGCGCGAGCTGGCCGACGGCGAAGTGCTGGTCAAGACCCAGTACCTGTCGCTCGACCCCGCCATGCGCGGCTGGATGAACGAGGGCAAATCCTACATCCGCCCGGTCGCCATCGGCGAAGTGATGCGCGCCGGCGGCCTGGGCGAGGTCATCGCGTCGAAATCGGCGCGCTTTGCCGTGGGCGACCAGGTGGCCGGTGGTCTGGGCGTGCAGCAGTACTGGATCGGTGCCGCCGACGACCGTAGCGCCGCCCTGACCAAAATCGATACCCGCCTGGCTCCCGCCACCACCTGGCTCAACACGCTGGGCATGCCCGGCATGACGGCCTATTTCGGCCTGCTGGAAGTGGGCCAGCCCAAAGCCGGCGAAACCGTGCTGGTCTCGGGCGCGGCCGGCGCCGTGGGCCAGACCGTGGGCCAGGTGGCGAAGCAACTGGGCTGCCGCGTGGTCGGCATTGCCGGCGGCAAGGACAAATGCGACTTCGTGGTGAACGAACTGGGCTTCGACGCCTGCATCGATTACAAGGGCAGCGATGTGCGCGCGGGCCTGAAGGAACACTGCCCAAATGGCGTTGACGTATACTTTGATAACGTTGGTGGCGAGATCCTCGATATGGTTCTCACGCGCATCAACCTGAAGGCCCGCATCGTCGTTTGTGGCGCTATCTCACAATACAACAACACGACGCCGGTCAAGGGGCCGGCCAACTACCTGGCCCTGCTGGTGAACCGCGCACGCATGGAAGGGATGGTCGTCTTCGATTATGCCGACCGCTACCACGTTGCCGTTGCCGCGCTCGGCAAATGGCTGCAGGAAGGTAAGATCAAGAGCCGGGAAGACGTGGTGCGCGGCATCGAGAATTTCCCGCAAGCGCTGAACATGCTGTTCGAAGGCAAGAACTTCGGCAAGCTGGTGCTGCAAGTGGCCTGATCCCCCGCCCTGGCGGCTCCTTTGCGCGGTCCCACCGACGCCCCCAAGGAGCCAGCATGAGCCAGCAAAAATCCAACGCCACGGCAAGCGATGCCGTGGCGCTTCTCACCTCCGACCACGACAAGGTCAAACAGCTTTTCCGTGAGTTCGAGCAATGCGGTGCCAACGACCAGGAATTGCAACATGACCTGGCGCTGCAGATCTGCATGGAACTGACCATCCACGCCACCATCGAGGAAGAAATCTTCTACCCTGCCGTCCGCGCCGAAACAGGTGCGATGGAGCAGGTCGAGCAAGCGCTGCAGGAGCATGCCAGCGCCAAAGAACTGATCGCATACATGCGCGGCATGGCCGCCGGCGACAGCGAGCTGGCCGGCACCATGCGGCAGTTGCGCGAGAGCGTGGAGCACCACCTGACCGAGGAGGAACAGGTAATCTTCCCCAGCCTGCGCGCCAGCGATGCCGACCTGGAAGAATTGTGCGCCCGGCTACAGGAGCGCAAGGAAGAGCTGGAGCACGATTTCGGTGCAACCCCGATGCGCGGCAACATTACCCCCGAAGCGGAAGGCGAGCGTTCGGCCACCGGCCAGGCTGGATCATAAATATCGAAAAATAAATTGAACTATGCTGTTGGCCTCCCCTCAAAGCCCGTAAGCAGCCGCTGCGCTGCTTACGCTCCGGGCGCGCGCCCGGTTTATCAGGCACTTTGAGGGAGATGAACAATGACAACTCACGACGAACAGGCCAGGGGCCGTCGCAGCAAGCGCGGCTTCGCGGCGATGGACAAGGAAACCCAGCGCATGATCGCCAGCAAAGGCGGCCAGGCGGCCCACCAAAAAGGCACGGCGCACGAATTCACGCCGGATGAGGCCCGGCGCGCCGGGCAGAAAGGCGGGGAGGCAGTCAGCCGCGACCGCGAGCACATGGCGGAAATCGGGCGCAAGGGCGGCGAGAGCCGGCAAACCGCGCGCAATGGCAACCGCCAGGGCGGCGAGCCGGAAGCCAAGCCCAACCCGTCCCAGGGATGATGAGGGTGCCGGGGACGCGGCGCCCTATTCCGGTACGCCGATGATGACGCTGGAGGCTTTGAACAGGGCTGTCGCTTGCCCGCCCATTTCCAGCTCAAGCGCCTGTTCGCTGTCGCGGGTAACGGTGGCGGCGATGGTGCCGCCACCGGGCAAGGCAAGGGTCACCTCCGAGTTGACCGCGCCCGGCTGCACGCGGCAGACCGTGCCGCGCAACTGGTTGCGGGCGGACAGCTTGCCGCCCTCGCCCGTGGCCAGGATGATGGACGAGGCCTTGACCAGTGCAAACGCGGCACCGCCTTCGCGCAGGCCCAGCGCCTCGGTGCTTTCATGCGTAATGATGGCGACGATCGCCTGCCCGCCGACAATATGCAGCAGGATCTCGTCATTCACCGCACCGTGCTTGATGGCCGCCACGGTGCCGGAGAATTGGTTGCGCGCACTGGTTTTCATCTTCATCGTTTGCAACAGGAGGAAATCATCGGCCAGCCCTTGCGACTGGCGGCTCAGGTGCTGCATGAACACATTGTGCTCGTGTTCAATCCGGCGGAAGTTGGCCACCAGCTGGGCGCCGCGCCGCGTCAGGCGGGTACCGCCGCCACCCTTGCCGCCGGCGGCACGGTCCAACAGCGGCTCGCCGGCCAGGTTGTTCATGGCGTCGATCGCATCCCACGCCGCCTTGTAGCTCATGCCGATGGCCTTGGCGCCCTGGGTGATCGAGCCGTGTGCGGCAATGCTGGCCAGCAGGGCCACGCGCTGGTGACCGCCAAAGTTCTGGCCATCGAGGGTAATCCAGACCTCGCCCTGCAGCGCCACTTCCTTGCTCATCGTGCGCCCTCCCCGGCGACGCGGCCGTCCGCCATGGTTAACACATGGCCGCCGAAGGTGGCGGCATCTTCCGGGTCGTGCGTGATCAGCAGCAGCGGGATATCCAGCCGGCGCTGCAAGGCGTCGAGTTCGCTGCGCATGCGCACGCGCAGCGCCGGGTCGAGCGCCGCGAACGGTTCATCCAGCAGCAGCGCCGCCGGCTCGCACACGATGGCGCGCGCCAGCGCCACCCTTTGCCGCTGCCCGCCCGACAACTCGCCCGGGCGCTGGTGCGCCACGTCGGCCAGGCCGAACGCTTCCAGCCAGTAGCGCACCGCTTCCGGCTCGCCGCGCGGCGCCGGATTGAACCAGCCGCGCTGCAGGCCGAAGCCGATGTTCTGGCGCACGGTCAGGTGCGGGAACAGGGCGTAATCCTGGAACAGGTAGCCGACGCGCCGCCCCTGCGCCGGCACGTCAATGCCCGCGCCGCTGTCGTACAGGCGCCGGCCATCGAGCTCGATCACGCCGCTGTCCGGGCGCGACAGCCCGGCCACCGCCTTCAGCATCTGGCTCTTGCCCGCGCCGGAGGCGCCGTAGATCACCACGCGCTTGTTGGCCGATTCGAATTGCGCGTCGAGCTGGAAGGTGCGCTGGCCGGCGCGCAGCGTTTTGCGGATATCGACGCGGATCGTCATGCCGCCCCCTGCACGCGGTTTGGCGCCAGCCGGTTGGCCGCCACCAGCACGATGATGCAGGTGATGGAGGTGATCAGCACCAGCAGGTTGGCCGTATCGTCCTGCCCGGCCTGCACCGCCTCATAGACCGCAATCGAGAGCGTCTGCGTTTTGCCGGGAATACTGCCCGCCACCATCAGCGTGGCGCCAAACTCGCCCATCGAGCGGGCAAAGGCCAGCAGAGTGCCGGCCAGCACGCCGCGCCAGGCCAGCGGCAGGCTGACGCGCAGGAAGACGCCGAGCGGCGACACCCCCAGCACCCGCGCCGCCTGCTCCAGCTGCACATCGACCGCTTCGAACGCCGAGCGCGCGCCTTTCAGCACCAGCGGGAACGCCACCACGGCGGCGGCGATAACGGCGCCCTGCCAGGTGAAAATCAGGTTGATGCCGAAGTAATGCTGCAGCCAGTGGCCAATCGGGCCGTTACGCCCGATCAGCACCAGCAGGTAATAACCGAGCACGGTCGGCGGCATCACCATCGGCAAGGTCAATACGGCATCCAGCAACTCGCGCCCGGGGAAGCGCTTGCGCGCCAGCAGGTAGCCCAAGCCCAGGCCCAGCACCAGGTCGATCGCCGTCGCCCACAGAGCCACCTTCAGCGACAAGCCCAGCGCGATCAGCGCAGCATCCATTTGCAGCCGCCCTTCTTACGGTTTGCCGAAGCCGTGGCGCGCCAGGATGGCCTGGCCGCCGGGCGACATGATGAAGTCCGCGAACCCGCGCGCGCCAGCCGCATTCGGCGCATCCTTCAATACCGCCAGCGGATAGCTGATCGGCGCGGTGGTCGGCACCGCCAGCACCGCGCGCACCTTGTCCGCCTGCGATGCGACGTCGGTCTGGTACACCAGGCCGGCCTCCACCTCGCCGCGCGCAATGTAGTCCAGCGCCTGGCGCACATTGGTGGCGAACACGAACTTGGGTTCCAGCGCCTGCCACTGGCCCGCCTTTTCCAGCGCGGACCTGGCATAGCGGCCGGCCGGCACGCTGGCCGGGTTGCCGGTGGTCAGGCGCTGCACGCCCGGCTGGCCCAGGTCGGCCAGCGTGCGCCACTGCAGCTTGCTGGCAGCCGGCGCCGCCACCACCAGGCGGTTGCTGGCGAAATCGCGGCGCGTGCCCTGCGCCACATGGGGCTGGGCCTTGTCCATGGCCTCCTGGTCGGCGGACGCGAACACATCGACCGGCGCGCCCTTGGCGATCTGCGCCACCAGCGCGTCGGACGCGCCGAAATTCAGCCGGACCTTGTGACCCGGGTGCGCCGCCTCATAGGCCGCCGCCGCCTCGCGAAAGGCGTTGTTCAGGCTGGCCGCCGCCGACACCGTGATATCGGCCGCCGCCGCATGCCCGGCAGTGCACAGTGACAGCAAGAGTGCGCTCATACGTCCCATCTGCATTCCTTTCCCAAAGCGCAATATATTTGATTATATAGCGCTTGATGGGCCGCAGGTATACGGCCTTGGGCAATCCTTATAGTGGGATAAGTCGATACCTCAGGCCGCCCGCGTGACTTCGGGGTGGCTGGGACGCGCGTCCTCGTGGAACAAGTCGCCGAGATAGAGGGCCAGGTCGTCTTCGGCGACATCGTGCGGGATCACGAAGTCGGCCGCGCGGCGCTTGCCGTCCGTGCCTGGATAGAAGGCAGCCCACTGCGTGCCGCGCCGTTCGACATGCACGTGCGTGCCGAACACATTGAATTTGATCGCCATTACAGCTCCTCGATGCGAAGGACACCCGACGCGAGCGGACGCACGAGAATATTGTATACATCGATATCGAAGCGCGGCTGCGCGGCGCCGCGGCCCGGCGCGCCCAGGTAGCACCAGCCGTCCACCAGCGCGCGCTGGCGCAGGCCGTCCGATTCCTCGACGATGGCGACCGCGCCCGCATACGGCCAGGGCGTCACCTGCAAGGGTTCCAGCGCCAGCCGCACGCGCACCGCATGGTCGGCCGCCGACTCCTCGCCGGTGCACGCTCCCCGGCAGCGCCCCACCTGCCGCGCAAAACAGGGCCGCCCCGGCAGCCCTTTTTCCAGGCCGGTCGCCACCGTGCACAAATCGCGCGCCTGCGCCACATCGCGCAGGATTTCGAGGGCGGCCTTGCGGCTGGCGAACAGGCCGAAAAGATGCGCCGTGCGGGCGAAGTCCACCTCACGCGCAAAGACGATTTGCGGCGTATCGCCGGCCATGCTGATCGAGCACATTTCGCGCTGGCGCCGCAGCCTGGAGTTGAAGACCGGCTGGTGCAGCTTGACCAGCTCCGCCTCGCGCAGCAAGGCGCAGATCTCGCCGCCAGTGCGCTCGAAGTCGATGCGGGCGGTGCGCACCAGCATCTGCATCTCCCCTGCCGTGCGCATGTGCGACAGCACCCGCGTGCGGATGTTCACGCTCTTGCCGATATACAGCGGCGTGCCGGCGCCGTCGCGGAAAATATAGACGCCCGGCAGCGACGGCAAGGCATCGATGCAGTCGCGGGGGATGTGGGCGGGATAGCTGAAGTTCAATGCGGGGTCGCTGACCACCAGCAGTCCCACCGAATTGACGTGGGTGCGCATGGGCTCATGATACCATTCGGCCCGTCATGAAATACCTCAGCGCCTACTCAGAACAGACACTCTCCCAAGTCCGCCAGGTGATAGAACAGGGCCGCCTGGGCGAAGTGCTGTCGAAACGTTATCCAAAAGCCCACGATATCCGCACCGACCGTGCGCTGTACGACTACGTCCAGGATTTGCGCGCAGAGCACCTGCGCAATGCCGCGCCGATCGACAAGGTGGCCTACGACAGCAAGATCCACGTGATCAACCACGCGCTCGGTCTGCACACCTCCATCTCACGCGTCCAGGGCGGCAAGCTGAAGGCCAAGCACGAGATCCGCGTGGCGACCATGTTCAAGGAAGTGCCGATGGAATTCCTGCGCATGATCGCGGTGCACGAGCTGGCGCACGTCAAGGAAAAGCAGCACGACAAGGCGTTCTACAAGCTATGCACGTACATGGAGCCGAACTACCACCAGTACGAGTTCGACCTGCGCCTATACCTCACCCACCTCGACACGCCCGGCGGCCAGAAGCTCTGGTAAGCGGCGCTTCAGCAGCGTGGCTGCCAGCCGCACCTGCACGCCATACACGATCAGCGCCGCCAGGCCGCCCATACCGGGGTGCAGGCCGTAATTCATCCCGACAAAGAGCATTGCCGCCAGCAGCGACACGGCTGTCAGCACGTACACGGCAGTGCGCATCGCATCGCGCATGGCAAGGTTGACGATGTAGTGGGCCTGCGGCAGCGCCAGCTGGTTCAAGGCGGGGAACCAGCGGCGCCACAGCGGCATGAGCAGCGCCCGGTGCACGGTGCGCTTTGGCTGCTGGCCAGCGTCCGGAGCGCTCATTTCAGGCGCTCCACCAAGGCCGCCGGATCGGACTCGACCCGCACCAGCGCCGCGTGCTGCGGCTTGATGAAGCCCTCGTCGCGGGCGTGGTCGATGAAGCCGACCAGCTTGTCGTAAAAGCCGTCCACATTCAGCAGGCCGACCGGCTTGTTATGGATGCCAAGTTGCGACCAGGTCAGCATCTCGAACAGTTCTTCCAAGGTGCCCATGCCGCCCGGCATGGCGATAAAGCCGTCCGACAGCTGCGCCATCATGGCTTTGCGTTCATGCATATCCTTGACGATGAACTGGCGCGTCAAGCCGGTGTGGCCAACTTCGCGCTCGACCAGCGCGGTCGGGATCACGCCCGTCACCTCGCCGCCCAAGCGCAGCACTTCATCGGCGATCACGCCCATCAGGCCCACATTGCCGCCGCCGTACACCAGCGACAGGTTGCGGCTGACCAGGGCCGCCGCCAGGGCGCGCGCCTGTTCGGCATAGCGGGGCGAGGCGCCGGCATTGGCGCCGCAGTACACGCAAATCGATTTCATTTGAGTTTCTTCAGGTATTCTTCGGACAGTTTCTGGAACAGCAGGCTGGTTTCGCCGCGCAAGTAGGGGCCGACCTGGGACAGGACCTGGTAGCAGCCGCGCGCCAGCGCATCTGCCATCGACTGCTGCTCCGAATATTTGCGCGGGTTGCGCACGTATTCATAGGACAGCCAGTACGTCGCCACCACCACCATATTCACCGACATGGCGTCGATTGCCATGTCATGCGCCTCCAGCGAGCCTTCGCTGCGCAGGTCCAGGCACAGGTTGCGCGCCACCTTGATCTTGTGCGCCAGCAGCTCTTTGAACTCCAGCTCCAGCTTGCGGTTGCGCGACAGCAGGTCGTTCAGGTCGCGGTAGAAGAAGCGGTAGCGCCAGATCAGTTCAAACATCAGGTGCAGGTAGAGCCATACGTCTTCGATATTCGAGCGGCGTCCGCTCGGCACCTGCAGCATGCGCTCGGCCTCCGCCTTGAACTGGACGAAGATCGAATTGACGATATCGTCCTTATTCCGGAAATGGTAATAGAGGTTCCCCGGGGAGATATTCATCTCCTCGGCGATAACGGTGGTCGTGATATTGGGCTCGCCGAACTCGTTGAACAAGCGCAGCGAGAGTTCCAGGATGCGTTCGCGGGTTCGTCTTGGCGCTTTTTGTAGCATAAAAGGGGAAGCTCTATTGATTCCCCTGCAAGGATATCACTATTAGAAGTTTTCCAGAAGTTACGCTTTTTTCGTTGTGGTCTTTTTGGCGGGCTTTTTGGCGGCGGCCTGCAATTCGGCCACCTGGCGACTGAGCGCATCCACCCGCTCGATCAGGGCATTGATGTCCTGCCGCATCGGCACCCCGATCGAATGCAGGGCCCTGGTCACCCGTTCCTCGAACACTTTTTCCAGCGTATCGACCGTTTCGCGCACATGGCCGGCGCGGTCGCCCTCCACGGCGCGGGCGCGCTGTTGCAGGTCGCTGAAGGCGCCCAGGCCCGCCTTCCAGATCTCCTGCGCCGATTCGCGTACTGCCTTGGTCAGCCGTTCTTCGCTCTCCGCAAACGATTTGCTCTTTTTACCCATGGCGGCGGCTCCGGTAATTGTTATGAAGGAATTGTACGGCGCGCCCCTAGAACCGTGCTTCTAATACGTTCTACAATGGCCGCATGGGGCCGAAAATCCTGTGGGTGCTGCTGCCGTTGGCGGTGTATGCCGCCCTGCTCGCGCTGGTCTGGCGCGGCAAGGCGCCGTCACGCCTGGCCTTGAACGTGCACAGCAGCTTGCTGTTGATGGCTTACCTGCTCACCACGGCGGGCCTTGGCCTGTTCTGGGTCGCCAACCAGCAGTTGCCGGTGTTCGACTGGCATTACCTGTTCGGCTATGCGACTTTGCTGCTGCTGTCGCTGCACCTGTTCCTTAACCTGCCGACCGCCCTGCGCTGGCTGCGCCAACGCCGCAGCAGCGCGCCAGCCGCGGCGCCGACCGGCCCCTTGCCCTGGCGCGGCGCGGCGCGCCAGGCCGGGGCGGTTGCCGCCATGGCGCTGGCGTTTGCGCTCGGCGTGCATTGGGGCGGGCGCAGCGCCGCCCCCGTCCCCTCGCTCGCAGCAGGCGGTGCGGAGGACGGCGTACGGACGGTGCTGCAATACCACGCCGCTTCGGCCTCCTCGCGCAGCGCGGTATTCGGTCATGCGCCGCCGGTCGATTGGGGCGGCCAGCCGGCGCCGTTCAAGTCTTACCCCGGCCTGCCGCAAGTGGCGCTGGCGCGCGCGACGCCTGCGCTCGACGGCGTGCGCTCGCTGGGTGCAATGCTGCGCGCGCCAGCCGCTCACGCCACAGCGCCCGGCCCGGCCATGCTGGACATCACGGCGGTGGGCCAATTCCTGCACCTGACGGCAGGCGTCACGGCGCGGCGTGGCGGCTTGGCTTTGCGCGCCGCCCCATCGTCCGGCGCCCTATTCCCCGGCGAGCTGTATCTACAGGTGCGGCGCGTGCAGGGCCTGCAGCCAGGCTTGTACCACTTTGATGCGGACGCCCACCGCCTGGCCCGGCTTGGCGGCCTGCCGGCCGGCGCCGGTGGGCCGGACTTGCTGCTGGTCGTGGGCGCCGTGTTCCAGCGCACCGGCTACAAGTACCGCAATCGCGCCTACCGCTACGTGGCGGCGGACCTGGGCCACCTGCTCGAAAACGCGCGGCTGGCGGCGCACTACGTGGGTGCGCGGGCGGAGTTGCCGCCGCTGTTCGACGAAATGGCGCTGGCGCAGGTGTTCGGGCTGGATGGCCGGCAGGAAGGCGTGATCGCCGTCGTCGCGCTGAATGGCCGCGCCGGCGCTGCCGGCGGGTTGCCAGCGGCCAGCGCGCCCCGTGCCTCGCCGCCGCCATTGGATCTTGGTGTGACCGGCAGCGTCCACGCCGCCACTTCGCTCGCGCCCGCGCCGCCCCCGCCACTGGCGGCAGCCGCCGGCGCCGGGCCGCTGATCGCATTGCCGCCTGGCGAGCAAGCTGCGATGGACCTGGCGCGCGTCATCCTGCAGCGCCGCAGCCAGCGCCGCTTCACAACGCAGCCGCTGCCGCTGCAGCAACTGTCCTCGATGCTGGCAGAGATGGCGCAAGCGCCGCTGCTATCGGGCGCGCTGCAGGCCGACCTGGTGCTCAACCGCGTGGCAGGCATCCAGCCCGGCGTCTACCGCTACCTGCCCGGCCGGCACGCGCTGCAAGCCGTGGCGCTGGGCGACTTTGCCGCGCAAGCGCGCCAGGCCGCGCTCGACCAGGACGTGATCGGCGACGCCGCCGTCGTCCTGCTGCTATCGGCCGACAGCGCGCAAGCCCTGCGCAGCGGCGCGCGCGGCTACCGAATGGCGTTCCTGGAAGCGGGATTGATGGGGGAACGCTGGCTGCTGGGCGCGGTGGCGCGCGGCCTGGGCGCCTGCCCGGTCGGCGCCTTCTACGACGACGAGGCAGCGCAACTGGTGAAAGCGGCGCCAGGGCGCTGGGTGCTGCACTTCGCCGCCCTGGGCCAGGTGGCGCCGGATTAGTGCAGCTGCGGCGCGCGCAGCTGCGAGTGCAGGCGGAAGCCCTCGCGGATATTCTCGCGCAGCACCGCCCCCTTCCACGGCTTGGTGTAGAAACGGTCGATTGCGCCGTGGTTGATGGCCGCCATGATCGGCGTCAGGTCCGCATAGGCCGACAGCATGATGCGGAAGGTATCCGGCGCCAGGTTTTTGACCCGCTCCATGAACTCCGTGCCCGTCATCATCGGCATGCACTGGTCGCACAGGATGACCTGCACCCGGTGCCGCGCCAGCACGTCAAAGCCCTCCGCCGCCGTTTGCGCCGTCAGGATGCGGTAGCCATCCTGCGCCAGGAAGTCGCTCAGCACATCGAGCATGAAGGCGTCGTCGTCGACGATCAGCAAGGTTTGCTGGTCCACGATGTTATCGTCGCTCGGCGCCTGCAGGTGCCGCCCTTCGCGCAGCATCTGCACAAAGTCCGGCTCCTGCAACGGCCGGCTGAAATAATAGCCCTGCATCTCGTCGCAATCATGGCGCCGCAGATAGGACAGCTGGGCATCCTTCTCCACCCCTTCCGCGATCACCTTCAGCTTCAGGCTGTGCGCCATATTGATAATGGCCAGCACAATCGCCGCATCATCCGGGTTGCTGGTGACTTCGCGCACGAAGGCGATGTCGATCTTCAGCTTATCGATCGGGAAGCGCTTCAGGTAAGCCAGCGAAGAATAGCCGGTGCCGAAATCGTCGATGGAAATTTTCACCCCCAGCGCCTTCAGGTTCTGCAGCACCGTGATGGTTTCCTCCGCGTTCGACATCAGCGAGCTTTCAGTCAGCTCCAGCTCCAGCAGCTCCGGCGAGATGTCGTTGTCCTTGATGGCGCGCATCACCTCCTCTTCCAGCCCGCCGACAAAGAACTGGATACCCGACACGTTGACCGACAAATGCACCGCCCCGACCTGGGTCTTCGCCCATTCGGCGATCTTGCGGCAGGATTCCTGCAGCACCCAGCTGCCGACCCGCACGATCAGGCCGGTCTCCTCCAGCAGCGGGATGAACAGCGCCGGCGACACCATGCCGTGGCCCGGGCGGTTCCAGCGCAGCAGCACTTCGGCGCCGCTGATGCGGCCCGTGGCGATATGCACTTTGGGCTGGTAGAACAGCACGAACTCATTGTTGTCGATCGCGCGCCGCAGTGCGTTCTCCATGTCCAGCCGCGCCAGCGATTGCGCGTTCATCTCCGCCGTGAAGAAGCGGAAGGCATCGCGCCCCGCCTCCTTGGCGCGGTACATCGCCGTATCGGCGTACTGGATCAGGATATCGGGATCATTGCTGTCCTCCGGGAAAACGGAGATGCCGATACTGGCTGTCACCGTCACCTCATGCCCCTTCAAGTCAAAGGGCTGGCGCATCGCATCGCGGATCTTGTCCACCACCGCAATGGCGTTCTGCGCCCCTTCCGGCAGCATCAGGATGGCGGCGAACTCGTCGCCGCCAAAGCGGCCGATGGTGTCGCGCACGCGCAGGCATTCCACCAGGCGGCTGGAGAACTGGCGCAGCAGCTCGTCGCCGATGGTGTGGCCCAGCGTGTCGTTGATGTTCTTGAAGCGGTCCATGTCGAGGAACAGCACCGCCAGCGCCCAGCCATGCTCGCCCGCCTGCTTCAGCGACAACGTCAGCGAATCGTAGAACTGGCTGCGGTTGGGCAGCCCGGTCAGGGTGTCGAAGTGAGCCAGCTTGAGCAGGCGCTTCTCGGCCTCCTTGCGCTCCGTGATATCGCGCGCGACCGCGACCAGGATCCAGTTCTGGCCCGAGCGCAGGGTGCGGCGCTGCACCTCCACCGACAAGGGGGCGCCATCCTTACATTCGAGCAGCAGCTCCGCCATGGCACCGCTCTGGTCGCCCGCCAGCAGCTTGTCGTATAAATCGCGTAGCGGCTGCAAGCCCGCCTCCGGCGCGCGATCGGGCCCGATTTTCAGGAAATCCTCGCGCGCGAAACCCAGCATGCGGCACGCCGTCACATTGACGTCGATGAAGCAGCTGTTGGCGCGGTCGACCAGGAAAATCGCGTCGGCCGTCGCGTCCATCGCCAGGCGGAAGCGGCGCAAGTCCTCGTCCAGGCGGATGCGCGCATTCATGTCCAGCTGCAGCTGGGCGTGGTGGCGGCGGATTTCCTCGTACAGCAGCAGGTTCTCGTACGCGACCGAAATCTGCGCCGCCACCGTCACCGCCACCCGCTCGTCCACCTCATTGAATTCCTCGGACCCCAGCTTGTCCACCAGGTACAGCCAGCCGTGCACCCGCTCGCGCGAGGCGATCGGCACGCCCAGGAAGGAATGGATCGGCGGGTGCGCGGACGGCAGGCCGATTTCGCGCGGATCGCCGCCCAGGCGGCTCATGCGCACCGGCTGCCGCTGCTTGAGCAGGCTGTCCAGGATGCCGGCGCGCGCTTGGCTTGCCACCACCTGCGCCTGCTCGCCCACGCCGCAGGAAGCGAAGAAGCTGGCCTCCTGCGCATCCTGTTCCAGCACGCCGATGCAGGCAAAACGCGATACGCAAATATTCTGCGCCACGCGCACGCCGATTTCCACCAGCGCCTGCGCGTCGCGCTCCGCGCCCAGTTCAATCCCCAGCTCGATCAGCGCCGTCAGGCGCAGGCTCACCGCCTGCAGGCTGGAGAGGGAGCGCGACAGGCGCTCCGTCATCTGGCTCAAGTGCTCCGGCTCGTTCTCATTCGAATCGCCGTTGTTGGCGAAGCGCGTGATCGACTGGCTGCTCGACTCCACCTCGTCGATATACTCGGCCACCTTGTGCTCGATCTCGAACAGGCGCCCCTGGCCGGGCGGCTCCGGCGCAAAGGCCGGCAGCGTCTCGTCCTGGGCCGACATGCCGAGCGCCTGGTGCACCGTCTTCAGGATCACATCCGGGTCGGACGGCTTGGGCAGCACCCAGCGCACGCCGCACGCCTCGGCCACCGCCATCGCCTCGCGCTCGCGGTAGGTGGCGGTGTAGAAAATAATCGGCACCTGCGCCAGCTCCGGCTGGCTGCGGATGCGGTTGACGAATTCATAGCCATCCATGTTTGGCATCAGGATGTCCGAGATCACCAGGTCCGGCTTCTCGCTCTCCATCACCTTCAAGCCTTCGATGCCGCTGGAAGCTTCCAGCAGGCGGTGCCCGCTGTAACCAAGAAGCGTCATCAGGAACTCGCGGTTAAGCACATGGTCGTCGACGATCAGGATCGTCGCGATGTCGTTCGCATTACGGGGCGACATCTCCCCCGGCAAAAAAGACTCGATTTGCGTCACGAAGGTATCGGGCTCGATCGGTTTGCCGATGTAGCCGTCAAAGCCGGCAGCCAGCAGCTTTTCGCGGTCGCCGACCATGGCCAGCGCGGTCACGGCCAGGGTCGGGATTTCTTTCAGGGCCGGGTCCTGCTTCAACTGCGCCACCACGCCGTAGCCATCGAGTTTGGGCAGGTGCACGTCGCAGATGATCAGGTCGGGCGCCTCGCGCCGCGCCACTTCCACGCCCTCTTCCCCGTTATGGGCGAGCAGCGGCTGGTAGCCGAACGCGCGGAGCAGGTACACCATCAGCTCCATATTGGTTGGGTTGTCTTCGATAATCAGGATGCGTGCTGACATTGGTACTCCAGTCACTGTGTCGCCTCTAGTATCCGCTATTCCACCGGCAGTGACAGCACAAAAATGCTGCCGTTGCCCGGCTTGTCGAAATAGCGTATCGATCCATTCAATAACGCCGCCAGTTTGTGGCTCAGGTGGATGCCCAGCTGCTGCAGGCTGTCCTCCGTGACGCCGCCGCCGGTATCGCTCACGCTCACTTGCACCACCGACTGGCCCTCCAGGTAGCTGCGTTCCAGGCCAATATTAATCTCGCCGCGCTCGGTAAACTTGATCGCATTCCTCATAAGGTTCATCAGGATTTGCTGCAGCGCGCGCCGATCGGTGCGCAGCATCAGCGCCTCCTGCGGCGCGCGCCACTGCAGCAGCAGGCCTTTTTGCCGCGCCTGCGGCCGGAATACCAGCGCCAGCTCCTCCACAATCGCGCGGCAGTTCAAGGGTTCCAGGTGCAGCTCCAGCTGGCCCGAGCCCAGTTTGGTCAGGTCCAGCAAGTCGTTAATCAGCGACAGCAAGTGGCGCGCACTGGACTGCACCGTGCGCAACTGCTTTTCCTGTTCCTCGTTCAGGGGACCCGGCAATTGCATCAGCATGGTGCCGGTAAAGCCGAGAATGGCATTCAGCGGCGTGCGTAATTCGTGCGACATGCTGGCCAGGAAGCGGTCTTTGGCCTGGCCCGCCTTGACCAGTTCAGTGATATCGCGCACCGCGTACAGCTGCAGCGGACCGAGCGCGCCCGGCATGCTGCTGCGCCGCACCTCGACCGGGAATTCGCTGCCGTCCTGGCGCAGGCCGCGGTGGGCGCCGCCGGGCAGCAGGCTGGCCAGCGGCACGCCGCGCAACTCGCCGGCAGCGTAGGCGAACAAGGCGCAGGCCAGATGGTTGGCCTGCACCACGCGCTCGCCGGCGTCGGCTACCAGGATCGCGTCCGGCATGGATTCAAGCAGGCTGCCGACGCCGTCTTCCGCGTCCAGGGTGTCCACATGATCGGTCTTGCCGAAGTCGGTCGCCATCGTCCTGCTTTCTGAATGAAACTCACTGAATTTCACATCCTTTACAGCAGCGGCAATTGCCTAGCCTCAAGACAGTCTAAGTGATCCCCATAATCTCCGCAAGAATGTGCTGGGCGATCGCGGGATGGCGGCCCAGCGCAACATGGCCGATGCCGTGCAGCGCGATATTGCGCGCGCCCGGCAAATGGCAGGAATCCTGGGGCGCGATGATGTTGTCGTGCCAGGAGTAGATGGAAGTCATGAGGCCGCGCTGGCTGCGGTCGTCAGCGTCGAGCTGCGCCAGCCACTCCGCGTCGCGCCGCATCTGGCGCGCATTGTCGCCCGGTCCCATATGCGCCAGGTCGGTGCCAAAGTGCGGCGTGCCAAGCGTGATGATGCGCGCCACGCGCGCCGCACCAAAACGGCGCAGCCAGGCGCGCGCCACCAGCCCGCCCATGCTGTGCGCCACGATCACCAGCCGGGCGCTGCCGCTGGCTGCCAGCAAGGCCTGCGCCGCCCGCTCCAGCTGCAGCGCGTAATCCTCGATATCGCCGAACACCGGCTCCAGGTCCACCGTGGCGTAGCTCAAACCCTGCGCCTCCAGCTGCGCCGCCAGGTGCACCCAGAAGCCGCCATTGGCACCGTAACCGTGCACCATCAGCACCGGCAAGCCGCGCGGCGCGCTGGCAAGGTGCAGGCGCGGACGGTGGCGCAGCATATGCCAGGAGGTCACTGCCATGGTCGACATATACTCGTGCAAGAACAGTTGCAAACGCTGCAGCCAAGCCAGTTGCGCATGCTGCGGCACGGGCCGCGCGGCCATGCGGAAATTGTTGGCGGAAATCGCCATGCGTACCATCAGTACAACGGTGACCGCCAACAACAAGGCCACATCGGCCGGCACCAGGCGTGCCAGCAGCCACGCCAGCGCGCCGGCCACGGTCACTTGCAACGCCATCACCAGCCATAGCATGCGCTTGACCATGGCCCGCCGCCTCAGCCCTTGCCGCCCAGGCGTTGCGCCAGGCCGCTCGCCAGTCTGGCCGTGATGCCGTAGATCGACAGCTGGGGATTGGCGCCGATCGAGGTCGGGAACAGCGATCCGTCATGGACAGACAGGTTGCCGATGCCGCGATACAGGCCGTCCGGCGCCACCACGCCGGTCAGCGCATCGCCCGACATGGCGCAGCCGCCCATCACGTGCGCCGACACCACGCGCGTCAGCAGCTTTTGCATCGGCAGCGCGGCAATGGCTTGCTTGGCCGCGTTCCAGTCCCGGTAGGGCTGGTCCACCAGCTCGTGCACCGGGCGCACGCCGTCGGCGCCGGCGGCGAACTGGATTTCAGCCATGGTCAGCAGCGCGCGCCGCGCGCCGTCCCAGAAATACGGCGTGAGCGGGTAGTCGAGTTGGGGCGAACCGTCGCCGTTCAGCGTCACGCGGCCGCCCGCCGATTCGGGATGGAAGCCGTCGCGCAGCAGCGCCAGCAGGCCCTGGATATGCGCAAAGCGCCCCATCAGCTGCGCGTGGGCCGGACCGAAGGCCGACACCGTGGTACCGGCCAGCACCGGGTGCAGCGGACCGACTTCCAGCTTGTAGCCCATCGGGCCATCGAGCGCCTGCGTGTGCAGGAAATGGTCGGAGTACACCGTTTGCGGCGCACCGCTGAACGCTTCCACCGGCTGCCGGTAGGTGCCGATCGACAGCACCACCGGATGCAGGAAGGTGCGCTGGCCCAGCACCTGGTAGGGGTCGGGCGCGCCGGAGCGCAGCAGCAGCGCCGGCGAGTTGATCGCGCCGCCCGCCACCACGAAATGGCGCGCCTTGAGCGTGATGCGGCGACCGCTGGCCGCCAGCCCGTCCGCCGTCAACGCCGCGCACTCGAGCGCGCTGGCCTGGCCGCCGGCCAAGGTAAAGCGCTCGGCGCGCGCGCGGGTCAGCAAGATCGCGCCCTGCTCCAGCGCGGCCGGGATGGTGGTGACCAGCATCGACTGCTTGGCGTTGGTCGGGCAGCCCATGCCGCAGTAGCCCAGGTTCCAGCAGCCGTTGACGTTGCGCCGGATCAGGCCGGTGGAGATGCCCAGCTTCTCCGCGCCGCGCCGCAGCAGGTCATTGTTCTCGTTGGGCGGGGTTGGCCAATCACTGATGTGCAGGCGCTCTTCCATTTTCTGGAACCACGGCGCCAGCGCGTCCGCGCCATAGTCTTTCAAGCCGTATTTGGCCTGCCACCAATCCAGGGTCGCGGCCGGCGTGCGGAAGCTCGACGTCCAGTTCACCGTGGTCGAACCGCCGACAGTGCGCCCCTGCAGGATGTTGATGGCCTTATCGGCCGTCTTGCGCGCCGCCGCATCCTGGTAGAGCGCAGGGTAGGCATCGGCCTCGCGCATCTTGAAGTCTTTGGAAGACTTCAACGCGCCCTCCTCCACCAGCAGCACCTTCAAGCCGGCGTTGGCCAGGATTTCCGCCGTGACGCCGCCGCCCGCGCCGGTGCCGACGATGACCACGTCGGCGTCGTAGCGGCGGTCCTGCTGCAGGGTGGACGCATCGATGACCTGCCAGCCGGCCGCGATGCCGGCCTGGATTGGATCCGGGATGGGACTCGTCATGCGCTCAGCTCCTTCATCGGACCGTGATAGCCGCTCCCGACCCAGGAGGAAGGATCGGCATACCAGCCGCCCAGCACCAGGTCATGCAAGCCATGGTAAGCCGTTTGCAGCATCTCGGTGCGATGGGTGCGCCAGTTTTGCAGGAAAGCCGCCACCTGCGCCGGCGACGCCTCCGGCCAGGCCGGCACGCCCGCCAGCAAGCGCCGCGTGGGCGCCATGGTCAGCAAGCCGAACAGGTCGCTGATTTCCTTCTGCATGGAGAGCGGCAGGGCCGCGATCGCCCCCGCCACCCGCTCGATCCCCGCCGCCAGCGCCGGCGGTGCCGGCTGCAGCCCGGTAATGGCCGGTATCAAGGCCGCCAGCATGGTGCGTCCCGGCTGGTCCAGCGCGAAGCGCTGCGGTGTCGCCGGCCGAAAATGCCGATAAGCCGCCCCGCCCGCCGCCAGCGCCAAGCCGCCCAGCAGCCCGGCCTTCAAAAAAGTCCTGCGTTGCATCGTGTCTCCCTTTTTTGTCCACCTTTCTTCCTGACCCCGAAGTGGACATTTCTTTGATTTAAGGGGGATTCTAAGGATGCCGGCGGCTTGCGGCTAGAGCGAAGGCTCTAATCCTGGCGCTTGCGGGCGGCCTGCGCCACCATCTGGCGCGCGATGCCGCGCAGGATGTTGACCTCTTCCGCTTCCAGCCCGGCGCGCGCGAACAGGCGCTTCAGGCGCGGCATCAGCTTGCGCGGGTTGTTGGCGTCGAGGAAGCCGATCTCGACCAGGGATCGTTCCAGGTGCTCGTACATGCCTTCCACCGCTGCCGCGCTGGCGGCTGCGCCGTGGAAGCCGACCGGGCTGGCGGCGTGCTGGCCGTCCAGCGCGGCCATGCGGCATTCGTACACCAGCACTTGCGCCGCCTGCGCCAGGTTGAGCGAGGAGTAGTCGGGGTTGGCCGGGATATTCACCAGCACATTGCACGGCTCCACGATCTCATTGGGCAGGCCGAAGCGCTCGTTGCCGAAAATCAGGGCCGCCTGCAGCTCGCTGCCGCCCGCCAGCTGGCCGGCGAATGCGCGCGGCGTCACCACCGGCGGCGAAAACTCGCGCAAGCGCGCCGACACCGCTGCCGTGAAGTTGATCCCCTCCAGCGCTTCGGCCATCGAAGCGACCACGCGTGCCGACTGCAAAATATCCTGCGCGCCGGAGGCAAAGGCCACCGCCTCCTCATGTTCGCAGGCCCCGTCAAAGCGCGGATTGACCAGCACCAGGTCGGAAAAACCCATGGTTTTCATGGCGCGCGCCACCGCGCCGATATTGCCCGGGCGGCTGGTTTCGACCAGCACGATGCGCAGGCGTTGGAAGGCGGAGGATGCGGATTCGGTCTGCTTCATTTATAATCGCGGGATTCTGCGTTGGGCGTGCATTTTACTCCGCCGGCACAACGCGCCGCTCTTTTTCAATCTTGTCATCATTTCCGCTGCCGGATGCGCGAAGCGTTTCCGTGGGCGGCAATGGCTATTTTACGGAAGCTAGTATGCACCCAATGCTGAATACGGCCATCAAGGCCGCGCGCCGTGGCGCCGCAGTAATCAACCGCGCCTCCTTCGACCTGGACCGCGTCAACGTAACTGAAAAGCAACACAACGACTTCGTCACCGATGTGGACCAGGCTGCTGAACAGGCCATCATCGAAGTGCTGCTGAAAGCCTACCCGGAGCACGCCATTTTTGCCGAAGAATCCGGCATCACCGGCACCGTAAATGACGAGAGCGAATACGTGTGGATCATCGATCCACTGGACGGCACCACCAACTTCATGCACGGCTTCCCACAGTACGCCATCTCGATCGCCCTGCAGCAGCGCGGCGTCGTGACGCAGGCCGTGGTGTACGATCCGGTGCACAACGACCTGTTCACCGCCAGCAAGGGCGCCGGCGCCTACCTGAACGAAAAGCGCATCCGCGTCAACAAGCTGGACCGCATCAGCGGCGCCCTGCTGGCCTCCGGCTACAAGCCAGGCTCGCCGGCTGCCATCGCGGAATTCGCCAAGATGTTCACCATCATGGCCGAGCGCTCGCACGGCATCCGCCGCGCCGGCTCCGCCGCCCTGGACCTGGCCTACGTGGCCTGCGGCCGCCTGGACGGCTACTACGAAAAGAACCTGAAGCCATGGGATATCGCCGCCGGCGCCCTGCTGGTGACGGAAGCGGGCGGCATCGCCGCCGAGTTCAACGGTGAAACCAACTATATGAACAGCGGCAACATTATCGCCGCCTCGCCCAAAGTCTTCGGCCAAATGATTGGCCTGTTGGCAGAGTTTGCATAAAGTTAAGCCCGAATTCACTACAAAAGAGGCCCTGCGGGGCCTTTTTTATTGTTGCTGTGCGTCAAGGCATAAAACTTTACTGATATACTTTGCCTAGCGCCGACGTTTCCATGCGGCAATAGTTTTCTCACAATTTACAGAATAACCACATAATATGTCTTTCTCCGATCTCGGCTTGTCTGATGCCATCGTGCGTGCGGTAGCCGATACCGGCTACACAGCCCCTACCCCGATCCAAAGCCAGGCCATCCCTGCCGTATTGAACGGCGGCGACCTGCTGGCCGGCGCCCAGACCGGCACCGGCAAGACCGCCGGCTTCACGCTGCCGGTGCTGCATCGCCTGTCCACCGACGCCGTCGGCAGCAAGCTGGCCAACAATACCGCGCCGCGCGCCATCCGCGCCCTGGTCCTGACCCCGACCCGCGAACTGGCAGCCCAGGTGGAAGAAAGCGTCAAGACCTACGGCAAGCACACCAAGCTCAATTCGGCCGTGATTTTTGGCGGCGTCAGCATCAACCCGCAGATCAAGCTGCTCAAGCACGGCGTCGACATCCTGGTGGCCACCCCGGGCCGCCTGCTGGACCATATGCAGCAAGGCACCGTCAACCTCGACAAGATTGAAATTCTGGTGCTGGACGAAGCCGACCGCATGCTGGACATGGGCTTCATCCGCGACATCCGCAAAGTGCTGGCCGCGCTGCCGCCAAAACGCCAGAACCTGCTGTTCTCGGCCACCTTCTCGGACGAGATCAAGGCCCTGGCCGACGGCCTGCTGGACAACCCGAAGACCATTGAGGTGGCGCGCCGCAATTCAACGGTGGAAATCATCTCGCAGAAAATCCACCCGGTCGACCGCGACAAGAAGCACCCGATGCTGTCGCACCTGATCCGCACCAACAGCTGGACCCAGGTGCTGGTGTTCACCCGCACCAAGCACGGCGCCAACAAGCTGGTCGAGCAGCTGGGCAAGGATGGCGTGAAAGCCATGGCGATCCACGGCAACAAGAGCCAGACCGCGCGCACCCGCGCCCTGGCCGAGTTCAAGGATGGCACCCTGCAATGCCTGGTCGCGACCGACATCGCCGCGCGCGGCATCGACATCGACCAACTGCCGCACGTGGTCAACTACGACCTGCCGAACGTGCCGGAAGACTATGTGCACCGCATCGGCCGCACCGGCCGCGCCGGCGCCAAGGGCGAGGCGGTATCGCTGGTCTGCGTGGATGAACACGCGATGCTGCGCGACATCGAGCGCCTGATCAAGCAAACCCTGCCGCGCGAAGTCATCCCCGGCTTCGAACCGGACCCGAATGCCAAAGCGCAGCCGATCCAGCTGCGCAGCGGCAATGGCCGCCACCAGAACCGCCCACCGCGCCCCGTCGCGGGCGCCGGCGGCGGCAATGGCAATGGCGGCGGCAACCGCAGCCAGGGCACCCCAGGCAAGCCGCGCGTCGCCGCCAATGGCAACCGCGACGGCGCCCCACGCAGCGCCGCCCCTGCCGGCATCCGCCGCGACGCCCGCCCAGCCGGCGGCAGCGGCGGCCAACGCCCCGCCAACGCCCCCCGCCAGCGCACCCGCTAAAGCAAAATGTCCACTTCGGGGTCAGGAAGAAAGTTGGACATTTCCTCGAGAAATGTCCACATTTCTTCCTGACCCCGAAGTGGACATATAATCTGCGGCATGCCTAAATTTGCCGCCAACCTGTCCATGCTGTTTACCGAGGCGCCGTTTATCGAGCGCTTTGGCTTGGCGCAGGCGGCGGGTTTCCGCGGCGTCGAATTCCTCTTTCCGTATGCTTTCGATGCGGATGACATCCGGCAGCGCCTGGAGCGCCATCAGCTGCAGCTGGTGCTGCATAACTTGCCGCCAGGCGACTGGCAGGCCGGCGAGCGCGGCATGGCGTGCGATCCGCGCCGCTTCGAGGAGTTCCAGGACAGCGTGGGCCTGGGCCTGGAGTACGCGCGCGAACTCGGCACGCCGCGCGTGCATTGCATGGCTGGCATCCTGCCGGGCGGCCTGGCGCCGGAACGGGCGCGCGAGGCGTATATCCGCTCCTTGCAGTACGCGGCCGACCAGTTCGCCCCGCTCGGGGTCGAGGTGCTGGTGGAGCCGCTCAACCATTTCGACATCCCCGGCTATTTCCTGAACCATAGCCGGCAGGCGCTGGAAATCCTGGCCGCGGCGGCCCGCCCCAACCTGTTCCTGCAATACGACATCTACCATATGCAGCGCATGGAGGGCGAGCTGGCCAACACCATCCGCGCCTGCCTGCCGAATATCCGCCACATCCAGCTGGCCGATACGCCGGGCCGCCACGAGCCGGGCAGCGGCGAAATCAATTATCCCTTCCTGTTCGGCCTGCTCGACGCGCTCGGGTATGAAGGCTGGATCGGCTGCGAATACCAGCCCCGCACGCACACCGGCGCCAGCCTGGCCTGGCTCGCGCCCTACCTGCACGCCTGACCTTTGCGCTGGCGCAAACGCGCCCGCCGCGCCTTGGCGCAAGATGGTCCTTGCCGCCCGAGGAGACCATCATGAAACGCTACCTGTGCTTACTGTTGTGCTTGCTACTGGCGGCCTGCGCCAGCAATCCGCGCTTGAAGGAGGTGCGCAGCCTGGCCGATGAGGCGCCCGCGCTGGCGGCGTTCAGCGACCTGAGCCAGCGCTTCCGCGACACCTACCAGCGCGCACAACCCTACCTGTCCAGCGCCGCCGCCCAGCGCGAGGAGGCCATCGACCGCAAGCGGCGCGATGCCTACCCCGACTTCATCGCGCTGCAGGCGGCCGCCGCCACCTACCTGCGCGCCCTGGGCGCCCTGGCCGGCGGCGCCACCTTCCACTACGGCGACCAGGTCAAGCAATTGGCCGAGGGCGTCAAGGCCTGGCCGGACACCGGCCTCAGCGACCGCCACGTCAACGCCTATTCCGCCCTGGTGCGCCTGTTGCTGCGCGCCAGCACCGGGCGGGCCCAGGACCAGGCGCTGCAAGCCATGCTGCGCGAGGGCGGCGAGCCGCTGCAAGGCACGCTGGACGCCATGCACACCCTGCTGCGCTACTTCAATAAGCAGCATGACAACGAACAGCGCATCGTGCTCGGCATGCTGGAGGTGGAAATCCCCTATGCCGATGCGCCGCGCGACCGCCTGCTGGCGGCCCTGGCGCGCGCCCACCAGCAGGAAAAGGTGCGCGAGTACCGCCTGCTCGGCCTGCGCCACACCCTGGCCGCCCAGCACATCGAACAGATGCGCGCGCGCCACGCCGCCCTGCTGCAGGGCCTCGATCCGCAGCCCGCCGCCGCGCCCCCCGCCACCTTGCAAGGAGCCCAGCCATGAGCTTGACCGCCACCCTGCCGCACGACCTGGAAGCCCTGGCCGACAGCCTGTCGGCCAGCGCCGATGAACTGCACACGCGCATCATGCGCGGCATCCGCCAGCAGCAGCACCTGGCCGGCAACAACGGCCTGGGCGGCGCCAGCCCGCTCACGCACGGCGCGGCCCAGGCCCTGTTCGAGAACGAGGTGGCGCTGCGCCAGCAAGCCAACAGCCTGTATGTGGATGCCGCCAGCCATACCCTGGAAGGCATGGGCGTCACGCTGGAGGAACTGCTGCGCCTGGCGGCCGAGGCGCGCGACGCCATGCGCCGCATCGAGCGGGTCAAGGAACTGGCCGCCCTCAGTGCCGATTTGCTGGCGGTGGCGGCGGCGATCGCGGCGGCGCGCCCGGAACACCTGGTGGCGCCGCTGCGCAGCCTGAAACAGCAGCTGGCCGCACGGCTGCCGCGCGGGAGTGCGTAAACCGCGCCGCAGGCTTACAATGGTCTTCCGAACAACGGATTCGTGGAGACCGTCATGGGCCTGTCGCGCGAACAGCTTGCCTCAATGCAAGCCGCCCTGGAGCAACGCAAGCTGACGTTGCTGCAGCAGCTGGCCGGCCGCATGGACGGCGAACTGGCGCGCGTGCCCGCGGTGGAGGAAATCGAAACCTCGCCCGCCGACAGCGCCAGCAACCGCACCCTCAACCAGCTGGAGCTGGAAGCCGACGAGCACAAGCAGGCCCAGCTCAGCAGCGTGCGGCACGCCCTGGCCAAGATCGAGGACGGCAGCTACGGCCTGTGCGATAACTGCGGCAATGAAATCCCCTTCTCCCGCCTGAATGCCCGGCCCGAAGCGCCACTGTGCATCGCCTGCCAGACCCGGCTCGAGAAAGCAACCGCCGCCTTGCGCTGAGGCGCCGGAGGCTCTATGGCTTACAAGACCATCCTGGTGCATGTCGATGAAGCGCCGCACAGCGCGGCGCGCATCCTGCTGGCGGGCGAACTGGCGCTGCAGGAAGGCGCCCACGTGGTGGGCGTGGCCACCACCGGCGTGTCGCGCTTCCTGTACCAGAACGAAACGGTGGACGAGCACGACCCCAACCTGGCGCGCCACCTCGACATCCTGCGCGAGCGCGCCGGCCGCGCCCTGGCCGAATTCGCGCCGCGCCTGCAGGCGCTGGGCGTGCAATCGCTGGAGCAGCGCATCCTGGACGACGACGCGAGCGCCGGCCTGAGCCTGATGGCACGCCATGCCGACCTGGTCATCGTCGGCCAGCTCGATGCGCGCCAGCGCGGCCCCGACGTGCCGGCCGAAGTGCTGGCCGCGAGCGGCAAGCCGGTGCTGGTGGTGCCCCTGTCGGCGCGCCCCTCAGGCACCATCGCCGTCACGCGGGACGGCATCGCCAGCAGCGGCGGCCCGGCGCCGGCGCGCCACATCCTGGCGGCCTGGAACGCCAGCCGCGAGGCCGGGCGCGCGCTGCAGGACGCCCTGCCCCTGTTGCGCCGCGCCGAGCGCGTGACCGTCGCCATTTTCGATGCCGAGACGCGCCCCGGCGTGTTCGGCGAGCCGCCCGGGGCCGACATCCTGGCCTGGCTGGCGCGGCACGGCGTGAGCGCCCACCTGGTGCTGGGCCAGGGCGAACGCCAGGGCTTGCTGAAACGCGGCAGCGACATCGGCGGCCAGTTGCTGGCCCTGGCGGCCGAGCGCGATTGCGATTTACTGGTGATGGGGGCGTACGGCCACTCGCGCCTGCGCGAGACGCTGCTGGGCGGCGTCACGCGCAGCGTGCTCGATGCGATGACGCTGCCGCTCCTGATGTCGCATTAAGCTTAATCGTCCGCCAGCCAGGCCTGGCCGCGGATCTTGGCCACCTGGCGCTGCGCCAGCCACTTCCAGATCTGCAGCGCGTCCTCCTGCTTGCAGCGCATGCGGCGCGGCGTGGCCAGCGCGATTTCGCAATCGCGGTCGGACCACTCCTCGTAGCGCACGGCGCCGTCGGGATCGACCTCCACCTGGTACATCAAGCCATCGTCATAGCCGAACTTCAGGGTGGCGCTGCCGGGCACGCCGTCCGGCGCGTGGATCTTGCCGCCGTACACATCCGACAATGCCGCCACCAGTTGGGCTTCGGTCGGGGCCGAAACATCACGCCGGTCCGGGCGCGACAGTACTACCCATGCCTGTGTCATTGACGCTCTCCCCTCAAAACAAAGCGATCGCTTCTTGTGGCAGATGATGTACTGGACGGCGCACCGTGGTCATGATCCACGTCTAGTCGGCTGCAGGTTCGCTGCTTTTATTGTAGCAACTATCATAGCGGAAATTACTTTTCGCAATAGGGGCGTTTGCATTCCGCAACAACCGGCGCTACACGAATTGCGGCACTGACAAGGGATTGAAATCTTTCCAATCCCCGTCCTCGATCGTGCCCTCGGCGCGTTCCACCTGCTGCGCGCCCTGGCCGCGTAGCAGGGCGATGGCGCGCCCCTCCTCGGCGTCCGCCACCGCCACGGCCACCAGCATGCCGGCCGGGCGCGGCGGCGGGCCCGATGCCTCCCGCTCCTCGAGCTCGGAGAAGCTATACAGCGAACCGACATGGGCCCCGACCAGGCCGCCCAGCACCGGCCCCACCGGTCCGGCCAGCGGAATGCTGGCCGCGCCCAGGGCCGCGCCCACGGCGGCGCCGGTCACCTCGCCCTTGGCCAGCCCGTGCGGCGTATCCTGCGCCCCGGGCGAGACGACGCGGTCGCCGCCGCTCGGGATCACCGCGTGCTGCCCGGGCGGATTGGCGTAAAACGTACTCACGCGCCCGGCGGCAAAGCCGGCCGCCTGCAGCGCGCTGCAGGCTTGCTGGCATTCGTCCTGGGTCTGGAAATGGGCGGCAATAATGGTGCGCATGGCATTCTCCTCAAAAAGCACCAGCCTGCCCAAGCTGCCGCCATGCGACAGTTAAGTAGCGCACACGCGCGGATTTGATTGCCGCGCCGTATAATCGATTTGCCCCCACCAGATGCCACTTTTACATGAGTAGCTTCCACCACGAAAGGACGGTCGAGCACGCAACCGTAGCCCTGTCGGAGCTGCTGGACGGGCACCCGGTGGCCACCTTTGTCATCGACAACGCCCATGTCATCACCCATTGGAACAAGGCCTGCGAGCATTTGCTCGGCTGGAGCACGCAGGAGATGGTGGGCACGCGCCACCACTGGCGCGCCTTTTACACCCGCCCGCGCCCGCTGCTGGCCGACCTGATCGTGGATGCGGTCGATCCCGCCAGCGACCGCAATTTCCGCGACAAATACCGCCCTTCCACCCTGATCGACGGCGCCTACGAGGAGGAGGATTTCTTCCCGAATATCGGCGCCGCCGGCCACTGGCTGCAACTGACGGCGGCCCCGCTGCGCGGGCACGACGGCCGGCTGGCGGGCGCCATCCAGAGCCTGCGCGACGTGACCGAGCGGCGCGTGGCGGAAAACGCGCTGCGCCAGGCGCACGACAAGCTGGAACACACGGTGCGCCAGCGCACCGCCCAGCTCACGCGCACCCAGCAGCAGCTGGTGCAGTCCGACAAACTGGCCTCGATCGGCCAACTGGCGGCCGGCGTGGCGCACGAAATCAACAACCCGATCGGCTACATCTTTTCCAATTTCGGCACCCTGCAAGGCTACCTTGACAGCCTGTTCACCATGCTCGACGCCTACCGCGCGGCGGAAGCGGCGCTGGCCGACCCCGCGCTGGCGCAGCGCCTGCAAGCCCTGCGCCAGCAGGTCGAACTCGACTTCCTGCGCGAGGACATCCCGACCCTGATGCAGGAATCGCGGGAAGGCATCGTGCGCGTGCGCCACATCGTGCAGGACCTGAAGGATTTTTCGCGCGTCGACAGCGCGCAGGAATGGGTCTGGGCCGACCTGCGCCAGGGCCTGGACTCGACCCTGAACATCGTCGCCAACGAAATCCGCTACACCGCCGAGGTGGTGCGCGAGTACGGCGAGATCCCCGACATCGAATGCCTGCCGCTGCAGCTTAACCAGGTGGCCATGAACCTGCTGGTCAACGCGGCGCACGCCATCGGCCCGGCGCGCGGGCGCATCACGCTGCGTACCGGCTGCGACGGCGAGCAAGTCTGGTTCAGCGTGGGCGACAACGGCTGCGGCATTGCGCCGCAAGACCTGGGCCGCATCTTCGACCCGTTTTTCACCACCAAGGAAGTCGGCAAGGGCACCGGCCTGGGCCTGTCGCTGTCGTACGGCATTGTGCAAAAACACCAGGGCCGCATCGAGGTCGAATCGGCGCTCGGCCAAGGCAGCACCTTCCGCGTCACCCTGCCGCGGCGCCGCGCCGCCACTGAGGAAAGGAAGCCAAGTGACAATGACCATCCTGTGCGTTGACGACGAACCCAACATCCTGTCGGCGTTGCGCCGCCTGTTGCGCGGCAAGGGCTACCAGGTGCTGACGGCCGACAGCGGCGCCGAGGGCCTGGAGCTGCTGGCGCAGCAGCCGGTCGACCTGGTGATCTCCGACATGCGCATGCCGGTGATGGACGGCGCGCGTTTCCTGGCCCAGGTGCGCGAGCGCTGGCCCGGCACGGTGCGCCTGCTGCTGACAGGCTACTCGGACGTGCAGTCGATCCAGGACGCCATCAATTGCGGCGAAATCTACCGCTACATCACCAAGCCCTGGGACGACAACGACCTGCTGCTGATCGTGCGCCATGCGCTGGAGCGGCGCGCGCTGGAGCAGGACAAACTGCGCCTGGAGGCGCTCACGCGCCAGCAGAACGAGGAGCTGCGGCTGCTGAACGCCAGCCTGGAGCAAAAGGTCGAGCAGCGCACGCACCAGCTCAAGGCCAACTTCCTCACCACCATCAAGATCCTGTCCGGCATTGCCGAGATGCGCGGCAGCAGCCTGCCCGGCCACACGCGCCAGGTGGCCGAACTGGCGCGCCGCATCGCCGTCCAGCTCAAGCTCGAGGCGCGCGAGGTGCAGGATGTCTTCATCGCCGGCCTGCTGCACGACCTGGGGCGCATCGGCTTTGCCGACGATGTGCTGCGCACGCCGGTCACCGCCCTGCAGGGCGACGCGCTGGCGCAGTACCGCAAGCACCCGGTACGGGCCGAGCACCTGTTGATGCCGCTGGCCGACCTGGCCGGCACGGCGGCCATCGTGCGCCACCAGCTGGAACGCTTCGACGGCCAGGGCTTCCCCGACCGCCAGCTCGGTTTCGCCATCCCGATCGGCGCCCGCATCCTGGCGCTGGCGGCCGACTATTACAACCTGCAGCAGGGCGCCCTGGTGCAGCGCCACTTGCGCGCGGAGGAAGCCAAGTCGCTGATCCTGGACGGCGCCGGCAAGCGCTACGACCCGGCCGTGGTGCAGGCGTTCCGCCAGGTGGTGGACGGCGGCGTGCGCGGCGTGGCCGAGGCGCACGACCTGGAACTGCTGTCGGGCGAACTGGTGCCGGGCATGGTGCTGTCGCGCGATGTGGTCAGCCGCGACGGCCTGATGCTGCTGGCGGCCGACCATGTGCTGGACGCGCGCATGATCCAGCAACTGCAGGATTTCGAGAAGAAGAGCGGCAGCCGCCTGCCTATTTTTGTGCAGCGCTCACGGGTAGATGCAGCGTGAAGGCGGAGCCCTTGCCCGGCTCGGAGATGACGGCGATGCGGCCGCCGTGCTTGTGCACGATGCCGTAGGCCAGGTAAAGCCCGAGCCCGGTGCCGCTGCCGACCGGCTTGGTGGTGAAGAAGGGATCGAAGATGCGGCCCAGGTGTTGCGGCGCGATGCCGGCGCCGTTGTCCTGGATGCGCACCCACACGCCGTCGCGGTCGGTGCCGGTGATGACGCGGATGATGCCCTGCTCCGCAATGGCTTGCACGGCATTCAGCAGGATGTTGCGGAAGGCCTGGTTCAGTTGCGCCGGCTGGCAGGCCAGCAGCGGCAGCTGGCCGTAGTGCTTTTCCACGCGCGCCTTGAAACGCAGCTGGCTGGCCAGGGCGTCCAGCGTGCTGTTCAGCCCCTGGTGCAGGTCGGCCGCCTGCTGCCACTGGCTGTCGCCGACGGCGGAAAAATCCTTGAGTGCCTGCACGATATCGCGCACCCGGCGCAAGCCGTCCAGCGACTCGCGCACCAGGGCCGCCGTGTCCTCCTTCAGGAAGGCGAAATCGGCCTGCGCCAACTGCTCGGCGCTGGCGCTGCGCTCGACCAGCTCGAACAGGGTCTCGGCATAGGATTTCAGGCTGCCCAGGTTGGAGGTGACGAAACCGACCGGGTTATTGATTTCATGCGCCACGCCGGCCGCCAGCTGGCCGATCGAGGCCATATTCTGCGCCTGCAGCAGGCTCTCTTCCATCTGCTTGCGGTCGGTGATGTCGGTCAGGGAACCGATCACCTCCAGCGGCGCGCCCTGCGCGTCGCGGATCAGGCGCAGTTGGTCGTGCATCCACAGGTAGCGCCCGTCGGCGGCGCGGAAGCGGTACTCGTAGGTGCGCTCGCCCACGCTGAAGATCTGCGCCAGGCTGGAAAAGATCTGCGGCGCGTCATCCGGGTGGATATGGTCGAACCAGAAGTTGGGGTCGGCCAGCATCTCCTCCGGCCGGTAACCGAGCACATTGAGCGCGTTGGCGCTGACAAAGGTCATTTTGAAGTCGCCGCTCGGCACCGTGCTGTAGATGATGGCCGGCGTGTTGTCGACCAGGTACTTCAGGCGCTGGAGCGGATCGGCCGGCGCCTTGCTGCTGGCCGGCGTATCGCTGCTGATGAAGTCGAAGTCCTCGAAATCCATGCCTGCTTACCAGTCGGCCCAGGCATAGGAGCGCGCCGCTTGCGGCAGCGCCAGCAAGGCCGGCTCGGGCGCGGGCGGCGGCGGCGCCGCCAGCCAGTCGCGCGGGTCGACCCGGAAATACTGCCGCAGCTCCGCGTACAGGGCGGCATGGCGCTCGGCCAGTTGCCAGGGGCGGGTGAAGAAGGTTTCCGTGGCCACGGCAAAGAACTCGGCCGGGCTGGTGGCGCCATAGTGGTCCAGCACGCTGTCCTGGCGCCCCAGCCACGCCTCGTGGCGCAGGTTGGCGTAATCGCGCGACAGCACCGCCGACCAGCTGCGGTAGCTGTCCGGGCTGCCCAGGTAGGGCGCGCCGTTGGTGCTGCCCGACTCGCTGTCGAGCTGGTGCGCGAACTCGTGCAGCACGACGTTGTTGCCGCCCTGCCAGTCCTGCGTGCCGCGCGCCACATCGTCCCACGACAGCACAATGCGGCCATCGCTCCACGACTCGCCCAGCATGTGCTGGCGCACCGGCGTCACCACCCCGCCCGGCCCCATTTCGGGACGGTCGGCAATGAAGGCGCCGGGGTACAGCAGGATGGTGCGCAATTCGCGGTACACCTTGCTCGGCTTGTTCAGCAACAGCAGGCAGGCCTGGGCCGCGATGGTCAGGCGCATGGCGTGCGTGACGTCCAGGCCGGCGCAACCGATGAATTTTTTCTGGTGCAGGAACTGCACCACCATGCGCTGCAACTGGCGCTGCAACTCCGGCGCCAGGCTGCGGTAGAACGGGATGCTGCCCTCGATGACCGCCAGTTCGGCGGGCGACAACACGCGCGCCAGGGCGCGCTGTCGCGCCCAGCGAAGATACAACCAGGGCGCCGCGATTGCCAGCGCCGCCACAAGAGGCCAAAGCCAAGCTTCCATATTGCCGTCCATAACAGAACTCGTTCCGCCACAGATGGGGCTACTTAACGGCTTTTCAACGTGCCGTCACCCTGGGAAGCTTAGCACCGTTTTGCTTTATGGCTGGGCCTTTTGCAACGAGCCGGGCACGCCGAACAGGGCGGCCACCAAGGGGTCGCGCTGCACCGGGCCGCGGTTGACGCGGATTGCATAATGCGTGTCATCGGCCAGGATATGGAAGTGGCGGCCATTGCCGGCCATGCTCTGCTCGCGCAGGCTGGGGCGTTCCTTGCGGGGCGGCGCGCCTTCGCGCTTTGGCTGGGCGATCGCGGCCAGGAAGGCTTGCACGCGCTCGGCATCCGGGGTCAACTGGTATACCGCCTTGCCCAGATAGGTGGCGGTGCCTTCGATATAGCGCGCCAGCTCGATCACGCCGGCCTCGCGCAGGTCGCGGATGTATTTGCGGGCGCCCGAGGGCGAGAACTTCAGGAACCAGGCGATTTCGTCGGCCAGCATTTCGTGGTTTTGTAGTTCCGCCACCAGCTTTTGCATGTTTTCGATGCGGCGCAGGGTTGCCGAGGTGGAACGGACGCGCTCGATCGGCGCCAGGGACAGGGCTTTGCGCTCCGTCACGGGGCCGGGGCGTTCGACCAGCGCCAGGCGTGGACGGGCTGGCACGGCCGGCATCGGGGCCGGCAGTTCCTGGTTAGCTTCGATTTCGAGGCCGTGGGACGATTCTCTGATTGCGTGCATTTGGTCACTCCTTGTAAATGCCAGGGTGGATTCGCAGGCTCCAGAGTGCCCGGCCGCAGCTCAGCGGTCTGTGCGGCAGCGAACATACAAACACATTAAACTTGATTAATTAGCACTTTTATCGCAAGCGGGGCGCCGCTGTGTGCGTTCGCGAACGGAGCCGCCGGGCGCCGCGCCCTATGCTGGAGCCAGCTTCACTCACCTGGAGGATCCAAGATGAAATATTCCGTACTCCTCGCAGCCCTGGCCCTGGCCGGCCTGAGCGCCTGCGAAAAGACCGTCACCAATAACCCGCCGCCGGTGGTGGAACCGGCGCCGCCGCCCGCCGTCGTGCCAGGCCCGCCAGGGCCGCAAGGCGATCCGGGCGCGCCCGGCCCGCAGGGCGAACCCGGCAAACCCGGCGATACCGTGATCGTGCAGCCGCAAACGCCGCCGCCGGCGCCGGCGGAACCCACCAAACAGTAAGGTGGGGCGACCGCCGTCCATGCCCGTTTGGACGGCGGTTTGCCAATCGCGCAATACTAAAAGTTGCGCCCACGTTGTAGAAATGCTACATACTTGCTATAATCCAAGGTGATTGTGCGCTAGCGCACTGATTCGGGGCGTCCTCAACGCCTACACTGAACCCACAGCAAGTAACACAGCTGGGAAAGGGAGTCGCGTCCTTTTCCGCGACTTTTCTACTCAAAAATAACGGGAGTTAACTAGTGAATAAGATTAAAAATATCGCCATCGTCGCTGCGCTGATGTCGGCTTCTTTCGCCGCCACCGCCCAGGAAACCCTGCTCAACCAGAACTGGTACGTCGCACCGACCGTCGGCGTGATGCGTCCGGACAGCGCTTGGGCCGTGTCGAAAGACGACGCCGCCTATGGCCTGCGCGTCGGCAAAGCCCTGAACGAGAAGTGGGACCTGCAGATCGGCACCTCCTACGCGTCCAGCACCGACTACGGCCAGCGTTACACCCAGAAACTGCTGGGCGTTGACGGCCTGTACCTGTTCTCCCGCAAGAACATCCGTCCGTTCCTGCTGGTTGGTGCCGGCGCCGAGCGCGACAAGTCCAACCTGCTGAGCGGCGCCGAGCCGGCCCGCACCTCGCCATACCTGGCCGCCGGCCTGGGCGTGCAAGCCAACATCACCCCGCGCCTGTTCTTCCAGGCTGACCTGCGCAACGTGCACGGCTTCATCCGTGGCGAGCAGTTCAACAACTCGAAGTCGGACAACAAGTACCTGAACTTCTCGCTGAACTACCTGCTGGGCGCAGCGCCAGTCGCAGCCGCCCCGGCACCGGCCCCGGCCCCAGTGGCGGCGCCAGCACCGGCCCCGGCACCAGCCCCAGCCCCAGCGCCAGCTCCGGCACCAGCACCGAAGTTCGAAAAAGTCACCATGGCGGCTACCGAACTGTTCGCCTTCGACAGCGCCAACCTGGCACCGAACCAGCCTAAGCTGGACGAAATGGCCAAGCTGCTGAACGACAACCCATCGATCGGCAACGTGGTCATCACCGGCCACACCGACCGCCTGGGTTCGGACAAGTACAACCAGAAGCTGTCCGAGCGTCGCGCCGAGTCCGTCAAGTCCTACCTGGTAGGCAAAGGCGTGGCCGCTTCCCGCCTGTCGGCACAAGGCAAGGGCAAAACCCAGCCAGTGGTGCAGTGCAACGACAAGAAGCAAAAGCGCGCTGACCTGATCAAGTGCCTGGAGCCAAACCGTCGCGTGGAAGTGGAACAAGTGACCGTGGAACGCCGCGTGAACTAAGCCATTGCTGACGTAAACAACCAAGGGGCCTGCGGGCCCCTTTGTTGTTTGTGCCCTGGCGCACGGTGGCCAGGCGCGGCGCGGGGTAAGGTTTCCCCATGAGCTGGAGACGATACCCCCACATCGTGCGCAAGCTGCCCCTGGTCGCCTGGTGCGCTGTCACCGAATGGTTCGCGCACCGCGCCAGCAGCAAGGGCGCCGCCCTCGCCTTCTACACCCTGTTCTCGCTGGCGCCGATCCTGGTGCTGGTGATCGCCATCGCCGGCCTGTTCTATGGCAAGGAGGCGGCGCAGGGCGAGCTGTTCTTCCAGCTGCGCGGCCTGGTCGGCAGCCAGGGCGCGGAGGCGATCCAGCTGATCCTGTCCGGCGCCAGCAACGAGGAACAAGGGCTGCTGGCCGCGGTGGTCGCGGGCGCCCTGCTGCTGTTCGGCGCCACCAGCGTGTTCGCCGAACTGAAAAGCAGCCTGGATGAAATCTGGCAGCTGCCGCCGGTGCTGGACAACGGCCTGTGGGACACGCTGCGCACGCGCCTGCTGTCCTTCGGCATGGTACTGGTGCTGGCTTTCCTGCTGCTGGTATCGCTGGTGGTCAGCGCCGCCCTCACCCTGCTCGAGAAGAAGATGGGCGCCTACTGGCGCGACGCGGCGCAGCTGCTGACCCTGCTCAACCAGGCCATCAGCTTTTTCGTGATTGCCACCCTGTTCGGCGTGATCTATAAAATGCTGCCGCGCATCCGCCTGTCCTGGCACGATGTCACCATTGGCGCCCTTGGCACGGCGGCCCTGTTCACCTTGGGCAAATACGCGATCGGGGCGTATATCGGCAACAGCGGCATCACCGACAGTTTCGGCGCCGCCGGCTCCCTGATCGCGCTGCTGCTCTGGGTGTACTACTCGGCCCAGATTTTCTTCCTGGGCGCCGAGTTCGCGCGCCAGTACGCGCTGCAGTTGGGCAGCCTCACTCACCGAGCAACTCGGCCACCACCTCCAGCCCCTCCACCTTCTCCGCCACCACCTTGAGGATCACCACCAGCGGCACGCCCAGCAGCAAGCCCCACACGCCCCACAGCCAGCCCCAGAACAGCAGGCTGACAAAGACGGCGGCGGCGTTCATGCGCGCGATGCGGCCCGTCATCCAGGTGGCGATGCCGGTGCCGACCAGGGTCGCGATGGCGATCGAGGCCAGCACCACCAGCAGCACCAGCTGCAGCGATTCCGCCTGCAGGTAGGCCGCCACGCCCAAGGCACAGGCGATCAGCAGCGGGCCGAAGTACGGCATCAGGTGCAGCAGGCCGGCCACGATGGCCCAGGCGCCGGCGTTCTCCAGGCCGAGCGCATGGAGCGCCAGCCACATCAGCAGCGCCAGCAGCACATTGGTCACCAGCAGCATGAACATATAGCCCTGGATCGAGCTGTTGATCTCATCGAGGATGTGCACCGTCACCTTCTTGCGCGACAGCGAAGGCCCGGCCAGCTTGACCAGCTTGCGCTTGAAGGTGTCGCCCGACAGCAGCAGGAAGAACACCAGGAACACCACCATCGTGGCCTGGCTCAGGAAGGCCAGCAGGCCGCGCGAGCCGGCCCAGACCCAGTCGATCACCTTGATGTGGCTGCCCTCCTGGGTCAGCAGCGCCACCGGCTTGCGCGCCGGCGCGCTGGGCTTGCCGGCCGTGGCCTGCTCGATCTGGGTCGCCACATCCTGGATGCGCCGCAAGGTGCTGTCCTTGGCGTTGGTGGTGCTGGCCACCAGGCGCGACAGCTTGCGCCCGGCCTCGGGCAGCTCTTCGATGATGTTGGAAAATTCGAGGTGCACCTTCTCCGCCGTCACCGCCATGCCGAACAGGATGGCGCAGGTGACGATGGTGGTACCGAAAGCGCGCCGGATATGCAGGCGCTCCAGCCAGCCCACCAGGGGGTTCAGCGTGTAGGCCAGCAAAATGCCCAGCAGCAGGGGCACGAGGAAATCGCGGCCCCACTGCAAGGCATACAGGAAGGCAACGGTGGCGAGGATGGTCTGCGCCAGGCGCATGGTAACCCCGGCCACCCGTGCTTACTTGACGCGGATGTCGTTCTTCACTTCTTTCACGCCTTTGACGCCGCGCGCGATTTCACCGGCCTTGGTGATGTCGGCAGGCTGGGCGACAAAGCCGCTCAGCTGCACAGTGCCTTTAAAGGTCTCGACATTGATTTCCGTCGATTTCAGCGTGGGCTCGTTGAAGATGCTGGCTTTGACCTTGGTGGTCAGGGCGGTATCGTCGATGTACTCGCCGGCACTTTCGCGGGTTGGGCTGGAGGCGCAACCAGCCAGACCCAGAGTCGATGCGATGAATACGGCAGTAGCAAACGTGTGTACGATTTTCATGGCGTTTCTCCTAAGTGAAGGTGGGTGTTCCGGGCACTAGTGTCCAGCTAACAAGCCCTTCCTTCTGTTCGGTACCGAACATTGTGCGGAATCGCACAGACAAGCGCGACATGCAAGCCTAGGCTCATGCTATCCCACCTAAAGGAGGAGACGCTATGAAACCGACTGCACCCCTTATCGCCCTGATGCTGGCCGTGGCGGCGCTGGCCAGTGGTTGCGCCAGCAATTCGTCCTACCCGCAAGCGACCGATTATTCCACCATGTCCGACGCTGCCACCTACGGCACCATCGATTCGATCCGCGTGGTGCGCGTTGACCCGGCCACCAGCGGCGCCGGCGCCGTGGCTGGCGGCCTGCTGGGCGCGCTGGCCGGCAGCCAGATCGGTTCCGGCTCCGGCCGCACCGCCGCCACCGCCGCCGGCGCCATTGGCGGCGCGGTAGTCGGCAACCGGGTCGAGGAGAGCCGCAACATGCCGCGCGATGTGTACCAGATCAGCGTGCGGCTGGATAACGGCGACTACCGCACCATCAACCAGGACAGCGCCTACGACCTGCGCATCGGCAACCGCGTGCGCGTGGTCGACGGCCGCGTCTACCGCTACTAAGGGGAGCCTGCCATGACCACCATCCTGCTGATCCTGCTGGTCCTGATCGTCATTGGCGCCTTGCCCACCTGGCCGCACAGCCGCAGCTGGGGCTATGCCCCAAGCGGCGTGGCCGGGCTGATCGTCGTCGTCCTGCTCATCCTGCTGCTGACCGGCAGGCTCTAGCCCAAGGAGGCCGTCATGAAACTGCTGATTGGCGCCGCCCTGGCCCTGGCTTGCACAGGCCAGGCCGGCGCCCAGGTCACGCCGCCGGAGATCGCCCGGCAGCAGCTGCAAGAAATCCAGCGCGGCGACCCGCCGCGCTGGTCGCGGCCGGACCGCACTGAAGCGGCCCAGCTGGCCACACTGCGCAAGGAAATCAACGCCGCCTTGCGCGAGGCACTCGAAGCTTGCAAACAGCAAGGTGCCGGTACCCACAGCGCGTGCGTGAAAGCGGCGCGCGCCACCCACCGTGACGATTTGGCAAATTTGCGTCAAATTCATGTAGCATCACGAGATTTATCGCGCACATACGAGACCAGCGGCAAATAAAATTAGGCGGCCACAACCCCAAGTTATGGCCGCCTAATAAAAAGTCATCCTGACCAAAGGTCAGCTCGGGTATGATGCCCGCATGCCAGAAGCGTACCAATTCCAACGAGAGCAGCACCGCGCGACCACCGTGAGCCGGTTGGGCATTGGCACGGACTTATACGACAGGTATACCGCGCTGAGCGCGCCCTACGTCAGTCCGGTGCGCGTGCGCAAGGGCACCATCCTGCAGGAAGCCGGCGTCCGGGCCACCCACTATTACTGGATCGCCAGCGGCGTAGCGCGGCGCGGCCATATTTCCGTGGCCGGCGAAGACCTGACGCTGGGCTTTATCACCGAAGGCGAAAACACCGGCTCCCACACCGATATGATGGGCGGCCTGCAGGGCGAGCCGGCGCGCGAGTTCTTTGTCGCCGAGACGGCGGTGGAAGCCTGGCGCATCGACTGGGCCGCCATGCAGCGCCACAAGGCCGAGCACGGCTTTGTCCACGAGTACTACCTGAAGATTATCGAATGCAGCATCCGCCGCTATGCGGCCAACCTGCAAATCCGCAGCCACACCTCGGCCGAAGCGCGGCTGGAAGCCTTCCGCAGCCAGTTTCCCGGCCTGGAGCAGCGCCTGACCCAGCGCGCCCTGGCGTCCTACCTCGGCGTCACCACCCAGTACATGTCGCGCCTGCGGCGCGCGCCGTAAGCGCCGCGCTCACGCCTGGTCGCTTGGCTTGCGCCGCACCAGCCAGGTAACCCCGGCGGCCACCAGCACGCCCACCGCCAGCGCCGGCTTCCACAGCTTGCGCCGGCGCCCCATCCAGGAGGCCGCCGTCATCAGCAACGGCAGCGCGGTCTTGAAGTTGATGCCGGACAGGCCGCCGCCCGCACCGATGAAATGGCCGAGCCGCGCCTGCAGCGCGCCGATGGCCTGGTCGACCGCCCCGTGCAACATGGCTTGCGGCTGCAAGGCATTGATCACCTCATGTTTGGAGCGCAGCGTGCTCAGGCGGTACAACTCGCCCTCCCGCACCAAGCGCTCCTTGGCTACCGCCAGTGCCGCCAATTCCTTTTTGGACGCCATGGTTCCCCTTTCAAAGCAGCATATCGCGGTCGGACTTGAGTTCGACCATGGTCGCCGTCAAGCCCAGCTTGCCTTGCCGCACCACGCTGCGCGCCCACAGCACCAGGGCAACGGCCAGCACGGCGAACACGCCCGCCAGCACGGGCAGGATCCGCCAGCCCATTGCTTCCCAGCACAGGTAGATCAGGGTCGCCGTGCCGAAGGCAATGGCGAACCAGGCCGCCAGCATGGCGACGGCAAACACCAGGGTCAGCTGCAGCAAGGTGTCGCGCACCTCGGTCAGCTCGAGGGCTGCGAGTTCCAGGCGCGACAGTAAAAGGTGCAGGCAGTTTTTGGCAAGCCCGGCCAGTGAGGCAATCAGGCCGGGGGGTGGTGGGACCTGGTGCTCGGCGGACATTATTTACGGCCGAGGATAACGCCCACCAACAAGCCGACGCCGGCGGCCACGGCAATCGAACGCCACGGATTTTCCTTGACGTAGGCATCGGTGGTCGCGGCCGCCTGCTTGGCGCCGGCCACGGCGCTCGCTTGCGCTTCATGCACCTTGGACAGGGCCGTGTCGAGCGCCTTCATGCCGCGCCCGCGCAGCTCGTCCGCCTTTTCGCCGGTCAGGGCGGTGGCGGCCGTAAACAGCGCCTGTGCATCCTTGACCAGGGTCTTCACGTCGTTGTTGACGGTACTGATATTCTGTTCCAGCATGGTAGGACTCCTCTCTGGTAAGTACTTAAGTTACGCCAATAGGTCCCGCATATCGTCGGCGTGTTCTTCTTCCACCGCCATGATTTGCGTCAAGAGTTGCTTCGTTGTCGGGTCGCTGTCGCCGATCAGTTCGATCATCTGGCGATAGCTCTCGATGGCCACCCGTTCCGCCACCAGGTTGGCACGCACCATCGCTTGCACCTCCCTGGAGTCATCATACTCGGCATGGCTGCGGTCGAGCAACGTTGCTGGATTGAAATCAGGCTCGCCATTCAGCTGCACGATGCGCTCGGCCAGCCAGTCGGCATGTTCCTGCTCCTGCACCGCATGCTCCAGGAACTCGGCCTTGATGCCGGCGTTGCCCAGCCCGGTCACCGTGTAGTAGTGGCGCTTGTAGCGCTGGATGCACACCAGCTCGGTGGCCAGCGCCTCGTTCAACATTTGCAGCACCAGGGCGCGGTTGCCCTTATAGCCTTCGGTCACCGGACCGTCGGCCATATTGCGGGCTGCCGCGCGGATCGCGTTCTTGTCGATCATAAAATCTCCCTCGGTTTAGCGGCGGGTGGTGACCGGGCGCCCGGCTTCGGACAGCACGATCTCGACCCGGCGGTTGAGCTGGCGCTCGCCAGCCGTGGCATTGCCGGCCACCGGATAGGCTTCGCCATAGCCGCGCGTTTCAATGCGCGCGCGGTCCACGCCCATCTGGCTCAGGGCGCTGCGGATTGCTTCCGCGCGGCGCTGCGACAGCTGCAGGTTGTAGGCATCGCTGCCGGTGCTGTCGGTAAAGCCCTCCACCAGCACGCTGCGCTCCGGGTGGTCGCGCAACACGTCGGCCAGGCGCTGCGCGGTGGCCAGGCCTTGCGCGGTCAGGTTGGCCTGGTCCACATTGAACAGCACATCGCCAAAGGTGATCACGATGCCGCGCTCGGTTTGCTTGGCCTGCAGCTCGGACAGGGCGTTGGCCAGGGCGGCGGCGCGCGCCTGCGCATCGCGCGTTGCGGCCTCGGCGCTGGCGGCCTGGTTCTGCGCGGCCTGGGCCTGGTTCTGCGCCGCCTCGGCCTCCATGCGCGCCTGCTCGGCGCGGCGCTTGGCCGCTTCCGCCTCGGCGGTACGGGCGTCCAGCCGCACCTGGTCGCGCTGCGCGGCCGCATCCGTCATCCGGTCCTCGGCGGCGCGTGCGCGCGCGTATTCCTCGGCGCTGGCGATCTTCTGCTTGGCGACATAGGCCAGCTGGTCGATATTGGCCAGGCTTTCATTTTTCGCAGCGGCCGTATTGGCCTGGTCCAGCGCGCGCGTGGCGGCCGCCAGTTCGGTATTGGCGTACTTGGCCACCAGCGGGTTGCCCTGCGCTTGCGCGTAGTTGGCGCGCGCCAGCTCCAGCTCGGTGGTGGTGGTGGGCGCGGTGCTGCAGGCGGCCAGCAGAATGGCGGCGGCCAGCGCCGCGGGTTGGAACAATGGCTTGGACATGATGGCTCCTTTCTCAGCGCGTTGTGGTGCTGCTGTTGGCACGGTCAAGCTCTTCACGCAGGATGCGGATGTCTTCCTGCAGCCGATTGGCGGCCTCGGTGGCTTTCGCGCTGCTGGCTTTGCTTTGCGCCAGCTTGGCGTCGGCCTGGGCCTGCACCGCCAGGTCCTGTGCGGCGCGGTAGTCCTTGGCCGCCAGCGCCTGGTTGGCGCGCAGCACCTTGTCGCGCGCCGCCGCCATTTCGGCCGGCGCCAGTTCCGGCGCGCCGCTGGCGGCGGCGGCCTCGACCGCCGTACGCGACGAGGCCACTTCGGCCGTGGCCGGGGTCTTCATGCTGCTGCAACCGGCCAAGGCAAGGACGCACGCGGCGCCGATGGCGGGCAACAGCGGGTGGCAAGCTAAGCGATTAGGCGAATCCATTCTTGTTCTCCTCAAAGCGATTGGGGTACCGCAGTTATATAAGCTGCCGCGTTCGGGTTCAGTACGGTGCCGCACATTGCAGCAGGGCGGCGCGGTGTAGCCTTGTATCCATGGCACCTACTCTTTCTCGCCGTAGCAAGATCAGCCTGGCAGTACTGGGGGTCCTGCTGGCCATTCCGGCGGTGGCCCTGGTCCTCCTGCTCACCTATGACTGGAACCGCGCCCGTCCCTGGCTGGGCGCGCGCGCCAGCGAAGCACTGCAGCGGCCGGTGGAATTGCGCGGCGACTTGTCCCTGACCTGGCAGCGGACGGCGGGACCGCCTGTCGGCAGCTGGCGCGACCACATCCCGTGGCCGCACCTGGTGGCGCACGATGTCCACGTCGGCAATCCCGCGGGCTTGCCGCGCGGCGACACGGCATCCGCGCAGAAGCTGGCGTTTGCGCTCAGCCCCTTCGCCCTGCTGGGACGCACCATCGCCATTCCCGAACTGCGCTTCGAGCAGCCGCAGCTGGCCCTGCTGCGCCAGGCGGATGGGCGCAACAACTGGACCTTGCCGCCACGCCAGCCCTCGGCCTGGCGCGTCGAGCTGGAGCGCGTGGTGTTCACGCGCGGCACCATCCAGCTCGACGACGCGCAGCAGAAGATCCAGGCCACGGCCCGCCTCGACACGCTCGACAAGGACCCACGCTACGGCGTGCGCTGGACCCTGGACGGCCAATGGAACCGGCAGCCGATCGGCGGCCGGGGCAAAGCCGGCGCCGTGCTGGCCCTGCGCGACGGCGGCCAACCCTTCCCGATCCAGGCCGATGCCAAGCTCGGCCTGGTCAGCGTGGCAGCCGAGGGCACCCTGACCAACCCGGCCCGGCTGGCCGCCATCGACTTGCAGCTCAAGGTGGCGGGCGCCTCGGCCGCGCGCCTGTACCCGCTGACCGGCCTGCTGCTGCCGGAAACCCCGCCCTTCAGCACGGCCGGGCGTTTGCGCGGCCACCTGGCCCAGGGCGCCAGCCAGTGGACCTATGAGAAATTCACCGGCCGCGTGGGCGACAGCGATATCGCCGGCACCCTGTCCTACCAGCAGCGCCAGCCGCGCGGCTTGCTGACCGGCGCCCTGCATTCGCGCCTGCTGCAGTTCAGCGACCTGGGCCCGCTGGTGGGCGCCGACAGCAACGCCAGCAAGGCCGAGCGCGGCGTGGCGGCGGTGCAGCCGGCCGGCAAGGTGCTGCCGGTCGAAACCTTCCGCACCGAACGCTGGAAGGCGCTGGATGCCGATGTCAGCTTCCGCGCCGAGCGCATTGTGCGCACCAAGGAGCTGCCCCTCAGCCAGTTGCGCACCGCGTTCCACCTGAAGGATGGCGTGCTGCGCCTGGCGCCGCTCGACTTCGCCTTTGCCGGCGGCCAGGTCGCCTCCAAGGCCACGCTCGATGGCAGCAGCGGCGAGGCCGTGGCCGCCACGCTGGAAGCCAGCGCGCGCCGCGTCAAGCTGCACCAGCTGCTGCCCAAGCTGCCCGAACTCAAACAAGCGACCATCGGCGAAATCAATGCCTCGACCAAGCTCACGGCCAAGGGCAACTCGGTGGCCACCCTGCTGGCGCACTCGAACGGCGAGCTGAAGATGCTGGTGAACGATGGCACGGTGAGCAAATTGCTGCTGGAGCAGATGGGCCTGAATATTGGCAATATCGTGCTGACCAAGCTGTTCGGCGACAAGCCGGTGCACCTGAATTGCCTGGCCGGCGATTTCGCCGTGCGCGACGGCCTGGCGCAGACGCGCTACTTCCTGGCCGACACCGAGGATGCCACCGTGCGCATCCAGGGCACGGTCAACCTGGCCAGCGAGAACATCGACCTGACCCTGAAACCGGACAGCAAGGGCTTGCGCATCATCTCGCTGCGCGCGCCGATCTATGTGCGCGGCACGCTCAAGCAACCGGATGTCGATATCGACAAGGGCGTGATTGCCATGCGCGCCGGCGGCGCCCTGGCGCTCGGCGCGCTGGCGGCGCCGGCGGCCCTGATCCCCTTGATCAGCGCCGGCGGCCAGGGCGATAACCAGTGCACGGCGCTGCTGGCCGATGCGCGGCAAAAACCCAAGGCGCCGCCGCCCGGCACCAGGCAAAAGTAACAAACCGTTACAGCGTGAAATAGCGTACAGATCACTGCGCGGGCTCTGCGTAAGCTAGGAAACGTAATCCCTTACGGAGGACTCATCATGAAAACCACACAATTGACCAGCCGTATCGCCCTGCTTGCCGCCCTGCTGGGCCTGGGCGCCTGCTCCTCGATGTCGAACCAGGACAAGAATACCGCCATTGGCGCCGGGGTCGGCGCGGTGGCAGGCTCGGTGCTGACGGGCGGTTCCACCACCGGTGCGGTGGGCGGCGCCGTGGTCGGCGGCGTGATCGGCAACCAGGTGGACAAACCGCGCCGCTAAGAAGGAGCGCGCACCTGTTGGTAGCAATGGCAGGACACCGCTTCCAGGCCAGCCGGGTCCAATATTTCGATATTGCCCCGGCTGTAGCTGATCAGGCCCTGGCCTTGCAGTGCGCTGGCGGCCTTGGTCACGCCGACCCGGCGCACGCCCAGCGCGTGCGCCAGGAATTCGTGGGTCATGTGGAAGCGGTCCGATTGCAGGCGGTCGCGCGTCACCAGCAGGGAACGCGCCAGGCGCGCCTCCAGCACGTGGAAGCGGCTGCACACGGCGATCTGGATCGCTTGCGCCAGCAGGCCGTCGGTGTAGCGGTGCAAGAGGCGCTGCAAGGATTCCATCTCGGCGAACTCGGCGACGAAGTCGGCCGCCTCCATGCGCAAGGCGCTGCCGCTGCGCTGCACCACGGCGCGCACTTGGGCCCAGCGCTGGCCGAGCGCGACCGACGCGCCGACCATGCCTTCGCGCCCGGCCGAACCGACTTCCAGCGTCATGCGCCCTTCGGCCACCGCCAGCAGCGAGACCAGGGCTTCGAACGGGAAGTAAATGAAATCCATGGCTTGGCCAGCCTCGAACAGGATGTCGCCGGCCTCGAGTTCGACCAGTTCGCACAAGCCTTCGAGGTGTTCAAGGTCGTCTTCCGGCAAGGTGGCCAGAAGGCGGTTGCCAATACGGGGGGGTGGCGATTCACTGCTTGGAACGGTATGAAGATTCAAAGTCATTGCCGTCAGCCTGGAGAAGTTTAGGCGGAGCGTATCGGCTAACGCCGGGCCTGTATGTACGCTGACGCACGGAACCCTGCCCTGCCCGCCACCACAATATTTTCATCCATCAAAAACGGAGTCAAACATGGACAACAACAATATGCGCTACACCAACCATCCGGCGCTGCTGATTGCCGCCATTGCGGTGGTGCTGTTCTGCGGTGTCGGCATCGCCGCCATCATGGGTTGGCTGCCGCAGTCCGGCGCCGGCATGGGGCCGCCCATGGCCGAAGCGCCGGTACAGGTTGGCACCCAGGACATGGGGCCGCCGCCGCCGCCCGCCCACGCCCTGGCCGGCGAATCCGGCGCAGGCAGCTACGGCGGCGCCACGCGGTCCGCGCCCGCGCCGGCGCCGGTAGCAGCGCCCGCCCAGGTAGCAGCGCCTGCGGCCCCGGTCGCAGCGCCCGCTCCCGCCATTTGCCGCAGCTGCGGCGTGGTGGAGTCGGTGCGCACCATCAAGCAGCGCGCTGAGGGCAGCGGCCTGGGCGCGGCTGGCGGCGCCATCCTGGGCGGCTTGCTGGGCAACCAGGTCGGCAGTGGCTCGGGCCGCAAAGTCGCCACCGTGGCGGGCGCTGTCGGCGGCGCCGTGGTCGGCAACCAGGTCGAAGGCAATATGAAGGCCAGCACCCACTACGAAGTACGGGTGCGCATGGACGACGGCAAGCTCCGCACCATCAACAGCAACGCCGCCAGCTGGCAGCCCGGCGATGCGGTGAAGGTCGTCAAAGGCCGCCTGCAACGCCGCTGATGTTCGGCAGCGTACAGAAGCCAGCCGTGGCAGGGACAATAATGCAGCCAGGACTTCAGATAATGAGAGGAATACATCATGCTTTACACCATCGCTGTTGTGCTCATCGTCTTGTGGCTGCTGGGTCTAGTGACCTCCTACACCGTGGGTGGTTTCATCCATATCCTGCTGGTTGTGGCCGTCATCATGATCCTGCTGCGCCTGATCAGCGGACGCGGCATCTGACGAGCCGGCCCAGCCGGCATCCCAACCGGGGCGGGCACTGCAATGCAGGCCCGTCCCGTCTTTTTTCGCGCTAAAATTTCAATAAGGAGAATCCCATGCCATCGAAAACCCTGGTCGCGCTGCTGATTGCAGCCCTCGCAGCCACCGGCTGCGCCGATATGAACGCCACCCAGCGTGGCACCGCAACCGGCGCCGGTGTCGGCGCCGGCCTGGGCGCCGTGCTGGGCGCGGCCACCGGACCGGGCGGCGGCAAGCGCGCCGCCGGCGGCGCCGTGCTGGGCGCCGCAGTCGGCGCGGTGGTCGGCAATGTCTGGTCCAAGCGCATGGAAGCGCAAAAGCAGCAAATGGAACAGGCCACCCAAGGCACCGGCGTGCAAGTGAGCCAGACTGGCGACAACCGCCTGAAGCTGGAAATCCCGAGCGACATTTCATTTGACACCAACCGCTCCGACATCAAGCCCGACTTCCGCCCCATCCTCGACCGCTTCGCCACCACCCTGAACGAGAATCCGGCGACCACGGTCAACATCATCGGCCACACCGACAGCACCGGCAGCACCGCCATCAACCAGCCCTTGTCGGTGGACCGTGCCGCCCATACGCGCGACTACCTGGCCACGCGCGGCGTCGCCGCCAGCCGCATCGTGATCGAAGGCCGCGGCGCGCAGGAGCCGATCGCCTCCAACGACGATGCCGCCGGCCGCGCGCGCAACCGCCGCGTGGAAATCTACGTGGCCGAGCCACGCCCGCCGCAAGGCTAAGGAGGGGCCATGAGAAAGACCGCTATGCTGCTGCTATGCATGGCCGCCCTGCCGGCCATGGCGCAAACCCTGAAGCCAGGCTTGTGGGAGATGAATAACCGCATTGCGTCCGCCAGCCCGGAAACCATGGCGGTCATGCAGGCGGCCCAGCAGCAGTTGGGGAATATGGCGCCCGAGCAGCGCAAATCGCTGGAGCAAATGATGGCGCGCCACGGCGTCAACCTGAACCTGGGCAATGACGGCGGGGTGAAAGTGACCTATTGCCTGACCAAGGAAATGGCCGAGCGGCAGGAACTGCCGACCGGCCAGCCGGGCCAGTGCAGTGCCACGCGCACGCCGGTGCCGGGCGGCATGAATGTCGCCTTTACCTGCGCCCGGCCGCAATCGAGCGGCAATGGCCAGGTGATCTTCAATGGCGACACCGCCTTCAGCATGCGCATGAACGTCAACAGCGCGGCGCATGGCAAGCCGCAGACCATGCTGGTGGAAGGCAGCGGCCGCTGGCTGGGCGCCGATTGCGGCAGCGTCCAGCCGCCGGCCCCCATGGCCCCGATCAGCAAGCCGGGGCCGGATGTGAAGCCGCTTACTCGCCCCGCTCCATAAAGGCCCAGTACAGCTCGCGCGCCTTGCTGGCCACCGGGCCGGCCGGCAGGGTGCGGCTGTTATAGCGCACGCAGGGCGTGACCTTGCCGAAATTGCCGGTGTTGAAAATCTCGGTAGCGCTTTCCAGCTCTTCCGGCTTGACCGTGCGCTGTTCCACCGCGATCCCCGCCTCCGCCAGCAGCTGGATGACGCGCGCGCGCGTGATGCCGGCCAGGAAAGTGCCGTTCAGCGCCGGCGTCACCACCTTGCCTTGCGGCGTGACGAAAAACAGGTTGGCCGTGGCAAACTCGGCGACATTGCCCTGGCTGTCGCACATCACCGCATTGTCGTAACCGCGTTCCTTCGCTTCGCGCAGCACGCGGGTGGAGTTGGCGTACAGGGCCGAGGCTTTGGCATCGGTCGGCGCCATGTCCGGGTCGGGGCGGCGCAGGGCCGTCAGACAGGCCGAGAAACCGGTAAACGGCGGCAGCGGCGCGTCAAACAGGGTCAGCGCAAAAGACGCCTTGTCCGACACCGGGATCAGCAAGCCATCGGTAGCGAACACCAGCGGGCGGATATACAGCTCGGCATCGGCCGGGAAGCGCGCCACGCCCTCCTTCACCAGCTTTTCCATTTCCTCCACGCTGAGCGGGCATTCCAGGCCCAGGCTCTTGGCCGAGCGGATGACACGCTCCAGGTGCGGCCGCAGGTCCGGCAGTTTGCCGCGCACGGCGCGCGCGCCGTCAAAGACCGAGGAGCCCAGCCAGACGCTGTGGTCCATGGCGCCGAACACCGGCGCATTGCCTTCGACCCAGTTTCCATTGAAGTAAGTCAGATACATTGCATTCCCCGCGAAAAGTTCCAGCGGAAGAATGTAGCACATCAGAAAGCGTGGCGCAGGCCGATACTCAAGGCGCGGTTGCTTCTGCCGGCGTCGACGCCGGTGCCGTGCTGGTGGCGGATATGGGAAACGGCGGCATGTACCGCGCTGCGCTTGCTTAAGGCATAGGTCATGCCGATGGCGGCTTGCCGCGCATCCTGGTTGGGCCGGCTGCGGTCGTCTTTCTGGATGACGGAGGCCATGAAGGTGGCGCGGCCACTGGTGTAGGACACGCCGGCCAGCATGTCATGGCTGTACAGCGAAGGCATGGGCAACACCAGCGCACCGTAGGGATTGGCCGGGTCCCAGGGCGAGCTGCCAAGGCCGCGGTTGATGCCATAGCCGGCATATACGCTGGTGGCGCCGAAGTTCAGGGTGGCGGCCAGCAGGGTATTGCGCGAGGACAGATCCACCGGCTGGGTGGTGCCCACCGCTTCGATCGGGTTGCGCTTGCGCTGGTGGGCGATGCGAATATTGAAGATGCCATCCTTATACCCCAGCAGCGCGCCGTATGACCGGTTGCGCGAGGTGCTGAAGGCGGATTCGTCAAAGCTGTAGAGCGCGCTGGCGCTCCAGTGGCGGCTGATGGGCTGGGGGCGCCCCGCCGCTTGCGATTTCTTTTCGTCCTCCTCCAGCCGGAACAGCGCCGTCCGGTCCGTGCCGCGCAGCGGATCGCGGGCCAACAGGCCGCCCGCATCGCCGGTTCCGTAGGACTGGATGCCTTGGCCCGCCGCCAGCACGGGCATCATGAGCAGGATGGCAAGAACTTTCATGTTGTCAGCTTAGGGTAAGCAGGGTCGTGCAATCTGTGCGGACACAAACATAAAAGCGGAGACCGGTATGTCCAGCAAGCGTTGCAGTGCCGCCGAGGCGGTTCGCCTGGTGCGTGATGGCGATATGATCATTGTCCCGACCGGCGCGGGCGAGCCGCCCACCTTGCTGCATGAGCTCTCGGCCCAGCGCCGCAACTTCCACGGCGTGCAGGTGGCGCAAATCCTGGCCATGCGCAAATACGCCTATTTCGATCCGGAGACGGCGCACCATGTGCGGCACTGCGCGCTGTTCTTTGGCGGCGCCTCGCGGGCGGCGGGCCAGGCCGGCTGGGCCGACTTCATTCCGGCGTATTTCTCCGAGATCCCGGCCCTGATCGAACGCGGGCAAATGCCGGCCGACGTGGTGTTCGCACTGGCGTCGGCAATGGACGAGCACGGCAACTTCGCCCTCAGCCTGGGCGCCGACTACACCATGGCAGCGCTGCAGAAGGCGCGCGTGATCGTGCTGGAATCGAATCCCCATGTGCCGTTTGCCCATGGACAGTGCCATATCCATATCTCGCAGGTGACGGCGGTGGTGGAGAGCAGCGAGCCGGTGATCGAGGTTGGCTTGCCGCAGATTGGCGCGGTGCAGGAGGCCATTGCCGCCCATGTGGCGCCGATGATCGAAGATGGCTCGACCTTGCAGATCGGCTATGGCGGCATTCCCGATGCGGTCGTGATGCAGCTGACCAACAAGCAGGACCTGGGCATCCATACCGAAATGATCGGCGACGGCATCCTCAAGCTGGTGGAAGCCGGGGCCGTGACCAACCGCCGCAAGTCCTTCATGCCGGGCCGCATGGTGGCGACCTTTGCGCTCGGTTCGCGCAAGCTGTACGACTTCATGCACCACAACCCGATGCTGGAAATGCATCCGGTCAGCTTTACCAACGATCCCTACATCGCCGGCCAGAACGACAAGCTGGTGTCGATCAACGCCAGCCTGCAGGTCGATCTGCTGGGCCAGTGCGGCTCGGAAAGCCTGGCCCACCTGCCCTACTCCGGCACCGGCGGCCAGGTCGACTTTGTGCGTGCCGCCAACCGCTCGCGCGGCGGCAAGTCCTTCATCGTGCTGCCGTCCACGGCCAAGGACGGCAGCATCTCGCGCATCGTGCCGACGCTGTCGCCAGGCACGCACGTGACCACCAGCAAAAACGATATCAACTATGTGGTCACCGAATACGGCGTGGCGCAATTGCGCGGCAAATCGGCCAAGCAGCGGGCGGAAGCCTTGGCCGGCATTGCCCACCCCGACTTCCGCGCCGAGTTGCGGCGCGAGGCGGCGCGGCTGAACTACAGCTGACTATGTTCGCCAGCGAACAATCAAACGTTCGCGGCTGTCATAGACTGGCCCCCGGAGGTGTTCCAATGAGGGCAAATCAGGTGCTGGTCATGATCCTCGCAAGCTGGTCCTTGCTGGCTTGCGCGTCGCTGCCGGAGGTCGATGCGGACCGCACCAAGCAGCGCGCATCCGCCGTGCCGCACGTGGTGAACGCGTCCGGCAAGCTGCCGCGCCAGACGACGGAACAATTGCTGAAGAAGCGCTGGGCCAAGTCCACCCTGGACCTGAAGGCCCAGGCCGCGCTGGAAGAAGCGGCCACCGGCGTGCCGCTGATCGCCGGCAATAAGGTGCAATTGCTGTTCGACGGCCCGCAAACGATGGCGGAGATGATGAAGGCCATCGCCGCCGCCCGCAACCATATCAACTTCGAGACCTATATTTTCGACCAGGACGAGCTGGGCGAGCAGTTTGCCGATTTGCTGGTGCAAAAGCAGCGCGAAGGCGTGGTGGTGAATGTGATCTACGACAGCGTGGGGACGCTGGGCGTGCCGCAAGCCTTCTTCGACCGCATGCGCGAAGGCGGCGTGCGCCTGATTGCGTTCAACCCGGTGAATCCGGCCAAAACGCGCGGCAATGGCTGGAAGCTGAATAACCGCGACCATCGCAAGATGCTGATCGTGGATGGCAAAGTGGGCTTCACCGGCGGCATCAATATCAGCGACACCTACGCCAAGAGTTCCCCCTTCCGCTCGGGTTCGGGCGCCGGCCGCAAAGCGCGCGCCGAGGGCGAAGAGGATGTCGGCTGGCGCGACACCCATGTGCGCATCGAAGGGCCGGCGGTGCAGGCCATGCAGTGGCTGTTCATACAAACCTGGATCGAGCAGGATGCCGAGGATTTGCGCGATGCGAACTATTTCCTGACGGTGCCGGCGGCCGGCGACAAAGTCATGCGGGTGCTCGGTTCCAAGCCGGATGGCCACTTCGAAATCTACAAGGCCTTGCTGCTGGCGATCCAGGAGGCGAAAAAGTCGGTTCATATCACTTGCGCCTATTTCGTGCCGGATGACCAAACCTTGCAGGCGCTGGTCGATGCGGCCCGGCGCGGGGTCGAGGTGAAGCTGGTGCTGCCCAGCGTGTCGGACAGCGGGCTGGTGTTCCATGCCGGGCGCGCCTCCTATCAGCCGCTACTGGAAGCGGGCGTGAAGATTTATGAGCTCAAGCTATCCGTGCTGCATGCCAAGACGGTTGTCATCGACGGCGTCTGGTCCACGGTCGGCTCCACCAATATCGACCGCCGCAGTTTCCAGCACAACAGCGAGGTCAATGTCATTGTCATGGGCGACGTGTTTGGCCAGGAGATGGAGAGCGCCTTCAAGGAAGACCTGCGCAACTCAAGCGAGGTCACCCTCGCCAGCTGGAAAAAACGCCCGCTCACCATGCGCCTCAAGGAGTGGATGGCGCAGGTGTGGGATTACTGGCTGTGACGTTTGATCGTTTGGAAGTGCTGGGCGTATTCTAGGCAGCAGGGCGCCAGACGTCGCCCTGGCGGCGGAAGTTGTCGGTGGCGGCGAGGATGAAGCCGCTTCCCTCGCTCCAGGCATAGCGCTGGACCTGGATCGCATCATGCTCAACGCGCAGCACATTGAATGAGTTGGTCTCGCCCCGGCTGCGGGTCGAGGTGGCGGTGCCGGCCTGCACCACCAGCGCCGCGTAGCCATCCATCTCGTAGCGTTCTTCCGTATTGTGCGTGTGGCTGGTGTGCAGGTGCCCGGCCAGCAGCAAGTCCACCCCGCAGCGGGAAAACGCCTCCATCGCCATCGGCGCCCGGTCCACCAGGTCATCGTGGTCCAGGTGTTGCGGCAAATCGAAGGGATGATGGGTCACCACCACCCGCGTCACCGTGCGCGGCAGTTGGGCAAAACGCTGCCGCAGGTAGTCGACCTGGCGCCGGTTGACGCGGCCATCCTTGAACGTCAGCGAACGGGCCGTGTTCAGCCCCAGCACCGCAATCTCGTCATCCACATACTCCGGTGCCAGGTCGCGCGTGATGTAACGCCGGTATTTGACCAGCGGCTGGAAGAAGCGCGCCACCACGTTGTAGAGCGGGACGTCGTGGTTGCCCGGCACCACGATCTGCGGCATCGGCAACGTGTCGAGGTACCGGCGCGCCTGGCGGAACTGGGCGCTGCGGGCCCGCTGGGTCAGGTCGCCCGACACCACCACCACGTCCGGCCGCAGATCGCCGATCAAGGTGCGCAAGGGCGCCAGCAACTGCGTATCGATACGGCCGAAATGCAGGTCGGAGATATGGACCAGGGTTCGCATCATTCCTCCTGTGGACGAGGCACGATCACCGACAGGGCCGCCGGACGGATGCGATAGCGCAGCGGCGGCGCCATCACCGTCACTTCACCATCGGTCGCCACACGCAAGCGGCGATGGCGCGTTTCGATAGTCATCTCACGCGCCTGGAAAACATCGAACTCGCGCGCCTGGCGCAGGCGGCCAAACAAGGCACGCAGGGCCAGCTTCAGCAAACCAAAGCGGGTTGGCCGCTGCGCCACATATACGCTCAGCATACCGCCATTGATGCGCGCCCGTTCGCCGATATTGAAGCCTTCCATCTGGTATTCATTGTTACCGATAAAGACGAAAGGCGTGCGCCGCGCATGGTCGGCATCGCCCACGGCCAGCCGCACGCTAAGGAAGGGAAAGCGCCGCAACGCCGCCAGCGTGGCCCAGCCGAACGCGGTCCATTTGCCGCGCCCCAGGCGGCGCTGCTGCCGCTGCCGGTCGCGCACGATGTCGGGATACAGGCCAAGGCTGGAGTTATTCAGGAAGATACGGCCATTGACTTCGCCCACATCGATCCGCGTCACATGGCCCGCCGCCAAGGTGGCAATGGCCGCATCAAGCTGCGGCGGCAGGCCGAGGTCGCGCGCGAAATGGTTCAGGGTCCCCATCGGCAGCACGCCAAACACGGCGCCGCTATCCAGCACCACCGAGGCAACGGCGTTGATGGTGCCATCGCCGCCGCCAGCCACCACCACGCGCGCACCGGCCGCCAGCGCCGCGCGCGCCGACTCCAGCATGTGGTTGGCATCCACCGCCAGCGTCACCTCGGCCTGCAAGCCGTGGTCGGCAAAGCGCTGGACCAGCGTTGCCTGCCAGCCCGGTTCGTAACCAGCGCCGGCGCCGGCATTCACGATCACGGCCATGCTGCTCATGCCAGCCCCCGCTCACGGTGGCGGCGCAGGCTGGAAACCGCCGTCACGCACACGGCCAGCCAGCCCAGCCCTTCCGCCACGCCGGCCACCACATCGGTCAGGTAATGCACGCCGAGGTAAAGCCGGCTGAACGCCACCAGGCCCACCATCAGCACCGCCCCCAGCGCCACGCCAGCGCGTTGGGCCCTGCTTTGCGCGCAGGTCCACAGATAGCAAGCCAGCACGCCGTAAAACACGGTGGCGGCCAGGGCGTGGCCGCTGGGGAAACTATACGTGGACAAGGTCAGCAAGGGCGCATCGAAGCTGGGCCGCGCCCGCTGGTAGCTGTGCTTCAGCAGGACATTCAGCAGCATGCCGGGCGGCACGGCCAGCGCCAGGGTCAGCATCCAATAGCGCGCCTGGCGCCGCCACAAATGCCAGGCCAGCAGCAGGGACAGGAAAGCGATGCCGGCCGTGCTATGGAGGTGGGTGAACACCATCACCATGCTGGTCAGGGGCTCGCTGGCGCGCGCGTACAGCCAGTGGGCCACCGCCGCATCAAGCGCCGCCAGTTGCGCGCCGGGGCCGAGCGCGGCACCGGCAATGGCGTGGAAGGCGGCGGCGGCCAGGACCAGCAAGGCAAAGCCGGCCACCAGGTGCAGCGGCAAGCGGATTGAATCTCTCATAGTGCTCCAAAAACAACGATTAGCAAAAAAACCTGATTTTTCATCCAGTACTGTTGATTCATACAGTATTTGTGTTATTCTGATGACTCGTTAAACACATCACAGCAAAAGGATTCAGTCATGACCACGATGAACAGCACCTTCGGCTCCCGCTTTGGCCTGGAATATGCCCCTATGTCTTTCCTGGTTCGCTTCGGCAAACGTGAAGTGCTGGTGTGCCGTGATTTCCGCAAGCGCTTCTATGCGGTGAACCCGATCATCGAATGCGATACCGGCGTGCAGCCAGGCCACCTGGAAGTACTGCTGTTCAGCCGCTGGCTGCTGATTTTCTCCAAGGCCGGGTACTAAGTCTCGCACAGCTGTTCATACTGAGCGCGCAAATAGTCGCGCAAACGAATCACGACGGGCGTGACCTGCGAGCGATGCATGCAAACCAGATGTAATGGCACCTCTTCACCCATTACATCCGGTAGCAACAACTGCAAGCGGCCGGCTTTCAGGTCGGCGGTCACGTCCAACCGTGATTTATAGGCAATCCCCTGCCCTGCAAGTGCCCAGCGGCGCACCAGGTCGGCATCGTCGCTACTGCGATTGCCGCGCACCTGGACTACCTTGCCCTGGGCCGGGAAGGCCCACCTGTCATACAGCATGTCATCCAGCGCGAAGCGCAGGCAGTTGTGCCGCGTCAGCTCGTCCAGGTTGGCCGGACTGCCGTGCTGGCGCAGATAGGCGGGCGCGGCCACCAGCACGCGCCGGTTCGCCGCTGCAATCGGCATGGCCACCAGGCTGGAATCATCCAGTTTCCCGTAACGCAGGGCCAGGTCGACTGGCTGTCGGTACATATCGGCCACGCGGTCGCTGACGAATAACTGCAGGCTGATGGCCGGGTACGCCGCCTGGAAGCCGTCGAGCCAGGGCAGCAGCACATTGCGCCCCACGTCGGATGGCATCGAAATCTTCAGCAAACCGGCCAGTTCCTGCTGGCCTTGCCGTATTGCCTCATAGCCCTCCCGCAGCTGCCGCACTGCCTCGCGCGCGTGGCGCAGGTACTGCTCGCCTTCCGGCGTCAGGCGCAGCGAGCGCGTGGTGCGCGCGAACAAGCGCAACTGCAGGCTTTCTTCCAGGCGTTTCAGGGCGGCACTGGCCAGGGCGGGAGAAATATCGAGGGCGCGCGCGGCGGCCGACAGGCTGCCCTGGTCGGCAGTGCAGACAAAGATATCGAGGTCGTCCAGGCGCAGCATTATCAGCATTTCATTGAAAGTGTTTCGTTGATTTTAGTCTTTTTCTTGAAGCCGCGATGGTCCAAGATGCATCCATCGCTACTTTTTTAGAAGGACACCCGAAATGAAAGCTGTTGCCTACCGCGCCTCTCTGCCTATCGATCACCCGGACGCCCTGCTGGACGTGGAGCTGCCCGCCCCGGTGGCCACCGGGCGCGACCTGCTGGTGGAAATCAAAGCCGTTTCCGTCAACCCGGTCGACACCAAGATCCGCCGCAACGTCGCCCCTGCAGCGGGTGAGGACAAGGTGCTGGGCTGGGACGCCAGCGGCATCGTGCGCGCCATCGGCCCCGACGTGACCCTGTTCAAGGTCGGCGATGAAGTCTGGTACGCGGGCGCCCTGACCCGCGCCGGCACCAATGCCGAACTGCACCTGGTGGACGAACGCATCGCCGGCCACAAGCCTGCCAAGCTCAGCTTCGCGGAAGCCGCCGCCCTGCCCCTGACCGCGATCACCGCCTGGGAACTGCTGTTCGACCGGCTCGGCGTCAGCCGCGATTCGGCGCGCGAAGCGGGCAAATCGCTGCTGGTCACGGGCGCCGCCGGCGGTGTCGGCTCGATCCTGGTGCAACTGGCACGCCAGCTGACCGGGCTGACCGTGATCGGCACGGCATCGCGTCCCGAGACGGCGGACTGGGTCAAATCGTTGGGCGCGCACCACGTGATCGACCACAGCAAGCCACTGGAGGAAGAAATGCGCCGCCTTGGCCTGCCGCCGGTCAACTACATCGCCAGCCTGAACGAAACCGAGCGCCACTTCGGCGCGCTGGCGGAGCTGGTGGCACCGCAAGGCAAGCTGGCCCTGATCGACGATCCGGCCCAGGTCAACGTCAGCCTGCTGAAACGCAAGAGCGTATCCCTGCACTGGGAATTCATGTTCACCCGCTCCATGTTCGAAACCGAGGACATGGCGCAGCAGCACGCGCTGCTGAACGATGTGGCGCGCCTGGTGGATAGCGGCGTGCTGAAGACAACACTGGGGGAGCGCTTCGGCAGCATCAACGCCGCCAACCTGAAGCGCGCGCACGCCCTGCTGGAAAGCAACCGCGCTCGCGGCAAGATTGTGCTGGAAGGCTTTTAAGCGTCGAGGCCGGCGGCCACGCGGGCGGCATGGGCGGCCGCGCTGGCCGCGCCCGCCTGCTGGATGGCATGCTCCTGCTGGCGGATGGCCAGCGCGCGGCGGTCATGCTCGTCCACCGCCGTCATCAGCAATTGCGAGCGGCGGCATGCCTCGTTCACCGCCGTGTCAAAGCGGTCGCGGCAGCGCCGCAACATGCCTGATTCGTAGCCGAAGGCGCTGAACATGGCGCAAATCTCCACGCACAAGTCGCGCAAGGCGCGCATGGATTCGCAGGCGCCTTCGATGTCGCCACGCATCTTGCGGTCCAGGTCGATAAACTCGCTGCGGCCGTGCTCGTGGGCCGAGAGCTCGCGCACGGTTGCAGTCCAGCCTTCGATCTTGCCGCTGATGCGGCTGATGCCGGCGTTCTTTTCCCGCAGCATCAGCGCGTACTGCAGCGCCAGCAGGGTCACCGGCAGGCAGGCGAGGAAGGCCGGGATACCCACCTTCCGCATGGACGACTCCAGCTCTTTGCAGCGGCGCAGCACCGCCGCGATATTGCCGCTCAGGGAATGGTTGCGCATGGCCCGTCTCCCGACAATCCGCCATGCGAAGGCACGGCGCGACAGACCAAGTATAGGCAGCAGGCCGCCGGCGCGAACGCGCGCGGGATTGATGCAGATTAAAGGTTGGGCGATTAAGCGGCTCTAAGCGCCGTTGAGCCAGGCTTGTTCGTGCTCGCGTTCGCGGCGGCGGCGCTCGGCCGGCGCGTCGAAGTCGCGCAAGTACTGGATATGGCGGCGTTCCAGGGCCGTCATGTCGCGCTCGATGGCGTCGATCTCGGCGCGGTCGGGCGAGTGGTGCAGGTAGTTGGCCTTCTCGCGGCGCAAGCCCTCCTGCTCGTCCTGCACGGCTTGCAGGCGCGCTTCGCAGCGTTGCACGGTGCGGCGCAGTTTTTCCGGAGTCAGGCCCTGGCTGCGTAAATCCGTTTGCACCGCCAGGTCGCCGCGCACAGCGTTGGTCCGCTTTTGCAGCTCGGCGATCTCGCCGTTGACTTCTTCGATGGCGGCGGCGTCCTTGTCGGCATAGGCCTGGCGGCGGCGCTCGCCCAGCAAGGCCATTTCAGCCTCCAGCAGCTGGTACTCGTCGCGGAAGGGGCGCTCGAAATTGACCAACTGGGCGCGGCACGATTCCATCTGTTTTTCCAGCGCCACCACTTCCAGCTGCAGTTTGGCGATCGGCATGTCGTAGCGGCGCTGGGCACGTTCTTCCAGCGCCTTGTTGGCGGCCAGCAGGCGTGCTTCGTAGCGCACGGTCGAAAATTTGCGGCGCGCCTCCTCCTCGTGGGCGGCACGCAGCACGCGCTCATAAGCGCGGTAGGCTGCCGGCATGCGCAGCTTGCGGTACCAATTACGTATCCAATTCCACATAGGCAGGAATATAGCCTAGGCGGAGGCGCGTGTCATGTCTGCCAGGGCCGGGGCGAGCAAGGATGCGACATTGATGGCGTTGCTGGCATGGGGAACGGTATCGCAGCTGGCGGTGCGCGCCACGCCGGCCGCCGCCAGCTCCTCGTAGGCGCTGCCGGCGAACAGCGGATGCACGGCGACGCAGACCGGCGCCGGCAGGCCGGCTTTGCGCACGTGGCCGACGGCGGCAATCATGGTGCGCGCGGTCGATGCAATATCGTCAACGATGACCGGCGTGTGGTGCTGCCAGCGTTCGGTGTCCGGCACCGAGACTTCCACATCATGGTCGCCGCGCCGGACTTTTTCCAGCACGATGCAGGGGCAGCCTGCGCCGCGCGCCACTTCCGCCGCCCATTGCTCGCTTTCGGAATCGGGTCCGATCACCAGGGGCTGCGGCACGTTGGCGGCGATCCATTGCGAGATAAGCGGTGCGGCGCGCACCACGCGGGTGGGAATGGTGTAGATCTCGGCCAGGTCGTGGTGGCGGTGCAGGTGCGGGTCGATCGTCACCATCCAGTGGAAGACGCCCGACACCAGGCGCGCAAAATGGGCCGACGTGATGCCCTCGCCCGGATTGAAGATGGCGTCGTGCCGCATATACGCCAGGTAGGGCGCCACCAGGCCGACACTGGCCGCGCCCAGATCGCGCGCGATGCTGGCAGCGAAATAGAGGGGCATGAAGCGGTCGTCCGGCCGGTCCAGGGTGCACACCAGGACAACCTGGCGCCCTTTCACGTCCGAGTGGTAACGGACATAGGACTCACCGTCCGGAAACCGCCGCACCTGCAAACTGCCCTGCTCCCAGCCCAGCTGTTCCGCAAGTTGGGCGGTGCAGGCTTCATTACCAGGCAGTGCGAACAGGATTGGCGGCATATCGGTCTCCCACAGATTAGTGACTATTTATTCTACCTCCTACCCATATCGTTGCCCCAGCAGGGGGAACGCCATTCCGTTAATCTTGCAATTCAGGCAGCAATTCCCACGCCCTGTCGCACGGCGCGGGAATTGTGCGGCACAGCGCTCCAGAATGGCGTCCAACACAAACCATGGAGAATCGCATGACCGTTCCGCGCCAACTGGCCGCCGCCCTGGCCTTGATGTTCGCAGCCGCCGCCTCTGCCTCCGCCGCTAACGCAGCGCTGCTGCAGGAGGTGGGTGGCCGCAAGGTCGAAGTGCTCAAGATACACAAGGCGGGCAACGTGCCCACGGTCGTCTTCGAGAACGGTTCGCGCAGCACGCTCGATAAATGGGACAAGGTGATTGCCGAGGTGGCGAACGAGGCGACCGTATTCGCCTACAACCGCCCGGGTTACGGCAAGAGCGATAAACCTTCCACGCCGCGCGACGGAAAAACCGTGGTGGAGGAACTGCGCCAACTGCTGCGCGAGCAAGGCTTGCAGCCGCCGTACGTGCTGGTGGGCCACTCGCTGGGCGGCCTGTACATGCAAATGTATGCGCGCAGCTATCCGCAGGAAGTCCAGGGCGTGGTGCTGGTCGATGCGCTCTACCCCGGCATCATCAAGAAGCCGGAGGACTTTCCGCTCATGACGCGCTGGGCGAAAAACCTGTTCATGAATGCGGCAATGGCGGCGGAAGTGGACCAGATCAACAGCACCGGCCAGACCATGCTGGACTTGCCATGGAATGACGCGATCCCGATGGTGCGGCTGATTAATGTGCCGAAAGGGCCAGGCGCGATTCCGGTGGACCTGGGCGTGACCAATAACGACGACAAGACGCGCACTATGGTCAAAGCCATGTACCCCAAGGCCTGCAAGGTAATCGTGGATTCCGACCACCAGATGCAGCTGGCCACGCCCGAAGTCGTCAGCAACGCCATCCGCGACGTGATCCATGCGCGTGATGACAAGCGCCAGCCCGCCTTGCCGTGCAGCTGATCTTGCACCGAAATTGCAAATAACGCATCATTGCAGCATGAGCAGAATCATCTCCGCACTGATCGCCAGCCTGCTGCTGGCCTCCTTAGCCCACGCCGATATCGATCCCGCATTGCAGCGCGAGCTGCTACAGATGAAGGAGCGCGACCAGGCGGTACGCACCGCCCAACCGATCGATTTCGAGAAATTCCGCGCAGTGGACAGCGCGAACACGCAGCGCTTGAAGGAAATCATCGCGCAGTATGGCTGGCCGTCCATCTCAAAAGTCGGCAAGCCCGCCGCGCGCGCCGCCTGGCTGCTGGCGCAGCATGCGGACGAGGACCGCGACTTCCAGCGTTCCGTGCTGGCCCTGCTGGAGAAGCTGCCGGCCGGCGAAGTGGAGCCGCGCAATTTCGCCTACCTGCACGACCGTGTCACGACACCGCAACGCTACGGCACGCAGGGCAGTTGCGATGACTCGGGCAAATGGGTCGCCTTCGAAATCGAAGACCCGGCCGGACTTGACCAGCGCCGGGCCTCAGTCGGACTGGGGCCGCACGCCGAGTACATCCCCCTGGTCAGCCAGTACTGCTCTCGCACAGCTCCTTGACCGGGGCTGCGGGCGCGGCCTGCTCACCATGGTGGAACGGCGCGTACCAGGTGACGATGAAGGATGGAATGGTGGCCGCCATCACCAGCCAGAAGTAATTCACGTAACCCATGGCTTCCTGCAGGTGCCCGCTCACAATGCCGGTCAACATGCCGCACAGGCCCATTAAACCGGTGCCGAAGGCGTAGTGGGTAGTGGTGTATTTGCCCGGCGCTAGTTGCTGCATCAGGTAGATCATGAAGCCGACGGAGCCAAAGCCGAAAGTGAATTTTTCGATCACAACACCGGCGCCGATCACCCACAGGTTGGTGGGCTGGTAGATCGCCATCAGCAGGAAGGTGGCAATCGGGATATTCAGCACGCAGCACAGTTTGAACAGCACCGGCTTCAAGCCATGGCGCGCAAGATACCAGCCGCCTGCCAGCGAGCCGGCCAGCACGGCCAGCAGGCCATACGTGCCGTAGACGATGCCCAGCAGTTCGTTGGACATGCCCAGACCGCCCTTCGCCACCGGATCGACCATGAAGAAGGGGCCGATCTTTTCCAGCAGGCCGATGGACACGCGGTACAGCAGCGCAAACGCCATCATGGTCCAGACGCCGCGCTTCTCGAAGAAGGTCTTGAAGGCATCGCGCAGGATGAAGCCCGCCTGGCCCAGGTTTTCCGGCGTGTCGGCGGCGCGCGCGCCCTCCGGCATGACGCGCCAATGCCAGGCCGTCATCGCCAGCAGCAGCACCGCCACCGCGATGAACACCATGCGCCAGGCGCCCAGCCAATCCATGCCGTGGGAGGTGTGCAGGTAGCCGCTCAGGTAGACCAGCACGCCGGACGCCACCACCGGGCCGATATTCCAGCTCAGCCCCTGCACGCCGCAGTACAGCGACTGGCTGCGCGAGTCGAGCGAGGTGACATAGACGCCGTCGCTGGCAATGTCCATGGTGGCGCCGATGAAGGACATGATCCAGAACAGCACCATCATCATCGCCATGGCGCCGGGCATGCCCATGACCAGGGCCACCGCGCCAAAGCCCAGGCCGAGCAGCAGTTGCATGCAAATGACGAAGAACTTTTTGGTGCGGTACATCTCCACCACCGGCGCGAACAGCGGCTTGATGGTGTAGGCCAGGATCAGCATGCTCGAATACTGGGCGGCCTGGCCGTTGTCCATGCCCAGGTTCTTGAACATGATGGCCGTGACGCTGGTCAGCATGATGTAGCCCATGGCCATGGAGAAGTAGCCGGAGGGCACCCACAGCAAGGGAGAACGGTTCATGAACGTTGGGCCTTGATGAATTCGCGGTACCAGTGCGCGCTGTCCTTCAGGGTGCGCTTCTGGGTCGCATAATCGACATGGACGATGCCGAAACGCTTGGCGTAGCCGGAATCCCATTCGAAGTTATCAAGCAGGCTCCACATGAAGTAGCCCTGCACATCCACGCCCTGCTCCACGGCGCTGGCCATGGCGTCGAAGTGGCGGCGGATGAAGGAAATTCGCTCCTCGTCGTGGTCGGGCGTGCTGCTAGCCATGCCGTTCTCGGTGATATAGATCGGCGGCAGCTCGTACTCGCCTTTCAGTTTGAGCAGCAGCTCGGTCAGGCCCTGCGGATAAATTTCCCAGCCCATGTCGGTGCGGCCGTTTTCCAGCGGCGGCGTGCGCGGCGGGTCTTCGGCGCTGCAGAAGGCGCGGAAGTAGTAGTTCACGCCGAGGAAATCGATCGGCTGCTGGATCACAGCCATATCGCCCGGCTCGACATGCGGCGCGTTGCCGCCGTGGCCGCGCAAGGCCAGTTCTGGATAGCGTCCTTTGAAAATCGGGTCCATGAACCATTGTACCGAACGCGCGTATTCCCATTCGGCCAGGGCGCGGTCGTCCGCGCTGTCGGTGGCCGGGTCGGCGGTCCACTGATTCAGGACGATGCCCAGCTTGGCCTTTTTACCGACGGCGCGCATGGCGGTCATGGCCAGGCCGTGCGACAGCAACAGGTGGTGCGATACCTGCACGGCAGCTTTGGCGTCGCGCACGCCGGGTGCGAACTGGCCGTTGCCATAGCCTAGGTTGGCGGTGCACCAGGGTTCATTATGCGTGGCGATGCTGGCCACCCGGTCGCCGAAGCGGCGCGCCACTTCCGCCGCATAGGCGGCGAAGTGGTAGCAGGTGTCGCGATTAAGCCAGCCGCCCTCTTCCTGCAGGCCTTGCGGCAAGTCCCAGTGATACAGCGTGACATAGGCTTGCTTGCCCTTCGCTTCCAGCTCGTCGATCAGGCGTTCGTAGAAGGCGAAGCCGGCTTCGTTCCAGGCGCCCTTGCCTTGCGGCTGCACGCGCGACCAGGCGATGGAGAAGCGGTAGGCATCCACGCCGAGCGAATCGATGATGCCCACGTCTTCGCGGTAGCGGTGGTAATGGTCGCAGGCGACGCTGCCATCGCTGCCGTCCTTGATCTTGCCGGGCGTGCTGCAGAATACGTCCCAGATGGAGAGGCCTTTGCCGTCCTCCTGGTTGGCGCCCTCGATCTGGAAGGCGCTGGTGGCTACGCCCCAGAGGAAGTCGGGTGGCAGGCGTGTGTCTTTCATGCTGATTTCTTAGATGGATGCGGGGGAAAGGAAGGTGGCCTGCCCCGGGGGACGAGGCAGGCCGGTTGCCACGGGCTTAGAAGTCTATGCCCGCGTTAACACCGATGGTGCGTGGTGGCAGGTACTGCGCCACCCACACATTGCCGCCATTCATGGCGCTAGTCTTGATACGTTTGTCGCCGACGTTACGCACGAAGGCGTCCACCCAGAACTGCTTTGGCCCCTGGTAGCGCAGGCCGATGTCGAACTTGGTGTAAGCCTTTTGCTGGTCTTCCGGTCCCAAGTTGAAGACCGACAGCTCGGACTTGGTCTCGTAGTGCGCCGAAACACGCGGCACCAGGGAATTGCCGTCCGCCAGGCGGAAGGTGTGCTGGTAGTTCAGTTGCATCGAGAACTTGGGCGCGTGCGGCATGGTATTGCCGGTCACGTCCAGGCAGGTGGCGTTCAGCTCTGGGCAGAACGGCAGCGAGTAGTCGTTGGAACCGGCCACCAGGTAGCCCAGTTTGGTGTTGGTGTACGCCAGCGCCAGCGCCACTTTGTCGTCCGGCGACAGCTTGGCCTGGATTTCCGACTCCAGGCCCCAGACCTTGGCGCCGTCCACATTGCTGGTGACGAAGGTGTGCGAGCCATCCGGATTGGTGACCGGCGACGAGAACTGGAAGTCCTTGAAGTCCAGGTAGTAGGCTGCGTTATTGATACGCAGCGCGCCGCCCAGGAAGGTGCTCTTGCTGCCGAACTCGTAGTTGGTCAGGGTCTCCGCGCCGTAGGTACGGCCGCCGTCCTGCAGGCCGCCCGATTTGTAGCCGGTGGAAACGCTGGCGTACAGCATGTGGTTCTTGTCGATGTCGTAGCTCAGGCGCGCCAGGCCGGTCATCTTGCTGCCCTTGTAGCGGCCATCATTGGAAGGCACGCTCGGGTTGTAGCCTTGGCCCGGCTTGGTCGGGTCGATGTTCGGCGTGACCGGCAGCTGCGGCACGTTCGGGTCGTAGTTCCAGGTGTAGCCGTTGCCGCCTTCGTTGGTGCGCTTGTCCGAGGTGTAGCGCAAGCCGCCGGTCACGTGCCAGCCACCCGCCAGGTTCCAGGTTGCCTGACCGAAGATGGCGCGCGAATCCACCGTCTCTTTCGGCTGGATAAAGGAGCCCTGCCACACCACGCTGCCGTCCTGGGTGCCGTGCATGATCGGGATGTCGAAGCGGATGCCGTTGTCTTCCGCCGCATAGTAGGCGCCGATCTGCCAGTCGATTTCGCGGGTGCCGGTCGATTGCAGCTGCAGCTCGTGGCTGTTGCTCTTGTATTTGGACCAGACCGTGTTATTGGCCTGGAAATCGCCGCCGGTGGTGAAGCTGGTCGGCAGCAGGCGTCCGCCGTCCTGGTCATAGGTGGAGGAACCGGAGAACTTGGAGAAGCCGGCGATATAGGCAAAGGCGATATCCGGGTTCACCAGGTAGTCCACGCGGCTGCGCACTGTGTTTACATTACGGTGCAGGAAAGGCGCGGTGTCGATCAGGGCCGACCATTCGTCCTGGCCAGCGCGCGGGGTCTGCATCAGGTTCATGCTCGGGGTGCCGCGATCCTGGAAGCGCTCGTAGGAGATGTTCCACTTCAGGCGGTCGCTCGGCTGGTACAGCCAACTGACCCGCACGCCGCTCTGGTTCTGCGCGTTGTAGCGCGGGCCGTTGGTGACGTAGTTGTTGGGGTTGATCGGCTTGAACTTGGCCGGGTCGCCGCCGCTGGCAAGGTAGGCGGCGCGCTGGTCGGCGATCGAAATATTCGGCAAGGTCTGGTACTTCACATAGCCGTCGTGCTCTTCATGGATCAGGGCCACGCGCAGGGCGGAGTGTTCGCCGGTCGGCACATTCAGCGCGGCGCGCGCGCCCATGCGGGAGTAGTCGCCCAGGCCGCCCGACACGGTGCCCGACACCACGCCCAGCTTCGGCTTGACGGTCTGCATATTGACCGCGCCGACGGTGGAGTTGCGGCCCCACAGCGTACCTTGCGGGCCGCGCAGCACTTCAATCGCGTCCACGTCGAACAGCAGCGCGGTGGCGCCTTCTGGGCGCGGCGAGTAGATGCCGTCCACGAAGAAGGCCACTTCCGGGTCGGCGTATTCGGTCTTGGCGGAGTCGTTGCCGACGCCGCGCATGGTCATGGTGATGACGCCGTGGTCGCCCTGGCCGGTGGCCTGGAAGCTCGGCACCAGGTGGGTCACGTCCTGGATGGTCTGCACGTGGGCGTCTTCCAGCGCCGCTGCGTCCAGGGCGGTGACCGCCACCGGAGTCTTTTGCAGGGAGGTGGTGCGCTTGGTCGCCGTGATCAGCACTTCCGGCACGACGGTGGATTCGTTGTTGGCCGCCTGGGCGGCAGGCGCGGCAGCTTGTTGCGCATATGCGCCATTGGTCGACGCGAGCAGGGCCAGCACCCCGACCTGGATTGCAGAAAACTTCATTGTTGTCTCCGTTGTAGGTATGAAAACGATTTCTTATTTCTTGAAAACGATTTCATAGTACATTTCATAAAAATAAAAAGTCAACAGATTTTTTGACATCGTAGGAACAAGGCGCCACGCCGGCTGCAGCGGCATCAGCTTGCTGTGCACTGCGTTGGATTTCTGGTAATCTCGCGTGAAAAGCTTTTCAGGAAGAGAACAACCGTTGAACGCCCCCGCCACACTGACTGACGTCGCCCGCCGCGCCGGCGTCTCCCCTGCCACCGTCTCGCGCATCCTGAACGGCACCGCCAAGGTGGCCGACGACAAACGCCAGGCCGTGCTGGCCGCCATCAGCGAACTGAATTTCGCGCCCAACCAGATGGCGCAAAGCCTGAAACATGGCCGCACGATGACGATCGGGATTGTGGTGCAGGACATTGCATCGCCCTTCTTCGACGAAATCCTGCACGGTGTGGACGATGGGCTGAAAGGCACCGGCTACGCCTCCGTGATCGTCAGCGGCCACTGGAATGCCGACGAAGAAGCGGAGCGCATACGCCTGCTGCTGGCGCGCAAAGTGGACGGCATCATCCTGCTGACCGGCCGCATGACGGACGACACGGTGCTGCGCTTTGCCGAGCAGCGCCCCATCGTCTCCCTGGGCCGCGTGCTGCAAACCGAGCGCGCCGTCGGCTACAAGCTGGATAACGAACACGGCGCCTGGCTGGCCGTGCGCCACCTGATCGAACTGGGACACCGCCGCATCGCCCACTTGAGCGGGCCGGTGGAAAACCGCGACTCGGTGGAGCGCCTGGCCGGCTACCAACGCGCACTGAAGGAAGCCGACATCGCCTTCGACCCGGCGCTGGTGGTGGAAGGCACCCTGCATGAAAGCGGCGGCCTGCTGGCCATGAACCGCCTGTACGACAGCGGCCAGCCCTTCACCGCCGTCTTCGCGGTGAACGACCAGACGGCCTACGGCGCGCGCCTGTTCCTGTACCGCAAAGGCATTCGCGTGCCGGACGACGTGTCGCTGGTCGGCTTCGATGATCTGCCCGGCTCCTCCTACACCACGCCGCCGCTGACCACCGTGCGCCAGCCGCTGTACGTGATCGGCCAGACCGCCGTGCAGTCCATGCTGCGCCTGATCAACGGCGAGCCAGCGGACGGCGCGATCCCGCCGGTGGAACTGGTGGTGCGCGAGACTACGCGGCGCTCCGCATAGCAGGTAAGCGGCGCCGCCAGGCGCTTCCCCGCCCGTTAAAACACCAAAGCTACTAATCAGTAGCATTTATTACTGGTTAGTAGTACCATGGGCAGCAAGATAACTCACCCTCTCACGAAGATGACGCTTGCACCGACCACCACCCCTTCCCGCCCATCCTATTTCGCGCTAGCCGCATGGTTGGTCGTGACCTTCGCCTTTGCCGCGATAGGTGCCGCCGGCTCCGCCCAGGCGCCCAGCTTCTACGCCCAATTGGTACGTCCCGACTGGGCGCCGCCCGCCTGGCTATTTGGCCCGGTCTGGACTGTTTTGTACGCGCTGATGGGATTTGCCGCCTGGCGGTCGTGGAGCCGTGCGCACGAAGGCCGTCTGCCCCCGGCGCTGATGTACGTGCTGCAGCTGGTGCTTAACAGCTTATGGAGCTGGCTGTTCTTCGCATGGCACCTCGGCGCCATGGCCAGCTTATGCATTGTGCTGATGTGGATTGCGATTGTGGCGACGATGGTGCTCTTTGCACGGCGCGAACGCTTGGCCGCGATCCTGCTGGTGCCCTACCTTGCCTGGGTCAGCTTCGCAGGCGTTCTCTGCTACCGAATCTGGCAGCTCAATCCAGGCCTGCTGGCCTAACGCACAACCCGCCCTGTGAGACACACCATGGCCACATCCTACATACCCGTCAGCGAGAACGAAACGATGCCGGTATCGGCTCGCATCCGGGCCCGCCTTATGGCGAGCAAAGAGCGGTTTCACGCCAATGACAATATCGCGCACCACATCATTCCCGGCGAACTGGAGGAATTACTGGATGAAGTCAGCCAGCGCATGCAAGGCGTGCTCGAAAGCCTGGTGATTGACACCAGCAGCGACCACAATACGCAGGACACTGCGCGCCGCGTCGCCAAGATGTATCTGCAGGAAGTCTTTGGAGGACGTTACACGCCAGAACCGGCGGTCACCGAATTCCCCAACGTGGCCCACCTGAATGAACTGATGATCATTGGTCCGGTCACGGTACGCAGCGCCTGCTCGCACCACTTTTGCCCGATCATGGGCAAAGTCTGGATTGGCGTCATGCCCAATCAGCACTCCAACCTGATTGGACTTTCGAAATATGCGCGCCTTGCAGCATGGGTCATGAACCGCCCACAGATCCAGGAAGAGGCAGTGAAGCAACTGGCGGATCTGCTGCAGGAAAAAATGCAGCCGGACGGCCTGGCCGTCATCATGGAGGCCGAGCACTTCTGCATGCACTGGCGCGGCGTGAAAGACACCGACGCGCTGATGGTCAACAGCGTCATGCACGGCTCCTTCCTCAAGGACCCCGCATTGCGCCGAGAATTCCTGTCCCTGATCAAACGCTGACCGCACCTTACCAGGAGCCCTAAATGCTCGTGCAACTTCTTTACGCTAGCCGCGCGGTGTACGGTGCCGACACGGCCACCATCAACGCCATCCTGCAAAAGGCCAGGCTGCACAATCCGGACGCCGGCATCACAGGCGTGCTATGCCACAGCCAGCACTACTTTCTGCAACTGCTGGAAGGTGGACGCGACCAGGTCAACCAGCTCTACGCACGCATCTTGCGCGACCAGCGCCATAGCGACGTGACCTTGCTCCACTATGAGGAGATCCAGGAGCGGCATTACTCGGGCTGGGTGATGGGCCAGACCAACCTCGACAAACTGAACGCCGCCACGGTGCTGCGCTACTCGCCCTTGCCGGTGTTTGATCCGTACGCTATGCCGGCAAGCAGTACGCTCGCCCTGATCGAAGAATTGGCCTCCTCCGCCGCAGTCCAGGGAGGCGCCTGACCGCACCGGTGCCGCGCTTTCTGCCAAGGCTTGGCTGCGGCGCGGTGAATTCTGTATAATGCGGCACTCCGGAAGCGTGGCCGAGTGGTTGAAGGCAGCAGTCTTGAAAACTGCCGACGGTTAATCCCGTTCGTGAGTTCGAATCTCACCGCTTCCGCCAACAGCAAGCTAACAGCCTGAATTTAAAGGGCTTTTCGCAAAACAGTGAGACGTGAAGCGACGTGTCGCCCACCAGAACACCAACGCTGACAAGCTAACCGCCGCGCCCAGCTGACATACACCTTGCCAGCCCGCATGCGCGTAAGTCACCGTCGTCCCAATCGCCCCCAGACCGCTACCTACCGCGTAGAACAGCATATATAGCCCGACCAACCGGCTATGTGCTTCCGGCCTTGTGCGGAATATCATGCTCTGGTTGGTCACGTGCAGCGCCTGGCCACCCAAATCCAGTACGATGATCCCGATCACCAGCGCGCCAAGCGAGCGCTCCATCAGCGATAACGGCCACCAAGCCGCCAGCAATGCTATCAGGGCAAACGCACTGGTGCGGTCGGCGTAGCCACGATCGGCCCAATGTCCTGCACGCATGGCGGCCAAGGCGCCAATCGCGCCTGCCAGCCCGAAAGCTCCGATGGCGGTGTGCGAGAAGCCATATGGGGGTGCAGTCAATGGAAACACCAGCGCACTCCAGAAGATGTTAAAGGCGGCGAACATCAGCATCGCAAGCACGCCTCGCACTTGCAGGACTTTCTCTTCCTTAAGCAGCGCCGCCATGGAGGCAAGCAGGCGCGGGTAACTCAAGGCGTCCGGCTTGACCGGCAATGCGGGCAGCCGCCGCCACAATGGCAACGCAATCGCCAGCATCAGTACCGCCGCACCAAGGTACACGCCGCGCCAACCCAGCATGTCGTTGACGGCGCCGGAGAACACGCGTGCCAGCAGCAATCCAATGAACACGCCACTTTGCGCTGCGCCGACAACACGCCCTTGCTCATGGGGCGTAGCTGCGCTGGCTGCGTAGGCGATCAAGCCCTGCGTCATGGCGGTACCCAGCATGCCTACGACAAGCATGCCAGCCATCAGCGCCGGCGCTGAGCGTGCGATGCCAACTGCGGCCAATGCCGCCACCAACAACATCAGTTGCAGCGCCATCAGACGGCGGCGCTCGATGCGGTCACCCAGGGGAACCAACAACAACAGCGCCAGGGCGCAACCGAGCTGCGTGGCGGTGACCACGCTGCCGACTGCAGCGTGGGTGATGCCGAAGTCGCGCGCCAACGTATCCAACAGGGGCTGGGCGTAATACACGTTTGCCACGCTCAAGCCGCTGGCAATGGCGAATAGCCAGACCAGGCTACGAGGCATGTCCGACGGCCGAGGCGATGCATTGTTTGTTTTCATCATGTTCACTCTCTGCAAACCAGTTTCAAATTAAAACCAGTTGAAGGGTAGAGCATGTAGTTTTAAAATGCAACCACCATAACCTGATGGAGACTGCATGCCATCCCGCAAACCAATAAGCGACGAGCCGTGCCCGGTCGCGCGCTCGGTCGACCTGATCGGGGATCGCTGGTCGCTTCTGATCGTGCGCGATGCCTTTGACGGAACGCGCCGCTTCGGCGACTTCCAGCGTAGCCTGGGCGTGGCGCGGAACATTTTGTCGGACCGCCTGCGCGGCCTCGTGGAAGCAGACATTCTTGCGTTGCAGGATGCGTCGGATGGCACGGCCTACCAGGAGTACGTACTGACGGCCAAAGGGGAAAGCCTGTTTCCGATTGTGGTGGCGCTGCGCCAATGGGGTGAGCAGCACTTGTTCCAGCGTGGTGAGCGCCATTCCGTACTGGTCGATAAACGCAATGGCAAGCCAGTTCCACGCATGGAGCCACTGGGCAGGGATGGCTCCGCCCTCCCTCCCTCCGCAACGCTGGTGCGCCGCGTGCCCGGTGACGAGCGTGAGGGGCGGTGATAAAATCGCCCAGCTTACTTTTAAGGAATACTATGACTGCAGCACGCCGCTACAACAAACGTCAACTCAAGAAAAAACACCTCGGTGAGTTCCAGGAACTCGGCTTTATGGTCGATGCGAAACTGGTCGGCAACCCTTCCGAATCTGAGCGCGATGGCCTGCTGATGCGCTTCCTGACCGAAGCGATTGAAGCCAATGGCCTGGCTTTTGGTGGCGGCTACAGCGCTGAATTCAGCGGTTTCGTGGTGTCGCACAAGGCCTACGGCAAGGTCGAGGATAGCCACCGTAAGCTGGTGCAGGATTGGCTGGCGAAGCAAGGCCTGCTGACCGACGTGAAAGTCGGCGAACTGCGCGACGCTTGGTACGGTTGGGGTTGAGCCGCACGCGTCGTTGCGTGTCGGAAATTTTTACACTCCCTGAGCACTTTTCCAGGAACCCTGGATTAACTCATTGAAAACGTTGGCTTTCCCGCAATAGGCACGTTAGTTGCTATAGCGTAGGTTCCGATTATTTTTTGACAAATAATATGAACCTGAAACAGAAAACCTTCGCTTCCATCCTCATCGCTGCGGCCTCCCTGGCCGGCAGCGGTGCAGTCCAAGCTGGTGTCATCTCCCAATGGGGCAGCAATGTCATCGGCTTCAGCACCCAATACAACACCTCCTCCTGGGCTGCGGCACAAGCCTTGGGCGCGCCAAATCGCCCCACCTATGGCGATATCGCTGGCGCCTGGGCGCCGCAGTATCGTGGCGGCACGCTGGAATGGCTGTCGATCGGCTTTGATACGGCAGTCTATGCGACCGGCGCGGTGATCCGCGAAGTGTCCGGCAACGGCTTCGTCTACCAGGTCGATGCGATCGATACCTTCGGCAACCTGCATAAGGTATGGAGCGGCGCAGACACCAGCCTGGCCAATACGCCGCATAACTTTGCGGTGAACTGGAGCGAGACCGCCTTTACCGTGAAAGGCCTGAAGGTGTACGTCGACACCAGCCGCCACGGCGATTGGGAGGAGATCGACGCGATCCAGCTGGTCGGCAACGAGGCGCGCACCGCGCCGGCGGATGTGCCGGAGCCGGCATCGCTGGCCCTGCTGGGTCTGGGCCTGGCGGGCCTGGCTGCGGCGCGCCGCAAGAAGCAATAAGCTTTCCATTCCACCCACTGAAAAGGCGGCCCGGAGGCCGCCTTTTTTGTCACCATGAAACCGCTCCCTGCCCTATTCCTGGCAGCGCGACAATCGCGCTAGCAGCCCTTGGGTTTGACTGCGGCGAACTGGCAGTCCAGCGGCTGGAAGAACTCGCGCGAAGTCCCGTAGGCCTTGGCGTAGCGTTCGAACAAGCGGTCCATGTCACCGGATTTGTAGAGGGCGGCGATGCCGCGCTCGAAGGCGTCGCGCTGTTCGGCCAGCCGGAACACGAACCAGTATTCATTCGGCTTGCCGATGATGTCGTGATAGGCCAGGTCGAAGTCGCCGTCGCGCTGGTAGGACTGGCGGTGCAGGTAGTAGTGGAAGATGTCCTTCTGCGAGATCACCACGTCCACCTGGCGCAGCACCAGCAAGGGCGATTGCAGGGTCTTCGGTTCCTGGTAGCGCGGGTTGCGCAGGGCGGCATCGCGGTAGGCCTGGCCTAGCATTTCGGCGGCGCCAAAGAAGGCGGACACGCGGTAGCGCGCCAGGTCGGCCACGGAGTCGAGGCGCGGCAAATGGGCGCGCCGTGTGATCGCCTGGTTGTGGAAGCTGGTCACCGGCCAGCGGCTGAAAACGCCCGGCAGCGGCACGGCGGGCTTGCCGCTGGTGGAGACGTCCACCAGGCCGCTGCGCAGGGCTTCTTCGGTGCGTTTTTTGGGCAGGTAGATGAATTCGGCGGTGACGCCCTGCGTGGCCATGGCGTCGCGCAGGACATCGACCAGCAGGCCGCTGTGGCGGTCGGGCATGACGAAGGGGGCGATGTCGTCCTGTACGCCGAATTTGATGCGGGGGCGGGCGTCGTGCGCAGCCCCCTGCCCTGCCGCCTGCATGCTGCAGGCAAGGAGCAAGGCCAGGGCGGCGGCGCGTTTCATGGTCAGCTCGCGTTGGCGGCGACGGCTTGCGGTGGCGCCCAGTTCTGCACCAGCGCCTTTTCAAATTCCTGCGCCGGCAAGGGGCGCGAGAACAGGTAGCCTTGCACTTCGTCGCAGCCGGAGTCCTTGAGGAAGGCCAGCTGCTCCACCGTTTCCACGCCTTCGGCGATCACCTTGTGCTTGAGCTGCTGGGCGATGCTGATGATGGTGCTGGCGATGGCGCAGTCGTTGGTATCGACCGGGATGCCGGTGGTGAAGGAGCGGTCGATCTTCAGCGTGTCGATCGGGAAGCGCTTCAGGTAGGACAGGCTGGAATAGCCGGTGCCGAAGTCGTCCAGCGACAGGGTGATGCCGTGCGCCGTCAGGCGGTCCATGATGCCGATCACGCGCTCGATATTGTGCATCAGGGTCGATTCGGTGATTTCCAGCTCCAGCCAGGACGGCTCCAGGCCGTAGCGCTGCAGGGTTTCCATCACGCGCCCCGGCAGGGCCGAAGTAAATTCGCGCGCCGATACGTTGACCGCCAGGCGCACCGGCGGCAGGCCTTTTTCCTTCCAGGCCTGGGCTTGCGCGCAGGCGGCTTCCAGCACCCATTCGCCCACCTGCACCACCAGGCCGGTGGCTTCCGCCAGGGGAATGAATTCGGCCGGCGGCACCAGGCCGCGCTCGGGGTGCTTCCAGCGGACCAGTGCTTCGGCGCCGATGATCTTGCCGGAGCTGATTTCAAATTTGGGCTGGTAGTGCAGCAGCAGCTGGCCGTTGCCCAGCGCCTGGCGCAGGCCCGATTCAATGCGCATGCGTTCCTGCATGCCCTTGTTCATATCCTGGCTGTAGAAGGCGATGTGCTCGCCCTCGGTGCTGGCGTTCTGCTTGGCGCGGTACATGGCGATATCGGCCAGGCGCAGCAGGGTTTCGGCGTCGTTGCCGTCTTGCGGATAGACGCTGATGCCGATCGAGGCGCTCACGCGCAGGTCGTGGCCGTCGATCAGGAATGGTTCGTTCAGCGCTGCCAGCAGCTTGTTGGCCACCATGCTCGCTTCGTAGTGCTGGTTGATGTCGAACAGGCCGACCGCGAATTCGTCGCCGGACAGGCGCGCCACAATATCCTGGTCGCGCAGCGCCATGCGGAAGCGCTGCGACACTTCGCGCAGCACGGCGTCGCCGATGGTGCGGCCCAGCGTGTCGTTAATCAGCTTGAAGCGGTTCAAATCAATGAACATGACGCAGCCGTGCAGCTTGCTGCGCTGGGCCACGGTCAGGGCCTGGTCCACCAGCTTGGTGAGCAGGGAGCGGTTGGGCAGGTTGGTCAGCGCGTCGTAATAGGCCAGGTGGTGGATGCGCTCCTCCGCCTGTTTGCGCTCGGTGATGTCGGTCAGGTAGGCGATCAGGCCGATCGAGCGGTCTTCCATATCGCACAAGGGCGACAGCGACAGGCTGGCCCAGAAGATTTCGCCGTTCTTCTTTTTGCGGCGCACTTCCATCAGGCGGCCGCCGTCGGCCAGGAAGGAGTCGTCGAAGGTTTCGTCTTCGTCGTCGTACAGGAAGATGATGTTGCGCCCGACCGCCTCCACCGCCGAATAGCCAAACAGGCGCTCGGCGCCCTTGTTCCAGCTGGTGATGAAGCCGTTCAAGTCCATCGTCAGCACCGATTCGTGGATCTGGTCCAGGATTTGCGATTGATGCTGGAGCCGCGCTTCCACCTGCACATAGGCGTGGGTGGTGCGCTGCGCCACCGAATGCACCTGCAATACGCTGCCGGCCAGGCTGGCCAGACTGGCCAGGTGCTGCCTGGTCGTATCAGTGTAGCTGTCGCGGCCCGATACTTCAAAGCGGCCGAAGTAATTGTTATCAAATTGGATCAATTGCGACAGGCCGCTCTCCCAGCCAGGCAGGCCGGCGGCGGGCGTCATATCCTGCGGCACGTAGCGGCCATGCGGGCTGCCGGTGACGTCGCGCACGATGCGGCCCATCTCCTCCACCAGGGCCGGGCCGCGCAGGCGCAGCACGGCGTCGCACAAGGCGGCGCTGCTGGTGAGGAAGTCGGACACTGGCGGGACGTGCATCGTTACACGTTCCGGCTAACTTGCAGCGCCCACTGGTAGGCCTGCAACAGGCTGCGCCAGTAGGTTTCGTTGTCGATGCCGACATCGGCCAGGGCGCTGCTTTGCGGTTCGTGCATTTCCACCAGGGCCAGCATCTCGCCCAGCTGGCCGCTGCGATCGAGCAGGGCTGCCACCACGTCCAGATCCAGGTTCAGGGCTGAAACGATTTCCGTCATCGGCATGGCCAGCAGCACGTCCAGCAGCGAGAACACGCCGACCAGGAAGGCCAGGTCCTGCTCGTCGCGGTCGCCGTCTTTCAGCTTGCACAGGGCTTCCATTTGCGCCGCGCGCAGGGCGGCCAGCGGCAGCAAGGCGTTGGCCTGGCCGTCGTCCTGCTGGCGCGCGTACAGCAGCAGCTGCAGCCAGCGTTGCAGCTGGCGGCGGCCCAGCATGTTGATGGCCTGGCCGAAGTTGTGGATTGGGTTGCTGTTCGGCGCGAAGGCGGCCGAATTCACCAGCTTCAGGAGCTGGTAGGACAGGGCCGGGTCTTGCTTGAGCAGGGTTTCCAGTTCGCGCGAATCGGCGTCCTGCGCCAGCAGGCCAAGCAGGGCAAGCAGGCGTTTGCGCGAGGTGCCGTCGCCCTGCCCTGCATCGTGCTCCTCGGCGCGCGGCAGCTCGCCGCGCAGCAGCGCAAAGCCGGGCGGCATGGCATACGCGTTACGGGCCAGGTGCGGGCCGGGCAGCGTCATCATGGCCAGGGCGCTGGGCAGCGCGTCGGCGCAGTCGACATCCAGGCCGCGGATGCCGCATTGGGCGGCGGTGATATTCACTTCGCCGTCGGCCATCAGGCGCAGGCCGCGGTCGGACAATTCCTTGCAGCGCCGTTGCACGGCGCCGTCGGCCAGGCTGGCGGCGGGCACGGTGAGGACCATGCGGCTTAGCGGCAGCGCATCGAGCTGCGCCGGCTCCAGCGCCAGCGGGTCGGCCAGGGGAATGTAGTAATCAATGGCACCCAGTTCCTGGGATTCTTCGCATCCCAACAGGGATTGCAGCGCCGGCACGGTGGCGGCGCACGGCATTTGAAGCGCTAGTCCGGCCCATTGGTTCTGGGCGTTGAGGACAGGCTTGATTCCCACCAGCGGAAACGAATTTGAATCAGGCGCAAACATCGGAATCTCGGTGCGGTTATTGCAACAATGGTAAATGTTTTATTGATGTAAAGCAACCATTGTGCGCTCACTGCCACACCCGTGTTACAAGACTTGGGGAATATAACAGAAATTGCTCAAAAGTCAGGTTTCCGCCCATAGAGGAGAGCATCGAATTGCCGGCTTTGTACCCGCAACGATACATAAATGATTAATTCTGCAATTATTACTTCCCGAATTGTGCGTGTTGCACGGCAAACTTGATCAATTCTGCCTGGCCTTCGATGCCGAGCTTGCGTTTGATGTTGAGGCGGTGGGTTTCCACCGTGCGCACGCTCAGGTCGAGTTCGCGCGCGATATGCTTGTTCGATTCGCCGTTGGCCAGATGGCGCAGCACTTCCGCCTCGCGCGAGGTCAACTGGTTGTCCTGCGCCAGCGGCTTGGCCAGTTGCTGCGCCAGGTTGGCGCTGTAGTAGATGCCGCCGCCCATCACGGTCTCGATGGCGACCACGATGTCCTTGCCCGGCGCGTCTTTCAGCACGTAGCCGCGGGCGCCGGCCTGGATGGCCTGGCTCACATATTCCAGCTTGTCGTGCATGGACAGGATCAGCACCGCGATCTGCGGGAACTGCTGCCTGAATTGCGCGGTGGCCTCGATGCCGTTGGTGCCGCGCATATTGATGTCCATCAGGACCAGGTCGGGCTGGTGCTGGCGCGCCGCTTCCAACGCCTCGGCCGCGCTGCCGGCTTCGCCCACGACTTCAAACTGCGCCATCGCTTCCAGCCGCGCGCGCAGGCCGTCGCGCACGAGGGGATGGTCGTCCACTAACAAAATCCTGGTCATTCTTTGCTCCGGTTTTCCACAAGGGCCAGCACCACCGTGCCGGCCGGGGAGGATTCGATGCGAAACTTGCCGCCGATGGCCTCCATCCGTTCCATCATATTGCGCAAGCCGATGCCGCGCTTGGGGTGGCCGGCGATGCCTTCCGCGTCGAAGCCGCAGCCGTTGTCGGCGATGCGCAGCGAGACGCGCTCGGCATCGGCTTCCAGGTCGATGCTGATGCGGGTGGCGCCGGCGTGGCGCTCGATATTGGTCAAGGCTTCCTGGGCGATGCGGAACAGCACCGTGTTGGCCACGTCCGGCAGGCGGTCGGTGCAGCCGTTGGCGGAAAACGCCACCTGCACGCCGCTGTGCACGCGGAATTCATCGGCCAGGTGGTCCAGCGCGGCGGCCAGGCCCAGGTCGTCCAGGATGGCGGGGCGCAGGTTGTGCGAGATGCGGCGCACCTCGCCCAGCACATTCTTCAGCTGCTCCACCGTGTGTTCGAAGGCGGCTTTGGCCTTGTCCTGCTGGCCGGGGTTGGCGAGGCGGATGATGGCCGCTTCGATCTGCAGCTTGATCGATACCAGCCACTGGCTGATGCCGTCGTGCAGGTCGCGCGACAGGCGCGCCCGCTCCTCCTCCTGCGATTCGACCACGCGCTGCGCCAGCGCCTTGAGTTTGGCGTCGGCCACGCGGTTGTCGCGGATGTTGAGCGCCAGGCCCGACACGCCCACCGCCAGCAGCGCCAGCGCCGCAATGGCCGCCATCCACAGCAAGGTGTTGCGGATATTGCCGCGCTGCTGCGCGTCCACCTTGGCCAGGGCGGCGTCCACATCGTCCAGATAGATGCCGGTGCCCAGCATCCAGCCCCACTCCTTGACCGGCACCACGTAGCCCAGCTTGGGCGCCGGCTTGTGGCTGGACGGCTTGATCCAGTTATAGCGTTCCAGCCCGCCGCCTTCGCGCGCGCGCGCCAGCAGGCGCTGGATGGTGGGGTTGCCTTCCTGGTCCTTCAGCAGGAACAGGTTCTGCCCGACCAGCTCCGGCTGGCGCGGATGCATGAGGGAGTTGCCCTGCATGTCGTAGACGAAGAAGTAGCCGTCGTCGCCGAAACTCAGGGTGGACAGGATGCGCTTGGCCTCGGCCAGGGTAGCCGCGTCTTTGCGGCCGGACTGCACCAGGTGCGAAATCGAGTGCGCAGCCAGCGCCACGTAGTGCTTCAGCTCCGCCTCCTTGCTGGCCAGGTAGGCCTGCTGGATGGTGTCGCGCTGCTGCTGGGCGAGCGTGACCGCCTGGTAGCGCACGGCGACCGCAATCGCGCACAGGGCCAGGATCAAGGGCGCAAGGGCCAGGAACAGGAACTTCTGCCGCAGCTTCATGCAGGCGATTGTAAGCCCCCGAGCGCCCGCCTGTCCTACGTAGTTCTACGCAGCGGCTTTGCGTAGTGGTGCGCTTGTGACAGATATTCAATTCCTGAATACTGGCCATTCATCCATGGAGGAGACCCCAATGAACCCCGTTTTTAAGAAAATTGGCTGGGCAGGCTTGTCGCTGCTGGGCGCCGGCGCCCTGGGCGTCGTGGCGCTCAAGCGCGGCGAGCCAATCAGCGCCATCTGGCTGGTGATCGCCGCCGTCTGCGTCTACCTGATCGCGTACCGCTTCTACAGCCTGTTCATCGCCACCAAGGTCATGGGGCTGGAAGCCAACCGCCTGACCCCGGCCTACAAATTCAACGATGGCCTGGACTACGTGCCGACCAATAAAAACGTGCTGTTCGGCCACCACTTCGCCGCGATTGCCGGCGCCGGCCCGCTGGTGGGCCCGGTGCTGGCGGCGCAGATGGGCTACCTGCCCGGCATGCTGTGGATCCTGGCGGGCGTGGTGTTTGCCGGCGCCGTACAGGACTTCATGGTGCTGTTCATCTCCACCCGCCGCGACGGCCGTTCGCTGGGTGACCTGATCAAATCCGAACTGGGCCCGATTCCGGGCAATATCGCACTGCTGGGCACCTTCATGATCATGGTGATCATCCTGGCCGTGCTGGCGCTGATCGTGGTGAAAGCGCTGGCGCACTCGCCGTGGGGCTCCTTCACCGTGATGGCCACCATCCCGATCGCGCTGTTCATGGGCGTGTATTCGCGCTATATCCGCGTGGGCCGGATCGGCGAAGTGTCGCTGATCGGCTTTGTGCTGCTGATGCTGGCCATTGTCGGCGGCCAGTGGGTGCAGGAAAACCCGGCCCTGGCGCCGATGTTCACCTTCTCCGGCACCGAACTGACCTGGATGCTGATCGGCTACGGTTTCATCGCCTCCGTGCTGCCGGTGTGGCTGCTGCTGGCGCCGCGCGACTACCTGTCCACCTTCCTCAAGATCGGCACCATTGCCGGCCTGGCGCTGGGCATCATCATCGTCGCACCGATGCTGCAAATGCCGGCGGTGACCAAGTTCATCGACGGCACCGGTCCGGTATGGTCGGGCAATATGTTCCCCTTCCTGTTCATCACCATCGCCTGCGGCGCGGTGTCCGGCTTCCACGCCCTGATCTCCTCCGGCACCACGCCCAAGATGATCGAGAACGAAACCCACGCCCGCTTCATCGGCTACGGCGCCATGCTGATGGAATCCTTCGTCGCCATCATGGCGCTGATCGCCGCCTCCACCATCGAGCCGGGCGTGTACTTCGCCATGAACTCCCCGGCCGCTCTGATCGGCACCACCGCCGAATCGGCCGCGCAGGCGATTTCCGCCTGGGGCTTCCGCGTCACGCCGGAAATGCTGACGCAGATGGCCGCCGACGTAGGCGAGAGCACCATCATCTCGCGCGCCGGCGGCGCACCGACGCTGGCTGTGGGCATGGCGCACATCCTGTCCAACGTGGTGGGCGGCAAGGCCATGATGGCCTTCTGGTACCACTTCGCCATCCTGTTCGAAGCGCTGTTCATCCTGACCGCCGTTGACGCGGGCACGCGCGCCGGCCGCTTCATGCTGCAAGACTTGCTGGGCACTTTCTCGCCATCGCTGAAGCGCACCGACTCCGTGTTCGCCAGCCTGCTGGCGACCGGCCTGTGCGTCGCCGCCTGGGGCTACTTCCTGTACCAGGGCGTGGTCGACCCGCTGGGCGGCATCAACACCCTGTGGCCGCTGTTCGGCATCGCCAACCAGATGCTGGCCGCCGTGGCGCTGATCCTGGCCACCTGCGTGCTGTTCAAGATGAAGCGCGCCAAATACGCCTGGGTCACCATCACACCGACCGTGTGGCTGCTGCTGTGCACCCTGGTGGCCGGCTGGCAGAAGATTTTCGACGCCAACCCGAAGATCGGCTTCCTGGCGCACGCCGCCAAATACCAGGCCGCGCTGGCCGAAGGCAAGGTACTGGCGCCGGCCAAGTCGCTGGAGCAGATGCAGCAAGTGGTGTTCAACGACTACCTGGACGCCGGCCTGGCCGCCTTCTTCATGGTGGTGGTGATCAGCGTGCTGGTATTCGGCGCCCGCACCGCGCTGGCCGCCTGGAAAGCCAGCCGCCCGACCCACAACGAAGCCCCGGCGCAGTACTCCACTGCGGCCGCGGCCAAGTAAAGCCATGTTCGGCGAACTCGCCAAGGCGGGCCGCTACCTCGGGCAGAGCATGCGCCTGATGTGCGGCCTGCCCGAATACGACACCTACCTCGCCCACCGCGAGACGACCCACCCCGGCGAACCCGTGATGAGCTACGAAGAGTTCTTCCGCGAACGCCAGGAAGCCCGCTACGGCGGCGCCGGCAAGCGCGGCGGCTGCTGCTAAGCAAGCAATGTCCGTTTTGGGGTCAGGAAGAAAAGTGGACATTTCCAAAAGAAATGTCCACTTTTCTTCCTGACCCCAAAACGGACATTTTGCTTACTGCAACGACAAAGTTAGAGCCAGATCAAAGCGTCGAATTGCTTAGCATTTATTCTTTGCCCGATGGAATCGTCCAACGGCGGCGAAAATGCTCAACTTCGAACGCTCCGGCTTAAGCCAGAAACTGACCATCATCTCGGTACTCACCACCGGCTGCGCCCTGCTGCTGGTGTTCCTGGCGTTCGCCGTCACGTCCATCCATGCCCATACCAGCGAGGAACGCAAGCAGCTGACTTCCCTGGCGGATGTCATCGGCGCGAACAGCGTCGCTTCCCTGCTCTACGCCGACCGGCCCACGGCCGAACAAGCCTTGGCGGCGCTGGCGGTCAAGGGCGACATCACGCGCGCCGCCCTGTTTGACCGCGAGGGCCAACTTTTTGCCAGCTACACAGGCGCCACCGAGCCGGCGCCAAATGCGCCTGAGGCTCTGGATCGGGGGCGCTTGCGGCAGCTGGCGAACGGCGAGCTGGCGGAGCGCGATGGGCCGCCCTGGGCGCCGTTGCTGCGGCTGTACCGTCCGGTGCGGGTGCGTCAGCATGTGGTCGGGGTGGTGATGATCGAGGCCGGCCAGGCGTCGCTGTGGCTCGGGGTGCTGCGCAACCTGGGCATCACCGCTGCGGCGACGGGCTGCTCGTTCTGGCTGGCGCTGGTGCTGTCGGCGCGCTTCCGCAAGGGTATTACGCAGCCGATCGGGCAGTTGATCGCGGCGGCGGATAGGGTGAGCAGCAGCCAGACCTACGCGCAAGTGCAGCATGCGCGCAGCGATGAACTGGGTACGCTGATCGATAGCTTTAACGGCATGCTGGCGCAGATCGAGAGCCGCGACAGCAAGCTGGCGCAGTATCGCGGCGAGCTGGAACGCCAGGTCAGCATCCGCACCGCGCAGCTGGAGAAGGCGAAGGACGCGGCGGAGGCGGCGAGCCAGGCGAAGAGCGCTTTCCTGGCCAATATGTCGCACGAGATCCGCACGCCGATGAACGGGGTGCTGGGCATGGCCGAGCTGTTGGCGGCGACCGAGCTGACGGAAACCCAGCGCCATTACACCAGCATGGTGCGCCGTTCGGGCGAGCATCTGCTGGTGATCATCAACGATATCCTGGATTTCTCGAAGGTGGAGGCGGGCAAGATGACGGTGGAGTACATCAACTTCAACCTGCGCGAGCTGCTGGACGATATCGAGCATGTCTTTGCGCCGCAGGCGCAGGCTAAGGGCATCGAGCTGGAGTTCGCGGTGGCGAACGATATCCCGTTGGCGATCTGCGGCGATCCGAACCGGCTGCGCCAGGTGATCGTCAACCTGCTGGGCAATGCGATCAAATTCACGGACCAGGGACGCATTACGGTGGCGGTGCGGGTGGCGCAGGAGGATGCGCAGTCGGCGCGGCTGCGGGTGGAAGTGCACGATACCGGCATCGGCGTGGCGCGCGAGGCGCGTTCGCATATCTTCGATTCCTTTTCCCAGGGTGACGGTTCGACCACGCGCAAGCATGGCGGCACCGGCTTGGGGCTGGCCATTTCCAAGCAGCTGGTGGAGCTGATGGGCGGTACCATCGGGGTCGATAATGCGCTGGGGCGCGGTTCGGTGTTCTGGTTCACCGTGCAGTTCGACAAGCGCCGGGTCGCGGCCGATGATGAGGGCTTCCAGCAGAAGACGAGCAAGGGCTTGCGCGCTTTGGTGGTGGATCGCCAGGCCGAGCGCGCGCTGGCGCTGCGTGCCTTGCTGGTGCGCTGGCACCTGCAGGTGGCGTGCGCGCCCAGCGCGGCCGATGCCTTGCGCGACCTGCATGCGGCGGCGGCGCGCGGGGCGCCGTTCGATGTGGCGCTGCTGGATATGGGGCTGGACGATATCGGCGGGCTGGCGCTGGCGGCGGAAATCAAGTCCGATGCCGATATCTCGGCGGTGCGGCTGATCCTGCTGGCGAGCGAGCGCGATGCGGCGGACCCGCTGCAGCGGCGCGCGGCGGGCGTGGCGTTCCAGCTGATTAAGCCGGTGCGCGAGCCGGACCTGTACGATTGCATCGTCTCGCCGGCGCGCAGCAATGAAGGCGTGGGGGCGGCGGCGCTGGCGGGCGTGGCGCCGGCGTACGCGGCGCCGCGCGGGCGCCCGGGCCAGCGGCCGCGCGCTTTGCTGGCCGAGGATAATCCGGTCAATGTGGAGGTGGCGTCGGCCATGCTGCGCGGGCTGGGCATGGAGGTGGCCTGCGCGGCCAACGGGGAGGAGGCGCTGGCCGCCGTGCGCGCGGGCGACTACGACCTGGTGCTGATGGATTGCATGATGCCGGTGATGGACGGCATGGCGGCCACCGCTGAAATCCGGCGCCTGGAGCAGCAGCGCGGCCGTTCGCGCGCGACGCCGATTGTCGCCATCACCGCCAATGCCTTGCAGGGCGACCGCGAGCGCTGCCTGGCGGCGGGCATGGATGATTACATCAGCAAGCCCTTTTCGCAGCAGGCGCTGGCCGATACGCTGGGGCGCTGGATCGCCCTGCCCCGCCTGGCGCCCAGCGCGCACGCGCCGCCGACGTCGCCCCCGGCGGCCGCCGCGCAGCATGCCGACTGCCAGGTCCCCGGCGCGCTGCTCGCTGCAGCAGCCCATCCGCTGCCGGCCGCGGGACTCAACCCACGCGCGCTGGACGCCATCCGCGCCTTAAGCGCGGGCCAGGGCGACGCCCTGCTACACCGCGTGCTGCGCGCCTTCCTGCAAGACACCCCGCGCCAGCTGGCCGCGTTGCGCGACGCGATCGGCGCCAGCGATCCGGACACCATCCGCAAAATCGCCCACAGCCAAAAGTCGAGCGCCGCCAACGTCGGCGCGGACGCGCTGGCAGGCTTATTCAAAAGCATGGAACAACTGGGCCGCGCCGGGCAGACCCAAGGTACGACAGACCTGCTGGCGCAACTGGAGCGCGAGTTCCAGTCGGTCCGGCAACCGCTCGGTATCATCCTCGCGAAGGGAGCGTGACATCATGGCAGCCCTGTATTCCCCCAAACGCGGCACCGTGCTGGTGGCGGACGACGATCCCGTCATGCGCTTGCTGATGCTGGAGATGCTGTCCCAGGTCGGCCTGGACGCGGTGGAGGCCGGCGACGGCCGCGCCGCGGTGGCCAGCTTCCGCGACAATGCGCCCGACCTGGTGCTGCTGGACGTCGACATGCCGCTGCTGGACGGCTTTTCGGTCTGCCGCGCCATCCGCAAGCTGGAGGGCGCGGGCTCGGTGCCGGTCATCATGGTGACGGGCGGCGACGACCTGCAGGCCGTCACGCAAGCCTACGAAGCCGGCGCGACCGACTTCGTTTCGAAGCCGATCAACTGGCCCATCCTCGGCCACCGCGTGCTGTACGTGCTGCGCGCCAGCGACGCCATCGCCCGCCTGCGCATCGCCGACGCCCACAACCGCGCCGTGCTGGCGGCCATCCCTGACACCTTCTTCCGCCTCAGCGCGGACGGCTACTACCTTGACTACGAGGAGGGCCACGAGCCCGGCGCCGATTTCGCCAGCCGCGAATGCGTCGGCCGCCACATCCGCGACGTGCTGCCGCCGGCCATCGCTACGCGCATGCTGGACCAGTTGTCGGCCGTGCTGCACTCCACCGCCGTACATTCGGTGGACTACGAGCTTACGCGCGGCGGCGTCACCCACCATTTCGAGGCGCGCCTGGTCGGCACCGCCGCCGGCGAGGTGCTGGGACTGGTGCGCGATATCAGCGAGCGCAAACGCACCGAGGAGCAGATCCGCAAGCTAGCCTATTGCGACAGCCTGACCGGCATCCCCAACCGCCAGGCCTTCCTCGAAACCCTGGAGCGCGAGCTGGCGCGCTCGCAGCGCGAGCAGCGCAAGTTCGCCATCCTGTTCATGGACCTGGACTCGTTCAAGCGCATCAACGACACGCTGGGCCACAATCTCGGCGACCTGCTGCTGCAGATCGTCACCGAGCGCCTGCGCGAGACGATCCGGCCGGGCGACCACTTGTGCAGCCTGGCGCGCCTGGGCGGCGATGAATTCACCATCCTGCTGCCCGATATCGAGCGGGTGGACGACGCGCTGGCCGTGGCGCACCGCGTGAAAGACGCCATGCGCCGCCCCTTTGCGCTGGAAAGCCACGAGATCTTCGTCACCGCCAGCATCGGCATTTCGCTCTATCCGGAGGACGGCGAAGACTGCACCTCGCTGCTCAAGTTCGCCGACACCGCCATGTATCACGCCAAGAACTGCGGCAAGAACAACGCCAAGTTGTACAGTTCCTCGCTGACGATGCAGATCATGAGCCACGTCAAGCTGGAGGTCGGCCTGCGCAAGGCGCTGCAGAACAATGAGCTGTACCTGCTGTACCAGCCGCAGGTGGACGTGCCCAGCGCGCGCATCGTCGGCGTGGAGGCGCTGGTGCGCTGGCGCCATCCCGAGCACGGCGTAATCCCGCCCAATGAATTCATCCCGCTGGCGGAGGAGACCGGCTTGATCGTGCCGATCGGCGAATGGGTGCTGCGCACCGCCTGCCAGCAGGCACGCGCCTGGCACAGCCAGTTCGGGCAAGCGGTGCGCATGGCCGTCAACCTGTCGGCGCGCCAGTTCAAGGACGAAAACCTGGCGCAAACCGTGCTGGCCGTGCTGCAGGAAACCGGCCTCGATCCGAGCCTGCTGGAGCTGGAACTCACAGAGGGAACGCTAATGGACAATGCGCTGGCCACGCTGGCCACGCTGGAGCAGTTGCGCGGCGTCGGCGTGCTGTTGTCGATCGACGATTTCGGCACCGGCTATTCGTCCATGAGCTACCTGAAACGCTTCGACGTGCGCGCGCTAAAGATCGACAAGAGCTTTATCAGCGGCCTGCCGCAGGACAGCGAGAACGCCGCCATCACGCGCGCCATCATCGCCATGGCGCACGGCCTGAAAATGGTGGTGGTGGCGGAGGGCGTGGAAACGCGCGAGCAGCTCGACCTGCTCAAGCACTACGGCTGCGACATGGCGCAAGGCTACCACCTGGGCCGACCCGCCGCGCAGGACGCCATCAGCCAGATGCTCGGCAATGTGGGATCAGGTGCTGCGGCGGTCTAGCATGGCGCGGGCGATGGTGCCGGCGTCCACGTATTCCAGCTCGCCGCCGACCGGCACGCCGCGCGCCAGGCGCGTCACGGTCAGGCCGCGCGCTTTCAGCATTTCGCTGATGTAGTGGGCGGTGGCTTCGCCTTCGTTGGTGAAGTTGGTGGCCAGGACCACCTCCTCCACCACGCCGTCGGCGGCGCGCGCCAGCAGCTTTTCCAGGTGGATGTCCTTGGGGCCGATGCCGTCCAGCGGCGACAGGCGGCCCATCAGCACAAAGTACAGGCCCTTGTAGGTCAGCGTGGACTCGATCATCACCTGATCGGCCGGCGTCTCCACCACGCACAGCATGCGGCGCTCGCGCGTTTCGTCGGCGCAGGTGTCGCAGATATCGGTTTCGGTGAAAGTGTTGCACTGGGCGCAGTGGTGCACCTGCTCCACCGCCTGGTACAAGGCGCGCGACAGCATGGCCGCGCCATCGCGGTCGTGCTGCAGCAGGTGAAAGGCCATGCGCTGGGCCGACTTGGGCCCGACGCCGGGCAGGCGGCGCAGCGCCTCCGTCAGGAATTCAAAGGACTTCGCCATGGGTCAGGCTTGCTTGAAGGCGCTCAGGGAATCGACCGCCATGGTGGGGACGAATTCGGTGATCGTGTAGCTGGCGGCGCCGGCTTCGTTGAAGGGGTCGAGCTCGATCACCGCCTCGATATCGGCCCGGCTGTCGGCCGTGGCCAGGATGACGCCGCCCGTGCGCGGCACCTGGCGTCCGGACATCAGGAACATGCCGTTGGCATATTGCTCGCGCAGGTACTCGCGGTGCGCGGCGAGGAGCTTGTCGATCTCCTCGGCCGGCTTCAAGTACGTGAGCGTGATGATGAACATGGCCAGGGCGTGCTGCTTTAGAACGGCATCTTGAAGCCTGGCGGCAGCGGCAGGCCGGCGGTCAGGCCGCTCATTTTCTCGGCAGCGGTGGCTTCGGCCTTGCGCACGGCGTCGTTGAAGGCGGCGGCCACCAGGTCTTCCAGCATGTCTTTGTCGTCGCCCAGCAGGGACGGGTCGATCGTGACGCGCTTGACGTCGTTCTTGCAGGTCATCACGACCTTGACCATGCCGGCGCCGGACTGGCCTTCGACTTCGATCAGGGCCAGCGATTCCTGGGCCTTCTTCATATTGTCCTGCATGGCTTGCGCTTGTTTCATCAGGCCGGCCAGTTGGTTCTTCATCATGGTGTGGTTCTCCGTATTTCGGTGTTGAGTATTGGGTTCAGTGCGCGGGCGTCATCGGGGCCACGATCGAGCCGGGCACGATGAAGGCGCCGAAGTCGCGCATCATAGCTTTGATAAACGGGTCGGCGGCGACGGTTTCTTCCGCCGCACGCTGGCAGTTGTCGCGGTGTGCCTGGGCTTCGACGCTGGTGGTGTACCAGGCCTTGCCGATTTCGGTGTCGACGCGGCATTGGCGACCGAAACGCTCATTCAGGGCGCCGGTCAGTTTTTCCACGTTGGCCGGCGTGGCCCAGGTTTCGATCGGGCAGCGGATGCGGAATACCGCCATATTGCCGTCGAAGGCACAGTTCACCAGTTCGGCCTGGGTCGCCAGTTGCTGCGCCACGCCGCGCAGCGGCAGGTGGGCGGCCAGCGCGGGCCAGTTGCCGTCCCAGCCCAGCTCCGGCACGGGGGTAATCACGTATTCGTAAGGAGCCTTGGCTGGCGCGGCGCCGCGTTGCTGGGGCGCTTGCTGCGGTGCCTGGTGCGACATGCCGCCAATGTGGTCGGCGCCGGCTGGCATGGCGGCGTCTTCCGAGAAGCCGGTGACCCAGGGCGGCAAGTCGTCTTCTTCCACTTGCTGCTGCGGCGGCGCTTCCATCACGGCGGCGCCGCCCTGCTCGTCCCATGGCGCCGGCTGGGACGCGGAGGGTGCACTTGGGGCCGGGGCGTCTTCCCACGGGGCCGGGGCGCGGGCGGCGGCTTGCGCGGCAGGCGCGCTGTAGGCCGCGCTTGGCGCGGACGGTGCCGGCGCCATCGGCGCGGATGGTGCCGACA
>NZ_WWCJ01000059.1 GCF_009857475.1 Pseudoduganella guangdongensis | reverse complement strand
GCCGCGCCATTGCCGGCGGTGTTGCTGCCCGCCGTGCCGGCACCGCCCGCCGCACCCGCGCCGCCTGCGGCACCCGAACCACCGGCTGCGCCTGCCCCGCCGGCCCCGCCCGTACCGCCGGTGGCTGCGCCGGAACCGGAACCGTTGCCGGAGTTGTCGGCGTTGCCGCCGGTCGCTGCGCCGCTGCCGGCGCTGCTATTCTGGTCGCCCATGCCGGCCGTCGTGGTCATTTCGGGCGGCGGCATGCCATTGCTTGCCACATTGCTGGAGCTGGCCGCGCCGCTCGACGAGCCGCCGCCGGCCGCACTCTGGCTCGCCGACGAAGCGCCGCTGGCGACATTGCCCGAAGCACCGCCCAGGCCCCCCGCACCACCGGCCGCGCCCGCGCCGCCGGCCGCGCC
>NZ_WWCJ01000058.1 GCF_009857475.1 Pseudoduganella guangdongensis | reverse complement strand
AGATGGACGGCGCGATCCTGGTTTGCTCCGCAGCTGACGGCCCAATGCCACAGACCCGCGAGCACATCCTGCTGGCCCGCCAAGTTGGCGTTCCTTACATCATCGTGTTCCTGAACAAGTGCGACCTGGTGGACGACGCAGAACTGCTGGAACTGGTCGAAATGGAAGTGCGCGAGCTGCTGTCCAAGTACGAGTTCCCAGGCGACGACCTGCCAATCATCAAAGGTTCGGCACGTATGGCACTGGAAGGCCAGCCTGGCGAAATGGGCGAAGCTTGCATCGAGCGCCTGGCTGAAGCCCTGGACACCTACATCCCAACCCCAGAGCGTGCTGTTGACGGCGCGTTCCTGATGCCAGTGGAAGACGTGTTCTCGATCTCCGGCCGCGGTACCGTGGTGACCG
>NZ_WWCJ01000057.1 GCF_009857475.1 Pseudoduganella guangdongensis | reverse complement strand
CGGTTAAGCTACCTACTTCTGGTAAAACCCGCTCCCATGGTGTGACGGGCGGTGTGTACAAGACCCGGGAACGTATTCACCGCGACATGCTGATCCGCGATTACTAGCGATTCCAACTTCATGTAGTCGAGTTGCAGACTACAATCCGGACTACGATACACTTTCTGGGATTAGCTCCCCCTCGCGGGTTGGCGGCCCTCTGTATGTACCATTGTATGACGTGTGAAGCCCTACCCATAAGGGCCATGAGGACTTGACGTCATCCCCACCTTCCTCCGGTTTGTCACCGGCAGTCTCATTAGAGTGCTCTTGCGTAGCAACTAATGACAAGGGTTGCGCTCGTTGCGGGACTTAACCCAACATCTCACGACACGAGCTGACGACAGCCATGCAGCACCTGTGTGATGGTTCTCTTTCGAGCAC
>NZ_WWCJ01000056.1 GCF_009857475.1 Pseudoduganella guangdongensis | reverse complement strand
CGCCGGCCGGGCGGCGGCCCGCCCTGCCCCGCGCGCCGCCGCCCGCCAGGCCGCAGCCGCCGACGAATGGGAAGAGTTCTGAGCCCGCCGCAGCGCAGCGTTCAGGCGCCTTGACGGCGGCTGAACGCGAGGGCCGCCAGCCACGCCAGCACGCCGGCCAGCCCCCATGCAGCGGCCGAGGCCAACGTCGCCGCCCCATTAAAGCCCACCAGGTCTAGCGCCGCCATGTTCGGCGAGTTGATCGCCACATACCAGGTGAACAGGAACAGCGCGAGAAACAGGCGCGTCCCGCGCGTCACGCCGCCCAGCAACGCCGCGAACGACGCCAGCGCCGCCACACCCGCCACCGCCGCCAGCGCGCGCGCCGGCTCCAGCGCCGCCCAGCGCAGCGCCAACACGCCCAGCGGCGCCGCCAGCACCAGGCTGGCCGCCCACTGGC
>NZ_WWCJ01000055.1 GCF_009857475.1 Pseudoduganella guangdongensis | reverse complement strand
AGGGCGAAAAGGTTGCAATAAACTGGTGGCTGCGACTGTTTAATAAAAACACAGCACTCTGCAAACACGAAAGTGGACGTATAGGGTGTGACGCCTGCCCGGTGCTGGAAGATTAAATGATGGGGTGCAAGCTCTTGATTGAAGTCCCAGTAAACGGCGGCCGTAACTATAACGGTCCTAAGGTAGCGAAATTCCTTGTCGGGTAAGTTCCGACCTGCACGAATGGCGTAACGATGGCCACACTGTCTCCTCCCGAGACTCAGCGAAGTTGAAGTGTTTGTGATGATGCAATCTACCCGCGGCTAGACGGAAAGACCCCATGAACCTTTACTGTAGCTTTGCATTGGACTTTGAACCAATCTGTGTAGGATAGGTGGGAGGCTTTGAAGTAGGGACGCCAGTTCCTATGGAGCCATCCTTGAAATACCACCCTGGTTTGTTTGAGGTTCTAACCTTGGTCCGT
>NZ_WWCJ01000054.1 GCF_009857475.1 Pseudoduganella guangdongensis | reverse complement strand
CCCTTCCCATCCCGAACAGGACCGTGAAACGACTTTGCGCCGATGATAGTGCTGCAACCAGTGTGAAAGTAGGTTATCGTCAGGCTCTTATTAGAAAAGCCCGCTGACATGTGTCAGCGGGCTTTTTGCTTATAAGTGAAGCCGTACTGCAAAAATGAGGGGGTTGACGAAATCTCCGAAGTGCTGCATAATCTCGCTTCTCTGCTGCTGACAAACACAACGCTTTGTCGAAAACAAGCAGCGATCTTTAAAAATCAACAGTCGATAAGTGTGGGCGTTTGACGATATGCCCGGACCTTCGGGTCCGATGCTCAAAATATACGTTATAACGCTCGCAAAAAATATATTAAACGTAATCTCGAAAGAGATTCGTCAGTATTTTGAGTGAGTGACCTCGGTAGCAATACCGAAAAACAGAGATTGAACTGAAGAGTTTGATCCTGGCTCAGATTGAACGCTGGCGGC
>NZ_WWCJ01000053.1 GCF_009857475.1 Pseudoduganella guangdongensis | reverse complement strand
GCAGCGTACTGTGCGGCCGCTCCTCGTTGTACTCGTGGCGCCAGGCTTCGATCACCTGACGTGCATGCCGCAGTGAGAGAAACCAGTGCTCGTTTAAGCACTCATCGCGAAACTTGCCATTGAAGCTTTCGACGTAGGCGTTCTGTTGCGGCTTGCCTGGCGAGATAAACTTCAGCTGGAGCTGGTGTTGATATGCCCACGTATCCAAGGTTTTTCCCGCAAACTCCGGGCCGTTATCGACGGTCACCGAGCTTGGTAGACCCCGCGATTCTGCGAGACGTTCCAGCACTGAGGCGACACGCCAACCAGGCAGCGAGGTATCGACTTCGATGGCCAAGCACTCCTTCGTAAAATCGTCCACGATGTTCAAGCACCGCAACCGCCGGCCATCGACAAAGCCATCCGACACAAAGTCCATCGACCAGCTTTGATTCGCGCGCGTAGCCAACACTCTGACGGTGCGTT
>NZ_WWCJ01000052.1 GCF_009857475.1 Pseudoduganella guangdongensis | reverse complement strand
TTTCAGATCTTGCTGTAGGGAATCTTAATCAGTAACTTGCATGATGGCAAGCACTATTCGAAAAACTTTTTTGGCCTGTGGAAATTAAGTCTGAAATAAAAGAAACCTTCGTTAATTCAATGACTTGGATTATTTCGTGCGGTTAACTTTTATTTCGAAAGTTTAATATTGAATTTAAATAAAAAAAGCCCGGACCAAGCCGGGCTGAAACAGGGGGTAATTCGAATTATTTGACGACTTGTACGGTCTTGGTAGTGCTGTTGCCGGCGGTGTCGCGGGCAGTGGCCTGGATGGTGTGGGTGCCGCTGGCTTCCTTGCGGGCGTTCCAGGTATAGGTCACGGAACCGTTGCCGGTGGCCTTCAGCACGCCGTCCACGTACAGGCTGACGTTGGCGATGGCCACATTGTCGGTGGCGCTGGCGCCGATGTTCACGTTGCCGGAGATGGTGGCGCCGTTGACCGGGTTGGTGATGTTCACAACCGGCGCGGTGGTGTCGGCGACGA
>NZ_WWCJ01000051.1 GCF_009857475.1 Pseudoduganella guangdongensis | reverse complement strand
CTCGGGCGCCTGCTTCAGCTTCCTTTAGCACGCCAATAATCTGCTCTTCGGTAAATCGCTTTTTCATGCCTGCCTCCCATGTGGCAGACTCTAGCTTAGCACCGTACTAATTTCGGGTAGCAGGTCACGATGGCTAAACAGGAAAATCAGGAAATCTGAAAACCAAGGCCCGACCCTCAGAGTCAGCCCCTGGTTTTCAGGTTCTTCGATCGAGATTAGAAGCCTCGAACTGGTTGCAGGCAGAACAGGGCACACCAGTGGAAGAGGTCTGGGGTTGATAACTGCAGCGAGTTCATCTCCAAAGCCCGACAGGCCAAGGGAAAGGCTGACTTGAACTCAGCCATGAAGCTGGCAGTTTTTACTAAAGACCGGTACCAATTTTTGGATACGGTCAGAAAAGCAAAAAGCCCGCTGACACATGTCAGCGGGCTTTTCTAATAAGAGCCTGACGATAACCTACTTTCACACTGGTTGCAGCACTATCATCGGCGCAAAGTCGTTTCACGGTCCTGTTCGGGATGGGA
>NZ_WWCJ01000050.1 GCF_009857475.1 Pseudoduganella guangdongensis | reverse complement strand
CGGATTGCGAAACGCAGGCCTTCTTCCATAGCGATCGGGGAGATCAGCTTCACGGTGATGGAGACGTTGTCGCCTGGCATAACCATTTCTTTGTCCGCTGGCAGCTCGATGGAGCCGGTCACGTCGGTGGTACGGAAGTAGAACTGTGGACGGTAGTTGTTGAAGAACGGGGTGTGACGGCCGCCTTCATCTTTCGACAGAACGTAGATCTCGCCGGTGAAGTGATCGTGCGGCTTGATCGAGCCTGGCTTCGCCAGAACCTGACCACGCTGAACGTCTTCACGCTTGGTGCCGCGCAGCAGCAGGCCAACGTTGTCGCCGGCTTGACCCTGGTCCAGCAGCTTGCGGAACATTTCCACGCCGGTGCAGGTGGTTTTCACGGTGTCGATGATACCGACGATTTCGATCTCTTCGCCGACCTTGATGATGCCGCGCTCAACACGACCGGTCACCACGGTACCGCGGCCGGAGATCGAGAACACGTCTTCCACTGGCATCAGGAACGCGCCGTCAACAGCACGCTCTGGGGTTGGGATGTAGGTGTCCAGGGCTTCAGCCAGGCGCTCGATGCA
>NZ_WWCJ01000004.1 GCF_009857475.1 Pseudoduganella guangdongensis | reverse complement strand
GGCGGCTGGCGCCGACCCGGGCGACGCGGCAGCGGCCCCTGCGGGCGCCGACGCCACGCTGCGCCGCCTGCTGGCCGAAGCCGGCCAGGCCGAGCCGGCCTTCATCGTCGCCACCGGCATCAAAGGCGTGCAAGAGCCGTGCAGCGACAGGCTGTATGCCGAACGGCGCGAACTGATGGAGAGCGCCGCGCGCCCGCTGGTGCTGCTGCCGGCCGGCAGCGACTGGACCGAGTGCCGCAACTCGAACGGCAAGAGCAACGCCATCGAACGCCTGAACCGCATCCGCGAACTGTTCTTCGCCGCGCCGGAAGCGCTGGGCAAGGGCAAGCTGGCCCTGAACCGGCAGTCGGCCATCGCCAAGTTCCGCGACTACGCCGAAAACGCCTACTGGGAACACGAGAACATCCTGTTCGTCAGCCTCAACGTCCCGGCAAAAAACAACCACTACCTGAGCGAAGCGGGCCGCAACAGCGAATACGAAGACCGCATGGTGGCCAACCGTGCCTGGCTGCAGCGCGCCTTCCTGCTGGCCAAGCGCAAAAAGCTGCCGGGCATGGTGCTGCTGATGGAAGGCGATATCGGCGCCCACGTCGAGGAAGGCTTCTTCGCCCGCCTGGCGCAAAAGAAGGACGGCTTTACCGAAACGCGCCGCCTGGTGCGCGCTGGCCGACAAGTATCCCGGCCAGCTGCTGCTGGTCGATACGCGCAAGCAGGACAAGGCCGCCCCCGCCATTGAATGGAACAAGAATATCGGGCACCTGGCGTTGGGCGCCGAATGGACGGCGCTGCGCGTGATTCCCGGCAGCGCCTCCCTGTTCTCGCTCGGCACCGACTGATCAGCCGCGCCGCGGCAGGTGGAACACGCTCATGGCCTGCGCCAGCTGGCCGGCCTGCTGGTGCAGGCTTTCCGCCGCCGCTGCGGCTTCTTCCACCAGGGCGGCGTTCTGTTGCGTGCCCTGGTCCATCTCGCCGATGGCCTGGTTGACCTGGCCGATACCGATGCTCTGCTCGCGGCTGGCCAGTTCGATCTCGTTCATGATGCGCGACACGTTTTGCACCGACGCGATGATCTCCTCCATGGTCTGGCCGGCCTCGCCCACCAGCGCGCCGCCGCGCTCCACCTGCCGCACCGAATCGTCGATCAGCGACTTGATGTCCTTGGCCGCCGCCGCCGAACGCTGCGCCAGGTGACGCACTTCCGACGCCACCACGGCAAAGCCGCGCCCCTGCTCGCCGGCGCGCGCCGCCTCCACAGCGGCGTTCAGCGCCAGGATATTGGTCTGGAATGCGATGCTGTCGATCATGCCGATGATGTCGACGATCTTGTGCGCCGAGCTGCTGATATCGCCCATGGTGGCGCCCACGCTGGCCACCGCGCTGCCGCCGCGCTGGGCCACATCGGCCGTGCCTTGCACCAGCCGGTTGGCCTGCTGCGCGCTGTCGGCATTCTGCTGCACGGTCGATGAGAATTGCTCCATGCTGGAGGCGGTTTCCTCCAGGCTGGAAGCCTGGGCCTCGGTGCGCGCCGACAGGTTCTGGTTACCCGCCGCGATCTCGCGCGTGACGCCGTTCATGGCGTCCACGTTGGCGCGCACGTCGCCGATCATGGCCAGCAGGTTGACATTCATCTGCTGCAGCGCGCGCAGCAAGTGGCCCATATCGTCGCCGCGGCGGGCGCTGATGGCGCCGGTCAGGTCGCCGCCGGCCAGGGCGCGCGCCGCCCGCGTGGCTTCCCGCAGCGGGGCCACGATGGCCTGGTGCAGCATCCAGGCGCCGCCGGTACTGAAGGCCACGCCCACGCCCGCCGCCAGCAGCAGCCAGGGCGCGGCGGCGGCCGGGGCCAGGCTGGCGGCCGCCGTTCCCAGGCCGACAAACAGGGCGCTGCCGATGGCCCCCATCGCCAGCAGGCGCGCATGCAGGGAAAGGTTGCCCAGCGCCTGCAGGCGGCCGCGCCAGCCGCAGGACACCGCCTGCCCTTCGCGGATCACGATGCCTTGCGCGGCACCGGAATTGATGGCGCGGTACAGGCTGTCCGCCGCCGCCACCTGGGCCCGCGTCGGCTTGCTGCGCACCGACATATAGCCGGTCGCCCGGCCGTTCTCGAACACCGGCGTGACGTTGGCGATGACCCAGTAGAAATCGCCGTTCTTGCGGCGGTTCTTCACCATGCCGGTCCAGGGCATGCCGGCTTTCAGGCATTGCCACAGGTCGGCAAAGGCCTGCGGCGGCATGTCGGGGTGGCGCACCAGGTTGTGCGGGGCACCCAGCAATTCCTCGGCAGAGAAGCCGCTGACTTCGACGAAGTACGGATTGACGTAGGTGATTTTGCCCTTGAGGTCAGTCTTGGAAACGATGGGGCGCCCATCCTCCATTTGGAACTCGGCAGCCGTCACGGGAAGGTTTTTTCTCATTATTCTATGGAAATAAAATTTTCATAGGCGAAATATATTCCTTACTTCTGGTAACGCCAAGTAAAAAACCCCGCGTAGCGGGGCTTTTTCACACGATGCCGTTTTTAATGGATCGGATGGGTGCGGAAGTGGTCGCCTTCTTCGCCATCCTCGCCCTCATCATCCTCATCGTGATGATGGTGGCCGTGCGGGCCATGCACGTGTTCGTGCGCGATCTCTTCTTCGGTTGCAGCGCGCACTTCCACCACTTTCAGTTCGAAGCGCAGGGCCATGCCGGCCAGCGGGTGGTTACCATCCAGCACCACCTTGTCGTCCGCGATTTCAGTCACGGTGAAGATCATGGCTTCTTCATCGTCGCCGCCTTCTGGCAGGCCTTCGAATTGCATGCCGACTTCCAGCGGCCCCGGCAGGCGCGCGCGCTCTTCCACTTTCAGCAGGTTCGGGTCGTAATCGCCAAAGGCGTCTTCCGGTTCGATCTGGATGGTGGAGGCGTAGCCGGTTTCTTTGCCATCGAGTTCTTCTTCAATCTTCGGCAGGGTGTTTTCATAGCCACCGTGCAGGTAAACCATCGGCTGGCGACCGTCTTCGATGAGATTGTTTTGTGCATCGGACAGTTTGTATTCCACTGTCACAACGGTATTCTTGGCGATCTTCATTGAGCTTCCTTTCTTTTCTAAGCTGGTGCGATTATACCGCTTGCTATAATCCCACCATGAAAAAACTGACCCTTCTCGGCGACATCACGCCGGCGCAATTTCTGCGCGACTACTGGCACAAGAAGCCGCTTTTGATCCGCCAGGCGGTGCCCGGCTTCAAACCCTTGCTGTCTTTTGAACAACTGGCGGAACTGGCCACCAAGGATTATGTGGAAAGCCGCCTGGTCACCAAGCAAGGCGACAGCTGGGACCTGCAGCACGGCCCGCTCAAGGAGCTGCCGGCGCGCAGCGAGCGCGCATGGACCATGCTGGTGCAAGGCGTCAACCTGCAGGACGACAAGGCCGACGAGCTGCTGCGCCAGTTCCGCTTCCTGCCCGATGCGCGGCTGGATGACCTGATGGTCAGTTTCGCCACCGATGGCGGCGGCGTCGGCCCGCACTTCGACTCCTACGACGTGTTCCTGCTGCAGGCGCAAGGCCAGCGCCGCTGGAAAATCAGCGCGCAAAAGGACCTGACCCTGATCGAAGGCCTGCCGCTGAAGATCCTGAAGAAATTCAAGGCCACCGAGGAATTCGTGCTGGAACCGGGCGACATGCTCTACCTGCCGCCGCACTACGCCCACGATGGCGAAGCGATCGGCGACTGCCAGACCTATTCGATCGGTTTCCGTTCGCCGTCCTACCAGGAGCTGGGCGAGGCGTTCCTGCAATTCATGGCCGACTCCATCGACCTGCCGGGCCGCTATGCCGACCCGGACCTGGAGCCGACCAAAAAGCCGGCCGAAATCCCGCAAGCCATGCTGGGCAAACTGGCCGATGAATTGAATAAAGTCAGCTTTACCGAAGACGACTTCGCCATTTTCCTGGGCGAATACCTGTCCGAGCCAAAGCATAATGTCTTCTTCCAGCCGCTGGAAAAGCCGCTGACCGCCGGCAAATTCCAGCAGGCGGCCGAGAAGAAAGGCGTGGTCCTGTCGCGCAAGACGCAAATGCTGTATCGCGGCAAGAACGTCTTCATTAACGGCGAATCGTTCGCCATGAACAAGGCCGACAAAACCGCGCTGGAAACCCTGGCCAATACCCGTGGCCTGGACGGCGCCGCCGTGGCCGGCGCTTCCGAGGATGTGCTGGAAGCCCTGTACGCCTGGTACACCGATGGCTGGCTGGAACTACATAAATAAGCGGAGGAAGCATGGAGAAGCAGCCTTTTGACAGCCGAAGCGCATTCCAGGCCCTGTTGCTGGACTGTTTCTCCAAAGCCCGCCTGACGCTGCAGTGCTTCGACCCCGACTATGCCTGGTGGCAGCTGGGGCATACGCAAACCGATGCCCTGCTGCGCCGCTTCCTGCAGCACCAGGGCCGCCTGCAACTGGTGGCGCACAGCAATGCCCACCTGGAGCGCCACGAACCGCGCTTCCTCACCCTGCTGGAAGACTATGGCCACCAGATCGAATGCCGCCTGACCTCGCGCAGCATCCGCACCCTGACCGATTCGTTTTGCGTGGCGGACGGCAGGCATATCGTCCGCCGCTTCCACTCGGATCATTTCCGTGGAGAAGCAAATTTCGATGATCCCTTGTCAACCCAAACCAGCTTGGAGCGTTATGAAGCTATCTGGGCTGAAACCCTGCCGGGCCTGAAAGCAGGCACGACTGGATTGTAGGCCAGGACACTGTAAAATACGGCTGTTCGAGGTATGACGGTAATGGCTGAAGTTGCAGGCAGAACGACTCTGTAAAAAAACATTGCGATTCCGCAAAATAGTTGTGTAAACAGACCGTTTGGCTATTGCGACGCAGCAGAAAACGCTATAATATCCGGTGTGTTTCCGTGTCTGGTCGACCTTTTTCTGAAGGTTGGAAAGGCCGACGAAACACCGAGCGATAATTACCGGTAATTATTCATCGCAACATTGTTTAATTTTTGTTGAGTTAATTAAGGAAAACAAATGAAAAAATCCCTGCTGATCGCCTCCCTGCTGGCTGTTGCCCTGGCCGCTTGCTCCAAGAAAGAAGAAGCTCCAGCTCCAGTAGCTACCCCAGAAGCTGCTGCTCCAGCCCCAGCTGCTCCAGCTGCTGACGCTGCTGCTCCAGTTGCTGCTCCAGCTGCTGACGCTGCTGCTGCTGCCGCTACCGCTGCTTCCGACGCTGCTGCTGCTGCTTCCGCAGCTGCATCCGCTGCTTCGGCTGCTGCTTCCGCTGCTTCCGCTGCTAAGTAATTCCTTCGCAGGGAAAAAGAAACCGGCCTTCGGGCCGGTTTTTTTTCGCCTAAGCGGACTCACGATTCGGGGTCAGGTCTGACATTCGGACAAATTGCGCAGCAATTTGTCCGAATGTCAGACCTGACCCCGAATTACGAATAACTGTATCAAGGAAATAAAAAAGCCGGCTAATGCCGGCTTTTTTTCAACTAAGGATTCCCCTTATTTAAGCTGCTCGTGCAGCAACTTCAGGATCTTCTCGCCCACCGGGGTATCTTCCGGGGTGTTTTTGCTGGTCCAGACCGATACCTGGGTGCTGTTGACCGAGTCGGAGCGCACGGAAATATTGTAGCGCTGCGCTTCCTTGTCTTTCTCGGATGGGCCGGAGCTGAACAGCTTGCTGAGCCAGCCACGGGTATCGGCCGCATCGTTCACGAAGCGCACGTAATAAATGCCCTGCACGCGGTCGCGGTCTTCCACGGTGAAGCCGGCGCGGTCCAGCGCCAGGCCAACGCGGCGCCAGGTGCGGTCGAAACCTTCATCGGTCTTGATGAAGCGGCCCGAGCCTTCGCCAACGATGGTGGCATGCTGCGCCTGCACCGCGGCATTGTCGACCGAAGTGCGTGCGGCCGCCTCATCGGCGGTGCCGCCCAGCCTGGTCATCAGCTTGGCCAGGAAGATCGCTTCCAGGTTGGGGTCGCTGTTCCGGTTGGCCCACATGGTCGATTCATTCTGCGCGCCGGTGGTCACTTCCTGGGTGCCGCGGTGGCTGATATAAATCTCGGTGCCGCCGTTGGCGTTGCGCTCGAGGCGGGTGCGGTACTTGTCGCGCTCGCCGCTCGAATACAGGCTGTCGAATACCTTGCCCAGGGTGTTGCGGATGAAGTCCTGCGGGATCTTGGCGCGGTTTTCATTCCATTCGGTTTCCATCACGCCGGCGGTGGCATTGTCCACGGCCAGGGTGAAGCCCGAGTCTTCCCAGAACGATTTCAGCTGCGGCCACAGGGCTTCCGGGGTCTGCTGCACCACCAGCCAGCGCTGATTGCCGGAGCGTTCGACCTTCACCTGGTTGTTGCCGGTGCTGGCCACTTCATTGCTGCTCACCGGCGCCGCACTGGCGGCGGCGCCGCCACGGGTGGCCTGGTAGCCGGAGGCGGTTGCCACGCCACGGTCATTGCTTGGCAGCGCGTAGCGGTTGTCTTTCGACAGCTGGGTCAGGTCGGGCGGCACGTCCAGGGTGCTGGCCTTCTTGGCCGATTTGTAATCAACCTTGGTATCGCCGACTACGGACTGCACCATGCCGCAGCCGGTCAGGCTCAGCATCAGGGCGCCAACGACGAGCCCGCGCTGCGGGGTCTGGGATACGATCTTGCGAATAGTCATGTGGAGAAGAAGATTAGTTCAGCACGCCGCCATCGCGCAGGGCTGCGCGGACGGTCTCGTGGTACTGCTCTGCCAGGGGTACCAGCGGCAGGCGGATGCCGGCTGGCATCTTGCCCATTGCCGCCAGCGCCCATTTGACCGGCACCGGATTCGGTTCAATGAACAGATTCTGGTGCAGGGGGAACAGTTTGTTGTTGATGGCGGTGGCCTTGGCGCAGTCGCCAGCCATCGCCGCCGCGCACAGTTCGTGCATCTGGCGTGGCGCCACGTTGGCGGTCACCGAGATATTGCCTTTGCCGCCGGCCATCATGAGGGCGATCGCGGTCGGATCGTCGCCCGAGTACACGGCGAAGTCGGCCGGCGCACGGCGCAGCAGGTCGTAGCCGCGCGCGATATTGCCGGTGGCGTCTTTGACGCCGATGATGTTCTTGATCGCCGCCAGGCGCAGGATGGTGTCGTTGCTCATGTCGGCCACGGTGCGGCCCGGCACGTTGTACAGGATCAGCGGCAGGTCCACCGCTTCGGCGATGGCCTTGAAGTGCTGGTACATGCCTTCCTGGGTAGGACGGTTGTAGTAAGGCACCACTTGCAGCGAGGCCGAGGCGCCGGCGTTCTTGGCGAAGCGGGTCAGCTCAATGGCTTCTGCGGTGGAGTTGCCGCCGGAACCGGCGATCACCGGAATACGGCCGGCCACGCGGTCCACGGCAGCCTTGATCAGTTCGCAGTGCTCGGCCACGCTCACGGTGGCGGATTCGCCGGTGGTGCCGACGATGACAATGGCATCCGTGCCTTCGGCAATGTGCCAGTCGATCAGCGCGTTCAGGCCTGGATAATCCAGGGAGCCGTCCGCATGCATCGGGGTTACGATTGCTACAATGCTACCCTTAATCATAGGAAACCAATTGCAAAAAGATTTAAAACGACGATTGTAGAGCATCCCCTGCGCGCGTGGTGCATTTTGGACGCTCAAAATGACGGCAACAGCGCCGCCTCCCTTGGAAACTCCTCTTTCACGGCGCAAATGCGCTGCACCATGGCGGGTTTCGGTGTATTAACGACGCCATCCTCGAATGCGATGACACGCAGGCCCTGCATTCTAGCCAATTCCAGCAATTCCCCGGCTTGCAGCAGGAAATCCGGATTGGACGGCTTGCCGAAGGCGGCATTGCCGTCGGCGAAGGTCTCGTAAATCAGCATGCCGTTCGGCGCCAGGCTGCCCAGCATGTCCGCCAGCAACGGGCGGTGCAGGTAGTTGGTGACGATGATGCCGGCAAAGCGCGCCAGGCCGAAAGGCCAGCAGGCGCCCTCCTCTTCCAGGTCGATCTGGCTGGTCACGATGCCGTCGCCGGCCGCCGCGGCCAGGGCTTGCGGGTCGCGGTCGACCGCCACCACGGCATGACCAAGGGCGGCCAGGTGGCGCGCGTGGCGGCCGTTGCCGCACGCCAGGTCCAATACTTCACCGCCCGGCACCAGCGGGGCGAACCGCTCCACCCATGGCGAGGGTGGGTTCAATACTTCAGCCATTATTTCAGCCATTACTCAATCCCATTGCTTCGCGCACATCGCGCATTGTTTCCTGTGCCAGCTTACGCGCGGCTTCATTGCCGTCCGCCACGATGGCGCGCACCAGGGACGGATCGTTCAGGTAGGGCTGGGCGCGCTCGTGCATCGGCTCCTGTTCCTTGATGATGGCGTCGATCACCGGCTGCTTGCATTCAAGGCAGCCGATGCCGGCCGACCTGCAGCCCTGCTGCACCCATTCGCGCGTCGGCGGGTCCGAGTAGACCACGTGGAATTGCCAGACCGGGCAGCGTTCCGGCTCGCCGGCATCGCTGCGGCGCACGCGCGCCGGGTCGGTCGGCATGGTGCGCACTTTCCTGGTCAGCACCGCCTTGTCCTCGCGCAGGGCGATCGCGTTGCCGTAGCTCTTGGACATCTTGCGTCCATCCAGGCCCGGCAGGCGCGAGGCCGCGGTGAGGCGGGCTTGCGGCTCCACCAGGATCAGCTTGCGCGCGCCTTCCAGGTAGCCGAACAGGCGCTCGCGGTCGATCATGGAGAGGTTGTGCGCATCGTCCAGCATGGCCTTGGCCTGCGCCAGCGCGGCGGCGTCGCCTTCCTGCTGGTAGGCGGTGCGCAGCTCGTGGTACAGCCTGGCGCGCTTGCTGCCCAGCTTCTTGACAGCGTCCTCCGCCTTTTCCTCGAAGCCTTTTTCCTTGCCATACAGGTGGTTAAAGCGGCGCGCAATTTCGCGCATCATCTCCACGTGCGGCACCTGGTCGTCGCCCACCGGCACTTCGCTGGCGCGGTAGATCAGCACGTCGGCCGCCTGCAGCAGCGGGTAGCCGAGAAAGCCGTAGGTTTGCAGATCCTTGTTGGCCAGGTGGTCGATCTGGTCCTTGTAGGTCGGCACGCGCTCCAGCCAGCCGAGCGGGGTCGCCATTGACAGCAGCAGGTGCAGCTCGGCGTGCTCCGGCACGCGCGACTGGATGAACAAGGTGGCCTGGGTCGGGTCGACGCCCGCCGCCAGCCAGTCCAGCAGCATGTCCCAGGTGGATTTCTCGATGATGGACGGGTCGTCGTAATGCGTGGTCAGGGCGTGCCAGTCGGCCACGAAGAACAGGCAAGGCTGCTCGGCCTGCATCCGGATCCAGTTCCGCAAGGCCCCGTGGTAGTGGCCCAGGTGCATGCTGCCCGTGGGGCGCATGCCGGAGACGACACGGTCAGGGTACATGGCCTCAGCTCAGGAACGGAAGGAATGGCAGTTCGATCAGCATCATTACAAAGCCCACCAGGGCCCCCACGAACGAGCGGAACGGGCCAGTGTTCAACAACAAAATAATGCCGATAAAAATGAATGGACCCAGACGCTCGATACTCGCAAATTTCTCCGCCAGGTCACGCGGCAGAATCGACGTCACGATCCGGCCGCCATCCAGCGGCGGAATCGGGATCAGGTTAAACGCGCACATGACGGCATTGGCGATCACGCCTGCCTTGCACACTTCGATTGGAAAGCGCTCCGTCACACCCAATTTAATGGTCAGCACCAGCAGCAACATCCATCCAAGCCCCATCGCGAAATTGGCCGCAGGGCCGGCAGCGGCGACAAAGCCCATTTGCTTCTTGGGATTGCGCAGGCGGTTGAAGTCGACCGGTACCGGCTTGGCGTAGCCAAAGGCCATATTCAATGGCGAGAGCAAAAGCAGAATCGGCAGGATAATCGTCCCGAACAAGTCGATGTGGCGCATCGGGTTTGCGGTCAGGCGCCCCAGTTTTTCAGCAGTGTTATCGCCGAAATAACGGGCTGCATATCCGTGGGCCGCCTCGTGGAGGGAAATAGCAAACAGGACGGGAATCGCGTAGACCGCAATGTTACGGATAACGGTGTCAAAATCATTCATAAGGCGGATTCTATCAGAGGGGCGAGGCCGCCCTGGCGCCAGCCGGCGCAACGACGGACGGCGCGGGGTGAAAGGCCCGGGGACGGGGTCAGAGGCCGAGTGCGGCGCAGTCGCCGCAGCCGCGGCGGATCAGTTCCGGCTCGGCGCCAGTCAGGTCGACCACGGTGGTGGGCTCCAGGCGGCAGGCGCCGCCGTCGATCACCAGGTCGACTTGCTTGCACAGGCGCTCCAGCACCATTTCCGGGTCGGTCAGCGGCTCGTCGTCGCCGGGCAGGATCAGGGTCGTGCCCAGTAGCGGCTGGCCCAGCTCGGCCAGCAGCATTTCAACGATGGTGTTCTGCGGCACGCGCAGGCCGATGGTTTTGCGCGAGGGATGGGACAGGCGGCGCGGCACTTCGCGCGTGGCCTCCAAGATGAAGGTATACGCGCCCGGCGTCACCGCCTTCAGCAGGCGGAACTGCTTGTTGTCGACCCGGGCATAGGTGCTGATCTCGCTCAGGTCGCGGCACAGCAGGGTCAGGTGGTGGCGCTCGTCGATGCCGCGGATGCGGCGCAGCTTCTCGACCGCAGCCTTATCGTCCAGGTGGCACACCAGGGCGTAGCAGGAATCGGTGGGCAGCGCCACGATGCCGCCGCCGTGGATGATTTGCGCCGCCTGTTTGATCAGCCGCAGCTGCGGATTGTCGGGATGGACCTGGAAAAATTGTGTCATGTTTTAGCGCAACTGCTGCAAGGCAGCGATGCGTTCTTCGATGGGGGGATGGCTGGAGAATAGCGCAGCCCAGCCGCTGGGCGAAGTAATACCGGAGGCCGCCATCTCCTGCGGCAGCGCGCCCGGCTGCAGGCCGCCCAGGCGGGCCAGCGCCTGCTGCATCGGCACCGTCGAGCCCAGCAGGCGGGCCGAGCCTTCGTCGGCGCGGAATTCGCGCTGGCGCGAGAACCAGGCCACGATCATGGAGGCCACCAGGCCGAACACCAGTTCGCACACGAACACGGTCGCCATATAGCCGATGCCAGGACCGCTGCGCTGCTCGCCCTTGTTCAGCATATTGTCGACAATGCCGCCGACGATACGGGCCAGGAACACCACGAAGGTATTCACCACGCCCTGGATCAGGGTCAGCGTCACCATATCGCCGTTGGCGATGTGCGCCACCTCGTGGCCCAGCACGGCCTCGACTTCTTCCTTGTTCATCGACTGCAGCAGGCCGCTGGACACCGCGACCAGAGCGTCATTCTTGAAGGCGCCGGTGGCGAAGGCGTTCGGGGCGCCCTCGTAGATCGCCACTTCCGGGCGGCCGATGCCAGCGCGATCGGCCAGGGCATGCACGGTGCCGACCAGCCATTGTTCGGTGGCGGTGGACGGTTGCTCAATGACGTGCGCGCCGGTGGACCATTTGGCCATCGGTTTCGACATCAGCAGCGAGATGATGGAGCCGGCGAAGCCGACCACGGCGGAAAACGCCAGCAGTCCGGCCATGCTGGTGCCGGAGCCGGGACGGCCTATGCCCAGGATGGACAACACGATCGACACCACCAGCACGACTGCCAGGTTGGTGGCAAGGAACAAGATGATGCGTTTCATGGGACGACTCCTCCGACATTCTGACGCCACGTAAACTGGGGTTGACGGTAGGGAAATTCAAGGGAGTGCGGCCGCAGCGCCCCTCAGAACCAATCATGCCAAACCGGCGTCACATTCCCCGGCAGCGGCGGCAGGAAGCGGAAATCCACCCGCGCCTCCCCGGGCGCATGGAAATCGGTTCCGCGCGACGCCAAAAAGCCGTAGCTGTTCGCCAGGTTGGCATATTTCGGATACTGGTCCGGCGTATGCGAGCCCGTCACCACCTCGATTGCCGTACCGCCCAACTGCTTGAATTCATCAAACAGGACGCCCTCTTGCATCGGCGTGAACTTATAGCGCCCCGGGTGCGCGATCACCGCGATGCCGCCGGCGCCGATAATCCAGCCCACGGCGTCCTGCAGCGACGCCCAGCGGTGCTCCACATAGCCCGGCTTGCCAGGCGCCAGGTATTTGCGGAACACTTCCGGCACCGAGCTGCACACGCCCTGCTCCACCAAAAAGCGGGCAAAGTGGGTGCGCGACATCAACGACGGGTTATCGACATAATTCAGCGCGCCTTCATAAGCGCCGGGAATGCCGGCCAGCTCCAGCTGGCGCCCGATCTCGCGGCCGCGGTTGTCGCGCCCCGAGCGCGTGTCCTCCAGCCCCTTGACCAGGGCCGGGTTGTTCTCATCGAGCTGCAGGCCGACGATATGCACCGTCTCATTGGCCCAGGTGATGGAGATTTCCACGCCCGCTACAAAGCGCATGCCCTGCAGCTGCGCCGCCGCGCGGGCGGTGGCGACGCCACTCACCTCATCGTGGTCGGTCAGGGCCCAGACATCGACACCCGCCTTGCGGGCATACTCGGCGACCGCCGCCGGCGGCAGCACGCCGTCGGACACGTTCGAATGGCAGTGAAGGTCTACGTTCAGCATACGAATTGCAAAATTGCGAAGGTTTCATTGTACGCTGAAAGTTCAGGCCAGGAATTCCTCCAGCATTTCCGCCAGCAGTTCCGGCTGGTCATGGTGCAGCATATGGCCCGCGTCCGGCATCATTTTCGGCGTGACCTTGGCCAGGTGGCCCAGGCGGCGGTTGATTTCCTCGCGCGCCTCGTCCTTGGGGCCCATCCACAGCCACATATTGGTGTCCTCCGCCTCCACCCACAGCACCGGCGCCGTGATCTTCTTCCAGCAGGCCAGCACCTCCTCCACCCGGTACAGCGACGGGCCCGGGCGCTTGTGCACCGGGTCGCCCAGGATTTCCCACCGCCCCTGCGCATTCTGCGCCGACCAGTGGCGGGCCAGGAAGGCCGCGCGTTCATCCGACAGGCGCGGATTGGTCTTTTGCAGGCGGGCCGCCACGGCGGCCTGGCTCTCGTAGGTGCGCATTTCCGGCGCCACCAGCAGTTCGTCCAGCCACTTGCGCATGCGCGACGGCGCCTGCTCCGGCACGGTCGCCTTCAGGCCGAAGCCCTCCAGGTTGACCAGGCGACGGATGCGCTCCGGGCGCACGCCGGCGTACAGGCTGACCACATTGCCGCCCATGCTGTGGCCCAGCAGGTTGATTTCGCCCTGCGGCTGGTAGTGGCGCAGGATCGCGTCCAGGTCGGCCACATAGTCTGGGAACCAGTAAGTGTCCGTGCCATTGCGCTCGCTCAGGCCGAAGCCGCGCCAGTCGGGGGCGATCACATGCCAGTCGCCCTTGAGGCAATCGACCACGAACTGGAAGCTGGCGCCGACGTCCATCCAGCCGTGCACCATGAAGATCTTGGGCGCGCCTTCGCGGCCCCAGTGCAGCACGTGGGTGCGCTTGCCGCGCACTTCAATGAAATCGGAACGGGATGGTGTCATGGCGCTCTGTCTCGTAGTGGGTGAATCACAATAATAGCACGACCGTACTAAAATCTGCTTGGCGTACAATAGCGCCACTTCCCTACCCTCTTACCGGGCCATCCATGACAATTTACCAGCTTGGCGAACATGCGCCAGAGATCGATGCTTCCGCATTCGTGGCGGAAAACGCCACCCTGGTCGGCAAAGTGACCCTGCACGCGAACAGCTCGATCTGGTTCGGCGCAACGATCCGCGGCGACAATGAGCGCATCACGATTGGTGAAAACAGCAATGTCCAGGAAGGCACGGTCATGCACACCGACATGGGCTACCCGCTCACGGTGGGCAAGGACGTGACCATCGGCCACCAGGCCATGCTGCACGGCTGCACCATCGGCGACGGTTCGCTGATCGGCATCCAGGCGGTGGTGCTGAACGGGGCCAAGATCGGCAAAGGCTGCCTGGTCGGCGCCGGCGCCCTGGTCACCGAGGGCAAGGAGTTTCCCGACAACTCGCTGATCGTCGGCGCCCCCGCCAAGGTGGTGCGCCAACTGACGGCGGAGGACGTGGCGCGCCTGAAAGGCAGCGCCGACAGCTATGCCCAGCGTGGCAAGCTGTTTAAGTCGCAACTGAAAAAGATTGGATAAGCCATATGACGAACACCCCGGATACCCTGCAGAAGTTTGTTTTCGAAGACGCCGCCGTGCGCGGTGAGCTGGTCGATATGTCCGCCACCTGGCGCGAGATCGTGTCCCGCCACCAGTACCCGGTCGCGGTCAAGCGCCTGCTGGGGCAGATGGTGTCGGCTGCCGCCCTGTTGTCGGCCAACCTGAAATTCCACGGCTCGCTGATCATGCAGCTGCACGGCGACGGCCCGGTGCGCCTGTTGGTGGTGGAGTGCGATTCGGACTTGCGCATGCGCGCGACGGCGAAGATGAATTCGGAGTTCGCGATTGCGGAAGACGCGGACTTGCAACAACTGGTGAATGCGCACGGCCAGGGCCGCTTTGTGATCACGCTCGATCCGGCCGAGAAGGTGCCGGGCCAGCAGCCCTACCAGGGCATCGTGCCGCTGGACGGCGCGGACGTGGCGACCGTGATCGAGCATTACATGCTGCGCTCCGAGCAGCTCGATACCAAACTGTGGCTGGCGGCGGATGACAATGTGTCGCGCGGCTTGCTGCTGCAAAAGCTGCCGCTGCATGGCGGCAAGGCGGAAACCACGGCGCAGGCGGCGGAAGTGTCGCTGGAGACCTGGCAGCGCGTGGTGATGCTGGGCGATACGCTGAAAGAGGCGGAGATGCTGGAACACGGCATTGAGGAGCTGCAAAAGCGCCTGTTCTGGGAAGAGACCCTGCGCGTGTTTGATCCGCTGCATCCGACCTTCCACTGCTCGTGCACGCGCGAAAAGGTGGGCAATATGCTGAAGATGCTGGGCCGCGAGGAAGTGGAAGCCGCCTTGTCGGAGCAGGAGAAGCTGGGCATCAACTGCGATTTCTGCGGCAAGCACTATGAGTACGATGCCGTCGATTGTGCGCAGTTGTTTGTGACGGATGCGCCGGCGGAGGCGATGATTCACGGATCGGAATCGAAACACTAAAACCAGCAAATCAGGGCCAGGACCACAGGGTCTGGCCCTGGATTGCCCGCTTTCAAAGCGCCCGAGTCAACTCCACCCAAGCCTGCGTCTGCGGCTTCCCGCGTTCCCGCACGCCAAAGAACGTCACCACCAGCTCCCCGTCATTGTCGAAGAACTCGACCGACGTCACACCCGCGCGCTGCACCACATAGCCACTTTTCAACGCGCTCTCGCGGATATGCAGGTTGAACTCCGGATCCAGCACGTTGTACCACTCGCCGCTGGCCGCCGTTTTGCTGATCTTGCCGCTGAAGATTTGCGTCACCGCACCATTGCCCAGAAAAGCCATCAAAGGCAGCTGCTGCTTCGCCGCCTCATCCAGCACCTTGCGCAGCGCCTGCGGCGCGATCTTCTGCGCCATGCCTTCCGGCGCCAGGCGCATGGCCTGCTCACGGGTCAGCTTGAACTCGCTGACAATGCGGTTGAACTGGTGCACATCAGTCATTTCCTTCCAGGCCAGCTGGAACTCTTTAACGTCCACCGCGCTATCCGCCTTCTCGGCCGCCTTCGGCGCAGCCGCCACGATGCCCAGCGCCCCATCCTGCTTCGCATGCTTGAAATCGGCCACGATCTTGTCGAACACCGCCACGCCCGCCTCGCTCTTTACGTAGACTTTATGCGCGGCATTGCCCTGCGCATCGAAGAACTGCAGGCTGCGGCTGGTCGCTCCGTCGCGGCCCGGCTGCACCACGGCAAAGGCGTGCTTCCAATTCTTGAAATGGAAGCGCAGGTCGATCTCGCCACCGAGGTAGCCACCCGCCACCGCGCGGAAGCGCTCCGCATTCTCCTTGTCCTTCTCGGCGTCGCCGGTAGGCGCTTGCGGCTTGGCCTTGTTTGCCACACCTGTGCGTTCCAGCACGCCATTCTCGTTGCGGGTCAGCGCCATCACCGTGCCCAGGTCCAGCGCGCGCATCATGATGTCGTTCACCGCGTGATCCGCATCGGACAGGCGGGTGACCGTCTTGCCGATACCGGTTGCCAGCAGCTCCGCCTCCGATGTGCCGAGCGTGCGGGCGGCGTCGCGGATTTGCAGTTTCGGCTGCTCGGTGCGCAACTTGGCCCAGCGCTCGCTTAGCGAACCTGCCGGCGCGACCGCCCCGCTGGCGCCCACCGTGCCTGCGGCCAGCGCAATCGCGCCGCCCAGCAAGAGCAATGCATAGATCTTGTGTGCTTTCATAGGTATCCTTTTTTTAGTACATCAGTTTGAAATTGACTGCGACGTGCCGGCCCGGACGCGCCTGGCGCTCGATCTCGGCCCTTGTGGCGGCCGTGGTGCCGGCGGCCAGCGTGCGCACGGCCGCGTAGTCCCAGTACTTCCGGTCGCCGAGGTTGTAGACGCCTGCATTCAGCTCGGCGTTCTTGCCGACTTGCCAGTAGCCCGTCAGGTCCAGCACGGTGGACGATGGCACGGCGAATGCGACTGCAGGCTGCGTTTGCGCCACCACCGTCTCCACGCCCGCCTGCTTGGCGCGGGTGTAGACCGCCGCCAGCGCGACGCCGCCACGCTGTTGGGCGTCATCCCAGCCCAGGCTGGCCGTTGCCTTGTACGGCTGGATCGAATTCATGCCGGCCTTCTTGCCGGCCTTCTGGTTTTCCAGCGTGCCGCGCGAGGCGCCCGCCGACAGGCGCGCGCTCAGGCCCTGCAGGGCCGGCTGCAGTTTTTCCAGCTGCGCCACCAGCGCCACTTCGCCGCCCCAGGTACGCGCGCTGCCGATATTTTCGGGACGGAACAGGCCGAAGGTAATGGTCGGGAAATTGACCGGATCATTCGGTTGCGCCGTGTATTCGATAAAGTCCTTGTAGCGCGTGTAAAAGGCCGAGGCGCTGGTGATCAGCCACGTGTTGGCATGCCCGCGCAGGCCGAGCTCGAAAGCGTTGCTGCTTTCCTTGCCGAGATTCGGATTGCCCAGCGTGGCGTAACCATTGCCGGCGCCCGTATAGCTGAAGGAGTCGTAGGTTCCGGTGCGTTCCGCCGCCGTCGGCATGCGGTAGCCGCGCGTGTACTTGCCGTACACGTCGAAGGCGGGCGACAGCGCCACGGTCAGGCCCAGGCTTGGCGACAGGTAGCTGTCGCTGTCTTCCTTCAGTTCCTTGGCGGCGCCCGGCACGGCAATCACATAGTTCTGCAGGTTCTTCGGCTCCAGCTTGCGGTACTCGGCGCGCAGGCCCGGCGCCAGGGTGGCGCGCAGGCCGCCCAGCGGGAACACGTATTCGCCGCGCAGGAAGGCGGACAGCTTCAGCGTGTCCATATCCGCCATCCGGTTCTTATTGGTGACCTGGCGCGCGCCAGTGGCCAGCACGGTGCGCTCTTCGCGCCAGGGGCGGCGCGCTTCCTGGTCTTCCACGTTGATGCCGAAGGCGATGCTGTCGCTGCCGAACTGGCGCGTCACGCTGCTGGCAAGGCCTTTGCTCTTGTTGAAGAAGCCCGTATCAATGCTACGCGCATAGCGCTGGTTCTGCAGCAGGTAGATCGCATCGGTATGGTCTTCCACCCGCGCGTCCTGCAGGTAGGCGCGGGTTTCCACCAGCCAGGGGCCGGCGGCGATTTCATGCTCGGCGCTCAGGCGGTTGCGGCGCGTGTTGGAAGCCTGCGTCGCGCCCTGCGGATAGGAGCCACCCAGCTTGTTGTCGAAGCGGCGCGCGTGCCCGGAGCGGAAGCCGTCGAAGGTGAAGCCCAGCTTCTGTCCCGGCGCCAGTTGCCACGCCAGCTTGGCCAGCAGCGCGTCGGAATCCCATTTATCCGGATTCGGCGGCACGCTGCCCTTGCTTTCCGTCTGCGCGCCGCTGCGGTGCACGGCCAGGGCCATTGCTTGCAGTGCGCCCGTTTGCATGGCGCCGGTCAGGGCGTGCATGCGCGCATCGTTGGCGCCGTGGTAGCCGAATTTGTATTCGCCGTAGACCGGCTTGTCGGCGTTGACGTAGTCGGACGGCGCCTTGGTCACGAACGACACTTTGCCGCCCAGGCCCGCGCTGCCGCCATCGGCGCCGGTGCTGCCCGCGCCGATGCGCACTTCGCGGAAGGTCTCGGGATCGAAGTAATCGCGCCCGACGCCGAAGCTGTTGAGGGTCGAGCTGTCCGGGCGCGGTGCGGCATCCGGCAGCGCAATGCCATCCAGTTCGAGGCCGATGCGGTTGCCTTCCACGCCTCGGATATTGAAGCCGATATTGCCCGCGCCATCCCAGATATTGGCGCCGCCGCTCATCGCCGCCGGCACGCTGACCAGGGTCTCATAGCGGGCAATCTGCGACATATCGGTCACGCCGCGCTTATCCAGCTCGCGCGCGTCGATGCTGGTGGTTTCTTCGGGCTTGGCGGTGACGAGGATTTCACCCAGGCGGGTGGTCTCTTGCGCCTGGGCTTGCGCGCCCAGCGCGACAGCTAGCAACAGCGCAAGGCGCTGCGGCCGCAATACGGATGCAGTCATGGTGGTCCAATCGAGAGGTCAGTAAATGCTGGCTCTCGGCTGGCACAGGGGCGTCCATTTTAATGCGAATAATTCTCATTATCAAGTGGGGGGCAAGCACAATAACTTGCCTGATGGTAATATTTGGCCATGAAAACCGCTGCCATCATCTGCACCGTGAGCGTTGCCGCCAGCCTGGCCTGGCAAGCGCCCAGCGCCGCCCAGGAGTCCAAGCCCGAATACGGGATCAAGGAGGACGCGCCGGGTACCGGCTCGAGCATCCTGCGCAATGGGGTCACGCCGGGTGCAATTGCGGTCAACCAGCGCTATCACGAATTGAGTGCGGAAGACCGGGCCTACCTGCACAGCTTATGGGAGTCCTTGCCGGACGGCGATGAGCCGCCCTTCCCCGCTAAAGGGCTGAAACCAGTCCACACGGCCATGTACAAGGGCCAGCAGAAGTTGGGGGTGGAAGGCGAACTGCACTTGCTGGCGACGGTGGATGCGCAGGGCAACGTGGAGGAAGTCAAAACATATGGCTCACCGAGCCCCGAGATGACGCAATATGCGGCCGCCGTCGTGCTGGGGACGAAATTCAAGCCGGCCATCTGCTCCGGCATGCCATGCCGAATGGACTTTCGGTTCAGCTACAAATTTGTGCGCACGCGCTAAGGCGCTCAGGCGCTAAGGCTTTCAGGGCTTGGCGTCAGCGGCGGCGGATGGACGGGCCTGGTCCTTGCCCAGGATTTGCACGTAGATCTCGTTCTGCTTGATCATGCTCAGCTCAAAGCGGGCACGCTCTTCGACGGCGCCGGTGCCGTCCTTCAGGTCATTGACTTCAGACGCCAGTTTGGCGTTGCGCTGGCGCAGGCCGTCATTCTTCGACTGCGCAGCGGCCACCTCCTGCTCCAGTTCGGCGACGCGCAGCCAGCCCCCCTTCCCCAGCCACAGCGGGTATTGGATCAAGAGCAGCAGGCAAGCCAAAGCAAGGGTAATCAGGCGCATGGGATAAAACTGAACCGGCCGGGGTGACCCGGCCGGGGAGGTACAAAATTACTTCAGATTATAGAACGCATCGCGGCCCGGGTAGGAAGCGATGTCGCCCAGGTCTTCTTCGATACGCAGCAGCTGGTTGTACTTAGCCATGCGGTCGGAGCGGGACATGGAGCCGGTCTTGATCTGCAGGGCGTTGGTGCCCACTGCGATATCGGCGATGGTCGAATCTTCGGTTTCGCCGGAACGGTGCGAGATCACGGCGGTGTAGCCGGCGCGCTTGGCCATTTCGATGGCGGCAAAGGTTTCGGTCAGGGTGCCGATCTGGTTGATCTTGATCAGGATCGAGTTGGCGATGTCCTTCTGGATGCCTTCTTTCAGGATCTTGGTGTTGGTGACGAACAGGTCGTCGCCTACCAGCTGCACTTTCTTGCCCAGGGCCTGGGTCAGGTGTGCCCAGCCAGCCCAGTCGCCTTCGTGCATCGCGTCTTCGATCGAGATGATCGGGTACTTGTCGCACCAGGTGGCCAGCAGGTTGGTGAACTCTTCAGCCGACAGCACCATGCCCTCGCCTTCCAGGTGGTACTTGCCGTCCTTGTAGAACTCGGAAGCTGCGCAATCCAGGCCGATGGCGATCTGGGTGCCCGCTTCGTAGCCGGCTTCTTCGATCGCTTGCATGATCAGCTTGATCGCATCTTCGTGCGAACCCAGGTTCGGCGCGAAGCCGCCTTCGTCGCCGACGGCGGTGTTCATGCCGTTTTTGTGCAGGATCTTCTTCAGGGTGTGGAACACTTCCGCACCGTAGCGGATGGCTTCCTTGAAGGATGGCGCGCCCACTGGGATGATCATGAATTCCTGGATGTCCAGGTTGTTGTCGGCGTGCGCGCCGCCGTTAATCACGTTCATCATCGGCACTGGCATCTGCATCGCGCCGGAGCCGCCGAAGTAGCGGTACAGCGGCAGGCCGGCTTCTTCCGCAGCGGCTTTGGCCACGGCCATCGACACCGCCAGCATGGCGTTGGCGCCCAGGCGGGACTTGTTCTCGGTGCCGTCCAGTTCGATCAGGGTACGGTCCAGGAAAGCCTGCTCATTGGCGTCCAGGCCCATGATGGCTTCCGAAATTTCGGTGTTGATGTTTTCGCAGGCCTTCAGCACGCCTTTGCCGAAGTAGCGCTTGGCGTCGCCGTCGCGCAGCTCAATGGCTTCGCGCGAACCGGTCGATGCGCCGGACGGCACGGCCGCACGGCCCATGACGCCGGATTCCAGCAGGACGTCGCATTCCACGGTCGGATTGCCGCGCGAGTCGATCACTTCACGACCGATGATGTCAACGATTGCACTCATGTGTTTTCTCCAAAGTTAAAGCGAATTCTGGGCAAAATTGTTGCAAGGATAACAGACAGGACCAAAAAAAGGCCGCAAACAGTTGCGGCCCTTTTGCATACAACTTAGTTGAAGTTGGTCTCGAGGAAACCAGCCTTCTTGGTAACGCGGTCCAGTTCGATCAGAACGGACAGCAGTTCTTTCATGCGGCCGAGCGGAACGGCATTTGGGCCGTCCGACAGCGCTTGTGCTGGGACCGGGTGGGTCTCCATGAACAGACCGGCTACACCTACCGCCACCGCAGCGCGCGACAGCACAGGCACCATGTCGCGCATACCGCCCGACGAGCCGCCCTGGCCGCCCGGCAGCTGCACCGAGTGGGTCGCATCGAACACCACCGGTGCGCCGGTTTCGCGCATGATGGCCAGCGAACGCATGTCCGACACCAGGTTGTTGTAGCCGAAGGAAGCGCCGCGTTCGCACGCCATGAAGTTGTCCTCATTCAGGCCCTTGGCCTTGGCGGCGGCACGCGCCTTGTCGATCACGTTTTTCATTTCGTGCGGCGACAGGAACTGGCCCTTCTTGATATTGACCGGCAGGCCGGATTCAGCGCAGGCGGTAATGAAGTCGGTCTGGCGGCACAGGAAGGCCGGGGTCTGGATCACGTCGACCACGGACGACACGGCGGCGATTTCTTCCACGGTATGCACGTCGGTCAGCACCGGCACTTGCAGCTCGCGCTTGACGTCGCCCAGGATTTCCAGGCCCTTCTCCATGCCCGGACCACGGTACGAGGTACCGGAGGTGCGGTTGGCCTTGTCGAAGGACGACTTGTAGATGAACGGGATGCCCAGTTCAGCGGTCATTTCCTTCAGCGCGCCGGCGGTGTCGAACGCCATCTGGCGCGACTCGATCACGCAGGTGCCGGCGATCAGGAAAAACGGTTTGTCCAGGCCTACTTCAAAACCAGCGAGCTTCATGCTGCATTCTCCAGACGGGTGCCGGCCGCTTTATGCGCCAGGGCTGCCTTGATGAAGGACGTGAACAGCGGATGGCCGTCACGCGGGGTCGATTTGAACTCTGGGTGGTACTGCACGCCCATATACCATGGGTGCGCGTTCGGACCGGTGCGCGGCAGTTCCATGATTTCGCAAAGGTTCTCGTTCGGGGTGCGGGCGGCAACCACCAGGCCGGCTTCTTCCACGCGGCCCAGGTAATGGTTGTTCGCTTCGTAGCGGTGACGGTGACGCTCGGTCACCACGCCGCCGTAGATCTCGGAGGCCAGGGTGCCCGGCTTCACTTCGCAGGTCTGCGCGCCCAGGCGCATGGTGCCGCCCAGGTCGGAGTTCGCATCGCGCTTCTCGATCTTGCCGTCTTCGTTCTGCCATTCGTCGATCAGCGCCACCAGCGGCTGTTCGGTGTCCGGCTCGAATTCGGTGGAGTTGGCTTTGGTGAAACCCGCCATGTGGCGCGCGTATTCGATCAGCGCAACCTGCATGCCCAGGCAGATGCCCAGGTAAGGCACCTTGCTTTCACGGGCGAATTGCGCCGCCTTGATCTTGCCTTCCACGCCGCGCTTGCCGAAGCCGCCCGGCACCAGGATCGCGTCGTACTTGGCCAGTTCGGCGGTGCCCTTGGCTTCGATTTCTTCGGAGTCGATGTACTCGATGTTGACGCGCGACTCGGTGTGCAGGCCGGCGTGGCGCAGGGCCTCGGTCAGCGACTTGTACGACTCGGTCAGTTCCACGTACTTGCCGACCATACCGATCGACACTTCCGCTTTCGGGTTTTCCAGGTTGTGGATCAGCTTGGCCCACATGGTCAGGTCGGCCGGCGCCGGGTTCAGGTCCAGTGCTTCGCAGATGATCGCGTCCAGGCCCTGGTCGTGCAGCATTTGCGGCACTTTGTAGATGGTGTCGACGTCCCATACCGAGATCACACCGCGTTCTTCGATGTTCGAGAACAGGGAGATCTTCGCCACTTCGTCGCCCGGGATCTTGCGGTCGGCGCGGCACAGCAGCGCGTTTGGCGAGATGCCGATTTCGCGCAGCTTCTGTACCGAGTGCTGGGTCGGCTTGGTTTTCAGTTCGCCAGCCGATGCGATGTACGGCACCAGGGTCAGGTGAACGAAAGCGCAGTTCTTGCGGCCGGCGCGCAGCGACAGCTGGCGCGCGGCTTCCAGGAATGGCAGGGACTCGATGTCGCCCACGGTGCCGCCGATTTCGCACAGGGCGACGTCGTAGCCTTCCGCGCCACGGCGGATGTAATCCTGGATTTCATTGGTGATGTGCGGGATGACCTGGACCGTCTTGCCCAGGTATTCGCCACGGCGTTCTTTACGGATCACGGATTCGTAAATCTGGCCGGTGGTGAAGTTGTTCACCTTGCGCATGCGGGTGGAGATGAAACGCTCGTAGTGACCCAGGTCCAGGTCGGTTTCGGCGCCATCGTCGGTAACGAAGACTTCACCGTGCTGCATGGGGCTCATGGTGCCTGGGTCCACGTTGATATACGGGTCCAGTTTCAGCATGGTGACTTTGAGACCGCGCGATTCGAGGATCGCGGCGAGGGAGGCGGCGGCAATCCCTTTACCGAGGGACGACACAACGCCACCAGTGACGAAGACAAATTTGGTCATTGCGAGATCGGCGCCGGAGAGGCGCGCAGCGGGAAATTGAAATTATAGCTTATTTTGGAGGCGAATGCGTGCGGCACCGAACAGACCCGGCTCCTCGGCCAATACAACAATGCCATTATTTCAACAGGAGGAGGCCACCATGAGTCACGACCGCGACGAATTTGGCAACTATGTGGACACCGGCCACGACGGCCCGGGCCCACGCTTGATGGGTGCGGACACCCTGATCGGCGACCATGTCCACAACCTGCAGAACGAACACCTGGGCACGGTCAAGGAAATCATGCTCGATATGCAGACCGGCCATATCGCCTACGTGGTGATGGCGTCCGGCGGCCTGCTGGGCATCGGCGAGAAATTGTTTGCAGTGCCGTTCGAGGCACTGTCGCTCGATACCGCCAACCACCGCATGACCTTGAATATCGGGAAGGAGCGTATCGAACAGGCGCCCGGCTTTGACAAGGACCATTGGCCGGACATGGCCAACCAGACCTGGGCCACGGAACTGCACAACTACTACGGCACCAGCAGCGCCACCAGCGGCCTGAGCCACCTGGACCAGAGCTCGCGCTGATGCGGCGCTAACGCGGCGCCAGCTCGAGCCGCATCGGGATGAAGCGCAGCCCGTGCATTTCCGCCATCGGGCCGGTCGGCACGAAGCCCAGGTGGCTGTACATGTCCTGCGCGAAGTCGGACGCGTTGACCGTGAAAGCGCCTGGGTTGCCGCGCGCCAGCGCCGCGTCCCGGGCCATGTGCCATAAGCGCTTGCCGAGACCCTGCCCGTGCCAGGGCGCGCCCACGTAAAGGCTGAACAGGTGCGTGTGATCGCGCACCGCCGCCACGCCGGCCAATAGCGCGCCATCGTACGCCACATGGTAGGTGTAATTGTCCGCCTGCAGGTTGCGGCGGATGATGTCCGGCTGCAGCGTGACCAGGAATTCCTCCGCGCCCGCGCCGTCCGGCGCGATGGTCAGGTAAGGCTGCAGCGACAGGATCAGTGCACTGATCGCCGCCGCATCCCCGGCTACTCCTTGCCGCAGTTTCAACGCCATCAAAATCCTCGTACGATATTTTCGCCTTCGACCAGCACATACTTTCGCCCATCGAACTTATAGCGCGCCAGGCCGGAGTGCTCCTTGCGCTCGCGCGCCGCGTCTTCCGGTGCATCGTCCGGCCGGATATCCTCATAGCCGTTGAAGCGCAGCACCAGGTCATCATATCGGGCGCCAGGGCGTTTTTCAAACTGCCATTTGCCTGCAGTCGTCCAGCACATCGCCTTATCTCCGCCGCAGGCGCCTTCATCGCTGGAGAAGACCGCTACGCCACCAGTCAGGTCATGCATGGCGCGGTCGCTCAAATCGAATACCGACAGGTGGCTGATGGTATAGCCCTGCCAGGTACCGCCGTGCTGCACGGTGAAGCCCGGCCGGCCCGCGCCCAGCATCACCCACTCCACCTCGCCGAACTGACCGAAGGAACCCAGCTCGGCGACGTTTTCGTGGCGTGCCTCGACCCGCCACCGGCCATCCGCCTGGCGCAGCAAATAAGCGCTCAGCAGGCCCGGCATGGCGTGCGACGCCATGCCCTCCTCCTTGTCATCGGCCATCTGCGCATTGGCCACCACGGCGACCCGCCCATCCGCCAGTGCATGCATGGCAACCGGCTCCAGGCGATAGATGCCGACCGCGTCGCGCTGGTCCGGGCTGGGCATCTCCACCAGCAAGTAGTTGTCGCGCGCCGCCTCGGCGCCGTACACGGCGCGCAGCAGTTCCATCATGCGCGCCTGCTCTTCCTTGGCCGACATGGCCTTGGGTGCGGCTGCGACCGGTGCCGCCGCCACGGCTGGCGCGGCCGCCAGCGTCGCCACCTGCCCCGCCGGTTCTTTGCCACAGCCCGCCAGCGCGCACGCCGCCAACAGCGCGCCAATCGTCCATTTAGCCATCGACGCCCTCCGCAATATTCTCACCACTCAGCAAACGCAAGCCCTTCTCGTGCAGGGCGTAGCGCACAGTCGCCATGACCTGGCACGGCGCTTGCGCGCTGGCGCGCACGGCCGCGCCGAACACGACGCGCATGACATCGAGTTCCAGTCTTTGTTGGGCATCCAGGCTGGCGGCGGGAGCGGCTGCGGTGGCGGGCGGTGCGGGCGGGGTATCCGGGGTGCGCTGGCAGGCGGCGAGCAGGCCGAGGGCCAGCACGGGGATTAATTTCATTTTCATACTAAAATTTTAACATCGCGACTGGGCGCGCATTCTCAATGAAAATCACGGCTCGGCGTCGGCAGGCGGCCCAGCATATGCGACAGGTCGACCAGGCGCCGCGCCACCAGATGGCGCACGATGCCCTCCGTCTGCCACACGCCGTACACGCCCAGCAGGCGCGCCCCCAGCACCTCGCGCCGGTACTTGTCCACCAGGTCGGGCCACACGATCACGTTGACGTTGCCCGTCTCGTCTTCCAGCGTGACAAACAGCACCCCCTTCGCGGTGCCGGGACGCTGGCGGCCGGCGACAATGCCGGCGCCGCGCGCCAGCTGGCCGTTGCTGAAGGTGTTCAGCACCTCGGCCGGGAAGAAGCGCTTGGCCAGCAAGGCCTGGCGCAGCAGCGCCAGCGGATGCCGGCCCAGGGTCAGTCCCTGCGCGCGGTAGTCGCTGAGGATTTCCTCGCCTTCGCTCGGCGGCACCAGTTGCGGCGCCTCCTCCTCCACCTGGGTGGGCCGCAGCAAGTCCTTGTCCGGCACCGCGCCCGCCGCGTCCCACAAAGCCTGGCGGCGGTTGCCGGCCAGCGCCTGCAAGGCGTTCCCGCCCGCCAGCACCTGCAGGCAATGGCGATCCAGCCCGGCGCGCCGCGCCAGCTCGCCCACGTTGGCGAATGGCCGCACTTGGCGTTCGGCCTCGATCCGCTTCGCCGCCTCCTCGCGCATGCCGCTCAACACCGACATGCCCAGCCGCACCGCCGGCTGGCGGCGCCCGCCCCGCGCGCGCAGCGCGGCAAGGAACTCCCCTGCCGTCACATCGCGCTCAAACCGCGCCGCTTCCTGCGCAGGCGCTGGCGCCTCCTCCAGCTCCTCCAGCGACGATTCCCAGCCGCTGACCGTCACATCCACCGGCCGCACTTCAATCCCGTGGCACTTGGCATCCTGCACCAGTTGCGAGGCGCTATAGAAGCCCATCGGCAGGCTATTCAGCAAAGCGCACAGGAAGGCCGCCGGCTCATGGCATTTGAGCCAGGAGCTGGCATATGTCAGCAAGGCGAAGCTGGCCGCATGCGATTCCGGAAAACCGTACTCGCCAAAACCCTGGATCTGCTGACAGATCTGCAGCGCAAAGGCCTCGTCATAGCCGTTCCTGAGCATGCCGCCGACAATGCGCTCCTGGTATTTCTCCAGCCCGCCCTTGCGCTTCCAGGCCGCCATGGAGCGCCGCAGCTGGTCCGCCTCGCCCGGCGTGAAATCGGCGGCATCGATCACCACCTGCATCACCTGCTCCTGGAAGATCGGCACGCCCAAGGTGCGCGCCAGGGCCTTCTCCAGCCCGCGCGGGATGTGCGGCTTCACCTTGCCCATGCGCCGCTGCAAATACGGGTGCACCATGCCGCCCTGGATCGGCCCCGGACGCACGATCGCCACTTCGATCACCAGGTCGTAGAACACGCGCGGCTGCAGGCGCGGCAGCATGCTCATTTGCGCCCGCGACTCGATCTGAAACACGCCGATGGTATCGGCGCGGCAGATCATGTCGTAGGTCGCCTGGTCCTCCGGCGGCACGCTATTCAGGCCAAACGGCAGCCGGTGGCGCTGCGAGATCAGGTCGAAGGCGCGGCGCATGGCCGTCAGCATGCCCAGCGCCAGCACGTCCACCTTCAGCAAGCCCAGTTCCTCCAGGTCGTCCTTGTCCCATTGGATCACGCTGCGATCCTCCATGGCCGCATTCTCGATGGGCACCAGGCGCGACAGCTTGTCCTGCGAAATGACAAAACCGCCCACGTGCTGCGACAGGTGGCGCGGGAAGCCGAGCAATTGCAGCGCCAGGTAGGCCCACTGGTGCGCCAGCGCCGAATCGGGGTCCATGCCGCATTCGGCAAAGCGCTCCAGCACTTCGCTCTTGCGGTCGAACCAGCGGTGCGACTTGGCCACCTTCTCCACGATCGCCAGGTCCACGCCCAGCGCCTTGCCGCTGTCGCGCAGCGCGCTCTTGGTGCGGTAGCAGATCACGGTGGCCGCCAGTGCCGTGCGGTGGCGGCCGTACTTGTTGTAGATGTACTGGATCACCTCTTCGCGCCGCTGGTGCTCGAAATCGACGTCGATATCGGGCGGCTCGTTGCGCTCGACCGAGATGAAGCGCCCCACCACGCTATTGCCGCGCACCGGATCGACCGAGGTCACGCCAAGGCAGAAGCAGACCGCCGAATTGGCCGCCGAACCGCGCCCCTGGCACAGGATGCCGATCGAACGCGCGTAACGCACGATGTCGTACACGGTGAGGAAAAAATACTCGTAGCGCAGCTGCGCCACCAGGTCCAGCTCCATTTCGATCTGGGCCCGCACGGTCGGCGGAATGCCGTGCGGGTAGCGCCATTCCGCGCCAAGGTAGGTTTCCTGGCGCAGGAAGCTGGCCGGCGTGTAGCCCGGCGGGATCAGCTCGTGCGGGTACTCGTAGCGCAACTCCTCCAGCGAGAAGGTGCACAGCTGCGCAATGCGCAGCGTTTCCTCCAGCGCCGGCGCCGGGTAGACATTGGCCAGGCGCAGGCGCGAACGCAAATGCTGCTCGGCGTTCTGCGCCAGGTCGTAACCGCATTCCGACACCGGCTTGCCAAGGCGCACCGCGCTCAGGGTATCGTGCAGCGGCTTGCGCGAACGGACATGCATGCAGACGTGGCCGGCGGCAGTCACGCGCAGGCCGTGCTGCAGCGCGACTTCCGCGATGGCCGCCTGGTGCGCCTCGTCGAAGGCGCGCCCCAGCAGGGTCAGGCCGACCCAGCTGCGGCCGGCGAAGGTGGACGCCATCCAGGCCGCCTGCCGGTGCAGCCGCTCCACGCTGGCCGGATACTCCGGCAGCAGGACCAGCAGGCAATCGGGCATGCCGCGCAAATGGGCGCGCTCGGGCGGCGGGTCGGCGAAATCGTCCGGGTGCAGCCGGTAACTGCCCTTGTCGGCGCGCATGCGGCCCAGGGTGATCATTTCCGACAGGTTGCCGTAGCCGTTGCGGTTGGTGGCCAGCGCCAGCAGCGAGAGCGCCGCGCTGCCATCGGCATGGGTCAGGTGGAAATGGGCGCCGATCAGCAGCTGCAGGCCGCTCTCCCTGGCCGCCGCATGCGCGCGTACCACCCCGGCCAGCGAGCACTCGTCGGTGATGGCCAGCGCGCTATAGCCGAGCTTGAGCGCGCGCGCCACCAGTTCTTCCGAGTGCGAGGCGCCGTGCAGGAATGAAAAATTCGTCAGGCAGAACAGCTCCGCGTAATCGGGCAAGCCTGGACGAGGTAACTGTATATCCATACAGTATTTTACACCGCCGCCAGCAGCCGGCGCCACCCTCCTGTATCCTGTGCCGATGGATATTTATGAACTGAAATGTTTCGGGATCGACAAGCTGGGCGGCAATCCGGCGCTGGTCATCGTCGACGGCCCGCCGGACGCGCAAGCGCGGCAAGCATTCGCTCAAGACGCCAAGCTAAGCGCCTGCGTCTTCGTCGACCCCGGCAGCGCGGGCGCGGCGTGGACGCTGGACTACTTCTACCCGCATATGCGTTCCCCGCTCTGCCTGCACGCCACCCTGGCGGCCGGCAAAATCCTGCTGGCGGGCGGCAATGGCCCGCTGGCCGTGCGCACCGCCCTGCGCGGCCAGGCCTTGCAACTGACGCGCAGCGGCAACCAGGTCTTCGCCGCCCTCGCGCCGCAGACGGCGCCTGAGGTGGTGCCCGGGCCGGGCGAAGCCGGCCTGGGCGGGCTGGCCCGCCGCCTGCTGGCCCCGCCGGGCCAGGGGCACGGGCCGGCTCTGGCCTCGGCGCCCGCCCTCGCCTCGGTGGGCAGCCCCAAACTGCTGGCCGAGGTGGCGGACAGCGCCACCCTGCAAGCGCTGGCGCCCGACCTGGCCGCCATCCACGACTGGGGTAAAGCGCAGGGGGTGAGCGGCGTGTACGCCTGGTGCCGCCGCCCTGACGGCGCCTTCGAAGGCCGCAACTTCAACCACCTCGACCCGGCCCTGGAAGACAGCGCCACCGGGGTGGCCGCCGGCGCGCTCACGCTCCACCTCGGGCACGGCATCCGGCTGTACCAGGGCGCCAACCGCGGCCAACCCTGCCTGCTGCAGACCGCGCTGGCCGCCGGCCAGGTCCTGGTCGGCGGCAACGCAATGCCGGTGCCGGGCGCGCCCTAGCATTTAGGCCATGTTGCAAAAATAAAACACAGGGGCGTGACGATTCAAGCATCGCATACCGATAGTTGGCGGCGTTCTATAGAATGACCTGCAACTTTTTGTCGGAGAAACCGCATGACCCGTCACTCGATGCTGCACAAAGCCGTCCTGTCCGCGCTGTATGGCGCCGGCGCCCTGTCCACCCTGGCCGCCTTGCCGGCCATTGCACAAACGCAAACCGCCAGCGGCGACATGACCGTCGTCAACGTGGTCGGTTCGCGCCGCGCCACCAGCTCCACCACCGACACGGTGGCGCCGATCGACGTGATCCCGCTGTCGAAAGCCAGCGAGCAAGGCGCCCAGTTCGACCTGGCGCAAACCCTGACCTATATCTCGCCCTCGTTCAACTCGACGCGCCAGACCGGCGCCGACGGCGCCGACCTGGTGGACTCCGCCGCCCTGCGCGGCCTGAGCTCGGACCAGACCCTGGTGCTGGTGAACGGCAAGCGGCGCCACACCACCGCCCTGGTCAATATCTTCGGCGCGCGCAACCGCGGCTCCACCGGCACCGACATGAACGCCATTCCCGTGATGGCGATCAAGGACGTGCAGGTGCTGCGCGACGGCGCCGCCGCGCAATACGGCTCCGACGCGATTGCCGGCGTGATGGATATCGGCCTGAAAAAGAATGTCGGCTGCGAATCGGCGGTCGGCTTCGGCCAGTATGGCGCCGGCGACGGCAAGAACTGGCTGGCCTCGGCCTACTGCGGCTTTGCGGTGGCGGGCGGCACGGTCGGCATCACCGGCGAATACCTCGACCGCGGCCGCTCCAACCGCGCCGAAGAGGGCAACCCACGCACCATCGGCGACTCCAAGACCGAGAACCAGACCGTGTACCTGAATGGTGAACTCCCGGCCGGCCCGGGCCGCGTCTACTTCACCGGCGGCGTGCAGCAGCGCGACGCTTCGAGCGGCGCCTGGGCGCGCGACGGCGTCGACGACGTGCCGACCCGCAACTCCGCCGCCATGTACCCGAACGGCTTCGTGCCTTTCATCAACGGCGACCTGGACGACCGCTACGCCATCGTCGGCTTCAAGCAGAAGTTCGGCGACTGGAATGCCGACCTGTCGCAAACCTACGGCTACAACCGCCTGATGTACAACATCAGCAACACCCTGAACGCCTCGATCGCCAACCTCGACCGCCTGAACGGCGGCAAGGGCGTCAGCAAGAGCGAATTCGACGCCGGCGGCTTCTCCTTCCAGCAGTCGACCACCAACTTCGACATGAACCGCTACTTCCAGGGCCTGGTGGGCGACGGCGTGAACGTGGCCTTCGGCGCCGAATACCGCGCCGAGAAATACAAGATCTTCGCCGGCGAGCCGGGCTCCTACATCGACGCCGACGGCGCGGCGGAAGACAGCGGCCGCGCCGGCAGCCAGGGCTTCCCCGGCTTCCGTCCGAGCGACGAGACCAGCGCCAAACGCCACAGCAGCGCCGCCTACCTCGACCTGGAATTCGACCTGAGCAAGGACGCCAAGCTGCAGGGCGCCCTGCGCTGGGAGAAATTCAGCGACTTCGGCTCCACCGTGACCGGCAAGATTGCCGGCAGCTACCGCCTGGCGGACCCGGTCCTGCTGCGCGGCTCGGCCTCCACCGGCTTCCGCGCGCCATCGCTGCAGCAGGCTTACTTCTCCTCCACCTACACCGACTTCGTGGGCGGCGTGCCGACCGATATTTCGATCACCCCGGCCGTTGGCGCGGTCGGCAAGATCGCCGGCCTCGACCCGCTGAAGGAAGAGAAGTCGCGCAGCTTCACCCTGGGCGCGACCTGGACCCCGAACGACACGCTGTCGGTCACGGCCGACCTGTACCGCATCAACATCAAGGACCGCATCGTGCTGTCCGGCCTGTTCAGCGAAGACAACTACCCGGCCCTGGCCGCCAAGCTGGCGACCCTGGGCGTGGGCGGCGCGCAGTTCTTCGTCAACTCGGTCGACACCAAGACCCAGGGCCTGGACCTGACCGCCTCGCACAAGGGCAGCCTGTTCGGCAACAAACTGACCAGCTTCCTGGCCATGAACTTCAGCAAGACCGAAGTGACCGACATCCACGCCCCGGCCGCGCTGAACGGCTTTGAAGACGTGCTGCTGTCCGAGCGCGAACGCCTGTACCTGGAGCAAGGCGGCCCGCGCCGCAAAGCCACGCTGGGCTTCGACTACGTCACCGGCGCGCTGGAAACCAGCTTCAAGGTGATCCACTTCGGCCCGCAGACACTGGGCACCTGGAGCGGCACGGCAGCCGGCGTGCCGAACCAGAAGTACGAAGCGAAAACCTCGGCCGACCTCGGCTTCACTTACAGCTTCCTGAAGAACGCCAAGTTCAGCTTCGGCGCCGCCAACATCTTTGACGTGCACCCAAGCAAGCAGAACCCGGACGAAACCGACAACGGCTTCAAGTACGAAAGCGTCCAGTTCGGCCTGAACGGCGTCTCCTACTTCGCCCGCCTGCACGTCAAGTTCTAAACCAAAATTCGGGGTCAGGTCTGACAATCGGACAATTTGCTACGCAAATTGTCCGATTGTCAGACCTGACCCCGAATCTTTGATGTAACGCAAAACTTCCCCCGGTTAATTGATGCATCGTGGATTTACTTTCCACTCGGAGGAGGTGCTATGGCTGCAATGACTATCCACCTGGCAGGCGAAGTGATTTCCGCTATCGCGAAATGGGCGCCGCTGGAGCACATGTCGGCGGAGGAGTTCATCCTCTGCGCCGTGTCGGAGAAGTGCGAGAAGGCGCATGCGCTGGAGGAGGTGGAGCGCTTCTGGCAGCAGCTGGCAGCGCCCCTCCCCGGCCGGAATTAAGCCTGCAGCAGCGCCAGCTCGGCGCTCATATTGGCGATCGCCATGGCCGTGTAGTTGTCGGTGAAGAAGGGGTCGGCGAACAGGGTGCCGGCTTCGGCCTTGCCGCGCAGGTGGGCCAGGATGGCGGCGCGCTGGCTGTTGTAGCGCTGTTCCGGCACGTGGGCGTATTCGGCGCGGATGCCGCGCGCGTAGGCCTGGTACACCACGGCTTCCTGGCCGAGGATGGCCAGGTCCACCGACAGCATGGTGTCTTTCAGCGGGTGCACGATGGCGCCGCCCTGGAAGTGGTCGGTGGCGCGGATCAGCGTCGCCACGTCCTCCGCGCGCAAGACGTCCGGCTCCAGGCCGCTGCCCAGCCACAGGCGCGCGCTGGCTTCCTCGTTCGAGACCTCGCCGGCGCCATGGGCGTAGACCGCGTCGTGGAACCAGAAGGCGGCCTTCACCAGCGCCACATCGGCCGGCGCGGCGCCGGTATTGGCGGCCCAGGCGCGGATCTCGGCCAGGCCGTGCACCAAGTGGTCCAGGTTGTGGTAGTGGCGCTCGGCGCCGCCGTAGGCCGCGGCTCCCGTCAGGCGCTCGAACCACTCGGCGCAGTGCGGGCGTTCGCGCCACAGGCTGTCCCACTCCTTGCGCAGCCAGGCCAGGATCCAGGCCTGGTAGGCCGGCGCGGGCACGAATTTCTTCATGGTCCAGTTCCAGCCGACCGGGCCTTCCAGCGCTTTCACGAAGCTGGAGCTGACCGAACCGAGGTCGCGCGGCGGCATCACGAACAGGGTCTTGGCGCCGCCGATCACTTCCACATTGGTTTGCTGGATCAGGTTTTCATAATCGAAATCGGCGGTGCTGCGGATGCCGCGGATCAGGTAGTCGACCCCGTTGCGCTTGGCCACGCGCGCCGTGTATTCGCTTTTCACGATCTGCACCGAGACGTTGCCCCAGCCTAGCTCGGCGCAGCTGGCCAGCACGATGGCCTTGCGCTCCTCGGCGCTGAACTTGGGCGCCTTGCTGGAATTCTCGGACAGGAAGACCACCACTTCCTCGGCGATGGAACGCGCTTCGCCAATGACCCACATATGGCCGTTGGTGATGGGGTCCAAGGTCCCCGAGAAACCGATCTTCTGCATTGCCCTGCTCCGGATGTCGAAAACGCCATTCTAGCGCGGGGCAAACTCCACCGTCACTTTCAATCCGCCCAGGCGTTCCGAGACGTCCAGCGCCAGCGTCGCGCCATGCCGTTCGGCGATGGCGCGGATGATGGCCAGCCCCAGCCCGCTGCCCTGGGCTTCGCTGCCCGGCACGCGGTAAAAGCGGTGGAACACGCGCTCGCGCTCCTCGGGCGCGATGCCGGGGCCGCTGTCCTCGACCACCAGGCGCGCGCCGGCGCCGGCATTGGCGGCCAGCACCGAGACGTCCACCATGCCGCCGGCAGGCGTGTATTTGACAGCGTTGTCGACCAGGTTGCGCAGCAAAATCAGCAGCGCGTCGCCCTGCCCTTCCACCGTGGACTCGTCGGCCTGCTCCAGCCCCAGGTCGATCTCGCGCGCCTGCGCCGCGCCGGCCATATCGCCCACGGCGCGCTTGGCCAGGTCGGTCAGGCTGACCGGCTCCAGCTTGGCGTCGGCCGCTTCGGTGCGCGCCAGCACCAGCAGCTGCTCCACCAGGCGCGAGGCGCGTTCCACGCCGGCCGCCAGGCGGCTGATCGCCAGCTCGCGCGCCTCGCTGCAGTCGGCGCGCGCCAGGCTGAGGATTTGCAGCTTGAGCGCGGCCAGCGGCGTGCGCAGCTCGTGCGCGGCATCGGCCACGAAATTCTGCTGCGCTTCAAACGCGGTACCGACGCGCTTGAACAGCAGGTTCAGTTCCTGCACCAGCGGCCGTACCTCGTCCGGCAGTTCGGCGTCCGACACCTCGGACAGATCATCGGCCTTGCGCGAGGCCAGCTGCCGCTGCACGCGCGCCACCGGGCCTAGCGAGCCGGAGACCACCCACCACACCACCAGCATCAGCACCGGCGCCATCAGGGCAATCGGGCCGACGGTGCGCAGCGCCAGCGTGCCCGCCATGCGCTTGCGCACCGCCAGGTCCTGCGCGATCTGGATGGTCTGGGTTGCGGTCTGCGCCGAGAACACGCGGTAAGTGGTGCCGTTGGCGCGCACATTGGAAAAGCCCAGCACCGCGCGCTGCGGCAGCTCGGCGCGCGACAGCGAGCGGAAGACCTGGATGCCGTCCGGCGTCCACACCTGCACCACCATCTCGTCATTGCCGGGATCATTGGGGTCGGTGTTGCCGGTGGCGGCCATGGGCGCGTTGGAACGCAGCGACATGGCCATCTGCTGCATGTGGTAGTCGAAGATCTGGTCGGCGTCGTTCAGGGCCGAACTGTAGGCGATCATGGCCTGCGCCACGGCGGCCATGGTGATCGCCGCCAGCAAAAACCATAGCAGGCGCCCACGCAGCGAGTGCGTGACGTTGACCTTCGGGACCGCCATCATCATGCTTTAGGCACCATGTAGCCGAGGCCGCGCACGTTCTGGATCAGCTCCGCCCCCAGCTTCTTGCGCAGGCCGTGGATATACACTTCGACCGCGTTGGAATTGACCTCGTCCTTCCAGCTATAGAGTTTTTCCTCAAGCTGGGCGCGCGACAGCACGATGCCGGGGCGCGCGATCAGCGCCTCCAGCACCGCCCATTCGCGCGCCGACAGGTTGACCGGCTGCCCGTTGGCGATCACTTCGCGCGTTTGCGGGTTGATCGACACGCCCTTGTGCTCGAACACCGGTTCGGCGCGGCCGGCGGCGCGCCGCAGCAAGGCGCGGATGCGCGCCAGCAGCTCGTCCAGGTCGTAGGGCTTCAGCACGTAGTCGTCGGCGCCGGCGTCCAGGCCGGCGATGCGCTGCTCCACCGCGTCGCGCGCGGTGGCCACCAGCACCGGGGTCAGCTCCTTGCGCAGGCGCATGGAACGCAGGACTTCCAGCCCGTCCTTCTTGGGCAGGCCCAGGTCCAGCAGCACCAGGTCGTAAGTCTGGGTTTGCAGGGCCGTGTCGGCCATGGCGCCATCCTTGACCCAATCGACCGCGTAGTGCTCGGCCCTGAGCAGGTCGAGCACTACCTCGCCGATCATCGTGTCATCTTCTACCAGCAGGAGGCGCATTACATTCTTTCCTTATTGTTTTTTAACCGAGGCGCACCGGGATAAAGATGCGGTCCTCGCCGCGCTGAATCAGCAGCGCTACCGATTTAGTGGATTTTGCCACGAGGTCGCGCACTTCGTTCACGGAATTGACGGCGCGCCCGTTCACGGACAACAAAACGTCGCCCGGCTGCACCCCGGCGCTGGCGGCGGCGCCGCCGGCATCCTCGATCAGCAGGCCCGAAGCCAGGCCGGCTTCGCGCCGTTCCATCGGATCCAGCTGGCGCAGCGCCAGGCCGAGGCGCAGCTTGCTGGCCGCCTCGTCGTTCTGCACCGCCGCCACATTGCGCTCGGCGGCGTTGCCCAGCTTGCCCTCCAGGGTCACGTTCTTGCCCTGGCGCCAAACCTCGAGCGTGACTTTATCACCCGGCATGGCCTGGCCCACCATGGCCGGCAGGTCGCCCGATGCCACGATCTTCTGGCCGTTCATCTTGCGGATCACGTCGCCCGCCTTCAGGCCGATCTTATCGGCCGGGCCGCCGCGCTCCACGTTCGACACCAGCGCGCCTTCCGGCGACTCCAGGTCGAAGGAATCGGCGAAGCCCTGGTTCACCTCCTGCACCAGCACGCCCAGGCGCGCGTGCACCACCTTGCCGGTGGCGACGATCTGGTCGCGGATGCGGGTCGCCACATCGATCGGGATCGAGAACGACAGGCCCTGGTAGCCGCCGCTCTGGCTGTAGATCTGCGAGTTAATGCCGATCACTTCGCCGCGCGTATTGAACAGCGGGCCGCCCGAGTTGCCGGGGTTGATCGCCACGTCGGTCTGGATGAAGGGCACGTTGGAGTCGTCCGGCAGCGAACGGCCTTTGGCGCTGACCACGCCGGCGGTGACGGTGTTTTCCAGCCCGAACGGGGAGCCGATGGCCAGCACCCACTCGCCCACTTTGACGTCGCCCGAGCGGCCCAGCGGCACCACCGGCAGGTTCTTGGCGTCGATCTTCAGCACGGCGACGTCGGTCTTCGGGTCGGAGCCAAGCACCTTGGCGCGGAATTCGCGGCGGTCGGTCAGCTTGACCGTTACTTCGCTGGCGTCGCGCACCACGTGGGCATTGGTCAGGATGATGCCGTCGGCGCTGACGATAAAGCCGGAACCGACGCCGTGCGAGGGCACCGGCGCGCCGCCGCGGCCACGCTGGCCGGGCGCCTGGAAGCGGCGGAAGAATTCGTAGAACGGGTCATTTTCGGCATCCTGCTCGCCGCGGTACTGGGCCTTGGTGCTGCCGGTGGTGCTGATGTTCACCACGGCCGGGCCGTTGCGCGAAGCAATCACGCTGAAGTCGGGCAGGGAAATCATCGGCGCGGGCACAGGGGCCGGCGCGCCCTGGGCGGCATTGGCGGGGGCGGCGACAGCGACGGTTGCCTGCGGGGCGGCGAAGGCCTGGCTCTGCTGGACAGCGATGGCTGCACCGGCACCGACGACGCCGGCAGTGGCCAGGGCCAGGAACATGGTGGTGGTGTTGCGCATGATGTGAACTCCTGATGAAAACGACTTTCTCAACGGCTCCAATATGCGGGATGAAACTTAGACGCGTCTTAATGCAGAAAAGGCCGGAAATCCGGCCTTTTCAGGGGAGCGCAGCGCGCTTACGCGGCGGCTTTTTCTTCCAGCGCGGTGTGGTTCACAACGCCGTCGATGGCGATCTTGCGCGCTTTGAGCGCTTCAGGGATCTCGCGCACCAGTTCAATGGTGAGCATGCCGTTGTCGAAGGAGGCGCCGGTCACTTTCACGTGGTTGGCCAGCTGGAAGCGCTGCTCGAAGTCGCGGAACGCAATGCCACGGTGCAGGAAGGTCTTTTCCTGGCCGTCTTTCTGCTTGCGGCCGACCACGACGAGGGAGTCGCGCTCGGAAGTAATGTCGATTTCGCTGCGGTCGAAGCCGGCCAACGCCATCACGATACGGTACTGGTCTTCGGAAACCAGTTCGATATTGTACGGAGGGTAGCTGGGCTGGTCGCTGCGGTGCGAGTCGTTCAGCATCTGGGCCAGGCGGTCGAAGCCGATGGCGGAACGATACAGTGGAGTCAGGTCAAAAGTACGCATGGTTATATCCTTTTCAAGTTAAGCGATATGCAGGTCCTGCGGTCCCCGGCTGGGCAACCGCTGATTCGGATATAGGTGCCTCAAGACGGATTTCAAGGGATTTTTTTGGGAACCGCGGGGAACGGCAAACCAGGGGCGGCCCCAGGTTTTCCGGTTTCGCCAGTTTTACGTTTTGAAACAATTCGCTCCACCCTGCGTGCTACACTCGCCCGTCGCACTTTCCACATTGAAATAAATGAAACTGTTTAAGCAAACCGCCCTCGCCCTGTTGCTGGGTACCGCCTTCACCGCCCACGCCGGCCAGCTGATTCCGGCGCCGCAGGACCATGCCTACCCGGGCACGATCCTGATGAAGGTCGATGCCTCGAATACGGCCCAGAACATCTACCGCATCCAGCAGACCATCCCCGCCAAGCCGGGCAAGATGACGCTGCTGTTCCCGCAGTGGGTGACGGCGCAGCACGGCCCGACCGGCGCGTTGAACCAGTTCGCCGGCTTCAAGGCCAGCGCCAACGGCAAGCCCCTGTCCTGGCGCCGCGACAATGTGAACGTGTACGCCTTCCACCTCGAGGTACCGTCCGGCGCCAAGTCGATCGAGGTGGAATACCAGCACCTGGCGCCGACCGAAGCGGCGCAGGGCCGCACTTCGATCACGCCGGACATCCTGGGCATCCAGTGGCAGTCGATGACCATGTACCCGGCCGGCTATGCCACCCGCCGCATCCCGATCCAGACCACCCTGACCCTGCCGGCCGGCTGGCAGTACGGCTCCGCGCTGGAAGAAGCCGAGCGCAAAGGCGACGTGGTGACCTTCAAGACCACCGACGTGGAAACCTTTGTCGACTCGCCGCTGTTCGCCGGCCGCCACTTCAAGCGTTTCGACCTCGACCCGGGCGCCAAGCGTTCGGTGCACCTGAACGTGGTGGCCGATACCGCCGAGGCGCTGGAAGCCAAACCGGAGCACATCGAGCTGCACCGCAACCTGGTCAAGCAAGCCTATAAGCTGTTCGGCTCGCAGCATTTCAAGCACTACAATTTCCTGTTCGCGCTGAGCGATGAATTCGGCCGCGTGGGGCGCGAGCACCACCAGTCGAGCGAGAACGCGCTGAAGACCGACTACTTCACCGACTGGGCCAAGACCGAATCCGACCGCGGCCTGCTGCCGCATGAATTCACCCACTCCTGGAACGGCAAGTTCCGCCGCCCGAAAGGCCAGGATGTGCTGAACTTCAACCAGCCGCTGCAAAACGACCTGCTGTGGGTGTACGAAGGCCAGACCACCTACCACGGCCAGGTGCTGGCCGCGCGCTCGGGCCTGATGAAAGCGTCCAGCATCAAGGACAGCATCGCCGCCGCCGCCGCGCGCTACAGCATCATGAAGGGCCGCGAATGGCGCTCGGTGCAGGACACCACCTACGACCCGATCATCAATGCGCGCCGCGCCATCCCATGGTCGAACTACCAGCGCAGCGAGGACTACTACACCGAAGGCTCGCTGATCTGGCTGGACGTGGACACCAAGATCCGCGAACTGTCGGGCGACAAGCGTTCGCTGGACGACTTCGCGCTCAAGTTCTACGGCGTGGAAGACGGCCGCGTGGACGCGCTGCATTACACCTTCGACGACGTGGTGAAGACGCTCAACGCGGTGCAGGCGCACGACTGGGCCACCTACCTGCGCACCCGCATCGAGGAACTGGGCCCGGCGCCGCTGGACGGCATCACGCGCGCCGGCTACAAGCTGGTGTTCACCGAGAAGCAGACCGACTACCTGAAGGCGGCCGAGGACCGCAACAAGTCGGCCGACTTCACCTACTCGCTCGGCTTCAACGTGGGCAGCGAAGGCAAGATCGAAGGCATCCAGTGGGAAGGCCTGGGCTTCCAAGCCGGCCTGTCGGGCAATACCACCCTGCTGGCCGTGAACGGCCGCGCCTACAAGGCCGAAGCGCTGCGCAAGGCCATCACGGAGGCGAAAACCAGCAAGAAGCCGATCGAGCTGCTGGTGAAACGCGGCCAGCAATACCGCACCATCGCGCTGGAGTACTACGAAGGCCTGAAGTACCCGCGCCTGGAACGCATCGAAGGCACGCCGGACCGCCTGGAAGCGATCCTCGCACCGCGCCAGTAAGCCCCTCCCCGCCCGCGCGCGCTAGAGATAGCGCGCGCTCCATGCGGCGATCAGGTTCGCCGCATACACCGCATCCTCGCGCCGCGCCAGCAAATGGTCCGCCGTATCGAGCGAGACAAAACTCTTCGGATGCTTGGCCGCCGTAAAAATCTCCAGCGCATTATTGATGCCGACCGTGGTATCGCCCGGCGCGTGCATGACCAGCAGCGCCTTGCGCATGCCGGCGATCTTGTTGCGCAGGCTGTGTTCGGCCACGTCCTCCAGGAACTGGCGCTTGATGCGGAACGGCCGCCCGGCCAGCTGCACCATGGCTTCGCCGCGCGCGGTGATCTCGTCGATCTGCTCGCCGAACAGGTGGGCCACGTGCACCGGGTCGCTGGGTGCGGCGATGGTCACCACCGCCTGCGCTTCCGGCACGGTGCCGGCCAGGGCCAGCGTGGCGGCCCCGCCCAGGCTATGCCCGATCAGCAGGCGCGGCGCCTGGAATTCGCGCCGCAGGAAGCCGGCGGCAGCCTGCAGGTCCGTCACATTGGATGAGAAATTGGTGTTGGCGAAATCGCCTTCGCTGGCCCCGAGGCCGGTGAAGTCGAACCGCAACACGGCGATGCCGTGCTCGGTCAGCGCCTGCGCGATGCGGCTGGCCGCAATCACGTCCTTGCCGCAGGTGAAACAGTGCGCGAACAAGGCATAGGCGCGCGCCGTGCCCTCCGGCGCATCAAGGCGCGCTGCCAGCATCTGGCCGTCGGCGCCGGGGAAATCGAGTCGTTGTGCAAACATAGGCCGTCTCCTCTGTTTTGCGCCCCATCATACGCTGCTTTGGCCCGGCCTACCCGCCCTCCACCAAACGGTTCAGCGCCACCTGCAATTGCTCGCCGATGCGCTCCAGGTCGGCGGCCGCGTCGTACAGGGCCGACATTTCGCCATGTTCGAGGTGGCCCAGGATCTGGCGCGCCAGTTCGTGCTGCGCCTCGTGCAGGCGGTAGGCCATCTGCACCAGCTCGCCCGCTTGCGGGCTGTGCACCGCCTCCTCCAGCCACATATCGAGCCGGCACTGCTCATCGATAAAGGATGGCGCGGGCTGCTCGCGGCGCCGGATAAAGTCCAGCAGGGTGCGGATCCAGGCCTGGTGCTCGACCGTCGCCACCAGCAGCTGGGCGCTGTTGCGGCCCAGCACGCGGCACCCGGCCAGGCCTTCCGGCAGGCGCCAGCCGGCGGCCCACGCCAGCACCTGGCTGGCCGGCATGGGCCGCGCAATGCCGTAGCCCTGCCCCATCAGGCACCCCATTTGCACCAGCATGCGCGCATGTTCGATGCTTTCCACGCCTTCCGCGATCACTTCACGCTTGAAGGCGGCCGCCATGCCCAGCACGCCCTCCAGGATCGCCAGGTCGTCCGAGTCGACCAGCATATCGCGCACAAAGCTCTGGTCGATCTTGATGCGCTTGGCCGGCAACTGCTTCAGGTACAGCAAGGAGGAGTAGCCGGTGCCGAAATCGTCCAGCGCGAACGGCACGCCCAGCGTCGCGCACTCGGCGATCGTTTGCGACACGTGGCCGATGTCTTCCAGCGCGCTGGTCTCCAGCACTTCCAGCTTGATGCGGCCGGTGCCCACGCGCGGGTTGGCCTGCAGCTTGGCGCGCAGGCGCTCGACGAAATCGTGCTCCTGCAGCTTGGGGCTGCTCATATTCACGCTGACGGAAATATCCAGGCCCTCGTCCAGCCAGCGCTGGTGCTGGCGCAAGGCTTCGTCCAGCACCCAGTTGTCGAGCGAAGCGGCCACCGGGTGGCCCTCGATCAGCGGCAGGAACTCGGCCGGCGGCAGCAGCCCGCGCGCCGGGTGCTGCCAGCGGATCAGCGCCTCCACCGAATTCAGCTCGCCGCTCTGCAGGTTGACGATGGGCTGGTAGTACAGCACGAATTCATGGTTGGAGATGGCGCGCGCGATTTCATCGACCGGGCCGCTCAGACGGGCTTCGCTCGGCTGCAGGTCCTCGCCGAACAGGGCGTAGCGGTTTTTCCCCAGCGTCTTGGCGCGGTACATGGCCTGGTCGGCCTGGCGCATCAGTTGGTCGGCGTCGATGTCCACCGCTTGCGGGTATACCGCGACCCCGATACTGCCGGTCACGCGCAGCACCTTGCGGTCGACCACCACCGGCGCCGCCACCGCCTCCAGCAGGCGTACCACCATGGGCATAAAGTCGGCCACATTGTGCAGGTCGTCCAGCACCACCACGAACTCGTCGCCGCCCAGGCGGCACACGGTGTCGCATTCGCGCGTGGCGTGCGTCATGCGCGAGCCCAGCGCCACCAGCAGCTGGTCGCCGTACTCGTGCCCCATTTCGTCGTTGATGGCCTTGAAGCCGTCCAGGTCCAGGTAGGCCACCACCAGGCGGCTGCCGCGGCGGCGCGCCTGCGCCATGCCATGCTGCAGGCGGTCCGCCAGCAGGCGCCGGTTGGGCAGGCCGGTCAGCGGGTCGTAATGGGCGATGCGGTCCAGGTGCTGCGCCTGCAAGGTCTGTTTGGTGATGTCGGAAAAAATGCCGACATAGTTGACCGCCTTGCCGCGCGCATTGCGGATGCCGGTGATGGTCAGGCGCTCCACATACAGCTCGCCCGATTTGCGCCGGTTCCAGACTTCGCCCTGCCAGAAATTATCCTTGTGCAGGCGCTCCCACATGCCGTCGTAGAACTCGGCGTTTTGCCGCCCGGAACTGAGCATGCTGGGGTTGCGGCCGACGGCTTCGGCGCGCGTGTAGCCGGTGATCTTCTCGAAGGCGTCGTTGACGTCGATGATGGTGGCGTCGGCCGCCGTGATCATGATGCCCTCGCCCGCGTGCAGGAACACGCTGGCGGCAAAGCGCAGCTTTTCCTCGTTGCGCTTGCGTTCCGTGATATCGCTCAAGGTGCCGGACGCGCCGCTGGCCGCGCCGTCCGGGCCCAGAGTCAGGCGCACGAACACTTCCACCCAGCGAAAGCTGTGGTCGCGGTGCAGGTAGCGGATTTCGTGGCGGCAGTACTCGATTTCGCGCTTGAGCAGGGGCAGGAAACGCTGCTGGTTCAGCTTGCGGTCTTCCGGCCACAGGAAATTGAGGAAGGGCTTGCCCAGGCTGTCCTGCACCGGATGGCCAGTCAACTCTTCCCAGGCGGGATTGAGGAACGTCCAGCGGCCGGCAGCATCGGTCTGGAACACCACCTCTTTGAGGTTGTCCAGCACGGACTCCGCCAGCCTGGCACGCTCACCTGCGGTGGGTAGGGAAAGTTGATTTAGCATCAGGAAATTATAGTTGGAGGCCTTCCTCTAAAAATTGCCCTAGATCAAATTTGGCGCGGATAATCAGGCGAACAGCCCGTGCAAAAACCAGCGTATATCCTCGCTGCCCGGGCTGCGCTCGCGGTACACCCAGTAGTAGGCGTGGTCCTCGCCCTCGGCGATGAAATAGTCGCGGCTCTGGGTCTGGCTCCACCAACCGGCTTCGATGCGCTCGGCCGTGGAAACCATGCGCAGCCGCGAGCCATAGTAGGGCCGGTGGTCGCGCAGCAGCAGCGCGATCGGCTTGGGCAGCAGGAAGGCCGGGCGCGGCAAGTTGCGCGGCGGCAACTGGGCAGCAACATCGGCTGGGCGCACTTTCTCATGCAGCGGGACCCAGCGGTTGGCCACTTCCGGCCGGTGGTCGGCCTTGGGGAAGGCTTGCAGCACATTCTCCGCGCCCAGGCGCGCCACCAGCACTTCAAACAGGCGCTGGCGCTCCTGCGGGCTACCGCCGGGCTCGGGGAACAGGGAGTCGCTGAGCGGGGCCATGGGCTCGACTTCGGGCGCTTCCAGCACCAGCCCGATGGCCGGCGCGGGCAATTCCAGCTTGGCCAGGCGCTCCTTCAGCAGGCGCACGATATGGTCTTCACGCCAGGTGGCTTCCGCCAGCACGATGTCGAGCGGCGTGGGCGGGCAGGCTGCGCGGCCGCGTTCATGCTCGAGCAGCAGGCGGATGCGCAGCACGGCAAACTGGTGGGCGCACAGCCAGCCCGTCATCTGCTGCAGCAGGCGGCAGGCGCCGGCCAGCAGCAAGTCGGTGTTGTCGATGCGGCCAAACAGTTCCAGCCGGGCCCGGAAGCTGGGCGGCGCGGCCAGCCATTGGTGCATTTCCGGCGCCAGGCCCTGGGCCGCATCCAGCATTTCCAGCACTTCGCCGCCGCAGCGGCGCTGCAGGCCCGGACGCGGCAGGCGCAGCAGGTCGCCGATGCTGAGGCAGCCGATGCCATCCAGCCAGCGCTGGTGACGCTGCAGGGGCGGCAACAGGGCGACCGGCAGCCGCTGCAAGGCGCGCTGCAGGCTTTCCAGCTTGAGCGCGCGGCCGCCGCCGGCGCACGCCAGCAGCCAGGCGCCGCGCGCGGTCGGCGCCACGCCCAGCACGCCCGTGAAGCCGAGCTTGCGCAAGCTCTCCTGCACCAGGCGGCACAAGCGGCGGATGCCGCCGAACAGGCGCAGGCTGGCGCCCACGTCCAGCAGCAGGCTGGCGCCGTCGCCTGGCGCCACTTGCGGCGTGTACTGCAGCATGGCCATCGCCACCGCATGCAGGGCTTCCTGCTCCTGCTGCGGGGCGCGCTCGTGCATGCGGGCCTCGGGGGCCAGCATCAAGGCGCCGCTGCGGCGCATGCCGGGGCGCACGCCCATCTGGTGGGCGCGGCGCGAGACGGCCAGCACGCCCTCCTGCTCCAGCACCACGCTGCACTGGTCAGCCGACCAGTTCGGACAGAATACTTCGAGCGGTAACCGGGTCAGGTACAGGCCAATCCACAGACGCATGGCGTTGCAATAAGGTTGGGGTTAATGGGAGGAACAGCGGCGTGTCGCGCTGCGGTCCCCGGCGTTTGATGAATTCGATCTCGAGGCCCCCGGGCGCCGGCCGCAAAGCCAGGCGCAGCGGCGCGGGGGAAGAATCCCGGGCCGCTGCCAGCGGACGCAGCAGGAAGAACAGGGTTGCGCCGCATTGCGCCGCCAGGTGCAGGCGGCGCAGCGCTTCGGTACGGATGTGCTGCTGCCACAACAGCACGGCGCCGCAACTGCCGCTGCGCAGGATTTGCTCAGCCGCCCACAGGCTGTCGGCCGGCTTGCCGGTGTTGCGGATCCATAGCAGTTGCTCAGGCGGCAACTCCAGCCCCAGGGGTTGCGGCGACAGGGGCGGCTGCACCAGCGCCACCGGCAGCTTCTGGGCGGCCAGCGGGGATTGCAATAAGCGCAACTCCCCGATGCCGGGTTGCGGCAGCAACAGCTCGATCAGCTGGCCCTGGGGCCAGCCGCCGCCGGGCAACTGGCGCGAGAAAACGGGGATGCCGGTATCCACGCACGGCGTCGTACCGCGCGTCAGTTGCGCGGCGAGCCAAAGGGCGGGGTGCAGGGGTTGGGGGTCGAGGAGCGCCATGGTGGAGAATACTGTATATGCATACAGTATAATCCTACGGGCGCGGGGAGAAAACCTGTTTTAGCGTGCGCGCATCCAACACCGCCTCGCTCCATTGCGCCAACTGCTCAACACTGGCGCGCTGCAAGCGCTTGCGGCTGCGGTGATCAAGGCGAACACATTGCGTTCCACCAGCAACTCGTACCCGCTGCGCCAGCGCAGGGTCGCGCTGGGATTGGACTTCGATATGCAGCACCTCGCGGCCATCGCGCAAGACCGCGCCGGCCAGCATGTCGGCGATTAAAGTATGCGGGCGTCCGCCCGCTCCCAGCCGGGCCGTCTCTTTGTCGCGAAACGGACGTGAGCGCAGCCGCGCAATCTCCTGCAGGGCGTATCGTAGCGGTCGCGGGAACGGGTCGGCATGAGGCGACTCTAGCGCCGGCCGCGCCCCGCCGCGGGCGAATTAAGCAAGGATAAGGCAGATAGGCAGCACACTGATAGAATCAGCAATATTGCCAACTTACATCCTGCCAGCCATGCAACAAATCGGCGCCATCCTGTTTGCCCTCGCCCTGCTCCACACTTTCAGCGCCAAAACGTTCGAACGCTTATCACACCGCTTCCCGCGCCACGCCGGCCTGCTGCACTTGCTGGGCGAGGTCGAGGTGGTATTCGGCTTCTGGGCCATGGTGCTGCTGGTGGTGATGGCGTTCGTGGCGGGGCCGCAGAACGCCATCGCTTACGCGGAGACGCAGCAATACACCGAGCCGCTGTTCGTGTTCGTGGTGATGGTGGTGGCGGCCTCGCGCCCGGTGCTCGATTTCGTGCAGCGCCTGGTGGACCTGCTGTCGGGCGGGCGTCCGGTGCTGCAAGCCTGGCTCGGCCTGGCGCTGGTGCCGCTGGCCGGTTCGCTGATCACCGAGCCGGCCGCCATGACGCTGGCGGCGCTGATGCTGGCGCCGCAAATCTTCCGCAACGGCGTACCGGAATGGCAGAAATATGCCGCGCTCGGCGTGCTGTTCGTTAACATCTCGATCGGCGGCACCCTGACCGCCTATGCCGCACCGCCGGTGCTGATGGTGGCCGCCACCTGGCAATGGGACAGCGCCTTCATGGCCGCCAACTTCGGCTGGAAAGCCACGCTCGCGGTGCTGGTCAACGCCAGCGCCGTCACCTGGCTGCTGCGCGAGCCGCTGCGCAAGGGCGCCGACAGCGATGCGGCCGCACCGGCAGCGCGCGCCCGCACGCCGCTGGGCACCAGCCTGATCCACCTGGCCTTCCTCGCCGCGGTGGTGCTGCTGGCGCACCATCCGGTACTGTTCCTCGGCCTGTTCCTGTTCTTCCTCGGCTTCACCAGCGCCTATCCGCAGCACCAGTCGCCGCTGATCCTGAAAGAAGCCTTGCTGGTCGGCTTCTTCCTGGCCGGTCTGGTGGTGCTGGGCAGCATGCAGCAATGGTGGCTGCAACCGATAGTCGAAGGCCTGCAGCCACTGGCGCTCTTCTTTGGCGCACTGGGCCTGACCGCCATCACCGACAACGCCGCCCTCACCTACCTCGGTTCGCTGATCGACGGCATCTCGCCGCAAGCGCAATACATGCTGGTGGCCGGCGCCGTGGCCGGCGGCGGCCTGACGGTGATCGCCAACGCGCCCAATCCGGCCGGTATCGCCTTGCTGCGCAAGGGTTTCCGCGATGAGTCGATCGGCGCGCTCGGTCTGCTGGCCGGCGCGCTGGCGCCCACCGCAGTCGCGGCGCTGGCGTTCTTCTTGTAGCGCGCGCCTCGCGTTTGCGGCTTGGGCTATCCTGCTTCTCACCCGTTCACACAATGAGGAGACGCAGAATGAGCTACTTAGACCGCGACAAATTCGGCATCTATCGCGACCGTGACGATAACGACGGCCCAGGCCCGCGCCTGATGGGCGCCGACACCCTGATGGGCGAAGACGTCTACAACCGCCAGGAAGAAGACCTGGGCGACATCAAGGAAATCATGCTCGACATGCAGACCGGCCAGATCGCCTATGCCGTGCTGTCCTTCGGCGGTGTACTGGGCCTGGGCGACAAGCTGTTTGCCGTGCCATGGCAAGCCTTGCAGCTGGACACTGTCAACAAGCGCTTCGTGCTGGACTGCAGCAAAGAGAAACTGGAAAATGCGCCGGGCTTCGACAAGGACCGCTGGCCCGACATGGCCGACCCGGAATTCGGCACCCAGGTGCACAGCTTCTACGGCACCACGCAATCGGGCATGCGCACCTCGACCGGCAGCGTGATGGGCTCGGGCACCAGCACCATGCAAAGCGGCTCGACCTCCGGCAGCAGCTATAGCGGCGGCTCCAGCGGCAGCATCAGCGGCGACAAGGGCAACTATTGATGGGCAGGCTTTGACGCTTTCCTGTCAAGCCCGCAGCGCGCATAAGGCAGACCATCGGCTGGTTTTCGAACCAGCCGCACTGCCATGCAAACAAGCGCCCAAGCAGGCGAAGGCCCCGGCCTGCGACCGGCCATGGCCGCAAGCAGAACCTGCGCCGCGTGTTCCAGGGGCGCCACTGCAAACGCTTTAGCGCTGCATCGATTCCCACACCTTGGTCAGGCGTTTGACCGAGACCGGCATCGGCGTGCGCAGCTCCTGCGCAAACAGGGAGACGCGCAACTCTTCCAGCATCCAGCGGTATTCGACCAGTTTCGGGTCGGTGTTCTTGCCGGCGGATTTGTCGCGCATCAGGCGCTGGAAAGGCGCGGCGGCCACGTTCCATTCCGCCATCGACTTGGCGTCGCGCGCAGGGTCGGCGCGCAGCTTCTCCAGCCGCACATTCATCGCCTTCAGGTAGCGCGGGAAGTGCGACAGCTGCGAGAACTCGTTCTCGATCAGGAAGCGTTTGTGCACCAGGCCTTGCAGCTGTTGCTGCATGTCCTGCGCCACCTGCTGGTTGATGCCCTGCAGCCGCTTGGGCAGGCCGTGGTACTCGGTCAGCACTTGCGACACCAGGCGTGCGATCTCGTTCACCAGCAGCACAATGCGCGACTTGCCTTCATCCTTGCGCTTGATGAAGCTCGCCTCGTCCAGCGGCAGCGGGTCTTGCAGGCAGGCGATGTCGATCGCCTTGGCGATGATCTGGTCGCGCAGCTCTTCCTGCGTGCCCATGGCCATGAACTGCATGCCCATCTGCTGCAGGTTGGGGATTGATTTCTCAACGAACTTGATCTGGTCGCGCATCTGCAGCATGAACAGGCGGCGTAGGCCGATGCGATGGGTGCGGGCGGCCACATTCGGGTCGTCGAACACTTCCAGGTCGCAGTGGGTGCCTTTGTCCACCAGCGCGGGAAAGCCGATCAGGCTTAGCTTGCCCTGCGTGATTTCCAGCAGCTCGGGCAGTTCGCCAAAGCTCCAGGTGCTGATGTTGGTGTGCTGCGCGGCGCTGGCGCCGCCCGCTGCTGCCGGGGTGGCCGCAGGGGTAGGCGCCTTGCCGGCGCCACGCGCGGCGTCGGCGGCAATGCCGCCGTGCTTGGGCTTGGCGCTGCCGGCGCCGCCGCCCGCGAGCTGCGCCAGCTGCGCGGCGGAGGCAGGCGTGTTGCCGCCTTCGGCCATGCGCTGGAAGCTCTGGCGCGCCTGCAGGCCGTATTCCGCCTGCAAGGTGGCCAGGTTGCGGCCCATGTCAAGCTGGCGGCCATGCTCGTCCACCACCTTGAAGTTCATGAAGTGGTGCGCTGGCAGCTGTTCCGGCTTGAAGTCGGAGGTCAGCACGCTGATCGTGATCTGCTTGCGGATGTCGGCAATGATCGCGTCGACCAGGTCGCCGCGCCCGAATTCGGTGCGCTCGCAGAACTTGGCCGCGTAGTCCGGCAGCGGGACCATATGGCGGCGCTGCTTTTGCGGCAGCGTCTTGAGCAGCAGGTGCACCTTCTCCTTCAGCATGCCCGGCACCAGCCATTCGCAGCGCTCGCGCGAGAGCTGGTTCAGCGCGTACAGCGGCACCGTCAGGGTGACGCCGTCGCGCGGCGTGCCCGGTTCGAAGTGGTAGGACAGCTGCATCTCCATGCCGGCCGCCATCATCTTCTTCGGGAACAGGTCGGTGGTGATGCCGGCCGCCTCGTGGCGCATCAGGTCGTCGCGGATCAGGAACAGCAGCTTGGGATTGTCGTGCGAGGCGTCCTTGTACCACTTTTCAAAACCGGCGCCGTTCACCACCTCGGCCGGAATCTCCTTGTCGTAGAAGGCTTCGATCAACTGGTCGTCCACCAGCACGTCCTGGCGGCGCGACTTGTGCTCGAGGTTCTCGATCTCGCGCACCAGCTTGTGGTTGTGCGCGAAGAATGGCGCGCGCGTGTCGTAGTCGCCGCCCACCAGGGCGTCGCGGATGAAGATCTCGCGCGCTTCAACCGGATTTTTCAGGCCGTAGTTGATGCGGCGCTGGCTATACACGACCAGGCCGTACAAGGTGGCGCGTTCGGACGCAGTCACCTGTGCCGGGCGTTTCTCCCAGCGCGGCTCGCCCCAGGATTTTTTCAGCAGGTGGCCGCCGATCTTCTCGATCCATTCCGGCTCGATACGGGCCACGCAGCGCGCATACAGGCGCGTGGTTTCCACCAGCTCGGCGGAGACGATCCACTTGCCCGGCTTCTTCGACAGGTGCGAGCCTGGCCAGATATGGAACTTGATGCCGCGCGCGCCCAGGTAGGCGCCGCCCGGTTCATCCTCGCCCTTGAAGCCGATATTGCCCAACAGTCCGGTCAGCAGCGCCATGTGCAGCTGGTCGTAGGTGGCCGGCAGCGCGTTGGTGCGCCAGCCTTGCTCTTTGACGATGGTGAGCAGTTGCGAGTGCACGTCGCGCCACTCGCGCAGGCGCAGCTGGTTCAGGAAGCTGGCGCGGCAGGTGTCCATCAACTGGCGGTTGGACTTCTTGTGTTCGATGGCGTTCTCGAACCACTGCCAGATTTTCAGGTAGCTGAGGAACTCGGACTTCTCGTCGGCGAACTTTTTGTGCGCCTCGTCGGCGGCCTGCTGGTGCTCCACCGGGCGGTCGCGCGGATCCTGCACCGACAGTGCGGCGGCGACGATCAGCACTTCGTTCAGGCAGTCGAATTCCTGCGCGCCCAGGATCATGCGGCCCACGCGCGGGTCGAGCGGCAGCTTGGCCAGCTTGCGGCCCAGCGGGGTCAGCGCGTTGTCGTCGTCGACCGCGCCCAGTTCCTGCAGCAGCTGGTAGCCGTCGGCGATGGCGCGGCCGAGCGGCGGCTCGATGAAGGGGAAGCTCTCCACGTCCGTCAGGTGCAGGGACTTCATGCGCAGGATGACGGAGGCCAGCGAGGAGCGCAGGATCTCCGGATCGGTGAACTTGGGCCGCTGCAGGAAATCCTGCTCGTCATACAGGCGGATACAGACGCCGTCGGCCACACGGCCGCAACGGCCGGCGCGCTGGTTGGCAGCCGATTGCGCCACCGGCTCGATCTGCAGCTGCTCCACCTTGTTGCGGTAGCTGTAGCGCTTGACGCGCGCCAGGCCGGCGTCCACCACGTAGCGGATGCCAGGCACGGTCAGCGAGGTTTCCGCCACGTTGGTGGCCAGCACGATGCGGCGCGCGTTGGTGGTGCGGAACACGCGGTCCTGTTCCTCCACCGAGAGGCGCGCGAACAGGGGCAGGATTTCAACGTGCGGCGGGTGGTGCTTGCGCAGGGCCTCGGCGGCGTCGCGGATTTCGCGTTCGCCGGGCAGGAACACCAGCACGTCGCCGCTGCCGATGCGGCAAACCTCATCGACGCCGTCGATGATGGCGTCCATCAGGTCGCGCTTGTCGCGCGCGGCGGCGGTGCGGGCGCCTTTGGCGTCCGGGCCTTGCTGCGCGCCCGGCACCACGACCTGGTCGCGTTCCACCGGGCGATAGCGCACTTCCACCGCGTACAGGCGACCGGAAACTTCGATCACCGGCACCGGCGGCTTGCCCTCCTGGCTGAAATGGCGGGCGAAGCGTTCGGCGTCGATGGTGGCGGAGGTGATGATCACCTTCAAGTCCGGGCGGCGCGGCAGGATCTGCTTCAGGTAGCCAAGCAGGAAGTCGATGTTCAGGCTACGTTCGTGCGCTTCGTCGATGATGATCGTGTCATAGCCCTTGAGCAGCGGGTCGGTCTGGGTTTCGGCCAGCAGGATACCGTCGGTCATCAGCTTGACCGAGGCGCCCTTGCTCAGGGTGTCGTTGAAGCGCACCTTGTAGCCGACGGTTTCCCCCAGCGGCGTGCCCAGCTCCACCGCGATGCGTTTGGCGGTGGACGAGGCGGCGATCCGGCGCGGCTGGGTGTGGCCGATCAGGCCTTTCTGGCCGCGCCCCAGTTCCAGGCAGATTTTCGGCAGCTGGGTGGTTTTACCGGAGCCGGTTTCACCCGAGACGATCACCACCTGGTGCTGGCTCAGGGCCGCGGCGATCTCCGCGCGGCGGCCGGAGACCGGCAAGTCTTCCGGGAAGGTGATCGGCGGCAGCGGATTGCGGAACGCTTGCACGGCTTCGCGGGCAGCGCGCTGTTCCGGCGTCTCGCGTTCACGGCGGCCCTCCCCCCGTTCGCCGGCGCGGCGCGGCGCGGCGCCAGGCGTGCGAGCGACGGCATCGGCGCCGGCGGGAGCACGCCCGCCACCTGGCGCGGGAGCGCGGCGCGCTTGCGGACGCGGCTCGCCTTGCGGGCGCTGGGAGCCTGGTTGCTGGGGTGGATTCTTCTTGCTTGCTTCTGACATCGTTTTTTACACTAGATTGGGCGCGAAAACCGCGCAGCGCATTATAATGCGCGGATAATGGAAAACCCTATCCAATTCGTCTCCTGGCTGCGCTCCGTAGCGCCCTATGTCCACGCCTTCCGCGGCAAGACCTTCGTGGTGGCATTCCCCGGTGAACTGGTCTCCGCCGGCGCCCTGCCGGTGCTGGCGCACGACCTGTCCTTGCTGCACGCCTTGGACATCAACGTCACCGTGGTCTACGGCTCGCGTCCCCAGGTCGCCGAGCAGCTGGCCCTGCGTAACGTGGCGGGCCGTTTCCATAATGGCATCCGCGTCACCGACACTGCCGCCATGGAATGCGCCAAGGAAGCCGCCGGCGAACTGCGCCTCGACATCGAGGCCGCGTTCAGCCAGGGTTTGCCGAACACCCCGATGTCGCACGCCGCAGTCCGTATCATTTCCGGCAATTTCATCACGGCCCGCCCGCTGGGCGTGATCGACGGCGTCGATTTCGAGCTGACCGGCGTCACCCGCAAGGTCGATGCCGAGACCCTGCATTCCATCATGGGCTCGGACGGCGTGGTGCTGCTGTCGCCGCTGGGCTTCTCGCCGACCGGCGAAACCTTCAACCTGACGATGGAGGACGTGGCCTGCACCGCCGCCATCGCCCTGCACGCCGACAAACTGGTCTTCATCACCGAAACCGAGATGATGACCGACGCCGGCGGCACCGAAATCCGTGAACTGTCCTCGCACCAGGCGGAAGCCGTGCTGCAAGCGGGCTTCCTGCCCGATAACACCGCCTACTACCTGAAGCACTGCGTCAAGGCCTGCAACAACGGCGTCGAGCGTTCCCACATCGTGCCCTTCGCCATGGACGGCTCGGCCCTGCTGGAACTGTTCACCCACGATGGCGTGGGCACCATGATCTCGCACGAGAACCTGGAATCGCTGCGCCCCGCCACCATTGAAGACGTGGGCGGCATCATCAAGCTGATCGAACCGCTGGAGGCCGACGGCACCCTGGTCAAGCGCGGCCGCGAACTGATCGAACGCGAGATCGAAATGTTCTCCGTCATCGAGCACGATGGCGTGATCTTCGGCTGCGCCGCGCTGTACGCCTTCCCGGAAGAAAAAATGGCCGAAATGGCATGCCTGACCGTCAACCCGGATGTGCAAGCCCAGGGCGACGGCGAGCGCATCCTGAAGCATATGGAAAACCGCGCCCGGGCGCAGGGCATCAGCAAGCTGTTCGTGCTGACCACCCGCACCGCGCACTGGTTCATCAAACGCGGCTTCGTGCCCGCCACTGTCGACGCCCTGCCGAAAGACCGCCAGCGCCTCTACAACTGGCAGCGCAAGTCGCAGGTGTTGATCAAGACCTTATAATTGTTTTTTTGAGGAGTACTGAAGATGGCCCGTACCGTCCACTGCATTAAACTGAACAAGGAAGCCGAAGGCCTCGACTTCCCGCCGTACCCGGGCGAGCTGGGCAAGCGTATTTATCAATCCGTGTCGAAAGAAGCGTGGGCCGCCTGGATCAAGCACCAGACCATGCTGGTCAACGAGAACCGCCTGAACCTGGCCGACGTGCGCGCGCGCAAATACCTGGCCGCGCAGATGGAGAAGCACTTCTTCGGCGAAGGCGCCGACCAGGCGGCCGGCTACGTGCCGCCCGCCGAGTAATTTAAATGGGGGCGCACCCCATTTACTGATTCACCAAATGGGGGACGCCCCCATTTAGTTTCATCGGTTTGCACTGGCGCAGCTCACAGCGCGCCAGGAACACCTTCCCGTTATCGCACGCCATCCGGTACACCTCCACCGGACCCGGCTCCGTCATCAGCCCTGCCCCCTGCCCGCCGCGGCACTGTTCGGCCTTCGCCAGTTGCTCCACCGTTGCCGATGAAATACCAGGGCGGAAATCCACCTTCTGCACTTCCACGCCGTTCACCATGACCCGTTTGGCGCTGGCATCCGCCTGCGCGGATTTGCGCGGCAGCGGCGCTTGGGCGAGCTCGGCGTCTTTCTTCAGGAAGGGAATGTAGGAACAGGCACTCAACAAACCAGCGGCCAGCAACAGCAGGGACAGTCGTTTCATGGGCTCTTTCTAAGCGAAGAAAAATCAGTACTTGACGGTGCGCACGCCATCCGGCGTGCCCAGCAGGCAGACGTTGGCGCCACGGGCCGCGAACAGGCCGACCGCCACCACGCCAACCATCTGGTTGATGCGCGATTCCAGCGCCACCGGGTCGGTGATCGCGAGGCCGGCCACGTCGATGATATTGCCGCCATTGTCGGTCACGAAGATCTCGTCGGAACCGGCCTTGGTGCGTACTTTCGGCTGGCCGCCCAGGGCCGCCAGCTGGCGCATGACGGCATTGCGCGCCATCGGCAGCACTTCCACCGGCAGCGGGAATTTGCCCAGGGTTTCCACCAGTTTGGAACCATCGGCGATGCAGACGAACTGCTTCGAGACCGACGCCACGATCTTCTCGCGCGTCAGCGCCGCGCCGCCGCCCTTGATCATGTGGCCAGCCGCGTTGATCTCGTCGGCGCCATCAATGTATACCGCAATCTCCGAAACCTCGTTAAGATCGAAGACAGGGATGCCGTGGCCCGCCAGGCGCGCTGCCGTGGCTTCCGACGAGGCAACAGCGCCCTTGATACGGTGCTTGATCTTGCCTAATTCATCAATGAAGAAGTTCGCGGTGGAACCGGTACCAACGCCGATGATTTCGCCGTCGATCACATACTCGATAGCGGAAATAGCAACAGCCTGTTTCAATTTGTCTTGCGTCATAGTTACAATGGATTCAAGGAAGCGGATAAAAAGGATGGCGTATTTTATCCGAACTGCCACACTCACCCGGGAAAACTGCGATGAAGCCAAGTACCGTACTAATTGTGGACGACAGCCGCGTGTCGCGCATGCTGACCCGCCAGCACATCGAGGTGCGCCATGCCGACTGGGTGGTGGAAGAAGCCGCCAACGGCGACGAAGCCCTGGCCAAGGCCGAAGGCTTGCAGCCCGACCTGGTGTTGTTGGACGTGAATATGCCCGGCATGAGCGGGGTCGACGCCGCCGCCCGCCTGCGCGTCATGCTGCCCAAGGCCCATATCTCCCTGCTGACCGCCAATGTGCAAGCCGCCACCCGCCAGCGCGCCGCGGCGATCGGGGTCGGCTTCATGGAGAAGCCGATCACCGCCGAGCGTATCGCCCAGCTGATTGCCCCGCTGGAAGCCTGACATGGTCCGGCTGACTGACCTGGAGCACGACGCCCTCGTCGAGCTGTTCAATATCGGCGTGGGCCAGGCCGCCGCCGCCATGAGCGAAATCGTCAGCGAAACAGTCGCCATGTCGGTGCCGGCGATCAGCTTCCTGACCCGCGCCGCCGCCGCCCGGCTGCTGGCCAGCCGCAGCACCGGCAACGGGCGCCTGTGCGGCATCAGCCAGCACTACAGCGGCGCCTTCGAGACCGAAGCCATCCTCATGTTCCCGGAAGAAAAAAGCCAGGAAATCGTGCGCCTGATGGTGGGCGACACCATGCCCCTGGCCGAACTGTCGGCCATGGAGCAGGAAGCCATGAGCGAGATCGGCAATATCCTGCTCAACAGCTGCGTCGGCGCGCTGGCCAACCTGCTCGGGCGCGAGCTGCAAGGCTCCCTGCCCGACTACCATGTCGGCTACAGCGAGGACATCCTGGTGCGGGCCGGCAGCGCCGAAACCGCCGTGCTGATGCTGCACATCGAGTTCATGATCGAGCGGCGCCAGATCACCGGCGACGTCGCCTTCATCATGGATATGACGGCGCTGCAGGACCTGAAACAGCACGTGGCCGCCTTCCTGGAACGCACCGTGGGCGGAGTCCAGCCATGAGGTGCTCGGTCGAGTCCCTGCCCTTGCTGCAGGGCGTGATCGACTGCATCGACGTCGGTGCGCTGGTGCTGGACGCCAACCATTGCATCGTGCTGTGGAACCGCTGGATGAGCCAGCACACGGGCGTGCTGAGCGCGGAAACGCTGGAGCGCAATTTCTTCGACCTCTTTCCCGAGCAGCGCGACAAGCGCCTGGACACGGCCATCCGCCAGGCCCTGAACAACAATATGCCGGCGCTGCTGTCGCAAACCCTGAACCGCTGGCCGCTGCCGCTGTACAGCAGCAAGAGCGCGGCGGAAAAGGGCGAACGCATGCAGCAGCAAATCACCGTCAGCCCGCTCAACATCGCCAACAACGAGCGTTACTGCCTGCTGCAGGTCACCGATGTCAGCGCCGCCGTGCAGCGCGAAAGCCTGCTGCGCGAGCAAGCCATGGCGCTGCGCTCGCAAACCCTGCTGGACGACCTGACCGGCGTCGCCAACCGCCGCCACTTCGACATGGCGATCGACCGCGAAACGCGGCGCGCGCGGCGCATGGGCACCTCGCTCTCGCTGATGATGCTCGACATCGACTTCTTCAAGGCCTATAACGACCACTACGGCCACCAGCAAGGCGACGCCTGCCTGGAGGCGGTGGCCTCGGCCCTGTCGACCATGCAGCAGCGCCCTGCCGACCTGTTTGCGCGCTACGGCGGCGAGGAGTTCGCCGTGATCCTGCCCGACACCCCGGGCGACGCGGCGGTGATGATGGCCAACGCCATGTGCCGCAAAGTGCGCGACCTGCGCATCCCGCACCAGGCGGCGCGCGCCGACGAGCGCATCATCACCATCAGCATCGGCGTCGCCAGCACGGATAGCGGCCATGCCGGCGAAGTGTATGACCTGATCAACGCCGCCGACCGCGCCCTCTACCAGGCCAAAGCATGCGGCCGCAACCGGGTTGAATCCTTATGAAAACGTCGGTCTTTATCGCCAGCAGCCTGGATGGATTCATCGCGCGCGAGGACGGCAACCTCGATTGGCTGATGGCGCGCACGCCAACCGAGGGCGACACCGGCTACGACGCCTTCATGGCCGGCATCGACGTGATCGTGATGGGTCGCTACACGTTCGAGACCGTGCTGGGTTTCGAGGACTGGCCGTATGAGGGCAAACGCGTGGTGGTGCTGAGCCGCATGCTGGATGACCTGCCGGCTTCGCTGGCGGGCAAGGTGGCGCTGCATCCGGGCCCGGTGCGTGCGCTGTACGATGCGCTGGCGGCAAGCGGCTGCCAGGGCTTGTATGTCGACGGCGGCCAGACGGTGCAAAGCTTCATCCGCGAAGACCTGGTGGACGAACTGACCATCACCACCATCCCCGTTTTACTGGGGCGCGGCATTCCCCTCTTCGGCCATACCGGCCACGACATCCCCTTGCGCCACACCGGCACGCGCCAGCTGCCCGGCGGCCTGGTGCAGGATACCTACGCCACGCGGCTGATCGGTTAAAGCAGTTCGATCCCGAAGCGGCGCACGCCCACCGCAAACGCGGCGAAGCAGGCAACCGTCAGCAGCACGCAAGCGCCCAGCGTCAGCCAGAATCCCAGGCGCGGCAGCAGCCAGGGGAAAACCAGGAACATCGGCAGCGTCGGTACCACATACCAGAAGGTGTACCAGGCGTGGTTGGCGATCTTTTCCTGCGGCTGCTGCTCGACATAGAGCCAGATCAGGGCCAGCACCGTGACCAGCGGCAGCGCCGCAATCAGGCCGCCGATCCTGTCGCTGCGCTTGGCGAATTCCGATACCGCCACCACCACGCCCGCCGTCACCAGGTACTTAAAAACCAGCCATGCCATCACTGGCCTCCTTCAATGTGCAAATGCAAAACGGACCAGCGCCAGCGACAGCGCAAACACATAGCCGTAAGCAAAACGGTCAATGCGCAGCAGCGTATCGCCGCGCCGCGCGCGCCAGGCGCCCATCAGGCACATCATGCCGCCCGCCGCCAAAGGCGTCAGCAGCAGGTTGATCTTGCGCAGGACTTCGCTGTGCACCATGTGCTCCGGCAGCAGCCAGAGCGAAATGCCGCCGGCAATGGCGCCGAAGATGGCGTAGCCGAAGCCCGCCATCCATGGATTGGGACGCTTGCGGAACGGCTCGCCCACCGAATGCAGGCCAAGCTCGGCCAGCGCCTCCAGCACGATCTGCAGCAGGAACTCGCCGACCACTTCAAACAGGAATTCGATCATGGCGCGAACAGGGCATGCTGGCTGGCGGTATGGAAATCGCGCCAGACACGGTTGATGTCAGAGTCCTCCTGCGCCGCGCGCAGGCCGCAGTAGGGATAAATGTCAGCTACCGCGCGCCGCGCCGCCGCCACCAGCGCCTGGCAAGCCTCGCGCAGGCGCGCATCGAGCGCGGCGTCCACCGCGCAGCCCGCGCCAGCCGCAGCCGGTAAAGACGCCGCCTGCGCCCACGCCTGGTCAAGTAGCGCGTACATCCGCTCGCGCGAGCCTTCCAGTGCCATGCCAGCCCGCGCCAATGCATCCTGTGCACTGGCCGGCGGCTGGCGGCGCGCCGCGACGATCTCGCCTGCCAGCGTGAGGAAATGCCGCGCCATGCCCGACAAATTCGCCGCCAGCGTCACCCACGCCAGCAACATGAACGGAAAGCGATATAGCGCCCCTGGCGCCGTAGTGCAAGCCGGATCGATAGCAAATCCATGGCTGGCCGGCACCCAGGCAGCGTCGATGCGGTAGCTATGGGACGCCGTTCCCCGCATGCCGAAACTGCGCCAGGTCGGCACCACCACCACCTGCGCCGCCGGCACGACAAACGCCCGCACGCACGGCTGCCCATCCGCCCCCGCAAGCGGCACCCCGCCCTCGCGCAAGACCGCATTCAAGGTGAAATGCGTCGCCATCGGCGCCCCGCTGGCGATATCCCAGCGGCCGGTGATACGGAAACCATCGCCTTCGCGGTCGGCGAAACCTGTTGGCGCCCCACTACCCGCCAGGCAAACATCAGGCGTAGCGATGATCGCGCGCGCCGCGTCCGGCGCCAGGAAGCCGGCAAACCAGCCCGCACCAGCGCACAGCGTCACCACCCAGCCCATGCTGCCATCGGCTTCCGCAATCGCCTCCTCCAACCGCACCGCCTCCGGCAAAGGCAACTCCGCGCCGCCAGCTGCGCGTGGCGCCAGCATTTTCAACCATCCGCATTCATGAATCAGCGCCTGCTGCGTAGGCAGCAGGAAACCTGCCAGTTCAGCACCGGCTGCGCCAGCGCGTATCGTGTGTACGTCAATGTCCATATTATGTCTTTGCCATGGCCTCGATCTGCGCCCGCAATAGGGTAATTTGATCGCTATCGGCAGCGATCAAGCTCTCAAGCGCCGCAAGCGTTGCAGCGCCCGCCAGATCCTGCGCCTGGCTTCCCATCGGGCGATGACGGGCCCACTTCGCGTCATAGATCCAGCTACGCAGCTCTCCAGCGAGCCGCTCACGCAGCGGCGAATCGGGCGGCAATCCGCGCGCCACGGCCGCTATAGCCTCCAGCCAGTTCCATTTGTGGGCGCGCGTGATGAACATCAGATCGAGCGTATCGGTACTCTTGCCAAACAGGCGGTAGATATCCGAAAAGGCGATATATGCGCCGTGGCGCTCCATGACCATACGCGCGAACTTCCGCACCGAGACCGCGCTATCGGCGAAGGCCTGCAGGACTAAAGCGTCCTTCTCGCCAGCCGCCAGCCTTAGCCAGGCCGCATAAGCCGCAGTCCGTATGCTGACGAATTCGCTGTGCGCCAACCCCTTCACCAGCGGCAGGTCCTCCTTGCTGTCCAATACAGCCAGCGACAATAGCGCAGTCCGCCTGCTTGCCGGGCGAACCTCTTCATCAAGCAGGACGCCGCGATAGAAGCCTGACAGGTCAAATCCGGTTCCGCGCAGGCAGGCAATTGCGAGGTTCCTCACCGTCGCGTGCTGATCAAGCAAGTAGTTTGGGGCAAGAAGCAGCCCATCATGGCCTTGCAACAGCTTTTGCAGGGCCACGCGGCGAACTGCTCCGAAGTGCGAGTCCATGGCGGACTTCAGCACGGCAATCGAATCTTCGGCATCCAGCCGACAAGCCATCTCCGCGCCGCGCAAGGCAAGCATGATGTCGTCGCGTGATGCCACGCAGAGCGTTAGCAATCGCGCCAGCGGAATATCTGGCAGTTTGCGCAGTAGCTCAAAACAGGCGCGCGCTTGCTTGCGCGATCCACTGGCCAAGCCTTCCCAAAGCGCCTGCTCTCCCACTACGGAAAGCAGGTGCTTTTCGAACTCCGCAATCCACACGTCATGATTTGTCCGGCCGGCATTCCGTAATTCACAGACCAGGTGCAAGGTTGTGAGTTGCTCATCCCGGCTTGCCTCGGGCAACAATTCCAGGATCGCTTTCCGGGCAGCGTGCCGCACCTGTGGCACCCAGTCATTTAAACGGGTCGCGATCATTACCAAGGAATTCGATAGGCGCAACTCTGCGCAGCGTAAGATCGCCTCCTGGCGAACGTAGCCCGAATAGTCACGCAACGCCTGTTCCAACGCCAGCATATCGGTCCAGGTGCGCGCCATCCGCGCCGCCTCGTCGGATAGCGCAGTGCCCTTCGACTTAACAGCTGGCACAGCTGCAGGTGCGGCCCTACCCGAAGGCGTCTCCTCGCTGGCAAACAGCCTTCTCAAGAACTCCAACACTACCAGGGCCCCTTAGGTCGCGGACAGCGCCAGTACCACCAGCGCGTACATGGTCAGCACGATAACGGTGATGATCAACAGCATGCAAGTGCGCCAGAAGGCGCCGAAGCGCGACAGCATATAGGTGCCGCGCAGTTGCAGGAACATGTGCACCGGCGGCACAAAGGCAAACAGGCTGCCGGCCCAACCGCCGAATTCAAAGTAGCTCAGGGTCGCCACGACAGTAAACAGCAGCGACATGAAGGACAGCGAATACAGCGAGAACACCGCGTGGTCGTACATACTGATGCCGCGGCGCCAGAAGAACATTAGCCAGAGGAAGGGCATCGAAATCGGCACCAGCAGGAAGGAGTACTTATACGCTGCGTTTTTCAGCTTGTACTTCGCCAGCTCGGGATTCTCGACCGCGTGCTTGATGCCTTTGTTGATCCAGGCGATGTCGGAATACGTGGTGCCCTTTTCCCCGACCCTGCCGGATTCTGGAGTGATTTCAATCGGTGCATCGCGCAGGATCTCTTCGACCAGGCCCGGCGTCCCGGCGGCCTTGACCGCATTGGCCGCCAGCTCTGCTTCTTCCGCCTTGTCCTGCGGCCCCTTCTTTGCGTCGGGCTTCAGGCTCTCGGTGAACTTTGTGGTGCCGGTCATGGCGACCTTGCCCGCAGCAAGTGCGCTGTGCAGGCCGTCAAGCTTCTTCTGCGCCTCGGCCAGCTTGCGCTTGAATTTCGCTTCCTGTGGCGTGCCGGGGGCGGCCTCCTTCAGTTCCCCCTCGAATTCGGCCACCAACGCTTTCTGGTCGGCGATCTTGTCGTTCATCTTCTGCTCGAAGGACGCCTTGCCGTCATTGCCGTCGGTGACGGTGGTCGGGCCCGAGCTGGTGCCCATGGTCAGCGAGAAGATAAAGAACATGAAGAACATCATGAACAGGAACAGCGCCAGCGGCGAGACGAAACGCGTGCGCTGGCCGTCGATGTAGCGACGGGTCAGCTCGCCCGGGCGCGCCACCAGCAGCGGCAAGGTGCGCCAGCCCTTGGTATCGAAGTGCAGCAGGCCGTGGATCAATTCTTCGCCCAGGTGCAGCACGGACTTGTGCAGGTGACCTTTCTGGCCGCAATGCCCGCAGTAATTGCCCGCGACAGGCGTGCCGCAATTGGCGCATGCGGCGCCATGGCCATGGGCGGCGGCCTGGCCCGCGTCGCCCTCCACTTCTTTGGCAACCAGGCCTGCGGTGAGCAGGTCACCCGCTGCTTCGACTTCGATTCCCATGCTTTGCTACTCCCCTCTAATTATTCTTTCGGCACCTATGGTAGCGCAGGCCGTCTTTTATTGCGCGGCACTGACCAGCACGGTGCCGGCGATATAGTCATGCGGAGCACGGCGGCGCTTATTGACCAGTAACACCACCAGGCTGCCCCAGATCCAGACCTGTAACGCGATCGACAAGGCAAACTGCCACGCCGGCCCGCTGGAGCTCAGCGCCTCCGAACGCTGCATAAAGCCCATCGCCAGGTAAGTCGCATCGTCCATGGCGAGCGCGGACAGCGCCAGGCCAAGCGAGGTGGCCAAGCCGAGCGCCTGCAGCACGCCCGCGCGCAGCAAGGCCGCCTTGGTGGAGACCGCCGAACCGTCAGCCATCTCGACGCGCAGTTTCATCAAGAGCTTGCCTGGCGTGCCGCCATAGCGCCGCACCAGGTAGCACGAGTAGAACAAGCCAATCAGCACCCCGGGCACCAGCCACCATGCGTAAAAATTGCGCGACAGCGAGCTGCCCCAGTAAGTCAGCCCGACCACCGGCAACATGAAGAGCGTATCAAGCAAATGGGCACCGACACGGCGCCAGAAGCCGGCAGGCTGCACGCCCTCGTCGGCGGCTGCGTTGGGAGCGCTGTTCAAGTCGGCGGCGGGAGCTTGGTAAGGATTTTGCATGGAGTGGAAAGATTCGTTCTGAAAAGCAAGAACGATATCACAACGTTAGCAAAAAGACAGCCGCAGCTTCAGGCCAGGCGCGGCAGGTTGGCCGGCGAGGCGGGATCGCGCAGGAAGTCGCGCAACATGTCGGCATGGACGCCGGCATCCACTTTCTGCAGGTAGGCCAGCGCAAAATAGTCGGCCAGCACCTCGGCCTGCGCTTCCATATTGAAGTCGCGCAGGCGCAGCGCGGGTGACGGCTCATAGTCATACGACAAGCCAAGCCGGATGGCGCCGCGCCACAGCACGGGGTAGCCCAGCTGGTGCTGCCAGACGTGCGCCATTTCGTGCATGAACCAGTGCTGCTCCTGCCCGCTGGCGGCGGCAAAGTCGTCGCGATAGCGCGAGGCGTGGAAATACAGTTCGCCGTTGGGCGTGATGCAAACGTCTTTACGCTGCAGGAAGGGAATGAAGCGGGTGTTGTGGACACGCACCCGCTTGTAGTCGATCGCGCTGCCGAACACTTGCCGGGCCAGCGCGATCTCGCCCGACGTGAGCGGCCGGGCGATGATTGCCATCAGGTGCGCAGGGCGCTGGCCGCCTTGGCGATGGCGGTGATACGGTCCCAGTCGCCGGCCTGCAGGGCGTCTTTCGGGGTGAGCCAGGAGCCGCCCACGCAAGCCACGTTTTTCAGCGACAGGAAGGCCGGCGCCGTGTCCTGCGAAATGCCGCCGGTGGGGCAGAACACCACGTCCGACAGCGGGCCGGCAAGCGCGTTCAGCATGCCGACGCCGCCCGCAGGCACCGCCGGGAACAGCTTGAGCTGCTTGAAGCCCTGCTCGCGCGCCTTCATCACTTCCGACGGCGTCATCACGCCCGGCAGCAGCGGCAGGCCGCTCGACTTGGCGGCGCCGATCAGCGCATCGGTCAGGCCCGGCGAGACGCCGAACACCGCGCCCGCGTCGCGCGCGGCGGCGAATTCCTCGGGCTGGGTCAAGGTGCCGACGCCGACGATGGCGCCTTCCACCTCGCTCATGGCGCGGATCGCGCCCAGGCCGTGCTTGGTGCGCAGGGTTACTTCCAGCACCCGGATGCCGCCTGCCACCAGGGCTTTCGCCAGCGGCACGGCATGGTCAGGATCATCGATCGCGATCACCGGGATCACGGCGGAAGTACGCATAATGTCGAGCAAGTTCATATTCAGGCTTTCTTAGCGAGGAAATCTTCGTCGGAACCGGGCACGGTGTTGCCCACATTGTCTACGCCGTGCAGCGGCACGGTGGTCTGGATCGGCGATGGCAGCGGGAACATGGTGGCGCCCTGCTCCGCCGCGCACACGCTGCTGCGGAAGCTGGAGAACAGTTCACGGCCCATGCCGATCTGGTTCGGCGACAGGTCGGCCTGCGCCATCGAGCGGCTATGCCATACGTCGGACGAGACCAGCGCTTCCAGCGTGCCGCTGGCAGCGTCCAGGCGAATGATGTCGCCGTCGCGCACCAGGCCCAGCGGACCGCCGGCCAGGATTTCCGGCGAGACGTGGATCGCCGCCGGCACCTTGCCCGAGGCGCCGGACATGCGGCCGTCGGTCACCAGCGCCACTTTGCGGCCGGCGTCCTGCAGGTTGGCCAGGGCCGGGGTCAGCGCGTGCAGCTCCGGCATGCCGTTGGCTTTCGGGCCCTGGAAGCGGATCACGGCGACAAAGTCGCGATCCAGCTTGCCGGTCTTGTAGGCTGCCATGAAGGCTTCCTGCGAATCGAAGACCAGGGCCGGCGCTTCCACGCTGCGGTGCTCTTCCTTGACGGCGGAGACCTTCATGATTGCGCGCCCCAGGTTGCCCTGCACCAGCACCATGCCGCCATCTTTCGAGAACGGCTCGGCGACGCCGCGCAGCACCTTCTCGTCGGCGCTCTTGCGCGGCGCTTCCCTGAACACCACGCCGCTGGCGTCGTCGTTCAGGAACGGCTCGGCGCAGTGCTGACGCAGGCCCTTGCCCAGGATGGTGTTCACGTCGTCGTGCAGCAAGCCCGCGTCCAGCAGCTCGCGGATCACAAAGCCGGTGCCGCCCGCCGCATGGAAGTGGTTCACGTCCGCGTCCCCGTTCGGGTAGATGCGGCACAGCAGCGGCACCACGGCCGACAGCTCGTTGAAATCGTCCCAGTCGATCACGATGCCGGCCGCCTTGGCGATCGCCACCAGGTGCAGGGTGTGGTTGGTGGAGCCGCCGGTGGTCAGCAGGCCCACCAGGGCGTTGATGATGGACTTCTCGTCGACGATATGGCCGACCGGGATGTACTCGCCACCCAATTCGGTGATCTGCGCCGCGCGCTGCGCAGCAGCCGCAGTCAGCGCGTCGCGCAGCGGCGTGCCCGGGTTGATGAAGGCGGCGCCCGGCAGGTGCAGGCCCATGACTTCCATCAGCAGCTGGTTGGAATTGGCGGTGCCGTAGAAGGTGCAGGTGCCGGCGCCGTGATAGGACTGCGATTCGCCTTCCAGCAGCTCTTCGCGGGTGGCCTTGCCTTGCGCGTAGCGCTGGCGGATGGCCGCCTTGTCCTTATTCGACAGGCCGGACGTCATTGGCCCGGCCGGCACGAACACCGCCGGCAGGTGGCCGAAGTGCAGCGCGCCGATCAGCAGGCCGGGTACGATCTTGTCGCACACGCCCAGGTACAGCACGGAATCGAACATATTGTGCGACAGGCCGATCGCGGTCGACATGGCAATCGCATCGCGCGAAAACAGCGACAGCTCCATGCCCGGCTGGCCCTGGGTCACGCCGTCGCACATGGCTGGCGTGCCGCCCGCGTACTGCGCCACCGCGCCCACTTTGCGCACGGCCTCCTTGATGATGGCCGGGAAAGTCTCGAAAGGCTGGTGCGCCGACAGCATGTCGTTGTAGGCCGAGATGATGGCGACCGAAGGCTGCTTCACTTCTTTCAGGATCAGCTTATCGTTGGCCGGGAACGCTGCAAAGCCGTGCGCCAGGTTGGTACAGGACAGCGTGCCGCGCTGGGTGCGGCCTTTGACGCGGGCCGCCTCGAGGTGCGCCAGGTAGGCGCCACGGGAGACGCGGCTGCGCTGGGTGACGCGCGCGGTGACTTTTTCCAGGACTGGATGCAACGGCATGATCGTTCCTTTTCAATGAATTTCAGAAATTTTACTACAAAATGTCCATGTGCGAGCGCTTTCAAGGCGCCGAGTCGCCCCCAAACACCCCGCAACGGGTCCATGCAGCAGAAGTTTTGTAGTGAATTTACCTGATTTTATTGTATAGTTAAGCATTACGATTTAACTTGACTGGACATTATGCGCCTGCCCGCCCTAACCTCCACCGCCGCCTACCAAGCCCTTGCCACCCACGCCCACGACGCCCGCGACTGGCAAATGCGCCAGCTGTTCCAGAAGGACGCCGGCCGCTTCCCGCGCATGACGGTCGATGCGGCAGGCCTGTTCCTGGACTATTCCAAGAACCGCGCCGACGCGGAAACCATGCAACTGCTGGTACACCTGGCGCGCACGCGCGGCGTGGCAGAGCAGCGCGACGCCATGTTCGCCGGCGAGAAAATCAATGTAACCGAACGCCGCAGCGTACTGCACACCGCCCTGCGTATGCCGCGCGGCAAGGAACTGAAGGTGGATGGACAGGACGTGAACGCCGACGTGCACGCGGTGCTGGACCGTATCAAGGTCTTCACCGACAAGGTGCGCAACGGCGGCTGGCTGGGCCACACCGGCAAGCCGATCACCGATGTGGTGAATATCGGCATTGGCGGCTCCGACCTGGGCCCGAAGATGGCCGTGCTGGCCCTGCGCTCCTTCTGCCACCCGCGCCTGAAAATGCACTTCGTCTCCAATGTGGACGGCCATGATATGGACGCGGTGCTGGGCCAGGTCAATCCCGAGACCACCCTGTTCATCGTCGCCTCCAAGACCTTCACCACGGCCGAAACCATGCTCAACGCGCAGACCGCGCGCAGCTGGTTCCTGGGCCGCGCGCGCGAAGCCGACCTGCCGCGCCACTTCGTCGCCGTGTCCACCAATACCGACGCGGTGCGTTCGTTCGGCATCGATCCGGAAAACATGTTCCCGTTCTGGGACTGGGTTGGCGGCCGCTACTCCGTGTGGTCGGCGATCGGCCTGTCGGTCGCGCTGGCAGTCGGCTTCGGCTACTTCCAGGCCATGCTGGAAGGCGCGCATGCCATGGATGAACACTTCCGTGAAGCGCCGCTGGAAGCGAATATGCCGGTGCTGCTGGCACTGGTCGGCTTCTGGAACCGCGAATTCCTGGGCGCCAGCTCACTCTCCATCGCGCCTTATCACCAGGACCTGAGCCGCTTCCCGGCCTACCTGCAGCAGCTCGATATGGAAAGTAACGGCAAGCGCGTGACCAAGACCGGCCAGCCGGTCGATACCGCCACCTGCCCGGTGGTCTGGGGCGAGTGCGGCACCAATGCGCAGCATGCCTACTTCCAGCTGCTGCACCAGGGCACCGACCCGACCCCGATCGACTTTATCGCCGCGCTGCGCGCCACGCACGACCTGCCGGGCCACCACGACGCCCTGCTGGCGAACTGCTTCGCCCAGTCGGAAGCCTTCATGAAGGGCAAGACCGAAGAGGAAGTGCGCGCCGAACTGAAAGGCGCCGGCCTGTCGGCAGCGGAAATCGAAGAAATGGTGCCGCACAAGACCTTCCCCGGCAACCGCCCGTCCAATATGATCCTGATGGACCAGCTGACGCCGGCCACCCTGGGCGCCCTGATCGCGTTGTACGAGCATAAGACCTTCGTGCAAGGCGTGATCTGGAATATCGCCAGCTTCGACCAATGGGGCGTGGAACTGGGCAAGGTGCTGGCCAAGAAAATCCAGTCCGAACTGGTTGGCAAAGTCGATCCTGAATCGCACGACAGCTCGACCAATGGCCTGATCGTCATGGCGAAAGCGGCGCAGATCGAATGAGCAATTACGACATCAAGGTCGCCTGCGATGCGACCATGACCGTGGGCGAAAGCCCGCTGTGGGCGCCGGACGAAAAAGCCCTGTACTGGGTCGACATCGAAGGCTTCGCCATCCACCGCCTGTGCACCGCCAGCGGCCAGCACGAACAGTGGAAGGTGGACAGCGAAGCATCGTCGCTGGCGCGCGCCGCCCAGGGCGGCCTGATGGTGGCCCAGCGCCGCGGATTCTCCCACTTCAATCCGGACACCGGCGAACTGAAACTGGTGGCGGAAGCGCCGTTCGACCAGTCCACCACCCGCTTCAACGATGGTAAGTGCGACGCGGCCGGCCGCTTCTGGTGCGGCACCATTTACGAACCGCGCGACAAACCGGCGGCGGAAATGTTCGTGCTGGAGCGCGGCCAGGTACGCAAAGTCTGGTCGGGCGGCATGACCAATTCGAATGGCCTGGGCTTCAGCCCGGATGGCAAGACCATGTTCCACGCCGAGACCGCGAGCCACCGCGTGACGCGCTTCGCGTTCGACCTGCTGTCCGGCACCGTCAGCGATGAACGCGACGTGCGCCGCTTCAGCACCGACAAATCGGCAGCCGACTACGGCGGCCGCCCGGATGGCGCGGCGGTCGACAGCGAGGGCAACTACTGGGTCGCCATGTTCGAAGGCGGCCGCATCCTCAAGCTCTCGCCGCAGGGCGACCAGTTGGACGAGATCCGCCTGCCGGTGCGCTGCCCGACCATGGTGGCCTTCGGCGGCGCCGACCTGCGCACGCTATACATCACCACCGCCGGCAAGCGCCCGCCAGAGGAACTGGCGGCCATGCCGCTGAGCGGCAAAGTACTGTCCGTGCGCCTGCCCGTCGCGGGCCGCATCGAGCCGGCTTACCAGCCCTAAGGCCGGGAACCCGCCTCCAGGCGGAACGCAGCCACCAGCATGGTCAGGTGCTGCGCTTCCCGCGCCAGCGCGTCGGACGCCGCAGCATCTTCCTGCACCAGGGCTGCGTTCTGCTGGGTCGTCTGGTCGAATTCCACGATGGCCTGGTTGATGCGCTCAATGCCCTCGTTCTGGTCCTGGCTGGCGTTGCTCATATCGCCCATGATGGCGGTGACGCGCTGCACGCTGTCCACCACTTCCAGCATGGTGGATCCGGCCTGCTCCACCAGCTGGCTGCCGCCCTCCACCGTCTGCACGGTATCGCCGATCAATTCCTTGATTTCCTTCGCCGCCGACGCCGCACGGTGCGCCAGGTTGCGCACTTCGGACGCCACCACGGCAAAGCCGCGCCCCTGTTCACCGGCGCGCGCCGCCTCCACTGCCGCATTCAAGGCCAGGATATTGGTCTGGAACGCAATGCCGTCGATCACGCTGATGATGTCGACAATCTTGCGCGAGGAAGCGTTAATGGCACTCATGGTATCGACCACCTCACGCACGGCCGCACCGCCCTTGAGCGCGATTTGGGAAGCATCCTGCGCCAGCGCATTGGCTTGGCGCGCGCTCTCATTATTTTGCCGCACCGTGTCGGCCAGGCGCGCCATGGACGCCGCCGTCAGCTCGATGCTGCCAGCTTGGCGCTCCGTGCGGCGCGACAGCTCCGCATTGCCAACCGCGATTTCGCTGCACGCGCCGGCAATCGTATGCGCGCCATCGCGCACCCCGGCCACCGTCTCGCGCACCGCTTGCAGCGTGGCCGCCAGCGAACGTCCCAGGCGGCTGACGAGCGCGCGTTCCTGCGGCGTCAGGTCGATGAAACCCTCGGTCGAAGCCATGGACGACACCAGGCCTTCCAGCTCGCTCGCCTGCACCGCAGCACGGCGCAGGATGGTCGCCATATAGATCAGCACCGCCGACTCCACCACCACGTAGGCCGCATGCACAAACACGGTCGAGAGGACCGGGCGCGAGAAGCACATCACGCCATAGTTCCAGATCTGCAGGTAATAGAAGCCCAGGTGGTGCAGTGCCGCGACGCCAGCCGCCACGACGATGGGCCGCCAGTCGCGGTACGCCAGCAGGAATGCCAGGTAGACGAAAATGCCGAAGTGCAGCTCGGTCTGCCCATTCCCTTGATGGATATTCAGCGCGGCAAACACCATCAGGCTGGCAGCGGCGGCACAGCGGGTCAGCAAGGCGCCCGGCATCATCCAGTACAGTAAAGTCGGCACGCCGGCGGCGGCCAGGCCGACCAGCAAGGCCAGCCCCCAGGTTTGATTCAGGCTGGCCAGCGCCAGCGAGAACAATTGAAGCGCCCACAGGACCAACAGCATGAGTTTGTCGGCCTGCACAGCCACCACTTGCAAGGGATCTCGATTTTCAGACATGATTAAACTCCGCGCCCGCAGGCGACGTGAGAAGAACAGAGGAATCAGGCGGCAGGGATAGGGCCGGAAGGACGCGCCGGAGAAGTTGACTGGTGCAGGGTCAGGCGGCAGCGCAACCATTATAACCTTTTTGCCGCATGGAACTAATACCGGCAGTCACGGCCGCCCCCAGGGCCGATTTTTGTAGTAAATTTTCTTGCCAAACGCGGCGCTTTCGTAGTAAATTTACATTCAAACAGCGCGCCGTCCGGCGCAGCCCTCCCATGCACTTTTATCGATGAATCTCAACATGGCTCTTTCAGATTTCGACCTGGTTTTGTTTGGCGGCAGCGGCGACCTCGCAATGCGCAAATTGCTGCCCGCGATGTTCAGCCGCGACGTGTGCGGCGACCTGCCGCCGACCGCGCGCATCGTCTGCGTCGGCCGCCAGGAAAGCACCCAGGAAGAGTTCATCAATATGGTGACGAGCACGGCGCGCCCGCACATCAAGTCCGCCAAGGCTACCGACGACAACTGGAACCGCTTCATCGCCCGCATCACCTACGTCGCGCTGGACGCCACCGACGTTGCGACCTACCACGGTCTGGTCGATGCGCTGCGCAATGATGCAGGCGTGACCCGCGTCTACTACCTGGCCACCCCGCCGGCCCTGTTCTCGCGCATCTGCGACAACCTGAAAGACAAGGGCCTGGCCACGGCCAACTCGCGCGTGGTGCTGGAAAAGCCGCTCGGCCGCGACCTGGCTTCGGCCAAGCAAATCAACAAGGAAGTAGGCAAGGTCTTCGAAGAACACCAGATCTACCGTATCGACCACTACCTGGGCAAGGAGACCGTGCAGAACCTGCTGGCCCTGCGCTTCGGCAATATCCTGTTCGAACCGCTGTGGCGCCGCGAATGGATCTCCGACGTGCAGATCACCATCGCCGAAAAGCTCGGCGTGGGCAACCGCATCGGCTACTACGACACTTCCGGCGCGCTGCGCGATATGCTGCAGAACCACCTGCTGCAGCTGCTGTGTATCGTCGCCATGGAGCCGCCGACTTCGACCTCGCCGGACGCAGTGCGCGACTCCAAACTGCAGGTGCTGCGTTCGCTGAAGCGCTTCACCCCGACCACGCTGGCGCAAAACATCGTGCGCGGCCAGTACCGCGCCGGCCACGTGGACGGCAAGGCCGTGCCGAGCTACCGCGACGAGCCGGAAGCGCCGCAGAACTCGCGCACCGAGACCTTTGTTGCGATGAAGGCGGAAATCGACACCTGGCGCTGGGCCGGCGTGCCGTTCTACCTGCGCACCGGCAAGCGCATGGCCGACGGCCTGGCGGAAATCGTGGTGCGCTTCAAGCAGATTCCGCACTCGATCTTCAACCAGCCGACGTCCAGCTTCCAGCCGAACTCCCTGGTGATCCGCCTGCAGCCGGACGAAGGCCTGCGCATGAACCTGATGGCCAAGACCCCGGGCGAAGGCATGCGCCTGAAACCGGCCGAGCTGGAACTGGACTTCCGCGAAACCTTCAAGGCGCCGCGCATGGACGCCTACGAGCGCCTGCTGCTCGACGTGCTGCGCGGCCAACTGACCCTGTTCATGCGCGGCGACGAGCTGGAAGCGGCGTGGGAATGGGTGGAGCCGATCCTGACCAACTGGGAACAGGACGATACGGCGCCGCTGCCGTACGCTTCCGGCACCTGGGGTCCGGCCGCCGCCAGTGCCCTGATCGGCCGCGATGGCCTACAATGGCGCGAAGAAGCCTTACCAGAAGACTAATGCTGCTCGACTCCATCCGCACCCAGCTCGACTCGCTCTCCAAATCGGAGCGCAAGGTCGCGCTGGCGGTGCTTGAAAATCCGGCCCGCACCGTGGGCGCCAACATCACCGCACTGGCCAAAAGCGCACAGGTGTCCGAACCGACCGTGGTGCGCTTCTGCCGCACGCTCGGCTACGACGGCTGGCACGAATTCAAACTGAAGCTCGCGCAGGGCCTGGCACTGGCCCTGCCCGGCCTGAACGACCAGCCGGCGCAGGACGACCTGGCGGCCGACCTGGTGAACAAGATCTGCAGCCGCTCCATCAACACCCTGCTCGACCTGCGCAACAACCTGAACGCCGAGCCGGTGCAAAAGGCGCTCGATATCTTGTCGCGCGCGCGCAAGATCGAGTTCTACGGCCACGGCACCTCCGGCATCGTCGCCGCCGACGCCCAGCACAAATTCTTCCGCTCCGGCGTTCCGACGGTCGCGTATGCCGATCCCGCCATCCACAGCATTTCCGCCGCCCTGCTGCATGAAGGCGACGCTGTGGTGGCGATTTCCCAGCGCGGCAACAGCCCCGCCCTGGTGCGCTCCGCCAAGCTGGCCAAGGAAGGCGGCGCCGACGTGATCGTGCTCGCCCCTTCCGGCACCCCGCTGGCCGAGGCGGCCACCGTGCTGATCCCGATCGACCTGATTTTCAACACCGACCCCTACACGCCGATCTCGGCCCGCCTGGCTTACCTGGTGGTCATCGACGTGCTGGCAGTCGGCCTGGCGCTCAAGCGCGGCCCCGAATTCCGCAGGAAGATGCAAAACGCCCAGAAGGCGCTGCAGGAATTCGACATGCAGTTCGACTCCTTTATCGGTTAAAGGCCGTCCTTCAGCATCTTTTCCATCGTCGCGCGCGCGATGCGCGGCGCGCCGTTGCTGCTTTCCAGCAGCCACTGGCCGCCCCGTTCGACAGCGACGTATTCCACTTGCTCCGTGCCGCCGCCCGGATGCGGGATCACCTGCTCCGCGCCGAGCTTTTCCGTCGCCGTATAGCTGAAACTGACCGTCACTTTGCAGCGGCCCGCCTCGCAGCGCGCCGGGCCGGCCTTCCAGCTTTCCACCACGTGCACCTGGTCCCAGCCCGGCTCGTCATAGCCCGGCGCGACCGCCAGGTAGTGCTGGAAAGGCCAGGACTGCAGGCGTCCGCCTTCCAATTCGAATTTCAGGAATTGTTCAACCGCTGCCTGCGGCGTGGGGGCTGCCGCCTGGGCGGACAGGGCCGCGCCAAGCGCAGCCAGGAAAATGAGCTTCTTCATCCGCGCATTTTATTTTTCCAAAAGGCAACTTCGCAACGCAAAAATCCGACGTCGCGCTCTAAATTCCATATAATTCCTTGCATGCAAGAATCAACAATGTATGGCCGCGTGCTCGGCCTGGCCAATCTTGGCTTGATGGTGCTGGATTCGGACCAGCGTATCGTTTTCTGGAACCAGTGGCTGGCCAGCCGTTCCGGCATGGCGGCGTCGCGCGTGCAGGGCCTGCTCTTCTTGGAGGCTTTCCCTGAGCTGTCCGGGCAGCGCATGGAGCAGGCGGTGCATACGGCGCTGGCCAACAACCTGCCGACCGTGCTGCCGCAGAACCAAAACCGTTCGCCTTTCCCGCTGTTCGCGGCGGGCACCTGGGGCGGCGAGCGCGTCGAGCAGGCGGTGACACTGACGCCTTTCAATGAGGGCAAGGAGCGTTTTTGCCTGGTCGAGGTGGCGGACGTCAGCAACACCGTGGGCCGCGAGCGCCTGTTGCGCGGCCAGGCGGAAGCCTTGCGCGCGCAATCCTATGTGGATGGCTTGACCGGCATCGCCAACCGCCGTCATTTCGACGTGGCGCTCGACCGCGAACTGCGCCGCGCCCACCGCCAGGGCGCGCCGCTTTCCCTGCTGCTGATGGATATCGACTCCTTCAAGGCCTATAACGACCATTTCGGCCACCAGCAGGGCGATGCCTGCCTGACCCTGGTGGCGGAAGCCTTCGCTTCTCGCCTGCAGCGCCCGGCCGACCTGGCGGCGCGCTACGGCGGCGAAGAGTTTGCCGCCGTGCTGCCGGACACCTCGGCGGAACAGGCGGCCCAGCACGCGGAAGTGATCCGCGCCTATGTGGAATCGCTGAAAATGGCGCACGCGCCCAAGGCCGTGCATTCGCACGTCACCCTCAGCATCGGCGTGGCCAGCTTCGACAAGGAGCGCCTGAACGATGCCAAAGCCCTGCTGGAAGCGGCCGACCGCGCCCTCTACACCGCCAAGCGCGAAGGCCGCAACTGCGTGATCGTGGCGCGCGACTAACCGGCTTCAGGCCGCCAGCGTAACGCGGCGGCGCAGCCCTGCCGGCTCCAGCGCGGCCTGCACTTGCGCGGCGACCATGTCCGCCGTTGCCGCCGACAAGGTCCAGCCCAGATGGCCGTGCCCCGTGTTGTAGAACACGCCCGGCCGCTTGCCGGGCCCCACGCGCGGCACCAGGTCCGGCATCATGGGCCGCAAGCCCGCCCACGGCTGCACCTGGCGCGTACTCACGCCGGGGAAGTTGCGCTGCACCCATTGCACCAGCGGCGCGATGCGGTCGGCGCGGATGTCGCGGTTGAAGCCATTGAACTCGGCCGTCCCCGCCACGCGCAAGCGCCCGGCGCCCAGGCGGCTGGTCACCAGCTTGGCGGCATCGTCCACCAGGCTGGCGTTCGGCGCGGCAGCCTGGCTGGCCGCATCGTCCAGCAGTACGGTGATGGAATAGCCTTTCACCGGGTAGACGTTGACGCGGTCGCCCAGCATGGCGGCCAGGGCGCGGCTGGCGGTGCCGGCGCAAATCACCACGGCGTCAAACCCTGCCTCCTGCGCCTCACCGTCGCGCACATAGGCCACCCGCGCGCCGCCCGCGCCCCCGGCCGGCAGCAGGCGCTGCACCTCGGCGCAGCACACCATCCGCGCGCCACGCCGCTCGGCTGCCTGCGCCAGGCCGACGCTGAAGCGATGGATATCGCCGGTGCTGTCGCTCTCGGTGAAGAAGCCGCCGTAGAACCGCCCGGCCAGCGCCGGCTCGATCGCCCGCATCTCCAGCGGCGTTACGGCGCGCCGTTCCAGGCCGCCCTGCGCCAGCAGCTTGCTGACCCGCGCCGCATGCTCGAATCCCGCCTGGTCGCGGCAGATGTGCAGGATGCCCTGCTGCCGCTGGTCGAACGCGATGCCCTCTTCGCGCGCCCAGCCGAACAGGTGCTCGCGCGCGGCGATCGCCAACCGGGTGCAGGCAACTGTATTGGCTTCATAGCGGGGGATGGCGGCCAAAAATTCGGCAAACCAGGACAGCTTGTGCCAGCCCGGCATGGGGTTCACCAGCAGCGGCGCATCGCTGCGCAGCATCCACGCCAGCCCCTTGCGCACCGTGGACCAGCTGTTCCAGGCCTCGGCATTGGAAGCGGACAACTGGCCGCCGTTGGCGAACGAAGTCTCCATCGCAGGATAGCGGTGACGCTCGAACAGAGTTACCTGCAAGCCGCGCCGCGCCAGGGCGTAAGCCGTTGTAACGCCGGTGACGCCGCCGCCGATGACTGCGATGGACGACATGCGCTTATTGCACCGCCACCTTGCCGTGCGAGGCGGCCCCGGTGGCGCCCAGCACACCGGCAATCAGCAGCACATACCACAGCGCGCCGGTGCCGCCCTGCAGCGCCATGAGGGCGGTGGCGTCGGCCACCAGCACCACGGCGCAGCCCAGCGCCAGCAGCAGCAAGGCGATCGACACACCGAACGACAGCGCGCGGAAGTTGGCCACGCGCGCGCCGGTGGCGAACATCAGGTAGCCCGTCACGCTAAACAGCGGGAACATCACCCAGAGCGAGGCGCTGGCGGACAATCCGCCCATGCCCAACTGCGACAACACCAGCGCGGCGCCGGAGAACAAGCCAAGCGCCAGCAGCAGCGCACCCACAATTGCCAATACCATGGCGACCTCCTGAAGACTTGAGATATGAAAATACCAATACCACTCATTCTAAACGCAACATAGACAGGCGCGCCGATTTAGTACAATAGGTTCTTTTCGTCCCCAACGTTTCCCGGACCGCCATGAACCAGCTCGAACAACTCAAGAAATTCACCACCGTTGTTGCCGACACCGGCGACTTCCAGTCGATCAAGGCCTACGCGCCGCAAGACGCCACCACCAACCCGTCCCTGATCCTGAAAGCGGTACAAAAGGATGAGTACAAGCCGCTGCTGGAAAAGGCGGTGCGCGATAATCCAAACGCCACCACCGGCGAAATCATCGACCAGCTGCTGATCGCTTTCGGCACCGAGATCCTGAAGTATGTGCCAGGCCGCGTCTCGACCGAAATCGACGCCGCCCTGTCCTTCGACATCGCCGGCAACGTGGCCAAGGGCCGCGAACTGATTTCGCTGTACGAGAAGGCCGGCATCCCGCGCGAGCGCGTGCTGATCAAGATCGCCTCCACCTGGGAAGGCATCCGCGCCTCCGAGCAGCTGGAGAAGGAAGGCATCCGCACCAATATGACCCTGCTGTTCTCCCTGTGCCAGGCCATCGCCTGCGCGGAAGCCGGTTCGCAGCTGATTTCCCCGTTCGTCGGCCGCATCTACGATTGGTACAAGAAGTCCACCGGCATCGACTACCAGGGCGCGGAAGATCCGGGCGTGCAGTCGGTCAAACGCATCTACAACTACTACCGCAAGTTCGGCTACAAGACCGAAGTAATGGGCGCGTCCTTCCGCAACACCAGCCAGATCCTGGAACTGGCGGGCTGCGACCTGCTGACCATTTCGCCGGACCTGCTGCAAAAGCTGGCCGACACCCAGGCCCCGGTCGAGCGCAAGCTGAATCCGGCCGATTCCGGCACTGCGGTCAAGATCTCGGTCGACGAGAAAACTTTCCGCTTCATGCTGAACGAAGACGCGATGGCGACCGAAAAGCTGGCCGAAGGCATCCGCGCCTTCGTGGCCGACTCCAACAAGCTGAAGCAGATGATCTCGGCCCTGCGCTGATCGCTGCCGGCTCAATTGGTCAAAGGGCGCTCAGGCGCCCTTTTTGCTATACAAAACGTTACAATTGACAGTGTTATACAATTTTCGGCGCAGTCCCACTCCACAAGAAGAGACGCCCAATGAAACCTGTATCGCGCTTCCTGCCCCTGGCGGCAGTCGCCCTGTCGCTCACCCTGGCGGCCTGCGGCAACAAGAAGGACGCCAGCAACGGTCCGCCGCCCCCACCCACCGTTTCCGTTATCACCGCCACCGCCGGCGAAGTCACCGTCACCAATGAGCTGCCCGGGCGCGTTGAAGCGTCGCGCATCGCCCAGGTGCGGGCGCGCACGCCCGGCATCGTGCTGCAGCGGGTCTTCAAGGAGGGCGGCGAGGTGAAGGCGGGCGAGGTGCTGTTCCGCATCGACCCGGCGCAGTTCCAGGCCAGTGTGGAGAGTGCCGACGCGGCGGTGGCGCGCGCGGAAGCGAACCTGGCGCAGGCCGACCTCAAGGCGAAGCGCTACAAGCCGCTGCTGGCGGCGCAGGCGGTCAGCCAGCAGGAATATGACGATGCGCTGACGGCGCAGAAGCAGGCCGGCGCCGAACTGCAGTCGGCGCGCGCGGCGCGCAAGAACGCGGGACTGACCTTGGGCTATGCCACCGTGACGGCGCCGATCGCGGGCCGCGTCGGGCGGGCCCTGGTCACCGAGGGCGCGCTGGTCGGCCAGAACGAGGCGACGCCCATGGCCACCGTGCAGCAGCTCGACCCGATCTACGTCACCATCACCCAGTCTTCCGCCGAGCTGCTGCGCCTGAAACAGGCGCTGGCCAAGGGCACCTTGAAAAGCGCCGGCAAGGACCAGGCGCGCGTCACACTGCTGACCGAGGACGGGCAGGAATATCCGCGCGCGGGCAAGCTGCTGTTCTCCGATGTGGCGGTGGACGAGTCGTCGGGCGCGGTGTCGATGCGCGCCGAATTTCCCAACCCCGAGCGCACCCTGCTGCCGGGCATGTATGTGCGGGCGCGCCTGGAGCAAGGCGTGAACGAGGCGGCCATCACCGTGCCGCAGCAGGCCGTGGTGCGCGGGGCGGAAGGCGCCTCGGTGCTGGTGGTGGGCAGCGACAACAAGGTGTCCTCGGTGCCGGTCAAGGCCGATGCGGCGAGCGGCGGCAAGTGGGTGGTCAGCTCGGGCCTGAAAGGCGGCGAGCGCGTCATCGTGGAAGGATTCCAGAAGACCAAGCCGGGCGGCACGGTGAACCCGGTACCGTGGAAAGGTCCGGCCGGCGCCGCGCCTGCCGCATCCGCCCCGGCGGCCAAATAAAGGGGCCGCCACATGGCAAAATTCTTTATCGACCGCCCCGTCTTTGCGTGGGTGATCGCCCTCTTCATCCTGCTCGGCGGGGCGTTGGCGATTACCGTGCTGCCGGTGGCGCAATACCCGACCATCGCGCCGCCTTCCATTGTCATCAGCGCCGCCTACCCCGGCGCTTCGGCCCAGGTGCTGGACGACGCCGTGACCTCGGTCATCGAGCAGGAGATGAACGGCGCCGACGGCCTGCAATACGTTGAATCGCAAAGCGACTCGAACGGCTCCGTCAGCATCACCGTCACCTTCCAGCCCGGCACCAATCCCGACCTGGCGGCGGTGGACGTGCAGAACCGCATCAAGCGCGTCGAATCGCGCCTGCCGCAAGCGGTGATCCAGCAAGGCGTGCAGGTCAACAAGGCGCGCTCCAATATCCTGATGTTCGTCGGCGCCGCCTCCACCGACGGCAGCATGGACACCACGGCCATTGGCGACTACCTGGCGCGCAACGTGGTCAACGAGATCAAGCGCCTGCCCGGCGTCGGCCAGGCCGAGTTGTTCGGCACCGAGCGCTCGATGCGGGTCTGGGTCGACCCGGACAAGCTGACCGGCTACAAGCTCAATATGAGCGACGTCACCGCCGCCATCCGCCAGCAGAACGCGCAAGTGGCGGCGGGCACGGTAGGCGACCTGCCGAACCAGCGCGCGCAAACCTGGTTCGCGCCGGTGGTGGTCACCGGCCAGCTCACCTCGGTCGAGGAATTCGGCAAGATCGTCCTGCGCGCCAACCGCGACGGCTCGCTGCTGCGCCTGCGCGACGTGGCGCGGCTGGAGCTGGGCGGCGCCAGCTACCGCGTCAGCGCGCGCCTGAACGGCGAGCCTTTCGTCGCCATCGCCGTGCAGCAGTCGCTGACCGGCAACGCGCTGGCCACCGCCAATATCGTGCGCGAGAAGATGGAAGAACTGCAAAAGTACTTCCCGCCGGGCCTGAAGTACACCGTGCCTTACGACACCTCGCTCTTCGTCAAAATCTCCATCGAGGAAGTGGTCAAGACTCTGCTGGAAGCGGTGGCCCTGGTCTTCCTGGTGATGTACGTCTTCCTGCAAAACATCCGCTACACCCTGATCCCGACCATCGTGGTGCCGATCGCGCTGATGGGCACCTTCGCCGCCATGCAGCTGTTCGGCTTCTCCATCAACGTGCTGACCATGTTCGGCATGGTGCTGGCCATCGGCATTCTGGTGGACGACGCCATCGTGGTGGTGGAGAACGTGGAGCGCATCATGAGCGAGGAAGGCCTGTCCCCGCGCGACGCCACGCGCAAGGCCATGTCGCAGATCACCGGTGCGATTATCGGCATTACCCTGGTGCTGATCGCCGTCTTCATCCCCATGGCCTTCTTCGGCGGCGCGGTCGGCGCGATCTACCGCCAGTTCTCGCTGGCCATGGTGGCGGCGATGGCATTCTCCGCGCTGATGGCGCTGTCGCTCACCCCGGCGCTGTGCGCCACCATGCTCAAGCCGGTGCAGGCCGGCCACGCGCACGCCAAGACCGGCGTGTTCGGCTGGTTCAATCGCGGCTTTGCCAGCACCGCCACGCATTACCAGGGCTGGGTGGCGAAGATCCTGAAGCGCACCGGGCGCTTCATGCTGGTGTTTGCCGCGCTGCTCGGCATCGTGGCCTGGCTGTATGTGCGCCTGCCCTCCTCCTTCCTGCCGAATGAGGACCAGGGCTACATCATCGCCAACGTGCAGCTGCCGCCAGGCGCTGCGCGTGGCCGTACCGAGGCGGTGCTGGCGGAGGTCGACAAATACTTCCGCAGCCAGCCGGGCGTGGCGCGCACCATTGCGGTGGCCGGCTTCAGCTTCTCCGGCAGCGGCCAGAACGCGGGCCTGGTCTTCGTGCCGCTGAAAGACTGGAAGGAGCGCGGGCCGGACCAGTCGGCCGAAGCGATTGCCGGCCGCTCCTTTGGCGGCCTGGCGCATATCCAGGACGCGCAGATCTTTGCTTTAAGCCCGCCGCCGATCCGCGAGCTGGGCAACGCCACCGGCATCACCGCGCGCCTGCAGGACCGCGGCGGCCTGGGGCACGACGCCCTGCTGGCCGCGCGCAACCAGTTGCTGGACATGGCGGGCAAGAGCAAGGTGCTGGTCGGCATGCGTCCGGAAGGGCTGGAGGATGCGCCGCAAATGCAGGTCGATGTGGACCGGGAAAAAGCCAACGCCCTGGGCGTGGCCTTCAGCGACATCGCAGCCACGCTGGGCACGGCGCTGGGTTCGTCCTACGTCAACGACTTCGCCAACAGCGGCCGCCAGCAGCGCGTGATCGTGCAGGCCGACCAGGCGCGCCGCATGCAGCCGGACGACATCCTGCGCATGCAAGTGCGCAGCAATAGCGGCGCCATGGTGCCGTTCGCATCCTTCGCCACCACGCGCTGGCTGACCGGGCCGATCCAGCTGGTGCGCTACAACGGCTATCCGGCCTACCGCCTGAGCGCCAACGCGGGACCCGGCTATTCAACCGGCGAGGCGATGGACGAGTTGACCCGCCTGGCCGCGCAACTGCCGCCCGGCTTCGGCATTGAATGGACCGGCCAGTCGGCCGAGGAGCGCCTGTCCGGCGCCCAGGCGCCGATGCTGTTCGCCCTGTCCCTGCTGGCGGCCTTCCTGGTGCTGGCGGCGCTGTACGAGTCGGAGTCGATCCCGGTGGCGGTGCTGCTGGTGGTGCCTCTGGGCGTGCTGGGCGCACTGCTGGGCGCCCACCTGCGCGACCTGCCGAATGATGTGTACTTCAAGGTGGGGCTGATTGCGATCATCGGCTTGTCGGCCAAGAATGCGATCCTGATCATCGAGTTCGCCAAGGACCTGCAGGCGCAGGGAATGGGGCTGATCGAAGCCACGCTGGAGGCGGTGCATTTGCGCTTCCGCCCTATCATCATGACCTCGCTGGCCTTCATCCTCGGCGTGCTGCCGCTGGTGATCGCCTCCGGCGCCGGTTCAGCCTCGCAGCGCGCGATCGGCACCGGCGTAATGGGCGGCATGATCACCGCGACCGTGCTGGCGGTGTTCCTGGTGCCGGTGTTCTTCGTCGTGGTGCGCCGCATCTTCAAAGGCAGCGAGCGCCAGCGCCGCCTGGCCGCGCATGAAATGGATTTACCGGAGCCGAAGCAATGATGACGTCCTTCCCCGCCTTCAACACGCCGCCGCTGCTTCGTGCAGTGGCCGCCACACTGCTGCTGGCCGGCCTCGTATCCGGCTGCTCGATGGCCCCCGCCTACCAGCGCCCCGCCGCGCCGGTGGCCGACGCCTTCCCCACCACGCCGCCCGCCGCTGGCACTGCCGCGTCCACCGCTGTGCCATCCGGCCGCGCACCCTCGGCGCAAGCGCCGCTGACAGCAGCCGATACCGGCTGGCGCACCTTCTTCCCTGACGGCCGCCTTCAGCAAATCATTGCGACAGCGCTCGACAACAACCGCGACCTGCGCATCGCCGCCCTGCGCATTGAAGAAGCGCGCGGCGCCTACCGCATACAGCGCGCCGACCGCCTGCCGACCCTGAACGCGTCGCTCGGCGCTTCCCGCAGCCGCACACCCGGCTTCGCCAATGCCGGCGGCGAGTCGCAAATCGTCGAGCGCTTCGACGCCGGCCTCGCCATCCCAGCCTTCGAGCTGGACTTCTTCGGCCGCGTGAAAAGCCTGAGCGACTCCGCCCTGGCCAACTACCTCGCCACCGAGGAAGCCAGGCAAGCCGCGCAAATCAGCCTGGTCGCGGAAGTCGCCAAGGCCTACTACACCGAGCGCGCGCTGGCCGAACAGCAAGCCCTGGCCGAACGCACCTACGAAGCCCGCAAGCGCACCTTCGAGCTGACCCGCCAGCGCGTGGAAGGCGGCGCCTCCTCCCGCCTCGACCTGCGCTCCAATGAGCAGCAGATGGAAACCGCCCGCGCCTCCGCCCTCGCCGTGGCACGCCAGCGCGCCCAGGCTGCCAACGCCCTTACCCTGCTGGCCGGCCAGGCGCTGCCCCCCGCAAGCGACAGCCTTGCCCAGCCCGACGCGCAAGCCGACGCCATGGCCAACCTGACCGCCGGCCTGCCATCCGACCTGCTGGCCAACCGCCCCGACATCCGCGCCGCCGAGCAGCGCCTGAAGGCAGCCAACGCCAACATCGGCGCCGCGCGCGCCGCCTTCTTCCCGCGCATCACGCTTACCAGTTCGATCGGCAGCGCCAGCCGCGAATTCAACGGTCTGTTCGACAGCGGCAGCGACACCTGGAACTTCGCCCCGCAACTGGTGCTGCCCATCTTCGACACCGGGCGCAACCTGGCCAACCTCGACGTCAGCCACGCCCGCAAAAATATCGCCGTGGCCGACTACGAAAAGACCATCCAGCAAGCTTTCCGCGAAGTGGCCGACGCGCTGGCCGCCCGCAACTACCTGGGCGAACAGGTGGCCGCCCAGCGCGCGGTGCAGGACGCCCAGGCCGAACGCCTGCGTCTATTACAATTACGCTTTGAGAACGGCGTCGCCAGCTCGCTCGACGTGCTGGACGCCCAACGCGAATTGTTCAGCGCGGAACAGGCCCTGGTCCAGGCCCGCCTGCTGCGCACAAGCAGCGCCATCGACTTGTACCGTGCGCTTGGAGGAGGTTTGAAGTAGTGGATTCACCGATCAGCATCCGGCTCGGCCAGCGCGCCCGCCAGCGCATCGAGCGCGAAGGCCTGCAAGCCGCCGACATCGCCATCATCCCCGCCGCGGCGGGCGGCCCCAAAGGCCTGATCCTGAACGGCATCGACCAATGGCTGTTCGGCGAATGGCTGAAACAAGCGCCGCGCCAGCGCCGCCTGGTCGGCGCCTCGATCGGCGCCTGGCGCATGGCCGCCGCCGCCTTCCACGACCCGGTGGCAGCGCACCAGCGCCTGGCCCACCACTACGCGCACCAGACCTACCCGGCCAAGGTGGACGCCGCCTACGTCAGCCGCGTCATCCGCGGCCTGCTCGACAGCGTGCTCGATGGGCGCGGCGGCGAAATGCTGTCCAACCCCGACTACCGCCTGTCCGTCATCACGGTACGCGGCATCGGCCCGCTGGCGCAAACGCGCGGCAGCAAATGGCGGGAAATGGCCGGCTTCCTGCGCGCCGCCGCCGGCAACGCCGTTTCGCGCCAGCGCCTGGCCGGCGCCATGGAGCGCGTGGTGTTCCACGATCCGCGCGACGACGCGGGCTGGCTGCGCGCCGGCTTCGACGCCTTCACCTCGCACTTTGTCGGCCTGTCCGAACAGAACCTGCACGCCGCCCTGCTGGCCTCCGGCTCCATTCCACTGGTGCTGCAAGCTGTCAGCGGCATCGCTGGCGCGCCGCCCGGCGACTACTGGGACGGCGGCCTGGTCGACTACCACCTGCACCTGCCCTACCAGCGCGACGAAGGCCTGGTGCTGTACCCGCACTTCACCGACCATATCGTGCCGGGCTGGCTGGACAAATCCATGCCGTGGCGCCGCGCGCGCGACAGCGCGCTGGACAACGTGATCCTGGTTTCGCCCTCGCCCGCTTTCGTGGCGCGCCTGCCGAACCGCAAACTGCCCGACCGCACGGACTTCAAGCACTACGGCCAGGACCACGGCGCCCGTATCCGCGACTGGCTGCACGCCATCGGCGAGAGCGAACGCATGGCCGACGCCCTGGCGCAATGGGCCGAGAAGCCCGACCTGCGCCTGGCCCAGTCCTTCTGACCTGGCCACAGGCGTTGCAGCCTTGCAACAATTCATCAAGGCTGCACCATTCAGGCGCATACTACTCATCCAATCCCGGGGAGACTTGTATGCAAATCCTGACGCAACTGCGCATTGGTTCCCGCCTGGCGGCGGGTTTCGGCATTGTCCTGCTGCTGTCGGCCCTCGGCACCGGCTACGCCCTGTACCACTCCAACGACACCGCCAATGCCACACGCGCCATGATGGACCGCCCATTGGCCAAGGAACGCATCGTCTCCGACTGGTATGTGCTGATCTATTCCGCCATCGCGCGCACACAGCTGATCGCGCGCAGCAGCGACGCCGAATTGTCGAATAAGTTTGCCACCGTCATCGCCGACAGCACCAAGCGCGGCGGCGAACTGCTCAAGTCCATCGAAGCACTGCTCGAGTCGGAGGCGGAGCGCAAGATCTATCAGGACGCCATCGCCCTGCGCAAAAAATACCAGGAGGCGAAAGACGCCGTCATGAAGGCGAATAAGGAGGGCGATGCGGCGGAGGGCGAGCGTCTCTACCGCGAGTCCTTCGACCCGGCGGCCAAAGCCTACCAGGAGAAGGTCAAAGAGCTGCTCGGGCAACAGCGCAAGGCGATCGACGACACCGCCGCCGGCATTAACGCCGCCCATGAACGCAGCTCGCGCCTGCTGCTCATCCTCAGCACCCTGCTGCTGGCCTTTGGCGCCTGGGCCGCCTGGATGATCTCGCGCAGCATCACGCGCCCGCTCAGCGCCGCCCTGGGCATCGCCAACACGGTGGCCGAAGGCGACCTGACCACCCAGTTCGAAGAGCAGACCGCGCGCGACGAAATCGGCGACCTGATGAAAGCCCTGCGCGGCATGAACGACGCGTTGCGGCGCGTGGTGAGCCAGGTGCAGACCGGCACCAGCGCCATCTCCACCGCCTCCAGCGAAATCGCCTCCGGCAACTTGGACCTGTCCTCGCGCACCGAGCAGCAGGCCAGTTCGCTGGAAGAAACCGCGTCCTCGATGGAGGAGCTGACCTCCACCGTGAAGCAGAACGCCGACAACGCCAACCAGGCCAATCAACTGGCCCTGGCGGCCTCCGACGTGGCCGCGCGCGGCGGCGAGATCGTGGGCCAGGTGGTGGAAACCATGGGCTCCATCGACTCCTCCTCGCGCAAGATCGTGGACATTATCGGCACCATCGACGGCATCGCCTTCCAGACCAACATCCTGGCGCTGAACGCCGCCGTGGAAGCGGCGCGCGCCGGCGAGCAAGGGCGTGGTTTCGCGGTGGTCGCCTCCGAGGTGCGCAACCTGGCGCAGCGCTCGGCCGCCGCCGCCAAAGAAATCAAGGAGCTGATCGACAATTCCGTCGCGCAGGTGAACGCCGGCACCACCTTGGTGCAGCAGGCCGGCACCACCATGGGCGAAGTGGTGAGCAGCGTGCGGCGCGTGACCGACATCATGGGCGAGATCACCTCGGCCAGCCGCGAGCAAAGCGTCGGCATCGATGAAGTGAACCAGGCCATCGGCCAGATGGACCAGGTGACGCAGCAGAACGCCGCGCTGGTGGAGCAAGCCGCCGCCGCAGCGGCCAGCATGCAGGAGCAAGCCGCCCAACTGGCGCAAGTGGCCGCCTCCTTCCGCCTCGGCACCGAAGCGGTCGCGCGCTGGAGCGGCCAGCCGCGCGCCCAGGTGTCGCCGCCGTCAATAGACGACGCCAGCAGCGCGCCGCCGCAACGCCTGGCAGCGCCTGAGCCGCGCGCCAAACCGCGCCAGGCTAGCGCCAAAGCCAGCAGCGCTGCGCCTGCCTCGGAACGCCGCAGCAAGACCGAGCGCCGCGCACCGGCGGCATCGAACGATGAGTGGGAAGAGTTTTAAGCCTCGTCACCGAGGAACATTTGCTGCAGGTCGTTCAGGAAGCGCTGGCCCAGCTCGGTCGGCTTGATCAGCATATGGTCGCGGTATAGCAGGCCCTTGGCCTCGGCCGCGTTCAACTGCTTCTCGATGGCGTTCAAAGCCACGCCGGTACGCTCTGCAAACAGGTTCGGCTCAAAACCATCCTGCAGGCGCAGCGTATTCAGCATGAACTCGAAGCCCATCTCATCGCGCAGCAGCTCGCGCTCCTCCTGCACCGGATTGCCGGCGGCCACGGCGTCCATATACGACTTGGGCTGCTTGTAGCGCGCCTGGCGCAGCACGCGGTGCGGGAAGGACAGCTTGCTGTGCGCCCCCGCGCCGATGCCCAGGTAGTCGCCGAACTGCCAGTAGTTCAGGTTATGGCGCGCCTGGTGGCCGGGCTGGGCGTAGGCCGACACCTCGTAATGGCCGTAGCCGTTGGAGGTGGTCATCTCGGCGATCATGTCCTGCATGTCCGCGCTCAAGTCGTCGTCCGGCAGCTGCGGCGGATACTTGGCGAACAGCGTGTTCGGCTCCATCGTCAGATGGTACAGCGACAGGTGCGGCGGCTTGAAATCGATCGCGGTCTGGATATCCTGGCGCGCCTGCTGCAGCGACTGGTTCGGCAGTGCGTACATCAGGTCCAGGTTGAAGTTGTCGAAATTCGCCAGCGCGATTTCCACCGCGCGCTTGGCCTCGCCGTCGTCATGGATGCGGCCCAGCGCCTTCAGGTGCTCGCCGTTGAAGCTCTGGATGCCGATCGACAGGCGGTTGACGCCGCTGTCGCGGTAGGAACGGAATTTCTCGGCCTCGAAGGTGCCAGGGTTGGCCTCCATCGTGATTTCGCAGGCGCCGTCCAGCGGCAGCAGGCTGCGCAAGTCCGACATCAGGCGATCCATGGCGGCCGCCGACATCAGGCTGGGCGTGCCGCCGCCGATGAAGATGGTGTAAATCTTGCGGCCCCAGATCAGGGGCAGCGACATTTCCAGGTCGCGCCGCAGCGCGTCCAGGTACTCCTGCTCGGGCACCTCGCCCTTGGCCTCGTGCGAATTGAAATCGCAATACGGGCACTTGCGCACGCACCACGGCCAATGGATGTAGAGCGACAGCGGCGGCAAGGCCTGCAGGTTCAGCGCGCCCGGGCGCAGGTAGGTAGCAGCGACGCCGGCGGCGCTGTCGATGGTGCGGCTTGGTACGGCAATGCCGACCGGCTTAATCGGGATCATTTCAGCTTCTCAACCAGTGCGCGCAAGGCCTGGCCGCGATGCGACAGGCGGTTTTTTTCTTCCGGCGCCAGCTCGGCGACATGCTTGCCCAGCGACGGCACCAGGAAATACGGGTCGTAGCCGAAGCCGCCCTCGCCGCGCGCCTCGGGACGGATCTCGCCGTTCCAGCGCCCGTCGGCAATCACCGGCTGCGGGTCGTCGGCATGGCGCACATACACCAGCACACAGTAATAGTAGGCCGATTTGTCGGCATGCGCCGCCAGGTCTGCGATCAGCTTCTCGCTATTGCGCGCATCCGACTTCGGCTCGCCCGCATAGCGCGCCGAGAACACGCCCGGCGCGCCGCCCAGCGCGTTCACGCACACGCCCGAATCGTCGGCCAGCGCCGGCAAGCCGGTCAGGCGCGAAGCATGGCGCGCCTTGGCCAGTGCATTTTCGACAAATGTGTGGAACGGCTCTTCCGCCTCCGGCACATCGAATTCACCTTGCGGATGGGCGGACAAGCCGATGGTCGAGAGCAGCTCGTTGAATTCCTTGAGCTTGCCCTTGTTGTTGGATGCGAGAACGATACGTTGAGTCATGAATGTCGGCTCATATTGAATGAGCCGACATTTTAAACCACTTGCAGCACCAGCTTGCCCTGGTTGGCGCCCGAGAACAGCTTGGCAAAGGTCTCCGGGAAGCTATCCAGGCCCTGCACCACATGCTCGCGGGTTTTCAGCTTGCAGGCCTGGATCCAGGCGCCCATGGCCATGATCGCCTCCGGCGCGCGGTGGTAGTAGTCGGCCACCATCACCCCGCGCATGGTGGCGCGCTTGACCAGCAGCTGCAGGTAGTTGGAAGGCCCCGCCACCGCCTGCGTATTGTTGTACTGCGAAATAGCACCGCAGATCACCACCCGCGCACCGTGCGCCAGGTTGGCCAGCGCCGCGTCCAGGATCGTCCCGCCAACATTGTCAAAGAAGACATCGATACCCTTCGGCGCATGCTGGCGCAGCGCCGCCGCCACGTCTGCGCTCTTGTAGTCGATGGCGGCGTCAAAGCCCAGCTCCTCCACCAGGTAGCGCACCTTGTCCGCGCCGCCGGCGATGCCCACCACGCGCGCGCCCTTCAGCCTGGCGATCTGTCCCACCAGCGCGCCCACCGCTCCTGCCGCGCCGGACACCACCACGGTATCGCCCTCCTTCGGCTGGCCCACGTCGAGCAGGCCGAAATACGCCGTCAGGCCCGGCATGCCGAGCGCGCCCAGGAACAGCGGCAGCGGCGCCAGCGCCGGATCCACCTTGTTCAGGCCCGCGCCGTTATGGATCGCGTACTCCTGCACGCCCAGCAGGCCGCTGACATGCTCACCGGCCGCAAAGCCCGGATTGCGCGACTCCACCACACGGCCCACTGCAATAGCGCGCATCACCTCGCCCAGCGCCACCGGCGGCATGTAGGACTCGGTCGAAGCGTTCATCCAGCCGCGCATGGCCGGATCGAGCGAAACATGCGAAACCTGGATCAGCACCTCACCCTCCGCCAGCGCGCGCAATGGCGTGCTGGCGAACTCGAAATCACTGCGCTGGACAGCGCCTACCGGGCGGCGGGCAAGAAGGAATTGGCGGTTGCTGGTCATGGTGCGTCGTGAGAAAAGTTTGAATGCCAGCAGTGTACGGGGCGCAGGCGTGCTTGATAAGTCAACGAGGCAGCATTACATTGTTGACCAAGGAGGAACAATGAACCCGCAGCGCCTTGCCATTTTCGCCACAATCATCCAGGCCGGCAGCATCAGCGCCGCCGCCCTCAAGCTGGGCTGCGGCAAATCCGTCGTCTCGCGCCAGCTCGCCCAGCTGGAGAAGGACCTGGGCGCGCGCCTGATCCAGCGCTCCACGCGCCAGCTCGCACTGACTGAAGTCGGGCAAATGGTGCTGGAAGAAGCACGCCAGATCGAACGCTCGCTGGACAAGATCGCCCACCTCGCCGACAGCTACCAGCAGCAGGTGCGCGGCCTGCTGCGCGTCTCCTGCGCCATGGCCGGGCGGCGCGCCCTGGTGCCGCTGCTGGCCGAATTCACCGCGCACTACCCGCAAGTCAAAGTCGCGCTGCAACTGGACGACGCCATGGTGGACCTGATCGCGCAGCAGATCGACGTCGCCATCCGCACCACCGCCCTGGTCGACTCGACCCTGGTCGCGCGCAAGCTGGCCGACAACCCCAGCGCGATCTGCGCCGCGCCGTCCTACCTGGCGCGCCACGGCACGCCGCGCACGCCGCAGGAATTGCAGCAGCACGCCTGCCTGGTGTACGCAGTCGGCGCGCGGGTCTACGATGAATGGAATTTTGGCGACGCGGGCACGGTACGGGTCGACGGCCCGCTGCAGATGAACGACGGCGGCGCGCTGGTGACCGCCGCCGTCGGCGGCGCCGGCATCATCAAAGGCCCGCAATCGATCATGGCCGAGGAACTGGCCAGCGGCCAGCTGGTGCGCATCCTGCCCGATATCGACTTGCCGCCGGGCCCCGCCACCTACGCGGTCTACCCGGCGCGCGAATTCCTGCCTTTGAAGACTGCCGCCTTTGTGGACTTCCTGCGGCAGCGCATGGGAAACACTACAGGCCGAGCGCCTGCTTCTGCAGTTTGACCAGGTCGCGGATGCCGCCCTCGGCCAGATCCAGCAAACGGTTCATGGCAACGCGGTCGAAGGCCGCGCCCTCGGCGGTGCCCTGCACTTCCACGAAACTGCCCGCGTCGGTCATGATCACGTTCATGTCGGTATCGCAGTCCGAATCCTCCACATAATCCAGGTCCAGCACCGGCACACCCTTGTAGACGCCAACCGAAATCGCCGCCACGAAATGCTTGACCGGGATGGTTTCGATGGCGCCGCGCGCCTTCAGCTTGGAGAACGCATCATACGCCGCCACCATGGCGCCGGTGATGGACGCGGTACGGGTGCCGCCGTCGGCCTGGATCACATCGCAGTCCAGCTGCAAAGTACGCTCGCCAAACGCCTCCAGGTCGAACGCCGCGCGCAGCGAACGGCCGATCAGGCGCTGGATCTCCTGGGTACGGCCGCTTTGCTTGCCCTTGGCCGCCTCGCGGTCCATGCGCGAATGGGTCGAGCGCGGCAGCATGCCGTATTCCGCCGTCATCCAGCCCTGGCCTTTGCCCTTCAGGAAGCCGGGTACCCGCTCCTCAATGCTGGCGGTGCAGATCACCTTGGTGTCGCCGCACTCGATCAGCACCGAACCCTCGGCATGCTTGGTGTAGTCGCGCGTGATGCGGATAGTGCGCAGCGCATCGACAGCGCGTCCGCTTGGGCGGGTGACAGTGGTCATGTGAATCCTATTTCAATAATTGGGAAGATTTCTCGATAGCGCCGCGGATTTCCGCGATCGCCTTTTCAATTTCGTCATCGTCGAACACATCGATCTCGGTCTTGGCGCCGTGGATGGTGGTGCTCACCACATCCTCCGGCAAAGCCTCGGTCGAAATAATGGTCGAACCGGCATGCGTGGTCGGCGTACCATCCGACACCAGCGCGCCCTGCCACACAATGGCCAGCGCCGTCACGTTATCGCTATGCTCGCCGGCGCGGCGCAGCGCGGTCGCCAGCATATCCGGCACCGCGCGCACCACGGTCTGCGTGGTCAGCATCTGCACCAGCTCCTCATCGCTCACCACCGACCACAGGCCGTCCGAGCACAACAGCAGCGAATCGCCCGGCAGCACGCTGGCGCGGCCGGAAATTTCGATACGCGGCGCGCTGCCCGCGCCCAGGCAGGAGAACAGCTTGTTGCGGTCCGGGTGCGTGTTGCGCGCGGAAGGCGGGATCAAGCCCTTCTCGATCATATTCTCCACATGCGAATGGTCGCGCGTGCGGCCATGGATCTGGCCATTGCGCACCCAATACAAGCGCGAATCGCCGCAATGCGCCCACACCGCCGTATTGTGCTGCACCAGGCAGGCAACGACGGTGGTGCGCGGCGACTCCGGCATATTGTGCGCGGCGGTGTACTTGTGGATTTCATGATGCGCCGCCTGCAAAGCCTCCTCCAGGAAGCGCTCCGTCCCCTTCACGTAGGGCGTGGCCTGCTGCTGGAACATCTTCGAAATCGTGCTGGTAGCGATGGTGGCGGCGATTTCACCGCGCGCATGGCCGCCCATGCCATCGGCCAGCACCAGCAGCAGCGCATCGCGCGTAAAGCTGTAGCCCATCCGATCCTGGTTGACCTTACGGCCGCCAATATGCGTTTCCTGATAAACGGCGAATTGCATGGCGTGCCCTCCTTAATGTTGCGTGCGCGGGGCCGCGTCTTTTTTACGACCAAAACCCAGCTTGCCAGCCAGTTTCCCCAGTTTCTCCAGCGCCCCCGGCGGCGGCGGCGGCTCGTTGGACGTCGGCGCCTGCTGCAACAGCTTTTGCAGCTCGAACAGGCTTTGCGGGCGCGCCAGCGGATCGATCTGCAGCGACCATCGTACCAGCTTCACCAGCTCCGGCGAATACAGCCCGTCCAGCTTTTGCAGGTGCGGCTCCATCTTGTCCTCCTTGCGGCGCTGGTCGGCCGGCTGCGGCGGCTGGCCCAGCATGCAGGCGAACATCGACGCCCCGATCGAATACACATCGGTCCACGGGCCCAGCGCCTCGGTCTTGCTGTAGAGCTCAGGCGGCGCAAAGCCGGGGGTATACATCGGCATCAGCTTCGGGCTGTCCGAATTAACGGTCTGGCGCGCCGCGCCGAAGTCCAGCAGCATAGGCGTGCCATCCGTGCGCAAGTAAATATTGGCCGGTTTTAAATCCAGGTGCAGCAGCTTATTGGTATGCACCTCGCGCAAGCCTTTCAGCACCTGCGTGAAAATCTGGCGCACGAAAGCCTCGCTGCAATTGCGGCCCTTGCTGCGCTGGCGCTGGATATGATCCTGCAGCGAATGGCCCGATTCATAAGCCATGACCATATACACGGTTTCATTGGCCCGGAAGAAATTCAACACTCTTACAACATTCGGGTGTGAAATTTTTGCCAGTGCACGCCCCTCTTCAAAGAAGCACTTCAGCCCGATCCTAAAGACCGGAAGGTTGGCTTTGGTGACCACAGGCACCATTTCGCCCTCTTGACGTAATGCAAGAGAGCTTGGTAAATATTCTTTAATTGCTACCGCATTACCTTCGGCGTCGTAGGCCAGGTACACAATACTGAACCCGCCTGACGCAATTTTCTTTACAATGCGGTATCCAGCAATTTCCAGACCATCCGGTAATGGAGCGTTGTTCTGAGCTGCCATAAGTTTCCTCGCTTCAACTAAACCGGATTGTGTGGGACAAAGCAATATATTGTAAAGACAAAGACAAAATCGGGGATATCCTTTGAGCATTTCCAGCATGACTGGCTACGCAGTAGCCACGAGCGAAAGCGCGGCGGGCACACTGACTATCGAAATCAAGAGCGTGAATTCACGCTTCCTTGACCTGCAGTTCCGGATCAACGACGACCTGCGCGCGCTCGAACCCGATTTACGCTCCGCCATCATGGGCACCATCACCCGCGGCAAGGTGGAGCTGCGCCTGAGTTTCGGCCGCAAAGCCGCCGCCGCCGGCACCCAGGCCCTGAACGTCACCCTGCTCAACGAACTGGCGCGCCTGCAGGGCGAAGTCAGCAAGCACTTCGCCGGCGCCGCACAGATGAGTGTTGCCGAACTACTGCGTTGGCCTGGGGTGGTGGAAGAAGCCCAGATCGGCCAGGAATCGCTGCAAGCCGACGTTTCCGCCCTGATGGCGAAGACCCTGGGCGCCTTTGTCACCAGCCGCCAGCGCGAAGGCGCGGCCCTGGAAGCGATGCTGGTGTCGCGCATTGAAGCGATGGAAGGCATTGTCAAACGCATCACCCCGCTGATTCCACAAGTAGTTGCGCAATTCCAACAAAAAGCCGTCGAACGCATGCAGGAAGCGCTCGGCCTGGCCTGCCAGGGGTCGAATACCGCCATGTCGCGCCAGGACGCGATGGAACGCATCCGCCAGGAAGTGATCCTGTACGGCATCCGCATTGACGTTGCTGAAGAGCTCGGTCGCCTGTCCGCCCACCTGGGCGAGACCCGCCACATCCTGAAAAAAGGCGGCCAGGTTGGCAAGCGCCTCGACTTCATGATGCAAGAGCTCAACCGCGAAGCCAACACCCTGGGCGCCAAAGCCTCCGTCAAAGAGCTCGCCGACGCCTCGATGGAGCTCAAGCTCCTGATCGAGCAGATGCGCGAGCAAGTCCAAAACCTGGAATAAACCAGCGCCAAAACCGGCGGCAAAAACCGGTGCCAGGTCTGTCATTCGGACACCCAGACCACTCCTTTGACAAATATCAAAACGGGGCGAATCGCTAGCTTAGCGTATTCGCCCCGTTTTGCTTTCTAGCATGCTTTGAGAAAAATCAAAGGTGTGCGCCGCGTGTCCGAATGACAGACCTGGCACCGGTTTTAGCGGGTCAGGCGGTGGAGAAGGATGGCGGTGCGGATGGCGCCTTGTTCGATGGAGCGGATGTCGAGGTCTTCGCCGGGGGCGTGGGAGCCGCGACCAATGGCGCCCAGGCCGTCCAGGCTGTCGACATAGGGGGCCGCGAATTGGATGTCGCCGGCGCCGCGCAGGCCGGGCGCTAAGGCGGCGATCGGGCCCAGCCCGGCGTCGGCGCTGGCTTGGGAGTAGAGTTCGAGCACTTTCAAGTTGCCGGGTGTGGGGGCCATCGGTGGGTAACCGTCGTGGAATTTGATCGCGGCACTGGTGCCTGGCAGGCTTTGGGCGACGATGGCGCGCATGCGGGCGCGCGCTTGCTCACCTTGCTCGGGGGTCAGGAAGCGCAGGTCGCCCGTTACGCGCGTGGCGTTGGCGATGACGTTGGTTTTGCCGAAGGCGCTGCCTTTGGCTGTCGTGTCGTCGTAGCCGATCTCGGTGCCGCCTACGATGACGCCGGGGTTGAAGGTTAAATTCGGCTCTTGCAGCTGCTGGCGGAAAGCGTCGAGAATGCGGGCGGCTTCGTACACGGCGCCGTAGCCGGCGTTGTTGCTGAAGATGCCGGAGGAGTGGCCTTGCATGCCTTTCACGTCCAGCAGCCAGGAGGTCGAGGAGCGGCGGCCTATCGTGCCGGTGGCCTTGCCTTGCGCGTCCAGCATCGTGGCTTCGTATGCGAGTGCGACGTCGCTGCGCTTGGCCATTTCCACCATGTCGCGCCGCGAGATTTCTTTGGGCTCGCCGGCGTTTTCTTCGTCGCCGGTGAAGATGACGCTGATGCTGGTGTTCTCCAGCGCGCCGCTGGCATGCAGGGCGCGCAGGGCTTCAATGATGATGACGTCGCCGCCCTTCATGTCGTTGACGCCCTGGCCGCGCGCGCGGTCGCCCACGCGCTCCCATTTCTGCATCGGGCTATCGGCTTCAAATACTGTGTCAAGGTGGCCGATCAGCAGCACGCGCTTGCCTTGCTTGCCTTCGCGCGTGGCGACCAGGTGGCCGGCGCGTTGCATCTCCCTTGGCATGTCGATCCATTGCGTCTTGAAGCCTAACTTGTCGAACTCGGCGCGGAAAAGCTGGCCGACTTCACGCACGCCGGCGTGGTTCATGGTGCCGCTGTTGATGTTGACCGACTTTTCCAGCAGTTCGAGTGCTTTGCCGGAGTTGGCTTTGACGCTGGCGACGATGCGCTCTTCTTCGGGGGTCAGCGTTTGGGCGGCGGCGCTGCCCATCAGTCCAGCGGCAAGCAGGGAAACGAACAGGCGGGTCAGGCGCATTTCTGGCATCCTCCATGAAGTGTGTGCGCAACTTTACTACGGAATCGCTATGCTTATCCGCGTTGGCATCGGCGGCTGGGATTTTCCTCCCTGGCGCGAAACTTTCTATCCTCCCGAGGTGCCGCTCAAGCGCGCGCTGGAATACGCGAGCAGCGTGTTGACCAGCATCGAGATCAACGGCACCTTTTACCGCAACGCCAAGCCCGAGCACTTTGCCGGCTGGGCGCAGCGTACGCCGGATAATTTCGTGTTTGCGGTGAAGGCGTCGCGCTATGCGACCAACCGCAAGGTGCTGGGTGAGGCGGGCGAGTCGATCGCGCGTTTCATGGAGAGCGGGCTGTCGGAGCTGGGCGATAAGCTGGGGCCTATCCTGTGGCAGCTGGCGGCGACCAAGCGTTTCGATCCGGATGACTTGGCGGCGTTCTTCAAGCTGCTGCCGAAGAAGCTGGGCAAGCGCAAGCTGCGGCATGTGCTGGATGCGCGCCATGAGAGCTTCATGTGCCCGGAGTACCTGGCGCTGGCGCGCAAGCACAAGGTGGCGACCGTGCTTACGGATTCGCCGAAATTCCCCAACTTCACGGAGCTCACGGGGGACTTTGTCTATGCGCGGCTGATGGCGGCGCAAAGCGGCGTGGCAAGCGGGTATACCAAGCCGGCGCTCAAGCAGTGGGCGGCGCAGGCGCAGCAGTGGGCGGACGGCGGCAGGCGCGAGGTGTTCGTCTACTTCATCAACGGCGCCAAGGAGCGCGCGCCGGCGGCGGCGCTTGGCTTGCTGCGGGCGCTCGGTGCGAAGCGCTGACCCGGGCCGCTAAGCGCCGGCAGCGAATGCCACCACGTGCTCGGCGCCCAGCACGATGCCGATGCGTTCGCCCAGCGCGTGGTTGTGGTGGCTGGGCACCAGGGACAGCACCTGGGCGCCGCTGGCCAGGCGCAGCGTGTACATGAACTCGGCGCCGCGGAAGGTTTTGGCGACCACTTCCGCCGTCAGGGTGCTGGCGTCGTCGTGCAGCACGTCGTCGGGCCGCAGCAGCACTTGCATCTGCTGCCCCGGCGTGCCGCGCTCGCCCTGCGCGGGCAGGCTGCCCAGCTCGAGCTTGATGCGGCCGTCGGCCTGCACTTCGCCCGGCAGGAATACGCCTTGTCCGACGAAGTCGGCGACGAAGCGGTTGGCGGGGCGGTGGTACAGGTTGTAGGGGGCATCCCATTGCTGGATGCGGCCTTCGTGCATCACGCCGACCAGGTCGGCGAAGGCGAAGGCTTCGTGCTGGTCGTGCGTGACCAGGATGGCGCTGACGCCTTCGGCGCGCAGGATCTGGCGCACTTCCTGCGCCAGTCTTTCGCGCAGTTCGACATCGAGGTTGGAGAACGGTTCATCGAGCAACAGCAGGCGTGGGCGCGGCGCCAGGGCGCGCGCCAGGGCGACGCGCTGCTGCTGGCCGCCGGACAGCTCGTGCGGGTAGCGGCTGCCCTGCCCCGCCAGCCCCACCGTCTGCAGCAGGGAGGCCACGCGTGCCGCGCGTTCGCTGCGCGCCAGGCCGAAGCCGATGTTCTCGGCCACCGTCAGGTGGGGAAACAGGGCGTAGTCCTGGAATACCATGCCGACCCGGCGCAATTCCGGCGCGACGTGCAGCCCGGGACGCGCGACGATTTCGCCTTCCAGCACGATGCTGCCTTGCGCCACGTGTTCAAAGCCGGCGATGCAGCGCAGTACCGTGGTTTTGCCGCAGCCGGAGGGGCCGAGCAGGCAGGCGATGCTGCCGGCTGCAAGCTGCAGCGACAGGCGGTCGACCACGGTGTGGCTGCCGAACGCGTAGGAGATTTGCTGCAAGTCGAGGATAGGCATAGCACGGAATTATAATTCCCATTTTCATCTTGGAGCCATCTTGCCCAATTCACTGAAAGCGCAGCCGTCCATCCTTTGGTGGGCCCTTGCCGTGGCCGCGCTGGTGGCGGTGCCGATCGCCAGCGTGGCGGTGCACCTGCTGGCAGGCCAGGGCGGCGATACCTGGAGCCATTTGGCCGAGACGGTGTTGGCGGGCTATATCGGCAATACCTTGCGGCTGTGCGCGGGCGTGGCGCTGGGTACGGTGCTGGTCGGCACCGGCGCGGCGTGGCTGGTGACGATGCATGATTTCCCCGGGCGCCGCCTGTTCGAGTGGGCGCTGGTGCTGCCGCTGGCGGTGCCGGCCTATGTCATGGCGTACACCTATACCGACCTGCTGCAGTTCGTCGGTCCGGTGCAAAGCTGGCTGCGCGCGGCCACCGGCTGGCAAGCGGGCGAATACTGGTTCCCCGATGTGCGCACGGTGGGCGGGGCGGTGCTGATGTTTGTCTGCGTGCTGTACCCGTATGTTTACCTGCTGGCGCGGGCGGCGTTCCTGGAGCGGGCTGCGGGCGTGCTGGAGGCGGGCCGTTCGCTGGGCCTGGGGCCGTGGTCCAATTTCCTGCGCGTGTCGCTACCGCTGGCGCGCCCGGCTATCGCTGCCGGCGCCGCGCTGGCTTTGATGGAGACGCTGGCCGATTACGGCGCCGTGTCGTATTTCGGGGTCCACACCTTCACCACCGGCATTTACCGCGCCTGGTTTTCGCTGGGCGACCGCGTGGCGGCCTCGCAGCTGGCCGCTACCCTGCTCGGCTTCGTGGCGCTGGTGCTGTGGCTTGAGTACATGGCGCGCGGGCGGGCGCGCTTTCACAATACCGGGCGGCGCGCGGCGCCTGTGGCGCAGCGCCTGCAGGGCGCGCGCGCCTGGGCCGCCAGCCTGGCTTGCCTGCTGCCGCTGCTGCTTGGCTTCCTGCTGCCGGGCGGCGTGCTGCTGCACATGGCGCTGACCAGCGGCGACGCGCAATTCGGCGCGCGCTTTGTGGAGCTGGCACGCAACAGCTTTGTGCTGGCGGCGCTGACGGCCGCATGCGCGGTGCTCCTGGCGGTGCTGCTGGCCTATGCCGGCCGCTTGTCGGCGCACCCGCTGCTGCGCCTGGCCAACGGCACGGTGAACCTGGGCTATGCGGTGCCCGGTTCGGTGATCGCGGTCGGCGTGCTGGTGCCGTTGGGCTGGCTGGATAACCGGCTGGCGCACGCCATCAGCGCCGCCACCGGCGCCAACCCGGGCCTGCTGCTCACCGGCGGCATCGCGGCGCTGGTGTACGCCTACCTGGTACGCTTCCAGGCGGTATCGCTGCGCACGGTGCAGGCCAGCCTGGGCAAGGTCACGCCGAACATGGACGAGGCGGCGCGTTCGCTGGGCCAGTCGCAACTGGGCGTGCTGCGCCGCGTGCACCTGCCCCTGCTGCGCGGCAGCCTGCTGACGGCCGCACTGCTGGTGTTTGTCGATGTGATGAAGGAGCTGCCGGCCACGCTGGTGATGCGGCCGTTTAACTTCGATACGCTGGCCACGCAGGCCTACACGCTGGCGGCGGACGAACGCCTGGCGGAAGCGTCCACCGCCGCCCTGGCCATTGTGGCCGTGGGGGTGCTGCCGCTCATCATGCTGTCGCGGCAGATCCGCCAGGGTAGTACTTACTGCCAACCGGCGCGGTCGTAAATCTTCTGCACCGCGGCCTGGTGCTTGGCCAGCTTGCCGACATTGATGTCGTCCTGCTTGAAGCTGCCCAATTTGGCCAGCGCCGGGTTGGAGGTCTTCACGCCCGCCACCACCGGCCACTCGTTGTTGCCGTCGGCGAAATAGACCTGGGCCGCGTCGGACGCCAGGTACTCCAGGAACTTGATGGCGGCATCCTTGTTCGGCGCCGTCTTCAGCACGCCCGCGCCGGAGATGTTGACGTGGGTACCCGCGCCCTTCTGGTTCGGCCATACCACGCTAACCGATTCCATCAGCTTTTTGTCTTCCGGTTTATCGGAGCGCATCAGGCGCGCCACGTAGTAGGAGTTGGCCAGCGCCACGCCGCATTCGCCGGCCGCTACCGCCTTGATCTGGTCGGTGTCGCCGCCTTTCGGCGCGCGCGCGAAGTTGGCCACCAGGCCTTTGGCCCAGTTCAAAACTTTCTGCTCGCCGCCGCGCTCATACAGCGCCGCGCCCAGCGACAGGTTGTAGGGGTGGGCGCCGGAGCGCACGCAGACCTTGCCCTTCAGGCGCGGATTGGCCAGGTCTTCGTAGTTCTGCACATCGGCGCCGTTGACGCTCTTGTTATGCACGATGACGCGGGCGCGGGTGGAGAATGCGTACCAGTCGGCGGTGCGCAAATGGGCCGGCACGCGCGCATTCAGCGTGGGCGATTGCACTTGCGCGAACAGGTTCAGTTCATCGGCTTTGGCCAGGCGCGCCGCGTCCACCGTCAGCAGCACGTCGGCCGGGCTGTTGGCGCCTTCGTTCTTGATGCGCTCCAGCAGTTCGTTCTCGCCTGCTTCAATGCGGTTGATCTTGATGCCGGTCTGCTTGGTGAAGTTGTCGTACAGCGCCTGGTCGGTCTGGTAATGACGCGCCGAGTACAGGTTCAGTACCTGGGCCTGGGCGGCGCCGGCGGCCAGGGTGGCCGTCACCAGGGTGGCGATTTGCAGCAGCTTCATGGGGCATTCTCCGAAGATGGGATAAAGCCCCGATGCTAGCAAAGATTCAAAGTCAAATGCAAACGATTCTCATTTTACGCCGGCAAACCAATCCAGTGCGCCCTGCCACAATGGCTGCGCGTGCTGGCGGAAGTAGCCCATATGACCGAGTTTGCCCAAGCCGGCGGCGGCCGGGTCAAGGTCCACGCCGTGCCACGGTGCGTTGCGGTAGCCGGACATGAGGGCGTCGCGCGATACCGGCGGCGCCCACAGGTCGTCGGTGGCGTTTAGCGCCAGGATCGGCGTGCGCACGGTGGCGAAACCGGCGGCGATCTCCGGCACGTCGGGGTCGTCCAGGAAATAGCGCGGGAAGCTGCACCAGTGCTTCCATTGGTGGTACACGCCGAGTGGCAGGTCCTCGCCCATGCCAAGCTTGCTCCAGGCCAGGCGGCCTTTCCAGCGCGTGACGATGGGGCCGACCAGGTGCCACATGGCCAGCACGCGCAGGCGCTCCAGGCGCGGCATCCAGCCGTGCCAGCCGGCGCCGACGCCGAACAAGTAGACGCCGGCGATCTTTTCATGGTTCGGCAGCAGGCCCAGGGCGTGGCCGCCGTAGGAGTGGCCCACCATGTACAGCGGCGTGCTGTCCGCGGGGGCGAAGTACTCGATCACCGAGCGCAGGTCGAGGTGGGCCCAGTCGAGGAAGCTGGCTTCGAAGCCGCGCAGCGTTTTGGGCGCGGAGCCGCCCACGCCGCGATAGTCGAAGGTCAGCACGGTGTAGCCCTGCCCGGCCGCGAATTCGGCAAAGCGGCGGTAGAAGCCTTGCGGCACGCCGGTGGCGCCGGCAATCAGCAGGCGCGCCTTTTCGGGGCCGCGGGCGCGGTAGCACATGGCGGCCAGCGGGTAGCCGTCGGCGGCGCGCAGTTCCAGCTTTTCCGCCAGCAGCAAGGCGGCGTTGGGCAAATCGCTCATGGTTTCTTCTCCACTTTCAGCATCGGCATCAGGGCGTCCATGGTCTGCACCATGGGCGCGGTATCGCCCGCGACGCGGGCTTGCAGCAAGCCGCCTTCATAGGCGGCCAGGATCAGGGCGGCGATGCCTTCGGCGCGGCGGCGTTCGTGGCCGGCCTGCTCCAGCGCATCGGCCATGCGCGCGCGCAGGGCGGCGAAGCCGGTGCGCAGGGCGCTGCGGATCTCGACGTCGCCGGCGGTCGATTCCAGCGCCACCGCCGCCAGCGGGCAGCCCAGCTCGAACTCGCTGTCGTCCAGCCCGCGCAGGGCGCGCAGGATCCACGCTTGCAGCGCGATGGTCACGTCCGGCTCGCGCGCCATATAGGTATCGAGCTTGTGCAGCAGGAAGCTGAAGGTGGCCTCGATGGCGGCCACCGCCAGCTGGTCCTTCCCGCCCGGGAAATGGTGGTACATCACGCCCTTGGGCGCCTTGGCCGTGGCCAAAATCTCGCTCAGGCCGGCGCCATGCAGGCCGCGATGCTGCAGCGTGGTGATCATGGCGTTGATCAGGCGTTCGCGGGTGGTCAGGGTATGCGCTGTCATGTGCTTGACTCTATAGACCGGTCGGTCTATTGTCAAGTGCTGCAAAACCCCTTGCTCTTGGTAAAATAACTCTTTGGGCGCTAGCCTAGCTTTCGAGAATTGCAAATGAGCCAACATTTTTCCGGCAGCCTGTTTATGGTCGCCGCTCCATCCGGCGCCGGTAAATCGACCCTGGTGAATGCCCTGCTGGCCCAGGAACCTGCGATCAAGCTGTCGATTTCGACCACCACGCGCCAGCCGCGCCCGGGCGAGGAACACGGCCGCGAGTACTTCTTCACCAGCGCCGAGGACTTCAAGCAGCGCGCCGCGCAAGGCGAATTCCTGGAGTGGGCCGAAGTGCACGGCAATTACTACGGCACCTCGCGCATCTTCGTGGAAGAGCAAATGAAGGCTGGCACCGACATCCTGCTGGAAATCGACTGGCAGGGCGCGCGCCAGGTCAAGAAGCAGTTCCCGCAGGCGGCCGGCATTTTCATCCTGCCGCCCTCCTTCGCGGCACTGGAAGAGCGCCTGCATAAGCGCGGCCAGGACGAGGTGCACGTGATCAACCGCCGCCTGCTGGCAGCCGGCGGGGAAATCGCCCACGCGCCGGAGTTCGAGTATGTTATTATCAATGAAGAGTTTCCGGTCGCCTTGTCGGAGCTGAGCGCGATCGTCCGATCGGCCCGTTGCCGGTTCGCGCAACAAGCCGCCCGCAATGCCAAGTTGATGTCCGAACTGGGCATCCACGCCGACGCAGAATAATCACCGACTTATACCCAGGAGTTTTAGCATGGCCCGTATTACTATTGAAGATTGCCTGAAGAATGTTCCTAACCGCTTCCAGCTGACCCTGGCAGCTACCTACCGCGCGCGCCAGCTGCTGCAAGGCCACACCCCTAAGGTCGAAGCCAAGGACAAGCCAACCGTGGTGGCACTGCGTGAAATCGCAGCAGGCAAAGTAGGCCTGGAAATGCTGAAAAAGGTCCCTATGTAAGCTGGGAACCTTCTAGTTCCCGATATGAACCTGACTTCCGCCGATCCCCACATCAGCGAACAGCCCGCACGGCGGGCACGGCGCCCGGCTAAGCAACAGCCGGGCGTTGACGTTTCTGCAGCTGCCGTTTCCTCTTCCCCCCTCGCCGCGCCGACCGTGACCACGGGCGTCGCCACCATCACCCACCTGACCGAAAAGCTGGCCGAGTACATGGGCGAGGCCGACCTGAAAAAGGTCAAGGAAGCCTACCGCTTCTCGGACGAGATGCACCTGGGCCAGGTGCGCAAATCGGGCGAGCCGTACATCTCGCACCCGATCGCGGTGGCCGAGATCTGCACCGAGTGGAAGCTGGATGCGCAAGCCATCATGGCGGCGCTGCTGCACGACGTGATGGAGGACCAGGACGTCAAGAAGGACGAGCTGATCGAGCGCTTCGGCGCCCAGGTGGCGCACCTGGTGGACGGCTTGTCCAAGCTGGAAAAAATCGAGTTCCAGAGCCAGATCGAAGCGCAGGCGGAGAACTTCCGCAAGATGCTGCTGGCCATGGCCTCGGACGTGCGCGTGATCCTGATCAAGCTGGCCGACCGCCTGCACAATATGCGCACGCTGGAGGTGATGGCGCCGGCCAAGAAGGCGCGCATCGCCCGTGAGACGATGGAAGTCTATGTGCCGATCGCGCACCGCCTCGGCCTGAACAATATCTACCGCGAACTGCAGGACCTGTCCTTCTCGCACCTCTACCCCACCCGCTACAACGTGCTGCACAAGGCCGTGAAAGCGGCGCGCGGCAACCGGCGCGAGGTTGTGACCAAGATCCTGGACGCGGTGAACCACACCCTGGCTGCCGCCGGCATCGAGGCCGAAGTCTACGGCCGCGAAAAAACGCTGTACGGCATCTACAAGAAAATGCGCGCCAAGCACCTGTCGTTCTCGCAGGTGCTGGACGTATACGGCTTCCGCGTGGTGGTCGACAGCTTCCCGAACTGCTATGTGGCGCTGGGCACCCTGCACTCGCTGTACAAGCCGATGCCGGGCAAGTTCAAGGACTACATCGCGATCCGTAAGCTGAACGGCTACCAGTCGCTGCACACCACCCTGATCGGCCCTTACGGCACCCCGGTGGAGTTCCAGATCCGCACCCAGGAAATGCACCGCACCGCCGAATCGGGGGTGGCGGCGCACTGGCTGTACAAGAACGGCGAAGCGAACATGTCGGACCTGCAGCAGCGCACGCACGCCTGGCTGCAATCGCTGCTGGACATCCAGCAGCAGACCGGCGACTCGGCCGAATTCCTGGAGCACGTCAAGGTCGACCTGTTCCCGGATTCGGTCTACGTCTTCACGCCCAAGTCCAAGATCATCGCCCTGCCGCGCGGCGCCACGCCGATCGATTTCGCCTACGCCATCCACACCGGGATTGGCGACCATACGGTGTCGGTCAACATCAACGGCGAGCCGGCGCAACTACGCACAGAACTGCGCAACGGCGACATCGTGGAAATCGTCACCAACCAGAATTCGCGCCCGAGCCCAACCTGGCTCTCTTTCGTCCGCACCGGCAAGGCGCGCTCGGCGATCCGCCACCACCTGCGCACCATCAACCTGCCGGAATCGATCGGCCTGGGCAAGCAGTTGCTGGACCAGGCGCTGAAGTCGATCAGCGTCTCGACCGAGCTGACCGCGCCGATCATGGAGCGCCTGCTGAACGAATCGTCGGCCAAGTCGGAAGAGGAGCTGTACGCCGACATCGGCATCGGCAAGCGCATGGCGGCGCTGGTGGCGCGCCACATCTTCGGCCTGCTGGGAGGCGAATCGGCCAGCGCGCCGGTCGAGCACACCAGCCCGAAAGAGCTGGACCCGGTCACCATTTACGGTACCGAAGGCGTCTCGGTGCAGTTGGCGCCGTGCTGCCTGCCGATCCCGGGCGACCATATCATCGGCCAACTGCGGCGCGACCAGGGTTTGCAAGTGCACACCGGCGACTGCGCCGTGGCCAAGCGCTCAAAACAGAAAGAGCCGGAACGCTGGATCGCCGTGAAATGGGGCACCGAGATCAACCGCCGCTTCGACAGCCGGATCCGCCTGATCATCAACAATGAGAAGGGGATCTTGGCCAGGGTCGCCGCCGAAATCGGCGAGTCGGATGGCAACATCACCTTCGTCGGCATGGACGAGGACCGCGAGCACGTACTGCACCAGTTGCGCTTCACGATCCAGGTAAAAGACAGGGTGCATCTGGCCGCCCTGATCCGCAACGTCAGGAAAGTCGCCGGCGTCAACCGCGTCACCCGCGAGCGCGCATAGCATAGTGTCAGACCCTATGGGTCTGACACTGGTTTACCGGTTTGCCGTTTGGCGCAAAGCACAATCCCCCCTGATCGCAAACCGTATCCGCTCCAAATCCTTTTCGGCCAACGGCATCTCAAACAAAGAGCGATACCGTCTCCTGCGCTCCTCATCATCCAGCCCGAGCCCAAGATAGACATCATGCGGGGAAAGCAAATCGTCCGGCCTACCCTCCGCGTTACCCCGATAGCTAGACCACCGGTACCCACCGGGGAACATAACCATGCCAGCGCGTACCGGGTTGAGCTCAATATACCTTTGGCACATCAACAGATAGGCCTCACTATCGATTTGTGATGAGTGGTATCGCTTATCCCACAGAGAGCCGCTGCCGCCATGCCTGGCATGTCGCCACAACGTGGTGCGCTGTGCGATGGACTTCATAAGTAATGCCTGTGAATTGGGCTCACGTATACTGACCAGCAAGTGGAAATGGTTGCCCATAAGGACGTAGGCGTGGATGTCGCAGTTTGCTTTGACGCTGTGTTCTTTGAGCAGATCGAGGAAGCCGTGCCTTTCCTCGTCGTCGTGGAAAACAGTACACCCGTTATGACCGCGCTGGGTCAGGTGCAGGCAGGTGCCTGAGGGGTAGTTTCTTAGGGGGCGGGGCATGTGGCTCTCCTTTAAACCGGTAAACCAGTGTCTGACCCGCAGGGTCAGACACTGTCTGCTCAAAGGATAGCGATGCTGCTTTTTTGCGCTTTGTGCGCGCGCAATTATTCGTAGCGTAACGCTTCGATCGGGTCGAGCTTGGCGGCTTTGGCGGCGGGTAACACACCAAAGACCACGCCGACGCCGGCGGAGAACAAGACCGATATCGCAATCGCCCACCACGGCACGTACGCGCCCGGGAAGTCGGGGATCACGCTGGCAATCGCGTGGCCCATGCCATACCCAAGCAGCACGCCGACCGCGCCGCCCAGCACCGATAAGGTCACGGCTTCGATCAGGAACTGCATCAGGATGTCCCGGCTGCGGGCGCCGATCGCTTTGCAGATGCCGATCTCGCGCGTGCGTTCGCTGACCGAGACCAGCATGATGTTCATGATCCCGATCCCACCCACCAGCAGTGCAATGCCGACCACGCCGCCCATCACCAGCGTGACCGTGGTGGTCACCGTCTCGAAGCTCTTCAGGAACTGGTCGGAGGACTCGATTTCGAAATCGTCCGGCTGGTCGGCGCGCAGCCGGTGCGACTGGCGCATCACCGTGGCGATGCGGGCCTTGGTTTCTTCGGTCCTGGCGATGTCGGTGATCGACACGGTGATCGACATGTTCGGCTTGCGCGTGGCGCCGATCAGGCTCTGCCCGGTGCGGAACGGCACCAGCACCTGGTCGTCCTGCGACATGCCGAGGATCTCGCCCTTCTTCTCCATCACGCCGACAATCTTGAACCACTCGCCGGAGAACTGGATAAATTCACCAAGCGGATTCTCCGGCAGGCGCAGCATCTCGATCAACTTTTCGCCGATCACGCACACACGGCGCGCGCCGGCGTTGTCGGACTCGCTGAAGAAGCGCCCCAGGCGCGGGTAACTGCCATTGACTTCCATGTACGCCGATGTCACCGCCAGGTACTGGCGGCTGGTGGCGCGCTGGTTGCCGTAGCGGATTTCACCCGGCTGCAGCATGAACACCGGGCTCAGTTCACGGATCCCTTCCACCCGGCCGCGCAACTGCTCCACGTCCTCGAACTGCAGGTAGTTCATCTTCCCGCGCATCACGTCCTTGAAGTCGTTCTTGGCGTGGATCGACAAGGCATTGCCGCCCAGGCCTTCGAACTGGCTGGTGATCGATTGCGACAAGCCCTGGATCAGCGAGATCACGGTAATCACCGAGGCCACGCCGATAATGATGCCGAGCGATGTCAGGAAGCTGCGCATGCGGTGCGCGCGGATCGCCGCCATCGCCGAGCGCAGCGCTTCGATAAAGATATACATGGCTTAGCCCTCCGCCACCAGGTGATCGGACAGCACCCGTCCATCCTGCAAGCGCACGATGCGCTGGCATTGCGCGGCGATGTCCGGCTCGTGGGTCACCATCACCACCGTCTGGCCGTTCTGGTGCACGTCCTTGATCAGCGCCATGATCTCGCGCGTGGTGGCCGAGTCCAGGTTGCCGGTCGGTTCGTCCGCCAGCAGGATCGACGGTTTGCCCACCAGGGCGCGCGCAATCGCCACGCGCTGCCGCTGCCCGCCCGACAGCTCGTTGGGCCGGTGGTGCGTGCGCGAACCCAGGCCCACATGCTCCAGCGCCTCGCGCGCCATGCGTTTGCGCTCGGCTGGCGGGATGCCGCGGTAGATCAGCGGCTGCGCCACATTATCGAGCGCCGTGTGGCGCGGCAGCAGGTGGAAGCTCTGGAAGATAAAGCCGATTTCCTCGTTGCGCACCTGCGCCAGGTCGTCGCTCTGCATGGTCGCCACGTCCTTCCCGTTCAGGAAGTAGGTGCCGCCGCTGGGCCGGTCCAGGCAGCCGACGATATTCATCATCGTCGACTTGCCCGAGCCGGAGGCGCCGATGAAGGCCACCAGCTCATTGCGCTCGATATGCAGGTCCACGCCCTGCAACGCATGCACGGTCTGGTCGCCCATCTGGTACTGCTTGGTAATGCCCTTCAGCGTGATCACGTCTTGCTTCCGGCAGCGACCTTGAGCGGCTTGTCTTCCGCGGCCTTCGGTTTCACGGCGGCGCCCTCGCGCAGCTCGCGCAGGGTGCGCGCGGGACCGACGGCAACCGTCTCGCCCAACGCCAGGCCCTTGGTGATTTCCTGGTTGCTGTCGTCGGACAGGCCCAGCTCCACCGTGCGCTTCTTAGCCACGCCGTCCACAATCGCGTACACGTAATTGGTGCGCTTGCCCTTGCCTTCCGCCGCTTCGCTCAGTTGCACCGCCTGCAGCGGCACCACCGGACGCGGCGCGCCGTCGCCGGTCACGATCTCGGCGCGGCAGGTCATGCCGGCGCGCAGCGCCAGCTGGTGCTCGGCCAGCTTGACCTTGACCACATAGCTGCGGCCCTGGCTGGTCTGGCCCATCATCTGCGCCTTGGGCGCCAGCGAGACCGATTCCACGCTGCCCGTCAGCGGGCGGTCGGCGTAGGCCGACGGGAAAATCTTGGCCTTCAGGCCCGGCACCACTTGCGCGATATCGCCCTCGTCCACGTTCACTTCCGCGATCATCGAGCTCAGGTCGGCAATGGTCATCAGGCTGGAGCCGGCAATGCCGGTGGCGCTGGCCACGGCGGTCTCACCGGCCTTGATCGGCACGGCGGTGGCGGTGCCGGAGATCGGCGCCTTGACCTCGGTCTTGGCCAGGCGCTCCTGCGCCAGCGCCAGCATGGCCATGGCTTGCTGGCGGCTTTCGCGCGCGCTGCGCAGGCCCACCACGGCCAGGTCGACCGCCAGCTTGGCTTCGTCCAGGCGCGAGACGTCGATGAATTTGGCGCTGGCCAGCTGGCGCGCGCGTTCCAGCTTGCGCTGCTGGTTATCCAGGTCAATCTGGGCGCGCTCCACGCTGACGGCGGTATTGCGCACGGCGGCCTCCTGCTGCGCCACGTCGGCCTTGTAGGTGCTCGGGTCCAGGCGCAGCACCACCTGCCCTTTCTCGATCTTGTCGCCTTCCTTGACCAGCACCTCGGAGACTTTGCCGATCACTTCCGGCGACAGTTGCACCTCCTGGCGGAACACCAGGTTGCCGGAGGCCAGCACCGCCGGGTGGATCGCCTTGTTCTCGACCTTGGCCAGCTCGGCCTCGACCTTGGTGGGCGACTTGGTGAATTTAATGGCGACCGGCACGCCGATCATGGCCGCGACCACGGCGGCGGCAATCAGTTTGCGTTTCATGGCGCCGCCTTAGTTCTTGAACAGGATCCAGGCCGCCCAGCAGCCGTAAATCACCACCAGCGGCAGTGCGGAAATGGTGGCGCAGGTCGAGGTGCTCTTGCCGGTCCAGGCGCGCAGGCCGATGGTGCACAGGGCGATGAACCAGAGGTCGGTCAGCTTCACCATGGAAGCCAGGCTGAACCACGGGGTGTTGGGCGCGGCGTTCACGAACAGGTAATTAATCGACAGCATCTCGGCGTTTTCCAGCGCCAGCTGGCCTTTGCTGGTGGCGATCTGCAGCGCGGTCAGCGGCACGCTGATCAGGCCAGGCAGCGAGGCCCAGGCGGCCAGCGCGAAGCCCGACTTGAAGCTCAGCTCCATGCTGGCCAGTTTGCCGGCCAGCCAGAAATAGAAACCGTACAGCGCGAACACCGCCAGGGTGCCGAGCAGCACGCCGGCAATGCCCATGCCCATCATCACGCCGCGCGACATGGCCTTGCTGGCGGCTTCACGCTGCTCGGCCGGCATATCGGGCGGGAAGCTGTTGTTCATCATCCAGTCCATGTCGACGGTCTGAAAGTACCAGACCATCACGGTCAGCGCGCCCACCCACAGCAGGATGATTGGCAGCCAGGCCCGTGGCCGCTCCTTGAGGGCAGCGAAGGCCGCCGACGGTTCGTAGAAGACTTGAGTCAGTTGAGCGAATGCCATGCACGTACCTTGCAAAAAAAGTAATTGAAAGTTGATTATAACAACTTAGCAAGGTTGCGCAAAAACATCTTTTTCAGGTTGTTGGGGCGGGGTAACTAACCTCCAGGATCTCCAATTCTTCCGCCCCGTTCGGGGTATGCAGCAGCACCGTGTCGCCCTCGCGCGCCTTGGTCAGGGTGCGGGCCACCGGGCTGATCCAGCTGACTTTGCCCTTCAATGGATCAAACTCGTCGATGCCGACAATCGTGATGGTCTGTTCCTCGCCGTCGCGCTTGGCGTAGGTCACGGTGGCGCCGAAGAAGACCTGGTCGTTGCCGTGGTGGATGCTGGGGTCCACTACCTCGGCCAGGTCCATGCGCTTGGTCAGGAAGCGGATGCGGCGGTCGATTTCGCGCAGGCGGCGCTTGCCGTAGATATAGTCGCCGTTTTCGGAGCGGTCGCCGTTGGAAGCGGCCCAGTGCACCACCTTCACCACTTCCGGGCGCTCGACGTCGATCAGCTGCAGCAGCTCGTCCTTGATGCGCTGGTAGCCGAGCGGCGTGATGTAGTTCTTGGAACCGGGCGGGATCGGCGGCGCGCCTGGCGGCAGGTCGTCGTCATCGTCGCCTTCACTCTCTTTTACGAATGCTTTGTTCATACCGTATTATTGCACGTCATGAATCATGCTCCGACCAGCCTGGTGTCCCATACGCCGGCCCTTGTCTACCAATTCCAGCTGGCGCCCGGCGGCGCCGTCGCCTTCCCCTACCTGAGCGAGGGCTGCCTGGCCCTGCTCGGCCTGCCCGGCCCGGAACTGCAGGCCACGCCCAGCCGTTTCGAACAGCTGATCCTGCCCGAGGACCGCGTCTCCTACCTGGAGTCGATGCGCTCCTCCGCCAGCTCGCTGTGGAGCTGGAACTGGGAGGGCCGCATCTGGGTCGAGGCCTGGAAGGACGTGAAATGGATCAACCTGCGCGCCACTCCGCGCCAGCTGCCGGACGGCGCCGTGCAGTGGGACGGCATCATGTCCAATATCACGGACAGCAAGCAGGAGCAGCAGGAAGTGCGCGCCAGCCGCGCCCGCCTGGCCGAGCTGACCGCCCACATCGAGCGGGTCAAGGAGCAGGAGCGCGAGCGCATCTCGCGTGAAATCCACGACGACCTGGGCGGCAACCTGACCGCCATCAAGATGGCGCTGGCCATGCTGGTGGCGCGCCTGCCGCAAGGCGACCCGCTGCTGCAGGAAAAAGCCGCCTACGTCGACTCGCTGGTGGACCGCACCATCGACGCCGTGCACCGCCTGACGCTGGACTTGCGCCCGTCCGTGCTGGACTTCGGCCTGCTGCCGGCGCTGGAGTGGCAGGTCAAGGAATTCGAAGCCCAGGCCGGCATCGCCTGCACCCTGCAGGCCAGCATGAAGGAACTGGAGCTGGACCCGGAGCAGGCCACCGCCCTGTTCCGCATCGCGCAGGAAGCGCTGACCAATATCGCCAAGCACGCCCACGCCAGCGCCGTGACCGTCAAGCTGGCGCGCAGCCGCGGCGTGCTGACCCTGAAGATCAGCGATAACGGGCGCGGCATGCAGGCCGCCGACCGCGCCAAGCCCGACTCCTTCGGCCTGCGCGGCATGGCCGAGCGCGCGCGCGCCCTGGGCGGCACCCTTAACCTGGGTCATGCGGCCGGCGGCGGCACCGAGGTGGCGATCAAAATCAAGCTGCCGGCGCCCGCGCCAGAAGTTACAATTGGCCATGAGTGAAAAAGCTGTCATCAAAGTCTTCATCGCCGACGACCACGCGATTGTGCGCGAGGGCCTGAAGCAAATCCTGGCGGAAACCGGGGACATCATCGTGGCCGGGGAAGCGGAAAACGGCCTCGACGCCATCAAGCTGTTCCGCAAGTCCGGCTGCCACGTCATGCTGCTCGACATTTCCCTGCCCGACCGCAACGGCATCGAAGTCCTCAAGCAAATGAAAAAGGACAAGCCCGAGCTGGCCGTGCTCATGCTCTCCATGCACCGCGAAGACCAGTACGCCATCCGCTCGCTCAAAGCCGGCGCGGCCGGCTACCTGACCAAGCAGAGTGCGCCAAAAGAGTTAGTGAATGCAATCCGCCAGTGCGCGGCGGGGTTAAAATACGTGAGTCCGGCACTGGCCCAGGAATTGGCCAACCATGTCGGCGAGGACCACCAGGCAGCGCCGCACGAAACCCTGTCGGACCGCGAGTACCAGACCCTGACCATGATTGCCTCCGGCAAGACGGTGGGCACCATCGCCAAGGAGCTGTCGCTCTCGGTCAAGACGGTCAGCGAGTACCGCGCCCGCCTGCTGGCCAAAATGAACCTGAAGAACAGCGCCGAACTGACACACTACGCCATCAAGAACCAGCTGATCGAGTAGAAATAATGCTATGAAGTAAGCACATTTCCTCCCGTTTATCGTCGCTTCGGCGAGCTGGACAGTGGCTTAAGATGCTAGCAATCGGTAAACCTTTGTAAAGGCTGTACGTCAGATGTCTAGCAAACCCACCAATCCAGCCGCGGCGGACATGAATCCGGCTGATATCGCACGCGAGGCATTCCGCCGCCTCGCCGTACGACGAGTGGCCCCGACGCCCGACGCGTATCGCGACATCTACAATGAAATTGCCGGCATCGTGCCGGTGCCGCCCGCCCCGGTCGTGCAGGAAAGCGCGGCCGAAACCATGCTGGCCCAGTTCGCCACCCGGCTGACCGACCAGCCGGGCGACCTGGCCGACTTTGGCCGCCGCTTCAACCGCGCCGTCAAGGCGCGCGACTGGGAACTGTATTCGCGCACCCTGGCCGCGCTGGCCGAGCGCCCGCTGCTCAAGGTCGGCGCCGGCGGCCTGGTGGCCGAGGAAAACAATGAGCAGGCGCGCCAGCTGCGCGAACTGCTGAGCCGTACCCTGACCTTTGCCGTGGCCTCCCTGCTGACCGGCGCGCCAGCCCTGGTGGCCGAAGCTGAATCGCTGGGCGCGGCCACCAAGGAAGCGCATACCGAAGCGGCCCTGGCCGAAATCGGCACCCGCCTCAAACAGCTGTGCTACCAGATCGAGATCCGCAGCGGCGACACGGCCGAACAGCAGGAGCTGCTGCTGCGCCTGTTCCGCCTGCTGCTGGAGAACGTCAGCGAACTGCTGGACGATGATTCCTGGCTGCGCGGCCAGATCGACGCGGTGCAGGACTTGATTTCCGGCCCGCTCGACCAGCGCGCGCTGGAGGAAGCCACGCGCAGCCTGAAAGACGTGATCTATAAGCAGAGCCAACTCAAGCACTCGATCACCGACGTCAAGGCCACCGTCAAGAATATGATGATGACCTTCATCGACCGCCTCGGCGCGGTGGCCACCTCGACCGGCGACTTCCACGAAAAAATCGGTGGCTATTCCGACAAGATCCGCGCCGCGCGCGATATCGGCGAGCTGAACCAGATCCTCGACGAGGTGCTGAAGGAAACCCGCCTGGTGCAAAGCGAGGCCCTGAAGGCGCGCGACAACATGATGGTGGCGCGCCAGGAGGTGCAGGACGCCGAGGCGAAAATCCACGCGCTGGAAGCCAAGCTGCAGCACTTGAGCGAACTGGTGCGCGAAGACCAACTGACCGGCTCCCTCAACCGGCGCGGCCTGGACGACGTGTTCGAGCGCGAAACCGCGCGCGCCGACCGCCGCGGCACCCCGCTCTGCATCGCCGTGCTCGACCTGGACGATTTCAAAAAGCTCAACGACACGCTGGGCCATATCGCTGGCGACAACGCCTTGAAGCACCTGGTCAAGGTGGTCAAGGAAACCCTGCGCTCGATGGATGTGATCGCCCGCTTCGGCGGCGAGGAATTCCTGATCCTGCTGCCGGAAACCACCATCGAGGCGGCCGAGGCCACCATGACCCGCCTGCAGCGCGAGCTGACGCGCCATTTCTTCATGCACGAGAACGAGAAAGTGCTGATCACCTTCTCCGCCGGCGTGGCGCTGCGCCGCCCGAACGAGAACCAGACCGACCTGGTCAAACGCGCCGACGGCGCCATGTACAAGGCCAAGAAGTCCGGCAAGAATCGCGTAGTGGTTGCCGAATAGGCAACCCCACCCACGCCAGCCCGCCCTCCGGCGGGCTTTTTTTATGAACTGGTTTTCCGCTTTCCCAGTTTTTTCTAAGCGCGAAAAATATTTTTTTTTGCCCTAAAGTTCAGAAAAACCCCGTCGTCTTAGCGAACACTCCAACCGCAACTTGAGGGCCAACAAGGGGCGATTTACCTGCTAAATCACCCTAAAGGTTCCCATAGGGCAACCGTTACCCATTACAACAGCGGCTTGATCGTCACGGGACAGCGTGGCGGGCCAAAGTAAATGAGCAAATTGCCCAACCAGTAGTACAAATGGAGAAATACCATGGCTTCCGTAATCAACACCAACATCGCCTCCCTGAACTCGCAGCGCAACCTGACCGCATCCCAGGGCAGCCTGTCCACCTCCCTGCAACGTCTGTCTTCCGGTCTGCGTATTAACAGCGCGAAAGACGATGCGGCAGGCCTGGCGATTTCCGATCGTATGTCTTCGCAGATCCGCGGCATGTCGCAGGCAATGCGTAACGCCAACGACGGCGTTTCCCTGGCCCAGACCGCTGAAGGCGCCCTGTCGTCCTCCGGCGAAATCCTGCAGCGTATCCGTGAACTGGCCGTGCAGTCGTCCAACGCCACCAACTCGGCTTCGGACCGTCAAGCGCTGCAGACCGAGGTTGGCCAGCTGGCTTCCGAACTGAACCGTATCGCACAAACCACCACCTTCAACGGCCAGGCTCTGCTGGACGGCACCATGGGTACCGCGACCTTCCAGGTCGGTGCCGATGCCAACCAGACCATCCAGACCAACGGTGCGAACTTCCTGACCAACACCTACGGCGACAACCGTATCGAGAATGACCAGGTTGCGGTACTGAACACTGCCGGCGGCTCCAACGCTGCAGCCAGCACCTTCGACGTGGCCGGCGTGCGCGGCAAGGCAACCATCACCACCGCGACCACCGACACCGCCAAGTCGCTGGCCGCTGCCGTCAACAAGCAGACCGCCAACACCGGCGTGACCGCAACTGCCAAGACCGACGCCAACATCACCGTGGGCGCCGGCGAGTCCTACACCCTGGAAGTGGAAGGCGACAACGCCGGCACTCCAGTCACCATCTCGTTCTCGATGGGTGCCTCGACCGCGGTTGCTGCTGACTTCGCTGCAGGTATCAATGCCTTCAACGCCCAATCGGCCAAAACCGGTATCACCGCCCAGTTCGATGAAGCCAACGGCGGCATCAAGCTGAGCCACGCGAGCGGCGCCGACATCAAGATCACCAACCGCGCCACCACCGCTAACACCGTGCTGGCAACGTCGACCTACACGCTGGCCGGCGGCCTGACTGCAGCGGCCAGCCCACTGAACGGCGGCGATGCTACGGTGGCCAATGGTCGCGTGACCTTCGACTCGGAAAGCTCGTTCTCGGTGACCGACGCTGGTTCCGGCTTCGGCCTGGGCGCAGCGACCGCAGGCACCGGCGCGCAAGCGTCGACCCTGAAGGCCGTGTCGACCCTGGACGTGACCACCTTTGACAATGCCCAGCTGGCAATCAAGATTGCTGACGCGGCACTGGCCAGTGTGAACAACCAGCGCGCAGCCTTCGGTGCTCTGCAGTCCCGCTTCTCGTCGACCATCTCGAACCTGAGCGCGACCACCGAGAACTTGTCGGCATCGCGTTCCCGTATCGTCGACACCGACTTCGCTGCAGAAACCGCCAGCCTGACCCGCGGCCAGATCCTGCAACAAGCTGGTACCGCGATGCTGGCCCAGGCGAACTCGCTGCCAAACGGCGTGTTGAGCCTGCTGCGCGGTTAATCGCCCGATAGCATGTAAGAAGCGATTCCCCGCTCCGGTTGCCCGGACCGGGGAATTTTCCGTAGGAGGTCAGTATGACTATCGATTCGATTACTGCTACCGCACCTCGGCCCGACCGTGGCAGCGTGGGTGTGGAGTCGGCTGCCGCCCCGGCGGCCGGCCGCAACCCCGCCGCTGCGGTGGAAACCGTCGATGCGGTCAAGGCCAAGGAGGCCGCCCCTTCCAAGAAGGATGTGGAAGAAGCGGTCGCCAAGCTGAACAAATCGGTGCAAGACCGGGCCCAGGCCCTGGAATTTTCCATCGACAACGACAGCAACCGCACCATCGTCAAGGTGATCGACCAGAGCACCAAGGAAGTCCTGCGCCAGATTCCGACGCCGGAAGCTTTGCAGATCGCCAAGTCCATCGACGCCCGCAGCGGTGGCCTCCTGGTCGACCAGGAAGCCTGAACCCTGCAGCGGCCGTCCCCAGCCCGGTATGCCACGCGGCATGCCGGGCTTTTTTGCGCTATGCTGGAACCATCGGCCCAGCAAGAGTGCTTGTCACCGGAACAAGCCTTGAAATCCCCCTCTCAAGTCGCGTTTGATTTTGCCGATAAGCACTTATAGTGACGCTTTCTATGGAGTACCTCTGTGGCTATTAATTCTCCCACCATGTCCTCGCCTGGTATCGGCTCTGGTTTGCAGGTCGACCAGATCGTGGCGAAGCTGATGGCTGCCGAGGCAGCCCCCTTGCAAGCCTATGAGCGCAAGACGGCCTCCTACCAGGCCCAGGTCAGCGCCCTGGGCGCCCTGAGCGGCGCGGTGGGCGTATTCCAGAGCGCCCTGGGCAGCCTGACCAAGATCGACGCCTTCCGCAGCCTGAGCGCGGTTTCCGGCGACGACAAGATCTTTACCGCCAGCGCCGGCGCCAAGGCTTCGCCCGGCAACTACAACATCAATGTGACCCAGATGGCGCAGGCCCAGACCCTGACCAGCAATGGCCTGGCCAGCAAGACCTCGGCCATTGGCCTGGGCGGCAAGACCACCCTGTTATTCCAGTTCGGCACCAGCACCAATGTCGGCTACGGCATTGCTGGCGGCGGCCTGCCCAGCGCCATGCACGCCAACGGCCTGGCCGACGGCTCGCTGACCATCAACGGCACCGCCATCGCCACCTCGGCCGACACCAACAGCGCCGCCACCCTGGCCGCCGCCATCAACGCCAAGACCGGCGCCACCGGCGTCACCGCCACCGCCGTCAATGTCTTCAGCACGTTCGGCAACGTGGCCACCGGCGCCGACGGCAGCTATTCGCTGACCGTGGGCGGCATCGAGATCGCGGCGCAGGGCGCCAGCACCAATGTGGGCGACGGCGTGACCACGGCCAAGATCGATACCGCACTGGAGTCGGGCCCGGTGCGCGACGCGCTGGACGCGGCCGGCATCACCTTCAGCGGCACGGCCGCCGCCGGCACCCTGGAATTCCGCAGCGCCAGCGGCGGCAGCATCGCGATTGAGGAAGTGGTGGGCGGCACCGTGAGCGGCGGCCTGGAAACGGCGGCCGGCAGCGCCAACGACGGTTCCACCTATACCTCCGCCACCAGCGTGCGCCTGACCTCGGCCAACGCCACCGACATCACCATCGGCGGCAGCAACCCGGCCGCCGCCGGCTTGACGGCGGGCACCAGCGGCGGCAACCTGGCCGGCACCTTCAAGTACGATTCCTCGCCGCTGACCGGCGTCACCATCGACAGCAGCAACAACACGCTGGAAGGCATCCGCGACGCCATCAACAAGGCCAATATCGGCGTCAACGCCAGCATCATCAATGACGGCAGCGGCACCCCGTTCCGCCTGGTGCTGAGCTCGACCAAGACCGGCGAAAAATCGTCGATGAAGATCTCGCTGCAGGGCGACGGCGGCAACCCGGCCGACACGGCACTCAGCAATATGCTGTCCTACGACCCGGCCGGCACCGCGCGCAGCATGAAGCAGACCGCCGCCGCGCAGGACACCAAGGCCACCGTCAACGGCATCGCCGTCACCAGCGCCGGCACCTCGATCAACGAGGCGATCCAGGGCGTGACACTGAATGTGGTCAAGGTCGGCAGCTCCACGCTGAATATCAGCAAGGACACCAGCACCCTCAAAACCAACCTGACCAACTTCGTCAAGGCGTACAACGACCTGGACAAGGCGATCAAGGACATGACCGGCTATAACGCCGAGACCAAGAAGGCCGGCGTGCTGCAGGGCGACTTCACGGCGCAGACCGTGCAATCGCAGCTGCGCAAGATGATGGGCGCGCCGATTACCGGCCTGTCCGGCACCCTGACCAACCTGGGCCAGGTCGGCATCAGCTTCGACAAGACCGGCGCGCTGAACCTCGACACCGCCAAGATGACCAAGGCGATCGACGAGAACTTCAACGATATCGCCGGCCTGTTCGCGGCCGTCGGCAGTTCGAGCGACAGCAATATGAGCTTTGTCAGCTCGACCAACGCCACCAAGCCTGGTACCTATGCAGTGACCGTGACGCAGCTGGCAGCGCAAGGGTCGATCACCTCGCTGGCCGCGCCGGCCGCCACCACCATCAGCGACGGCACCAAGTGGAAGGTGACCTTGAACGATGGCACGCCGAGCAGCCTGAAGAACACGATCGACATCGACATCCCGGCCGGCACCTACACGCCGACGGAACTGGCACGCGTGCTGCAAGGCGCCATCAACGGCAACTCCGGCTTCGCCTCGGCGGGTTCGAGCGTGACGGCCACCATCGATGCCGGCGGCAAGCTGGTGCTGGCCTCCAGCAAATACGGCTCGGTCTCCAATATCAAGCTGGCCGACGCCGGCGGCACCACCGTCAACAGCATTTTCGGCGGCGCCGCCCCGGTGGCCGGCAAGGACGTGGCCGGGACCATCAATGGCTTGCCGGTGACCGGCAGCGGCCAGTTCATGACCGGCCAGGCCGGCTCCGGCATCGAAGGGCTGAAGATCGAGATCACCGGCGGCGCGATTGGCGACCGCGGCAATATCTCCTTCTCGCAAGGCTATGCCTACCAGCTCAACAACCTGGCCACCAGCTTCCTCGGTGCCAAGGGCTTGATCGGCAGCCGCACCGAAGGCTTGAACAAGAACATCAAGGATATCGGCAAGCAGCGCGACGCTTTCAACACCAAGCTGGAAGGGGTGGAAGCGCGCTACCGCGCCCAGTTCACGCGCCTGGATACCGTGCTGGCGCAGATGCAATCGACACAGGCATATTTGACCCAGCAACTGGCATCCCTCGCGGCCAATAGCTGATCAAGAGTACAGAGGAGAGATTATGTTTGGAACCAACTCACGCGGCGTCAATGCGTACGCCAAAGTCGGCCTCGAGACCGGCGTCAGCGCCGCCTCGCCCCACAAGCTGATCGTGATGCTCTACGATGGCGCGCTGGCGGCCATCGCCACCGCCGGGGTGCAGATGGGCGCCGGCAATATCCAGGAAAAAGGCAAGGCCATTTCCAAGGCGATCCAGATCATCGACAACGGCTTGCGCGCCAGCCTGGACAAGGAAGTCGGCGGCGAAATCGCCGCCAACCTGGACGCCCTGTATGAATACATGAGCAGCCGCCTGCTGCACGCCAACCTGAACAACGACCAGCAAGCGCTGGACGAAGTCCGCGGCCTGCTGGCCGACCTGCGCGACACCTGGAACCAGATCGGCGGCACCGTCGCCCCAACCACCAACCCCCAGCCTGCGGCATTCGCCAGCATGTAACCGAGGATGACAATGACGAACGTGGAAGTTTTGACCGCCTACTCCGCCATGGCAGTACTGACCAAACAGATGGTGGCGGCAGCAACGGCGGCCGACTGGGATGGGCTGGAAGGCCTGGAGCAGCAAGTGGCCGCCCATGTCGCCGTGCTGCGCGGCCAGGAGGCCGCGGTCACGCTGAACACCGGCGAGCGCCAGCAAAAGCTGGGCCTGATCAAGCAGATGCTGGACGACGACCGCCAGATCCGCGACCTGACCATGCCCTGGATGGCCCAGCTGTCCAAACTGATCAACAACACCGGCACTGAACGGCGCCTGGCCGCCGCCTACGGTGCCGTCTGAACGGGGCGGCTGGCATGCTGCCCCCGCGCCTGGACATCCGCGGCGTCAGTCCCACCAGCGCCGCCTCGGCGGCGCAAGCGGTGGCGACACCGCGGCAGGAAGCCTTCCAGCGCGCCCTCTCGCAAATGGTCGGGCAAACCCTGCCAGCCCAGGTCCTCAGCAAATTCAACGATGGCAGTTTCCTGGTGCGGGTGGCCGACACCAATGCGCGCATGCTGCTGCCGCCCGGCGTCAACACCGGCGATGAGCTGCCGCTGACGGTCATCAGCGCCCAGCCGCGCCCCACGCTGCAAGTGGGCGCCGGCAGCCCGCAGGCCGGCCAGATGGCCACCTTCGTCAGCGGCGACCCGATTCCCGACACGCCAGCTGGCGGCGGCCGCCTGCCCGCGCAGGAAGCGGCCATCATCAACCTGAGCGGCAAGCAGCCGCCCGCCGGACAAGCCGGCCAGGCTGCCGGCGGCGCAGCGGCAGGCGCGCCCGGCGCCGCCCTGAACGCGGGCGCCGGGGCTGCCGTGGCCAGTGGCGCCGCTGCTGCCGCCGCCGGCCGGGGCGCAGAAGGCGACGCCGTCCTCGCCAGCCAGACCAGCGCCCCGCAAACCCAAGCACGTCCCCTGAGTCCCGGCGCCGCCTTGCTCAGCAAAGCGCCCCTGGTCCCGGCCGACCAGTTGCCCGCGCTGGGCAAAGACACCCCGCAAGCCGCCCTCAGCCCGGCCGCGCGCGCTATTGCCAGCGCCCTGGCCAGTGCCTACACCTCGCCCGGCGTCCCGGTCACCATCAACGGCAAGGCCCCGCTCAGCGCCGGCGGCCCGCCCGACACCGCCAAGCTCAGCGAAGGCCTGCAGCGCGCCCTCGGGGACAGCGGCCTGTTCTACGAATCGCACGTCGCCGAATGGGCCGCCGGCAAGCGCCCCCTGCAAGACCTGCAGCGCGAACCGCAGATGCAGCGCCACGCCGCCCTGCAGGGCGCCAATCAGAACCCGCTGGAAGCGGCCGCCAAGCTGGCGGCCGGTCCCGACCTGTCCGCCGCCCAGATGATCAACCAGCAACTGCACACCCAGGAGCAAGGCAAGGTGCTGTGGCAAGGCGAAGCGTGGCCCGGCCAGCAGATGCAATGGCTGGTCGAGCGCGAACAGCAGCGCCAAGGCGGCCAGGGCGGGCGCGATGGCCGCGACGGCGAAGCCGACACCGTCTGGCGCAGCGGCGTGCGCTTCCGCTTCCCCCTGCTGGGCACGGTGGGCGCCAAGGTCACGCTGGTCGGCGACCAGGTCCACATCGCGGTCGAATCGGGCAGCGAGGAAACCGCCGACACCCTGCGCGCCTGGGCCGGCGCCCTGCAGCAAGCGCTGGACGCCGCCGGCGCGCCGCTGGCCTCGCTCGCCATCAAAGCGGAAGGCCACGATGGCCCAGGGTGACCCCAACGAGCTGCCGCGCAAGCCGCTGCAAAGCGCCGTCGCGCTCGCGTACAAGAGCGGCGAAGGCGCGCCCAAGGTGGTCGCCAAGGGGCGCGGCCTGGTGGCCGAGCAGATCATCGCCGTCGCCGCCGAGCACGGCGTGTTCATCCACGAATCGAAGGAACTGGTCTCGCTGCTGATGGAAGTGGACCTGGACCACCAGATCCCACCCCTGCTCTACCGCGTAATTGCGGAACTGTTAGCGTGGCTATATCATATTGAAGCAGCGCAAAAGACGGGGCAGCCCCGGCCCCCGGCCCCCGATCTGAGCGTACCGAATGAATCCCCAGAAAACGGACTTTGATGCACAGCTATATTTCGGACTCGGACTTGGAGAACTGGCATGACTTCGAGGTGTCCTCACGCCGCGAGATCATCGCCCTGCTGCGCAGCATTGGCGAGAAAAGCCAGCTGATCCGCATGCTGGTGCATGGCGAGTCCGATGTGTGCGTCACGTCCATCCTGGAAGTCGATGCCGACGCCGGCAACGTCATCCTCGACTGCTCGATCAACCCCGACCAGAACCGCCGCATCCTAAGCGCTAAAAGGCTTTCTTTCGAGACCACGCTGGACAAGATCCGCATCATGTTCGGCGGCGAGCACATTGAAGCGTGCACGTTTGAAGGCAGCCCCGCCTTCAAGATGGCCCTGCCGGCCAGCCTGATCCGCCTGCAGCGGCGCGAGTTTTACCGCATGGCGACGCCGGTCAGCAACCCGGTGCGCGTGCTGATCCCGCTGCCGGCCGAACTGGGCGGCGGCAGCAAGGCCTTCCCCTTAGCCGATATCAGTTGTGGCGGCATTGCCATCCTCGACAACAGCCTGGTGCTGGGCGACACGATCGGCAAGGTGTACGCCGACTGCCGCATCGAATTGCCCGAAGTGGGCCCGGTCACCGCCGGCCTGCAGATCCGCAACTCCCTGGACCTGACGCTTTTAAACAACAAATCCAACCGCCGCCTGGGCTGCCAGTTCGTCGAGCTCCCGCGCTCGGCCCTGAACGCCGTGCAACGCTACATCACCAAGCTCGAGCGCGAACGCAACGCCCGCATCGCCGGCCTCGGGTAAACCGGTGCCAGGTCTGTCAAATGGACAAAAGGCGCACGTACGTGCGCCTTTTGTCCATTTGACAGACCTGGCACCGGTTCTTACACCTGCATGTTCATGATGTCGTGGTAGGCCTGCACCAGCTTGTTGCGCACCTGGACCGTGGCCTGGAAGTTGATGCTGGCTTTTTGCATCGAGATCATGACGTCCGATAAATTCACCGAGTCGTCGCCCATCTGGAAGCGCCTGGTCATGCCTTCGGCCTTGGTCTGGCTGGCCTGCACCGCGTCCAGCGCGCCTTTCATGGCGTCGGTGAAGTCGGGCTTGGGCGCCACCTTTTCGGTCTGGATCGCCGGGGGCGTGGCTGCCGGCCGGGTCGCCGCAGCTTTCAACTGGGCAATCATGGCCTGGATCTGGCTGCTGTCTATGCCGCCTGTTTTCATTTCTTTTTACTCCAAAATTTTTGCAGTGGGATGTTGCCTTGCTACAATAGATTCCTACTGTCAGGCTTCCAGAATAAGGCTTCCCGCACAAGGGGCTTGCACTGAGCAGCAAGGCAAACGGGTGCCTATTCCTGCCTTTAAACAGCGCATGATCGCTGGATAATGTGCAACAGGCCCATTAACCCCACAGTGATTACCCATGGCTGCAGCCGCCGAACAACTCGATATCGACGATCCAGACGTCCAGCAAGCCCCCAAGGGGCGCTTCGCCTTCTTCCAGACCCCGATGGGCAAGATGGTGATCCGCGGCGCGGCCGTGGCTGGCGTGCTGGCACTCATCCTGATGCTGTGGATGTGGAATAAGGAGCCGGACTACAAAGTCCTGTTCGCCAACTACACCGACAAGGACGGCGGCGCCATCACGGCGGCGCTGGACGCGGCCCAGATCAAGTACAAGCTGGCCGAGGGCGGCCAGGCCATCCTGGTGCCGTCCGACCAGGTGCACAATGTGCGCCTGCGCCTGGCCCAGCAGGGCTTGCCCAAGGGCGGCAATGTCGGCTTTGAAGTGATGGAGAACCAGAAGCTGGGCGTGTCCCAGTTCCTGGAACAGGTCAATTACCAGCGCGCGCTGGAAGGCGAGCTGGCGCGTTCGATCCAGTCCATCGGCGCAGTGGAGTCGGCGCGCGTGCACCTGGCCATGCCAAAACCGTCCGTCTTCGTGCGCGATGCGCAAAAGCCGACCGCCTCGGTGGTACTGCAGCTGCACGCCAACCGCATGATCGACCCGGCCCAGGTCAGCGCCATCGTGCACCTGGTCGCCTCGTCCGTGCCGGAGCTGTCGCCGGCCAATGTCACGGTGGTGGACCAGTCGGGCAACCTGGTGTCGGACCTGAACAAGAACGGCAACGCGGCCAACAACGCCAAGAACCTCGACGCGTCCCAGCTCAAGTATGTGCAGGAGATGCAGAAGCAGGTCATCAAGCAGGTCGAATCGATCATCACGCCGATCGTGGGCGAGGGCAATGTGCGCGCCGAGGCGGTGGCCGACGTCGATTTCTCCGCCATCGAGCAGGCGGCCGAAACCTATAAGCCGAATTCGCCGCCGGCCGCCTCGGCCATCCGCAGCCAGCAGAGCACGGAGACCAACGGCAATGCCAACCAGAATCCGGGCGGCATCCCGGGCGCGCTGTCGAACCAGCCGCCGGGCGTGGCGACGGCGCCGCTGACCACCACCCCGCCGGGCCAGCCGGCGCCTGGGGCGGCCGTTGCCACCGCCGCGCCGAGCCATAAGGAATCGACCACCAATTATGAAGTCGACAAGACTGTGCGTTATGAGCAGAAGGCGATGGCCGGACTCAAGCGCATGACGGTCGGCGTCGTAGTAAACTACCGTCGCACCATCGATAAAAACGGGAAGGTCGTGGTCAAGCCGCTCAGTGCGGATGAGATGGCCAAGATCAATAGCCTGGTGAAGGAAGCCATGGGCTACAACCAGGACCGTGGCGACTCCGTCAGCGTGGCCAACGCGCCATTCGACGGCGTCGACAAGGAGCCTGAACCACCGCTGGAATGGTGGCGCGATCCGGCCAACCTGCCGCTGGCGAAAGAGCTGGCCAAGTTCCTGATCACGGCGCTGATCCTGCTGTACATCCTGCTGCGTATCGTGCGCCCGATGATGCGGCCGGTGTTCAAGAAGATCGACCAGATCAACGAACCGGAGCCGGAACCGGAACCGGAGCCTATCGTGGAACCCCTCGGCCCGACACCGGAAGAATTGCTGGCGGAGGAAATCGCCAAGATGGAAGAAAACACTGCCCGCACCTACCGCGACAACCTGGCGCTGGCGAAGAAACTGGCAGCGGAAGACCCGCGCATCGTCGCCAACGTGCTCAAGGAATGGATAGGCAACAATGACTAGCGAAAACACCGGCCTGCAGAAGGCCGCCATCCTGATGCTGGCCCTGGGCGAGGCGGAAGCGGCCGAGGTCATGAAATTCCTCGGCCCGCGCGAAGTGCTCAAGCTGGGCGCCTCGATGGCCACCATGAAGAACATCCCGCATGAGATGGTGGTCGATGTGCTGGACGATTTCCGCGACCAGTACGCGGCCGCCTCCACCGTCGGCCTCGACTCGGACGAGTACATCCGCCAGGTGCTGACCAAGGCGCTGGGCGACGACAAGGCCTCGGTGCTGCTGTCGCGCATTTTGGGCGGCAAGGATGCGTCCGGCATTGAATCGCTGAAATGGATGGATTCGCAGTCGGTGGCCGAGCTGATCCGCAATGAGCACCCGCAGATCATCGCCACCATCCTGGTCCACCTGGAGCGCGACCAGGCTTGCGAAATCCTCGGCAATTTCACCGACCGTTTGCGCAACGACGTGGTGCTGCGGATCGCGACCCTGGACGGCGTGCAGCCGGCCGCGCTGCGCGAACTGAACGACGTGCTGACCAAGCTCCTGTCCGGCAACGAAAACATCAAGAAATCCACGCTGGGCGGCATCCGCGCGGCGGCGGAGATCCTGAACTTCATGTCCGGCGAGCAGGAACAGAACGTGATGGACAATATCAAGAACTACGACAACGATATGGCGCAGAAGATCATGGACGAGATGTTCGTGTTCGACAACCTGATCGATGTCGACGACCGCGGCATCCAGCTGCTGCTGCGCGAAGTGCAGTCCGAAATGCTGATCATCGCGCTGAAAGGCGCCTCGCCCGACCTGCGCGACAAGGTGTTCAAGAACATGTCGGCGCGCGCCTCGGAAATGATGCGCGAGGACCTGGAGAACAAAGGCCCGGTCCGCCTGTCCGAGGTGGAGACGCAGCAGAAGCAGATCCTGCAGATTGTGCGGCGCCTGGCCGATGAAGGCCAGATCGTGCTCGGTGGTAAAGGTGAGGATTCCTTCGTTTGATGTCGAATATTCCAAAAGAACAGCAGACCGCCTACCAGCGCTGGGAAATGCAATCCTTTGGCGACACGCGCCCGAGCGTGGTCGCGCAGCAGGAACGCGCAGCGGCGGAAGCGCGCGCCCATGCCGCCGCCGAAGAAGCCGCCGTCATCGAGGCCGAGGAAGCGGCCTACGCCGCTGAACACCCGCCGCAGCCCGAGTACCCGAGCGAGGAAGAACTGGCCGCCATCCGCGAAGAGGCGCGCCTGCAGGGCTATAACGAGGGCTTCAAGGCCGGCCACGAGGAAGGCATGGCGCAAGCGCTGGACGAGCAGCGCGCCGCCACCGAGCAGGCGCTGGCGCCGGTGCGCGAGATCGCCGACAACTTCAGCGCTGCCCTGCGCGAGGCCGACCAGGTCATCAGCAATGAAGTGCTGGAACTGGCCCTGCACCTGGCCAAGGGCATGCTGAAAACCGCCCTGCACGTCAAGCCGGAACTGGTGCTGCCGATCGTGCGCGAAGCGATCGAATACCTGCCGGCGCTGCAGCAGCCGGCCCTGCTGATCCTGCACCCCGAGGATGCCGTGGTGGTGCGCGATAGCATAGCCGAAGAACTGGACAAGGGCGGCTGGCGCGTGATCGACGACCCGACCCTGGAGCGCGGCGGCTGCAAGGTCGATACCGCCTCCAACCAGATCGATGCCACCGTGCCGTCGCGCTGGCAGCGCCTGAGCCTGGCGCTCGGCAAGGACGTGGACTGGCTGGGCTGACATGGGCGCTCCCGATCCGCACGTGCATGCCGGCCGCTGGCGTTCCTACCTGAACGACTGCGCCACCCTGGTCGACTTCATCGAGCCGATGCAAGTGTCGGGCCGCGTCACGCGCGTGGCCGGCCTGGTGATGGAGGCGGTCGGCCTGCGCCTGGCCGTGGGCGCCGCCTGCACCGTGCCCCTGCCCTCCGGCGGCAAGGTGGAGGCGGAAGTGGTCGGCTTCGAGGGCGACAAGCTGTTCCTGATGCCGCAAAGCGATGTCGAAGGCATTGTGCCCGGCACCCGCGTTTTCCCCGTGGAGCAAAGCGTACCGAAACCCGGCAGCGTGTCGCATCCGCGGCGGCGCCCGAGCGACCGCGCGCGCCATTTGCCGGTCGGCCCCGAACTGCTGGGCCGCGTGGTCGATGGCGCCGGCCGCCCGCTGGACGGCCTGGGCCCGATCCAGACCAGCGATTCGGCGCCGATCAATGTGCGTCCGGCCAACCCGCTGGGCCGCGCGCCCATCGTGGAAACGCTGGACGTGGGCGTGCGCTGCATCAACGCCATGCTGACCGTGGGACGCGGCCAGCGCATGGGCCTGTTCGCCGGTTCCGGCGTCGGCAAGTCGGTGCTGCTGGGCATGATGGCGCGCTACACGGAAGCCGACATCATCGTGGTCGGCCTGATCGGCGAACGGGGCCGCGAGGTCAAGGAATTCATCGAGCAAATCCTGGGCGAGGAAGGCTTGCGCCGCTCCTGCGTGGTGGCGGCGCCGGCCGACACGCCGCCGCTGATGCGCATGCAGGGTGCGGCCTATGCCACGGCGATCGCCGAGCACTTCCGCGACAAGGGCCAGAACGTGCTGCTGATCATGGATTCGCTGACCCGCTATGCCATGGCGCAGCGTGAAATCGCGCTGGCCATCGGCGAGCCGCCCGCCACCAAGGGCTACCCGCCCTCGGTCTTCGCCAAGCTGCCGGTGCTGGTCGAACGCGCCGGCAATGGCGAGCTGGGCGGTGGTTCCATCACGGCCTTCTACACCGTGCTGACCGAGGGCGACGACCAGCAGGATCCGATCGCCGACTCGGCGCGCGCCATCCTGGACGGCCACATCGTGCTCAATCGCCGCCTGGCCGAGGCCGGCCACTACCCGGCCATCGATATCGAACAGTCGATCAGCCGCGCCATGCACTCGATCACCTCGCACAGCCACCAGGACCAGGCGCGCAAGCTGAAACAGTTGTTTTCACGCTACGAACGCAGCCGCGACCTGATCGCCGTCGGCGCCTATACCCCGGGCACCGACCCGGTGCTGGACCAGGCCATCGGGCTGCACGACAAAATCGAGCAATTCTTACAACAACAGATTACCGAGCAAGTCACCATGCCGGAGAGCTTGGGCCAATTAACCACGCTATTCGACTGATTGATACGGCTGGCCTTGCCTATAATGAACCATCATGGCCTCTACCCAGCAACTGGAAACCCTGATTGACCTGGCCCGGCGGGAAACCGACGATGCGGCCAAGCGCCTTGGCGCGGCCCTGAAAGCCGTGGCCGACGCGGAAGAGAAGCTGAACATGCTGGTCGGCTACCGCGACGAATACGGCCGCCGCTTCGACGCTTCGCAACAGCAAGGCATTACGCCCTTGGCTTACCGCAATTTCCAGGCGTTCATGGAGAAACTGGATGCGGCCATCAAGGGCCAGGAAGATGTGCTGCGCCACAGCAAGGCGCGCGGCGACCAGGAAAAGCAGGCGTGGCAGGACGCGGAACGCAAACGCATGTCCTTCTCCACCCTGCGCGACCGGGCGCACGCCCAGGAGCTCAAGAAGGAAGCCAAGCGCGACCAGAAGGCCATGGATGAACACGCCTCTCGGCAGGCATTTTTCAAACGCTAGGTTTTACGATGAATACCCAGACTGTCCAGACCAATCCCCTCCTCTCCGGCAACCCGGCCAGCCCGCGTTCGGGCGCGGCCACGGCGGCCCAGGAGGATGGACAGTTCCTGCAAGCGCTGAACCGCCAGATCGAGCGCCAGGCCGCTGCGCTGCCGCCGACGCCGGCCCCGGCCGCCCCCGCCGCCCGCCGCGCCGAGGCCGCCAAGCCCGCTGCGGCCGCGCAGCCGCACAGCCAGCCGGCTCAGCAAGCCCAAGCAGCACGCCAGGCGCCGCCTGCCAATCCCCAGGCAGCCAAGCCGGCGCAGCCCGCGCCCGCCGCCAAACCGGCCAGCCAGCCAGCCAATACCAGCCCGGACGCAGCACATGCCGCGCGCGGCGGTGAGGCCACGCAGCAGGCCCCGGACGCCAGCGCCGCCGACGCCAGCAGCGCCACGGCGGCCCATGCCGGCGCCGCTGCCGCCGACGACGCCGGCGCCGCCGATGCTGCGCAGCAGCAAGCCAGTGACCCGATTGCCGAGATGCTGATGCTGATGGCCAGCCTGAACCAGCCCGCGGTCGCGACGACCGCACCCGCTGGCGAGGCCGCCAACCTGGCCGTCGCTGGCGCCGCGCAAGGGGCTGCGGCGCAGCTGGATAAACGCTTTGAAACTATGCCCATGGCGCAGTGGCCGGGCATGGCGACCGGCGCTGAACCACCGGCCAACATGGCGCCCGAGTATGCAGCGGAAGGCTTGCGCAGGATGATCGGCAATGCCGATGAGAACGGTGTATCCAGCCCGGCCATCGACCATGCCGCCCTGGCCAAGACACTTGCTGCGTTAGACGCCCGCATCGCCCAGCAGAGCGCTGCCGCCCAGTCGGGATCGGCGCCCGCGGCAGCGCTGGCGGCGGACGGGACCGACCTGGCCGCCGTCGCGCCGCAGCCAGGCGCCGGCGTGGCGCCGCCAGCCGACTTCCAGGCCACCCTGGCCCAGGCCAAGCTCGATGCCGGCAAAGCTGGCGAGGGCGCCGCGCGCGACGCCGCACAAACCATCCTGCCCGCCAGCACGGCGCAAGCCACGACCGCGCAAGCCCCCGCCGGCGCCGCCAACGCCCAGGCCGCGCAAGCCGTGGCCAGCAACCAGCTGCACGCCCGCGTCGGCAGCCAGGGCTGGGACCAGCAACTGGGGCAGAAAGTCGTGTGGATGGTGAATGGCGGCGAGCAAAGCGCCACCCTGACCCTGAACCCGCCCGACCTGGGCCCGCTGCAGGTGGTGCTGAGCGTTTCCAACGAGCAGACCAGCGTCGCCTTCATGGCGGCCCAGCCGGAAGTGCGCGAAGCGCTCGAGCAAGCCTTGCCGAAACTGCGCGAATCCATGGGTGAAGCCGGCATTGCGCTGGGCGACACCAGCGTCTCGGCCGGCAGCCAGGAACAGAAGGAAGCCTTCGAACAGATGGCCGCCAACAAGCGCGGCCGTGGCGTGGCGAATGGCCAAAATGACAATTCCGACAGCGCCGCCGGCGCCGACCAGCATGCGCACCAGGCACGCCGCAGCGTGCTGGGCGCGGTCGATACCTTCGCCTAAGGCAGAGATAGCCCCGCTTCCTGCCTCTTTTCGGCGCATCGCCCCCCGAAAGCTTTCGCGATAATGACATAATGGCGTCATGATCCAACTCTTGCATCCAGGGCAGAATTGAAAGCGAATCCAAAAATGAAGGCTGATGCGAAGGCAGAAGCAGCACCGGTAGGCGGTGGTTCCAAGAAGAAGCTGATCATCATCATGGCCAGCGTGCTGGTGCTTGCCCTGGCGGGCGGCGGCGGCGCCTGGTTCATGCTCCAGGGCGACAGCGAGGAGCATGCCGAGGACGCCAAGCCGGCCAAGAAAGCCAAGAAGGCCAAGAAAGCCGGCCCGCCGGTCTATGTGCCGGTGGACCAGTTCACGGTCAACCTGCAGCCGGAAAACGGCGAGCAGTACCTGCAACTGGCCATCACCCTGCAGGCCAGCAGCCTGGAAGAGTCGGAAGTCATCAAGAACAATATGCCCAAGCTGCGCAGCCGCATCCTGCTGCTGCTGTCGAGCAAGCACGCGTCCGAGATCAATACCCCGGAAGGCAAGCAACAGCTGAGCAAGGATATCCTGGAAGCCGTCAACCAGCCGTTTGAAAACGGCGAGGACAGCCAGGAAGTGGCCGAAGTGCTGTTTACGGCGTTTATCATCCAGTAAGGTTGTGTAAAGCATGGCTGATAATTTTCTCTCCCAGGAAGAAGTCGATGCCCTCTTAAAGGGCGTTAACGGCGATCAGGACGACGTCGCGACGCCCGAGGAGTCGACCGGTGTCCGCACCTATAACCTGGCGACGCAGGAACGCATCGTCCGGGGCCGGATGCCGACCCTGGAAATTATCAATGAGCGTTTCGCGCGCCTGCTGCGCGTGGGCCTGTTCAACTTCCTGCGCCGCAGCGCCGAAGTGTCGGTCGGTTCGGTGCGCGTCTCCAAGTATTCCGAGTTCATCCGCAACCTGGTGGTGCCGACCAACCTCAACCTGGTGCACATGAAGCCGCTGCGCGGCACCGCCCTGATGGTGTTCGACCCGGGCCTGGTGTTCCTGCTGGTGGACAACCTGTTCGGCGGCGACGGCCGCTTCCACACCCGGGTCGAAGGGCGCGATTTCACCCAGACCGAGCAGCGCATCATCCTGCGCATCCTCGATATCGTGTTCGAGGCCTATACCAAGTCGTGGGAACCGGTGTACCCGGTGGAGTTCGAGTACATCCGTTCCGAAATGAATACGCAGTTCGCCAACATCGCCACGCCGAACGAGGTGGTGGTGGCGTCGACCTTCACCATTGAGCTTGGCTCGGTGTCCGGCCAGATCCACTTCTGCATGCCGTACTCGATGATCGAACCGATCCGCGACGCGCTGACCTCCTCGCTGCAGGGCGAGGCGCTGGAAGTGGACAAGCGCTGGATCCGCCTGATGACGCAGCAAATCCAGATCGCCGAAGTGGAACTGGTGGCCAAGCTCGGTACCGCGAAAGTCAGTTTCGACGAGATCCTGAACATGAAGGTGGGCGATGTGATCCCGCTGGCCATTCCGGAAACCATCGAAGCCACCGTGGATGGCGTGCCCGTGATCGACTGCACCTATGGTGTGTTGAACGGGCAATACGCATTGAAGGTGGAGAAACTGCTGGCAAACGCCGATAATATGAAGTAAAGCAGCAAACAGGAGAGAAACATGTCGGACAATCAAGAAGACGATACCAGCAGCGAAGAGGATCTGTGGGGGGCCGCGATCGCCGAACAGGCCGCCGCGGAAGCTGCCGCCATGCAGAACCAGGCCGCCACTGCCGCCGTGTTCAAGGACTTTTCCAAGCAGCCGAACAAGACCGAAACCCATAACGATATCGACTTCATCCTCGATATCCCGGTCCAGCTGACGGTGGAACTGGGGCGTACCAAGATCGCCATCAAGAACCTGCTGCAACTGGCGCAGGGCTCGGTGGTGGAACTGGACGGCCTGGCCGGCGAACCGATGGACGTGCTGGTCAACGGCTGCCTGATCGCCCAGGGCGAGGTGGTGGTGGTGAACGATAAGTTCGGTATCCGCTTAACGGATATCATCACGCCTTCCGAACGCATCCGAAAATTGAATAAATGAAGCAAAGCCACGCCGTCCTTCGCACCCTGCGGCCGCTCACCCTGGCGGCCGCCTTCTGCCTCGCCAGCGCGCCCGCGCTGGCGCAGCAAGCGCCAGCCCCCGACACCATCGCCACCAGCCAGCAAGCCGCGCCGAGCGCCGACAGCGCCAGCGCGCCCGCTGCCCCTGCTGCCGCCGCGCCCGCCGCAACGCCCGAACAGCAAGCCGCGCTGGCCGGCGCCCGCGCCGCCAACGCCCCGGCGCCCGCCAATGTGCTGGCCGGGCAAGCGCCGTCCGCCGCCGGCTCCCTGCTGCAAACCATCCTCTCGCTTGGCTTCGTCATCGCCCTGCTGGTCGGCCTGGCCTGGCTGCTCAAGCGCTTCGGCCCGAAACACATCACCGGCGGCACCACGGTCAAGCTGGTCGGCGCCCTCAGCGTCGGCGCGCGCGAGCGCATCCTGGTGGTGGAAGTGGGCGAGCAATGGATCGTGGTGGGCGCCTCGCCCGGCCGCATGAACGCCCTGGCCACCATGCCGCGCCAGGAAGTCGACCAGGCCGACCTGGCCGGCGCGCAGGCGGTGCCCGGGCCCATGGGCTCAGCCAATTTCGCCGAGTGGTTCAAACAGACGATTGAAAAGCGCAATGGCAAATAAGTTCGCCCTGCGCCGCGCCGCCGCCCTGGCCCTCGCCGCGCCGGCCTTGCTGCTGCCGCTGGCCGCGCTGGCCGAACCGACCATTCCCGCCTTCACCAGCACGCCGGCCCCGGGCGGCGGCACCAATTACGGCCTGACGCTGCAAACGCTGATCCTGATGACGGCGCTGAGCTTCATCCCGGCCGCGCTGCTGATGATGACCGGCTTCACCCGCATCGTGATCGTGCTGTCGCTGCTGCGCCAGGCGCTTGGCACGCAGTCGGCCCCGCCCAACCAGGTGATCATCGGCCTGTCGCTGTTCCTGACCTTCTTCGTCATGAGCCCGGTGTTCGACAAGATCTACACCGAAGCCTGGATTCCGCTGCAGGAAAACAAGATCAGCATGCAGCAGGCCATGGACCGCTCGGCCGCGCCGCTCAAGACCTTCATGCTCAAGCAGACGCGCCAGTCCGACCTGGCCCTGTTCGTCAAGATTTCGCGCAGCCCGGCCCTGCAGGGACCGGAGGACGTGCCGCTGAAAGTGCTGGTGCCGGCCTTTATCACCTCCGAGCTGAAGACCGCCTTCCAGATCGGCTTTGCCATCTTCATCCCCTTCCTCATCATCGACATGGTGGTGGCCTCGGTGCTGATGTCGATGGGTATGATGATGATGTCGCCCGCCGTGATTTCGCTGCCGTTCAAGCTGATGCTGTTCGTGCTGGTCGATGGCTGGCAACTGCTGCTGGGCTCCCTGTCCCAGAGCTTCTACTAGGGGAGCCGGCCATGAACCCGGAAACCGTTATGACCATGGGCCGCCAGGCCATGGAAGTCACGTTGATGGTCTCGGCGCCGCTGCTGCTGGTGGCGCTGGTGATCGGCCTGATCGTCTCGATCTTCCAGGCCGCCACCCAGATCAACGAAGCCACCCTGTCCTTCATCCCCAAGCTGGTGGGCGTGTTTGTCGCCTTGGTGGTGGCCGGGCCGTGGATGCTGTCCGTCATGCTCGACTACATGCGCCAGGTGCTGACCGGGATTCCCACCTTCGTCAGCTGACCCATGCTGGTTGTCACCTCCGCCGAACTCAACACCTGGATCGCCGCCCTGCTGTGGCCGACCGCGCGCATCCTGGCCCTGATCGCCGCCTCCCCCATCTTCGGCAATGCCCGCATCCCGATGCGCGTGAAAGTCGCGCTGGGGGTGCTGATGGCGATGGTGGTGGCGCCCGGTGTGCCCGCCATGCCGGCGCTCGACCCGGCCGGCTGGGCCGGGCTGTCGGTGCTGGCGCGCGAAATCGTGATCGGCGCCGGCATGGGCTTCGCCATGCGCCTGGTGTTTGCCGCGGTGGAGATGGCGGGCGAAATCTCCAGCCTGACCATGGGCCTGGGTTTCGCCAGCTTCTTCGACCCCATGTCGCAGGGCCGCTCCTCGGCCGTCTCGCAGTTCCTGGTGTGGATCGTGACGCTGGCGGTGCTGGCCGTGAACGCCCACCTGGTATTGCTGGAAGCGCTGGCGGAAAGTTTCTACACCCTGCCGGTGGCGGCAATTGCCTTCCACAACAACGGCTTCTGGGAACTGGCGCTATGGGGCGCCAAGATCTTCTCGGCCGGCCTGCAGTTATCGCTGCCGATTGTCGCCGCCCTGCTGATCACCAACGTCGCGCTCGGCATCCTGACCCGCGCCGCGCCGCAGCTGAACCTGTTCGGCATCGGCTTCCCCATCACACTCGGCGTCGGCTTCCTGACATTGACGATGACCCTGCCCTACATGAACATGCCGATCCAGACCCTGGTCAACCAGGGCATCGAAAAAGCGCGGCAACTGCCGCGCGAGTGGGATAGCCGCAAGCCTCAGATGAAGTTAAACAGCGACAAGCCGGTCAACGCCTTGTAGGATTTCTGCGCTGCTTCCAGGTTGGTTTGCAGCTGGGTGAAGCGGGAGATGGTTTCCACCGGGTCGGCGTCCAGCAGGTCGCCGATCTGCTGCGCGTAGGCGATGTTGAGGTCGTCGCCGGCACTGTCGAGGTGGTCGAGTTCCTTCAGGCCCGAACCCACGCTGGCGCGCACCGACAATACCTTGTCCAGGGCGTTGCTCATGTTCTGGTTTGCCAGGTTGAGCTGGTTGGTGCGCTCGGCGTCGGCCACCGGATTGGACGGGCTGGCCGACAGTGCCGTGATCAGGTTGCGCATGGTGGTGAACATGGACTGGTTGGTGCTCGGGTCCACCGTGAACTGGTCGAGGTCGGCCGGCTTGCCCTTGATGTCGAGCTGCATGCCGTCGAATATGATCGGTTCGCCCGGCTTGTAGGGCTGGTTCAGCAATGGCTGGCCGCCGTTCGTCAGGTCGTTGACCGTGAAGGTCGTCACTTCCGGCACGCCCGGGGTGGCCGGCACCACGGTAAAGTCGATGGTGTACTTGTGGCCGGTCAGCGCCGCCTGGTCCACCACCGAGCCCGGCGAAATAATCCCGGTGCCGCCGCGCGTCTGGTTGCCGGCCGTGGCCCCCGTTACGAAGGTGCCGTTGCCGGTCAGGATTTCTTCGTAGATGGAGGAGCCCGATACGCTGATTGGCAGCTTGCGCGAGGTCGCCACCTGCAGGTCGCGCGCGCCCTGGTCGCCCTGGTAATTGGCGCCGGTCGAATTCTTGGCAAATGGCTGGGTCGCCAGCTTGTAACCGGAAAACAGGAAGCCGCCGGTGCCATCGGTGGCATTGGCCTGGCCCAGCAAGTCGTCCAGGCGCCCTTCCAGCTCGGTCGCCAGCGACAGGCGGTCCTGCTGCGACAGCGCCGGGTTGCCGGCGTTGACGATCAGGCGCTTGACGTCCTGCAGCAGGTCGTCGGTGTTCTGCAGCGACTGGTCCACCAGCGACATCGAACTGCGCGCATTGGTGCGGTTGGTCACGAACTGGGTGTTCATCTCCTTCGACTGGCTGATCTCCAGCGCGCGCGCCGACGCGACAGGATCATCGGCCGGGGTCAGCACGCGGCGCCCGGTCGAGAGCTGCAACTGGGCCCGCTGCAGTTGCGACTGCAGGGTATTCAACTGGCCCACGCCATTGTTGTAGATGATATTGGAGCTGATGCGCATGACCATGATGCTATTCCTTCAAATTACTTAACCGCCCAGCGAGAGCAAGGTGTCGAACAAGGTGGCGGCGGTGGCCATGACCTTGGCCGAAGCCTGGTAGGCTTGCTGGTAGCGGATCAGGTTGGCGGCCTCTTCGTCGAGGTTCACGCCCGAAATCGATTGCTGCACTTCCGTTGCCTGCGCCACTGCGGTTTCCATCGCGGCGCTGTTGATGTCGGCTTCGCGCGTGCGGTTGCCGATCATATTGACCAGGCCGGCATAGGTGGACTGGTAGCTGGCGGTGCCGCCCAGCATGGTGTTCTTGGTTTGCAGGGCGGCCAATGCCACGCCGTTGCGGTTGTCGCCGACGCCGCTGCCGGGCTTGATGTCGAACTTGTCGAGGTCGCCCGGCGTGCCGCTCAGCGTAAAGCTGAGGCCGCTGAAGCTGATCTTGGCGCCCGAAGTGTAGGTCACCGGGGTGCCGGCCGGGAATACGGTGGCAACACCGGCTTCGTCAGTCACCGTCACATCCACTGCCGGGAAGCCGCTCAGCGTGTTGCTGGCCAGGTCGTAAGTCAGGTTGACCGGCGCCGCCAGCGCATTGCCCGGCAACAGGTAGTTGGCATCAACCTCGCCCGGGCTCATCTTGACCTTGCCGGTATTGGTGCTCGGCGTCGAGGTGCTGATCGGGGCGGCCAGGGCGATCTTGGTGCCGTCCTTGATTGCCACTTCCATGGTGGAGGCGGCGTAATACGTCGGCCGGATCTCGGCATGGTCGCCCACCACCGGCACACCGGTGATATTGAACGAGACGCCGTCGATCACTTGCGGCACGCCCCCCTGCGGGAATGGCGAAATCGCGGTCGCCACGCCATCCGAGCGGCGCGTCAGCACCAGGTTGGTGCCGTCGAAATTCATATCATAGTCGGCGCCGGTCAGCGCGCCGCCGTCCACCACGGTGGCGGCGATGTCCAGCGTGCTGCTGCTGGCGTTGTCGCGGTCATAGCCGACGTAGGCCTGGATATCCTTGAAGAAGTTGCCGCCCGGCTGGCCGTTCTGGTCCAGGCCCAGCTTGTGCTGGTCATTGAAGGTGTCGGTCAGGCCAGCAGCGATCAGGCCCAGCTGGTTCTGCGCCTTGTCCAGGCCTTCATTACGGAATTGCATCAGGCCGCCCAGTTGGCCGCCCACCAGCACCGCGTCCGGCAGGATGGCCAGCTTGTTTTGCGTCTGGTAACCCACCACCACGCGGCTCGGGTCGGTATCCGAGGTGCCGACCGCCAGGGCTTGCGCGTTGCCACCCACCACCAGCGGCTGGCCGCTGCCGAACGACACGTTCAGCATATGGTTGTCGGCCTGGGTCACATTGACCTTGATGATCTTGTTCATCTCGCTGATGACCTGGTCACGCTGGTCCAGCAAGTCGTTCGGGATGCGCGAAGGATCCACCGACAGGCCGGCGATCTGGTTGTTCAGGTCGGCCACGCGGCGGGCGAAGGCGTTGAGTTCGGACACATTGGCCGTGATGGCGGCATTGGTGCCACTTTGCAAGTCCGACAAGCGGTCGTTCATGGTGTGAAAGCGCGAGGCCAGCGTTTCCGCGGAGGACAGCATGGCCTGGCGCGAGGCCGACGAGGCCGGCGCCGAGTTGGCGTCCTGGATGCCCTTGAAGAAACCTTGCAGCGCAGGCGACAGCCCGACCGTCGAATCGGCCAGCATATTGTCGATCTGGCTGATCTGCTTCAGGTAGGTGTCGACCGACGCCTGCTGGGTCTGCACGCCCAGCAGCTGCTTGTTGACGAAATCATCATAGACGCGCTTGACCTGCGCCACTTCGGTGCCGGTGCCGATGAAGCCAACACCCACATTCAGCGGCGGCGTGGTGCCCTGGATGACGGTCTGGCGGCTATAGCCGGGCACAGCCGCATTGGCAATATTGTGGCCGGTCGTGGTCAGCCCGGTCTGGGCGGCCATTAAGCCGGATTTCGCGATACCAAAGAGTGCAGTCATGATGTCTCAGTTAACGGCGCTGCGCAGCAAAACTTGAAATGGCTCAACTAAGCCAATGTCCTTTTGATAATGCTGGCCAGCTTGGTGGCATAGTTGGGGTCGGTGGCGTAGCCCGCGTTCTGCAGGTTGCGCGCAAAGCCGGCGGCGTCAGTGCCGTTGGCGGCGGCCAGGGCTTTTTCGTAGCGCGGATTCTTGGTAATCAGGCGCGCATAGTCTTTAAAGCTGTCGGCATAGCTGTCATAGGCGCGGAATTTCTCGACGCGCACTTGCGGCTTGCCATTCACATATTCGGTGGTGGCGGTTTCGACCACGCGGCCTTTCCAGTCGGGGCCGGCCTTGATGCCGAACAGGTTGTGGCTGTTACTGCCGTCGCGGCCCTTGATTTCGCGGCGGCCCCAGCCGGACTCCAGCGCGGCCTGGCCCAGCATGAATTTGGCCGGGATGCCGGAGGCGCGGCTGGCCTCCTCCGCATGGCTGGTCAATTTGTCCTGGAAGGCGCGCACGTGGGCCGGCTTGTTGTCGGCCGCCTTGTCGCTCTTGCCGGCGATGGCGCTGGCGCCGCCGCTGGCTTCGATCGAACGCTGCAGTTTGGCCTGGTCGAGCAAGGCGCGCGCCATCGGGTCACCGGCGCTGATGTCCTGCTGCTGCAGGGTTTTCGACAGCTGGCGCACCAGCACGTCGGCCAGGCCGATGCCCTTCTTGGCGATGTCCTGGCTGGTCTGCTGGTCCAGCATGGTGGTGAACATCTTGGTCTGCTGGTTGTCGAACATGCCGTCCTGCGGCGTGGCCTCGCGCATGCTCTTCATCATCATATTGACGAACATGGCTTCGAACTGGACCGCCGTGGTCTTCAGCGCTTCCGGCGAACCGGCGCGCGCCGATTGGCGCAAGTCGCCAAAGCCCTTGCTGTCGATGGCAAGCCCGTTGTTCAGGTCGGTCGAGACGGTCCGAGGGATCATGGCGGCGTCCTCAAATGATTTCCAGCTCGGCGCGCAGCGAACCCGCTGCCTTCATCGCCTGCAGGATGGCCAGCAAATCTTGCGGCGAGGCGCCGATGGCGTTCAGGGCCTTGACCACTTCGGCCAGCGAAGCGCCGCCCTTCAGCATGATGACCTTGCCGGAGTCTTTCTTGATGTCCACATTGCCCTGCTGGACAACGGCTGTCTGGCCACCGCTGAGCGGGTTGGGCTGGCTGACCTGGGTCTCGGCACTCACCGATACTGACAGGTTGCCGTGCGATATGGCGCACGTCTCAAGCGTCACTTCCTGGTTCATCACGACCGAGCCGGTGCGCGCATTCATGATGACTTTGGCCGCCTGGCGCGCCGGGCGCACATCGATGCTTTCCAGGTCGCCGATAAAGGCCACCCGCGCGTCGCTCGACGAGGGCGCGGTGACACGGATGGTGCGGCCATCCTGCGCGTAGGCCACGCCCGGGCCGTATCTGTCGTTGATGGCGGTGACCACGCGGCTGGCCGTGGCAAAATCGGTAGTGTTCAGTTCAAGGCGGATCTGGTTGCCGTCGCCAAGCGCGGTCGGCACCGCGCGTTCCACCGTGGCGCCGTTGGAAATGCGGCCCACCGACAGGTGGTTGACCACCACGGAAGCACCGCCGCCCGGCGCCTGCGCGCCCACGCCGCCCACCAGCACATTGCCCTGTGCCATGCCGTACACCTGGCCATCCGCGCCTTTCAGCGGCGTCATCAGCAAGGTGCCGCCGCGCAGCGATTTGGCGTTACCCATGGAGGAGACGGTGACATCGATCTGCTGGCCCGGCTGCGCGAACGCCGGCAGGTTGGTGGTCACCATCACGGCCGCCACGTTTTTCAACTGCAGGGTGGTGCCGGCCGGCAGCGCCACCCCCATCTGCTGCAGCATGGAGGCCACCGATTGCACGGTGAACGGGGTTTGCGTGGTCTGGTCGCCCGAGCCGTCCAGGCCAACCACCAGGCCGTAGCCCATCAACTGGTTCTGGCGCACGCCGGCAACGCTGGCCAGGTCCTTCAGGCGCTCCGCCTGCGCGGACGGCGCCAGGACCAGGGCGGCGGCAAGAGCGAGGATCGTGAAAGTTTTCATGGTCAGAATGGCAGCAGGCTGAGGAAGAAGCGCGACAGCATGGACTGCACTTCAGCGCGGTCGATATTGCTCTTGGTGCGGTATTCGACGCGGGCATCGGCAATGGCGGTCGAGGTGACGGAATTGCCGTTGACGATGGAATCCGGGTTCACCATGCCGGAAATGCGGATGTACTCGGTACCCTTGTTCAAGCCGACCTGCTTTTCGCCGGCGATCACCAGGTTCCCGTTCGGCAGCACTTCGACCACGGTGGCGCCGATGGTGCCGGTGAACGTGTTGCTCATGGACTGGTTGTCGGCGTCGGCGTACTTGTTGTCGGCGCTGGTGGCAACATTGGTGCCCAGCTTGTTCTGGAACACGCCCGGGATGCCGAAGTTGACGCTGCCCGACTTGTTGCCCGAGCTGGCGCCGTTCTTCACCGCCGCCGTGTTTTCCGTGATGACGACATTGATCACATCGCCCACGTGGCGCGCGCGCCGGTCTTCGAAGGCTGGACGGTAGGAATTGCTCTGGTAAATCGCGCCATTGGTCTGCGCCACGGGCGGATACGGCGGCGGCAGCGGGCGCGCGCTGGTCGGGCCGCTGACGATGGACGACGGCGCCGTGGCGCAGGCGGACAGCAGCAGCGCGGCAGCGGTGACGGCAAGGGCGGCGAAATTCGGGCGCATGGCGAATCCTTACAGCTGCGACAGGCGCTGCAGCATCTGGTCCGAGGTGGTGATCGCCTTCGAGTTGATCTCATAGGCGCGCTGGGTCTGGATCATATTCACCATTTCCTCCACCACGTTGACGTTGGAGGTTTCCACGTAGCCCTGCAGGATCACCCCGGTGCCATTGGTGCCCGGCTGGTTGACGGTGGCCGCGCCCGAGGCGCCGGTCTCCACATACAGGTTCTCCCCTTTCGACTCCAGGCCGGTCGGGTTGATGAAGGTCGACAGCTGGATATTGCCGATCTGCTGCGGCGCCACCTGGCCCGGCAGCGTGACCGACACGGTGCCGTCGCGGCCCACCGTGATGCTCTGCGCATTGATCGGGATGGTGATGGCCGGCTGCAGCACGAAGCCGCTGGAGGTGACCATCTGGCCATTATTGTCGCGCTGGAACGAACCGTCGCGGGTATAGGCCGTGGTGCCATCCGGCAGCAGCACATTGAAGAAGCCGTTGCCGTTGACCATCATGTCCTTGTCGTTGCCGGTCGACTGCGGGTTGCCCTGGGTGTGGATGCGCTCGATCGCCACCGGACGCACGCCGGTGCCAAGCTGCATGCCGGAAGGCAGCTGGGTCTGCTGCGAGGAAGCGGCGCCCGGCTGGCGGATGTTCTGGTACAGCAGGTCCTCAAAGACCGCGCGCGACTTCTTGAAGCCATTGGTTTGCACGTTCGCCAGGTTGTTGGACACGGTGTCCATCTGGGTCTGCTGTGCTTCCATGCCTGTCTTGGCAATCCACAGTGATCGAATCATTTGCCTGCTCCAGTTACGGTTTTTCTATGCAGGCATTATCCCGTGGGGGGCGTCAACTCAAAGCGTCGATCTGGGTGGTTTTCGCGGCCTTATTCGCCGCTTGCCACTCTGACAAGGGCTGGGGCCGCCCTACCCCGTAGCCCTGGGCATAATCGACGCCCATGGCGCGCAGGCAGGCCAGCTCGGCTTCAGCCTCGACAAACTCGGCAATGGTCTGCTTGCCCATGACGTGGGCGATCTGGTTGATCGATTCCACCATGGCGCGCTCGGTCGGGCTGTGCAGGATGCCACGGATGAAGCTGCCGTCGATTTTCACGTAATCGACCGGCAAGTGCTTGAGGTAGGCAAAGGACGACATGCCGGCGCCGAAGTCGTCGAGGGCAAAGCGGCAGCCCAAGGTTTGCAGGTTCTGGATCAGGGCTGCGGCCTGGGCCAGGTTGCCCACTGCGGCGGTTTCCGTTATTTCGAAGCAGACGTTCTCCAGCGCCACGCCGCAAGCGCGCTGCTGCGCCAGCACGTACTCCAGCAGGCCCTCGTCGCACACCGAGGCGCCGGACAGGTTGATGGCCCAGCTGGTGCCGGGCGGCTGCTGCGCCAGCGCGGCGAAGGCGTGACGGATCACCCAGCGGTCGAGCAGCGGCATCAGGTCGTAGCGTTCGGCGGCGGGGATGAAGGCCATGGGCGGAATCAGCCCGCCTTGCTCGTCCAGCATGCGCACCAGCACTTCGGCGTGCGCCTGGCCGCCCGGCTTGAGCGGGGCGATGGTTTGCAGGTACAGGCAGAAGCGGTCGTGTTCCAGCGCCGCGCGGATGCGCGACACGGCTTCCATTTCCGTCTGGCGCACCGACAGCTCGGCATCGTCGTCGCTGTACAGGTGGATGCGGTTGCGCCCCTTCTCTTTCGCCATATAGCAGGCGGCGTCGGCCGACTTCATCACTTCCTTCAGGTTGCCCTGGCGCCCGGCCAGCAGCACCACGCCGATGCTGACCCCGATGCGGTAGCTGCGTACGCCCCACAGGAAACGCAGGTCGACCACGGCTTGCCGCACTTTTTCGGCCACATGCAAGGCGTCGCTATGGCTGCACTGGGTCAGCACAATGCCGAATTCATCGCCGCCCAGGCGGCCAACGATGTCGCGCTCACGCAGGGTGGCTTGCAGCAGCTGGCTGACCTGGCGGATCAGTTCGTCTCCCGCCGCGTGGCCGCTGGTGTCATTGATCACCTTGAAGCGGTCCAGGTCGAGATAAAGCACAGCATGCTCACCTTGCCGTCCTTCCTGCAGGCCGGCCAGCAGTTCGCACAGGCGGCGCTCGAATTCGCGCCGGTTCAGGATGTCGGTCAGTTCGTCATGCGTGGCCTGGTAGGACAGCTGGGCCGCGTGGCGCCGCGCCTCGCTGGCGTCGTGCAGCACGATCACCTGGCCTATGGCCTGGCCGTCCGGCGCGTGGATCGGCGCCAGCGAGCGGTCCACCGGCAATTGGCGGCCATCGGCCGACTGCAGGTGCAGGTGGACGCTGCCTTCCGCGCCTTGCAGGCGGCACACTTCGTCCAGCGGGCGGCCCACCAGCATGTCACTTGGCAGCCCCAGCATTTGTTCGGCGTTGCGGTTGCAATAGCTGACGCGCTGCTCCTGGTCGGTGGTGATCACGGCGTCGGCAATGGAACCGAGCGTGACCTGCACCAGTTCCTTTTCGGCAAAGGCTTCCGCCTGACTTTGCTGCAATTGCAGCAGCAGGCGTTCGCGGCGCAGGAACGCGCGGCGCAGGTAGCTATGGCAGCTCCATGCCAGCAGCGCGGCCGACAGCACCAGCACGCCAAGCAAGGCGTGGGTGACCTGACGCGCTGCTTCATTGATGGCGGAGGCGAAACCCAGCGCCAGCGGCGACAGGCGGCGGTCGATTTCCTGCAACTCGAGCAGGAACACATCCTGCGCCGGGCGCGCGGCATGCGGCGTGGCGTGCAGGCGTTCACCCAGGTCGCGCAGGCGCAACAGGTGTTCGTCGCTGTGTTTCCAGTAGGCGATGGCGCGCGCCATCAGGGGCACTTGCTTGAAGTTGCGGTAGAGCCAGACCATGCCGCCGATATCTTCTTCGGCATTGCGTCCGCCCAGAAATCCGGTACGCACGAGCTCCCAGTCCGGCTGATCCTTGTCCATTTCGCGCCGCGCGCTAAGGTCGGACAGCGGCACCGCCAGTTCGTTGCGGAATTGTTGAAAATCCTGTTCGTCGGCAGTGACCAGGTAGCGCTGCAACGTCGCAATGGCGGCCTTCTGCCCCTTTGACCAATGGCTTTCGCCCGCCACGTAGGCGCGCAGCATGGACATGATCGACACGCTCAGCACCGCCACCAGCGTCAGCGCGGCGACGGCCAGCGCGAACGGCAGAACCACGGCAATATATCGTTCCTGGGACGAACGCATGGGCTTGCTCTGGCGGGTGGCAAAACCCCATGATGGGCAATTCCCCCATCCCGCGCAATGGCATAAATGTCATGCCGTTGCCAAGCGGCAACAAGCATGCAAGCTGCTTAATTCAAGGCCAGGATTTGCGTTGCCTTGGCGGCATTATTTTCCGCATTTTTCAGCAAGCTCATCTGCGTTTCGAACGAGCGCGCCAGGGAAATCATATTGACCATGGCGTCGATGGCATTGACGTTGCTGCCTTCCAACGTGCCGTCCACCAGGCGCACGCCCTGGTCCACGTCGGCCGGCAGTCCGCTTTGCTGGCGGAACAGGCCATCGTCACCGCGCACCAGGCCGCGCGTTTCGGGATTGACCAGCTTGATGCGCCCCAGCACATTGCTGGGGCCGGGCTGGGTCTGGGTGGTGTCGATGGCCGAGACAGTGCCGTCGCTGCCGATCGCCACCTGGGCATCGGGCGGGATGGCGATCGGGCCGTTCTCGCCCACCAGGGTCAGGCCGGCAGCCGTTTGCAGCAGGCCGTTTTCGCTGACTTTCAGGCTGCCGTTGCGGGTGTAGGCTTCCGATCCGTCGGCCGACTGCACGGCGATGAAGCCGTCGCCGCGCAGGGCCACGTCCAGCGGCCGCCCGGTGGTCTGCATCGCGCCCTGGCGGAAGTCGGAACCGACCGTGTTGTCGACCACGAAGGTGCGGGTCGGCAAGCCATCGGCCACCACCGGCACGGCACGGAAGGAATCGAGCTGGGCCCGGAATCCCGTCGTGGTGGCGTTGGCCAGATTGTTCGACGTCGTCGCCTGCTGCTCCAGCAGGTGGCGCGCGCCGGTGGCGGCGGTGTAGATGAGACGGTCCATGGCTTGCTCGCTCCCTTACGCTTAGCGCAGGTTGACCAGGGTTTGCAGCACCGAGTCCTGGGTCTTGATGGTCTGCGCATTGGCCTGGTAGACGCGCTGCGCGGTGATCATGTCGACCAGCTCTTCGGTCAGGTCCACGTTCGACGCTTCCACCGACGAGGAGCGTAGCTGGCCCCAGGAACCGGTATTGGGCGAACCGATCTGCGGCACGCCGGAAGCGGCGCTCTCGGTCCAGGCATTATTCCCCAGCGGGATCAGGCCTTCCGGGGCGGCGAAGTTGGCGAGCACGAACTGGCCCAGGGCGCGCGATTTGCCGTTACTGTACTGGCCAGTGATCACACCGTCCGGGCCGGTGCTGAAACGCTGCAGTTGGCCGGAGGAATAACCGTCCTGGGTCGAGAGTTTCTCCGAGGTGGCGCCGACGAACTGGGTGGTGCCGACAAAGTTGGTTTCGATGGTCAGCGGCATGCGCGAGCCGGTATCCGGGAACATCGGCAGACTAATAGTGAACGGCAGGGTTTGCGGCGGAACCATCGCGGCCATGGTGGCCGTGTCGATCTGGCCGTCGCGCGTGAACATCATCGTACCGACTTTGACGGCAGGCACCTCGACCGCGGCGCCGATCGACTTCAGGATCGAGTCCGGCGTGGCGCCCGGCACCGAACCGACGTTGGTGGTACCGGTGAAGAGCGAAGTGATGTAATCGGTCGTTTCCACGGTCGCGCCGGCGGCGGCGGCGGCGGCCACAATCATCGGGCCCACGGTGGCGGCATACTCTTCCGCTTCGGTCTTGATCGCCGCTGGAACGCCGCTGGCCACGGCGGCCAGGTATTCTGCGCGTGCGGCCGCTTCGGCGCCAGCATTGGCAGGATCGGTAAACACGGTCGCCGCTGCAGCTTGCGCGGTGATTTCCACGCCATCCACGGCGGAGTACACGTCCCAGGTGTTGGCAGCCGTCTTCACATAGAACATCGACATCACGTGGGCATTGCCCAGGGTGTCGTACACGTCCATCACGGTCTGCTTGTTGTAGGTCAGCGGGTCCGTCACATCGAACGGCACTTTGCTAGGCGGCAGGGCCGCCGAGCTCAGGTTGATCTGGTAGTTGGCCTTGGTGGTAGCCACCGGCACCAGGTCCGAGTAATCAATGGTAATCGGCTTGGGCGCGCCTTGCAGGATCACGCCATCCTTATTGGCTAGGTAGCCGGTAATCGCAGCGCCCTGGGCGTTGATGATGGTGCCGTTTTTATCCAGCTGGAACTGGCCGTTGCGGCTGTATTGAATCGAGCCGCCCGGGGTCACGGTGCGGAAGAAGCCGCCGCCGTTGATCGAGATGTCCAGCGGGTTGTTGCTGGTTTCGATATTGCCTTGGGTGAACTGCTGCGCAATCCGTGAGATCGAAACGCCGATACCAGGGTTGTTCCCGGCCAGGCCGTTCAGGGAGTTCGCGTACAAGTCGGCAAACTGCGCCTGCGAACCCTTGAAGCCAACGGTACTGGCATTGGCAATGTTGTTACCAATCACGTCCAGCGATTTGGAGGCGGCGTTCAGGCCGCTGAGACCTTGTTGAAACATGGTATTCCCCTATTCAGAATGCGCTTGCTTACAGTACTTGCTTGATCGCGTCCATGGTCACCTGGCCATAGGACGGGATGTTCAGTTTGACGCCGTTGGCCCCGGTCGAGATGCTGGCGATGGTGCCGAATTGCAGGGTCTTGGCATCCTTCAGCTGCTCGGCGCCGCGGGTCGCCTTGATATTCATGGTGTAGGTATTATTGGAGGCGGTGGTGCCGTCGGGCAGCTTGCCATCCCAGGCCAGCGGCACGATGCCGGCATCGACATTCTTCATCGTGACGGTCTGCACCACCTTGCCGCCGGAGGCGCGGATTTCCACTTCCACCTGGTCGGCGCGCGAGCCGAGCTCGATGCCGAACAGCGATTTGCCGTCAGCCAGGGTCAGCTGACTGCCTTCGACCAGCACGCCGTGGTTGATCAGGTTGGTAGCCGCCAGGTTGGCCGAGGCCTGGTAATCCGCTTTCAGCGAATTCAGCGTCTCATTCATCTTGTTGATACCGGTCACGGTATTTAGCTGCGCCAACTGGCTGGTCATCTGCGCGTTGTCCAGCGGGTTCATCGGGTCCTGGTTCTTCAGTTGCGTGATCAGCAACGTCATGAACTTGTCCGTATCAGCTTCTACGCCCGTCTTGGCCGTCTTCGATGGGTTCATGGCGTTCAGCAACGCCGGAGAGACGGTTTTGGAGTTTTCTGCACCGGTTACGGCCATGATTACTGTCCAATCGTTAAGGTTTTCAGCAGCATGGTCTTGGCTGCATTCATGGTTTCCACATTGGTCTGGTAGGAGCGCGAGGCCGACAGCATATTGACCATCTCGTCGACCACATTCACGTTCGGCATCGTCACATAGCCTTTGTCATCGGCCAGCGGATGCTTGGGGTCATAGACCTGCTTCATCGGCGACGGGTCTTCCACCACCTGGCGCACCTTGACGCTGGTCGCGGCGCCATTGGCGCTTGGCGTGGCTTCGAACACCACTTGCTTGGCGCGGTAGGCTTCGCCGCTGGCCGAGGTGGCGCTGTCGGCGTTGGCCAGGTTGGAGGCCACCACGTTCAGGCGCTGGGCCTGGGCGCTCATGGCCGAGCCGGACACATTGAAAATACTGAACAAGGACATTACTGGCCTCCCTGGATCGCGGCCATCAGGCCTTTGATCTGCGAATTAATAAAGGTGACCCCGGCTTCGTAGCGCAGCGCGTTGTCGGCGAAGCTGTTGCGCTCGACGTCCATGTCGACCGTGTTGCCATCCACCGCGCCCTGGGCCGGCGTGCGGTACAGCAGCGGCGTGCCGTCGGGCAGCGTGCTGCCGTCTTGCGGGGGGCGCGGGAAATGCTTGCCGGCCGTGGTATTCAGCGGCTGCGGATTCTTGACGCGATCCAGCGCCGCCTGCAGGTTGGCGGAGAAATCAATGTCGCGCGCCTTGTAATTCGGCGTATCAGCATTGGCAATATTCGACGCCAGCACGGCCTGGCGCTTTTCGCGCAGGCTGAGGGCGGTTTCGTTGAACAGCAGGTGATTGTCGAGTTTGCCTAACATGGCGCTTCTCCGCTTGATGACAGGTTCGATGATACGGAGCAATGCCCGCCCTTGATCGGAAGAGTAAGACGGGGTTTTTACCCCTATTCCTCCGATTCAAGCTCCGCGCGAGGGCTAACATGTGTCCCATGAAACGCAAACTCATTACCGCCGCCCTGCTGCTCGCCACGATGGCCGCCACCGCCGTCGCCATGGCCGCCCCTGCAGCGCCAGCCCCGGCGCGCATGGAGCCGGCCGCCTTGCGCCAGGCGGCCGAGCAATTCCTGCAAGTGCAGACCGCCGGCCTGCCCGGCAAAGTCACGGTGAGCGTGGGCGCGGTCGACCCGCGCCTGAACCTGGCGCCCTGCCCGGCGCCCGAGGCCTTCCTGATGCCTGGCGCGCGCGCCTGGGGCAAAACCACGGTCGGTGTGCGCTGTGCGGCGCCTTCGCCGTGGACGGTATATATTCAATCCCAGGTATCGGTCTTGGGCAGCTATGTGGCCGCCGCCGTGCCGCTGGCCCAGGGCCAGGCGATCGAGGCCGGCCAGCTGGCCATGATGCAAGGCGAATTGACCGCCCTGCCGCCGGGCATCGCCACCGACAAAGCACAGTTGATTGGCCGTACCAGCAACCTTTCCATTTCGGCAGGCACACCGCTGCGGCTGGATCTGGTCAAGGCCAAACCCGTCGTGCTGCAGGGTCAACTGGTCAAGCTGGTATCGAAGGGCAATGGCTTTTCCGTGTCGGCCGAAGGCAAGGCGGCCGGTTCGGCCGCCGACGGCCAGGTGGTGGCGGTTCGCACCGGCAACGGCCAGCAAATCAGCGGGATTGCGCGTCCCGGCGGCTTGGTGGAAGTGACATTTTGACAAAAAATAACAGGGAATTGCCAGTCGCCAGCTAAAGTTTGGGCGCAGGCTGCCGTAAAAGACTCGTATGCCGGGGTAAACGCCTCCAACCAGACGAGGATAAAGCTGTGAAGATCAACGACACATTAAAGAACACGCCGGGCTTGCCAAGTGCGCCCGCGACGGGCTCGAACGCGCGCGGCGCGGACAAAGCCGCCGCCGCGACCGCGTCCGCACCGCAGGCAAGTACCGACAATGTGCGCCTGTCCGCGCAAGGACAGGCTTTGGCGGCCAGTGGCGCTGCCGGTAGCAATGCCGTATTCGACACCAAGAAAGTCGAACGCATCAAAATGGCAATTGCTGACGGTCAGTTCCAGGTCAATTCGGAAAAAGTGGCAGACGGTTTGCTGGAAACAGTCCGCGATCTGCTGCACTCGCGTAAGCAACGTTAAGGAAATATGATGGCCGCTGTCTCGCCGAAACACAGCCTGCAGGCTGAGCTGGACAAGATCACTACCCTGCTGGAGGTCCTGAAACAGGAACAGCAGGACCTGGTCGCGGCGGACATTGAGCACCTGACCGCGCTGACGCCGCAAAAATCGGCCCTCGTGAACGAGATGGCCGCGCTGGCCACCGTGCGCCACCAGGCGCTGGCCGATGCCGGTTATCCCGCGATGGAAGCGGGCATGGAGTCGTGGCTGGACGCGCAGCATGATGACGCCGCCAATATGCTGTGGCAGCGCCTGCTGGACCAGACCCGCGCGGCCAAGGAACTGAATCGCCTGAACGGCGTGCTGATCAACAAGCACCTGGGCCACACCCAGGGCGCGCTGCAAGCGCTGCGCCCGCAGCAAACCACCGTCTACGGCCCGAGCGGCATGACCACCGGCAGCGGCACGCGCCGGGGATTCATCGCGGGTTGATTTTTCTCAAACTGTGCCCGTCCCGGGCATTGCATAATGGGCGGATGCGCCCATTTTTCCCAGCACTTTTTCTCGCAGCCCAGGCTGCACTCCCGCTCGCCGCCCACGCGGTCACCCAGCCGGCCCTGGCCAATGAACATTTCGGCCTCTATCGTGCCGACCAGTTCCGCCTGGCCAATGGCCGCTGCCAGGACTGCGGCCAGCCGCAAGCCCTGTGGTACTTCCAGGACGACCTGGTTGCCGTGCCGAGCCAGCCACGCGCCGCCGCTGAATCGCCGGGGCTGATTTGGCTTGGTTCTCCGCAGCTGGTGCCACAGGCCCGCTTCGACGGCAAGGCTTTGCATCTGGCCGATGGCGCGCAGCTGGACCTGCGCCTGGCGCCCCGCCTTGCCAGCAACCGCTCGTATTTCGACGCCAGCTCGGAAGCCTTCTTCCGCAAGCGCGAAGTGCGCGTGCGTGGCCAATGGGATCCGGGCAGCGCCCAGTTCGAAGCGCGCACCATCTGGCCGCGCGATTTCGCGCTGGACGCCGCGGCGCCGCTGCGCCCGGTAACGGGTGAGGATGGCTTGAAAGACTTTGTACGCGAAGCTGGCGGCGGTGCGCGCAGCGATTTCGCCGTGCGCAAGATCTGGCAGCGGCCCGGCACGGCGCCGCAGGCGCTGGCCGGCAAACCGGTGCTGGCCTTCATGCTGAACGGGGCGCAGGGCGACGATGACGAGGCCTATGGCGGCCACTTTGCCATCGCGACCGGCAAGATCGGTCCGCGCGGTGAATGGTCGGACTGGCTGGTCAACAATTTCTACGGGCTCGATTCGTACAGCGAAAAGGGTATCGTCGCCTCCATGGTGCCAATGGACGCCTATTTAATGGACCTGAACAGCGGCCAGCAGTATTACCGCCCTTCTTACATGCTGGTGGCGGTGCTGGACGATGCGCGTACGGCGCAGGCTTACCAGCGCAATGTGCAGCAGGTGTTCCAGTCCTTCTATGCGCACCATTTCAGCTACCAGCACGCGCAGGCAAATTGCGCGGGCATCAGCCTGGATGTGCTGCGCCAGCTAGGCTGGCAGTGGCCGCTGCACGGGCCGACCAACCGGGTCAAGGCGGTCGGTGCGTTCGGCTACATGGCGGCAAGCGAGATGAGCATCGCCAGCGGGCGCAAGGCGTATGCCTATTTCACGGAGGAGCAGACGCGCTTGTATCCGGCGGTGGCGTTCGATGCTTTGGGCAATGACCTGCTGCGCATGCTGCAGGGGCGCGCCGGACGCCAGCTTGGCGGCTTTGAGCAGCAGTTACGGAAGGATGTGGCGGCATTGATGCTGGTGCGTATTCCGCAGGTGCCTTCGAGCCGGGCGTTTGGGTCGGCGCCGGCGTATTCGATCGATGAATTCATGGCGCGCGCGCCGGCCGACCGCAGCAAGTGGCAGGTGGTGCCGACGGCTCCGCGGCCATTCCCACAGGAGCTGATGGACGAGCGGGCGCGGCAACAGGCGGCGGCGCCGGTGTGGCCGGTGGCGGCTTTGCTGCTGGCGGTGGCGGGCTTGGGCGCGCTGTGGCAGTGGCGTAGGCTGCGGCGCAAGCGCGCGGTTGTGCTGGCGCCGAGGGAGAGGTTACGGGCTTAGCGGGTCGGGATTTCAGTCGCTGGATCAGGGATGCCGGACAGGATCGTGATCGCCACGCGCCGGTTGCGCGCGCGCGCATCGGGGTCTTCGTTAGCGGCGACCGGCTGGTTATCAGCATGGCCAACCGCCGTCATGCGCGATGGCGCAATGCCGGACTCAATGAACAGGCGCACCACCGTCCCCGCGCGCACCGCCGACAACTCCCAGTTGGACGGGAACAGCGCATTGCGGATCGGCGTACTGTCGGTATGCCCCTCCACCTGCACCGCATGCGGATCATCCTTGAGCAAAGTCGCCACCGCCGTCAGCGCCTCGCGCGATTCGCCCGTCAGGCGCGCGTCGCCCGGATTGAACAGCACCGAGGCATTGATCTCGACGCTCACGCCACGGCTATTCTGCGTTACGCGCACCTTGCCCTCTTTCACCAGCGGCGCCAGGGTACTCGACAAATCCTTGGCCAGGCGCGTCATCTGCTCCTTCTCGCGCTTGATCTGCTCATTGCGCTTGCGCTGCGCGGGATTGGGAATCGGCAGGCTCTGGATCTCGGTATTGGTGGGCGGCGCGGCGCCGGCGCCGCCGAAGGCATCGCCCAGGGCGTCGGAAAACACCTTGTACTTGCCCAGGTTGACCGAAGAAATGGCGTACATCACCACAAAGAAGGCAAACAACAAGGTGATGAAGTCGGCGTAGGAAATCAGCCAGCGTTCGTGGTTTTCGGGATCGTCGTCGAACCGGCGGCGGGCGCGGCGATACTGCATCTCACGGCTCCCGCATCAGGGTCGCGATCCGTTCGTCGATCACGCGCGTGAAGTCGCCGGTGGCGATGTCATAGAACACGGCGGCGGCCAGCTCCTGCTGGTAGACCTGGCGCGTGACGATGGTTTTGAGCTTGTTGGCGATCGGGTAGAAGAACAGGTTGGCCAGGCCCACACCGTAGATGGTCGAGACGAAGGCCACTGCAATGCCGGAGCCAAGTTTGCTCGGATCGGTCAGGTTTTCCATCACGTGGATCAGGCCCAGCACCGCGCCCAGGATACCGATGGTGGGCGAATAACCGGCCGCCGATTCCCAGATGCGCACAGCCTGGCGCTCCGCCGTTTCAAAGGCGGTGATCTCCATGTCCAGCATCTGGCGCATCTTGTCCGGCTGGATGCCGTCCACGATCATGCGCAGGCCCTTGGCGATGAACTTGTCCTTGGCGCCCAGCATGGGTCGCTCCAGCGCCAGCAGGCCGTCGCGGCGTGCGATCTGGCTCCAGTTGTTGATGTCGCGCGCCAGCTGGGCGCGCGTATCCGGCGGCGGTTTGAAGATCCAGCGCGCCATGCTCAAGCCGCGCCGCAAGGTGGGCGTGCGGGTCTGCAGCATGACCGCGCCGAAGGTGCCGATCACCACGATGGAAAAAGCGGCCGGCTGCAGCAGGGAGCTGAGTTTGCCCCCTTCCAGCCCCTGGCCAATGAGGATGCCGGCCAGCGCCAGCAGCACCCCGGCTACGCTGGACCAGTCCATGCCTGCTCCCGTAGCGCGGCACGCAGGCGCGCCACGGCTTGTGTGTGCAACTGCGAAACCCGCGATTCGGAGACGCCCATCACGGCGCCGATCTCCTTCAGGTTCAGCTCTTCTTCGTAATAAAGGCCCATCAGCATTTTCTCGCGTGGCGGTAGTGCGTCAATGGCGTCGATCACGGCTTGGCGGAAATCGGTATCCAGCAGCGCGCGCAGCGGATCGGCATCTTCATCATGGGCATAGCGGTCGAGGAAGCTGTCATTGCCATCCTCGTCGTGAAAGTCTTCGTAGTACACCAGCTGGTGGCCGCCGCCTTCGGACAGCATTTCCTGATAATCGGCCAGCGAGAGCTTGAGCGATTTGGCCACTTCCGATTCGCTCGGCGGACGGCCCAGGCGCTGCTGCAAGGTGGCCATGGCGTTTTCAATCTTGCGCATGTCCTGGCGCATGGAGCGCGGCATCCAGTCGGAGCTGCGCAATTCATCCAGCATGGCGCCGCGGATGCGCATCACCGCGTAAGTCTCGAACTGGGCGCCGTGAGTTTCTTCATAACGGCTGATTGCGTCGAGCAAGCCAATCATGCCTGCTTGTACCAGGTCATCCACTTCCACACTGGGCGGCAATTTTGCCTTCATATGGTGGGCCAGGCGCTTGACCAACGGCATATGCTCCGTCAGCAAGGAATCCTTTTCCACCTTCCCTTTGACCGTGTACATAAAGGTTCTAATTCTTTTCAGGCTCTAAAATGGTTGCAGCTCCCCATTGCAAAACGACCGGCCAGTTGGCGGAACGCCACCGAAGCCCCAGCCAGCGGGAAGGCATCCACCACCGCCCGCCCCAGCCGCGCGGCACGCTGCAGGTATTCGTCCGCCGGCACAGACCCCATGGAAACTAGGTTGACCGCCAGGTAACGACTTGCCGCATGCGCCATATTATCGTAAACCACCCTGGCTTCGGCCTCGGAAGCGCCAGTGACCAGGATGCCGAAGGGGCGGCGGCCCAATTCATGGTTGAGCCGCTTGATCATCATATAAGCATTTTTGATGGAAGTGGCACTGTTTGACACTTGCACCACGATCTCGGAGCTGGCCATGAGCGGCACCGGGAAGGCTTCGCCATCGAACTCGCCATCCACCAGCACGATGCCGGTCTGCTTGACCAGCACGTCGAAAGCCTTGGCCAGGCGGCGCCCTTCGTCCGGGCCGCGGCGCCCTTCCCCGCGCGTCATCGACACCACGTTGAAGCCCTGCGGCGCGGCGTGCAGCACCTGGTTCAAGCCGCAGCGCTGGCGCGCCACATCGAGCAGGCTGGCGCCGGCGTCCAGGCCGAGGCGGGAGGCCACGCCGTGGGCGCTGGCGCAGGCGTCCACCAGCAGCACGTCGTTGCCGGCTTGCGACAGCGAAGCGCCCAGGTTCACCAGCATGGCGCCCTTGTCGTCCTGCGGGGTCGCCGAGAGGAAGGTGATGATGCGTGGCCGGGGCCCGGCCAGCATCCGGCGCAGGCCTTCGGCCTGGTCGAAATCGAAATTAGCCAAAGCGCACCTCGCGCAGCATTGGGTCGTGGGCGGCGCCGGCCATCAGCAGCGGCAGTTCGGCGTCGCCGAATTTGGCGGCGGACTGGCCGCCGAGGGCGCGCTCCACCAGCGCCGCCGGGTCGGCCAGGTGCAGGTCTTCCGGCACGCGCTGGCCGTTGGAGGCGTAGAACAGGCGCAGCTTGTGGCGGATCACCACGTCCAGCGCGGAGCCGATGGAGGCGGCTTCATCGAGCTTGGTGATGATGGCGCCGGCCAGGCCGCTGCCCTGGTAGGCACGCACCACTTCGGACAGGGTTTCCTGGGTCGAGGTGGCGTTCATGCACAGGATGCGCTGCACATGGCTGCCCACACCCTGCAGCATGGCGACCTGCTCGGCCACCATCTGGTCGCGCTGGCTGACGCCGACGGTGTCGATCAGCACGGTGTGCTTGTTTTTCAGTTCATTCAGGGCGATGCGCAGGTCGGCTTCGTCCTTCACCGAGTGCACCATCACGCCCAGGATCTTGCCGTAGATGCGCAGCTGCTCATGGGCGCCGATACGGTAGGCGTCGGTGGTGATCAGGGCCAGCTTTTCCGGGCCGTGGCGCATGACGCAGCGCGCGGCCAGCTTGGCGGTGGTGGTGGTCTTGCCGACGCCGGTCGGCCCGACCAGGGCGAACACGCCGCCCTTTTCCAGCAGCGCGTCTTCGTTGTTCATGGCGTTGATATTGCGGGCCAGGGCGGTGCGCGCCCATTGCAGCGCTTCGGCGGCGTCGCGCGCGGCGGGCAGCTTGTCGGCCAGGTAGCGCGCCAGGCTGGCGGAGAAGCCGGCCGCCAGCAGTTCGCGCATGACGGCGGTCTTGTGCGGTTCGCGCTGGGCGGTGTTGGAGAAGGCCAGTTCGTTGAGCTGGGTTTCCATCATGCCGCGCATGGCGCGCAGCTCGCTCATCATGGTGCTCATTTCGGCGGCGGCATTGGCTTTGGCATGGGCGACGGCGTCGGCCACCAGGGCGGAAATGCGGTCCATGTCGAGGGCGGGTGCCGGGGCCGGCGCCGCTACCGGCGCGGCGGGACGGGCCGGGGCGCGCGGCGCGGCTGGCGCGGCGGCTGGGCGGGCGCTGGCGCGCACCACCGGTGCCGCGGGCTGCGCTACCAGGGCCGGGGCGAAGGATGGCTCGACGCTGGTCGGCAGCTCCATCTGCGGCGCGGGCGCGGACATGGGGGAATCGGCGGCGTGCGGGGCCAGGGAGGCGGCGTCGTCGCCGGCCAGGGCCAGGATTTCCACAATGCCGTCGACGGCACGGTTGGACAGGATCACCGCATCCGGACCCAGCGCTTCACGCACTTTGCGCAGCGCTTCGCGCGACGTTGGGGCGGTAAATTTTTTGACATTCATTTCCAGCGACTCCGCAGATTGCTCACATGGTCAAATTATTGACGATGCATGGGGGTAACAATCGGTGGAACAGCTTGGGAAATGCCTCTTAATTCAAAACCGGGAAAGCAGGGGCCGGCCCTTGGGCGGCCCCCCGGTTTCCCGGCGTTAGGGTTTTTACTGCGCGCCGACCAGGGAAGTAACGCGAATCGTCTTGGTTTCCGGGATTTCCGCATGCGACAGCACCTTCAGCTGCGGCAGTGCGCGGCGCAGGAAGCGCGACAGCAGCGGCCGCAGCGCGCCCGGCACCAGCAGCACCGGCGTCACGCCCAGCGCCTCCTGCTGCGCCGTGGCGGAAGCGGCCTGTTGGGCGATAGTATCGGCCAGCCCCGGCTCGATGCCCGCCGCATCCGCGCCGCCGGTCTGCATGGCTTGCATCAGCAGGCGCTCCAGGCGGTTGTCCAGCGTCATGACGGACAGTTCGCCGCCAGTCGGGAACAGCTGCTGCACGATCGCCCGGCCCAGCGCGACACGCACCTGCGCCGTCAGGTCGCTCGGATCCTGGGTATGCGGCGTGAACTCGGCCAGCGTCTCGATGATGGTGCGCATATCGCGGATATGCACGCCTTCCGCCAGCAGGTTCTGCAACACCTTCTGCAAGGCCGACAGCGACAGCATTTTCGGCACCAGGTCCTCCACCAGCTTTGGCGACTCCTTGGCCAGGTGGTCCAGCAGCGACTGCACTTCGGCCCGGCCCAGCAGCTCGGAGGCGTGGGTCGTAATCAAGTGGTTCAGATGGGTCGCCACCACGGTGCCGGCATCCACCACGGTGTAACCCATGCCGGTCGCCTGGTCGCGCAGCGAAGCGTCGATCCAGATCGCCGGCAGGCCGAAGGCCGGGTCGGTGGTCACCATGCCAGGCAAAGTGCCGCTGGCCATGCCGGGATTGATCGCCAGGAACTGGCCGTTGAAGGCCTCGCCCGTGCCCACTTCCACGCCTTTGAGCGTGATGCGGTAGGCGGACGGCTTGAGCTCCAGGTTGTCGCGGATGTGCACCGGTGGTGCCAGGAAACCCACTTCCTGCGCGAACTTCTTGCGGATGCCCTTGATGCGCTTCAGCAGCTCGCCGCCCTGGGTCTTGTCCACCAGCGGAATCAGGCGATAGCCCACCTCCAGGCCGAGCGTATCGACTGCCAGCACGTCCTGCCAGGTCGCCTCCTCCTGCTCGGGCGCCGCCTGCGCGCCGCCGCCTGGCCCGCCGGCGCCGCCGGGACCTGCCGCTTCCTTGGCCGCCGCCGCCGCCACTTTATCCTTCTCTTTCTTTTGCAGCAGGTAGCCAGAACCGCCCAGCACCGCCGCCAGTAAAATGAACACCAGGTTCGGCATGCCGGGAATCAGGCCCATGCCGCCGATGATGGCGGCAGTGATGTACATGACCTGCGGCTTGGCGAACAGCTGGCTGATGACCTGGGTGCCGATGTCGGATTCCGATGCCACGCGCGATACCACAATACCGGCCGCAATCGAGATGATCAGCGACGGGATCTGCGCCACCAGGCCGTCACCAATCGCCAGCAGCACGTAGTTTTTCAGCGCATCGGCAAAGCCCATATCGTGCTGGATCATACCCACCAGCAGGCCGCCGACAATATTGATCACCGTAACCAGGATGCCCGCGATCGCATCGCCGCGCACATATTTGGAGGCACCGTCCATGGCGCCGTAGAATTCCGCCTCCTGTGACACCTCGTTGCGGCGGCGGCGCGCTTCCGGCTCGCCGATCAGGCCCGCATTCAGGTCGGCATCGATCGCCATCTGCTTGCCCGGCATGGCGTCCAGGGCAAAACGCGCGCCCACTTCGGCGATACGGCCCGCGCCCTTGGTGACCACCACGAAGTTGATGATGGTCAGGATCACGAACACCACGATACCGACCGTGTAGTTGCCGCCGATCAGGAAGTGGCCGAAGGCCTCGATCACCTTACCGGCCGCATCGGGGCCGGTATGGCCCTCGGTCAGCACCACACGGGTCGAGGCCACGTTCAGGGCCAGGCGCAGCATGGTGGAGATCAGCAGCACCGTCGGGAAAGCCATGAAGTCCAGCGGCTTGACCGTGTACAGGCTGGTCAGCAGCACGATGATCGAGAGCGCGATATTGAAGCTGAAGAACAGGTCGAGCACGAACGCCGGCAAGGGCAGGATCATCATCGCCAGCAGCATGATGATCAGGATTGGTGCAGCCAAGGCTTGTCCGTTACCGGAAAGGCCTTTCATCCATGGCGGCATATTCAGGGCGTTCATTCTTCTACTCCGTTACTGTTTCTTATTCAAAGGGTCCATATCATCCGGCACATCGAGCTTGCCCGGACGGTCCGGATAACGCAGGCCTGGACGATAGGCCTTGATCTGGAAGACATACGCCAGCACTTCCGCCACGGCGGCGTACAGGCGCGGCGAAATCTCATCGCCGATCTCGGTGTGCTTGTGCAGGGCGCGCGCCAGCGGCGGCGCCTCCAGGATGGCGACGCGGTGCTCCTTGGCCAGCTCGCGGATCTTGGCCGCCACTTCGTCAGTGCCCTTGGCCACCACACGCGGCGCGCCCTGGCCGCCTTCGGTGTACTTCAGCGCGACCGCATAGTGGGTCGGGTTGGTCACCACCACGTCGGCGGTCGGCACTTCCTGCATCATGCGTTTCTTCGCCATTTCGCGCTGCAGCTGGCGGATCTTGCCCTTGATCTGCGGATTGCCATCCGACTCCTTGGATTCCTGGATCACTTCCTGGCGCGTCATCTTGAGCTTGTTCGCGTAATGCCACATCTGGTACGGCGCGTCGATCAGGGCGATGAAGCCAAGCGCACCGACAATCACCACAAAGCTGAAGGCCAGCATTTCCAGCACGTGCGCGCTGCCGCGGTGCAGCGGCTCGGCCATCAGGCCGATCACTTCCTGCTGCTGGCGCGAAATAACCATATACGCCACCACGCCCACCACGATGGATTTGATAATGGCCTTGACCAGCTCCACCAGCGAGTTGGTGGAAAACATATTGCCCAAGCCCGTCATGGGGTTGAGCTTCATGAAATTCGGGGTGAAGGCCTTGCTCGAAAAGAGCCAGCCGCCCACCAGCAGCGGCGACGCCAGCGCCACCACCATCACGGCCACGCCCAGCGGCAGGCAGGCCAGCAGCACGTGCACCACGTCGACCAGGATGCGGCTGATCAGGACATCCGGGTTATAGACTTGCTCGCGCGTCAGCGACAGCCCCGAGGTGAGGCTGCGGCTCAATTCGCGCACCAGGCCGGAACCCGTCATCCACAGGCCGGCACCCGCGGCCATGAGAACGGTAAAGGTCGCCACTTCCCGCGACCTGGGTACGTCCCCTTCTTCACGCGCCTGCTCGAGGCGCCTCTGTGACGCGGGTTCTGTTTTCTCGGCTTCGCTGTCTTCAGCCATGCACCGCTCCTGTTATCGACCATGCCATTATGGCGGCGGCCGGGCCAGAGCTATCGATGGAAAAGGCAGGGAAATCGGGCTTTACTCGGCTGCCTCGGCGTCCGGGGCGGCGTCCGGCACCGCTTTCGGGCGGCCCAGCTGCCAGACTTGCTGCTCAATGGCGCCGAAAATCGACTTGCCGTCCGCGTCCAGCATCTCGATCTTGATGGTGTCGCCGAAAGACATGAACGGTGTTGTCGGTTTGCCATCGGCGATCATTTCCAGGCAGCGCTTTTCGGCGATGCAGGAGTAGCCCTTCTTCGCGTCCTTATTGGACACGGTGCCGGAGCCGACGATGGTGCCGGCGCGGGCGTTGCGAGTCTTGACCAGGTGGGCGATCAACTGGGCAAAGTTGAACACCATGTCGACGCCGGCATTGGGCTGGCCGACCAGTTTGCCGTTCCAGCTGGAGCGCAGCGGCAGGTGCACCTTGGCGTCGCGCCAGGCCTCGCCCAGCTCGTCCGGGGTAACCGCCACCGGCGAGAAACTGCTGGCCGGCTTGGACTGGAAGAAGCCAAAGCCCTTGGCCAGCTCTTCCGGGATCAGGTTGCGCAGGGAAACGTCGTTCACCAGCATCAGCAGGCGGATTTGCTGGAAAGCCTGGTCGGGCGTGGCGCCCATCGGCACATCGTCGGTGACGACCGCGATTTCCGACTCAAAATCGATGCCCCATTCCTCATGCTTGAGCTCGATATCGTCGCAAGGGCCGATAAAGTCATCGCTGCCGCCCTGGTACATCAGCGGGTCGTCCCAGAAGGAGGCGGGCATTTCCGCATTGCGCGCCTTGCGCACCAGCTCCACGTGGTTGACGTAGGCCGAACCGTCGGCCCACTGGTAGGCGCGTGGCAACGGGGCCATGCAATCCTTCGGCACGAAGTCAAAGCTGCGGCGCGCCCTGCCTTCGTTCAGTTGGCGGTACAGCTCGTCGAGCTGCGGGGCGATGAAGGCCCAGTCATCCAGGGCGCGCTGCAGGCTGCGCGCGATGCCGTCGGCGACCACGGCGGTTTTCAGGTCGCGGGCGACGACGATCAGTTGCCCGTCACGGGTACCGTCTTTAAGGGTGGCGAGTTTCATAGGAATGCTATCGATTCGGTAGAGATAATCAATTTTACCTCTTAGGTGAGAATCATTACCATTTGACTCAACGAATCAAGGAGTCCCTCATCATGGCAGTCGCAGCGAAAAAACTCAGTCAGGTCAGCACCCATATGGCAATCGCGTTCGGCTTGATGTACGCCTTGACCGGCTCGCTGGCCTTTGGCGGCCTGGCAGCCGTACTGGAGCCCGTGATCAATGTCGCGCTGCTGCCCTACCATGAGCGGGCCTGGCTCAGGCTGCGCACACGCTTCGCCAGGCGCCGCCTGGCCTTGCTCGCCGCCGAGAAGGTTTCGCAAACGCTGATGCATGCCGGCGTCGCGTTCGGCGTGCTGTACACCGCCACCGGATCGCTCGCTTTCGGCGGCCTGGCGGCCGTGCTGGAGCCGATTATCAATGTGATCGCCCTGCCCTTGCACGACCGCCTGTTCGAACGCCACGTGTTGAACACGCGGGTCGCCGCCTAAACGTCCGTCAGTTCCGGCGGGAGGCGGCCCTTTTCCAGGAAACTATTAATCCAATGCATCATCTGCTCCGGCGATGTCTGCCCGAGGAGGGTTAATGCAGGTTCCGATAGCGGCATTCCAGCATGCTTGAAAAGCAGCCCCACGCCGGCCTTCCGCTCGCCCGGCACGGCGCCCCCGCATCTCGGCGCAGTACTCGAGCATATCTTCGATATTATGGAATCTGTTCTCAACCAACATGGCAAGTCCCTCCATCGTCAAATTCAGTCCGCAGTCAAAACCAGGAAACTGCGCTCGCAACCGCATCTGCGCCCAAGCGGCAAGCCCTGCCATGCGTGACGCCTCGTTGTTTCACCAGACCATCCGATAGCAGTGCGGCATAGCTCAGCATCCGCGTTGGCATTGACTTGTCGGGACGCGCCTGGAACTCATTCAGCATGTGCACGCCAGGATGACGCGCCCGTTGGATTCCCCACACGACATCATCATGCCGCTGGGCGCCGCCTTGCGCGGTGTAGCTTGCGTTATGGCGCACAAAGTCGCCAATGCGGGTGCGCCGGGCCCAATCTTGCGCTACTACGACAAGAAGCAACTCGCGCGCCAGCTCCGGAAACGCGAACAGTTGCTTGAAGCCGGCATCCGAGGTCAGGGACATTGGGGACGTCTATGTCCCCTGCTAACCGAGCCATTTGGTCTTGCGCAAAGAAATGCGATTACGCCTCGTCGTGCTGGCGTTCGCCAGCGAAGACGTTGTGCAGGCGCCTCTCAGGCAGGGGCAAGCAAAGCCAGTTGTTCAGGCGTGAGGTAGCACCACTCGCCCTCCTCCAGACCGAGCGACGAGAGTTCCAGCTGGCCGATGGCGGAGCGATGCAGCGCGGCGCAGTGGTTGCCGGCGGCGGCCAGCATGCGCTTGACCTGATGGTATTTACCCTGCTCCAGCACGATCTCGAGCTGATGTTCGCCGCGCTTGATGCAGGTAACAGCGGCCAGCGGGGCCGGCTCGTCGTGCAACTGGACGCCGGCCAGCAATTGCGCCACCAGCTCATCTGTCACGGGCTCGGCCGTGGTGGCCTGGTAGACCTTGGGGACGTGGCGCTTGGGGGAGGATTGGGCGTGGATGAATGGGCCGTCATCGGACATCAGCAGCATGCCGGTGGTATCGTGGTCGAGCCGGCCCACCGGCTGCACATCGCGCCAGGTGAATTGCTCTGGGAGCAAGGTCAGCACGCCCGGGTGGTGGCTTGGCTTGCGCGAGCATTCGTAATTGGCAGGCTTGTACAACGCGATATAGACACGCTCGCGCACCACCCACTCTTCGCCGAACACTTCCAGCACCAGGCCCTCGGCCTCATACGTCGCTTTGTAGTTGTCCTGCACTTCGCCGCCGACCAGGACGTCACCGTCTTCGATCAGGGCGCGGCAGTACTTACGGGTGCCGAAACCTTGCGACTGCAGGATTCGGTCCAGGGATAATTTGCTCATGGGGCGGGATTTTACCGGATTTACGTTAGCGCAAGCTTACCTATTGATGCAGATCAAAGGGCGTGCCGATTGCATTGCTACACTAAGAAAACATTAGGAATCTGCTGAATGGGCTATAGGAATTTCTTAGGGAGAACTCAGCAAATGAAACTCAACGTAAGCCGTAAGTCGTTGGCGCTGGCCCATGCCGCCGCATTGGAAACCCAGTTGGCCGTGGCGCGCTGGAGCGGCCAGGCCGACGCCATGCCGCAGGCCGCCTGGCGCCGCCAGCGCCAGGTCGACCTGGAAAGCTGGCTGATGCAGGGCGGCTTTGCGCTCGCCGCCGGCACGCCGGAAATGAAAACAGCGGCCAGGGGCCGCCGTTCTCTTGCCTCCCAAAGAGACAGTAATGAGGAATGTCAATTCACTCAACTCCGCATCCGTGATGCGGCTGCGTAGTCTGCCTCAAGATTTGATTGCTTGTCGCCCTCCCCTTGACTCGAACTACACCGTCAATATAGTCCACCTCGGGGAAATGGCAAGCAAAAATGCCAATGTTGACTGCTGAGCCAAGCCCTAGCGCAGGCTGGGCTTGGCCGCCTCCGCCGCCGCCTTGATGGCGCCATGGCCCACCGCCGCGCCAAACTTTTTCAGCACGCGCTCCGGCAGGTTTTCGTGTTGGGTGTAGTCAACAATATCCTCGGCTTTGACTACGTCGCGCGCCACGCTGTCGACGCTGCCCAGGTCGTCGGCCAGGCCCATCTCGACGGCGCGCGCGCCGGTCCAGTACAGGCCGGAGAACATGTCCGGCGTTTCCTTCAAGCGCTTGCCGCGCCCGCTGCGCACCACCTCGATGAATTGCTGGTGGATTTCCTTGAGCATGGATTGGGCATGCTGCTTCTGCTTTTCCGACTGCGGGCTGAACGGATCCATGAAGCCCTTGTTCTCGCCGGCGGTCAGCAAGCGGCGCTCGACGCCCAGCTTTTCCATGGTGCCGGTAAAGCCAAAGCCATCCATCAGCACGCCGATCGAGCCGATGATGCTGGCCTTGTTGACGTAAATGCGGTCCGCTGCCGAGGCAATGTAATAGCCGCCGGAGGCACAAATCTCATCCACCACCACATACAGCGGCTTTTGCGGGTAGCCGCGGCGCAGGCGCTGGATCTCATCGACGATCATGCCGGCCTGGACGGCGCTGCCCCCCGGGCTGTTGATGTGCAGGACCACCGCCACCGAGCCGGAGTCGGCAAAGGCCTTGTTCAGCGATGGAATCACCACGTCGGCCGCACCGCTGCCTTCGGTTTCGATACTGCCTTCGATCTCGATCAGGGCCGTGTGGCGGCCCAGCGCCTCGGCGTCACCGCCCATCAGGTTGATGCCGAAATAGCTGGCCACGGCGAAGAAGATGATCGCCAGGGTCGACACTTTGAAGAAGATGCTCCAGCGCCGGTTGGCGCGCTGCTCTTTCAGCGTGGCGAAGACCAGCTTTTCCAGGACTTCGCGCTCCCACTTGATCGGCGGCGTGTCGGAGGGCGCCGGTGCGGGTGCGGGTGCGGGTGCCGGGGCGGGTCCGGGCTGGCCGGTTTGGTCGGTATTGTCGCTCATGGTCGTGGCCCCACATAATCGTCAGGCTGCCAGTAAATATTGTTGTCGTGTTCGTTCACTGCAATCGGTCGCAGGCGGCCGCCGCGGCAAGGGCCGCCGGCGCATTGCCCATTTTCCGGCATATAAATCGCGCCGTGGGTGGAACACATAATATATAAGCCGCTGGATTCGAAAAACTCCCCTTCCGCCCAGTCCAGTTCGATCGGCACATGGGCGCAGCGGTTCAGGTAGCCATACACCTTGCCACCGTAGCGCACCACGAAACCGGTCGTATCTTCGCCGCCCGCGCGCAGCGGGAAACGAACCCCCTTGCCGCCATCGGCCAGCGCGTCGGCCGCGCACACCAGGATTTCAGCCGTCATCACGCGTGCTCATTCAGCCACTGGTGCAACTGCGGCACGGTACGGGCCGAGAACACCGGATTGCACGCCATTAGCTGATCCACCGGATGGGCGCCATATTCGACGGCGATGCCGGAAGATCCCGCATTTTGCGCCATCATCAAGTCATGCGTGGTGTCGCCGATCATGACCGTGCGCTTCAGGTCCTGGCCCAACTCGCGGGTCAGTTCCTGCAGCATGGCAGGGTGCGGTTTGGAGAAAGTTTCGTCGGCGCAGCGGGTGGCATCAAAGGTCGACAGCAGGCCGGCCGCATTCAGGGCACGATTTAGGCCGACACGGCTCTTGCCGGTGGCCACGGCCAGGAAGAAGCCTTGCTGTGATAAATCCTGCAACATTTCCTGAACACCATCGAAGAGCGTCAGTTCATGGTCTTTGGCCAGGTAGTGGTAACGGTAGCGTTCCACCATGCGCGGGTAATACTTGGGGTCGATATTCGGCATGGCCACCTGCATGGCTTCGCCCAGGCCCAGCCCGATCACATGGGCAGCCTGCTCCCGGCTGGGGATCGGCAAAGCCAAATCCTTGGCCGCGGCCTGGATGCATTTCACGATGGTGGCGGTGCTGTCCATCAGCGTGCCATCCCAATCGAAAACGATCAGGTCAAATTGCTTTCTCGGCATTATTTTTTTCTCAATTCAATGGATTACCCAAGCTTACCAAGAATCGCTGGCATTCGGCGGCTAACGGCGCATTCAGCGTCATCGCCTTGCCCGTTTCCGGGTGGGTAAACGTAATCTGGTGGGCGTGCAGGAACATGCGTTTCAGCGCACCGCGTGTTTCAGTGGCCTTTTGCAGCGCCTTGTTCAGTGCAAAATCGCCGTATTTGTCGTCACCTGCGATGGGGAAGCCCGACGATTGCAAGTGAACGCGGATCTGGTGGGTGCGGCCGGTTTTCAGTTCGGCCTCCAGCAAGGCATAGCCGTCGAATTTTTTCAGCAGGCTGAACACGGTGTGCGAAGCCTGGCCGTCGGCCTGCACGCGCACCCGGCGTTCGCCGTCCGGCAACGTGTATTTATGCAGTGCCAACTTGACGTGCTGCCGCTTGTTCTTCCAGTCGCCCACGCACAGGGTCAGGTAGCGCTTGTCGGTCAGGCCGTCGCGCATCTGGTCGTGCAGGCTGTTCAGGGCCGAACGTTTCTTGGCAATCAACAAAATACCCGACGTTTCGCGGTCCAGCCGGTGCACCAGCTCCAGGAACTTGGCATCCGGGCGAGCGGCGCGCAACTGCTCGATCACCCCAAACGACACGCCGGAACCACCGTGCACAGCGACGCCGGCCGGCTTGTCGATCACCAGCAGGTGGGCATCTTCGAACACCACGGGGAATTCGGCGGCCGGGACGTTCGCCTCTTGCTTCTCGGCAATTCGAATCGGCGGGATGCGCACCAGGTCGCCCGCATTCAAGCGGTACAACTGGTCGATGCGGCCCTTGTTGACGCGCACCTCCCCCGAGCGCAGGATGCGGTAAACGTGGCTCTTCGGCACGCCTTTGCAAACACGCAACAGGTAGTTATCAATGCGCTGTCCGGCCTCTTCTTCGCTGATTGTCACGAATTGCGCTTGCGGCAGGACCTGTTGGGCGGAAGCGGATTCGGCCTTTTGCGCCTTGTTTTGGACCGGCTTCCCAGAAAATCTCTCTAAGTCCTTCATTTTGAATATATAATCGTTTTGCCGCGGTTTTAACTGCTGCATGTGTAAAGAATTAAACGTACATTTTACACAGGGGCGTATCCACTGGCCTCGCCAACAAGCAAATTCGGTGGAAATAATTGTATACGCACATTCGTGCGCCGATCAGGGTTGCAACCACTGTTGCCATCGGCTCAGGCGCCGGGTGCTGGATTAGACTGGCTGGATTGTTAGGATAAGTCCGGTGAGCAAGCACTACAGTCGTTGCTCGCTGGTTTGATGAAGTCGATAACGCTTGCCGTTTCGCCAAGGCACCATACAAGATGCCTTGGCCCGACGATGTGCGCACGCCTGCATTCTCCCGCCACCCGACTCGGTTCGGGCCGTTGGATGATGTTGCACGCTGTGCGCAAACTCGGCATGACGATCGGCTTCATGCGCCCAATGCGGCGGCAGCGCTTCGCGCAGCTGCGCCGCATGGTGAGGCATTTCTCCCTACAGCCTCCTTAATTCACGCGTATATCCTTGTACTTCGCCGTCTCCCCGGAGGCGGCTTTGACATGGCCCAAGGGTCGCGGAGTTAATAAAAATGAAACGCATGTTGTTTAATGCTACGCAGCAGGAAGAGCTGCGCGTAGCAATTGTCGACGGTCAAAAATTGATCGACATCGACATCGAGACCGCCGGACGCGAGCAGCGCAAGTCCAATATCTACAAAGGCGTCATCACTCGAATCGAACCCTCCCTCGAAGCTTGCTTCGTCAGCTACGGCGAAGACCGCCACGGCTTCCTCCCCTTTAAAGAAGTTGCCCGCTCCTATTTCCGCGAAGGCGTCGACGTGCGCAATGCATCCGTCAAGGAAGCGCTGCGCGAAGGCCAGGAAATCATGGTGCAGGTGGAGAAAGAGGAGCGCGGCAATAAGGGCGCGGCGCTGACCTCCTTTATTTCGCTGGCCGGCCGCTACCTGGTGCTGATGCCGAACAACCCGCGCGGTGGCGGTGTTTCGCGCCGGGTGGAAGGCGAAGAGCGCCAGGAACTGCGCGAAACCATGGACAAGCTGGACCTGCCGCAAGGCATGTCGGTGATTGCCCGTACCGCCGGCATCGGCCGTACCGTAGAAGAGCTGCAGTGGGACTTGAACTACCTGATGCAACTGTGGCGCGCGATCGAAGGCGCGTCCAAGGCCGCCACCGGCGCCTTCCTGATTTACCAGGAATCGTCGCTGGTAATCCGCGCCATCCGCGACTACTTCCAGCCTGACATCGGCGAGATCCTGATCGACACCGACGAGATCTACGACCAGGCGCACCAGTTCATGTCGCACGTGATGCCGGACATGGTGCACCGCGTGAAGCGCTACAGCGACGACGTGCCGCTGTTCTCGCGCTTCCAGATCGAGCACCAGATCGAAACCGCGTACTCGCGCACCGTGCCGCTGCCATCCGGCGGCGCCATCGTGATCGACCACACCGAAGCCCTGGTCTCGATCGACGTCAACTCGGCCCGCGCCACCCGCGGTTCGGACATCGAAACCACCGCCTTCCACACCAACTGCGAAGCCGCCGACGAAGTGGCGCGCCAGCTGCGCCTGCGCGACCTGGGCGGCCTGATCGTGATCGACTTCATCGACATGGAAGTGTCGAAGAACCAACGCGAAGTCGAACAACGCCTGAAAGACGCCCTGCACCACGACCGTGCGCGCGTCCAGATGGGCAAGATTTCCCGCTTCGGCCTGATGGAATTGTCGCGCCAGCGCCTGCGCCCTTCCCTGTCGGAAGGCTCGCACGTGACTTGCCCGCGCTGCTCGGGCACCGGCCACATCCGCGATACCGAATCGTCCGCCCTGCAAGTGCTGCGCATCATCCAGGAAGAGGCGATGAAGGAAAATTCCGCCGCCATCCACGTGCAGGTGCCAGTCGATGTGGCGGCCTTCCTGCTGAACGAGAAGCGCGGCGAAGTGCTGAAGATCGAGACCCGTCACCGCATCACCGTGATCCTGATCCCGAACAAGCACCTGGAAACCCCGCACTACAAGCTGGAACGCATCAAGCACGACGATCCGCGCCTGGAAGACCACGCTGCCTCCTACACCATGGCGGAAGCGGCGGAAACCGATATGTCCTTCAGCAAGCGCCAGAAGGAAGAGTCGAAGCCGCGCCAGGAAGCGGTGGTCAAGACCATTACTCCAGATCAACCAGCGCCACTGGTGGAACACAAGCCGGAAGCGGCCAAGGCGGCCGCGCCGCGCGTCGCAGCGCCCGCTGCACCTGCGGAAAAAGGCTTCTTTGCCAAACTGATCTCCTTCTTCACCGGTGCTGACAAGGAAGAACCAGTACAGCCGAAGGCGCCAGTCATCGTCACCAAGGCGCCCGCCAATGGCGAGCGCGGCGACCGCAAGGATCGCGGCCAGCGTGGCCGTAACCGTGGCGGCAAAGGCGGCCGTGGCGAGCGTGAGGAGCGCGAGCCGGGTTCCCGCCCAGGCGCCGAGGAAGCCAAACCGGCAGCGGAAGCGCGCAAGCCGCGCGAGCCGCGCCCGCCGCGTGAACCACGCGAGCCGCGCGAAGGCGCCGAGGCGCAAGCCGCGCGCGCCGAGCGCGAGCCGCGTGCTGAACGCGAGCCGCGTGAACCGCGTGAGCCGCGCCAGCCGCGTCCACCACGCGAGCCGCGCGCCGAGAAACCGGTTCCAGCGGAAGCCAAGGCGGAAGAACTGGCATTGGCAGCAGCAGGTGTGGGCCCGGTGGGCACCGGCACCGGCGCTGTGGAAACCCCGGCCCTGGTGAAAGCTGTCGGCAATACCGGTCCCGAGGGTGATGAGCTGGAAGGCGCGGAAGGTGGCGACGAGCCACGCCGCCGCCGCCGCCGTGGCGGCCGCAACCGCAACCGTCGTGAGCGCGAAGGCGCCGAGGGCGTCGAGGGCGCGGAAGGCATGGAGGGCGCAAGCGAAGCCACCTTCACCGTGGCGCCAGCCGAAGGTGAAGCCGCCGCACCGGAAAGCGTTGCCGTGGCTGCGGCCGCAGAACCCGTCGTGAGCGAGGCCGCTGCGGTCGCCGTGGCGCCTGCCGAGCCGGTTGCTGTCGAAAGCAGCGCCGCCGCACCAGCCGTGGCCGAGCCTGTCATTGCCGAGCCGGCAGTTGTCGAGGCAGCCCCTGCACCGGTCGCTGCCGAGCCTGTGGTCGCTGAAGCCGCCGCACCGGTGGTAGCCGAAGTGGCCGCCGTCGAGCCAGCCGCTGAGCCGGTTCCTGCGCCGGTTTCCGAGCCGGTTCCTGAGCCAGCCGCCGAGCCGGTTGCCGCCCCAGCGTCGCCGCAAGCCGTACTGCCGTTCGCCGAAGCCGCACCGGTAGCTGCCGCCGCCGAAGCGGTCGAGCCAGCGCCGGTCGCCGCCCCGGCAGCTCCGGCCCCTGCCGCAGCCCCGGCGTCCAGCGCGCCGTCGGCCAACGTCGACGACATGCTGGCAGCCGCCGGCCTGTCGATGGCAGTGACCGATCCTGCCAAGGCCCGCGCCGCGCAGGAAGCGGCCGCCGCCGCCGCCAACACCCAGCCGATCCGCGTGCCACGCGAACGCAAGCCGCAAGCTGCGATCGTCAATGAGCCGCTGGTGCAGGTTGAAACCAAGGTGAATGGCTAAACCGCCGGACACCGATGGAAAAGGGAAGCCCAGTGCTTCCCTTTTTTACGTCCCCCTATCGCAGGCCATCCTGTACTGGCTCAAGCTGGGCTTCATCAGTTTCGGCGGCCCCGCCGGCCAGATCGCCATGATGCATGCCGAGCTGGTCGAGCGCCGCCGCTGGATTTCCGAACAGCGCTTCCTGCACGCCCTCAACTACTGCATGCTGCTGCCCGGCCCCGAGGCCACCCAGCTGGCCATCTACATCGGCTGGCTGATGCACCGCACCCTGGGCGGCATCGTCGCCGGCATCCTGTTTGTCCTGCCCTCGCTCTTACTGCTGATCGCCCTGTCCTGGCTGTATATGGCTTACGGCAGCCTGCCCGCCGTGGCCGGCGTCCTGTACGGCATGAAGCCGGCCGTCGTCGCCATTGTGCTGGCCGCCGCCTGGCGCATTGGCCAGCGCACCCTGCGCAACCGCCTGCTGGCCGCCATCGCCCTGGCCGCCTTCATCGCCATCAGCGTGCTGCGGCTGCCCTTCCCCGCCATAGTGGCCAGCGCCGCCCTGCTGGGCTGGCTCGGCGGCCGCCTGCGCCCGCAGGCATTTTCCCTGGGGGCCGGCGCCCACGCCGCCACGGCTGCGCCCGGCGCCAGCCACCCGCCGGCGCTGATCGACGACCACACCCCCACCCCGCCGCACGCCCGCTTCAGCTGGGCCGGACTGCTGCGCACCAGCGCCGCCGGCAGCGCGCTGATGGCGCTCGCCTGGCTGCTGCTGGCCTGGCTGTTCGGCGCCGACCGGACGCTGGCGCAAATGGGCTGGTTCTTCAGCAAGGCCGCCCTGATGACCTTCGGCGGCGCCTACGCCGTGCTGCCCTACGTCTACCAGGGCGGCGTCGAGCACTTCCAATGGTTGAGCGCCGCCCAGATGGTGGACGGCCTGGCGCTGGGCGAAACCACGCCCGGCCCGCTGATCATGGTGGTCGCCTTCGTCGGTTTTGTCGGCGCCTGGACGCACGACGCCATCGCCGGCCAGCCCGCCCTGGCCGGCGTGCTGGGCGCCCTGGTCGCCGCCTGGTTCACCTTCGTGCCCTCGTTTGTCTTCATCCTGGCCGGCGGCCCGCTGGTCGAGTCCACGCGCGGCAATCTGCGCATGACCGCGCCGCTCACCGCCATCGCCGCCGCCGTGGTCGGCGTGATTGCCAGCCTGGCATTATTTTTCGGCAGCCATGTCTTCCGCCCGGCCGGCCAATGGGAGTGGCCGGCCCTCTTGATTGCCGCGGCCGCCGCCATCGCCTTGATGCGGTTCAAGCAAGGCACAATCCGTGTGCTGATAGCCTGTGCAATTGCTGGCATCGTGCTATCGTACCGGGTGTAACAGAACACCCCAGCATGACCGAAAAAATCATCCTCCTGAATGATGGCCGCAGCCAGACGCCGGCCATCCCCGCCACCCTCGAGGCGCCCACGGGCAGCCTGCGGGATCGGCTCGACCGTCCGCTGCACGACCTGCGCATTTCCATCACCGACCGCTGCAACTTCCGCTGCGTCTACTGCATGCCGAAGGAAGTGTTCGACAAGGATTACCAGTACCTGCCGCACAACGCCCTGCTGACCTTCGAGGAGATCACGCGCCTGGCGCGCCTGTTCATTGAACACGGTGTGGAGAAAATCCGCCTGACCGGCGGCGAACCGCTGCTGCGCAAGAATGTGGAACGGCTGGTCGAAATGCTGGCCGGGCTGCGCACGGCGAGCGGCAAGCCGCTCGACATCACCCTGACCACCAACGGCTCCCTGCTGGCGCGCAAAGCGCAGTCGCTGAAGGATGCGGGCCTGAAGCGCGTCACCGTCTCGCTCGACGCGCTGGACGACGCGGTCTTCAAACGCATGAACGACGTCGATTTCGCGGTGGCCGACGTGCTGCACGGGATCGAGGTGGCGCACCAGGCCGGCCTGGGGCCGGTCAAGGTCAACACCGTCGTCAAGCGCGGCATGAACGAGCAGGAGGTGCTGCCGCTGGCGCGCCACTTCAAAGGCTCGCCGGTGATCCTGCGCTTTATCGAGTTCATGGACGTGGGCAGCTCGAACGGCTGGAATATGCGCGACGTGGTGCCATCGGCCGAGGTGGTGCGCATGATCGGCGCCGAGATGCCGCTGGCGCCGATCGACCCGAACTACACCGGCGAAACCGCCGAACGCTGGCGCTACACCGACGGCGGCGGCGAAATCGGCGTGATTTCCAGCGTCACCCAGGCCTTCTGCAAGGACTGTTCGCGCGCCCGCCTGTCCACCGAGGGCAAGCTGTACACCTGCCTGTTCGCCTCGCGCGGCCACGACCTGCGCGCCCTGCTGCGCGAGGGCCGCAGCGAGGCCGAAATCTCAGCCGCCGTCGGCGCCTTGTGGCGCGTGCGCAGCGACCGCTACTCGGAGCTGCGCACCATCAATACCGACGGCCTGGTGCAAGGCGCCAGGCGCAAAGTCGAAATGTCATACATCGGGGGATAAGCAGTACATGGAGAGCATCAGTGCATTCATCCTGGCGGGCGGCCGCGCCACCCGCATGGGCCGCGTCGACAAGGGACTGCAACCGTTCCGCGGCCTGCCCCTCGCGGCCCATGTGCTGCAACGGCTCGCCCCCCAGGCCGCCAGCGTCACCATCAACGCCAACCGCAACCTGGCCGCCTACGGCGCGCTGGGCGTGCCGGTCCTGCAAGATGAACTGCAAGGCTACGAAGGCCCGCTGGCCGGCCTGCAAACCGGCTTGCGCCACTGCGCCACCGACCTGCTGTTGACCGCGCCCTGCGACTCGCCCTTCCTGCCCGCCGACCTGGCACAGCGCCTGTACGACGCGCTGCAAGCGCAGGGGGCCGACCTGGCTGTGGCCGCCACGCTGGACAGCGACGACAGCGGCGCCACGCACACACAACCGCACCCGGTATTCTGCCTGGTGCGCAAGAGCGCCCTGCCGGCCCTCGAGGCCTACCTCGCCAGCGGCGCGCGCCGCATGGACGGCTGGTACCGCTCGATCAAGGTGGCGCAGGTGCTGTTCAGCGATGCCAACGCCTTCCGCAACATCAACACCCTGGCCGAGCTGCAAAAGGAAGAAGAAAGCGCCGCCAATCCGGCACTGAAAGACGTGGCCAGCTGCCTCGCCGCCTACGACCCGGATGCGCTGCCGGTGCGCAGCGCGCAGCGCGTCATCCGCGATTTCGTCCAGCCGGTGCGCGGCGTCGAAAAGGTAGCCCTGCGCAGCGCCCTGGACCGGGTCCTGGCGGAGGACGTGATTTCGCCGATCAATGTGCCGGCGCACGACAACTCCGCCATGGACGGTTACGCCTTTGCCGGCAGCCAGCTCAAGGCCGATGCCAACACCACGCTCAAGGTGATCGGCACCGCCCTGGCCGGCCGCCCCACCGCGCTCAAGCCGGGGCCGGGCGAATGCGTGCGCATCATGACCGGCGGCGTCATGCCGGACGGCTGCGACACCGTGCTGCCGCAAGAACTGGCGGCCGACCTGAGCGACGTGGCCGTGACCATTGCGCCCAATACGGTGCGCAGCGGCGATAACCGCCGCTTCAAGGGCGAAGACCTGGCCGCCGGCTTGCCCGCGCTGCGCAAGGGCAAGCTGCTGCGCCCGGCCGACCTGGGCCTGGTGGCCTCGCTCGGCCTGGCCGAGGTGCCGGTGCAGCGCCGCCTGCGCGTGGCCTTCTTCTCCACCGGCGATGAACTGCGCTCGATCGGCGAGCCGCTGGCCGATGGCTGCGTGTACGACAGCAACCGCTACACCCTGTTCGGCATGCTGCAGCGGCTTGGCTGCGACATCGTCGACATGGGCATCGTCAAAGACGACGCCGCGTCGCTGGAAGCGGCGCTGCGCACCGCCTGCGAGTGCGCCGACGCCGTGATCACCTCGGGCGGCGTATCGGTCGGCGCGGCCGACTACACCAAGCAGGTGATGGCCGCCGTGGGCGACGTCCACTTCTGGAAAATCAATATGCGGCCGGGCCGCCCGCTGGCCTTCGGCCGCCTGCGCTCCAACGGCCACAGCGCCTACCTGTTCGGCTTGCCGGGCAACCCGGTGGCGGTGATGGTCAGCTTCTACTTCTTCGCGCGCCACGCCCTGCTGCGCATGATGGGCGCCGAGGCGCCCGCCGACCAGCTGCTGCGCGTGCGCTCGGCGCAAACGATCCGCAAGAAGCCGGGCCGCACCGAGTACCAGCGCGGCATCCTGTCCAGCGCCCTGGACGGCACGCGCGAGGTGCGCATCACAGGATCACAAGGCTCAGGCATCCTGCGCTCCATGTCGGAAGCGAACTGCATGCTGGTGCTGCCTGACGAGCAAGGCAATGTGGCGCAAGGCGATATGGTGGACGTGATCCTGTTCGAGGGACTGCTCTGATGAAGCGCCTGGCCGATGGTTGCAAGGCCAGCTTGGACGCTATGGCAGAAGCCCGGACTGAAACCGGCAACCGCGTCGTTGACGGGGCCTGGCGCGTCGACCTCAGCGGCCGCTGCACAACAATAGCCTAGTACCGGTAGCAGTGGGCTTGCTGCGGCTCGCTGCGCATGATCGCCGTGGTCCAGGCCGGGTTGCTGGCCTGCTGGCACTTGATGAGCACTTCTGACCACGCCTTCAGGTTGGCTTCGGCAGCATCCTTCTTCCACGCCTGGTCCAGCGCGCGCGCGGCGGCGGTTTGCGGGCGGGGCACGCCCCGCGCACGGCCGAAGCTGTCGCGTTCCGGGGCCAGGCTGGCGGCGTCGACGCGTTGGCGCATGCTGGGCATGGTCGCGGCCGGCGCCGGATCTTCCGCCTGCGCGCTGGCCGCTGCGGGCAGCAGCCAGGCCACCATCAGGCACGCCAGGCGCGTCATCGCTCAGGCGACGCTATCGGCATCGGCTTCGGCACCGTCCGTGCCTTCGGCAGCATCGGCGGCACCGAGCATCAGCAGCGCCGCTTCGGCCGGCAAGGCTTCCACCGATTTCAGCTTGCGCGCCATCTGGCGGCTGCGCACCTCGGCCGATTCGATATTGCGGGCGGCGCGTTCCAGGGTGGTCTTGGTAGCGGCCAGCACGTCGCCAAATTTGGCGAACTCGGTCTTCACCGCGCCCAAAACCTGCCACACTTCCGAAGAACGCTTTTCCAGCGCCAGCGTGCGGAAGCCCATTTGCAAGCTGTTCAGCAGCGCAGTCAACGTCGAGGGACCGGCGATGCTGACCCGGTTCACGCGCTGCAGTTCATCGGCCAGGCCGGGGCGCCGCATCACTTCCGCATACAAGCCTTCGGTCGGCAGGAACAGGATGGCGAAATCGGTCGTCAGCGGCGGCGACAGGTATTTTTCGGCGATGGTGCGCGCTTCGTTGCGCACGGCGCGTTCCAACTCGCGGCCGGCGCTGGCCACCGCTTCGGCATCGGCCCGGTCGGCCGCTTCCAGCAGGCGCTCGTATTGCTCTTTCGGGAACTTGGCGTCGATCGGCATCCACACCGGCGCCCCGCCCTCCTTCTGGCCCGGCAGCTTGAGCGCGAACTCAACGCGGGCATTGGTGCCGGGCACGGTCTCGACGTTTTTCGCGTATTGCTCCGGCGTCAGGATCTGCTCCAGCAGCATTTCCAGCTGCACTTCGCCCCAGGTGCCGCGCGTTTTCACATTGGTCAGCACGCGTTTCAGGTCGCCCACGCCCAGCGCCAGCTGCTGCATCTCGCCCAGGCCCTGGTGCACCCGCTCCAGCCGCTCCGACACCTGGCGGAACGATTCAGTCAAGCGCGTTTCCAGCGTCTCGTGCAGTTTTTCATCGACCGTCTTGCGCATTTCCTCCAGCCGCGCGCCGTTATCGGCTTGCAGCTCGCGCATCTTGGTTTCCAGCGCCACGCGCACTTCCAGCAAGCGGCGCGTGTTCGATTCGGTCAGCACCTCGATCTGGCGCCGCATGGTTTCCAGCTGCTGCACGGTGGCGGCGTGCGACTGCGCCAGCATATTGCCCATTTCCTGGCGCTGCGCCTGGGCGGTGGCCTGCAGCTGCAGGCGCACTTCGCGCTCCACCCGGTCCAGCTGGTCGGCCACGTCGCCGCCACGGCTGCGCAACAGCGCGACGATTTGCAGGATGATGATGACGGCGGCCAGCGCCAGCAGGATGTATAACTCCATCAATCGGCCTTGTTCCGCATCCAGTCGGCGGTCTGGTAGAAGGACTCCATCAGGCGCAGGCGCAAGTCTTCGGCGATACCGACATCCTGCATGGCCCACGCCATGCAGCGCAGCCACTGGTCGCGCTCGCTGGAGCCGACCGCAAACGGCAGGTGGCGCGCGCGCAGGCGCGGGTGGCCGAAACGCTCGATAAACAGGTCCGGCCCGCCCATCCAGCCGCTCAGGAACCAGAACAGCTTGTCGCGTGAGCCGTCGGTGCTGGGCGGGTGCATGGCGCGGATGCCGGCGAATTCCGGCTCCAGCTCCATCAGGTCATAAAAACGGTCGACCATCTCGCGCAGCTTGGTTTCGCCGCCGATAACGTCATAAAGGGTGCGTGATTCTTGATTCATATGGATAATGATAGCGCATGGACGTATTGATGTGGATCAAGCTTCGTGCTGATACCGCGCAAAACCCCGGCACAAACCGCCATCATGAAAAGATGATTCCACGCCTGATCCGATCAGTGCTGCGCGCGCGCAGCGCCGAAGAAATTGCCGACTTGCGCCTGGCCGCCCTGAGCTGGCTGGGTGTTAGCTGTTTCCCCCTGTATTACGTGTTCTTCGCCTGGCTGCTGCCGCAACCCTACGAAAACCTGCCGCTGCGCGCGCTCGGCACCCTGCTGGCCCTGGGCGGCCTGCTGGCGCGCAAGCTGCCGCACAGGCAGCGCGACCGCTACACCCTGCTGCTGGTCACCTTCGAACTGCCCTTCTTCTGCACCTTCATGTTCCTGATGAACGGCGCCAATGCCGCCTGGTCGCAGGTGATGCTGGTGATGCTGGTGGCCCTGTTCCACTTTGACTTCCGCCAGGCCTTGCGCGCGGGCGCGGTGGGCGTCGGGGCGGCCCTGCTGCTGGCTGTTCTGCTGGGCGCGGGCCGCACGCTGCTGTCGCAGGAAGTGCTGCAACTGCTGCCGGCGCAGCTGTTCCTGGTGGGCTGGATGTGGGTGTTCTCCCTGAGCCGCAAGGCGCTGGAGGAGGAAAAGCTGGAGGGCCTGGGCGAAGGCCTGGGCGCCGTGGCGCACGAAATGCGCACGCCGCTGGCCAGCCTGGACGCCAATGTGCGCGGCCTGTCGCGCCTGCAGCAGCGCAGCGGGCAGGAAAGCCCCGTCATGCGCCAGGCGCTGGGGCGCATGCAGTACGAGGTGCGCCACATGAACCACATGATCGACCTGTTCCTGCTTAGCGCGCAGGCGGTGCGGCAAAAGCTGGACCCGCACGAAACCGTCTCCATGCTCGACACGGTGGAATCGGCCCTGCGCCGCTACCCCTTCACCGGCGAAGCCCAGCGCCAGCAAGTGGCGCTGCAGGTGCGCAGCGATTTCCGCTTCGGCGGCCAGAACGAGCTGGCCATCATGCTGCTGCTGAACCTCCTGCGCAATGCCATGCAATCGGTGCAGCGCGCCGGCAAAGGGCGGGTGCGGATCGTGATCGACGGCGCGCGCAGCACGCCGCGCCTGCTGGTGGTCGATACCGGCTGCGGCATCGCGCCGCGCCACCTGCCGCTGATTTTCCAACGCTTCTTCGCCTACCCGGAGCATAATGGCGCCGGCATCGGCCTGGCATTGTGCCGCCAGGTGATGCAAGCGTGGGAAGCGCGACTACATTGTGTCTCCCGCGAGCATGCTTATGCTATCTTTGTGCTCGAATTTCCTTCACCTGCCAGCCGCTGAACCATGAAACTGCCCGTTTACGCCCACCCCACCATGACCGTCCTGGTGGACGACAGCGACACCTTCCTGCATAGCCTGGTGTTCCAGCTCGACCCCATGCAGGCCAGCGTCTGCTTCCACGATCCGCTGCAGGCACTCGAGTGGTTCAAACAGAACGCCCGCAGCAGCGAGCTGCCCTTGCAGGTGGACTTCGACAATCCCAACCAGTCGGCCGAGCAGCGCAATGTGGCGGTGGACCTGGAGCGCATTTACCGCATCTCCGGCCAGCGCCAGCGCTTTTCCATCCCTTCGGTGCTGGTGGTCGACTACTCGATGCCGCAGATGAACGGCGTGGCGTTCTGCCAGGCCATCCAGCACCTGCCGTGCAAAAAGATCCTGTTTACCGGCCAGGCCGACGAGAAGATTGCGGTGGACGCCTTCAACCGCGGCCTGATCGACCGCTACATCAAGAAGAGCGCCGACGATGCGCTGGACCGGCTGGAGGAGGAAGTGGCGGCGCTGCAGAAAGCCTTCTTCCGTGAGCGCTCGGAAACCCTGCTGGAAATGCTGGTGCTGCACGAATTCAGCTTCCTGCGCTGCGGCGCGCTGGCCCAGGTGGTGCAGCGCCTGTACCGCGAGCACGGTTTTGTCGAGCACTACCTGTTCCCCTCCCCGAGCGGCGTGCTGTTCTTCAATGCCGACGGCGCGGCCAAGCTGATGGTGGTAGAGACGGAGCGCGGCTACCAGGCCCAGGTGGAAATGGCGCGCGACAGCCGCGCCCCGGCCTCGCTGCTGCAAGCGCTGGAGGAAAAACGCATGCTGCCCTTCTTCCCGCCGGACGGCATGTATTCCAACGAGGTCGGCCAGCACTGGCACCGCTTCTGCAAGGAACCGCAGGTGTGCCAGGGAGTGGAAACTTACTACTGGGCCCTGTTCGACATCGACCCGGCCCTGCTCGCCATCAAGCCCACCCCCTACGCCGAATTCCTGCGCCAGCACACCCCGCCGCTGGCCGCCTAACGCGGCCAGCCGGCGGCCCCGGCGTCAGGCTTCGCGCAGGGTTTGCAGCGGCGGATGGTTGAGGACATTGCGCAGGCCGAGCCAGCCGCCGATCACCGCGCACAGGGCGCCCGCCACCAGGCCGGCGACCCAGACCCAGATGCTGATGGTCCAGGGGAACTTGAACTGGTAGGTGGCCAGGCCCCATCCCATCAAGCCGGCGCCGGTGGCGGCCAGCAGGCCGCCGACACCGCCCACCAGCATGAATTCAATCAGCTGCGCTTGCGACAGCTGGCGCCGGGTGGCGCCCAGGGCGCGCAGCAGGCCGGCTTCGCGGCGCCGTTCGTCCTGCGAGCCCATCAACGCGGCGTACAGCACCAGCACACCGGACAACAGGGTGAAGGCGAACAGGAATTCCACGGCCTGGATCACCTGCTCGAGCACCGTTTGCACCTGGCGCACCACGCCGCCCACATCGATGATGGTGAGGTTGGGGAATGCGCGCGACAGCGCGGTGCCGGCCTGGGCGCCGCCCGCCGGCATGTGGAAGGCGGTGATATAGGTCTGCGGGGTGTCGGCCATCACCGCCGGGTTCAGGATGACGAAGAAATTCACGCGCATCGAGCCCCATTCGAGCTTGCGCAGGCTGGTGATCTTCGCTTCCACCGGCGAGCCGGCGATGTCGAAGCGCATGCTGTCGCCCAGCTTCAAGCCCAGCGTCTTGGCCAGGCCCTCCTCCACCGAAGCTTCGCCGGCCTGCCCTTGCATCGCCCACTTGCCGGCGGTGACCTGGTTCTGCGCCGGCAGCTCGGTCATGGTGGACAGGTTGAATTCGCGTTCGGCCAGGCCGCGCGCGCGCTCGTCGCTGTAGGTGTCGCGCGTGATGACCTTGCCGTTCACGGCCAGCAGGCGGCCGCGGATCATCGGGTACAGCGGCAGCTCCTTGACCCCGGCCGCTTGCAGGCGGCTGGCAATGGCGTCCTTCTGGTCCGGCTGGATGTTGATGATGAAGCGGTTCGGCGCGTCCGGCGGCATGGTGTTGCGCCAGGTCGTCATCAGGTCGCCGCGCACCACGGTCAAGAGCAGCAGCGCCATCAGGCCCAGCGAAAGCGAGACCACCTGCACCACGGTGGCGCCCGGGCGGCGGCGCAGCGAGGTGACCGCGAAGCGCCAGGCTTGCTGTGGGAAGACGTTGCGCAGCGGGCGCAGCGCTTGCAGGCCGAGCCAGGCCACCAGGGCGAACAGGCCGAAGCCGGCCAGGAAGCCGCCGCCGGTCATGGCGGCCAGCTTGACGTCATTCGATTGCCACAGCAGCAGTGCGCCGAAGGCGGCAATGCCCAGGCCATACGTGGCCAGGGCGGCTGGCTTGGGCGCCGCCTGCTCGCGCCGGATGACACGGTTGTGCGGCACATTGCGCAGCTGCAGGATGGGCGGCAGGGCGAAGCCGGCCAGCAGCAGCAGGCCGGTGGCCAGGCCTTGCAGCGCCGGCAGCAGCGAGGGCGGCGGGATGTCGGCGCCCACCAGGCTGCCCAGCAGCTCGATCAGCACATAGTGCGCGCCAAAGCCGACCAGCACGCCGAGCGCGCTGCCGGCCAGGCCGACCAGCAGGAATTCCACCAGGTAGATCACGGTCACCTGGTTCTGCGTCAGGCCCAGGCAGCGCAGCATGGCGCAGGAGTCGAGGTGGCGCTGCATGAAGCGGCGCGCGGCCATGGCCACGGCCACCGCGGCCAGCATGGCCGACAGCAGGCCGACCAGGGACAGGAAACGGTCGGCGCGGTCCAGGGTGGCGTTCATTTCCGGCCGCCCTTCCTCCAGCGACTCGATGCGCACGCCGCGCACATTGTCTTTCTTGACCAGGGCGCGCAGCCATTCGCCGAATTCCTGCGCCGGCTTGGCGCTGGCGCCATTGCCGGCCACCAGCAGGCGGTAGCCGATGCGCGAGCCTTCCTGCACCAGGTTGGTGGCGGCCATGTCGGACAGCGGCACGAAGACGCGCGGCGCGAAGTTGATGAAGCCGCCGCCGCGATCCGGCTCGGCGGCAATCAGCTGCGTGACGCGGAATTGCTTGTCGCCCAGCTGCAAGGTGCCGCCGATGGCCACCTCCAGCGTGCCGGCCAGCGAAGGGTCGATCCAGACCGTGCCCGCCGCCGGCGCGGCCGGGGCCGGGGTGCCGATGCTTTCGCTGGCCTGGGCCAGGTCGGTGTTGACTTTGACGCGGCCGCGCAGCGGGTATTCCGCGCTGACCGCTTTGAGCGAGACCAGCACGGAACGGGCGGCGTCGCCCTCCCCGGCCTGGGCCATGCTGGGGAAGGCCATGGTTTGCGCCACCCGCAGGCCGCGCCGCAGCGCTTCCTCGCGCCAGGCGGCGGGGATCGGGTTGTCGTAGGCCGCCACCATGTCGGCGCCCAGCAGCTGGTGGGCGTCGCGATTGAGCCCGGCGCGCAGGCGGTCGATAAAGAAGCCGGCCGCCGACATGGCCGCCACCGCCACCACCAGCGCCACCAGCAGGAAGCGCAATTGCCCGGCGCGCCAGTCGCGCGCCGTCATCCTCAAGGCTTGTTTGAACATTGCTCAGACCACGTTAAAGGCAGAAAAATAGGTATCGACTTCGTCCAGGAAGCGCTGCTTCTCGGGCGCCGGCAGGAAGGCGGCTTCAAAGCTGTTGCGCGCCAGCTGGTGGGCATGGGCCAGGCCCAGCGGCAGCGCGTCGAAGACGGCCACGAAATTATCGTTCAGATAGCCGCCGAAATAGGCCGGGTCGTCGGAATTGACCATCGCGACCAGGCCGGCGTCCAGCAGCTGCAGCAGGTTGTGGTCGCGCATCTGGTCGAACACGCGCAATTTGGTGTTGGACAGCGGGCAGACCGTGAGCGGCATGCGCATGGCGGCCAGGCGGCGCGTCAGGGCCGGGTCTTCCAGGCAGCGCACGCCGTGGTCGATGCGCTCCACCTTGAGCAGGTCGAGCGCGGTTTCAATATAGGCCGGCGGGCCCTCCTCGCCGGCGTGCGCCACCAGGCGCAGGCCGAGGTCGCGGCAGCGCGCGAAGACGCGGGCGAATTTTTCCGGCGGGTGGCCCACTTCGGAGGAGTCAAGGCCGACGCCGATGAACTTGTCGCGGTACGGCAGCGCCGCCTCCAGGGTGGCGATGGCATCCTCTTCGCTCAGGTGGCGCAGGAAGCACAGGATCAGGCTGGCGCTCAGCGGGCTGTCGGCGCAGGCGCGGTGGATGCCGTTGATCACGTCGGCCATCGGCACGCCGCGCGCGGTGTGGGTCTGCGGGTCGAAGAAAATTTCGGTATGGCGCACATGGTCGGCCTGGGCGCGCTGCAGGTAGGCCGCCGTCATGTCGTAAAAGTCCTGCTCCTTGCGCAGCACGCTGGCGCCGGCATAGTAAATGTCGAGGAAGGATTGCAGGTCGGTAAAGGCATAGGCGGCGCGCAACGCGTCCACCGACGGGTAGGCCAGTGTCACGCCGTTGCGTTCGGCCAGGGTGAAAATCAGTTCCGGCTCCAGTGAGCCTTCGATATGGATGTGCAGTTCCGCTTTGGGCATGTTCTGCACGATGGCGCGCATTTGGGTGGTCATTTTTGCTCTCTCAGGCTGCTGGCTAGGTGTGCAATCTTACTGCAATTAAGTGTGCTGCAGAGTCGGGCCAGCCGTGCTACTGTGGTGCTAACGCGCGCGGGGACTGGTCCTGCTTTACTTCTACATCCAATAGAGCAATAATAAATTTCATCAACGTAAGATGCGTTTCGAGCCCGGCAACCATCCCCCCGCCGGCTAATAATGATCCAGCTCCGAGCCTCGGGCAATCCCTGGCACCTCAGGCAAGCTGGCGCGAATGACGCAGGCCTGCAGCCCACGCTACGACTGCCGACCATGTGACGAGTAGATTTTTCATTAAAGGACATTCACATGACCATTTTTGACAACTACGCAGCACGGTATGAGCGCACCAAGGAAGAGGAAATGTCCCTCTCCGAATACCTCGCGCTTTGCAAAAAGGACCGCCTGACCTACGCTTCGGCGGCTGAACGCATGCTGGCTGCCATCGGCGAACCGACCCTGGTCGACACGCGCAACGACACGCGCCTGTCGCGCATCTTCGCCAACAAGGTCATCAAGATTTACCCGGCCTTCCGTGAGTTCTACGGCATGGAGGACGTGATCGAGCAGGTGGTCGCCTACTTCCGCCACGCGGCGCAAGGGCTGGAAGAGCGCAAGCAGATCCTCTACCTGCTGGGCCCGGTCGGCGGCGGCAAGTCGTCGATTGCGGAAAAGCTGAAAACCCTGATGGAAGAAGTGCCTTTCTATTGCCTGAAAGGTTCGCCGGTGAATGAATCGCCGCTCGGCCTGTTCAGCGAGGTGGAAGACGGCACCATCCTGGAAGAGGATTACGGCATCCCGCGCCGCTACCTGCGCAACATCCCCTCGCCCTGGGCCGTCAAGCGCTTGCACGAATTCAATGGCGACATCAACCAGTTCCGCGTGGTCAAGCGCTACCCTTCCGTGCTGAAGCAGGTGGCCATTTCCAAGACCGAGCCGGGCGACGAGAACAACCAGGACATCTCCTCCCTGGTGGGCAAGGTCGACATCCGCAAGCTGGAGGACTATTCGCAGGATGATCCGGACGCCTACAGCTATTCCGGCGGCCTGTGCCTGGCCAACCAGGGCCTGATGGAATTCGTGGAAATGTTCAAGGCGCCGATCAAGGTGCTGCACCCGCTGCTGACCGCCACCCAGGAAGGCAACTACAAGGGCACCGAGGGCTTCGGCGCGATTCCCTTCGAGGGCATCATCCTGGCGCACTCGAACGAGTCGGAGTGGAAGAGCTTCAAGAACAACCGCAACAACGAGGCATTCCTCGACCGTATCTATATCGTCAAGGTGCCGTACTGCCTGCGCGTGACCGACGAAATCAAGATCTACGAGAAGCTGCTGCACAACTCCTCGCTCGACAAGGCGCCGTGCGCCCCCGGCACCCTGCGCATGATGTCGCAGTTCGCCATCCTGTCGCGCCTGAAGGAACCGGAAAACTCGAGCATTTTCAGCAAAATGCTGGTGTACGACGGTGAAAACCTCAAGGACACCGACCCGAAAGCCAAGTCCATCCATGAATACGTGGACTATGCCGGGGTGGACGAGGGCATGAACGGCCTGTCGACCCGCTTTGCCTTCAAAATCCTGTCGAAAGTGTTCAACTTCGACTCGACCGAGGTGGCGGCCAATCCGGTGCACCTGCTCTACGTGCTGGAGCAGCAGGTCGAACGCGAGCAGTTCCCGCCGGAGACCGAGCAAAAGTACTTCTCCTATATCAAAGAGCACCTGGCCCAGCGCTATGTCGAGTTCATCGGCAAGGAGATCCAGACCGCCTACCTGGAGAGCTACTCGGAATACGGCCAGAACATCTTCGACCGCTATGTGACTTTTGCCGACTTCTGGATCCAGGACCAGGAATACCGCGACCCGGACACCGGCGAGAGCTTCGACCGCGAGTCGCTCAACAACGAGCTGGAGAAGATCGAGAAGCCGGCCGGGATTTCGAACCCGAAAGACTTCCGCAACGAGATCGTCAACTTCGGCTTGCGCGCGCGCGCCAACAATGGCGGCAAGAACCCGGCCTGGACCAGTTACGAGAAGTTCCGCACGGTGATCGAGAAGAAAATGTTCTCCAATACGGAGGAACTGCTGCCGGTGATTTCCTTCAACGCCAAGGCCAGCGCCGAGGACGCCAACAAACACGCCGACTTCGTGGCGCGCATGGTGGAAAAGGGTTACACGGCCAAGCAGGTCCGGCTGCTGTGCGAATGGTATCTGCGCGTGCGGAAGTCGTCCTGATCTAATTAGGTGGATAATCAGGACGCGCCAATCAAGCAGGCAGGAGGCACATGACTTACCTCATCGACCGACGTTTGCAGGGCAAGAATAAGTCCGCGATCAACCGCGAGCGTTTTTTGCGGCGCTACAAGGGCCAGATCAAGGATGCGGTCGGGCGCGCCATCAAGGGGCGCTCGATTACCGACATCGAGAATGGCGAAAAGGTCTCCATTCCCGTCAAGGACGTGAACGAACCGTCGTTCGGGCATGCCCATGGCGGGGTGTGGGAAGTGGTCAACCCGGGTAACCAGGAGTACCAGAAGGGCGACCAGATCAACCGTCCCAAGGGCGGCGGTGGCAGCGGCCGCGGCCGCGCGGGCAACAGCGACCAGACCAGCGAGGATGACTTCATCTTCGAATTGTCACGCGAAGAATTCATGAACTACTTCTTCGAGGACCTGGAACTGCCGCACATGGTCAAGACCCAGCTGACCGCCACCACCGAGTTCAAGCAGCAGCGCGCCGGCTATACGGTATCCGGCACGCCCTCCAACATCCACGTGCTGCGCTCGCTGCGCGGCGCGCTGGGCCGGCGCATTGCCGTCGGCGGCTCCTCGCGCAAGCGCCTGGTCGAGGCCGAGCGCGAGCTGGAGGAATTGCTGGTGGCCGGCGCCCCGCTGGACGACCCGCAGGTGATCGAGCTGAAAAAGCTGATCCACCACCTGCACACGCGCCTGCTGGCGATTCCCTATATCGACCCGTTCGACCTGCGCTATTCGAACCGCGTCAAGGTGCCCAAGCCGATGACGCAGGCCGTGATGTTCTGCATCATGGACGTGTCGGGCTCGATGGACGAGCAGCGCAAGGACACCGCCAAGCGCTTCTTCATCCTGCTCTACCTCTTCCTCAAGCGCGTGTACGACAAGATCGAGGTGGTTTTCATCCGCCACCACACGGCCGCGTCGGAGGTGGACGAGAATGAATTCTTCCACTCGCGCGAATCGGGCGGCACCGTGGTGTCCTCCGCCCTGCACCTCTTAAACAAGGTGATCGACGAGCGCTTCGGCGGCGGTAGCTGGAACGCCTACGTGGCGCAGGCCTCGGATGGTGACAACTGGGACAACGATTCCGTGCTGTGCCGGCAACTACTGGTCAACACCATCATGCCCAAGGTGCAGTACTACACCTACGTCGAGATCACCGACGGCCCGCCGCAAAACCTGTGGGAGCAATATTCGCAGGTGCCGGAGTATCACCCGCACTTCGCCATGCAGAAGATAGTCACGCCGGCCGATATTTACCCGGTGTTCCGCGAATTGTTCAAGAAGCAGCCAAAATGAACCAGATGACCAAACGCCCGCCGCATCCACGCGCCCTGCCCGAGCAATCCGAGTGGACGTTCGAGCTGATCGAGCAGGCGCACGAGGAAATCCGCCGCGTGGCGCACAACTTCGGCCTCGACACCTACCCCAACCAGCTGGAGATCATTACCGCCGAACAAATGATGGATGCCTACACCTCGGTCGGCATGCCGGTGTCCTATGCGCACTGGTCGTTCGGCAAGCACTTCCTGTCCACGGAGAAAGGCTATAAGCGCGGACAGATGGGCTTGGCCTATGAGATCGTCATCAATTCCAATCCCTGCATCGCCTATTTAATGGAGGAGAACAGCCTGACCATGCAGGCGCTGGTGATTGCCCATGCTGCCTATGGGCACAACTCCTTCTTCAAGGGCAACTATCTGTTCCGCACCTGGACCGATGCCGACGCCATCATCGATTACATGCTGTTCGCCAAGAACTACATCACCGAATGCGAGCAGCGGCATGGCATCGACGCGGTGGAACTCCTGCTCGACTCCTGCCACGCGATCCAGAACTACGGCGTGGACCGCTACAAGCGCCCGGCCAAGCTGTCGCTGGCGCAGGAACAGCTGAAACAGAAGGAGCGCGAAGCCTACCTGCAGTCGCAGATCAATGAACTGTGGCGCACCTTGCCGCGGCGGGAGGAGGAAGCGGTGGACAAGCCGGCGCCGCGCTTCCCGCAGGAACCGGAAGAGAACCTGCTCTACTTTATAGAGAAGTACGCGCCGCTGCTGGAACCCTGGCAGCGCGAGGTGGTGCGCATCGTGCGCAAGATCAGCCAGTACTTCTACCCGCAGCGCCAGACCCAGGTCATGAACGAGGGCTGGGCCACCTTCTGGCACTACACCATCCTCAACCAGCTCTATGACGAAGGCGTGGTGGGCGACGGCTTCATGATGGAATTCCTGAAGAGCCACACCAATGTGGTGTACCAGCCGCCGGTGCACAGCCCCTATTACAACGGCATCAATCCCTACGCCCTGGGTTTCGCCATGATGTCGGACATCCGCCGCATCTGCGAGAACCCGACCCAGGAAGACCGGGAATGGTTCCCCGACATCGCCGGCAGCGACTGGAAGAAAACCCTCGACTTTGCGATGCGCAATTTCAAGGACGAAAGTTTCATTGCCCAGTACCTTTCGCCGCGCCTGATCCGCGAGTTCCACTTCTTTGCTGTATTAGATGACGACAAGAATGAGAAGCTGGCCGTCTCGGCCATTCATGACGAACTGGGCTACCGCTACGTGCGGCAAATGCTGGCCGACCAGTACAACCTGGGCAACCGCGAGCCCAATATACAAGTGTGGTCGGTCAATACCCGCGACGACCGCGCCCTCACACTGCGCCACACGCAGTACAACCGCCGCCCCCTGAACCAGCAGGCGCAGGAAGTCCTGAAGCATGTGGCCCGGCTGTGGGGATTCGACGTGCACCTGGACACGGTTGCGCCGGATGGCCAGGTGGTCAGCACCATTGAGTGCAAGCGCGAAAAGCGTAACCGGGTGATCTGACCTGGCGCGTTTTGACAGAGTTTCGTCAAAGCAACACACTTCACCAAATTTCCTCAGCCTCGCCAGCAAAGTTGGCGGGGAATCTTTTGTATTCGCAAAAAACTGATGAAGATCAATCGCACCGGCGAAAAAATACTCAATTTTCTCTTGCTTTTTCTGCCAGATGGTCTAGCGGCCATCGGACGCCAGCCTGCCAATATGGGGCTAAGGGCATGAAATTTAAACGGTTTTACGGACAAAATTCTATGCAAAAATCCAAAATTCGTATGTATAATTCGCCGACGTCCCGGATGCGGCTGGTGGTTTTGTGTCGCCATTTTGGGGGTTTAAAGTAGCAACACAAAGAGTTGGTATTGGAGAAAGCAGGCATGAATTTCAGTGATAACGAGAAAATTGCCGGGAAAAAGAACTATACGGGCATTGCGTTCGTTGTAGTGCTGCACCTTGTAGTCGGTTACGGCATCGTATCCGGCCTGGGCAAGCGTATGATCAGCAAGATGATCGAACCGGTGGAGACCAAGATCATCGAGGAGGTAGCCCCGCCTCCGCCAAAAGAACTGCCGCCACCGCCACCTCCTCCTGAGATGAAGGCACCCCCACCGCCATTCATTCCTCCGGTCGAAGTGAACGTGCAGCAACCGCCGCCAGCGCAGAACGTGATCGCCAACGCGACCAACGTGAAGCCAGCCACCACGGATATTCGTCCCGCACCGCCAGCAGCTCCGCCAGCACCTCCTGCCCCTGCGGCAACTGGTGTGAAGACTGCGGCTGTGGTCGACTTCAGCACCTGCGCCAAGCCAGAGTGGCCGAAGTCGTCGCTGCGTAACGAAGAAACCGGCGTGGTTACCCTGTCGTTCCTTATCAGTGCGGACGGCCGTGTAGGCGATTCGAAAGTAGTGAAATCTAGTGGTTTCCGTGATTTGGACAAGGCTGCCGTGAACGGCATCGCCAAGTGCAAATTCAAGCCGGCCACCGTGGACGGCAAACCGCAAGAAACCTGGCAACAGATGCAGTATGTCTGGACGCTGGAATAAACCAGAGACAAAACACCGTCTCGCAACTAAGTAAGTCCGTTGTCGTTTAAGCCAGCGAACTGATAATTTTTCAAATTTGGAGGAAGCATGTTTAAGAATACCCGTTTGTCCGCTGTACTGGCCGCTGTGCTGTTCTCGGTGACCGCAGCTACCGCCCTGGTAAGCGCGCCAGCTATGGCTGACGCTCCTGCCGCGGCAGCCGCTTCGGCTCCAGCCGCTGACGCACCTGCAGCTCCAGCAGCTGACGCGGCAGCAGCACCAGCAGCCGACGCAGCCGCTCCAGCTGCGCCAGCTGCGCCAGGCGCGAAAGAAGAAGTGGAATCCCCATTCGGTATCGCTGCCGTGTGGGACGGTGGTATCGTTGACCGCGCCACCCTGATCATCCTGTCGATCATGTCCATCGGCTCCTGGTACATCATCGTGACCAAGCTGATCGACCAACAGAAGATCTTCAAGCAGCAGAAAGAAGCCGCTTCCAAGTTCTGGAAAGCCTCCTCGATCGCCGCTGGCACCGCCACCCTGACCGAAGGTTCCCCATTCCGCTTCATCGCTGAAACCGGCACCAAGGCAACCCAGCACCACGACGGCGCCCTGCTGGAACAGATCGACCTGTCGACCTGGGTGACCATGTCCGTGCAGCGCGCTGTAGACAAAGTGCAGTCCCGTCTGTCCGATGGCCTGTCCTTCCTGGCAACCGTTGGTTCCACCGCACCGTTCATCGGTCTGTTCGGTACCGTTTGGGGTATTTACCACGCGCTGACCGCAATCGGCATGTCCGGTAACGCGTCGATCGACAAAGTGGCAGGTCCTGTGGGCGCCGCACTGATCATGACCGCGTTCGGTCTGCTGGTAGCAGTTCCAGCCGTTCTGGGCTACAACTGGCTGCTGCGTCGTAACAAGACCGCAATGGAAGATGTGCGTTCGTTCTCCGCTGACGTGCACTCCGTGCTGATCTCCGGCGCAATGTCCACCTCCGCTGCTGCATCGAAAAAAGTAGGTTAATACCATGTCGATGTCCGTAGGCTCCGAGGGCGGAGAAGAGCAGCTTAACAGTGAGATCAACACGACTCCGCTCGTGGACATCATGCTGGTTCTGCTGATCATCTTCCTGATCACGAGCCCGGTCGTTCTGAAGCTGCAGAAGATTACCCTGCCAGCCGAGATCAACCAGGCTATCCAGACCAAGCCAGAGAACGTCAACATCGTTGTTAACAAGGATGGCGACATCTACTGGAACCAGAAGAAAATGCGCGACACGAATGAGCTGTTCGATTTTCTGAAAGAGGAAGCTGTGAAGGTGCCTCAGCCTGAAGTTCATGTGCGCGGCGATAAAGACGCGAAATATGAATCGATTGGCCGTGTGATCTACACCACCCAGCGCGCTGGCATCCAGAAGGTCGGTTTCATCACCGAACCACCTGATAAGATGTAAGAACAAGCCGCCCCCGGGCAACCAGGGGCGGCCTTCTGAAAAGGAAACAATTCATGAGTATGAGCGTAGGCAGTTCCGGCGGCGAAGCGGAACCGATGATGGAAATGAACATGACGCCGATGATCGACGTCATGCTCGTTCTGATCATTCTGCTGATCATTACCATTCCTAAAGCTAACCACTCGGTTAACCTGAACATGCCGGTCGGCACCCCGCCACCGCCAACCAAGGAACCTGTGGTAGTGACCATCGACGTGGACTTTGACGGCACCATCCTGTGGGACAACGTGGTCGTTCCTGACCGCAGCGCCCTGGAAGCCAAGCTGATGAACGTAGCGGCCCAGGCTGACCAGCCTGAAGTCCACCTGCGTCCCAACAAGCTGGTGAACTACAGCGTGGTGGCTGGCGTAATGGCTTCGGCCCAGCGTCTCGGCGTCACCAAGATCGGTCTGGTCGGTAACGAGCAGTTCCAGTAAATAATTGGGTCAGAACACCCTTTATTTTCCCAAATAGGCAGGTTATCCTGCCTATTTCGCATTTTGAAGAAAGAAAATCACCCCATGTCCAAGTTTCGTCTCGCACATCTCGGCCTGGTAATGGCCGCAATCGGTTTCACTGCAGCCGCCCCGATGGTGGGCCTGTCGTCCGTCGCCTACGCACAATCCGTCCGCGCCGAAGTCGGTAAGCCACTGCAAGAAGCACAGAAACTGGCCGCTTCCGGCAAGAACAAGGAAGCCCTGGCGAAACTGAAAGAAGCAGACGCCGTCGGCAATAAATCTGAACTGGAAAAATTCCAGCTGGAATACACGCGCGGCTCCATCGCTGCTGCTGCCGGCGAGAATGAGACCGCCGCGCGCGCTTTCGAGTCCGTCCTGGCTTCCGGCAAGCTGAACGCCAACCAGCAGTCGAAAATCACCGAAGCGCTGGCCAGCATCTACCTGCGCGCCCGCGACTATCCCAAAGCCATCACCTACATCCAGAAAGTCCTGAAGGACAATCCGGGCAACAGCCAGATGCGCGAACAGCTGATCCAGACCTACTACCAGAGCGGCAAGCTGGCCGAAGCGGCCAAGGAACTGCAAGCGGGCGGCGCCAAGTCGGAAGGCAACCTGCAAATGCTGGCCAATATCCAGCTGAAGCAGAACGACAAGGCCGGCTACGTGCAAACCCTGGAAAAGCTGGCGGCGTCCTACCCGAAGGCGTCCTACTGGGCTGACCTGCTGAACCGCGTGGTCGGCAAGCCGGGCTTCTCCGGTTCCCTGAACCTGGACGTGCTGCGCCTGAAACTGGCCCTGAAGCAGATCGCCAAGCCGGCCGAATTCATGGAAATGGGCCAGCTGGCCCTGCAAGCCGGCAACCCGGCCGAAGCCCTGAAGATCGTGGAAGAAGGCTACAAGAAAGGTGCCCTGGGCACCGGCGCCGACGCCGGCCGCCACCAGCGCCTGAAAGACCTGGCCCTGAAGACCCAGGCCGACCTGCAGAAGAACGCTGCCGCCCAGGAAGCGAACTTCCGTAAGGAAAAAGACGCTGACGGCCTGGCCAACCTGGGCTTCGCCCTGGTATCCGAAGGCAAAGGCGAGGCAGGCCTGAAGCTGATCGAGGAAGCGATCAAGCTCGGCTCCGCGCGCCGTCCGGAAGAAGTCAAGCTGCACTACGGTATCGCCCAGTACAACGCCGGCAAGAAAGCCGCCGCCCTGAGCACCCTGAAGACCGTCAAGGGTACCGCTGGCGAGCCGGAACTGGCCCGTTACTGGTCCATGCTGATTAATCACCCGATCTGATCCGGTCGGGCTGAGCCAGAAAAAGCGCTGCCTGCACCCGCAGGCAGCGCTTTTTTACTTTCACCACGTATAATCAAGTATTTACGCCAAACAACTGAAGCATGAAGGTATTTCGCGGACTACCCAACGCAGCGGCGCGCGCGCCCTGCGCCTTGACGATCGGCAACTTCGACGGTATCCACCGCGGCCACCAGGCGTTGCTGGCGCGCGTGCGCGGCGCCGCCGATCGCCTGGGCCTGGAATCGGCCGTGATGACCTTCGAGCCGCACCCGCGCGAATTCTTCGCCCGCAAGCTGGGTGACCTGTCGAAAGCGCCGCCGCGCATCGCCAACCTGCGCGACAAGCTGCAGGCGCTGGAAGCCAATGGCGTCGACCGGGTGATCGTCGAGCACTTCTCCGAGCAATTCGCCGGCCAGTCGCCGCAATCCTTTGTGGAGCAGGTGCTGGTCGAGGGCCTGCACGTGAAATGGCTGATGGTGGGCGACGATTTCTGCTACGGCGCCAAGCGCGCCGGCAATGTCGCCATGCTGATGGCAGCGGGCCGGCAATACGGCTTTGAAGTGGAAGTGCTGCCCACCGTGCGCAACGGCGAGACGCGCATCTCCTCCTCCGCCGTGCGCGCCGCGCTGGCGCAAGGCGATTTTGCGCAGGCGCAGGCGCTGCTGGGCCATCCCTACGCGATTTCCGGCCACGTGATCCACGGCGCCAAGCTGGGGCGCGACATCGGTTTCCCCACCCTGAACCTGAAAGTGCCGCACCGCCCTGCCCTGTGGGGCATCTTCATCGTGCAGGTGCACGGCCTGGGCCCGCAGCCGCTGCCGGCCGTGGCCAGCCTGGGCGTGCGCCCGACGGTGGAGGATGCCGGCCGCGTACTGCTGGAAGTGCATATTTTCGACTTCGCCCAGCACTGCTACGGCAAGGTGGTGCGCGTCGAATTCCTGCAAAAGATACGGGACGAAGAAAAGTTCATTGACCTGCCTACCCTGGTCAAAGCCATCGAGCGCGACGCCGACCAAGCGCGCGCCTTCTTCGCCCACCGAAACACGAACTAAAAAGCTATTTACCATGTCCGACAACAAACCCAAGAAGCAAGAGAGCAAATACCCGGTCAATATGACCGAAACCCCATTCCCGATGCGCGGCGACCTGGCCAAGCGCGAACCGGGCTGGGTCAAGCAATGGCAGGACAAGAAGATCTACGAGCGCGTGCGCAAGGCCGCCGCCGGCCGCCCGAAATTCGTGCTGCATGACGGCCCGCCCTACGCCAACGGCGACATCCACATCGGCCACGCCGTCAACAAGATCCTGAAGGACATCGTGGTCAAGTCGCGCACCATGGCCGGCTTCGACGCGCCTTACGTGCCGGGCTGGGACTGCCACGGCATGCCGATCGAGATCCAGATCGAGAAACTGCACGGCAAGAACCTGCCGACCGCCGAGGTGCTGTCGAAAGCGCGCGCCTACGCGCACGAGCAGGTCGAGCGCCAGAAGAAGGACTTCATCCGCCTGGGCGTGCTGGGCGAGTGGGACAACCCTTACCTGACCATGAACTACCGCAACGAAGCCGACGAGCTGCGCGCCCTCGGCAAGCTGCTGGAAAAAGGCTATGTCTACCGCGGCCTGAAGCCGGTCAACTGGTGCTTCGACTGCGGCTCCGCGCTGGCCGAAGCGGAAGTGGAATACCAGAACAAGCGCGACCCGGCGATCGACGTCGGCTTCGCCTTCCATGAGCACGACAAGCTGGCCGCCGCCTTCGGCCTGCCGGCCCTGCCGGCCGGCGACGGCTTCGTGGTGATCTGGACCACCACCCCCTGGACCATCCCGTCCAACCAGGCCCTGAACATGCACCACGAGGTGGAATACGCGCTGGTGCAGACCGCGCGCGATGGCAAGCCGCTGCTGCTGATCCTGGCCAAGGACCTGGTGGCCTCCTGCCTGGAACGCTACAAGCTGGAAGGCAGCATCATCGCCACCGCCAGCGGCGCCAAGCTGGCCGGCATCGCCTTCAAGCACCCGCTGCACGCGCGCGACGCCTTCTACGACCGCCTGTCGCCGGTCTACATCGCCGACTACGTGACCACCGAAAGCGGCACCGGCGTGGTGCACTCGGCCCCGGCCTACGGCCAGGACGACTTCGTGTCCTGCAAAGCGCACGGCATGAAGGACGACGAGATCCTGAAGCCTGTCATGGGCGACGGCAAATACATCCCTTCCCTGCCGCTGTTCGGCGGCCTGGGCATCTGGGAAGCCTCCAAACCGATCTGCGAAGCGCTGCGCGAAGCGGGCGCCCTGTTCGAACTGAAGATGTTCGACCACAGCTACATGCACTGCTGGCGCCACAAGACCCCGATCGTCTACCGCGCCACCTCGCAATGGTTCGCCGGCATGGACATCCAGCCGCTGGACGGCGGCTCCACCCTGCGCGAAACCGCGCTGGAAGGCATTGAAGCGACCGAATTCTTCCCTGACTGGGGCAAAGCGCGCCTGCACGGCATGATCGCCAACCGTCCGGACTGGACCCTGTCGCGCCAGCGCCAGTGGGGCGTGCCGATGGCCGTCTTCATCCACAAGGAAACCGGCGAACTGCACCCGCGCACCGCGGAACTGCTGGAGCAGGTGTCCAAGCTGATCGAGCAAGGCGGCATCGACGCCTGGCACGCGCTGGACGCCGCCACCCTGCTGGGCGAGGACGCGGCCCATTACGAGAAGAACAAGGACACGCTGGACGTGTGGTTCGACTCCGGCTGCACGCACCAGACCGTGCTGCGCGGCTCGCACCCGGAGCAGTCGCACTTCCCGGCCGACCTGTACCTGGAAGGCTCGGACCAGCACCGCGGCTGGTTCCACTCCTCGCTGCTGACCTCCTCCATGCTGAACGGCCGTCCGCCGTACAAGCAGCTGCTGACCCACGGCTTCGTGGTCGACGGCGAAGGCAAGAAGATGTCCAAGTCGATCGGCAACACGGTCGCGCCGCAAAAGGTGTCCGACACCCTGGGCGCCGACATCCTGCGCCTGTGGGTGGCCGCCACCGACTACACTTCCGAGCTGTCGATCTCCGACGAGATCCTGAAGCGCGTGACCGAGTCCTACCGCCGCATCCGCAACACCCTGCGCTTCCTGCTGGCCAACACCTCGGACTTCGACCACAAGGCGCACGCCGTGCCGGTCGCCGAGCTGCTGGAAATCGACCGCTACGCGCTGGCCAATATGGCCAAGCTGCAGGCCGACCTGAGCGCCCACTACGAGCGCTACGAGTTCCACCCGGTGGTGTCCAAGCTGCAGAACTTCTGCTCCGAGGACCTGGGCGGCTTCTACCTGGACATCCTGAAGGACCGCCTGTACACCAGCGCCGTCGATTCCAAGGCGCGCCGCTCGGCGCAGACCGCGCTGTGGCACATCACCCAGTCGCTGCTGCGCCTGATGTCGCCCGTGCTGTGCTTCACCGCCGAAGAGGCGTGGGGCTTCTTCGCCGGCGACGAGACCTTGAAGGCCAGCGACGAGACCATCTTCACCCAGACCTGGTGGCAGCTGCCGCAACTGGACGACGCCGATGCCCTGCTGGCCAAGTACGCCACCATCATCGCCGTGCGCGCCGATGTCACCAAGCAGCTGGAAGAACTGCGCGGCTCCGGCGCCATCGGCTCCTCGCTGCAGGCGGAACTGGAAATCAAGGCGGCCGGCGACAAGTTCAAGGCGCTGGCGTCGCTGGACGACGACCTGAAGTTCATCTTCATCACCTCCCTGGCCAAGGCCGTGGAAGTGGCGGCGGAAGCCGACGAAGCGGTGAACGTGGCCGCTTCCGCGGCGCCGAAGTGCGAGCGCTGCTGGCACTACCGCGCCGATGTTGGCGCGCACGCCGACCACCCGGGGCTGTGCGGCCGCTGCCACGCGAACCTGTTCGGGGCGGGCGAGGCGCGCAAGTTCGCTTAAAACCCTAAACCGGGACACCGGGGTCCGGCCGCAGGGCCGGCCCCCCGGCTTCCCGCTTCCCGGTTCGGGCAAGCACACAGACAAAGCAAAACATGGCCACCAAAAAGAAAACCTTCAGCAGCAACTCCAGCAGCGGCAGCATGACCCCATGGCTGGGCATTGCCTTCATCGTCATCCTGCTCGACCAGCTGACCAAGATCACCATCCTCAAGCTGTTCCACCACCGCGAAGTCATGCCGGTCACTGAATGGTTCAACCTGGTGCTGGTCTACAATCCCGGCGCCGCGTTCAGCTTCCTCGCCAACGAAGGCGGCTGGCAGCGCCACTTCTTCACCGCCATCGGCATTGGCGCCGCGCTGTACATCGTCTACCTGCTCAAACGCCACAGCGGCCAGCGCCTGTTCTGCTGGGCCCTCGCGCTGATCCTGGGCGGCGCCGTCGGCAACGTGATCGACCGCCTGGTGCACGGCAAAGTCGTCGACTTCCTCGACTTCCACTGGCGCGGCACCAGCTTCCCGGCCTTCAACCTGGCCGACACCGCCATCTGCATCGGCGCCGCCCTGTTCGTGCTGGACGAACTGCGCCGCGTGAACAAGTAGGAGCAGCACTATGGAACTGACTGGCAAAAAAATCGTGCTCGGCCTGTCCGGCGGCGTGGCGTGCTACAAGGCCGCTGAACTGTGCCGCGCGCTGACCAAGGAAGGGGCCTCGGTACAAGTCGTGATGACCGACGCCGCCACCCACTTCATCACCGCGGTGACGATGCAGGCCCTGTCCGGCAAGCCAGTGTTCAGCAGCCAGTGGGACCCGCGCGTGAACAACAATATGGCGCATATTGATGTCACGCGCGACGCCGACGCCATCCTGGTCGCGCCCTGCTCCGCCGACTTCATTGTCAAGCTGGCGCACGGCGTATGCGACGACCTGCTCTCGACCATGTGCCTGGCCCGCCCGCGCCATGTGCCGCTGCTGATCGCCCCGGCCATGAATGTGGAGATGTGGTCCAATCCGGCCACCCAGCGCAACGTGGACCAGGTGCGCCAGGACGGCATCACCGTCTTCGGCCCGGCCGCCGGCGACCAGGCGTGCGGCGAAGTGGGCCTGGGCCGCATGCTGGAACCGGAACAGCTGCTGGCCGAGATGATCGCCGCCTTCCAGCCGAAGGTCCTGGCCGGCAAACGCATCCTCATCACCGCCGGCCCGACCTTCGAAGCCATCGACCCGGTGCGCGGCATCACCAATCTTTCCTCCGGCAAGATGGGCTATGCCGTGGCGCGCGCCGCGCGTGAAGCCGGCGCCGACGTCACCCTGATCTCCGGCCCGACCGCGCTGGCCACCCCGTTCGGCGTCGCGCGCCAGAACGTCAAGAGCGCCCAGCAAATGTTCGACGCCGTGATGGACCATATCGGCGGCCAGCACGTGTTCATCTCCGTGGCCGCTGTGGCCGACTGGAAGGTGGTCAACCCGAGCGAGCAAAAGGTCAAGAAGACCGGCGACGGCAGCGTGCCCGAACTCAAATTCGAACAGAACCCCGACATCCTGGCCAGCGTCGCCACCCGCACCAGCCTGGCCGGCTGGCCCTACTGCGTCGGCTTCGCCGCCGAATCGGAGAACCTGATCGAATACGGCGCCAGCAAGCGCGAACGCAAGGGCATTCCCCTCCTGGTCGGCAATATCGGCCACAACACCTTCGGCCAGGACGACAACACCATTATTTTGTTTGACGAACACGGGCACACCATCCTGCCGCGCGCCGACAAGCTCACGCTGGCACGCCAACTGATCTCCGAAATCGCCAAACGCATCGACAAGAACTCGCTCTTCCAATGAAAACTGTAGACGTTAAAATCCTCGACCCGCGCATGAAAGACCAGATGCCGGCCTACGCCACCCCGGGCAGCGCCGGCCTCGACCTGCGCGCCTGCGTCGACGCCCCGCTCACCATCGAACCGGGCCAGACCGTGCTGGTGCCGACCGGCCTGGCGATCCATATTGGCGACCCCGGCTACGCCGCCATGATCCTGCCGCGCTCCGGCATGGGCCATAAGAACGGCATTGTTTTGGGGAATCTGGTAGGCTTGATCGACTCCGATTACCAGGGGCAATTGATGGTGTCTACCTGGAACCGGGGCTCAAGCACGTTTACGCTCAACCCAATGGAGCGTCTGGCGCAATTGATCATCGTGCCCGTGATGCAGGTTGGTTTCAATGTGGTCGACGACTTCGAAGCCAGCGACCGCGGCGCCGGCGGTTTCGGCAGCACTGGCAAGAACTAAGGAAATTGTTATGGCAGTAGAGCAAAAAAATCGTTCCCTCAACGCTAGCTGGCCGGTGTTCGCGGGCGCGCTGCTGCTCTCTGCCTGTTCCACGTTCCAGCCCGGCACCACCAGCGCGCCGGAAACCCCGGCCCCGCCGCCGCAACCGCTGCCGCCGCCGGCAGCGGTGGTGACGCCGCAAATGCAGGCCGCGCGCGACAACCTGAAGGTGATCGCCAGCCTGCAGGACCGCCTGTACCGCGTGGCGGCGCCGCTGCTGATCAATAACGCCGACCTGTGCAAATCGCAGGCGCGCAACCTGCTCGGCTTCACCGCCAAGAACAAGTATTCCTACCCCGGCGAATACGCCGACGCCTCGACCGCCGTGCTGGGCTACGACGACGTGCTGCAAGTGTCCGGCGTGCTGGCCGGCAGCGGCGCCGCCAAGGCCGGCCTGCGCAAGGGCGACGACCTGGTGGCCGCCGGCGGCAAAGCGCTGCCGAAAGGACGCGACGCCGAAAGCAAGGCCGCCGCCGTGTTCGCCCCGCTGGCCGCCGGCAGCGCCAACCTGAGCATGACCATCGCCCGCAACGGCAACAAGGAAACGCTGAACGTGCCGGTCACGCGTGCCTGCGCCTTCCGCGTCGACCTGGGCAATTCCGACAACGTCAACGCCTACAGCGACGGCAGCCGCGTGCTGCTCACGCGCGGCATGATCAACTTCGCCCAGAACGACGAGGCGATCGCCTACGTCATGGCCAAAGAGCTGGCGCACAATGTGCTCGGCCACGCCGGCCAGACGCGCAGCACCGCCACCGTCTCCAGCATCATCGACAACCTGGCCTCGATCCGCCCCGACCTGACCATGCTGGTCGGCAGCGCCGGCGTGCGCCCGATGCCGGCCGACTACGACGTGGCGGCCGACAACCTCGCCCTCTACATGCTGGCGCGCGCCGGCTACAACATCAGCAATGCGCGCGCGTTCTGGCAACGCCTGTCCGGCCAATACCCGGCCACGGTGCTGAACGGCTACACCGCGATCCACCCGAATGTCACGGCGCGCCTGGCCGCGATGGACCGCAGCGTTGCCGAGATCAAGGCCAAGCAGGCCGCCAAACGCCCGCTGCTGCCATGAAAGCGCTCGTCCCGGTGCTGGTGCTGGCGCCCACCCTGGCGCTGGCCGGCCCGTGGACCCCGCTTGCCAAAGAGCCGGACCACACCCTCCTGCTCGACCGCGGCAGTGTGCGCGCCAGCGACGGCAGCCGCAAAGCCTGGACCATGGAAAGCTACCGCAAGGCGCAGAGCACGCCCGACGGCAAACCCTACCTGTCCGTGCGTTCCCAGCACAGCTACGCCTGCGACGGCGCCACCCGCACCCTGCTGGCGCAAGCTTTCTACGCCGAGGTGCTGGGCAAGGGCGAACCGGTCGGCACCTTCAAGTACGAATCCTACGACCCCGAAGCGATCCCGCCCGGCAGCCTGGCCGAAAAGGCCCTCAAGGCAGTCTGCAAAAAACGCTGAGCCTTGCTATAGTTCCGGGCATGGACAGCATCGACCTCGAAGTGCTCAAGACTTGCGCCGCCTGGCTTGCCGCCGGCCACCGCTGCCAGTTGGTGACCGTGATCCGGACCTGGGGTTCCAGCCCGCGCCCGGTCGGCGCCACCCTCGCCATTTGCGACGACGGGCGCGTGATCGGCTCCGTCTCCGGCGGCTGCATCGAAGACGACCTGATCGAGCGCGTGCGCAAGGAAGGCATCGTGCGCGGACTGCCCGAAGTGGTCAGCTACGGCATCAGCGCCGACGAAGCCCACCGCTTCGGCCTGCCCTGCGGCGGCACCATCGAACTGGCCCTGGAACCGCTCGGCCCGCGCAGCCGCATCGACGAACTGCTGCAACGCCTGGCCGCGCATGAACTGGTGGCGCGCACCCTCGACCTGCGCAGCGGCGAAGTCAGGCTGGAACGCGCCCGGCCGGGCGCCGTGCTCGAACGCAGCGGCGAACTGCTGGTCACCCAGCACGGCCCGCGCTGGCGCCTGCTGATCATCGGCGCCGGCCAGCTCTCCCGCATGCTGGCGCAAATCGCCAGCGCCATGGACTACCACGTCACCGTCTGCGACCCGCGCGAAGAGTACCGCGCCGGCTGGCCGCTGCCCGAGGTGCCCTTGGTGCACGCCATGCCCGACGACCTGGTGCAGGAAATGCGGCTCGACACCCGCAGCGCCGTGGTCGCGCTTACGCACGACCCCAAGCTGGACGATCTGGCGCTGATGGAAGCGCTCAAATCGGACGCCTTCTATGTCGGCGCCATCGGCTCGCGCGCCAACAACGCCAAGCGGCGCGAACGGCTGCTGCAGTTCGACCTCAGCGAAGCCCAGATCGCCCGCCTGCACGGCCCGATCGGCCTTTACATCGGCAGCAAGACGCCGCCCGAGATCGCGATATCGATCCTTGCCGAGATGACCGCCGTCAAAAATGGCGTCCCCGAAATCCTCCGGCTCAACCACGCAACCGCCCTCGACACCCCGGCCAGCCCCGCCTGTCCCCGATGAGCCCCGAATTCAAAAGCAAGAACCGGGTTTCCCCAGCGTCGCGTCGATGTCAATCTTGGGGTCAGGTCCTTCGCTTGCCACGGGCAGGAAAAAAATGAATACATCGAATCTTTTGAAGTTGGTTTTGCTGGCTGCCATTTGGGGCGGCTCGTTTTTGTTTATGCGGATCGCGGCGCCGGTGCTGGGGCCGGGGGTGCTGATTGAGTACCGGGTGACCTTCGCGGCGCTGTTCCTGGCTATCGTGGCGCTGGTGCTGCGCAAGCGGCTCGACCTGGCCCGGCATTGGCGGCATTACCTGGTGCTGGGCTTCTTCAATTCGGCCCTGCCTTTCCTGCTCTTTGCCTTTGCGGCGAAGACCCTGACCGCTTCGGTCCTGTCGGTGCTGAACGCGACGGCCCCGATCTGGGGCGCCATTGTGGGGGCGGTCTGGCATCGGCACATGGTCAGCGGGCGTGTGCTGCTGGGCCTGGGGCTGGGAACCGTGGGCGTGGCAATGCTGGTGGGCTTTGACCATGTCAGCAGCCAGGACGGGGCGCTGCTGGCGATCGCGGCGGCGACCCTGGCGGCTTTCAGCTATAGCATTGCGACCACCTATACCAAGGTGGCGAAGTCGGCGCAGGGCGTTGAGCCATTCGCGAATGCGCATGGCAGCATGTGGGCGGCGGCCTTGCTGACCTTGCCTTCGCTGGCGATTTTCCCGCAGCCGGGCGAGCCGACCGTGGGCATCATGGGCGCGGCTTTAGCGCTGGGGGTGCTGTGCAGCGGGATTGCCTACCTGCTCTACTTCGGCCTGGTGCGCGATGTGGGACCGACGTCGGCGTTGACCGTGACTTTCCTGAACCCTCTGTTCGGCATCCTGTGGGGGGCGCTGTTCCTGCATGAGGTGGTGGGCTGGCATACCCTCGCCGGCGCGGCGACGGTGATCCTGGGGACCATGCTGGTGACTGGGTATAAGCCCAAATTGCCTTGGGCAAGCAAGCCCGAAGCGGTATGAAGCACGTATTTTCCTTGGAATTGCCGGCCGGCTATCGGGTGCAGGATGTGCTGGCTTTCCATAGCCGGGATGCGGAAAGCGTCGCCGAGCAGGTCGGCCCGGCCGCCATCCGCAAAGGCATGCTGCTGGGAGGGGTGCCGGTGGTGCTCGATGCGGCCCTGCCGTCTGGCGCCTGTACGGCGGAGATCGATTTGCCGCGCGCGCGCAACGTCCCGCCGGATTTGGCGGGACGCATCGAAGCGGCGGCGCGCAATATCCTTGGCTTGCGCATTGATCCGGCGCCTTTCGCCGCCTTCGCACGCGGCGATGCCTTGCTTGGGCCGCTGGTGGCGCGCCAGCCGGGCTTGCGGATTGTACAATCGGCAACGGTGTTCGAAGCCTTGACCTGGGCCATCATCGGCCAGCAAATCAACCTGCCGTTCGCGATCGCGCTGCGCCGCACCTTCATTTTGCAGGGTGGGCGCCAGCATAAGACGGGCCTCTGGTGCTACCCGGAGGCGGCCGACGTGGCGCGCCTGCAAGTCGAGGACCTGACCAGCCGCAAGTTTTCGCGCGCGAAAGCGGAAACGCTGATCCGTTTTGCGCAGCTGGTGGCGGATGGGGCGCTGGATATTGAGGAGCGCGCGGATAATCCGATCCCGGCCATCTGCAAAAACCTGCTGGCGGTGAAGGGCATCGGCCCGTGGACCGTCAATTATGCCCTGCTGCGCGGCTACGGCTACGCCGACTGTTCGCTGCATGGCGACGTGGCGATCCGTGCCGCGCTGCAGCGCTTGCTCGGCGAGGATAGCAAGCCGGATATGGCGCGCACGGAGCAGATCTTGCAGCAATGGCAACCACACCGCACAATGGCGGCGGCCCACCTGTGGGCCAGCCTTGCCGACCGCCCCAACGAAAGCGCTTGACCCTCACCTGACGTCAGGCTCCAGCATGTCGGTAACGTACACGATGACAAGGAGCTAAGATGATGTTGAAAGTGGGTGAACTGGCGCGCCGTTCCGGCCTGACCGTACGCACCCTGCACCATTACGACAGCATCGGCTTGCTCAAGCCATCGGGGCGTTCCGATGCCGGCTATCGTCTATACAACCGCGACGACGTGGCGCGCTTGCACCAGGTGCAGGCGCTGCGCCGTTTCGGCATGGCGCTGGCCGATATCGGTCATTTCCTGGCCCAGCCTGGTGCCTCCCTGCCCGACCTGATTGCCCGCCAGATCGATTCCCTCGATCACCAAATTGCCGAGGCTGCCAAGCTGCGCGCGCAGCTCTCGGCCTTGCGTGGGCAGTTGCTTGCAGGCGAGGAGCCGGAGCTGGCTTCCTGGCTCACCACATTGGAGCAAATGACCGTGTACGACAAATATTTTTCAAAACAGGAACTGGAACACATGCCCATTTACCGCGATGCGGCGGCGCGTGATGAATGGGCGCAACTGGTGGCGGCAGTTGGCGAGAAAATGGCGGCAGGAATCTCCCCGGCCGATCCGGCGGTGCAGCAACTGGCCGTGCGCTGGATGACAACGTTCTCCCAACATGCCGGTGGCAGTGCTGAAATCATGGCGCGGCTGGATAATATGTGGGCCCGCGAAGAAATCATCCGCGCCCAATCCGGCATTACGCCGGAAATGCGGGGATATATTGCGGCCGCTAATGGCGAAACCAAATTGGCGATTTACGCCAAATATATGCGGCCGCAGGAAATCGCAGTCATGCGAAAACATTTCCAATGCCGTGCACGCGAATGGCCGGAATTAATCGGCGCTATTCGTGCGCAAATGTCTTCGGATCCTTCGCCTGCCGCGCCAGCAGCGCGGGAGCTGGCGCATAAATGGTTCGAGCTATTTACCGATATGGTCGGCACGGCGCCCGACGCGCGCCTGCGGTTTCGCCAGGCCCACCAAAACGAGCCCGTACTGAATTCAGGGCGCTTGATGACTGACGAGCTGCTGGAGTTCTTGCGCCAGGCGCATGCAGGGGCATAAGCGGTACTTTTTATGCCAGCCATTAGCTTAATCGAGCTAATGGCTGGCGCAAATAATGCTGGCCGCCCAATTCGATCTCAGATAAGAAGTAAATAAGCCGCTTTCTACTGTGCGCACGCCGCAATTCAATATGGACGACGCCCGTCGCGCCGCGCGCTTTACAGTGGCAGTGGCCGTGGCATATTCATGTGGAAGCCGGCAATTTATTATCGGCGTGCGCGGCGCGGTCCCAGCTTTTCCTGGCGCAGCGCCCATGGCGATACCGCCGCAATCCGCGCTGGCAGTCCTGAGATTCAGGTGCCGCATTAATCCCGACGCGCGGACGAAAAAAAACCGTCATTCGCAATCTGCATAATGACGGCCTTCTTCGGAATTCTGGTTGCGGGGACAGGATTTGAACCTGTGACCTTCGGGTTATGAGCCCGACGAGCTGCCAGACTGCTCCACCCCGCGTCTGATGCAAGTATTATAGGGCAACGCGCCGCTTTAGGCAATATTTATCTCCCACGACCCGACGATAGATCCGATGTATGTCACCACATGCCGGGAAACGCGCATTCGGTGTAAAGTAGATGCCATGAAATTTTGCTCAGAATGCGCCCACCCTGTTGAGTTGATGGTGCCGGCCGGGGACAACCGGCCGCGTTACGTTTGCGTCAACTGTTCGGCAATCCATTATCAGAATCCCAAGATGGTGATCGGCACGCTGCCGCTCTGGGAACGCGACGGCGAGTTGCAGGTTTTGCTATGCAAGCGCGCCATCGAACCGCGCCGGGGTTTCTGGACCCTGCCGGCGGGTTTCATGGAGAACAACGAAACCACGGCTGAGGCAGCCCAGCGGGAAACCGAGGAAGAAGCCGGCGCCAATATCGATCTTGGCAAACTGTTCACATTATTGAACGTGCCGCGCGTGCACCAGGTGCATATGTTCTATATGGCGACCTTGCGCGATCTCGACTTTGCTCCGGGGGAAGAGAGCCTGGATGTCAAAATGTTCACGGAAGCGGAAATCCCATGGGATGACCTGGCCTTCCCCACCATCCGCACCACGCTGGAACTCTTCTTTGCCGACCGCGTGAATATGCGCGAAGGCGGCAGTTATGGCTTCCACACCCTGGACATCACCCAGCCGATGCGCCAGTCCGTCGCCACATGATTCCCTGGCTCGACGCCAACACCCCCTTTCCCGACGTTTCCCATGCTTTGACCACGGACGCGCCGGGGCTGTTGGCCGCCGGCGCCGACCTGTCACCGGCGCGCCTGTTGGCCGCCTATGAACGCGGCATCTTCCCCTGGTTTTCCGAGGGCCAGCCCATCCTGTGGTGGAGCACCGACCCGCGCATGGTCCTGCACACGGCCGAATTCAAAGTGTCGGACAGCCTGAAAAAGACGCTGAAGAAGGTGGCGCGCGACAGCGCACGCTGGCAGGTCCGCTTCGACAGCGCCTTTGAAGAGGTGATGCGCGCCTGTGCCGCCCCGCGGCGCGACGGCCCGGGCACCTGGATTTCGGACGACATCATCGCCGGCTACTCGGCCCTGCACCGCCAGGGCTATGCCCATTCATCCGAGTTATGGCTGGACGGGGAGCTGGTGGGCGGCGCTTATGGCGTCTCCATCGGCACCATGTTCTACGGCGAGTCGATGTTTGCGCGCGTGACCGATGGTTCCAAGGTGGCCCTGGCCTATCTCGTGCACTTTTTACGACAGCATGGCGTGCAACTGATCGACTGCCAACAGGAGACTGGCCACCTGGCGTCGCTGGGCGCGCGCCCTATAGCGCGCCGCGACTTCATCGCCCACCTGCAAAAGAACATTGTGATGCCGCAGATACGCGATTGGTGCCCTACCGCACCGTTCTAGGCCAACTACGCGTTATGATATGACGCATGACGCAGCTTAACGACCTCCCCTTCGCCACGTTGCAGTTTTATACAACGGCGCCTTATCCGTGCAGCTATCTCGACGCACGGCAAGCCCGTTCGCAAGTGGCCACGCCGTCCCACCTGATCAATGCCGACGTGTATTCGGAGCTGGTGAAGAACGGCTTCCGCCGCAGCGGCATCTTTACTTATCGTCCATATTGCGATGGCTGCCAGGCCTGCATCCCGGTGCGGGTGGAGGCGAAGGCGTTCGCGCCGACGCGCGGCCAGCGCCGGGCCTGGGCGCGCCACGCCCACCTGGAGGCGGGCGTGGCCAGCCTGTCGTTCTCGGACGAGCATTACGACTTGTACCTGCGCTACCAGAGCACGCGCCACGCGGGCGGCGGCATGGACCAGGATTCGCGCGACCAGTACGCGCAATTCCTGCTGCAAAGCCGGGTCAATACGCGCCTGGTGGAGTTCCGCGAGCCGGACGGCACGCTGCGCATGGTGTCGATTATCGACGTGCTGTCGGACGGGCTGTCGTCGGTCTACACCTTTTTCGACCCGGACGTGCCTGGCGCCTCCTTCGGCACCTTCAACGTCATGTGGCAGATCGCGCAGGCGCACGAACTGGGGCTGGATTATGTCTACCTGGGCTACTGGATCGAGGAAAGCCCGAAGATGAACTACAAGATCAAGTTCCAGCCCCTGCAAGCGCGCATCAAGGGCGCATGGGGTCCACTTAGCGCTTCATCAGGTCCAGTAACGCCGTAGTCGTGGCCAGCACGCCGGTCTGGATCGACTTCTCCGCATCGACGCGGAACAGGGGGCTATGGTTGTAGGCGATCGTGCCCTTGCCGGCGCGCGCTGCGGCCACCTGCCCGCCCGGCGTGCCGCCAATTACGAAGTAGACGCTCGGGATGCCCTGGCCGTAAATGAAGTGGGCATAGTCCTCGCCCACCATGCCGCCGCGCTGGTAACCCTTGTCGAAAATGCCCTCGCCCAGTTTGGACGACCACACGCCGCGCAGGCGCTGCATCAATGCCTTGTCGTTCAGGGTGGGCGGCACAGGGCGGTCGGTATGGCGGATTTCGGGCAGTTTATCCTCCGGCATGCCGGCGGCGCGCGCGGTGTTTTCCGCCACGCGCTTGATACCGGCCAGCAGCTTGGCACGCGCGTCGTCGCTTTCCGAGCGCACAGTCAGCTCCAGGCGCGCGCTGTCGCCGATCACGTTGCCCTTGGTGCCGGCATGGAAGGAGCCCACGGTAATCAGGGCCGCTTCGCGCGGGGCGATATCGCGCGTGACGACAGTTTGCAAGGCCAGCACGATCTGCGAGGCGATCACCACCGGATCTTTACCCATATGCGGGCTGGCGCCGTGCGTGCCGATGCCGTGCACCACGATCTCAAGCAAGTCGGCGCCGGAGAATGGCGCTTCGCTGACCTCGATCTTGCCGGCTTCGACGTCGGCAATAACGTGCATGGCCAGGGCGTAGTCCGGCTTGCCGAATCGTTTGAAGATGCCGTCGGCCATCATGTCCAGCGCGCCGCCGGTGCGTTCTTCGGCGGGTTGGCCGACCAGCATCAGGGTGCCCTTCCAGTCGCTCTTGCGCGCCGCCATCTGGTGCGCGGTGCCGACCAGGCTGGTCATGTGCACGTCATGGCCGCAGGCGTGCATCACCGGCACGATATTGCCGTTCATGTCCTTCACCTTGACCTTGGAGGCGTTCGGCGCGTCCGACTTCTCCTCCACCGGCAGCGCGTCCATGTCGGCGCGCACCATCACGGTCGGGCCTTTGCCGTTGCGCAGGATGGCCACCAGGCCGGTCTTGCCCACGCCTTCCGTCACCTCGAAGCCCGCTGCGCGCAGCTCGGACGCCATGCGCGCGGCCGTCTGCACTTCCATATAGGAGAGTTCAGGGTTGGCGTGCAGGTAGTCGTACAGCGGTGCCAGTTTGGCTTGGTAGTCGCGCGCAATGGCGGCGGCGAGCGGGTTTTCGACAGGGGCAGGGGCTGCGGCGGCAGGCAGGGCGAGGCAGGCCAGCAAGGCTAGTCCGGGCTTGATCACGTCAGGTTCTCCGTGTGGTGCAGTGTAAAATGCTACAAAATACACCAAAGCCGCCCAATAATGTCCGATAAATTCCTGTACGCCCTCGCCCGCCCCATCCTGTTCTCGGTGGACGCGGAATCCGCCCACCATTTCACCCTGCCAGCACTGAAACGCCTGTCGGCCCTGGGCCTGACGCGCGCCATGGTGCGCCGCCCGAAGGACGATCCGCGCACCGTAATGGGCCTGACCTTCCGCAATCCGGTCGGCCTGGCCGCCGGCCTGGACAAGGACGGCGCCTTCATCGACGCGCTGGCCGACCTGGGCTTCGGCTCGATCGAGGTGGGCACCGTGACCCCGCGCGCGCAGGCGGGGAACCCGAAGCCGCGCATGTTCCGCCTGCCTGCGGCGCACGGCATCATCAACCGCATGGGCTTCAATAACGGCGGCGTGGATGCCTTCGTCGCCAACGTGCAGTCGTCGCGCTTCTACCAGAACCGCGAGGGCGTGCTGGGCCTGAATATCGGCAAAAACGCCGACACGCCGATTGAGCGCGCGGCCGACGACTACCTGCACTGCCTGCAGAAGGTCTACCCTTACGCCAGCTATGTGACGGTGAATATCTCTTCGCCCAACACCAAGAATCTGCGCCAGCTGCAGGGCGCGTCGGAAGTGGACGGCCTGCTGTCGCAGCTGAAGGAGGCGCAACTGCGCCTGGCCGACCAGCACAAGCGCTACGTGCCGATGACCCTGAAAATTGCGCCGGACATGGACAGCGACCAGGTGAAGAACATCGCCGACGCCCTGCTGCGGCACAAGATCGACGGCGTGATCGCCACCAACACCACCCTCAGCCGCACCGCCGTGGAAGGCATGCAGCATGGCGCGGAAGCCGGTGGCCTGTCGGGCGCGCCGGTGTTCGAACTGTCGAACAAGGTGATCCGTGCCCTGAAGGCGGAGCTGGGCGATGCGCTGCCGATCATCGGCGTGGGCGGCATCATGCAGGGCAAGGACGCCAAGGCCAAGATCGACGCCGGCGCGCAGCTGGTGCAGCTGTATTCCGGCCTGATTTACGCCGGTCCTGCCCTGGTGCACGAATGCGCCGACGCGCTGCGGGGCTAAGATGGAAAAGATCACCCTGGGCCGCAGCGACCTGCAGGTCAGCAAAATCTGCCTCGGTACGATGACCTTCGGCGAGCAGAACACCGAAGCCGAAGCGCACGCGCAAATCGACTACGCGCTGGAACGCGGCATCAATTTCATCGACACGGCGGAGCTGTATCCAGTACGTCCCGCCGCTGAGACCCAGGGTGCCACCGAGCGCTTTATCGGCAGCTGGCTGAAAAAATCGGGCCGCCGCGGCGATGTGGTGCTGGCCACCAAGATCGTCGGCCCGAATCCTTATATGCACTGGATCCGCAAGGGCAAGAGCAACCACAACGCGGCCCATATCCGCGCGGCGGTGGAGACCAGCCTGCAGCGTCTGCAGACCGACTATATCGACCTGTACCAGCTGCACTGGCCAAGCCGCAATGTGCCGATCTTCGGCGCCAGCCAGTTCGACCCTGAGAAGGAGCGCCACAGCGTGGCGCTGGAGGAATCGCTGGCGGTGCTGGGCGAATTGATCAAGGAAGGCAAGATCCGCCACATCGGCGTGTCGAACGAAAGCTGCTGGGGCGTGTCGGAATGCATCAAGCAGGCCGAGATGAAAGGCCTGCCGCGCATTGCCACCATCCAGAACCTGTACAACCTGACCGCGCGCCATTTCGAAACCAGCTTCCTGGACGAAACCTGTTTCCGCGAGCAAGTAAGCCTGCTGGCATATAGCCCGCTGGCTTTCGGCCAGCTCACGGCCAAGTACCTCGACAATCCAAAAGCGCACGGCCGCCTGACCATCTTCCCGGCCAGCTGGAGCCCGCGCTACCTGCGTCAGGGCGTGCTGGACGCGGTGGCGCAATACGCCAAACTGGCGCGCGACAACGGTCTGACACCGACCCAGCTGGCACTAGGCTGGTGCTACTCGCGCTGGTTCGTCGCCTCCACCATTGTCGGCGCCACCTCGCTGGCGCAACTGGGCGAGAATATCGACGCAATCAACGTCAGGCTGTCGCCGCAAGTCATGGCGGCGGTGGACGCGATCCACGCCAGCCTGCCCAATCCGGGCCAGTAGGCCGTTCACATCCGCTTCACAGGCGGTCGCTTAAGGTAGATGCTTCACCACTACCTTAGGGCGCCGCCATGAAAATACTCCTGCTTATCGTTGCACTCTGCCTGCCTGCCGCCGCCATGGCGCAGGAGCAGCGCCTCACGCACCAGGACGTGAAGCGCAAGTACATCGTCTACACACCGGCTTCCTACGCCGAGCAAACGCAGCGCCAATTCCCCGTCGTGATCAACTACCACGGCGGCGGCATGACCATGCGCGAGCAAATGCTCTACACCCAAATGAACCGCACGGCGGAACGCGAGCATTTCATCGTGGTCTACCCGCAAGGGATCAAGCAGGATTGGAACGTCGGCTTTGAGCACACGCCAAGCGAGGGGCCGGACGACATCGGCTTTACCGAGGCGATGTTGGCCAAGCTGAAACAGGACTTCCGCATCGACCCGCGCCGCGTCTACGCCACCGGCCTGTCGCGCGGCGGCTTCTTCAGCTTGCGCCTGGCGGCCGAGCTGCCGCACCTGTTCGCGGCCGTGGCGGCGGTCGGCGCCACCACACCGCATCGGCTGGCCGCGCAGGCGGCCCGGCGCGGAAGAGTCGGCGTCCTGCACCTGCACGGGACGGCTGACCAGATCGTTGCCTTTGCTGGCAAGGACGAAGGCTACCTGTCGGCGAACGCATCCTATCAATACTGGCTGAAGAACAACGGCATCACCGACGCCGCCATGACGGAGCGCAGCGTGGATACCGACCAGCATGACGGCACCAGCGTCGCGTTCACCGAGCAAAGCCAGGCTGGCGTGGGTGTGGCGCTAGTCACGGTGCGGAATGGTGGCCACACCTGGCCCGGCGCCGATGCTTTCAATGTCGGGCTGCCGCTCGGGAGAACCAGCCGCGATATCGACGCCAATGGCGTGATCTGGGACTTCCTGAGCAGGCATCGCCAGCAGCCGTTGTAACTATCTGTCACCGCCCCGCCACATTCTCACACATTATCACTTGCCATAAGGGAAGCTTTGTTGCTAGCATCGAGGTTCAGGGTGACCGAAAAATAGCGCGTCCAAGCGCCCTGCCTCCTCGCCGCCCCACCTTCGCGGCTTCTACACATCCCAAAGAAGTTATTTCTTCCAGGCGCAGCCGCGCCCTCGGATGGAGCCGTCCATGCTTAAAAATCTTTCGATCAAAGCCCGCCTGGTGGCGGCACTAGCAATCCTATCCCTCATCATGACGGTGGTCGGCATCGCCGGCGTTACCAGCCTGTCCAAGTCCAACAGTGCGCTGGAGACAGTCTATAAGGACCGCCTGGTCGCGCTGGGGCAGCTGGATGGTGTGATCCGCACGGTCAACCGCAACCAGATCGCCATCAGCAAGGCTGCCAGCGACGATGCCTCCAAGCTGCCCGCCCTGGTCGCGACGGTGGAGAAGAATGTCGTGCGCGCCAACGAGTTATGGAAGGCCTATGCCGAAACCTTCGTCACGCCGGATGAAAAAGTGCTGGCAGACCGTTTCGCCTCGGCCCGCGCCACGTTCGTGCAAGATGGCCTGAAGCCAGCGCTGGAAGCGGCCAAACAAGGCGACATCGAACAGCTCAAGAGCGTGCTGCACGGCCCGATGGAGACCAACTTCCTGCCATTGCGCGATGCCATGAACGAACTGATCGAGTTGCAGATCGAAGTGGGCAAGAAGGAATTCGAGACGTCACAGAGCACTTACGAAACGCTGCGCGTCGAGGTCATTGTCCTGCTGGTGGGGGGCCTGTCGCTGGCCGCTGCCATCGGCTGGTGGCTGGTGCGCAGCATTACCCTGCCCCTGAACCGCGCCGTGCGCGTGGCCGAAGCAGTAGCTGCCGGCGACCTGACGCAATACATTGAAGTGAACAGCAACGACGAAACGGGCAAGCTGCTGGCCGCGCTGCGCGCCATGAACGACAGCCTGTCCGGCATCGTCGGCAACGTGCGCCAGGCTACCGATTCGATCAGCACCGCTTCAGCGGAAATCGCCAGCGGCAATATGGACCTGTCCTCGCGCACCGAGCAGCAGGCCGGCTCGCTGGAGGAAACCGCGTCCTCGATGGAAGAGCTGACCTCCACCGTGCGCCAGAACGCCGACAACGCGCGCCAGGCCAACCAGCTGGCGGGCAATGCGTCCGAGGTGGCGCAGCGCGGCGGGGTGGTGGTGTCGCAGGTGGTGGACAAGATGAGCGCCATCAACGAATCGGCCTACAAGATCGTGGAAATCATCTCGGTTATCGACGGCATCGCCTTCCAGACCAATATCCTGGCGCTGAATGCGGCGGTGGAAGCGGCGCGCGCGGGCGAACAGGGGCGCGGCTTTGCGGTGGTGGCGTCGGAAGTGCGCAACCTGGCGCAGCGCGCCTCGGGCGCTGCCAAGGAAATCAAACAGCTGATCGACAATTCTGTGGCGCAGGTTGAAGAAGGCAGCCGCCTGGTCGACCAGGCCGGCAGCACCATGCAGGAAGTGGTCACCAGCGTGCGCCAGGTGTCGGATATCATTGCCGAAATTTCGTCCGCCAGCGGCGAACAAAGCGCGGGCATCGAACAAATCAATGAAGCCGTGGTGCAGATGGATAATGCGACGCAGCAGAACGCCGCGCTGGTGGAGCAAGCGGCTGCAGCGGCAGGCGCCTTGCAGGATCAGGCGGCCTCGCTGTCGCAGGCGGTCAGCGTGTTCCGCCTGGCGAATGCCCCCCACGCTGCGGTAGCAGTGCTATCCAAGCCTTCGGCGCAGCGCGCACGCCTGGCCGCGCCGCAGCCCAAAGCAAGCGTCACGCCCCTGCGCCCGCACACCAAGGCACGGCCGGCCCCAGCTGCAGCTAAGAAGGCGGCCGTCGCCGCCAACGGCAGCGACGGTTGGGAGGAGTTTTAAGCACCAGCCAGGGGATTGAAACGCTTCCCAATCCCCTTCAGCCTTGCTGCTTGAATTGACTTGCCCCGGCTGACAATGCCGGTGACGGCAATCAACCATGAAGGCCAGTACGAGACCCAATCCGGCGGCCAGGCGGACGCCGATGTTCCAGTTACCGATTCCCATACAACCTCCTCAAGGTTGCAGGGCATCGCCTCCCTGCAAGGCTTGCTCGATTTCGCTGCGTTTCAGATCCGGGGCAAACTGCGAGATAAATTCATAGGCGTACGAGCGCAAATATGCTCCCTTACGCAACGCCAGTCTTGTTGTATTTACCGCAAACAGGTGCGAGGCTTCAATGGCGCGCAGGCCCTTGTCGCGGCCATGGTCAAAGGCCATGGAGGCCACCACGCCAACGCCCAGGCCGAGCGCCACGTACTGCTTGATCACGTCCGAATCCATCGCGGTCAGCACGATGTCCGGGCGCACGCCGGCCTTCTCGAAGGCGGCGTCGATGTGTCCGCGGCCAGTGAAACCCAGGTCGTAGGTGATCAGCGGGTAGTCGGCCAGGTCTTCCAGGCGGATCGGGGAGCGCGTCAGCAGCGGATGGTGATCCGGCACCACGATCAAATGGCTCCAGCGGTAGCAGGGGAAGGAGACCAGGTCGGGGAATTGCGACAGGCCCTCGGTGGCGATGCCGATATCCGCCTTGCCCGACAGGACCCATTCCGCGATATGGTCGGGCGCGCTTTGCTGCAAGGCGATGCGCACGTCCGGGAACTCGTTGCGGAAATGCGAGACCGCCTTCGGCAGCGCGTAGCGCGCCTGGGTGTGGGTCGCTGCAATGGACAAGGTGCCGCTTTTCTGGCCGGTGAATTCCAGGCTGGCCTGCTGCAGGTTTTCCGCCTCCACCAGCAGGCGGTCGACGATCTTCAGGATGCCCTTGCCCGGCTCGGTCAGGCCGGTCAGGCGCTTGCCGTTGCGCTCGAAGATGACGACACCCAGTTCATCCTCCAGCTCGCGGATCTGGCGGCTCACGCCGGGCTGCGAAGTGAAGAGCGCGTTGGCGACATCGGTCAGGTTGTAGTTGCGGCGCGCGGCTTCGCGCACGGAGCGTAGCTGTTGGAAATTCATGCGTGAGCGCCCTCGTCGACAAAGACGCGCAGGCGCTTGGGACGTACCACCAGCGTCTCGCCGTCTTTCAGGTTCAATGCGATATAGCGTTCGTTGGAAATCGTCGCTTCAATAATCTGCGCGTTGTCGGTGCGTTCCAGGTCCAGTTGGGCCAGCGGGCCGATCGCGTGCGCGCGGCGCAGCTTGACCACGATGCCTTCCGCGCCCGGTTCGTAGCGTTCCACTTCCAGGTCGTGCGGGCGGATGTAGGCCGCGCCTTTGCCGCTGCCGTGGCCTTCCACGTCGAATTCCACGCCGTCGCTGGCCAGCACGCCTTCATGCACACGGCCATGGAACACGTTGACGTTGCCCAGGAAGCCGTACACGAAGGGCGAGGCGGGATGGTTATAGACCTCGTCCGGCGAGCCCAGTTGCTCGACGTGGCCTTTGTTCATCAGCACCACGCGGTCCGCCACTTCCAGCGCCTCTTCCTGGTCGTGGGTGACGAAGATGGAGGTCACGTGCAGCTCGTCGTGCAGGCGGCGCAGCCAGCGGCGCAGCTCCTTGCGCACCTTGGCGTCCAGCGCGCCGAACGGCTCGTCCAGCAGCAGCACGCGCGGCTCCACGGCCAGGGCGCGCGCCAGGGCGATACGCTGGCGTTGGCCGCCGGACAGCTGCGGCGGATAGCGGTCGGCCAGCCAGTCGAGCTGCACCAGCTCCAGCAAGTCTTTCACCTTGCGCCGGATCTGCTCTTCCGACGGACGCTCCTTGCGCGGCTTGACGCGCAGGCCGAACGCCACGTTCTCGAACACGGTCATATGCTTGAACAGCGCATAGTGCTGGAACACGAAACCCACCTGGCGTTCGCGCACATGGCGGTCCGAGGCATCTTCGCCATCGAGCAGAACGGAGCCGGAGTCCGGGTGCTCCAGGCCGGCGATGCAGCGCAGCAGCGTGGTCTTGCCGCAGCCCGACGGGCCCAGCAGCGCGGTCAGCTCGCCTTGCGGGAAATCGAGCGAGACATTATCCAGGGCGACAAAGTCGCCGAAACGCTTGTTGATGTTCTTGACTGCGATCGTCATATCATTGCTCCTTCGCGTCGTCGTAGTTCTCGTGCAGACGCCATTCGATAAAGGTTTTCACCGCCAGGGTCACCAGCGCCAGCAGCGCCAGCAGCGATGCCACGGCAAAGGCGGCGGCGAAGTTGTATTCGTTGTAGAGTATCTCCACCTGCAGCGGCATGGTGTTGGTCTCGCCGCGGATATGGCCGGACACCACCGACACCGCGCCGAACTCGCCCATGGCACGGGCGTTACACAGGATCACGCCGTACAGCAGGCCCCACTTGATATTCGGCAGGGTCACACGGAAGAAGGTCTGCCAGCCGTTGGCGCCCAGCACCACGGCCGCCTCCTCTTCTTCACTGCCCTGCGCCTGCATCAGCGGGATCAGTTCACGCGCCACGAACGGGAAGGTGATGAACACGGTGGCGATCACAATGCCCGGCACCGCGAACAGGATCTTGATGTCGTGCTCCGCCAGCCACGGGCCGAACCAGCCCTGGGCGCCAAACAGCAGCACATAGATCAGGCCCGAAATCACCGGCGACACCGAGAACGGCAGGTCGATCAGCGTGAGCAGCAGGCTTTTGCCGCGGAACTCGAACTTGGTGATGGCCCAGGACGCGGCCACGCCGAACACCAGGTTGAACGGCACCGCAATGGCGGCGGTCAGCAAAGTCAGTTTGATGGCGGAGATCGCATCTTCATCGATGATCGCCTCGGCGTACACGTCCCAGCCCTTTTTCAGCGCCTCGGTGAAGACAGCCACCAGCGGCACGAACAGGAACAGGGTGAGGAAGGTCAGCGCCACGCCGATCAGGGTCCAGCGCACCCAGCGCGGCTCCAGCACGTCATGGCGTTGCGGCAGTTCGCCGCGGCGGATTGGAGTTGCGGTGCCGCTCATTTGCCAGTCCTCCGGGTCCAGGCCTGCAGCAGGTTAATCGCCAGCAGCATGATGAAGGAAGCGACCAGCATCACCACGGCAATGGCGGTAGCGCCAGCGTAGTCGTACTGTTCCAGCTTGGTGATGATGAACAGCGGGGTAATCTCGGACACCAGCGGCATATTGCCGGCGATGAAAATGACAGAGCCGAATTCGCCGGTAGCACGCGCAAAGGCCAGCGCAAAGCCGGTCAGCAGAGAAGGCAGGATGGTCGGGAACACCACGCGGCGGAAGGTCTGGAAGGCCGAAGCGCCCAGGCTGGCCGCGGCTTCTTCCAGCTCGCGCTCGGCATCCTCCAGCACCGGCTGCACGGTACGCACCACGAATGGCAGGCCGATGAAGGTCAGCGCCACCACCACGCCCAGCGGGGTGAAGGCCACCTTGATACCCAGCACGCCTTCGATAAAGCGGCCGAACCAGCCGTTGGACGAATACAGCGCCGTCAGGGTAATGCCGGCGACGGCGGTCGGCAGCGCGAACGGCAGGTCGACCAGCGCGTCGACAATGCGCTTGCCGGGGAATTTATAGCGCACCAGCACCCAGGCCACGATGCCGCCGAAGAAGACATTCACCACCGCGCCAATGAAGGAAGCGCCGAAGGTCAGCTTATAGGAAGCCACCACGCGCTCGGACGTCACGGCCGCCCAGAAGCCTTCCCAGGTCATGGTGAAGGTCTTGAGGAAGATCGCCGACAGCGGGATCAGCACGATCAGGGTCAGGTACAGGATGGTGAATCCCAGCGACAGGTTAAAGCCCGGCATCACCCGATAGGGCGCCTTCCTGGCCTTGACCTTCCCCGCCGCCAGCGGCGCCGGGGTTGGGACTGATGCAGCAACTGCAGACATGCGCGCTCCCTTATTACATTTTCGACTAACAGGGACGCATCGTCGCATTGGCGCGTTATAAACCAAACTAACCTTTTGTCATTTGCTTAGATGATGGAACGCTAGTTATTATCTTTCTGCTAAAATATTTTCTTTACCCAAAGCATCTTCCCCATGAGCCACTTCCTTTCCCGTTTGGCCCTGCTCTTTATTGCCGGGTTGACAATCGGCACTACTGCTATCGCCGCCAACAACGCCAGGTTCCTCACCCAAAGCGTGCCGCACACCATGGAAGTGGGCCGCCCCTACCAGGTTTCGGTAACCGTAAAGAACACGGGCAGCACCAATTGGACTGCCGACCGCTTCAAGCTAGGCTTCCGCGCCCAGACAGACAGCATCGTCTGGGGCACGAACCGTATCCTGCTGGCGCCTGGGGAAGTGGTCGCGCCCGGCCAGCTCAAGCAATTTTCTTTCACGGTCACCGCGCCGCCTGCCGGCGAACAATACGGCCGCGCCAAGAGTTATGAATTCGGCTGGCAGTTGGTCGAGGAAGGCGCCGAATGGTTCGGCGACGCCACCCCGCTGGTCTCGGTCGATGTCTTCCGCGCCCCCGGCGTGGATGTGGCCACCGGCGCAACGGACGCGGCGTTCCGCCTCTTCCCACCCGTCAAGGCACCGCCGCCGGCGCCGCCGGGCCTGTTCGACCACAGTTTCCGGGGCGCCAACGTGCTGGAACAGACTTACGAGGACGAACGCAAGTGCGACCACACGGCCTGGATTCCGAATGCCGAGCAAATCGACGTTATCGCCCGCAATGCGGTCGACATGGGCCTGAGCTACCTGCGCATGCCGGTCATCGTACCGCCCGTGGTGCCCGGCAATTCGCTCGGCCCGCAATACTGCGACAGCGTACACCTGGAGTGGTACGGCCCGGACAATGCCACGAATATGGCGGCCGTTACCGATAAGTTGCGCACCGTGCTCGATACGGCACAGCGCCACGGCCTGAAAATGGTCGTGGTGATCGATGGCTATACCAAATATGACGAGCAGTGCTACTGGAAGCGCAGCTTCAAGGATATCGAAGCCAATGCCCGCACCCTGGTGCAGACCTTCAGCCCGCACCCAGCGGTGCTGGCCTGGGACATCCTGAACGAACCGCTATGGAATGCCGGCTACTTTGGCTGCCTGAACTCCGACGCCGACTATGCCTCGGTGGTCAACGCGGTGCATGCCATGTACAACTTGGTGCGCGCCAACGACCCTTACGACCACCCAACGACCGTGGGCGAGGCCCAGACCCCGAACTTCAAATACTGGCGCGACATATCCTCCTACGCCAGCCCGCACCTGTACATCACGCCGCACCAGGCCAGGGTGGCGAAGGATCCAGGCACCAATTTCGTCAACGTCGACCAGGTGGTCTATGTGCAAGGTGCCGCCCTGCGCGAGATCGAGAGGATCTTCGGCCAACTGCCGGTGGTGATCGGCGAGTTTGGCGAGGCCACCGGCGGTGGCCGGCCGGACGACACCTTCGACGATGCCGCTAAGGAGCGCTATATCAACAAGTTCCTCGATGGCCTGAGCATTGCCAACCATGGCCACATGCTGTGGTCGCTCTCCATGTCTAGCCTACCGTCCCAGCAAGGCCACTCCTTCCTGGAACCGGACGGCGCCCTGAAGCCGGCGGCGGAAGCGCTTGCCCGGCGCACATGGTATCCCGTGGTGCAGCAGCTGTACCTGGGCTACCTGGGCCGCTCAGCCGACCCGGTCGCCTTGCAGCAAGCTGCCAGCCAGTTGCTCGCCGTTGCGCGTGCAAGCAGCTACACCGACCATGACGGACGCGAGATCCGCATGGCGCCCACCCTGCAAGGGCTTGACCAGCATTACGACAGCAACGCCCAGCTCCGGGAATTGATCGACAGCCTGGGCGCCAGCGCAGAATCGCAAGGCTTCCACAATTACAAGGACACCGGCGCCTTGGTGCGCGGCATTTTTGCTGGCGCCTTCAAACGCCTGCCGGAAGGGGAAGGCGCGCAATACTGGATAAACGAGATCAATAGTGGCCGCACCAGCAAGGGACGCGCGGTCCTCTCCATCCTGGCCGGCGCCACGGCCAACACCACGCCGCAAGGCCTGGTGGACGCGGCCACCATGCGCGCCAAAGGACAGGTCTCCGCCAACTTCACGGCCAGCCTGAACACCGATGCCTGGGTGCAGTGCTACAGCAACCTGTGGGCCGCCAACGCCAACCGCCGCCTGCTGGACACCGTCGACAGCAGCACCAACGTCAAAGCCTATCAGGCCAAGATCGACGCCCTGCTGCGCGAAATGGCCAGCGGCCTGCCGCACACGCAGCAAAAGGAAAGCCGCCCAGTCTGCCACTAAGGAAAAAATGGGGTACATCCCCATTTTTCCTTTCGCTATCTTTGTGCTATTCTGTCCAGGACGCCACCTCCCCGCGTTCGACATGCAGCTTGCTGCTGCTCCAAGGCTCCCTGCCCCGAGCCTGCCTGCTTATCCGTTTGCCATGATTAAAAAAATCGCCATCAACCAGGTGCGCCGCGGTATGTACGTGCACGCCATGCGCGGCTCCTGGATCAAGAATCCTTTCTGGGCACCTTCTTTTGCACTGGATAGCCAGGAAATCGTTCATAAACTGCTGGCAAGCGGGGTGAAGGAATTGTGGATCGACCTGGAAAAAGGCCTCGACGTGGCCGAGGCCGAGTCGCCCGTCCCGCCCCTGCCCGCGCCAGCGCCGGCCGCGCCCCCGGCGCCCTTCCGTTTCGAAAACGTGCAGGCGACCAGCATGGCCGAGGAGTTGCAGCACGCGGCGCGCCTGGTGAGGCAATCGAAACAAGCCGTCAGCAGTATGTTTGACGATGCCCGCATGGGCCGCCTGCAGAACTTCGGCTCCATCATGCCGCTGGTGGAAGACCTGGCCTCATCCGTCCTGCGCAACCCGGGCGCGCTGGTCAGCCTGCTACGCCTGAAACAGGCGGATGACTATACCTACCTGCATTCCGTTGCCGTGTCCGCCATGATGGTGGCGCTGGGCAAGCAAATTGGCCTAGCCGATGCGGAGCTGCGCGAGTGCGGCCTGGCCGGGCTGCTGCACGATATCGGCAAAATGGCGATTCCGCTGGACATCCTGAACAAGCCCGGCCGCTTGACCGATGTTGAATTCGGCAAGGTCAAGGGCCACCCCATGGCCGGCTACGATATGCTGGCCGGCACCGGCAATGTGCCGCCCATGGTGCTCGACGTGTGCCTGCACCACCATGAGAAATTCAACGGCAGCGGCTACCCGCACGGCTTGAAGGGGGAAGAAATCAGCCTGTACGCGCGCATGGGCGCCATTTGCGATGTGTACGACGCGATCACCTCGAACCGCCCCTACAAGGCGGGCTGGTGCCCGGCGGAGTCGCTGCGCCGCATGGCGGACTGGAGCAAGGAGGGCCACTTCGACCCGCAGCTGTTTGGCGCCTTCGTCAAATGCATCGGCATCTTCCCGGTCGGCACCCTGGTCAAGCTCAAGTCGGGCCGGCTGGCGGTCGTGGTCGATAACAGCAAGTCGCTGCTGCAGCCCCTGGTGCGCGTCTTTTATTCGACCAAGTCGCGGACATACCTGCCCCCTCTCACCCTGGACCTGGCCACCGCCGGCGCACTGGACAGTATCACCGGCCGCGAAGACCAGGAGCAATGGGGCTTGCAGGACCTGGACCGCTACTGGCTGGACGCGGCCTAAGCCTAGCCGTCCTGGCCGCCCACCGGCACGCCCTGCGCCAGCCAGCCGGCAATGGTCTGGCACATGCGGGCCGGTTGGATGGGTTTGGAAATGAAGTCGTTCATGCCGGCCTCGATGCAGCGCAGGCGCGCCTCCGTGGTGGCGGTGGCGGTCATGGCCAGCACCGGCAAGCCGGCCAGGCGCGGGTCGGCGCGGATGCGGCGCGTCGCCTCCAGGCCGTCCATCTGCGGCATTTGCACGTCCATCAGCACGCAGTCGAATTCGTACTGGGCGAACAGCGCAAGCGCTTCGGCGCCATTGCCGGCCACATGGACCAGCGCCCCCTCCTCTTCCAGCATTTCCTGGGCAATCTGCTGATTGAAGGCATTGTCTTCCGCCAGCAGGATGCGGGCGCCACGCAGCGCTGCGGTCGCCGGCGCCGGGTGCGCCGAGGCCAGCAGCCCGCTGGCGGCGTCATGCAGCTGCTCGGCCAGGATGGACAGCTGCATGGCCGGGATACCCAGACGGGCCGTGAACCAGAAAGTGCTGCCCCGGCCCGGCTCACTGTTGACGCCGACTTCGCCGCCCATCAGCCCGGCCAGCTCCCTGCAAATCGCCAGGCCCAGTCCGCTGCCGCCATACGCGCGCGTGGTGGAGGTGTCCGCCTGCTGGAAGGAGACGAACAGGCGCGCGATTTCCGCCGGCGACAGGCCGATGCCCTGGTCGCTCACCTCAAACCGCACCAGGCAGCCCCGGCTGACGCCCGCCTGCTTGCGCACGCGGATCTCGATCCGCCCCTGCTCGCTGAACTTGATGGCATTGCTGGTGTAGTTGATCAGCACCTGCCCCAGCCGCAGCGGGTCGCCCACCAGCATGGGCGGCAAGGCCGGATCGATATCGAAGGCCAGCTCCAGCGCGCGTCCGGCCAGCTTCGGCGCCACCACCGTGGTCAGCGTCTCCAGCACCTGGCCGAGGGAAAAGTCGACCTGCTGCAATTCCATCTTGCCCGCCTCGATTTTCGAGATGTCGAGGATGTCGTCGATCAGGCCCAGCACGTGCTCGCCGGCAAAGCGGATCTTCTCCAGGTAATCGCGCTGGCGCGGGTCGAGCTCGGTTTTCAGGGCCAGGTAGGCCATGCCGATCACGCAGTTGAGTGGCGTGCGGATCTCGTGGCTCATATTCGACAGGAAATGGCCCTTGGCCTGGCTGGCTGCCTCGGCCTGCTGCCAGGCATGCTCCAGCTCGCGGTTCTTGGCCTCCAGCTCCGCCTCGTGGCGCCGCTCGGCTGTCACATCGTGGTAGATGGTCACGAAGCCGCTGACCGCGCCATCGGCGCCAATGATCGGGCGGCCGATGATGTTCAACTGCAGGCCGTTGGCCATGGTGCGGGTGAATTGATGCGGCTCGAACTTCAGGCACAGGGCGACGCGCTGCGCGACAGACGCTTCGATGTCGCCCGGCCCGTAATCGCCGCGCAGCGCGATATGGCGGAACACGTCGGCCATCGTAATGCCGGGATGCATCACACCCGCGGCAAACCCCTGCACCTGGCAGAACGCCGGGTTCCAGAAGCGGATGGTCAGGTCGCGGTCAACAATGGTCACGCCCACCGGCATGTATTCCAGTGCCGCCGCCAGGCGGGGGAAGTTGACGCGGATGAACTCTTCACTTTGCGCTGTCGATTCCATGGCCCAGAATACCATCCGCCACATCGCGCAAAATGCGCGAATTCCCACCAACGATTGCCGCAAACGACAAGGGGCGCCGCAGCGCCCCTTGCCGGGATTACCGCCGCTTAGAAGGCGGTATCAAACTTCACGTACATCGAACGGCCGTTCACGCCGAACGGGCAGGTTTCCCAGCAGTACTTGAAGCCCAGTTTCGGGAAGTCGCCGCCATTGGTCCACTCAGACGGATAGGTATCGAACACGTTGTTGAACCCGACCGACACGCTGGTCTTTTTGCTGATGTTGTAGCGGCCGCTCAAATCGGCGATCCACTTCGCTTCCCAGGTTTGCAGCGGGCTGAAGCCTTCGCCTTGCACTTCACCGTAGTAGTTGGCGCGCGCATTCACGTTCCACTTGCCGAAGGTGTAGTCGGCCGCCACCACGTGGTGCTTGCGTGGCTGGCCGCGTTCGATCAGGGTCACCTGCGCCTGGTTGAACAGCTGTTCGCCGCTCAGCAGGCTGGATGGCGAGTGGCGCTTGGTCACTTCGGTCTTGTTGAAGCCCAACTGGCCGGACAGCACCAGGGTCGCGCCTTCGAAGCGGGTGGTGTGATCCGCCACGATGTCCAGGCCGCGCGTGGTGGTGTCCACCGCGTTGGTGAAGAACTGCGCCTGGCCAACCTTCAGCGGGTTCAGCACGTTGGCGATCGGGCCGCCATTGGCTTCCGGCGAAATTTCGCTGGAGAACACGATGCGGTCCTTGATCTTGATCTGGTACACGTCAGCCGCCAGCGACATATTCTTCGCCGGGCGCAGCACCAGGCCGACCGAGGCGTTGCGCGAGGTTTCTTCCTTCAGCGGCTTGATGCCCAGCGCGGTGGTGACAGCGCTGCCCTCACGTGCGGTCAGGGTTTCGGTCAGTTCACCCGCCTGGTTCAGGTTGGTCGATACCGAGCTGTAGAACTTCTGCTGCACGCCCGGCGCGCGGAAGCCGGAGGAAACGCTGCCGCGTACGCCGACCGACTTGCTCGGATCCCAACGCATGCTCAGCTTGCCAGTCGCGGTGCTGCCGAAGTCGGAGTACTTCTCGTAGCGCACGGCGCCCGCCAGCAGCAGTTCCTGGAATGGACGGTATTCGGTATCCAGGAACAGGGCGATATTGTGGCGGCCTTCATCCACGGCGGTGGCCGGGGTGTAGCCTGGGAAGCCCTGGGTGCCGGAAGCGGCCACGCCGCCCACCTGGTTGGTGATCGGGATCAGCGGGTTGTTGGTACGGCCGTACTGGTAGGATACCGGGTCGCCGGCGATGATCTGGTAGTTGTCGCGGCGGTATTCAAAGCCGGTCGCCACGAACACTTCTTCGCCGCCCAGCTTGACCGGGCCTTTGATGTCGGCGTTGAAGGTGGTCTGGTTGAACTTCAGCTTGCCGGTCTCGGCGTCGCGTGGCGATTCGGCGTAGATGCCGCCGCCTGGTTTTGGCTCGTACCAGTAGGACACGTTGATGGTGTTGGCTTCACGGAAGGCCAGTTCGCTCATGCCGTGATTGATGCTGACGTCGGCCTTCCACTCGTTCGGCAGGTCGCGGCGGTAGCCGAAGGCGTAGGAGCCGTCGCTGACGGTGGTGCGGATGTTCGGCAGGAAGCCTTCCGGATACACGGCAGGCACGTTGCGGCCGTCACCCTTGGAGCGGAAGAAGCCGGAGGAATCGCCCTTGCGCTTGGAGAAGCCGCCGAAGGCGTAGAACTCGCTCGACTTGTCGATCGGCAGCGAAGCGTTCCACCACAGGTAGGCATCTTTGGCATCGCTGTCGCCGATGCGCTGGGTCACGCGCGGCGGATTGACGCGCAGCGAGTCTTCGGTGGCACGGTTGGTTTCATCGCGCTTGCGGTACTCCAGCGACAGGTTCAGGAAGCCGCCGTTCTCGCCCAGCGCCCAGCCGCGGTTGACGCTGCCGGAGATCATGTCGCCGTCGCCTTCGCTGGTGGTGCCGACCTGGCCGCTCAGCGCGGTTTCGTTGACGTTCGATTTCAGCACGATGTTGATCACGCCGGCAATCGCGTCCGAACCGTACTGGGCGGCAGCGCCGTCACGCAGCACCTCGATGTGGTGGATGGCCGACAGCGGGATGGCGTTGATGTCGGTACCGGCCGAGCCACGGCCAATGGTTTGCTGCACGTTCACCAGCGCTTGCTGGTGGCGGCGCTTGCCGTTCACCAGCACCAGCAGCTGGTCCGGGCCGAGCGAGCGCAGGGTCGCCGGACGGATGATGTCGGTGCCGTCGCTGATGAAGGTGGTGGAGAAGTTGAACGAAGGGTCCAGGGTTTGCAGCAGCTTGCCCAGCTCCAGCGGGCCGGCGCTTTGCATATCCTTGGCATTGATCAGGCCGACAGGCGCGGCGGTATCGAGCGCAGTCTTCGCGGTGGAGCGCGAGCCCAGCACCACCACGGTTTGCTGCTGTTCTTCAGCAGCCGGCGCGGAGGCAGTCGTTTGTGCGTAAACCTGGGAAGTGGCCAGCAGGACGGCGCTGGCAATGAGGGTGCGTTGGAAACGTACTGCTTTCTTCATGTGGTGATCCAATCATATCGTTGCAGGTGCAAAAATACTAACGCGCACGATTTGAACTTACCAAGGGGGAAACCGTTTATTCTTCTGGCAGTGTTGTTTAATTGAATAATATTTAGTCGTTTGCATGCTTTCCTCCTAGAAATGCTACGCTCTGGTATGTGCTTTACAACCGTGCTACATTGTCTGCAAGCGATTCAAGGGAGGAAGTGATGACTGATGCTCTGTTGCTGACTGACCGCCTGTGCGACCTGACCGAGATGGCCTTGCAGGCCTACACCAAGTTCGAGAAGGCCACGGTGTACTGCACCGCCAAACAGCTGATGCTGGATTTCGAAGAGGCCGGCCTGCCACTGGCGGCGCACGAAAAGCTGGAGTCGATCCAGGCCAGCATCCTGGCCGCCGTCGAATTCGCCCCGCCTTGCGGCAAGAACAATCCCCAGTGCATCGTCTGCGCCCGCAAGGAGATTGCGGCCCTGCGCGCCATGCTGAACGAAAAAAAGCGCCCCGAAGGGCGCTTGCAAGAACATCTGCACTAGCCGTTCCAGGGGCCTGGTGATCATTCCCCCTTTCACGGCTGGCATATTTCTAAACTGTTAAAAAGCTCGCTGGTGCGGCAACCCGCAGGAAGGGGCGCGCCGCTTTCCTGGGCGCGGCGAAGCGTTCGCCCAGGCTGATATTGCTGGCGCGCTGCGCCAACACTTGCAGCAGGCGCTGGCCAAAGCGCCAGTCGCCCAGGCCCGATTCGGCGTTGATATGCCCGAGTGCGCCCGCGTTCACGAAATCGCTGCCCCAGCGCCGCGCCCACTGCTCGGCGCGCTGCTCGGTCATCCATGGGTCGTTGCTGCTGGCCACCATGATCGAGGGGCATGGCAGTTCGCCGTGCGGCAGCAGGGCGCTGACTTTGAATTTATCGGGATCGGCCGGCCCCACCAGCAACACCCCCGCCACATGGGGGGAGGATGCACGTGACAGGCTCAGTGCTGTGGTGAGGCAGCCGAAACTATGCGCAACGATCAGGGTGGGACGGCGGTCCTGGTCCAACACCTCATCCAGGCGGTCGGCCCAGCGCAGCAGGACCGGATCGCTCCAGCGCTCCTGCTCGACCCGCTCAAAGCGCGGGTACAGGCGCTGCCAGCGTGACTGCCAGTGGTCCGGGCCGCTGTTATGCAGGCCGGGGGCGACCAGCACGCGGAATTGGTTCAGTTGTTGGATCGCCATGCGGCCCTCCTGCGTTGCAGTTGATTACTGGCCGGCCAGCTTGGCGCCAGGCTGGTAGATCTGGTCGAACACGCCGCCGTCGGAGAAGTGGGTCTTCTGCGCGGTAGTCCAGTCGCCAGCCACGTCGGTGATCTTGAACAGCTTCACGTTGGGGAACTGGGCAGCATATTTCTTAGCTTCCTTCTCCACGCTCGGGCGATAGTAGTTCTGGGCGATGATCGCCTGCGCCTGGTCGGTGTACAGGAACTGCAGGTAAGCCTCCGCCACTTTGCGGGTGCCGCGCTTGTCCACGACTTTATCAACGATGGCGATGGGCGGTTCGGCCAGGATGGAGACGGACGGCGCCACGATTTCCACCTTATCCGGGCCCAGTTCCTTGATCGCCAACAGGGCTTCGTTTTCCCAGGCGATCAGCACGTCGCCGATGCCACGTTCCACGAAGGTGGTGGTGGCGCCGCGCGCGCCGGAGTCCAGCACCGGCACGTTCTTGTACAGCTTCTTCAGGTATTCCTTGGCTCTGGCGTCGCTGCCGCCTGGCTGGCGCAGGGCGTAGCCGTAAGCGGCCAGGTGGTTCCAGCGGGCGCCGCCGGAGGTTTTAGGGTTGGGGGTAATCACCGCCACGTTCGGCTTGACCAGGTCGCCCCAATCCTTGATGGCTTTCGGGTTGCCCTTGCGCACCAGGAAGACGATGGTCGAGCTGTAAGGCGCCGAGTTAAGACCCAGGCGTTTCTGCCAATCCTTGTTCAGCAGGCCGCGTTCGGCGATGGCGTCGATGTCATAGGCCAGGGCCAGGGTCACCACGTCCGCCTCCAGGCCGTCGATCACGGCGCGCGCCTGCTTGCCGGAACCGCCGTGCGACTGCTTGATCTTGACGTTGTCGCCAGTCTTGGCCTTCCACTCCTTGGCGAAGGCGGTGTTGACGTCCTGGTACAGCTCGCGGGTCGGGTCGTAAGAGACGTTGAGCAAGCTCACGTCGGCAGCCTGCGCCACGCTGGCGGTGGCGATCAAGGCAGCGGCAATCAGTTTCTTGGACAGCATCTGGGTCCCCCTCTTTGTGTTTGGAGACGCCAGATTACCGGCCACTTATATAAATAGGAACGAATACTTTCTTCGTTCGTTATACCAGAAAGTAATTAAAAGAAGCGATTGAACAGGACGACCGCCCAGGCCGCCGCCGACAACAGGCAGGCCAGCAGCACCGCCGCGCTGCCAAAGTCCTTGGCATTCTTGGACAGCGGATGGCGTTCCAGCGACACGCGGTCGACCACCGCCTCAATGGCGGAGTTGATCAGTTCGACAATCAGCACGATCACCATGCTGCCGATCAACACCAGTTTCTGGAAGGCAGAAACGGGCAATAGCAGCGCCGCAATGCTGCCGATCACGAACAGCACCAGTTCCTGCCGGAAGGCGTGCTCCGAGCGGATGGCTGTTTTCAGGCCGTCCATCGAGTAGAAAAAGGCCGAGAAAATGCGCTTCAGGCCACTCTTGCTTTTGAATTCACTGACAGGTTCCATGGTGACGGATTATAGCGACAGAATTCCCATTTTTTTCACATCATGGTATAAATAAGTCTGCTTATACCGCACCGCACCAACCACAATATGAAAAGCGAATCCCTGCCCCCACAGGAACCGAAAACGACGATCCAGGTCATCGACCGCATGACGGCCCTGCTCGACGCCCTGGCGCGATACCCGGACCCGGTTCCCCTGAAAGAGCTGTCCAAGGTCTCCGGCCTGCACCCGTCCACCGCACACCGCATCCTGAACGACCTGGTGGTGACGCGCTTTGTCGACCGCGTGGAACCAGGCACCTACCGCCTGGGCATGCGCCTGCTGGAGCTGGGCAATGTGGTGAAGAGCCGCTTGTCGGTGCGGGAAGCGGCGCTGGATTCCATGCGTGCACTGCACAAAAAGACGCAGCAGACCATCAACCTGTCGGTGCGCCAGGGCGATGAGATCGTGTACATCGACCGCGCCTATTCGGAACGCTCGGGCATGCAGGTGGTGCGCGCCATTGGCGCGCGCGGCCCGCTGCACCTGACTTCGACCGGCAAGCTGTTCCTGTCGGTGGACGAGCCAAAAGCGATCCGCGCCTATGCCACCCGCACCGGGCTGGCTGGCCACAACAAGAATTCGATTACCGACCTGGGCCGCCTGGAACGCGAGCTGAGCCTGGTGCGCGCGCGCGGCTATGCGCGTGACAATGAGGAATTGGAACTGGGGGTGCGCTGCATGGCGGCCGGCATCCGTGACGATTCCGGCAAACTGGTGGCAGGCTTGTCGATTTCCGCGCCGGCCGACCGGCTGCAGGAGGAGTGGCTGGAAGACCTGGTCAATACCGCCAACCAGATCTCCGCCACCCTGGGTTACATTCCCGAGTAAGACTGGGCGCTGGTGCTAGCGCCGCTGACCGTGTCGCCGAAGGTCGGCTTCAGCGCGGTCAGCCATTTCTTCATGCGGTTGGCGTCGGCCACCCGGGCCGCAGCGCCCTTGGCGTCGAGCAGCACCATGATGACGGCGCGCCCTTCCACCATGGCTTGCATGATCAGGCAACGGCCGGCTTCATTGATGAAGCCGGTTTTCTGCAGGCCAATTTCCCAGCCCGAGTTCGGCGCCACCAGGCGGTTGGTGGTGCCAAAGGTCACCGGACGGCCATTGTTTTCGACCACGGCTTTCGGGTCGGTCGAGAATTCACGCAGGATCGGGTGCTCGTAAGACGCCTGCACCAGCTTGGCCAGGTCGCGCGCGCTGGCCACATTCTTCTTGGACAGGCCGCTCGAATCCACATAGCGGGTGTCGCTCATGCCCAGCTCCTGCGCCTTGGCGTTCATGGCGTCGACAAAGGCCGGCAAGCCACCCGGATAGTTGCGGCCCAGCGCGGACGCGGCGCGGTTCTCGGAGCTCATCAGGGCGATGTGCAGCATATTGCGGCGGGTCAGGCGGTCGCCCACTTTCAGGCGCGACGAGCTGAACTTCTCGCGATCGACGTCTTCATCGGTCACGGTCAGCTCTTCGTCCAGATCCTGGCCGGATTCCACCACCACCAGGCCGGTCATCATCTTGGTGATCGACGCGATCGGCAGCGCCACACCGGCATTCTTTTCAAACAGGACTTCGGAATTGGCCTGGTCCAGCATCAGGGCCACATTGGACTTCAGGTCGAGGGGATCGCGCACCAGGTTCAGGCCGGCCAGGTCGCCCATGGTTGGACGGCCGAAATCCGCCACCTTGGTCACGCGCTGGTACACCACCTTGTTCTTGCCGCGTACCTTGACGACGCGCTTGACCATCTGGGTCTTGGCCGCCGGCGCCGCGTAGCGCACGCCCGCTTTCTTGGTAGCCGCCTGCGCAGAACCCATAGACGCAGTTGCGCAGAACAAGGACACCAGCAGACCGATAGCAAGTTTGTTCATTCGTCATTCCCCGGAGTGAATCAGCAGAATCGCTAGTTGCAGTGTAGCAAAATGAGATTCCGGCGCAAGCGAAATCGGACTTTTCCGCACCAATGTTTTCAGCCCCACAATACACATTTCCTATAGTGACGCAGGGTTACAACGAAAGCTTGCTCACTCCATAAATTTAACAAAATTCGCAATTGGCTCGCGTTCTGTTAGCAAGCTGTTTTCAATTTTGCCATGATCGGCGAAACCAAGCGACATCCCGCATACAACAGTTTCGCTGGCCGGCAGGCCCAGTACTTCGCTGATGATGCGGTGGTACTGGGTGAAAGCCGCCTGCGGGCAGGTATCGAGGCCGCGTCCGCGCGCCGCCACCATGATGTTTTGCAGGAACATGCCATAGTCGAGCCAGGAGCCCTGCTCCATGATGCGGTCGATGGTAAAGATCATGCCGACCGGGGCGTCGAAGAAGGCGAAATTGCGGCCGTGCTGCGCCGCCATGCCGGCCTTGTTCTCGCGCGTCAGGCCCAGCAAAGCATACAGGTCCCAGCCTACTTTGCGGCGGCGGTCGATGTAAGGCGACACCCACTCGCGCGGGTAGTACGCGTATTCCTCGGTGTGCAGCTTGTTTTGCTCGGGGTCGGCGTAGGCCGCCAGGATCCTGGCCGACAGCGCCTCCTTCATGGCGCCGGTCAGCACATAGACTTTCCACGGCTGGGTATTGGTGCCGGACGGCGCGCGCGCCGCCACCTGCAGGATGGCCGCGATATCCTCCTGCGCCACCGGGGTCGGCAGGAAGGCGCGGATCGAGCGGCGCGAAGTAATGGCCGCATCAACGGCCTGCTGGTCTGGGGTGTGAATCATGGTTGTGCCGTGTTGGGTTGCTTAACTACAAATAGTACCCCAATCACCGCCAAGGCCATACCGGCAAGGCCCATCCAGTTCAGTACTTCGCCGAACATGGCCCAGGCCATGAGCGCGGTGGTGGGTGGGGTCAAATAAAGCAAGCTCGTGACCTGGGTCGCATCGCTGCGACGAATCAACGCAAAGAGGAGGAAGATCGCACCGATGGACAAGGCGAGCACGGACCAGGCCCAGGCGCCCACGAACTGCGGCGTCCATTGGACCGAGCCCATGTCCTCCAATAGCCAGGCGACCGGCAGCACGGCAGCGAGCGAGGCGGCAAACTGGATAACGGTGCCGGTGCGCAGGTCGAACTGCGGACAGAAATGTTTTTGGTAGAGCGTACCGGCCGTGATCGACAGCAGCGCAAAGATGGCCAGGGCGATCGCCTGCCAACTGAGGCCAACCAGCGTGATCTTGGCGTACACCACCAGCGCAACCCCGCCCAGGCCGAACGCCAGGCCAAGCCACTGGCGCGGCCGCACCCGTTCGCCGATCAGGGGCGCGGCGAACGCCGTCAGGACCGGCTGCATGCCGACAATCAGGGCCGAAAGGCCGGCCGGCATGCCGAGCTTGATGGCGCACCAGACGCCACTCAGGTACCCGGCCTGCAGCAGCAAGCCGGCCAGCGCCACGTGGCCCACCTTCCCTTTCGGCCACGGCGCGCGCAGCAGCACCACCAGCGGACCGAGGATCGCCAGCACGCCCAAAAAGCGCAGCAACAGGAAAGTCAGCGGCGGCGCATATGGCAAGCCATAGCGGGCCACGATAAAGCCGGTGCTCCATAAGAAGACAAAGAACAGCGGAATGGGGGAAAAGAGCGAACGCATCCCGGGGATTCTAGCACTAGACGAACAACTCCTGCCGGGCAGCAATATTTTTTACCGTTCCTCCCAGAAAGCCTTACACAACAAGGAGTTGATACCTTTGTGCAATGCACAAAAACTGCTTGACTTTGACTCCCGAACCCGGATAATCGACTTTGTTGCGTTGCACAATATGTTGTTTTCCGTTGTAGAAGCAGCAAGTTTCAACGACTAATTTAATTTTGGAGAGTCCAATGTTTGCGATTCCTGAGCAGTTTTCTAACGCCACCAAGGCGAACTTCGAGAGCCAATTCGCGCTGTTTTCCTCGTTGACCAACAAGGCCTTCGAAGGCGTTGAGAAGTTCGTCGACCTGAACATCACCGCTGCCAAGGCTTCGCTGGAAGAATCGTCGGTCGCCACCAAGCAGTTGCTGGCCGCCAAGGATCCACAAGAATTCTTCACCCTGAGCGCAGCCCAGGCCCAGCCAGCCGCCGAAAAAGCCATCGCTTACGGCCGCCACCTGGCATCGATCGCTTCCGGCACCGGCGCTGAATTCAGCAAGGCCGCCGAAACCCAGATCGCGGAAACCAACCGGAAGGTGATTTCCCTGGTGGACGAAGTGAGCAAGAACGCCCCCGCCGGCAGCGAAAGCGCCGTTGCCCTGTTCAAATCCGCACTGAACAACGCCAACGCCGGTTACGAGCAGTTCACCAAGAGCGCCAAGGCCGCTGCAGAAACCTTCGAAGCCAATGTGAACGCCGCTGTGAACCAGTTCACCACGGTTGCCAGCAACGCCGCCAAGAAGCAGTAATCCCGAAATACCCGCCGGCCCCAGCGGCCGGCTATGAAGCAACGCTGTACGCAGGTCTCCTCGGCATCCGTGGTTTCCTCTCAGCGGGTGTCCTTCCAGAGCCCCGGCATTGACCGGGGCTTTTTTTATTCAAACCCGCGGGGGGCTGGAATCATCCCTTGTCTTGGGCGTCGATTCAGCCATCATCGCTTTCACCATCTCCCCGATCTTGTCTTCGATCCCCTGCCGTGCGGACGGCGGCATGCTGGCCAGGTCAGCTTCAGTCAAACCGAGTTTCTTCAGCACGGCTTCGCGGATACGCTCGGCTGGCGTGAGCTTCATATAATTTTCCAGCTCCTGGGCAAGGTAGCTGCCGAAGGATTTGCCGGTGGCGCGGGCGGAGTCTTTAAGGTCTTGCGCCACGATGGGACCAATAGGTGTCAGTTTCATAAGGGGCCCTTGCCGGGGGCACTGGAAAAGCAATTAGACATTTTATCCAAGTTGAGATAATCTGTCTTTATGACAAAACGCACTCCCGACCAGCAGCACCTGCTGGAGCAAATGCAACACGTGGCGGAAGGCCTCGGCCGCACGCTGGCGCCCTTCACCGAGGTAGTACTGCACGACCTGCTCGACCCCAGCCACGCCGTGCTGGCGATCCACAACAACCTGTCCGGCCGCGAGGTCGGCGATCCCGCGACCGAACTGGGCCTGGCCCGCATTGCCGACCCGGCCTTCCCGCAAGTGCTGGCCAACTACGCCAACACCTTCCCCGACGGCCGCCCGGCGAAAAGCACTTCGATCGGCATCAAGGACCGCGACCAGCAATACATCGCCGCCTTGTGCCTGAACGTGGACCTGAACCTGTTCCGCAGCCTGCAGGCGATGCTGGGCCAGTTCAGCAACGTCGACCCCACCGCGGTGCTGGAATCGCTGGCGCCGGCGGCGGGGGCGGACGCGATCCGCGCCCATATCGAACAATTCGCGGCGCGGCTGTCCACCACCCCGCGTGCGCTGAAAGCCGAGGACTGCCGCGCCCTGATGCGCGAACTGGGCGACGCGGGCCTGCTGGAAACGCGGCGCGCCATGGAAACCATCGCCGCCCACCTCGGCGTCTCACGCGCCACGGCCTACAACTATGCGAAATAACGACGCCCGCCTGCTGCTGCTGGATCGCGATGCCGTCGCCGCCCTGTTGCAGCCCGACGCCGTGCGCGCCGCCGTGCGCGAAGCCTTTGCGCTGCATGCCGCGCGCGCAGCGCGCGTCTTCCCGTTGGTGCGCGAAGAGCTGCCCGGCAGCGCCATCTTCGGCATCAAGTCCGGCGACGTGCCATCGCAAGAGCTGCTTGGATTCAAGGCCGCCGGCTTCTGGCCCGCCAACCGCGAAGCCGGCGGCGAAGCGCATCAGGCCACCATCATGCTGCTCGACCCGCGCACCGGCCGCCCGCTCTGCATTGCCGACGGCAACGCCGTCACCACCGCCCGCACCGCCGCCGCCGGCGCGCTTGGCCTGCAGTTGCTGGCGCGCCCCGACAGCGAGCAGTTGTGCGTGTTCGGCACCGGCGTGCAGGCGCGCGGCCATGTGGAATATGCGCTGCATGCCCTGCCCTCGCTGAAGCGCGTGCATTACGTCAGCTCCGACGGCCGCCGCGAGCATGCATTCGAAGCGCAATTCGCGGCACGCTGCGAGGTGGTTCCGGCCAGCGCTGCGGCTGTCGCGTCGGCGGACGTCATCATCACCGCCACGCCCGGCCGCGCGCCACTATTTGACGCCGACGCGGTGCGCGCCGGCACCCATATCAACGCCGTGGGCGCCGACACGCAAGGCAAGCGCGAGCTGCCGCCCGGCCTGCTGGAACGCGCCCGCGTGTGGGCCGACGACCTGCCACAGGCACGCCGTATCGGCGAACTGCAATGGGCCGGCACGCTGCCCGCCGCCGAACTGGGCGAACTGTTGGACGCACCGGCAGCACGCGCGCCGGGCGACATCACGATTTTCGATATGACGGGCATTGCCCTGCAAGACCTGACCACGGTGCGCATGCTGTACGAGCGCGCCCTCTCCAACAATATCGGCCAGAACATTCCCTGGCCCTGGTAAGGAAAGTGACTATGACCATCCCAACTTATGCAGACGTCGTCGCGGCAGCCGGCCGCATCCAGGGCCACGCCCACCGCACGCCGGTGCTGACCTCGCGCACCGCCAACGAGGAGCTGGGGGCCGAGATCTTCTTCAAGGCCGAGAACCTGCAGCGCATGGGCGCCTTCAAATTCCGTGGCGCCTTCAACGCCCTGTCGCGCTTTAGCGAAGCGCAGCGCAAGGCAGGCGTGGTGGCCTTCTCGTCCGGCAACCACGCGCAGGCGATTGCGCTGTCGGCAAAGCTGATGGGTATTCCCGCCACCATCATCATGCCGCAGGACGCGCCGGCGTCGAAAATCGCCGCCACGCGCGGCTACGGCGGCAACGTGGTGACCTACGACCGCTATACGGAGGACCGCGAAGCGATCGGCCGCAAGCTGGCGCGGGAACAGGGCATGACCTTGATCCCGCCCTACGACCATGCGGACGTGATCGCGGGCCAGGGTACGGCGGCGAAGGAGCTGTTCGAGGAGGTGGGCGAGCTGGATTACTTCTTCGTCTGCCTGGGCGGCGGCGGGCTGCTGGGCGGCTCGGCGCTGGCCACGCGCGCGCTGGCGCCGAAGTGCAAGCTGTATGGCGTGGAGCCGGAGGCGGGCAATGACGGGCAGCTGTCGTTCCGCAGCGGTTCGATCGTGCATATCGATACGCCGAAGACAATTGCGGATGGGGCGCAGACGCAGCACCTGGGTTCACTCACCTTCCCCATCATCCGGCGCGATGTGGATGATGTACTGACCGTCAGCGATGCGGAGCTGGTGGATGCGATGCGCTTCTTCGCTGCCCGCATGAAGATTGTGGTGGAGCCGACCGGGTGCCTGGGGTTTGCGGCGGCGCGCAAGATGAAGGATCAGTTGCGCGGCAAGCGCGTGGGGGTGTTGATCAGCGGGGGCAACGTCGATATCGAACGCTTTGCTGCACTGCTCGCTTAAACCCGGTAAACCAGGGTCGGACCCAAGGGTCCGACCCTGGCGGCGGCGCCCGCATCTCAGGGGGCTGGCCGCGCCTTACCGGCTTTACTCGCCCAGGTAAGCGGCTTTGACGCGTGGGTCGTGCAGCATGTCTTCCGCGTTGCCGGTCATGGTGACTGCGCCCGATTCCATCACGTAGCCCCGGTTCGCGGCTTGCAGCGCCAGCTTGGCGTTCTGCTCCACCAGCAGGATGGTAATGCCCTGTTTGTGCACATCGCGGATCACTTCGAAGATCTTCTCGACCATGATCGGCGACAGTCCCATCGAAGGCTCGTCCAACAGCAGCAGGTGCGGATGGCACATCAGCGCGCGCGCCATGGCCAGCATCTGCTGTTCGCCGCCGGACAGCGTACCGGCCAGTTGCGCAGCACGCTCCTTCAAGCGCGGGAAAACGCCGAACCACTTCTCGATGTCGGCCGCAATCGCCGCCTTGTCGTTCATGGTGTAAGCGCCCATCATCAGGTTCTCGGTGATGGTCATGCGCGTGAACACGCCACGGCCTTCCGGCACCATGGCCAGCTTCTTCTGCACCAGATGGAAGGACTGCGTGCCTTTCAGCGACTGGCCCATATAGGACACGCTGCCCTCCACTTTGCATGGCGGCAGGGTGCCGGTGATGGCTTTCAGCGTGGTGGTCTTGCCGGCGCCGTTGGCGCCGATCAGCGTCACCAGCTCGCCTTCGTTCACTTCCAGGTCGATGCCTTTAACTGCCTTGATGCCGCCGTAAGCGACCTTCAGGCCCGATACTTTCAACACATTGGCGCCCATCAGTGCGCTCCTCCCAGATAGGCTTCGATCACGGCTTTATTACTTTGGATTTCGGCTGGCAAGCCTTCGGCAATCAGCTTGCCGTATTCCAGCACGCTGATGCGGTCGCACAGGCCCATCATCAGCTTCACGTCGTGCTCGATCAGCAGCACGGTCTTGCCTTCGTTCTTGATCTTGACCAGCAGCTCGCGCAGCGCCAGCTTTTCGGTGGCGTTCATGCCGGCGGCCGGCTCGTCCAGCGCCAGCAGCTGCGGGTCGGTCGCCAGCGCGCGGGCGATCTCCAGGCGGCGCTGGTCGCCGTAGGACAGGTACTTGGAGGTGCGGCTGGCAAACTGGCCGATGCCGACGAAGTCCAGCAGCTCCTGCGCGCGCTTGCGGATCGACGCTTCTTCTTCACGCGCCGCCTTGTGGCGGAACACCGCGCCGAACACGCCCTGGTGCGAGCGCACGTGGCGTCCCACCATCACGTTTTCCAGCGCGGTCATCTCGCCGAACAGGCGGATGTTCTGGAAGGTGCGGGCGATGCCGGCCTTCGCCACGGCGTGCGGGGCGGACGGCGAATACGGTTTGCCGGCCAGCTCAAAGGTGCCGGTGTCCGGCTGGTACAGGCCGGTGATCACGTTGAAGAAGGTGGTCTTGCCGGCGCCGTTGGGGCCGATCAGGCCGTAGATCTGGCCTTTGTTGATCTTGATGCGCACATCGGTCAGCGCCTGCAGGCCGCCGAAACGTTTGTTGACGCCTTCGATATTCAGGATTACTTGTTCGCTCATCTCACTCAACCTCACGCTGCCACAACGCCGGACGACTGTCCTTTGGAATCCGAATCGGCGTCCGGACGGTCTTCATGCTTGGGCGAAGGCCACAGGCCCGCAGGACGCGTCAGCATGATCACCACCATGGCCAGGCCGTACAGCAGCTGGCGCAGCACTTCGGATTCGATCAGCACTTTGCCGAACAGCTTCATTTGCAGCGGCTCCACCACGTGGCGCAGGATTTCCGGCAGGGCCGCCAGCAGCGCGCCGCCCAGCACCACGCCGGGAATGTGGCCGATACCGCCCAGCACCACCATGGCCAGCACGGCGATCGACTCGGTCAGCGAGAACGATTCCGGCGAGACGAAGCCCTGGAAGGAAGCGAACATGGCGCCGGCCACGCCGCCGAAGGTGGCGCCCATGGAGAAGGCCAGCAGCTTCACATTACGGGTATTGATGCCCATGGCCTTGGCCGCGATCTCGTCTTCGCGGATGGCGACCCAGGCGCGGCCCAGGCGCGAGTGCTGCAGGCGCGAGGTGATGAACACGGTGGCAATGGTCAACGCCAGGAACAGGAAGTAGTAGGCGTTCACCGATGGCATGCCGAAGTCGCCGATAAAGACGGTAGCGCGCGAGCCGGGTTCGCCGGCCAGGTTGATGCCGAACACGCGGATCGGATCGATCAGGTTGATGCCCTGCGGGCCGTTGGTGATGTTGACCGGATCATTCAGGTTGTTCATGAAGATGCGGATGATTTCACCGAAGCCCAGGGTGACGATGGCCAGGTAATCGCCGCGCAGCTTCAGCGTCGGTGCGCCCAGCAGCGCGCCGAACAGGCCGGCCAGTGCGGCCGCCAGCGGCACGATCACCCACAGCGACAAATGGATGCCGTTGGTGCGGATCTCCTCGCCCAGCATGGCGGCCAGCGCCTCGCCAAAGGCTGGATGCATATTGATCAGCGATTCCAGCACCGTGGCGAACTGCGGCGACGCCAGCAGGCCGGTCATGTAGGCGCCCACCGCGTAGAAGGCGATATAGCCCAGGTCCAGCAGGCCGGCAAAGCCCACCACGATATTCAGGCCCACCGCCAGCATGATGTAGAGCAGGGCCAGGTCGGCGATGCGCACCCACGAATTACCGAACGGCGCGGCGGCGAACGGGAAAATGATCAGCGCGGCCAACAACAGCGCCATGCTGGTGTAGGCCTGCTTTGGATTCTTTTGTACGTCGAAAGTCAGCATAGTCGAAGTCCCAATCAGGCGCGGTCGGCGACGCGCTCACCCATGATGCCGGACGGACGCACCGTCAGCACCAGGATCAGCACGATGAAGGCGAAGATGTCCTGGTAGTGCGAGCCCAGGAAGCCGCCGGTCAGTTCGCCGATATAGCCGGCGCCCAGCGCTTCGATAATGCCCAGCACGATACCGCCGATCATGGCGCCGTAAATATTGCCGATACCGCCCAGCACCGCGGCGCAGAAGGCTTTCAGGCCCGGCATGAAGCCCATGGCGAACTGGATCGAGGCGTAATTGGCGCCCCACATCACGCCTGCCACGGCGGCCAGCGCAGCGCCGATGGCGAAGGTGGCGACGATGATCTTGTTCGAGTCCACGCCCATCAGGCCGGCGACGCGCGGATTCTCCGCCACGGCGCGCATGGCGCGGCCCATGCGGGTGCGTTCCACCAGCATGACCAACCCGAACATCGACACGGCGGCCAGCACCAGCAGCAGCACCTGGGTGGTGGTGATGACCGCGCCGCCGATCATGATCGGCTCGGACGACAGCAGCTGCGGGAACGGCAGCGGGTTGCGGCCCCAGATCATCATGGCGAAGGTCTGCAGCAGGTAGGACACGCCGATGGCGGTGATCAGCGGCGCCAGGCGCGGCGCGTTGCGCAGGCGGCGGTAAGCCACGCGCTCAATGATGATATTCACCAGCATGCAGGCCGGGATGGCGCCAAGGATGGCGATACCGAGTTTCAGGTAGCCCGGCATATCAGGCACATACACGCCCAGCAAATTCAGGATGGAGAGGCCGATCATCGCGCCAATCATCAGCACGTCGCCGTGGGCGAAGTTGATCAGGTTCAGCACGCCGTACACCATCGTATAACCGAGGGCGACCAGCGCATACATACTACCCAGCACCAGGCCGTTCAGAATTTGTTGGATAAAAGTATCCATCGAGTATGCCCTTAATAACTAATAAAAACGGCACCCGAAGTTTCCCTCGTGGTGCCGCCGTTTGGAAGCGTTCGCCATGATAGCGAGGTTTCCGAAAAACTAATCGTGGAAAATCCGCAATATTCTAAATTAAATTTTTCCCGATCCGTCCCAAATCACTGGGCGCTGTTGTTTTTGCCGCCATCAAGGCCTTTTGGCAGGGGGAAAGTCACCGCCTCCTCCACGCCGTCCAGGGTCCGCACGCTTTTCGCGCCCAGTTCCTTCAGGCGGTTGATGACCGCGTCGACCAGCACTTCCGGCGCCGAGGCACCGGCGGTGACGCCCACGCGCAGCTTGCCCGCCAGCCAGCCGGGATCGATCTGGGCGGCGTTGTCCACCATATACGCCGGGGTGCCCTTCTTTTCCGCCACCTCGCGCAGGCGGTTGGAATTGGAGCTGTTGGGCGAGCCCACCACGATCACCACTTCCACCTGCGGCGCCATGAATTTCACGGCTTCCTGGCGGTTGGTGGTGGCGTAGCAAATATCGCCTTTTTTCGGCTCAATAATATTCGGGTATTTTGCCTTCAGGGCTTCGATGATTTGTGCCGTATCATCCACGGAAAGTGTCGTTTGCGACACATAGGCCAGCTGCTCCGGGTTTTGCACCTGCAGGCCGGCCACATCCTCCACCGTTTCGACCAGGTACATGCCCTCTTCCGTCTGGCCCATGGTGCCTTCGACTTCCGGGTGGCCGTCGTGGCCGATCATGATGATTTCGCAGCCCTGCTTGCGCATCTTGGCCACTTCCACGTGCACCTTGGTCACCAGCGGGCAGGTAGCGTCGAAGATCGACAGGCCGCGCGCCTCGGCTTCCGCGCGCACGGCTTTGGACACGCCGTGGGCCGAGAACACCAGGGTATTGCCGGCCGGGACATCGTCCAGCTCTTCGATGAAGATGGCGCCCTTGGCGCGCAGGTCGGCCACCACATAGGCGTTGTGCACGATTTCGTGGCGCACATAGATCGGCGCGCCGAACTGCTGCAAGGCGCGCTCGACGATCTCGATGGCGCGGTCCACGCCGGCGCAAAAGCCGCGCGGCTGAGCAAGGAGGATTTCTTTGTCCATGTCGATTTACAGCACAGAGATAAGGTTCACTTCAAACTTGACCGGCTGGCCGGCCAGCGGGTGGTTGAAGTCGAAAATGGCAACGTCGTCGCGCAATTCGCGCAGCACGCCGGCGAAACGGCCGCCGTTGGGCGCATTGAATTCCACCAGGTCGCCGATCGCGTATTCGTTTTCCGGGTCCGAGTTTTCATCCAGGGTGGCGCGCGACACCGCCTGCACCAGGTCCGGGTTGCGCGGGCCGAAGGCTTCGCCCGGCGCCAGTTCAAACACCTTGTGCGTGCCTTCCGGCAGGCCGATCAGCAGCGCTTCCAGATTCGGCGCCAGTTGTCCCTGGCCCAGCATCAGCGTGGCGGGGTTGCCTTCGAAGGTGGAAACGATATTGGTGCCATCCATGGAGGCAAGACGGTATTGCAGGGTAAGGTAGGCCGAAGCGGTGACGACGTTGGACATGGCAGACTTGCGTAAACGGACAATCCTCTATTGTAAGCCAAGGCGAATGGTAGCGGCCAAGCCGCGTAAAGTTAGGCGGCTGGCAACCATGCTACAATATTTCCTTTCAACAATATATATTACATTGGGAGAAATATCGTGCTCAAATGCTTGCTGGGCGCCGCCCTGACCCTTGCCGCCATGAATGCCAGTGCCTGCACTTTTTCGTGGCACACCTACGGCGAAAATGCGATCAGGAACAAGCTCGATGACAAAATCGGTGCGCATGTGCCAGACCTGTACTGCAAAAAATTCAACAAGAACCACCAAATCGTCATACAGTTCAACGCCTATACCTTGAACAATATGTGTGTGGGGCACGCGATCGCCTCCATCCGCAAGCGCGGTACCGAGACCCTGCAGGTGAACACCCGGAATGCCGTCGTCACGGATACCAACTGCCGCACCTCCGGCGGCGCCAACGAGCTGGCGGCGCAGGCCTCGCTCAACGCCCTCGACGACCTGATGTCCGAACTGGACTCCTGGAAGGTGAAGTAAGGCTGACGCCTGCGCAAGTACTGAGGCAACGCAAACGCGCCTTCCGTGCGGCATCCGATAATGGATGTCGCACTGCACAGAGGGAGGCGACCATGGGTATTTCCGACTGGCCAGAACAATTGCGGCCACGTGAGCGATTGCTGAAAGCCGGACCGCAAGCCCTGTCCGACGCCGAATTGCTGGCCATCTTCCTGCGGGTCGGCATTCCCGGCAAGGATGCGGTGGCGCTGGCGACCGAGCTGCTGACGCGTTTCGGCACCCTGCGCGCCCTGATCCATGCCAGCCGCGCCGATTTCACCTCCCTGCCTGGTTTGGGCGACGCCAAGTATGCCCAGTTGCAAGCTGTGGTCGAACTGGCACGGCGTGCCATTGCCGAGGAATTGGCCAGCGGCGAGGAGCTGTCCTCGCCCCATGCGGTCAAAGATTTCCTGCGCCTGTCGTTGGCCCACCAGCCCTATGAATCCTTCCACGTCCTGTTCCTGGACGTAAAAAACCGCCTGATCGAAGCCTGCGAACTATTCCGCGGCACCCTGACCCACACCAGTGTCTACCCGCGCGAAGTGGTGCGCGAGGCGCTGGCGCGCAATGCCGCCGCCGTCATGCTGGCCCATAACCACCCGTCCGGCTCGCCCGCGCCCAGCGAATCGGACGTGCTGCTGACGCGGGCGCTGGTGCAAGCCCTGGCCCTGGTCGATATCCGCATCCTCGACCACTTCGTGGTGGCCGGCCACCAGGTGCATTCCTTCGCCGAGCACGGCCAGATCTGACTCAGGCGGCTGCCGCGCCAAACATCGCCGCCGCGCCATCCAGGATGCGGCGCACCGCCGGGTGGTCGTAGGCGCGCTCGACCGACACCGCGTAGAACTGCTCCACCACCGAATCGATGGTGCCGACCTGCTGCAAACCGTACTCGGCGCACACCTCGCGCACCAGCACTTGCGGCGCCACGATAAAGCCGTCGCCGGCGCGGGCGAAGGATTTCAGCAGCGCGCCATCGTCAAACTCGCCCATCACAATCGGGCGCAGGTCGTGCGCGTCGAACCAGGCCTCCAGCTGGCTGCGCACGGTCGCCTCGGAGCCAGGGAGCAGGAAGGGCGCCAGGCGCAGGCAGCCGGGGAATGCCCCCGGCCAGGCCCGGCACAGGTCCGGATGGGCCAGCACTGCCAGCCCGCTGGCCCCGAGCAGGCTGCTATGCCCGCGCAGCACGCCGCCCGGCGGCAGCGCACGGTCGGACAGCACCAGATCGAGCCGGTGCGCGCCCAAATCGAGCAGCAAGTCTTCAAAGCGGCCCTCGCGGCAGATCAGGTGCATGGCCATGCCCGCCGCGCGCGCCGGCTGCAGCAGGCGGAACGCCATGGCCTTGGGGATGATGTCGCAAATGCCGACGCGCAGCGTTTCCTGCCCCGCCAGCACGCCGCGCCGCACCACCTGCTCCAGCTCGTTGCCCAGGTCGAAGATGCGGCTGGCGTAGTGCAGCACCGTCTTGCCAGCCTCGGTCAGTTGCAGCAGCCGGCCCTGCTTTTGGAACAAATCCTCGCCCACCTGCTCTTCCAGCAGTTGGAGCTGCATGCTGATGGCCTGGGCCGACACGTGCAACTGCTGCGCCGCCTTGGCCACCGTGCCCTGGGTGGCGACGGCGTGGAAATACAGCAAGTGCTTATAGTTAAGCAAGCAACACCTCAGAAAAAGTTGATGATTAACGAAGTTTAATTGATTTTACTTTAGCATTAGGCGGCTTTACAGTGAATCCACTTTCAATCGAGGAGAACTGTAATGAAAAGCTATGTCATCGACGGGCCGCAAGCTATGTCGCGCATCCTGGCCTTGACCATGATTGTGGACGGGCACGTCAGCCCGTCCGAAGTCAGCGCCATGCACAACGCGCCATTCCTGGACCAGATCGGGGTGGATGCCGACACCTTCGACCTGACCATGCAGGAGCTGTGTGAAGACTTGCTGCTGGCGGTGCCGAACCGTAACGCCGGCCTGGTTGAAATCCACCCTGCCCTGCTGGACGAGGTGCTGGACGAAATCCGCGATCCCGTGGTGCAAATGTGCATGCTGAAGGCAATGCTCGACATCGTGTATGCCGACGGCATCATCGACAGCCGCGAAACCGTGCTGGTGCGCCGTGCCGCCCAGAGCTGGACCCACGTCTTACACTGAAAGGAATAAATCATGGAATGGTTATCTGCCCTGTGGCTCGGGGCGCCAGCCTGGACCTGGCTGGTGTTCCTGACGGTGGTGGTGGTGCTGCTGGTGCTCGACCTCGGCATCCTGAACCGCGACGAACACGTGATCGGCGTGCGCGAAAGCCTGAAACTGTCGGCGCTCTACATCGCGGCCGGCCTGCTGTTCGGCGCCTGGGTCTGGCATGAGTTCGGCGGCGAGAAGGGTTTGCATTTTTACACCGGCTTCCTGATCGAGAAGAGCCTGTCACTCGATAACATCTTTGTGATCTCGCTGATCTTCTCGACCCTGGCCATCCCGGCCGCCTACCAGCACCGCGTGCTGTTCTGGGGCATTGTGGGCGTGATTGTTACGCGCGGCATCATGATCGGCGCCGGCTCGGCCCTGGTCGCCAGCTATTACTGGACGCTGTATATCTTCGGCGCGATCCTGGTCATCACCGGTATCCGCATGTTCTTTGTGAGCACCAGCGGCGACGATATCCGCGACAGTGCCATCCTGGGCTGGCTCAAGCGCCACCTGCGCGTGACCGACAAGCTGCACGGCAACGCCTTCCTGGTGCGCCAGCCGGACGCGTCCGGCAAGCCCCTGCTGTACGCCACGCCGCTGTTCCTGGCGCTGTGTATGGTGGAGGCGACCGACGTGGTGTTTGCCGTGGACAGCGTGCCGGCGATCTTTGCGATCACCAGCGACCCGTTCATCGTGTACACCTCGAATATCTTCGCGGTACTCGGTTTGCGCGCCCTCTACTTCGCCTTGGCGGCGATGGTGAAGCGCTTTACCTACCTCAAGTATTCGCTGGCGGCGGTGCTGGTCTTCATCGGCTCCAAGATCTTCCTGGGCGACTTTGTGTTCAATGGCAAGGTTCCCGCCACCCTGTCGCTGGCGGTGACCGCCCTGCTGATCATGGCCGGTATCGGCTACTCGCTGTGGCGTACCCGGGGCGAAGGTGCAAAGGTGTAAACCACTTGAAAAACGGGGCCGTAACCCGGCCCCGTTAAATGTTAAATTATTGAATTAGCGCATGACACAATTGTTTTTCGCAAGTGCTTGAAAAACTTGGGAAATTTCCCTATACTCTTGTTTTTCCAATTTCGGAAGTAATTCAAGGAGTGTGCCATGGCACGTGTTTGCCAAGTAACTGGGAAGAAGCCGATGGTCGGCAACAACGTTTCCCACGCAAACAACAAAACCAAGCGTCGTTTCCTGCCAAACCTGCAGAACCGTCGTATTTTTGTTGAATCTGAAAACCGCTGGGTCTCCCTGCGTCTGTCTAACGCCGGTCTGCGCGTAATCGACAAGGTCGGCATCGACGCCGTCCTGGCCGACATGCGTGCGCGTGGCGAGAAAGTTTAATAGGGAGCTGAATCATGGCAAAAACTGGCCGCGACAAGATCAAGCTGGAATCGACCGCTGGTACTGGTCACTTCTACACCACGACCAAAAACAAGCGCACCATGCCTTCCAAAATGGAAATCATGAAGTTCGATCCTAAAGCACGTAAGCACGTGATGTACAAGGAAACCAAGATCAAGTAATCGATCTTTGCTTCGAACCAAAAACCGCCCTTCGGGGCGGTTTTTTTATTTGCAGCTGTCAACCTTGACAGTTACGCGCCGATGGCGCGAGCGGGTAAATTGCCGCCATATCAACATGGAGAGCAAATGCGCAAGATATCCCTATTGCTGTGCGGGCTGGCACTGACCGCCCCATCCACCCAGGCGGGTGAACTGGACCAACTGGTGGCAGCGGCCCTGAAGGACCGCACCATACCTGCCATGGCCGTCACCGTGGTCCGCAATGGAAAAGTCGAGGAGCAGTCCGTCGGCGGTGTGCGTGCCCGGGGCAGCGCGGCGCGCGCCAGCCTGGACGATGCATGGCATATCGGTTCGGACGCCAAGGCAATGACCGCCACGCTGATCGCGCGCCTGGTCGAAAACGGCACCCTTTCCTGGGCCACGCCCCTGAAACAGATGCTGCCGCTGGAAGGAATGCGCGCCGAGTACGCCGATGTGACGCTGGCCGACTTGCTGTCGCACCGCGCCGGCCTGCCGCCGAACAGCGATGAAAAACGCATCGAGGCCACGCGCAGCGACCCGCGCCCGCTGCCCGCCCTGCGCCTGGAATACGCGCAGCGCGCCTTGTCCGAGGCGCCGGTCGGCGCGATCCGCACCGAGGCTCGCTATTCCAACAGCGGCTACCTGATCGCGGCCGCCATTGCCGAACGGGCCACCGGCCAGGATTTCGAAAGCCTGCTGCGACAGCAAGTATTCCAGCCGCTCGGCATGCAGGTGGACACGAGCACGGCGCGGCGTGGCCAATTGCTTGGCCACAAAGCGGGCAAGCCCTTGAGTGGGGCGCGCTCTGACATCCCGCCCTTCTTCGCTCCTGCCGGCGCCACCATCCGGCTCACCATGCGCGACTGGGCCACTTTCGCCATCGACCAGATGGCCGGCGAAGCGGGCAAGGGCAAGTTGTTAAGCGCCGAAGGCTACCGCTACCTGCATAGCGTGCAAGGCGAGTCCGGCAGCGCCCTCGGCTGGGGCGTAAAAACCAACTGGCCGGCGCATGCCCCGATCCGGCTGCTGATGCATGCCGGCTCCAACGGCTACTGGAATGCGCTCGTGGCGCTGGCGCCGGACCTGCAGGGCGGGGTCCTGGTCGCCGCCAATGCAGGCGAAGGCAGCGGCGCCGAGCAGCAGCAAATGCAGATCGTCATGCGCCTGATGGCCGGCTTCGCCAAGCCGGATCAAGCGAAAGCGGCCCCGTAGGGCTGTGTCCAAAGCCGCGCACGATCCTCTCTAAGCGCAGCCTGCCAGCGTTTGCAATTGCGCCCGCTTTCCAGCATGGATGGCAGCCACCCGGCCCCCGCGCATGATGTAGCGGATCGACAACTCGCGGTCACCCGTGTCCGCCATCAGCCAGTCCGCGTTCCCGGGATGCGGCTTCACTGCTTCGCCGTACACGCGCTGCAGCTTGGCCAAGGGATCGCCCACCGCCACGCCGCGGTCGGTACGGTAGCCTGCGGCCACGTCGACCCGCACCGCCACTTTGCGGACAAAGGTCACTTGCAGGTTCGGATAGCGCTTGGAGCGCGCTATCCGGCACGACTTGTCGGCACTGAGCGTTTCCGCGCCCAGTCCGCCGAAAGTCTGCCCCAGGTTCTCATAGCGCGCCCCCACCTTGTAGGGCCCCAGGCCGTTCGGCCGGATCTCCCAGTTCTTGGCCTGCGCCCCACCCGCCAGCAACATGCCCAGTGCAATGCTGTAGAAATATTTATTCATGGAAACAGCATACTCGCAACTTGGGAGTCACGCCAACACGATTTGCCTTCAGGCCCTACTTGGCGACGACTGAAAAGCAAAACGGCCCCGAAGGGCCGTCTCAGCGGGATGCGGCAGCTTAAGCGTAGCTGCGCAGGCGCAGGGAGAATTCCTGCAGCGACTTGATGCCCGACGCTTCCGCGCGCTCGCACCAGTCTTGCAGCTTCTGCACCAGCTCATCGCGGCTGAAGTGCGAACGCTCCCACAGCACGCTTAGTTCCGCGCGCATATTGTGCATGGTTTCCAGCGCCTTCGAGTGCTGGAACAGTTCCACCAGCTGCTGCTTCTGCGGCGCTTCCAGCTTGCCCGGCTCGCGCTGCAGCAGCTTGCGCGACGACTTCAGGAAACGCGATTCCAGCTTCGCCTTATCCTTCAGGTGCTCCAGCTCTTCCTTCCAGGCCGACTTGACGGACTTGGCGTACTTCGCCATCACATCGTAGCGGTTGGCGATCACGGACTGCAGCGTTTCGAAGTCGGCCTTCACCTTGGCGGTGTCGAACTTCGGCTTCGGCGGCATCTTCTTCACTTTGGCCAGGCCAACGATTTCCATGGCGCGGATGTAGCCCCAGCCGATATCGAACTCATACCACTTGGACGACAGCTTGGCCGACGTCGCATAAGTGTGATGGTTGTTGTGCAGCTCTTCGCCGCCGATGATGATGCCCCAAGGGACGATGTTGGTGGCCGCATCGGAGCAGTCGTAGTTGCGGTAACCCCACCAGTGGCCGATACCGTTGATGATGCCGGCGGCCGTCACAGGAATCCACAGCATCTGCACTGCCCACACGGTAATGCCCTTGGCGCCGAACAGGATCACGTCCAGGATCAGCATCAGCGCCACGCCCTGCCACGAGAAGCGGGTGTACAGGTTGCGCTCGATCCAATCGTCCGGCGTGCCATGGCCGTACTTTTCCATGGTTTCCTTGTTCTTGGATTCAGCGCGGTACAACTCGGCGCCTTCCCAGAACACTTTCTTGATGCCGCGGGTGACCGGGCTATGCGGATCTTCTTCCGTATCGCACTTGGCGTGGTGCTTACGGTGGATTGCGGCCCACTCCTTGGTCACCTGGCCGGTGGTCAGCCACAGCCAGAAGCGGAAGAAGTGCGAAGGAATCGCGTGCAGCTCCAACGCACGGTGCGCTTGGTGGCGATGCAGGAAGATCGTCACGCTGGCGATGGTGATATGGGTCAGGATCAAGGTCGCGACAACGGTGCCCCACGCACCCAGGCCAGTCACGCCGTTACTGAAGAAAGCAAGAACTGCACTTAAATCCATTACAACTCCAAATGTATAGCTCGAATGGCGCCATTGTACGCGCATTCATTACCGATTTGATGGTGCTTTAGGCAACCGCCGCCACGGCAGAGCCAAGCACGCGCACCTCGCGTTGCGGGAACGGTACAGAGATACCGTTTTCTTTCAACGCCTTCCAGATTGCACGATTGACATCGGAAGTCACGCCGCCGCGGCCATTTTCGGGATCGTTAATCCAGAATGACACCGCCAGCTCCAGGCCATCGGCACCGAAAGCCTGCAGCGCGCCCGACGGCGGCTTATCCTTCAGCACGCGCTCCACGCTCTGGGCCGCGTCTTCCAGCAGCTTCAGCACGGCGTCCACATCGCACTCGTAACCGACGGTGACGCGCGTGGTCAGCACCACCGCCTTGTTCGTCAGCGAAGAATTGAGCACCGCGCCCGACACCAGCATTTCGTTCGGCACGATGGCCTCCACGCCGTCCGTGCCTTGCAGCACGGTGTAGCGCGTATTGATCTGGGTCACCTGGCCGCTGTACTTATCGACCGTGATCACGTTGCCGATGGTCAAGCTGCGATCGAGCAGGATGATGAAGCCGGACACGTAGTTGCTCGCGATCTTCTGCAAGCCCAGACCAAGTCCGACACCCAGCGCACCGCCGAAGACCGACAGCACGGTCAGGTCGATACCCACCAGCGACAGGCTGGCCAGCACCGCCACCAGGATCAGCACCGCGCGGCCCATGCGCGCCATCACCACGCGCAGGCTGGAATGCATGGACGACACGTTCATCAAACGCTCTTCCAGCGCCGCCCCGGCCCACATCGCCAGCAACAGCAGCACGACCACCGAAACAGCGGCCTGCAGGATTGCCGCGATCGACACCTTGTGTTTACCCAGCGGCACCAGCGTGTCATCGAGGAAGGCAAAGACATCGCGGTAAATGCCCGTGATGTACAGCACGAAGGCCAGCCACACCAGCAGCTGGAACACCTTCTCGAAGGTCAGCACGCCCTCGCCCACCACGCCACCGCGCACGAAGACACGGCGCAGCAGGTAAAAGCCAAAGCGGATCACCGCCAGCGAGCTGAAGATCGGCAGCGCAATGCTGATCAAGTTGGTGTGATGCCAGCGGCCCAGCACCTTCTGCGAAATCCACAGCAGCACCAGGATCGCCAGCGGCCCGACCACGCGGCCAAAGCTCTCCACGCCGAAGCGCGCCATCCCGTTATGCGGCTCACGCGACTCCACATTGCGGCGCAAGAAGCGCGACAAGGTCCAGCCCAGCAAGATGGACAGCGCAATCGCCCCCACCTGCCACATCAACCCCGGATCGCGCAGATCCCCCAGCAGATCATCCAGCAAATTCGCCAACGGCATTCAATTCCTCCCATAAATGTCCAGTATGGGGTCAGGAAGAAAAGTGGACATTTTTCGCAAGAAATGTCCACTTTTCTTCCTGACCCCAGGGTGGACATTTGCGGTTTTACGCTTCGTCAGTGTCGGCCTCGGCCTTGGCGGGCTTGGCCATTGGTTTGCGCTCGAAGACGGCGGCGAAGAAGCCGTCGGTCTGGTGCTTGTGCGGCAGCAGCTTGAGGTAGTCGCCCATTTCGAGGTTGGCGATCTTTTGCTCGGCCAGCACTTGCGACATCGGTACCAGCACGAAGTCCGGGTGCGTTTCGATGAACTGCTTGGCGACGGCGTCGTTCTCTTCGTTCAGCAGCGAGCAGGTGGCGTACACCAGGCGGCCGCCGCCTTTCACCAGGCGCGATGCGCCGTCCAGGATCGAGACCTGCTTTTCGTGCATCTCGCCGATCGCGCTTTCATCCTGGCGCCATTTCACGTCGGGATTGCGGCGCAGGGTGCCCATGCCGGAGCATGGCGCGTCCACCAGCACGCGGTCGATCTTGCCGGCCAGGCGCTTGACCTTGGCGTCGCGCTCGTGGGCGATGGCCACCGGGTGCACGTTGGACAGGCCGGAACGCGCCAGGCGCGGCTTCAGCTTGCTCAAACGCTTTTCGGATACGTCGAAGGCGTACAGGCGGCCGGTGTTGCGCATCTGCGCGCCCAGCGCCAGCGTCTTGCCGCCGGCGCCGGCGCAGAAGTCCACCACCATCTCGCCGCGCTTGGCGCCCAGGATCTGGGCCAGCAGCTGGCTGCCCTCGTCCTGCACTTCAATCGCACCGGATTTGAACAGCGGCAGGTTCTGCAGCGCCGGCTTTTTGCGCAGGCGCAGGCCCAGCGGCGCGAACGGGGTCGGCTCGGCGACGATCGGGGCGGTCGCCAGTTCGGCGATCACCGCGTCGCGGTCGGTCTTCATGGCGTTGACGCGCAGGTCCAGCGGCGCCGGGGTGTTCAGCGCATCGGCCAGCGCCAAGGTTTCGTCTTCGCCGTATTGCTCGACCAGTTTATCGAACAGCCACTTCGGCATATTCGCGCGCATCGACTTGTGCAGCAGCGTGCGGTCGATTTCCAGCTGGCGGGTGAGCCAGGCCGATTCGTCTTCGCTCAGGCCCGGCAGCGCGTCGAAACCGACGGCGTCGGCCATGCCCAGCAGTACCAGGCGGCGCATGGTGGCGCCGCCGGAACCGGCTTCGGCGCGGTCGGTGAAGAAGGCTTTGTTACGCAGCACGGCGTACACCGCTTCGGCAATGGCGCCGCGCTCGCGGCCGCCCAGCTTCGGGTGCGCCTTGAAGAAGAACGACAGGGTGGTGTCGGCGGGCGCGGTGAAGCGCATGATTTCACGCAGCACGCTTTCAGCGTGGGTGAGGACGTATGGTGGCAAACGCATGATGTTCTTTCTTATTTAGTGGCGGTCAATAGCGACCTTGCCATCCTCGACCCGAATACGGCCTTCCACGAACCAGCGGATAGCGCGCGGGTACATGATCCATTCCTGCTCCAGCACGCGCGCCGCCAGCACATCGGCGGTATCGCCCGGCAGCACAGGCACGGCAACCTGGTCCACCAGCGGGCCGTGATCCAGCTCGGCCGTGACGAAGTGCACCGTGGCGCCGTGCGTGGTTTCGCCCGCTGCCAGCGCCTGTTCGTGCGTGTGCAATCCTGGGAACAGCGGCAGCAGCGATGGGTGGATATTCAGCATGCGGTTCTCGTAGTGGGCCACGAAGCCCGGCGTGAGGATGCGCATGAAACCGGCCAGCACGACCAGGTCGGGACTGAAGCCGTCAATGACTTCCTGCAGCGCAGCATCAAATGCTGCGCGGCTCGGGTAATCCTTGTTGCTGACTACTGCGGTCGGGATGCCGTGCTGGGCCGCAAATTCGAGGCCTTTGGCGTCCGCCTTATTGCTGATGACGGCGGCAATGCGCGCCGGCCATTGTTCGGCCTGGGCTGCACGGACCACCGCTTCCATATTGCTTCCGCGTCCGGAAATGAGGATGACGATGTTTTTCATGGCCGCCATTGTACCTGCTCAGGCGAGCCAAGGCGACATTATGCTGCTATGCAGCAAACTACGCAAGAGGGGAAATGGCGTTACTCGAAGGAGTAGAAGACGCGGAACGGAACTTTCTTTTCGGCCCAGAAATCGGCCGCATCGCGGAACACGTCGAGCAGGCACTCGCGCGCTTCGCGGTCAAACTTTTGCGTGTTTGGCAATTGTTCCAGCACGATCAGGAAGCCCGGTTGCTCCCCCGCCTTGGCCATGGTCTCGGTCAGGGTTTCGCGCAGCGCGTCGAAATTCTTGCTGTGCGGCTTAGGAATATGAAAAGACTCGCCGATAATGCCCAGGACTTGCTGCTTGGTCAGGCCGGCATGGCAATGCGCATACAAGAAGTGCTGCCCCAGGCGCGCTGCCTCGTCCTGCAGCTCCGCCACGCGAAACGCGCGAATAGACTGGACTAAATTAGGCGGCACAGTTATCAACAAACTCATCTTTCCCTCAAATCGACCTATCAAATACACGCCACAGGCGGGTCAATGCGCCGGGGCCGGAGCTTTCGTTTCTCCCTGTCAATCTGATTCCACGCCATAAGGGTAACGTGTTGTACTCTATGAATCAACCCGAAAGTGAGTCCTAACGCAAGTTTTGTTAAAAACCTACCATATTAACCCAAATGCATGGGGTTACATTTTGTTGCCTTACTTCCCGCAAGGCCACGGATACCGGCGTTACTATAAACACGTGCAATTCCCATTAAACCCAGCGAACTGCCGCCATAGAAAACGAGGTAAATAAAATGAACACCAAAACTAAATTGCTCTTCGCCGCCCTGAGCCTGGGCGCCCTGCCCCTGGCGCAGGCCACCGATTTTGAAGACTACGGTCGCGTCACCCGGGTCACCCCGGTGACCGAGCAAATCAACCGTCCGCGCCAGGAATGCCGCACGGAATACGTCCAAGTCCAGCAACCGGCCGAGCGCACCGCCGGCGGCGCCATTCTGGGCGGCGTACTGGGTGCCGTGGTCGGCAGCCAGGTCGGCTCCGGCAGCGGCAAAACCGCCGCCACCGCCGCCGGCGCCATTGCCGGCGCCGTGATTGGCGACCGCAGCGCCAACGCCAACGTCCAGCCCGGCGCGGTGCAGGAACAGGCGGTGAAGCAGTGCCGCATGGTGGACGCCTATGAGACCCGCACCACCGGCTACAACGTGGAATACGACTACCGTGGCCGCATTTACACCAACTTCATGAGCTTCGATCCCGGCCAGCGCGTGCGCCTGCGCGTCTCGGTGGAACCGATGCACAACTAAAGTTTCCAAAAAAATGGGGACGTACCCCATTTTTCCGCGGCGCGGGAAAATGGGGTACGTCCCATTTTTTTTTGTTTGTGCGCTTGCTGGGAAGCAAGGATAATGCCGCTATGCTGATCAAACGTAAATCCATCGAAAAAGAAGAATCTTCGCGTCCGGCGACGCGCAAGCCTAAGTTCGCGCCCGTGACCCTGTCCGAACTGGACGGCGTGCGCTACCTGCATTTCGGCACCGAGTGGGTGCAAGGTGCGATGCGCATCCGCAAGCCGGACTGGCTGGAGCTGGAGTATGCGCAGCAAATGATGGCCTGGATGCTGTGGAATCCCGCGCCGCGCCATGTCGCCCAGCTAGGCCTGGGCACCGGGGCGCTGACCAAGTTCTGCTACAAGACCTTCCCCGAGGCGCGGGTGACGGCGGTGGAGCTGAACCCTTCCGTGGTCGGCATCTGCTATTCCATGTTCAAGCTGCCCGACAACGACGGCCGCCTCAATGTGCTGGAAATGGATGCGATGGACTACGTCACCAATCCCGACCACCACGGCACCCTCGACGCGCTGCAGGTCGACCTGTACGACGCCACCGCGCGCGGCCCCGTGCTCGACACGCCGGAGTTCTACCAGGCCTGCGCCGCCTGCCTGACGGACGACGGCATCATGACCATCAACCTGTTCGGCGACCATCCAAGCTATGCCAAGAATCTGAAAGCGATGAAGTTCGCTTTCGCGCAGGTGGTTTCTTTGCCGCAGGTGCATGACGGGAATGTGGTGGCCATCGCCTTCAAGACCCGCCGCGCCATCGACGTTGCCGCGCTGGCCGAGCGCGCCGCGCAAATCGTGGCCGACACCAAATTGCCCGCCAAGTCCTGGCTCAAGGGACTGAAAGCCGCACTCGCATAAGGTTGCACATGGCAAAAGCACTCGATCTACAAGTAATCTTCACCTGGCTGCTGGCTGATGGAATGGTCGAGAAAGCCGACGTCAAGGCGCATTACGCGCAAGCCCAGGGCATCATGCGCAACACCCCGGGCGCCATGCATCCGCTCAGCGCCGTGGCGCACTGCAAGCTGATCTCAATCAAAAGCGGCAAGCTGCTCACGCTGGACGCGCTGACCGAATGGGTGGCGCAGCGCTCCCGCCTGCCCTTCTACCGCATCGACCCGCTGAAAATCGACTTCACCAAGGTGGCAGACGTGATGTCGGCCAGCTATGCGGCGCGCTTCAACATCCTGCCGGTGGAAATTACGCCCGATACGCTGATCGTCGCCACCGCCGATCCCTTCGCCCTTGAATGGGAGGCGGAAATCGCCAAGGTGGCGCGCCGCATCATCAAGCGCGTGATCGCCAATCCGCTCGATATTTCGCAGTACACCTCGCAGTTCTTCTCGCTCGCCAAGTCGATCAAGATCGCCAACAAGAACACCGGCCAGGACGTGGCGCTGCGCAATAACTTCGAGCAGTTGGTGGAGATGGGCAAGACCAACAAGGCGGTCGATGCCAACGACCAGCACGTGGTCAATATCGTGGACTGGCTGTGGCAGTACGCCTTTGAACAGCGCGCATCCGATATCCACCTGGAGCCCAAGCGCGACCTGGGCACCATTCGCTTCCGCATCGACGGCGTGCTGCACCAGGTGTACCAGGTGCCGGCCGTGGTGATGATCGCCATGACGGCGCGTATCAAGCTGCTGGGCCGCATGGACGTGATCGAGAAGCGCCGCCCGCAGGACGGCCGCATCAAGACCCGCACCGCCGGCGGCCAGGAAATCGAGCTGCGCCTGTCGACCCTGCCCACCGCCTTCGGCGAGAAGCTGGTAATGCGTATCTTCGACCCCGAAGTGGTGGTGAAAACCCTGCCGGAGCTGGGCTTCCCACCGCAGGACGCGCAGCGCTGGGACGCGCTGACCAACCGCCCGCACGGCATCATCCTGGTGACCGGCCCGACCGGCTCGGGCAAGACCACCACGCTGTACACCACGCTCAAGGCGCTGGCGACGCCGGAGGTCAATGTCTGCACGGTGGAAGACCCGATCGAAATGGTGGAGGCGTCCTTCAACCAGATGCAGGTGCAGCCAGGCATCGACCTCACCTTCGCCGACGGCGTGCGCGCGCTGATGCGCCAGGATCCGGACATCATCATGGTGGGCGAGATCCGCGACCTGGAAACGGCGGAAATGGCGATCCAGGCCGCGCTGACCGGCCACCTGGTGCTGTCCACCCTGCACACCAACGACGCGCCGTCGGCCGTCATGCGCCTGCTGGAGCTGGGCGTGCCCTATTACATGCTGGAGGCGACGCTGATCGGCATCATGGCGCAGCGCCTGGTGCGCACCTTGTGCGAAGCCTGCAAGGAGACCGGCGGCGAGATCGCCGACGATATCTGGCAAGGCCTGAGCAGCGGCTGGAACCTCGCCAAGCCAGAACAGATCTACCGCGCGGTGGGCTGCCCGGACTGCCGCCAGACCGGCTACCGGGGCCGTACCGGCATCTACGAGCTGCTCACCACCAGCGAATCCTTCAACGCCCTGGTGGAGGAGGAAACCGATATCACCGCCCTGCGCAAGCAGGCCGTAGCCGAGGGCATGAAGCCGCTGCGCATCGCCGGCGCGCTCAAAGTGATCGACGGCGTCACCACGGCGGAGGAAGTGCTCAAAGTCACGGCCATGGGGTGATGTAAAAAGCCTCTTGGCAAACGGCGGGAAGCTTGTATATAATACGGCCTCTTTCGGGTCGTTAGCTCAGTTGGTAGAGCAGCGGACTTTTAATCCGTTGGTCGCAGGTTCGAGCCCCGCACGGCCTACCAGAATGAAACAGGAAAGCCTCGTCTTCGGACGAGGCTTTTTTGTTTTCCCGCCTCCCCCTCCCCGCTCGGTGCCCTCCAGTTTTTGCGCAAGATCAATATGGTCGCAAACCGTTGATCGATACTTGCCTACCTGCGTCCCATCAAACACACTCCCAACGCTAAGGACTGCTGCGATGACCGAGATGAACAAACACGCGGACCTGTACACCCAGTCGCTCTCCTATCGCAGCAATAGCCCGCCTGCCCAGTGCCTCGCCCAGCCCTGGTTTATCCGCGCATCGTATCCAGTCTACTATCCGCGCTATGGGTGCTCCCTCGAACCGCTCATCTGCGGCGAGGAAGTTTTCGCCAGAATCGCCGAGGATCTGGAGAAGGCGCAACACAGCGTAGACATCATCACATGGGGCTTCGACCCGGGCATGGTGCTAGTGCGCGGCGCAACTGCGGAATCCGGCACGCGCGTCGGCGACCTGCTGAAAAGGATCGCGGAGCGCGGCAAAGACAGCGTCAAAGTTCGCTTACTGGTGTGGCACGATGATTTTTTCGCGCATGAAGCGATGAAAAACAACCCCGGCTATTACGGTACCCGCTTCCCAAGCATCGACTGTGTCTTCAATGACTACTACAGCGAATCGCACCAGGCTTATAACGCGGAATGGTACAAGGCCGTCAGCTCGAACAAAATAAGGAACATCCACCTGCACGTAAGACGCGTACCACGCTCCCTGCTTGACCTATCACTGGAGGGAGAAACGGCACCAAGTGGGGTAATGGCAAATCTATCCAAGCTTTACGCGACCCACCACCAGAAGATGGTGTTGATCGACTATGAGATGCCCGAACAGGCCAAGGGCTACGTCATGGGACATAACTTCATCACTGACTTCTGGGATACCAAAGAACACAAGTTCCGTGACATGCGCAGGGAACGCTTCTACGCAAAGGAACACGCAGACGTGCTGAACGAGGCATGGAGTCAGGGCCCGCAGTACGACCGGTTCCATAACCAGCCATCCGAAGCGCAGCGACGAAAAAAAGAGCAACTGGTCCAATCCCATATCGATGCGCACAGCCATGTGGCAAAGCCCTATCAAGACGTTTCCTGCCGTCTGCAAGGCCCCATTCTGTATGACCTTAACCATAACTTCTGCCAAGCCTGGACAGAGTCCAAGCCCCCAAGCTCCACGTTCAAAAAGCTCGCCTGGTGGGTGCCACCGACGCTCTTCCCAGGCACTAAGGAAACGCTCATTTGGGTGGAAGACAAGCTGCACCAGGAAATGGATCCCGGATTTATAGAGCGGCGCAAAACGATCGATTTGCGCGCACTCAGCTTGCGAGATGGCCGGCACAACGTGCAATTGCTGCGCACGCAGCCACTTCACTGCGAAAAATTGGTCAAGGAGTGCTACGCCAACTTTAACAGGCAGGCGCAGAATTACATCTTTATCCAAAACCAATACATCCAGTACAGGCCTTGGGCGGAACATCTGCTTGAATGTGTTCACGAATTGCGTGCAGCTGGATATCCCCACCCAATATACGTGTTCATCCTGACCTCCACACCGGAGAAGGATGGCATGGATCTCCCCACCTACGATGTGGCCAACAGGATCGGCATGAGCCACACCATGCCCGTCGAACATGCGGACGCAATCGCAGAGGCAAAGAAGCAGCGGGCAAGGCCACCGATCACTGCGGACGAACTATCCGTCAATGGCATCAACGTCTTTATGGGTTCGTTGTGGACGTGCGCAGAAAAGGAGGGACAACTGCTTCCCACTGATTACGAAGAGATTTACATCCACGCAAAGGTGGCGATCGTGGATGATGCCGCATTCACGATCGGTTCAGCCAATTTGAATCTACGCAGCATGGCGTTAGATAGCGAGCTTAATGTGCTGAGCGAAGCGCAGGACGTTGCCTACCAATTACGCGTTGATTTGTTCAGCCAATGCAGTGGCCAGCCCGGCCCGAAGCGCTTCGGCGACATGAAAAGCACGATAAGAAAATGGAAAGACCTTGCATTAGACAACAGTCGCTTGAAGGCCAAAGGCAAACACCTCGAAAGCCAATTGCTGCCATTTCATGTCAACCGGAAACCTGGTTCGCCGGTCATATAACGATGAAGAACGCCCGCTTACGATGGACGATCCTTCTGGCTCTGCTTTCTGGACCGGTAGCAGTATTTTTCTATATGGTTTCATCGAGGAGAGAACTTTGCGCGCATTGCCCGATGGCTTCAAAAAATTCAGCCTGTCTGATCCTCTTCCGCCATGTGGTCGCTGGAGGGAACACATGCCGCCTCATCGTGACCCTGCCGCATACCATCTCTACATCGAGGCCCGAAGACTGTGGCGCAGCAAAATTGGCTGGGAACTCACCCACCAGGAAGCTACGCGGATACTAACCGATGTCAGAAAAGCAGCCGACTTGGGCGACTGGGGTGCGCGTGCGCTATTGGCCCATTTCCATTTATACGGACTAGGGTCACTTAAAACTAACCATGTGCTTGATGCGGCGCCAGAAAAAGCTATAGAGATACAGCGAATGGCTGCCAAAGCGGGGCAACCGTGGGGGCTGTATGACCTTGGCGTGGCCTATGAGCACGGATACGGCGGCGTTCCTCGCGACGAAGATCTCGCTTGGGCCTATTATCTGCGAGCAGCAGAACTTGGCAGTCCGGAAGCGCAGATGGCGTTGGCCAGCATCTATCGAGACGCTGGCCGTCTTGAAGACGAAAAGACAATGCATAATTGCGCCTATATGCAGGGGCATGGCCCGGCTGCCTATGCCCTCGGCATGGATGCTAGAGTGGACGGCAGAATTGAAGATTCCGTCACCTATTATCACGAGGGAGCGAAGCTTGGAAGTTCAGACTGCGCGGCCACATTGTGGTTGCTGTTTGCAGAAGGTCATTGGCCAAACGATAGAGACAAGGAAAAGGAAACACTAATACTGCTTGGAATTCGCGCCGACGCTGAACGCGGCCGCCGCTATGAAGCTATCGCGGATGCACTGGCAATCAATCCCGATCTGAAGCTAACCCGCCTGGATTCAGTGCTTCCTCTGCCTCCCGCGCCCTTGCCGGAATGGTCAGGCATTAGCGATGCGATCGCACCTGAACCAAATGGGCCGCCGAAGTATTAAGGAACGACTTGGGCGTAGCGTGCAAGTCATGGCTTTCTGCTACGGCGCTGCGCGCGCACGTGGTGAGTGCCTAACGGCGGCCATTGCGGCGCCCGAAGCCGCCCTGCTGGCGGCGGCGGTTGGCGCTGTTCTGGTCTTGCAGGATGCTGTCGACGCGGGCCGAGGCGGAGCGCGACATATCGAGCGCCAGTGCCACGTCGGGGAAGTAATCCGGTAGACGGTAGCCAATCCAGGCGTAGGCCGAATACAGGCGGCAGGCGTCCTCCGCCTCCTGCAGGTTCATCCAGCCGGACGGCTGATCGCCGGCGTGCAGGCGCGTTACGCGCTGGCGCGAGAGCGAAACGCACCAGTGCTCCCAGGCCTTTTGCAAGGTGACCACGCGCGACGACACCGGCACCAGCGACAGCGTGAACTTGTCGGCCACCGAGAGCGGCAGGGTGTCGAGCCATTCGGCGCGTTCGAACTGCTCCTCCGTGATGCGCGGGAAGAAGAAGCCGTCCGGCACGTCGATGTTGTGCACAAAGCGCTTAAGCAGGCGCGCCAGTGAATCCTCGCCGGTGACGGCGGCGATGCGGTGCAAGTGCTCCAGCGTCGGCGCCACGGCAAAGCCGGTGGCCTTCAGCGGCGGCAGCTTTTCCTTCAGCAGGGAACGCATCACGTTGTGCGTTTCGTCGTCGTAGCCCGCGACGTGGCCTTCCTCGTGCACACCGTAGCGCCCTGCCCGGCCGGCGATCTGACGCGCCAAGGCGGCCGGGATCTCTTCTTCCTCGACGCCGTTGTACTTGACGGTGGTGGTCATCACCACGCGCTGGATCGGCAGGTTCAGGCCCATGGCAATGGCGTCGGTGCCCACCACCACGTCGGCCTGGCCGTCGCGGAAACGTTGCGCCTGGGCGCGCCGCACCTCGGGCGAGAGGTTGCCGTACACCGTGGCTACAGACAGCCCGGCCTCGGTGACCATGTCGCGCCACATCAGCACGTCGCGCCGCGAGAAGGCGATCACGGCGTCGCCCTTGCGCAGGGACTTGAGCTTGCGCACGGCGGACGGCTCCATCGACAGCGGTGCCTTGCGCTTGAGGATATGCACTTCGATCTCGCATTCGAGGCGCTCGGCCAGCGCCTCCACCGCGCGCCGCGCTTCCGCCGCGCCCACCAGGTACACGGTGCGTGCCGGCGCGCCGCACACGGCGGCGGTCCAGGCGGCGCCTCGGTCGCGGTCGGACAGCATCTGGATCTCGTCGATCACCGCCACCTCGACCGGTGTGCGCGTGTCGAGCATTTCGACCGTGCTGGCGATGTGGGTGGCGCCCTCCTCGATGCGGCGCTCTTCGCCGGTCACCAGGCTGACCTTCAGGTCGGGGTCGGCCGCTTGCAGGCGCTCGTAGTTCTCCAGCGCCAGCAGGCGCAGGGGCGCCAGATAAACGCCGCTGCGCGCCTTGGCCAGCGCTTCCATGGCCTTGTGCGTCTTGCCGGAATTGGTGGGGCCAAGGTAGGCGATGAATTTGCGCGGCAGGCGGCGCGCCACTTCAAAGGTGTCGGGATACTCGGCCAGGTTGATGCTCTGGCGTGTGCGTTCGGCGTGGCGCTCTTCGCGGTGGCGCTCCACCGCGTGCTCCAGGCGCTGGCGGATGCGGTCGAACACCTGACCGGCAGGTTCCGACGACTGCATGTCTTCCAGCGCGTGCAGGAAGTCCATCGGCTTCATGCCGTAGTCGTCGCACTCTTCGCGCAGGTCGGCGGCAAAGGCTTCCACGTCGGCGTGCAGGGCCGCGTGCGCCGCCTCGCTGCCGCGTTCCAGCAACAAGGCGGCGCGCCCTTCGCGTTCCAGCTTGCGCCATTTGGAGGGCTTGGCCAGCACGCCCTGCTGCGGCACCAGGTCGTAGGGAATGCGCAAGCCGTCCAGCTGCACGCTACCGGTAAAACGCAGGAAGACCCGGCCTTCCTGCTTGGCCAGCTGGATGCCGCGGGCCGTCAGGCCCAATTCGTTCACCAGCTGTTCGTCGTCGTCAAAATCTGTCATGGCGGGGCGATTATAGCGCCTTGACGCGGCCTGCCGCCCGGCGCACACTTGGGTAATCCCCCTGTCCCGCCGGAGCCCCAGATGGCTGCCTCCTGCCGCCCTTCGCGCCGCCCCTTCCGCTGCCTGATTCTGCTGCTGGCTTTGTGCCTGGCGCCATCGGCGCGGGCGGAGGTGCTGCGCATTGTGGCGGGCATGATTCCGGGCTTCTGCGAGGCCAAGAGCAGCGTCGCCGCCGGCGTCAGCGGGGTCAGTTGCGTGCTGGTGGCCGAGATGGCGCGCCGTGTTGGTTACAAAGGCCCGATCGACCTGATGCCCCAGGCGCGCTCGATCGAGACCGCGCGCGCCGGGCCCATGGTGCTGCTGCCGCTGGGGCGCAATGACAGCCGCGAAGCGTTTTTCCAGTGGCATATCAAGCTGCTGGAGGACGATGTGGTGCTGGTGGCGCGTCAGCATTCGAGCGTCGATATCAGCGCTGTGGGCAAGGTGCGCGAGCAGCCGGTGGGCGGCCTGCGCGGCGGCATGGCGTTTGATATCGCCGAAAGCGAAGGATTGCATCGCCTGGAGGCGGTGGCGGAAGAAAGGCTGAATGCGCGCAAGCTGGCGGTGGGCCGGATTGTGGCCTGGGTCGGCGTATGGAATTCCATCAAACGCGCCCAGGCTTCGGAAAACCTGCCGGTGACGGACTTGCGGCGCGGCGTCGTGCTGCGCCGCGTGGAAATCCACCTGGCGGCGTCGCCCGATGTGCCGCTGTCCGACCTGGCGCGCTGGAGAGCCGCGCTGGAGTCGATGAAGGCCGACGGCACCTATCGCCGCATCCTGGCCGACTATGATTACGAGCAGCCGCGCTAGCGCACTGCGGCTAACTCCAGATGCGATAGATCCAGTAAGTCTCATCGTCCTGCGCGCGGCGCAGGATTTCGCCCGGACTCAGGCCGCTGATCTCGCGCGCTTCGCGGCTCATATGCGCCTGGTCGGCGTAGCCGCCCGATTGCGCCACGTCGCCCAGCGAGACCTTGCCTTTCAGGGCGGCGTCGCGCGCGGCGATAAAGGACTGCTCGGCGCGGTAGTTGCGGCGCAGGCGACGCAGCGGCTGGCCGGCCCATTCGCGGATGCGGCGCTCTACCATGCGCGCGCTGCGGCCAATGCCGGCTGCGGCGGCTTGCGCGCCCAGGCGGTGCACCCAATCCCCCACCACGCCATCGAACGCGCCGCCGGGACGGGCGGCACGCCAGCGCGGCTCCAGGAATTCCTCCAGCAAGGCCACCCGCGCCGCGTCGTCGGGCGCTGCCACCATGCGCGCTCCCAGCGCCTGCCACGGCCCGTCCAGCAGCCCTTCCAGCGGCAGGAACTGGTCGACGATGGCATTCATGTCGAGGCCCGTCAGGCGGTGCAGCGCATCGGGGAAGAACAGCACCATCATGAAGTGCGCCGGTCCCGGATTGCTGGTGGCGGTGGGATGGGCCTGGGCGCCGGACAGCAGCACGCCGCCCGCCGGGCAGACCATGTCCGGGTCCCACGGTTCGGCCATGCCCGACGCGCCGGCCAGTTGCAGGAATATGGTGGGGAATGGCGTGGCCGGATAGCGGTTCAGGCGCTGCTCGGGCTGCAGCGTGCAACCCAGCGTGTTGCGCACGACAATAGCGCGCACGCAGGAAGCGAGCGACAGGCGCGGCACGATGAATTGACTGCTTGGCAACATGGGCAGCATTGTAGCGCGATGTCGCAAATGTTCAAGACCGGGGCGCGCGCACGGCACATACTAGGTGCATGGATACCACTACGACCCAGCACAACGGCGCCCTGCGCCAGCTCTCCGACCTGCCCGGCCCGGCCGGCCTGCCCTTCCTCGGCAACGCGCTGCAGTTGCGGCCGCGTTCCGTACACGCCGACGTGGAGGCGATGGCGCGCCGCTACGGCGCCCTGTTCCGCCTCCGTGTCGGCCGCCAGCAGGCGCTGGTGGTGGCCGATGCCGCCCTGGTCGGCGCCATCCTGCGCGACCGCCCGGACGGTTTCCGCCGCCCCGACGTAACGGCGCAGGTGTCCGATGAAATGGGCGGCGAGCGCGGTGTCTTCCTGGCCGAAGGCGCGGCCTGGCGCAAGCAGCGCAAGATGGTGATGCAGGCCTTTGCGCCACATGCCATCAAGGCCTACTTTCCCTTGCTGGCGCGGGTCGGCAAGCGCCTGCAGGCGCGCTGGGAAGCGGCCGCGCGCGAAGGCCGCCCGATCGCGCTGAATGCGGACCTGAAACGCTACACGGTGGACGTGGTGGCCGGTCTGGCCCTGGGCGAGGAAGTCAACACCATCGAGCACGGCGACGACGTGGTGCAGCAGCAGCTGGAACTGATCATGGAAGGCACGGCGCGCCGCTCCCTGCTGCCGGTGCCTTACTGGCGCTACGTCAAGCTGCCCTTCGACCGCCGGCTGGAGGCGGCGGTGGCCGCGCTGCGCACAGCGACGGACGGCTTTATCGCCAAGGCGCGGCAGCGCATGCGCGACGATCCCGCGCGCGCCGCGCATCCGCAGAACATGCTGGAAGCCATGCTGGCGGCGGCCGACCAGGAAGGCAGCAGTATCGACCACGGCGCGGTGGTGGGCAATGTGAGCACCATGCTGCTGGCCGGCGAAGACACCACGTCCAGTGCGCTGGCGTGGCTGGCCTGGCTGCTGGCGCGCCACCCGCAGGCGCTGCGCCGGGCGCAGGAGGAAGTGCGGCGCGTGGCGCCGGATGCGGATGCCTTCACCATCGAGCAGATGGACCAGCTGGAATACATCGATGCCTGCGCGCACGAAGCGATGCGCCTCAAGCCGCCGGCGCCCTTCATTCCCCTGCAGGCCAACCAAGATTGCGTGGTGGGCGATGTGCAGCTGCCAAAAGACAGCATCGTATGGTGCGTGCTGCGCCACGACAGCGTGTCGGAATCCAAGCTGCGCGATGCGGCGGCGTTCGACCCGCAGCGCTGGCTGGACGGCGGTCCGGCGCGGCAACTGGCCATGCCTTTCGGCGCCGGCCCGCGCCTGTGCCCGGGGCGCTACCTGTCGCTGCTGGAGATCAAGGTGGCGATGGCCTGCCTGCTGGGGCGCTTCGACCTGCTGTCGGTGGAAGGCGACAGCGCGGAGTACCACGGTTTTGTCATGTCGCCCGGCGCTTTGACGATGCGGCTTTCGCCAGCAGCTGGATAGTCAGGGCGAACACGAAGGCGGCGCCGAACGACAGCGGCACCGGCTGGGCGCGCAACAGCAGCGCCACGGCCAGGCAGAAAGCGGCGAAGGCGAAGTAGCCGAGCATGGTGCCGCGCAGCAGTTGCACCGCGCTGTTGCGGCCCGATTGCACGTGGGTGAAGCCGACCAGCACCGTGCCCATCACCGGGAACATGGCGAGGAAGCCGCTCAGGCGCGGCCCCAGCCCCGCCGCCGCCGCGCTGACCGACATCACCAGCACGGCCCCCGCCAGCATGCGCCACGGCAGGTCGCCGCCAAAGCGCTTGCCACCCGCAGGCTGCGACGGCTCCGCGTGCTCGGCTTGCAGCGCAGGAAACAGGCGCGGCGCGATGCACAACGCTGTCACCACCAGCAAGACCGCCAGCGGCAACGCCGGCCGCACAGACTGCAGGCCGGCCACCGCCAGCGCCCACGCGGCCAACGCGAACGGCATGGCGCGTGCCACGTTCCAGCGTCCCGAGGCCCAGGCATACGCCAGGCTGAAGACGATAATCGCCAGCACCGCCATCAGCGTCCCCTCCGCAGCTGTAGCCGCGAAATCAGCCCCCTGCTCCAGCGCAATGGCCAGCAGGATCGGCCCGGCGACGACCGGGAACGCCGACAACCACCCGGCGACGCCCGGCCCCCAACGGCGCCCCGCCAGCGTCACCGCATAAATCAGGGAAGGAACGAGGAACAGCTTGAGCGCGAGGATGGAGTTCATGAACGGCGGACTGGCAAGGAAGGCCGCAATAATAGCAAATTGCCAAGCGCAAGGCGGTGGCCAAGCCTTTGTAACAGCCAAGTAACAGCACGTTGACAGGGGTGGGCCGATTCCGCACTATCTCCGCTTCCATTGACTGAAGGAAGCCAGTGCCATGACTGCAACGAAAACCCTCCTCGCCTCCCTCCTGATCCTCGGCGCCAGCGCCGGCACGGGTCACGCGGCCGCCATCGACCCCGCCAAGCGCGCCATCACCCATGAAGATGTCTGGCTGATGAAGCGCGTCGGCGCCCCGCAACCGAGCCCGGACGGCAAATGGGCTGTGTTCTCGGTCACCGACCCGGCCTACGACAGCAAGGAGCAATGGTCCGACATCTGGATCAAATCCCTGGTGGACGACAGCGCCCCGCGCCGCCTGACCTTCAGCAAGGGCGGCGAATCGGCCCACGCCTGGTCGCCGGACAGCCGCTTCCTGCTGTTTACGGCCAAGCGCGAAGGCGACGACGCGCCGCAAATCTACCGCCTGGACGTCGCCAGCGGCGGCGAAGCGCAGCGCATGACCAGCCTGACGCTGGGTGCGCGCGTGCCGAAGTGGAGCCCGGACGGCAAGCAAATCCTGTTCGTGAGCGAAATCTTCCCCGGCAACGCCGATGAAGAAGCGGTGAAGAAAGCCGCCAAGGAGCGCAAGGACCGCAAACACAGCGCGCGCGCTTATGAGAGCTTCCCGCCGCGCTTCTTCGACAAATGGCTGGACGACAAAAAAGTGCGCCTGTTCGTGATGAACGCGCAGCCCGACGCCAAGCCGCGCGACATCCTGGCCGGCAGCAAGCTGGCCGAGCTGCCGGGCTTTGGCGGCAGCCAGGGCGACGACGGCCAATCGCTCAACGCGGTCTGGGCGCCGGACGGCAAGAGCGTGGTGTTCGCGGTATCGACCAACCGCGACCAGGCGGCGCGCGCCTCCACCTTCACCCAGATCTACAACGTGGCGCTGGCCGGCGGCGAGCCGACCCAGCTCACCAAAGACGGCCGCAGCTACCACGACCTGCGCTTCGCCCCGGACGGCAAAACCCTGTTCGCCCTGACCGAAGAAGAAGTGCCGAACAAGGTGTACGACCTGACCCGCGTCGCCAGCTTCGCCTGGCCCTTCACCAGCGCGCAGCCCAAGATCCTGACGCAAGACCTGGACCGCTCCATCTCGCGCATCGCCCTGCCGGCTGACGGCAAGCGCGTGTACTACTCCTTCGAGCACGCCGGCCTGGAAAAAGTGAACTCGATGAACTACGCCGGCGGCGACAAGCGCGAAGAGCCGTCGCTGCCGAACGGCGCCATCAACGCGCTGAACGCGGGCGGCAAGGCGCTGGTAGGCGTGTGGGAATCGTCCATCAACCCGCCGGAGATCTACTCCTTCAACGGCGCGCCAAAGCGTCTGACCTCCTTCAACGTGGACAAGGCCGCCGCCATCGACTGGCAGGCGCCCGAGCATTTCTGGTTCAAGACCCCGGACGGGCGCCAGATCCACAATATGATCGTGAAGCCGGCCGGCTTTGACCCGAACAAGAAGTACCCGCTGTTCTCCGTGATCCACGGCGGCGCGGCGAATATGTGGCGCGACCAGTTCGTGCTGCGCTGGAACTACCACCTGCTGGCCAAGCCGGGCTACGTGGTGCTGCTGACCGACTACAAGGGCTCCACCGGCTACGGCGAAGAGTTCGCGCGCTCCATCCAGTACGACCCGCTGAAAGGCCCGGCCGACGAAATCAACTGGGCGGTCGACGAAGCGATCAAAAAATACCCCTTCATCGACGGCAGCAAGCTCGCCGCCGGCGGCGCCAGCTACGGCGGCCACCTGGCCAACTGGCTGCAGGCCACCTCCACGCGCTACAAGGCCATCGTCTCACATGCCGGCCAGATGGACCTGGTCATGCAATGGGGTACCAGCGACAGCATCTACGGCCGCGAAGTGAACGGCGGCGGCCCGGTCTGGAGCGACTTGCCGGTTTGGCGCGAGCAAAGCCCGATCATGCAGGGCGGGAACCACGCCAAGGGCACCGGCTTCAAGACGCCGATCCTGATTACCGTGGGCGAGCTGGATTACCGTGTGCCGGTCAACAACGCGCTGATGAACTTCGCGGCGCAGCAGCGTTTGAATACGCCGAGCAAGCTGGTAGTATTCCCGGACGAAAATCACTGGATTCTCAAAGGCGAGAACAGCCGCTACTTCTACAACGAGGTGCATGGCTGGCTCGCCAAATACCTCAATAATTAAAGGAGAAGTACTCGATGACGGTTGCAAACTGGTGTATCGCCGCGGCCTGCCTGCTGCCCGTTTTGGTTGAACTGACGCCGAAAGTGGCCTCGTTCAAAGGCAAAGACCGCTACGACAACGCCCACCCCCGCGATTGGGAGGGCCGCCAGGCCGGCTGGATGCGGCGCGCCCACGCCGCCCACCTGAACGGCTTTGAAGCACTGCCGCTGTTCATTGCCGCCGTCATCCTCGCGCAGCAAGCCCACGCCAACCAGGACAGCATCGACATCCTGGCAATGACCTTCGTCCTGATCCGCGTGTTGTACAGCATTATCTACATCAGCAACCTGGCCACGCTGCGCACGCTGACCTGGTTCGCCGGGGTCGGCGTCAGCCTCGCCATTCTCGCCATGGCTTAAGCCGCACTCGCACCGGCGGGCGCTGCGGCGCGCGCCGGCTGCACGCGCACCGCCAGCACCATCAACGCCGCCACCAGGCACGCCGCGCCGGCGGCAAGCAGCGCCGGGTTATACGTCAGCAGCAGCGTGCGCACCTGGCCCGCGCCGTAAGCCGCCAGCGCTGCGCCCAACTGGTGCGCGGCGAAGATCCAGCCGAACACCATGCCCGCTTTCTCTTTGCCGAACGTGATCGCCACCAGGCGCACGGTCGGCGGCACCGTCGCGATCCAGTCCAGGCCATAGAACATGGCGAACAGCGACAGGCCGTACAGCGTGAACTCGGAATACGGGAGCCACAGCAGCGACAGGCCGCGCAGGCTGTAATACCAGAACAGCAGCTTGCGGTTGTCGTAGCGGTCCGACAGCCAGCCGGAAAGGATGGTGCCGATCAGGTCGAACGCCCCCATCATCGCCAGCACCGACGCCGCCGGCACCGGCCCCATGCCCGCGTCGCCGCACAGCGAAATGAAGTGGGTCTGAATCAGGCCATTCGTGCTCAGGCCGCAGATGAAGAAACTGCCCGCCAGCAGCCAGAACACCCCGCTACGCGACGCTTCGCGCAGCACGCGGAACGGCGTGGCAAAGCCCAGCACCGGCGCTGCGCCTGCGCCCTGCGCTGCCGGCAGCGCCGGGCCGGCTGCGCCGAAGGGCGCAAGGCCAACGTCGGACGGCCGGTTGCGCATCAACCCAAACACCGCCAGCGCAACAAGCGCACAAGCCACCAGCACCGGCACCACCGCCATGCGCCAGCCGAAGCGCTCCACCAGCCACGCCCCCACCGGCAGAAAGATCAACTGCCCGGTTGCCGAACTGGCCGTCAGCACGCCGACCACCAGGCCGCGACGGGATTCAAACCAGCGCGTCGAAACCACCGCGCTGAGCACCAGCGCCGTCATGCCCGACCCCACGCCCAGCATCACGCCCCACAGCAGCACCAGCTGCCAGAACTGCGTCATCCCCAGCGCCAGCAAAGAGCCCGCGCAGATCAGCCCCAGCGCCGTCACCATCACATTGCGCAAGCCAAAGCGCTCCATCAGGATCGCCGCAAAGGGCCCGATCAGTCCAAACAGCGCAAAGCGCAGCGCCAGCGCCGACGACACCTGGTCCACGCCCCAGCCGAATTCCTTACTGAGCGGCTGCAGCAGCGCGCCCGGCAGACCAAGTGCCGCCGAGGAAGCGAGGCCGGTGAAAAAGGTCAAGGCAACGATGACCCACGCATAGTGGATGCCGCGCCGTTGCAGGCGCATGGAGAGGGTATGGGCTATCATGACAATCATCATAAATGACGATCATCATCAAATCAAGTGGAAAAGAAAAGCCGGCGCAGCGGCCGGCTTTTCAGGGCGCGGGGCGCCGGATTATTTCTTGACCTGGATGGAAGATTTCACTTCCTGCACGCCTTCCACTTTGCGCGCCAGTTCAACCGCCTTGTCCGCCTCGGCCTTCGACGGCACGAAACCGCTCAGCATCACGATACCCTTCTGGGTTTCCACGTGAACGTCCATGGCCTTGACCAGGGGATCGGCCGCCATTTCAGCCTTCACCTTGGTGGTGATCATGGTGTCCGACATGGCAACGCGGGTATCGGCGGTTTTTTCACGCGCGGTATCGGCCATGTTCGAGCCAGTCTGGCGTGCATCCTGCGCAATGGCGGCGGTGGTGCTGGTAGCAGGATTGTTCACACTGGCCAGCGCGGTTTTATGGGCCGACTTGGCGTCGTTCTTGCAGGCCGACTTGGTGGAGCCGCTCATGTCATCGCAACGCTCCTTGGCCAGTTCATATTCCGCGTCAGCCAGTTTGCGGCGCGACTTCTCCACATCCTTGGCTGTGTTGTGGTGCTGCGTGGTTGCATCCAACTCTGCGCGGGCTTGCGCCACTTTAGCCTCTTCCTTGCAGACATCTTCAGCATTGCCCTTCAGTTCCTTGCAGCGGTCCTTGGCAGCTTTGTAGTCGGATTCAGCCCTATCCTTCGCGGCTTTGTATGCGTTGTTATCAACAGTTTGCGCAAAGGCAACCGAAGAGCTGAACAGGGCAGCCAGCGAAATACACAGGATTTTCTTCATGGTTAGTCCCCTTTAGGTTAGTTGGCAGAGCGATTAAACGCCTTGCTGGGACTATCTTCTGTGCGCGAGCGTACACAGTCGCGTTATTGACCGTCTTTCAGTAAGCCCTGAGCCCACAACGCCCGCGCCTGTTCGAAGGGGTTACGTTCGCTATCGAACACAGTCGCGCTGCGTGCGAGTTGCAGCCAGGCACGCGTGTTGTGCGAGCCATGTTCCACCGGCTGGCGCACCTGCATCAACCAGGCATGCACCTGCGGATATTGCGCCGCGTTGGCGCGCTGCGTCCACGCCAGCGCTACCAGGTCGGCGAATGCTTCTTCGCGGCGCGTATCGCGGATCTGCTTCGACAACTCCTGCAGTTCCGGGCTGGCCAGCTGCTGCAGAGAGCCTTCCACAAAGCCGGCCGGCACGGCATGCCAGCTGCCGTGCGCCTGGCGCCAGCAGTGGCCCACTTCGTGCGCCGTCATCGCTTCGATCAGCACTTTCTGTTGCGCAGCCGGCACGCCGGCCAGCACTTCTTCCGCCTGCGGGTTGCCGCGCATGGAGAACACCAGCTTGCAGCGGCCGTCGGCAAAGCCCATGGCCAGCGGCACGTCGTTCGGCCCGGCTTGCGGCTGGACGATGATATCGATGGGGAGGTTGAGTTCCTGCTTGGCGTAGGCCAGCACGGGTGCGCCGGCTTGCAGCCAGCGCGTTTCGGTTTCGGTCAGTTGGGCGGCGCCTGCCGAGGCGGCGCAGAAAGACAGCAGAATTGGCAGGCTCAGCTTCATGACGAACTCCGGTAACATGCTTCAACTATACATGCCTTACGGCAAGCTGTTACCGGAGTTTCCGGGCTGTTACAAAATATTGGCTGAGCTAGTCGGCAACTTTATTTTGCGAGCAAGGAGTTGGCAGTCGGGAAAGAAGGACGGATGTCGTTCGGTACCGTTTTCATCTTGTCCAAGGCCTTCTGCACGTCGGGACGGATGACCACGTACTTCGCCATCATGTCCTTGGCGCGCGCGTAATCGCCGGTCGCCTCGATGGTGAGGAACTCGCGGTCAAGATCGCTGACCGCCTGTTTGATCTTCTTGAAATCCACCGAGAAGGTGCCGTCGCCGTGCGATACGAAGCCGCCCTTATCCAGCAGGTAGTTCATCTGGATCGCCATGCCGCGCGCGTGCGAGGAGGTCAGGCCGAAGTGCAGCGTGCGGAAGCCGGACGCGAGGAAGGTGGTGAACAGCTTGCGCTCCGCCGCTTCGCCCTGCCCCAGCGAATCCTTCAGCTGGCCCTTGTCCATCATGTAGATCAGCGCGAACAGGCCGGTCATATCGGCTTTCGCTTCCTCGATGGTGGAATAGGCATCCTTCAAGTCCTGGCGCGGCGTGGAACCGCCCTTGGTGCTGTGCGGGCCCAGGCCGTGCGTGATCTCGTGCGCCAGGATGTGGGTGAAGAAGGAATTAAAGTCCAGGTCCTTCTGGTCCTGCGGGCGCAGCACGATCTTCGAGATCGGCGTCAGGGTCGCCTTGAATTTCTCTTCCTGCACGTTCTTCAGCATCACGCGCTTGGAGCCGCGCTGGCTGATGATGCGCTCATCGTTCGGCAGGTTGTAGGCAGCGGTCTGCACGCCCATATTGCCGTCGCCAGCGCCGTACACCTGGTTCACCACCACCATCGGCGCCACCGCGCCGACTTTAGGGTTGCGGTATTGCGGATCGACCGGCAGGTTGTCTTCCAGCTCCTGCATATGCTTGGCGAAGAAGTCCAGCTTGCGGGTTTCCTTCTCGTCGCGGATGCTGACGTAGGCTTCGAAGGCGGCCTTGTAGCCAAACAGTTCATCGTTATAGGTTTCGTACGGGCCGATAGTGACATCGACCGGCGAATCGAGGTCCATCCACGCGAAATCGGACGGCAGGTAATCGTTGGACAGGAAAGCGTCGGCGCGCAGGTCGAGGAATCTCTTCAGCGAGGCGTTGCTGGTGGCGGCGGACGCCTCCTTCAGCAGCTTGGCCAGTTTCTCCAGCTCCGGCTTGTATTCATCCGAGTATTTAACGACCTTGAACTTGCCGTCGTCGCCCTTGCGGATGGTGGTGAAGAACCACTGCGCTTCCTGCTTCTGGGCGGCGGACAGGCCGTTGATCCAGGACTCAAGCTGCTCCTTGCTCGCGCCTTCCGGATAGAAGTTCGACGCTGCGGGCTTTTGCGCCGGCACCTTGATGCCCGCTACTTCCGCCGGCAGGAAGGACTTGTTGTCATCCAGGATGGACCAGGGGCCCTTATTGAGCCAGAAGTAGTCGGCGCGCGCCTTGCCCAGCGCCGACTTGTCCTTTTGCAGCGCCGCGTACAGGGCCTCGTTGCCGGACCAGCGCTGGCGCAGCTGCAGCGTATCGACGATTTTGGCCGCCTCGATCAATTTGCGGATCGCCTGGCGGTCGCCCGCCGACAGTTGCGACGCATCGGCCTTCAATTGCACCGGCGCGTAGCGTTTGGTCATTTTCTGCAGTTCGGCCACATCGGCCGGCGCAGCGGTGGCGGTAGCGCTGGCAATCGCCAGCACCAGCGGGGACAGGAGGTTTTTCATGTGGCCTTTTCTCTATGTTAAAAGGAAGGCCACATTGTATGCCCCGCCCTACCAGGCGCGGTAAGTTTTTCCGCTCTCCGCGCCTTCCACGCAACGGCTGTCGGCACGCGCCACACGGGCTGCCGGGCCCGCCGCCGAGAACATGCCGCGCACCGATGCGATATCTTCGATGGCCACGCGCAAGTCGCCGCTCTGGCGGCCGTCAGTCAGCATGCGCTGCCGATGGTGCCCGCGCCGCCAAGCACCGGAACCGTACGCATTACCACACGCGATAGGTCTTGCCGTTGTCCGCGCCTTCCACGCTGCGGCTGTAGGCCAGGGCGGCCCGCTTCACAGGGACCGTTTCCATGCCGTAGAAATAAGGACCGTACGTGTCGACCGACTCATCGACCAGGGTCGGACTAACGGCGTTGATGCGCAGGCCGCGCGGCAGCTCAACCGCAGCGCCCAGCACAAAGCCATCCACGGCCGCATTGACGGTACCGGCATTGACGCCGTAACGGATCGGGTTGTGCGACAGGCTGCCGCTGGTCAGCGTAATCGAGCCGCCGTCGTTCAGGTATTTTTGCGCCGCCAGGGCCACATTCACCTGCCCCATCAACTTGGAATTGAGGCCGACGTAAAACTGCTCAGGGGTCATTTCCTGCAGCGCGCCGAAATGCGCATCGCCGGCAGCCACCACCACGCCGTCCACCTTGCCCACTGTTTCGAACAGCGCCTGCACCGAGGCGGGATCCTCGATCTTCACCTGGTACTGGCCGCTGTTGCGGCCCACGCAGATCACTTCATGGCGCAAGCCCAGTTGTTCCACGATGCCCTTGCCGATGGTGCCCGAGGCGCCGATAACGATAATCTTCTTCATGTGCTTTCTCCTGTTGGGTTTCAAAGTGAAGCCAGTATGCACTCCGTCACCACAGGAATAAATGAGCTATCATTTAGTTAATTACGAACTCATGGTTAGCAATGGACAAGCTGCGCAGCATGGAAATCTTCGTCGCCGCCGTCGACAGCGGTAGCTTCACGGCAGCGGCCGAGCGCTTCGGCATGTCCGCCGTCATGGTGGGCAAGCACGTGCGCGAGCTGGAGAAGACGCTGGGCGCAGCCCTGCTCGCGCGCACCACGCGGCGCCAGTCGCTGACCGAAATCGGGCGCCAGTATGCCGAGCAATGCCGCGCCATCCTGGCCCAGATCAACGCCGCCGAAAGCCTGGCCGAAACCATGCGCGTGACGCCGCGCGGCGTATTGAAGATCACCACGGCGGTCTCGTTCGGCATGGAGTGGCTCAGCCCCATGCTGCCCGCCTACCTCGAGATGCACCCCGAAGTCAGCGTGGACCTCAGCCTGAACGACCGCATGATCGATTTAGTGGAAGAAGGATTCGACATCGCCGTGCGCATCGGCACGCTGGAAGATTCATCGCTGGTAGCGCGGCCGTTGCGGCCGTATGGCGTGGTGATCTGCGGTGCCCCGGAATACTTCGCACGGCGCGGTGTGCCGCAGGTACCTTCCGACCTGGCGCGGCACGAATGCCTGGAATTCAGCGGCTGGGTGCCGCAAGCGCGCTGGCGCCTGAAAGGCGACAAGGACGCCCGCCACATTCCCCTGAGCCGCCTGCGCGCCAACAACAGCTACGCCCTGAAGCAGGCCGCGCTGAAAGGCTTCGGCTTGATCATGCAAGCCGAGACAGCGCTGGCGCAAGACATCGCCGCCGGCCGCCTGGTGCGCGTGCTGGACGACTACCTGCCCACTCCGCGCCCCATGCACCTGCTCTACCCGCGCGACCGCCAGCCAACACCCAAGCTGACCAGCTTCATCGACTTCATGTTAGCGCAACTCGGAGCCGGAAAAAATGGGGACGTACCCTATTTTTCGCGCAGCGAAAAATAGGGTACGTCCCCATTTTTCCGGTCCCGAACTTTACCAGCCGCCGCCCAGGGCGCGGGCGACGCTGACGGTGGCCAGCAGGCGCTGGGTGTTGATTTGCGCGGCGGCGCGGTCGGCGGCCAACGCGCTGCGTTGGGCGTCGGTGACGTCGAGGTAGGTGCTGAGGCCGCGCTCGTAACGGGCGCGGGCGACGTCGTAGGCGCGGGTGGCGGCCTGGCGCGACACCAGCTGGGCTTTGCCTTGCTGCCCGCGCTGCTGCAGGTCGGACAGGGCGTCTTCCACTTCGCGCAGTGCGGTCAGCAGCTTGCCTTCGTGGTTGGCTACGGCTTCTTCGTAGCGGGCTTTGGCGGCGGTCAGGTTGGACTGGTTGCGGCCGCCGTCAAAGATCGGCAGCGACAGGGCCAGCGGGCCGGCGCTGAAGACGCGCGAGCCGCCTTTGCCGATATCGCCCAGGCTCTCCGATGCGAAACCAAAATTGCCGGTCAGGCTGACCGATGGATAGAAGGCGCCTTCCGCCACGCCGACATTGGCGTTGGTGGCACGCAGGATCTCCACGCTGGCCGCCAGGTCGGGACGGTGCGACAGCAGGCTGGCCGGCAGGCCGGCGGGAATCACCGGCGGCGCCGGCAGTTCCGCAGCAGCGGCGACAGGCAGTTGCATGCTGCTCGGCGAGGCGCCCACCAGCACGGCCAGCGCGTGCTCCAGCGTGTTGCGTTGGCGTTGCACTTCTTCCAGGTCGGCTTCGGCATTGGCGCGTTCGATGCGGGCGCGCGAGGTGTCCAGCTCATTAGAGAGGCCGGCGTTGAAGCGGGCGTTCACCAGTTCTTCGCTTTCCTTGCGGGTCGCCAGGGCGCCGCGCAGGATCGCCATTTCGGCGTCCAGGCCGCGCAACTGCCAGTAGGTGGTGGCGATTTGCGAAGACAGCAGCAAGAGCACGCCGTCGCGGTCGTGGCGCGCGGCCAGGGCCTGCGCGTCGGCCGATTCCACGGCGCGGCGCACGCGGCCGAACAGGTCCAGCTCATACGAGAAGCCGGCGGCAACCGAGTAGTTATTGCCGTGGATCGAGCGCTGGCCCAGGGCGAGACCCTGCGAAGTATTGGCCGAGGTGCGCGAGTTGGAAACGCCGGTGCTCACCGTGACGGAAGGCAGCTGGCTGGCACGCGCCAGGCCCAATTGCGCTTCGGCCTGGAACAGGCGCTGCGCCGCCGCCTTCACGGTCGGGCTGTCGCGCAGGGCCTGGTGCTCAAGCCGGTTCAGCGTGTCGTCGCTGAACACGGTCCACCACTGCGCCGGCAGTTGCGCTTCAGCCGGTGCGCCAGGCGCGGCGTGGCGGAAGGCTTGCTCCTTCATCTCGGCCGGGGCCTTGAAGTCGCTGCCCACGGTGCCGCAGCCCGCCAGCACTGCCGCTGCGCTTACTGCCATTGCAATCAATTTGATGTTCATATTCGTTCTCTCTTTCAGTGCGCACCAGCGCCGCCGCCCGAAGGCGATTTCACTTTATCGGACAGCCACAGGATCAGGATGCAGGACAGCAGGATGGCGCCCACGATCAGGAAGCCGTCGTTGTAAGCCATCACAAACGACTCGCGCCGCACAATGCCGTCGATCGCTTTCAGCGCCTTGTCCGACGCGGTGACCGGGTCGAAGCCCTTGCTGATGAAGTTCTGCGTCAGCTGGTCCAGGCGCAGCTGGGTGGCGGCGGAGAAGCCGTTCACCGCCTCGCCCAGGCGCGCCGAGTGGAAGTGCTCGCGCTGCGTCAGCTGTGTCGCCAGCAGGGCGATGCCGATCGAGCCGCCCAGGTTGCGGATCATGTTGAACAGGCTGGAAGCGGAAGGCGTATCCTTGGGCGAAATGCCATTCATGGCGAAGTTCGACAGCGTCAGCATGACAAAGGGCTGGCCCAGCGCGCGCACCACCTGCGACAGCAGCAGCTGGTCGTAGCCGGTGCTCGCGTCCATATAGCCGTTCATGATGCAGGACACGCCGAACAGCCCCAGGCCGATCGAGCACAGGATGCGGTTATCCACCTTCATCGACAGCTTGGCCGCAAACGGCATGATGAACAGCTGCGGCAAGCCGGCCCACATGATCACTTCGCCGATCTGCATCGGCGAGTAGCCGGCGATCTGGCCCAGATACAGCGGCAACAGGAAGGACGAGCCGTACAGGCCCATGCCCATTACCGCCGCCAGCGCGGACGCCACCAGGAAGTTACGCTGCGCGAACAGGCCCAGGTTAACAAAAGGATTGGGGCGCATCGCGCTGGTCACCACCCAACCCAGCAAGCCCACCAGCGACAGGCCGGCAAACGCAATGATGAAGCCGGATTCAAACCAGTCCTTGCTATTGCCCTCTTCCAGGAAAATGGTCAGGCAGCCCAGGCCCAGCGCCATGAAGGCGATGCCCAGCCAGTCGGCGTTCAGCAGTTCTTTCAGCTTGCGCTCTTCCGGATCAAGGCCCCAGGCCACGCCGGCAATCAGCAGCAGGCCGGGCACCCAGTTGATATAGAAGATCGACGGCCAGCCATACAGCTCGCTCAGGTAGCCGCCCAGGGTCGGTCCCATGGAAGGCGCCAGCGTGGCGGTCAGGCCGAAGATGGCCATGCCGGCCGCGCGCTTGGAGGGCGGCAGCTTGGCCATGACCAGGGTCATCGCCATCGGGATCAACGCGCCGCCGGTAAAGCCCTGCATCATACGGAACAGGATCATGCTTTCCAGGTTCCAGGCCGCGGCGCACAGGGTGGAAAACACCAGGAACAAGCCGGTGGTGCCCATCATGTAGCCGCGCATGCCGAAGGTGCGCGTCAGCAGCGCCGTCAGCGGGATCACGATGATCTCGGCCACCAGGTAGGCGGTCGAAATCCACGAGCCCTCTTCCTGCGTGGCGTTCAGCGCGCCCAGGATGTCGCGCAGCGAGGAGTTGGTGATCTGGATATCCAGCACCGCCATGAAGGCGCCCAGCATGCCTGCTGCAACGGCGACCCAGGTGCGGGCGGATACCGGGCCTTCCGGCACCGTCATTGGGGCGCTCATTTTGCGTTCGCGACTTTAGCGTTCGATGCGATGCTGACTTCAGCGATGGCGGACATGCCTGGCACCAGGCGGCCATCCAGCGCCTTCAGGTCTTCCGGCTTGAGGGTGATCTTGACCGGCACGCGCTGCACGATCTTGGTGAAATTGCCGGTGGCGTTATCGGCCGGCAGCAGCGCGAACTGCGCGCCGGAGGCTGGCGAGAAGGAGTCCACGCGGCCAACCAGTTCCTTGCCCGGCAGCGCATCGATGGTCAGCGCCACTTCCTGGCCCACGCGCATATCGGCGAGCTGGGTTTCCTTGAAGTTGGCGGTGATCCAGACATTGTCCTGCACCAGTGCCACCAGTTGCTGGCCCGGCTGCACGCGCTGGCCCACTTCCAGGTTGCGCTTGCCGACGCGGCCCGTGACCGGGGCCACGACGCGGTTGTACGCCAGTTGCTGCTGCGCGTCCTTCAACTGCACTTGCAATACTTTGACTTGCGCCTTCAACACTTCGCGCGCGGAAGTGGCGGCGCCGATCTGCGCCTTCGCGGCGACGGCGCTGTCCTTGCGGGCTGCCACATCTGCGGTGGCGGCGGCGCGGGCGGCATTGGCGGCATCCAGTTCAGCTTTCGACACAGCCTTCATCTGGCTGGTGTACAGCTGGCCGTAACGCTCCGCGTCCTGCGAGGCGCGCACCAGGTTGGCCTGCGATTGCGCGATTTGCGCGGCGGCGGCGCTGGCTTGCGCGTTCACCTGCGCCACTTGTGCATCGGCTTGCAGGATCTGCTGCTGCACGCTGGCGATTTGCGCCTGGATCTGCTCCACCTTCACCTGCTGGTCGAAAGGATCGAGTTCGGCGATCACATCGCCCGCCTTCACCAGCTGGTTATCGTCCACCAGCACCTTGGTCACCACGCCGGCAATACGCGCCGACACCGGATGCACGTGGCCTGCCACGTAAGCGTTTTCGGTTTCCACGTAGTGATGGCTGCGGTACCACATGCGGCCACCGGCGACCAGGGCGGCCAGGGTAATCAGGCCGGCGATCACCAGGACGCGGCGGTTAGGAGGCGTGGCGGCTGCCGGGACAGCGCTGAGCACTTTTTGTTCAGCTGGATTGTGCTGGGACATGGGGAGGGCTCCCTAGAAATGAAATGAGTTCATTGCATTATTGGCGAAGCCTTGATCAAAGTCAAGAAATGAAACGATTGCATTTCATTTTAAAGTGGAATAAAGTGCAGCTATCTGATAGCCTCCGGGCATTACGTACGGTTTTCAATCATGTCTGTCGAACAACTCCCTGAGCCAGTCAAAGCCGGCCGCCCCAAGGCCGCCGATGCCGAGGCGCGCCTGAACGACCTGATGGATACGGCGGGACGCCTGATCCTCGAAAAGGGCTATAGCAAGGTCAGCCTGGAAGCCATCGCCAAGGAAGCGCGGGTGGCCGTGCGCACGATTTACGTGAAGTTCGGCGGCAAGGCCGGCCTGCTCAAGGCCATCCTGCTGCGCTACCGGGCCGGCGCATTCGACCCGAGCGTCATGGAAACTGTGAACCGCCCTATGCGCGACACCCTGCTGGAATTCGGCATGCGCTTCCACAGCCTGGTCAGCACCCCGGCCGCCACTGCGCTGTACCAGATCGTGGTGGCCGAATCGCACGCCAATCCCGACCTGGCGGAAGCCTTCTGGGATGCCGGCCCGCGCCAGACGCGCGAGCTGCTGGCGCGCTACTTCGCCCGCCCCGACATCAAGGCCCAGCTCAGCACCGACGCGCCGCCCGAGCGCCTGGCGGTGTACTTCATGAACTGCCTGATGGGCGACCAGCTGCGCCGCTTCCTGTTCGATTCGCGCTGCGGCGTCGCCACCACGCCCGAGGACATTGAACAGGGCGTCGACCTCTTCCTGCATGGCGCGCTGAGGCGGTAAGCCTGTGTGCGGCAGCGCACGGTGTAGCGTTGGCCCGCTGCCGGATACTGGACTCCTCAAAACCATAACTACAGTAGGAGGATGTATGAGCAAGGTCGATCGGCTCGAATGGAGCAGGAAAGTCGCCACCATCAACGAGCGCATCAGAGGCTTCCAGGAAAACCCGAACAAGGAACACCTGGATGCGGCGATCAATGAACTCAAGGCCTATGCGGAAGCTGCCAATAGCGGCGGCATTGAAATACCAGAGCGCTTCATAGCGAGCTGACAACAAACCGGGCAGATCGCCCGGTTTTTTATTGCGGCAAAGCGCATCCTGTGTCAGGATGGCCGCCCCTAATGTACTTTTTTGGTAGTAGAACATGAGCGACCAACAGCAACAGCAACCGAACGAACAGCAACTGAACGAGCAGCAGAAGATCGACGACCAGAAGTTCTTCGAGAACATCGACGCCTACATCGCACTCGCCAACGCCCACGAGACCAGCAACCGCGGCGCACCGCAGCTGGTAGGCGCCTCCCTGATCTTCGCCGCCGCCCGCTACAACACCTTCCTGGTCGCGCGCGCCAACGGTGAACCGGACGCCTTCAACGCCAAGAAGGAAGAAGCGAAAGCCTACTTCATGGACCAGTTCTCCAAAATGCTGGACGACAACTGGGCCGACTACAACCAGAACTTCGAGCAATACCGCATCCAGAAGTAAATGTCCGTTTTGGGGTCAGGAAGAAAAGTGGACATTTTTTCTCCTGGCCCCTGCCTTTCATCTGATTTAGATCAGATTGCCGCATTTTTGGAGTGCTATCGTCGGTGAATGAGCCGACCACCTCGCACCCAGTTCCCTGGCGCCATGCACCACGTCACCGCGCGTGGCAATCGCAAGGCCATCATCTTTCACGATAAGCTCGATTTTCTGAGCTGGCAGACCATCGTCGCCCGCGCGGCGGATCGATTCGGTTTCGTCTGCCATGCGTATTGCCAGATGCCGAACCACTACCACCTGCTGGTGGAGACGCCGACCGCCAACCTCTCCGAAGCCATGCACTACATTAACTGCCTGTATGCGCAGGTGTTCAACGTGCGGCATGGCTTGACGGGGCATGTGCTGCAGGGCCGCTTCCACTCCGTGCTGCTGGAGCAGGAAGAACATTTCATGGAACTGGCCCGCTACATCCCCCTGAACCCGGTGCGGGCGGGCTTGGCGGCCTGTGCGGAGGAATGGCTTTGGAGCAGCTATCGGGCAACCGCCGGGCTTGCCGTGGCGCCCGATTGGCTGGATACGGAAACCATCCGCAAGCGCTTCCACGGCAAGACCGATGCGGAGCGCACCAGCGCATTCTGCGATTTCGTGGCAGCGGGCATTGGCGGGCGCGATCCGCTGCGACCGCCGGCCCTGCCTGCCGTCAATGGCAAGCAAGACCGCCAGCACGCCATTGCGGAAGCCATCCTTTCAGGGCATTACAGCCCGGCCGAGATCGCCGAGCACTTCCAGGTATCGACCAAGACAGTACAAAGAATACGCGCAGCCGAAGCTGCGCGATAACTACAGGAAAATGTCCACCTTTCTTCCTGACCCCAGGGCGGACAAAAGTTGCTTTTTAGCGTTTGCGGGGGGGCGGGAGGTCGGTGCAGACGCCTTCGTAGGCTTCGGCGGCCATGCCGATCGATTCGCCCAGCGTTGGGTGCGGGTGGATCGTTTTGCCGATGTCCACGCCGTCGGCGCCCATTTCGATGGCCAGTGCGATCTCGCCGATCATGTCGCCGGCGTGGGTGCCGACAATCGTGCCGCCGATGATGCGGTGGGTCTCGGCGTCGAACAGCAGCTTGGTGAAGCCTTCGTCACGGCCGTTGGCAACGGCGCGGCCGCTGGCGGCCCATGGGAAGTGGCCCTTCTCCACCTTAATGCCTTTGGCTTTGGCTTCGTCCTCGGTGATGCCGGCCCATGCCACTTCCGGATCGGTGTAGGCCACCGATGGAATGATCTTGGCGTCGAAGTAGGCTTTCTCGCCGTGGGCGGCTTCGGCGGCGACGTGGGCTTCGTGCACGGCTTTGTGCGCGAGCATCGGTTGGCCGACGATGTCGCCAATGGCGAAGATGTGCGGCACGTTGGTGCGCATCTGCTTGTCGACGTCGATGAAGCCGCGCTCGGTGACGATCACGCCGGCTTTGTCGGCGGCGAGCTTCTTGCCGTTCGGGCTGCGGCCTACCGCCACCAGGACCATGTCGTACAGCTGCGGTTCCGGTGCGGTGGCGCCGGCTTCGGCGGCTTCGAAGGTGACTTTAATCCCTTCCGGCAGCGCTTCCACGCCGACGGTCTTGGTTTTGGTCATGATGCGGTCGAAGCGCTTTTCGTTGTACTTCTGCCAGACTTTGACGGCTTCGCGGTCGGCGCCTTGCATCAGGCCGTCCATCATCTCAACGACGTCAATGCGTGCGCCGAAGGTGCTGTACACGGTGGCCATTTCCAGGCCGATGATGCCGCCGCCGATGACCAGCATCCTCTTCGGCATGAAGCGCAGTTCGAGCGCGCCGGTGCTGTCGACGATGCGGTTGTCTTCCGGGACGAACGGCAGCTTCACCACGCTGGAACCGGCGGCGATGATGGCCTGCTTGAACTGGACCACTTTCTTGCTGCCGTCGCCTGCGGTGACTTCGATATGGTTCGGGCTGAGGAACTGGCCTACGCCCTGCACCACATTCACCTTGCGCATCTTGGCCATGCCGGACAGGCCGGTAGTCATCTTTTTGATGACGCCTTCCTTGTAGCTGCGCACCTGGTCGATGTCGATGGTCGGCTTGGCGAAAGTGACGCCGTTCTTGGCCATGTGGCTGGTTTCGTCCACCACGGCTGCCAGGTGCAGCAGGGCTTTCGATGGGATACAGCCAACGTTCAGGCAGACGCCGCCCAGGGTCGCGTATTTCTCGATCAGGACGGTGTTCATGCCCAGGTCTGCGGAGCGGAAGGCGGCGGAGTAGCCGCCTGGGCCGCCGCCCAGGACCATCATGTCGCAGCTGATGTCGACCTGGCCGGCGTAGCCGCCGGCCGCAGGCGCGGTCGCTGGCGCGGCCGGCGCTGGGGCCGGGGCGGGTGCTGCCGCCGGGGCGGAGGCTGGCGCGGACGGTGCAGCGGCCGCTGGTGCGGCTGCGGCGGCGCCTGCGGCCTCCTCCAGCACCATCAGCGGAGAGCCTTCATTGACCTTGTCGCCGACCTTGATCTTGAGTTCCTTGATCACGCCTGCATGGGTCGATGGGATCTCCATGGATGCCTTGTCGGATTCCACGGTGGCCAGCGATTGGTCCACCTTGACGGTGTCGCCAACCTTGACCAGCAGTTCGATCACTTCAACGTCCTTGAAGTCGCCGATGTTCGGTACTTTAACTTCGATCATCGTGGCCTCCTTACAGCAGGATCTTGCGCATATCGGCCAGTACTTCGGCCAGGTATGCGGCGAAGCGTGCACCGGACGCGCCGTCGACCACGCGGTGGTCGTAGGACAGCGACAGCGGCAGCATCAGGCGCGGCACGAACTGCTTGCCGTCCCATACTGGCTTCATGGAGGACTTGGACAGGCCGAGGATCGCCACTTCCGGTGCGTTCACGATCGGGGTGAAGGCGGTGCCGCCAATGCCACCCAGCGAGGAGATGGTGAAGCAGGCGCCTTGCATGTCGGTCGGCTTCAGCTTGCCTTCGCGCGCTGCCAGCGACAGTTCGCCCATTTCCTTGGCGATCTGGGTCACGGACTTCTGGTCGGCGTTCTTCACGACCGGTACTACCAGGCCTTGCGGCGTGTCGGCGGCGAAGCCGATGTTGTAGTACTTCTTCAGGATCAGGTTCTCGCCCTTTTCGTCCAGCGACGAATTGAAGGTCGGGAATTTCTTCAGCGCGGTGACGGATGCTTTGATCACGAACGCCAGCATGGTGAGCTTGGTGGCGTCCTTGTTCTTGGCGTTGGCGTTGTTGCTGTCGACGCGGAACTGCTCCAGGTCGGTGATGTCGGCGTCTTCGAATTGCGTGACGTGCGGGATCATCACCCAGTTGCGGTGAAGGTTCGGGCCGGAGATCTTCTTGATGCGCGGCAGCGGGGACAGCTCGGTTTCGCCGAACTTGCTGAAGTCCAGCGATGGCCATGGCAGCAGGTTCAGGCCTGCACCGCCACCGGCGGCGGCTGGGGCGGCGTTCGGTGCTGCGACGGCGCCGGAGACGATGCCTTTGACGTAGTTCTGCACGTCCAGCTGGGTCACGCGGCCTTTCGGGCCGGTGCCGCCGACGCGGGCCACATCCACGCCCAGTTCGCGGGCGAACTTGCGGACGGATGGGGAGGCGTGGGCCAGTTTGCCGTTCACCGCTGGCGCCGAGGCTGCTGCCGGCGCTGCGGCTGCAGTGCTGCTGGACGGCGCGGCAGCTGGAGCTGCGGCCGGCGCAGGCGCTGGTGCGGACGCGGCGGCGGACGGCGCGGCGGCTGGAGCGGCGCCGCCGACGGCGTCGACGATCAGCACCAGCGAGCCTTCAGCGACCTTGTCGCCGACCTTCACTTTGATTTCCTTGACGACGCCGGCTTGCGACGAAGGGATCTCCATCGATGCCTTGTCCGATTCAACGGTCAGCAGCGACTGGTCGACCTTGATCGTATCGCCCACCTTGACCATCAGCTCGATGACTTCAACTTCCTTGAAGTCGCCGATATCCGGGACTTTCACTTCAACCATGCTCATAGTGTTTGCTCCGTCTTCTAATTATTGGGTCACCGGATTTGGCTTGTTCGGATCGATGCCGTACTTCTTGATGGCGTCTTCCACCACGGACAGCGCGATCTTGCCTTCGTCCGCCAGGGAACGCAGCGCAGCCACGGTGATGTAGTAGCGGTTCACCTCGAAGAACTCGCGCAGCTTGGCGCGGCTGTCCGAACGGCCGAAGCCATCGGTGCCCAGGACCTTGTACGAGCGGCCGGCAGGCATGTATGGACGGATCTGGTCGGCGAAGGCGCGCATGTAGTCGGTGGTCGCCACGATCGGGCCGGTGGTGTCCTTCAGCAGGCCGGTCACGTAGGGCACGCGCTGTTCCTTGGTCGGGTTGACCATGTTCCAGCGTTCGCAGTCGATACCGTCGCGTGCCACCAGGGTCAGCGACGGCGCGGACCAGACGTCGGCGGCGATGTTCCAGTCGTTCTTCAGCAGTTCCGCCGCGAAGATGGATTCGCGCAGGATGGTGCCCGAGCCGATCAGCTGCACGCGCTGCTTGGCGGACTTGTCGCCCTCTTGCAGCAGGTACATGCCTTTCAGGATGCCCTCTTCCTGGCCGGCTTTCAGGCCTGGGTGGGCATAGTTCTCGTTCATGATGGTGATGTAGTAGAACACGTCTTCCTGCTCACCCACCATGCGGCGCAGGCCGTCCTGGATGATGACTGCCAGCTCGTGGCCGAAGGTCGGGTCGTACGGCACGCAGTTCGGGATGGTCGCCGCGACGATATGGCTGTGGCCATCTTCGTGCTGCAGGCCTTCGCCGTTCAGGGTGGTACGGCCGGCGGTGCCCGCCATCAGGAAGCCGCGTGCGCGCATGTCGCCCGCTGCCCATGCCAGGTCGCCAACGCGCTGCAGGCCGAACATCGAGTAGTAGGTGAAGAACGGGATCATCACGCGGTTGTTGGTGGAGTACGAGGTCGCAGCAGCGATCCACGAGCTCATACCGCCCGCTTCGTTAATACCTTCTTGCAGGATCTGGCCGGCCTTGTCTTCGCGGTAGTACATCACCTGGTCTTTGTCGACCGGCTCGTACAACTGGCCTTGCTGGTTGAAGATGCCGATCTGGCGGAACAGGCCTTCCATACCGAAGGTACGGGACTCGTCGACCAGGATCGGCACCACGCGCTGGCCCAGGGACTGGTCGCGCAGCAGTGCGGTGATGATACGCACGTATGCCTGGGTGGTGGAGATCTCGCGGCCTTCCGGGGTCGGGTCGGTCACGGCCTTGAAGGCTTCCAGCGACGGCACCACCAGCTTCTCGTCCGCTTGCATGCGGCGCTGCGGCAGGTAGCCGCCCAGCGCTTGGCGGCGCTCGTGCAGGTACTTCATTTCAGGTGCGTCGTCGGACGGCTTGAAGAACGGGATCTCGGCCAGCTTGTCGTCCGGGATCGGGATGTTGAAGCGGTCGCGCATTTCGCGGATCGCTTCGTCGTCCAGCTTCTTGGTCTGGTGCGCGGTGTTGCGCGCTTCGCCGGACTTGCCCATGCCGAAGCCCTTGACGGTCTTCACCAGCAGGACGGTTGGCTTGCCGACGGATTCGTTGGCTTGCTTGAACGCGGCGTAAATCTTGTGCGGGTCGTGGCCGCCCCGGGTCAGGCGCCAGATGTCGTCGTCCGACATGTTGGCAACCATTTCCAGCAGCTTCGGATGCTTGCCGAAGAAGTGCTTGCGCACGTAGGCGCCATCCTTGGCCTTGTAATTCTGGTACTCGCCGTCCACGGTTTCCATCATCACGCGCTGCAGGATGCCGTCCTTGTCCTGTGCCAGCAGGTTGTCCCAACCCGGGCCCCAGATGACTTTGATGACGTTCCAGCCGGCGCCGCGGAAGTCCGCTTCCAGCTCTTGAATGATCTTGCCGTTGCCGCGCACCGGACCGTCCAGGCGCTGCAGGTTGCAGTTGACCACGATGTTCAGGTTGTCCAGCTGTTCGCGGGCAGCCATGCCGATCGCGCCCATCGATTCCGGTTCGTCCATCTCACCGTCGCCGCAGAAGGCCCAGACTTTACGGCCTTCGGTGTTGGCGATACCGCGCGCGTGCAGGTACTTCAGGAAGCGCGCCTGGTAGATCGCCATCAGCGGGCCCAGGCCCATCGACACGGTCGGGAACTGCCAGAAGTCCGGCATCAGTTTCGGGTGCGGGTAGGAGGACAGGCCTTTGCCGTCCACTTCGCGGCGGAAGTTCAGCAGCTGCTCTTCGCTCAGGCGGCCTTCCAGGAAGGCGCGCGCGTAGACACCCGGGGACGAGTGGCCCTGGATGTACAGCAGGTCGCCGCCGTGCTCTTCGCTCGGGGCGCGCCAGAAGTGGTTGAAGCCGATGCCCAGCATGTTGGCCAGCGAGGCGAAGGAGGACAGGTGACCGCCCAGGTCGCCGTCGGCGCGATTGGCCTTCACGACCATGGCCATGGCGTTCCAGCGCATCCAGGAGCGCAGGCGCTCTTCATATTCCAGGTTGCCCGGGCAGTGCACTTCCTTGTGCGCCGGGATGGTGTTGACGTAGGCGGTATTGGCGGAGAACGGGATATCGGCGCCGCGACGGCGGGCCAGGTCAACCAGGCGCTCCATCAGGTAGTGGGCACGTTCCGGGCCTTCGGCTTCCAGAACGGCTTCCAGCGCGTCCAGCCATTCTTTGGTTTCCTGTGCGTCAGGATCGTTGGCGGTTTGTGCCGTGACCTGGTCAAGTTGAGCTGACATGTATCTAGTCTCCTATCGATTGAGGCGCCCCACCCTTTTTGCTGTCTCCGGACGGTGCTGGTGATTATTTACTAAGACTTTGGCTAAGTGTGAAGGATTCTATCAGCGAATCGCCGGTTTTTCAAATGGCGGAAAAACATTTCGCATTGTGAAATAGCACACCCGCTAGCGCCGGCCGGGAATCCCTCCGCGCCTTGATTTTGCGCAAACCCGGCGCACAGCACTGTTGACCATTCGATGCCGCCGCCTAGCTTGAAATATGCGGACCAGCACCTGTGAGGGCCATATGCTGCAAGAATTCATCCGGGAACATCGCGAGCATTTGCTTGACCGCTGCCGCCAGTTACGCGAGGCGCGCATGGTGAACGGGACGGACCGCCGGACCGACGAGGGGCTGAGCCGCTTTTTCGACCAGCTGGTCGAAACCATCGATGAGGAAAAACGCCAGCAAGGCCAGTCCGATGCCCTGTCCGGCAGCTACTCAGGCATCCCCTCGCAGTACGAAATCGGCAAGTACGCGGCCTTTCTCGGCAAGACGGCGCAGGACCTGGGCTTCAACGTGGACGATGTGATCCACAGTTACGGCGATGTTTGCCGTTCCATCACGGAACTGGCGCTGCAAAAATCACAACATATTCCGGTGGCCGAGTATCGCCAGCTCAACCGTTGCCTGGACAACGCCATTGCCAGTGCCGTTGCCGAATTCACCTTCCGGCGCGATGTCCACCAGGCCAGGCTGCACGGCCAGGAAGAAAACAAGCGCCTGGCAGCGCTCGGCAGTGAGTTGCGCAACCAGCTGGGCACGGCCACGCTGGCGGTGGCCGCGCTCAGGTCGCGCGAGCTGACGGTGGAGGGCACGACTGGCGCCATACTTGCGCGCAGCCTGCACAGTCTGGGCCGCATGATCGACGACATGCTCGACTACGCCGAGATCAAGGCGGCAGTGCCCGGGCTGCTCGACCTGATCTCCCTGACGCAATTCATGGACAGCTTCGAGCGAACCATCGAGCCTGCGGCGCAGATCACCGGGCGCCAGTTACGGGTAACGGAGATCGACCCCACCCTGGCCGTGATGGGTAAGCCGGAAACCCTGCAAGCGGCGCTGGCCGGCCTGCTGCAAACTGCCTTCCAGCAAGCGAAACCGGGAGATACCGTTGAAATCCACGTGTACGCGCACGGTGCCGACGTGCGGATCGACATTGCCTGCCCCAACCGGCCGGTGTCGCTGGCGGAGCAGGAGCCGGCCCTGGCCGTGCCGAGCCAGCTGCTGGCCGGCATGCATGGCCGCCTGGCGATACGGGACGAGCCCGACAGTCCGTATACGCTGACGCTGGTCCTGCCGCGCTACGCACTGCCAAGCTGAACGCTTAGCGCGCCCTGGCCGGCGCCGGGCAAATCCCATGGCGCGGGTGGAAGGGATCCAGCCACAGCTCCTTGCGCGCCAGGATGGCGGGGGCGATGTCGCGATTCGGCAATTCAATGCGGCGGCGTTCGCACAATCTGGCGCGCAGCAGGAAGCCGCGGTGGTGTTCCAGCACGAAGCGCTCCAAGGAGCCATCTTTCAGCAGCAGTTCCATCCCGGCCGAAATGCGCTTGTGCAGGCGCGGGTAACGCGGCGAAACGAAAAACAGCGAGGGAATATTGTCGTGCAGCACGATGCTGTCCTCGATCGCCAGTTGCGGGAAGGCGGCGCGGCGCAGGTCGTACTCCTGGAAGATCTCATTGACGCCGCGCGGGAAGTAGTCGAAGCGGCCAGCCATCAGCATGTCGAACAGCCCGCCGTAATTGCTGCCGGTGACATGCCGGAAACCGTTGTCGCGCAATGCAGCACGCGTGACCCAGGCCGTGCCCACGCCGGCGGTCAGCTCCCGCAAGCCGTCCGGCAGCGCCAGCCGGCGGAACTTGTCCTGCTGGCGCGCGTCGACCAAGGCGATGCGCCAGCTTTGCAAACCCATGTCGATCGGCACCGGCACCGAGCGCAGGGCCGCCAGCCAGGTGGCATCGGCCGGGTAGGCCGTCACGTTCACCAGCTTGCCCTCTTTCAGCGCCTGCAGCAGGCGTGGCCGCTCCATGTGGGCATCGGCAGCTTCAATCGAGAAGGAACCGAATTGGGGAACGGTGCGCTCCATCACCTGCTGCAGCAGGGCGCGCGAGTACTCACGGCGAAAATCGGCGGGCGAGGCGGCGCGGTCGAAGACCACCGCATCCATCGCCTGCGCCATGGGCGCAAGACAGGCCAGTAGCAGCGCAGCCAGGTGCGCCAATGTCTCCTTTATTTTCATCCGCTCATGATAGCGCGGCGTGCCCTGCTGCGCAGCAACGTTGTGGCTATCCGCCACCAGAGAGCAGGCGCTTCAGCGTGCCGCGCGGATTCGCCATGAAGTCGTGCATGACCTGGTAGTGTTCCGTGTCCTCATAGGCGCGCTGCACGATGCCGGCCGGGGTGCAGACGTAGATCGACGCTTCCGGATAGGCCATCAGGATGGGCGAGTGGGTAGCGATCACGAATTGCGAGCCGCCCTGTACCAGCTGGTCGATGCGCTTGAGCGCGGCCAACTGGCGTTGCGGCGAGAGTGCTGCTTCCGGTTCGTCCAGGATATACAGCCCCTTGCCCCTGAAACGCTTCTCCAGCAGCGCCATGAAGGACTCGCCGTGCGATTGCTCGTGCAGCGAAGTGCCACCGTAGGCCGGCAGCAGGTCGCCCAATTGATCGACCTGGGTCGCGACATTGAAGAAGCTCTCGGCCCGCAGGAAAAAGCCATCGCGCGGCAGGCGCACGCCGCGCCCTAGCCGCAGGTACTCATGCAGGCTGGAATGCGATTCCCGTGTGCGGAAATTGAAATGCTTGCTGCCGCCCTCCGCATTAAAACCCAGCGCCACGGCCAACCCCTCCAACAGGGTCGATTTGCCGCAGCCATTCTCGCCGACGATAAATGTCACCGCCGGGTCGAACTCCAGCTTGCCGAGGTGGCGCACGGCGGGCAGGCAAAAGGGATAGGCCGAGAAGTCGGGCGCCTTGTCAGGCCGCAGCTGGGCGTCAAGCAGGAACTGGTAGGAGATCATTTCTTGCCAATCGTACAATCATGCGCAGAGCATTACAAGGCCGCCACCCTTTATAATGTCGACTTTCCATTCCACCAATCCAAGCAATCATGTCTGCACAACTGATCGACGGAGTAGCGCTCTCCCAAAAACTGCGCGCCGAAATCGCTTCCCGCGCCGCCGCACTGACCGCCAAGGGCAAACAGCCGGGCCTGGCTGTGATCCTGGTCGGCGACGACCCGGCCAGCCACGTTTATGTGCGCAACAAGGTCAAAGCCTGCGAAGATGCCGGCATCCGCTCCGTCAAAGAGCAATACCCGGCAGACATGACCGAGCAAGCCCTGCTCGAACGCATCGCCAGCCTGAATGCCGACCCGAGCATCCACGGCATCCTGGTGCAGATGCCGCTGCCAAAGCACATCGACCCGCACCAGGTGATCGAAGCCATCGCCACCACCAAGGACGTGGACGGCTACTCCGTGCTGAGCGCGGGCGAACTGATGACCGGGCTGGAAGGCTTCCTGCCTTGCACCCCGTACGGCTGCATGAAGCTGATCGAATCGACCGGCGTCAATTTGAAGGGCAAGCACGCGGTGGTGATCGGCCGTTCCAACACGGTTGGCAAACCAATGGGCCTGCTGCTCTTGCAAGCGAACGCCACCGTCACCATCTGCCATAGTGGCACGGCGGACCTGGGCTACCACACCCGCCAGGCGGATATCGTGGTGGCCGCAACTGGCCGCCGTAATACCCTGACTGCTGATATGGTGAAGCCGGGCGCCATCGTGATCGACGTGGGCATCAACCGCGACGAAAACGGTAAGCTGTGCGGCGATGTGGATTTTGCCGGTATCAAGGAAGTGGCGTCGCATATCACCCCGGTGCCGGGTGGTGTGGGGCCGATGACGATTACCATGCTGTTAATGAATACTATTGAGTCGGCTGAGCGGGCTTAAACCCGGTAAAGCGGGGTCTGACCCAAAGGGACTAGGCGTCCCCGTCAGACCCCGTCTGCTCAGCTGCAAGCGGTTTTGCTTGTGCGCCTTTGATCTTCGCTGAACATCAAGGGCATAGAACCAACACCGAGATGCATGAACACTGGGGTCTGACCCTTGGGTCAGACCCCGCTTTTAAGGGTTTAGAAATGACCGACAATCCCCTGCTGGACTTTAGCGGCCTGCCGCGCTTCGACGCCATCAAGCCCGAACACGTCACCCCCGCCATCGAGCACCTGCTGGAGCAAAACCGCGCCGCCGTGGCCGAACTGGAAGCGCCGGGCGACAGCGTCAGCTGGGACAATTTCGTCACCCCGCTGGAAAACTCCGCCGAGCTGCTGGGCCGCGCCTGGGGCATTGTCAGTCACCTCAACAACGTGGTCGACACGCCCGAGCTGCGCGCCGCCTACAACGAAAACCTGCCGAAAGTGACCGAATTCTGGACCGCCCTGGCCCAGAACGAAGCCCTGTTCGCCAAATACAAAGCCCTGCGCGCCAGCACCGAATTCGCCACCCTGTCGCCGGCGCGCCAGCGCATCATCGACAACGCGATCCGCGACTTCCGCATGGGCGGCGCCGAGCTGCCGGAAGATAAGAAGGAACGCTTCGCCGCCATCCAGGAAGAGCACGCCGCCACCAGCACCCGCTTCAGCGAAAACGTGCTGGACGCGACCAACGACTGGAAGCTGCTGGTGGAAGACGAAGCCGAGCTGCGCGGCCTGCCGGACGACTCCAAGGCCGCCGCCAAAGCGCTGGCCGAGAAAGACGGCAAGCAAGGCTGGCAGTTCACCCTGCACTTCCCGTCCTACTACCCGATCCTGCAGTTCGCCGACAGCCGCGCCCTGCGCGAAAAGGTGTACCGCGCCAACGCCACCAAGGCCTCCGAGCTGGGCGATGCCTTCAGCAAGCGCGAAGACTGGGACAACAGCGCCAACATCGCCACCCTGCTGAAACTGCGCAACGAAGAAGCACAGCTGCTCGGCTACAAGAATTTTGCCGAAGTGTCGCTGGTGCCGAAGATGGCCAAGTCGCCGGAACAGGTGATCGAATTCCTGGAAGACCTGGCCAAGCGCGCCCGCCCCTTCGCCGAGCAGGACCTGGCCGAGCTGCAAGCCTACGCCAGCCAGGAACTGGGCATCGACGACCTGCAATCGTGGGACCTGCCCTACGCCTCCGAAAAACTGCAGCAGCATATGTATTCGTTCTCGGCGCAGGAAGTGAAGCAGTACTTCCCCGAGCACAAAGTCACCGACGGCCTGTTCAAGCTGGTGCAGACCCTGTTCGGCGTCACCATCAAGCCGGACAGCGCGCCGGTCTGGCACAAGGACGTGCGCTTCTTCCGCATTGAGCGCGACGGCAAGCTGGTGGGCCAGTTCTACCTCGACCTCTACGCGCGCGAAGGCAAGAGCGGCGGCGCCTGGATGGACGACGCGCGCGGCCGCCGCCTGAAAAACGGCGAGCTGCAAACCCCGGTCGCCTACCTGACCTGCAACTTCACCGAGCCGCTGGAAGTGGACGGCCAGCTGCAGCCGTCCCTGTTCACCCACGACGAGGTGATCACCCTGTTCCACGAATTCGGTCACGGCCTGCACCACATGCTGACCCAGGTGGAAGAGCTGGCGGTCTCCGGCATTTCCGGCGTGGAGTGGGACGCGGTGGAGCTGCCGTCGCAATTCATGGAAAACTTCTGCTGGGAGTGGGATGTGCTGGCCCACATGAGCGCCCACATGAAGAGCGGCCTGCCGCTGCCGCGCGCCCTGTACGACCGCATGCTGGCGGCCAAGAACTTCCAGTCCGGCCTGCAGACCCTGCGCCAGGTCGAGTTCGCCCTGCTCGACATGCTGCTGCACTACGACTTCCAGCCGGACGGCGCCAAGTCGGTGCAGGACGTGATCGACGAGGTGCGCCGCAAATTCGCCGTGATCATCCCGCCCGCCTTCAACCGCTTCCAGCACTCCTTCGGCCATATCTTCGCCGGCGGTTACGCGGCCGGCTACTATAGCTATAAGTGGGCGGAAGTGCTGTCGGCCGACGCCTATGCCGCCTTCGAGGAAGCGGCCGCGCTGGACGGCGGCAAGCTGTCCAGCGACACCGGCAAACGCTTCCAGCAGGAGATCCTGGCCGTGGGCGGTTCGCGCCCGGCCCTGGAGTCGTTCACCGCCTTCCGTGGCCGCGAGCCGACCATCGACGCCCTGCTGCGCCACAGCGGCATGGCCGCCTGACCTTGGAGAGACGCATGAAACGCGCTGCCCTGCTTTTACTGTTGCTGACCGCCGGTGCGGCGCACGCCCAGATGTATAAGTGGAAGGACGAAAAGGGCGTCACCCATTTCACCGCAACGCCGCCGCCCGCCTCCGCCAAAAAAGCGGAAGTGAAGAACTATGGCAGCGGCGGCACCGGCAGTGTCGAGCTGCCGTCGGAGCTGGCCGAAGTGGTGCGTGCCCGTCCCGTGGTGCTGTACACCACGGCCCAATGCGGCCCGTGCGACCAGGCGCGCCAGCTGCTGATCACGCGCGGCATTCCCTACCGCGAGAAGACGGTCGCCACGCCGGACGACCACGACGCCCTGCGCAAGGCCGGCAGCAATGGCGAACTGCCCATGCTGCTGGTGGGCCGCACGCGCCAGCTCGGCTTTGAAGCGGCGACCTGGGACGGCGTCCTGAGCGAAGCGGGCTACCCGCCGACCAGGATGCTGCCGGCCGGTTATTCGAACCCGGCGCCCACGCCTGCCGCCCCGCCCCGCCCGCCAAGCCCCGAGGACACCGCGCGCGCCAAGGCCGATGCCGCCAAAGCCGCCGCCGCCGCGGAAAAAGCACGCCGCGATCGCGAAACGCCGCAAAACGCCCCGGAAAATTTCCGCTTCTGACCGCGCTTCTTACCTATGACGCAAATTGATTTCCACAGCGGCGTGCCGGACAAGGTGGCCTATGCCTGCCGCCTGCTGCGCAAAGCCTACGCCAGCACGCCCCGCATCGTCGTGATGACGGAGGATGCGGCGCAACTGGCGGCCCTGGACCAGGCCCTGTGGACCTTCTCCGCCACCGACTTCCTGCCGCACGCCCACGCCAACGACCCGCTGGCGCCCGATTCGGCCATCGTGTTGGTTGACAGCGACACTACCGAATTGCCGGAAGCGGGCCTGCTGGTCAACCTGGCGCGCCGTGCGCCAGGCCAGTTCGAGGCTTTCCCGCGATTGATCGAAGTCATCTCCGCCGACGAGGAGGATGCGGCGGCGGGCCGCCTGCGTTATGCTGCTTACAAACGACAGGATTTCCCGCTCAAACATCTCACCGTAGGCAAGTAATGAACCAGGCATTTGACGCCAGCATCCCGGTACTGACCGAAATCATGCGCGACGAGGCGCCGGCGCCGGCGCCAGCCGCCCGCAGCGCCGCCCCGGCAGCGGCTGCGGCGACGGCGCCCGCCAACGATGCGCCAACCCCGGCCCTGCCGGCGCTGGACGATGCCGAGGCCTGGGACGCGCTGGAGCGCCGCCTGTCCGAACGCGTACTGCAGCAACTCTCCAACCGCGTCGATTTCGTGCTGGAGCAGCGCATCAAGGACAACATCCACGAAGTGCTGAACCACGCCCTGCACGCCCTCACCGTCGAAATCCGCGACGGCCTGCACAACACCATCGGCAAGATCGTGTCGCGCGCCGTACAACAGGAAATCATCCACCTGCAGGCCAATTCCACCCGCCGGAAATAATTCCCTCTTTGCCATTCGGGATTTTTGCTGTATTTTCTGGCGTACGTGAATTTTTGACTGGAGACCCCCGATGCAGTTCAAGAGCAAATTCATCCCTGTCGCCATCGCCCTGGCTTTCGCCGGCAGCGCCTATGCGCAGGACACGATCAAGATTGGCCATGTGTCGCCGGTATCCGGTCCGAACTCCCACCTGGGCAAGGACATGGAGAACGGCGCCAAGATGGCGATGGAAGACCTGGCCGCCAAAGGCATCAAGATCGGCGGCAAGCCGGTCAAATTCGTGGTCCAGTTCGAGGACGACGCGGGCGACCCGAAACAGGGCACCACCGCAGCGCAAAAACTGGTCGACGCCAAGGTACAGGGCGTGATCGGCCACCTCAACTCGGGCACCACCATCCCGGCCTCCAAGATCTACTTCGACGCCGGCATCCCGCAGATTTCCCCGGCCGCCACCTCGCCGGTGTACACCAAGCAGAAATTCAACACCGCCTTCCGCGTGGTGGCCAACGACAATAAGCTGGGCGGCACCCTGGGCGCCTACGCCGTGCAGAAGCTGGGCGTGAAAAAGATCGCCGTGATCGACGACCGCACCGCCTACGGCCAGGGCGTGGCCGACGAATTTGTCAAAGGCGCCAAGAAAGCCCTGCCGGGCGTGCAAGTGGTGGGCAAGGAGTTCACCAACGCCAACGCCACCGACTTCAACGCCATCCTGACCAATATCAAGTCCAAGAACCCGGACCTGGTGTTCTTCGGCGGCATGGACTCGGTCGGCGGCCCGCTGCTGCGCCAGATGAAGGCGCTCGGCATCAACGCCAAATTCATGGGCGGCGACGGCGTCTGCACCGACGCGCTGTACCGCCTGTCCGCCGGCGCCGCAGCCGACGGCGTGGTGACCTGCGCCGAAGCCGGCGGCGTACCGGCCGAGCTGCAAAAGAACATGGACGACTTCCGCGCCAAGTACAAGAAGAAGTACGGCCAGGAAGTGCAGCTGTACGCACCGTACGTGTACGACGCCATCATGACCATGGCAGCCGCCATGCAGCAGGCCAATTCGTCCGAACCGGCCAAATACCTGCCGGTGCTGGCCAAGATCAAATACCAGGGCGTCACCGGCGCCATCGAGTTTGACCAGTTCGGCGACATCAAGGATGGTGCCCTGACCCTGTTCACCTACAAGGGCGGCAACAAGACCAAGATGGAAGTAGTGAAGTAAGCACGAATACCGGGGGGAGCCCGTGGGCCGCCAGCCAGCATGGCGGCCCTTTTCGTTTCAGGAGAAAGTAGCAATGCAAACCAAAACCATCATCGCCGCCATCGCGCTGGCTTTTGCTGGAGCCGCGAGCGCCCAGGAAGTGGTCAAGATCGGCTATGCCGGCCCGCTGTCGGGCCAGTCGGCGCACCTGGGCAAGGACACCCAGAGCGGCGTGCAGCTGGCGGTGGAAGACTTGAATGCCAAGGGCTTCAAGATCAACGGCAAGGCCGTTAAATTCGTGATGATGGCGGAAGACGACGCCGGCGACCCGAAACAGGGCACCGCCGCCGCGCAGAAACTGGTCGACAATAAAGTGAACGGCGTGGTCGGCCACCAGAATTCCGGCACCTCGATCCCGGCCTCGAAGATCTACTACGACGCCGGCATCCCGCAGATTTCCGCCTCCGCCACCAGCCCGGTGTACACCAGCCAGGGCTTCAACACCACCTTCCGCGTGGTCGCCAACGACAACAAGCTGGGCGGTTCGCTGGGCCGCTACGCCACGCAAAAGCTGGGCGCCAAGCGCATCGCCGTGATCGACGACCGCACCGCCTACGGCCAGGGCGTGGCCAACGAATTCCTGAAGGAAGCCAAGAAAGCGGCCGGCGTGCAGATCGTGGACAAGCAATTCACCACCGACAAGGCGACCGACTTCAACGCCATCCTGACCGCGATCCGCGCCAAGAACGCCGACCTGGTGTTCTTCGGCGGCATGGACTCGGTCGGCGGCCCGCTGCTGCGCCAGATGAAAGCGCTCGGCATCAAGGCCAAGCTGATGGGCGGCGACGGCATCTGCACCGAAGCGCTGCCCAAACTGTCGGGCGGCGCCGACGACGTGGTGGTCTGTGCGGAAGCCGGCGGCGTCACACCGGAGCAGGAGAAGAAGCTGGTCGAATTCGGCACCCGCTTCAAGAAACGCTACGGCTTCGAAGTGCAGATCTACGCCCCGTACGCCTACGACGCCGTGATGGCGATGGCGCAGGCGATGGCGGAAGCCAAGTCCGCCGACCCGGCCAAATACCTGCCGCAGCTGCAGAAGGTCAAGCACGAAGGCGTCAGCGGCAAGATCGCCTTCGACGCCAAAGGCGACATCCAGGATGGCGCCCTGACCCTGTTCGGCTACAAGGCCGGCAAGAAAACCCGCCTCGAAGTCATCAAGTAAAAAAGACCGGGCTTTGGCCCGGTCTTTCTATTTAAATGGGGTACGTCCCCATTTTTTTATTTCTGCGCCAGAATCCATTTCACCAGCACTTTGGCATCGGCCTCGCTCACTTGCGGGTTGGCTGGCATCGGGACAGCACCCCAGGCGCCCTGGCCGCCTTTGATGATCTTTTGCGCCAGCTTGGCTTCGGCATCCTTCTGGCCGGCGTATTTGGCGGCGACATCCTTGAATGCAGGGCCGACCAGCTTGTTGGCGACTGCGTGGCAAGCCATGCAGTTTTTGGCTTTTGCCAGGTCAGCGTTAGCAAAAGCAGCCTGCGACGAGAGCGCCGCGGTTACCAGGAAACCAACCATCAGGGAACGTTTCATTTTCATCTCCAAGGAAAAAACTGCCACAATTCTACCCCACAACGCCTACTGCGTAGCATGGGTTGACCCGCAGCCGGATATTGCTATGATGGAATACTAAGGAGTGCAAATCCATGCCAATTATTCTATTGATCATCGCCCTGGTGGCCCTGAAGTACTTTGAAGTCTGGAAATTCGCCGAACTGTCGTGGTGGTGGATTGTCGCCGTGATGGGCGCGGCCTTTATCTGGTTCGAGTTCATCGAGCCGATGCTCGGCCTCGACAAACGCAAAGCCCACAACGTCGACGAACAACGCCGCAAAGACCGCGTCAAGAAGAGCTTCGAAGACTTGCGGAAGCGTAAGTAAAAATTCGGGGTCAGATCTGACCCCGAATCGGTTTTAGCGCTTGAGCTGGCTCAGGTCGCGCACGGCGCCGCGGTCGGCGGAGGTGGTCAGGGCAGCGTACGCCTGCAGGGCTTGCGAGACGTAGCGCTCGCGGTTGAGCGGCTGCCAGGCGTCGGCGCCGCGTGCTTCCATGGCGCCGCGGCGGGCGGCCAGCTCTTGCGGCGTGACGCGCAAGTTGATGGTGCGGGCGGGGATGTCGATGTCGATCATGTCCCCTTCTTCCACCAACCCGATAGCGCCGCCTTCGGCCGCTTCCGGCGAGGCGTGGCCGATCACCAGGCCGGAGGAGCCGCCGGAGAAGCGGCCGTCGGTGAACAGGGCGCAGGCTTTGCCCAGGCCTTTGGATTTGATGTAGGAGGTCGGGTACAGCATCTCCTGCATGCCTGGCCCGCCTTTCGGGCCTTCATAGCGGATGATGACCACGTCGCCTTCGTGCACGGTGTCGCCGAGGATCGCTTCCACTGCCGAATCCTGGCTTTCAAACACGCGCGCCTTGCCGCTGAACTTGAGGATGGACTCATCCACGCCGGCGGTCTTCACGATGCAGCCCTTCTCGGCGATATTCCCGTACAGCACCGCCAGGCCGCCATCTTTCGAGTAGGCGTGCTCCAGGTCGCGGATGCAACCGGCACTGCGGTCGGTGTCGGAGGAGGCAAAGCGTTCGGATTGCGAGAACGCCACCTGGGTCGGCACGCCGCCCGGTGCGGCGCGGAACAGCTGGTGCACGGCCGGGTCGTCGCTGCGCTTGATGTCGTATTTCTCGATCGCTTCGCCCATGCTGGCGCTGTGCACGGTGTGCTGGGTAGTGTCCAGCAGCCCGGCGCGCGCCAGTTCGCCCAGGATGGAGATGATGCCGCCGGCGCGGTGCACGTCTTCGATGTGGAACTTGTCGGTCATCGGCGCCACCTTGCACAGGCATGGCACTTTGCGCGAGATGCGGTCGATGTCGGCCATGGTGAACTGCACCTGCGCCTCATGCGCGGCAGCCAGCAGGTGCAGCACGGTGTTGGTGGAGCCGCCCATCGAGACATCCAGCGCCATGGCGTTCTCGAACGCTTCCTTGGTGGCGATGGAGCGCGGCAGCACGCTGTAGTCGTCCTGCTCGTAGTGGCGCTTGGCCAGGTCCACGATCAGGCGGCCGGCGCGCAAGAACAGTTCCTTGCGGTCGCTATGGGTGGCGACGATGGTGCCGTTGCCGGGCAAGGACAGGCCCAGCGCCTCAGTCAGGCAATTCATCGAGTTGGCGGTGAACATGCCGGAACAGGAGCCGCAGGTCGGGCAGGCGGAGCGTTCGATCTCGGCCACGTCGGCGTCGGACACGCTGCTGTCGCCGGCTTTGATCATGGCGTCCACCAGGTCCAGCTTGATGATTTTTTCGCCGCCGTTGACGGACTTGATCACCTTGCCCGCTTCCATCGGGCCGCCGGAAACGAAGACCGCCGGGATGTTCAGGCGCATGGCGGCCATCAGCATGCCGGGCGTGATCTTGTCGCAGTTGGAAATGCACACCATGGCGTCGGCGCAGTGGGCGTTGACCATGTACTCGACCGAGTCGGCGATCAGGTCGCGCGACGGCAGGGAGTACAGCATGCCGCCGTGGCCCATGGCGATGCCGTCGTCGACGGCGATGGTATTGAATTCCTTGGCGACGCCGCCGGAGGCTTCGATCTCGCGCGCGACCAGTTGGCCCAGGTCTTTCAGGTGCACGTGGCCGGGCACGAATTGGGTGAAGGAGTTGACGACGGCGATGATGGGCTTGTTGAAATCTCCATCCTTCATGCCGGTGGCACGCCACAGGGCGCGCGCGCCTGCCATATTGCGGCCTTGGGTCGTGGTGTAGGAACGGTATTGCGGCATGGTAGGGTCTCCTCAGTAAGAAGCTAAGGGTGCCTCCTGGACGTCCAGTTGTCAAATATATGATAAGCACCCCTGTGATATGCTGTGCGAATGAATATAGAACTTCGCCAGCTGCGCTATTTCGCCACCGTCGCCGAGGAGCTGCATTTCGGGCGCGCCGCGCGCCGCCTGCATATGACCCAGCCGCCTTTGTCGCAGACCATCATGGCGCTGGAGGAGCTGCTGGGGGCACCGCTGTTTGAGCGCAACCGGCGCGGGGTGACCCTCACCGCCGCCGGCGCGGCCCTGCTGCCGGAGGCGCAGCGCTTGCTGCAGCAGGCGGCCGGGCTGCCGGAACTGGTGCAGCGCGCCGCCACGGGCGCCAGCGGGCGCCTGGCGCTGGCCTTCGTCTCGTCGGCCGACTACAGCGTACTGCCGCCGTCCCTGCGCGCCTACCGGGCGGAGTATCCCCAGGTCGAGATCACCCTCAAGGAGGCCACCTCCGACCTGCAGCTGGACGACCTGCTGGCGGGACGGGTCGATGCCGGCCTGCTGATCCCGCCCCTGCCCGACCGCGCGCGCCAGGAGCTGGAATACCTGCCGGTATTGCGCGAGCCGCTGGTGCTGGCGGCGCCGGCCGGCTTGCCGTTGCTGGCCGCCGCCAGCGTGGATCTGCGCACGCTGGCCGGCATGCCGCTGATCATTTTCCCGCGCCATATCTCGCCCGGGCTGTACGACGCCATCCTGTCGGTCTTCCGCGCCGCCGGCGTCACGCCCGAGGTGGGACAGGAGGCGATCCAGATGCAAACCATCGTCAGCCTGGTATCGGCTGGCATGGGAATAGCACTTGTGCCACAATCCGTCTCGAATTTGCGCCGGCCGGGTGTGGAGTACCTGCCCCTGGTCCAGAGCACGCCGCTGGTGGAAACCGGCCTGGCCTGGCGGCGCGACAATGCCTCGCCCGTACTGCGCGGCTTCCTGGAACTCATGAAGAAGAGAATTTGAAATGCCCCTGATCCACCCAATGCCCGATCCGGTCGCCATCCACCTTGGCCCTGTAGCGATCCACTGGTATGGCCTGATGTATGTGCTGGCCTTCGCCATGTTCATTGCGCTGGGCCGCCTGCGCATCAAGCAGCCGCACATCGCGCAGCAGGGCTGGACCAAGGAGGACCTGGATGACATGCTGTTCTACGGCATGCTGGGCGTGATCCTGGGCGGCCGCCTGGGCGAAGTCCTGTTCTACCAGCCGGAAATGCTGCTCACGCCCCTGCGCATCTTCAAGGTGTGGGAAGGCGGCATGAGCTTCCACGGCGGCTTCCTGGGCGTGCTGGTCGCCATGGCGCTGTGGGCGCGCAAACGCCAGCGCAACCTGCTGGACGTGTACGACTTCATCGCGCCGCTGGTGCCGCTCGGCTATGCGGCCGGCCGCATGGGCAATTTCATCAACGCCGAGCTGCCGGGCCGTGTGGTCAGCAATCCGGACCTGCCGTGGGCCATGATCTACCCTGCCGTCGGCGACATGGCGCGCCACCCATCGGCGATCTACCAGATGCTGGTGGATGGCATTTTGGTGTTCTGCATTTTGTGGCCGTTCGCGCGCAAAGCCCGTCCGCGCCTGGCGGTGGGCGCGCTGTATGTGCTGCTGTATGGCTGCGCGCGTTTCTTCACCGAGTACTTCCGCACGCCGGACTGGGAAATCACCGTGGCCGGCCTGCCGATCACTTCGGGCCAGATGCTGTCGCTGCCGATGATTATCGGCGCCATCGCCATGCTGGCCTGGGCTTACCGCCAGCCTGCTGCGCGCACCGCCTGAGATGCAGCTGCAGTTCGCCGCCGATCCCGCCTTGCAGCCGGCCGCCACGCCGGCCGGCGTGCGCTTTGTCTACGAGGCCGCGCCGCAAGCACGCAGCGTGGCGCTGGCGGGCACGTTCAATAGCTGGGTGGGCGATGCCTGCATGATGCAGCGCGTTTCCCCGACGCGCTGGCAGGTAACGCTGCCGATTGCAGCCGGGCGCCACCTCTATAAATTCGTGGTGGACGGCAGCGCGTGGCTGCGCGATCCGGCCAATCCCTGGGTGTCGGAGGATGGCCAGAACAATTCCTGCCTGACGGTCGATGAAAGTGGCGCCGTGCTGCTGCGCCATGCCGGCTTGAGCGCCGCGGCGCCGGGGCCGCTGTATGCGCGCCCTGCCCTGGCCAGCCCGGAGTGGCTGCACGATGCGGTGGTCTACCAGCTGTCGGTCAAGGCCTTCGGCGGCGATTTCGACGGCGTGCGCGCGAAGCTGGGCTACCTGGCTGAACTGGGCGTGAATACGCTATGGGTCATGCCGGTTCAACCGATCGGCATCGAGGGCCGTCGCGGCAGCTGCGGTGATCCGTACGCGGTGCGCGATTTCCTGGCCATCGATCCGGTGCTGGGCGACGAGCAAGGTTTGCGGGCGCTGGTCGATGCGGCGCACGCGCGCGGCATGCGCGTGATGCTCGACTGGACGCTGAACCGCGCCAGCGTGGACAACCCGCTGACGCAGTCGCACCCGGAGTGGTTCACGCGCCGGGCCGACGGCAGCATCTATTACGCGGTGCCGAACCGCGACTATTTCGCCGGCTTCGATTTCAGCAACGCGGCGTTGCGGCGCTACCTGATTGATGCCATGTGCGGATGGGTCGGTCGCTTTGGCTTCGACGGCCTGCGCTTTGACGATTCCGATATCACGCCGCTCGATTTCCTGCAGCAGATCCGTGCCGCGCTGCTGCGCGTGCAGCCGGAAATTGCGCTCATCTCGCAGGCTTACGATGAGTTCCACCATTTCGCCAGCTGCGACCTGACCTACGAGGGCGGCACCCGCGCCATCCTGCTCGCCTGCGCGCAGGGCCAGGCCAGCGGCGCCGACCTGGCGCGCTATTGGCGCGAGTCCACCTACAGTTTCCCGCGCGGCGCGCTGCGTTTGCGCTGGCTGGATGAAAAGGAGCAGGCGCGCGCCAGCGCCTTGCTGGGGCCTGCGCTGCGGCCTGCGGCGACGGTACTGTTCGCGCTGGATGGCGTGCCGCACCTGCTCATGGGGCAGGAGTTCGGCGAGCCGGCCTGGCGCGACTGGACGGTACTCTTTGAGGACTACCGGCTGGACTGGGACGCTTACGACGCCGGCCTGTTCGCGCATTACCAGCGCCTGCTGGCCCTGCGCCGCGATCACGCGGCGCTGCGCCGGGGCGATGTGGTGTTCATCGAAGGGCTGCCGCCAGGGGTGGTCGGCTTCACGCGCGGCACGCCGGGGGAACGCTTGCTGGTGCTGGCAAACCTGCGCCGCGACGCCGCCGCGCTGCCCGCGCTGGCGCAATTGCCGCGCCAGCGGGCGCTGCTGGCGGCCGAGGGCTGGAACGCGGCTGGCGCGACCCTGGCCGCGCATGGCTGGCTGGTCTGCGCGCTAGACCAGGCCGACAGCGCCGGCCAAGGCGCCTAGGACGATCAGCCACACGGGATTCAGCTTGGTGGCATAGGCCGCCGTGGCGGCGGCCAGCGCCAGCGCGATGCCGCGCCAGCCGGTGCCGGACACGCTGAGGAAGGTCCACGCCGCCCCGGCCAGCATGCCGGCCGCCAGCGGCGCCAGCGCGTCGCGCAGGGCGCCGGCCCAGCGCCCTTCCCCGCCACCGTGGCGATTGATGAACGCCCCCAGCGCCAGCACCAGACAGGTGGACGGCAGGATCGCCGCCAGCGTCACCACCACCGCCCCAACCCAGCCTTTGATCATCCAGCCGATCAGCGTCACGAACAGCAGGTTCGGGCCGGGCGCCGCCTGGGCCAGCGCGTAGGCGGAGGCGAACTGCTGGTCGGTCAGCCAGTGGTTCTGCACCGAGACGTAGTGGTGCACATCCGGCGCCACCAGCACCACGCCGCCGCCGATCGCGGTCAGCGAGAGCAGGGCCAGATGCAGGGCCAGGCCGCCCAGCTTGACGTCCTCGCTCATGGCCGCCGCCACACAAAGGCGAACAGCACAAAGCCGATCGGCACCAGCGTACCCACCACCGCCAGCAAGCCAAAGCGCGCCACACCCAGGCCGACGAAGGCCGCCGCCAGCAGCAGAACCTGCACCAGGCGGCGCGCGCCCGGCGCGGTGCCGCGCAGCATGCCCACTGCCAGCTTGAACGAGGTGGCCAGGATCAGACCGGCCGCAGCCGCCGCCATACCGCGCACCGCCGCCGCAAAGACCGGATGGTCGGCCAGTTCCTGGTAGGCCAGGCCCAGGCCGATGACGATGAAGAAGGGGCCGAGCAGCAAGCCGGCCAGCGCGGAAAAGCCGCCCGCCACGCCGGCATAGCGCTGGCCGACCATGACGGACAGGTTGCAGACAGTGGGGCCGGGCAGGAGCTGCGCAATGCCGAGCAACTGGCCGAATTCAGCGGCTGTCAGCCACTGCGTGCGCTCGACCAGGTGGCGGAAGGCGAACGGCAGCACGCCGCCAAAGCCTTGCAGCGACATTTGCGAGAACACCTTGAACAGCGACCAGCAACCGACCTGCATGCCCGCCTCCTGCGTTTATGCGAATGCGTGGTAGAACATGTACGCCGCCAGTCCAAACAGCACCACGGCAAAAGCGCGCTTGAGCGACACCACGTCCATCTTGTGCGCGGTGCGCGCGCCGAGCGGCGCCATGGTCACGCTGGCCGCCACAATGACCGCCAGCGCCGGCGTGTAGATAAAGCCCAGCGAATACTGCGGCAGGCCCGGCTCCGACCAGCCGAAGTAAATGTTCGACAAGGTGCCCGACAGCGCGATCGGGAAGCCCAGCGCCGCGCTGGTCGCCACCGCCTGGTGGATGCGCACATTACACCAGGTCATGAAGGGCACCGAGATAAAGCCGCCGCCCGCCCCCACCAGCCCGGCCACCACGCCGATCACGCCGCCCGCCGCGAACATGCCGGGCGTACCGGGCAGCTCGCGCCCCGGCGCCGGCTTTTTGTTCAGGATCATCTGCAGCGCCGAGAAGGTGACGAAGGCGGCAAACAGCAGCGACAGCGCGCTGGTGTTCATCTGCTTGCCGATCCACGGCCCGATCCAGGAGCCGACCACAATGCCGGGCGCCAGCAGCGCCACAATGCGCCATTGCACCGCGCCGTGCTTGTGGTGGGCGCGCACCGACGACAGCGAGGTGAACATGATGGTCGCCAGCGAAGTGGCAATCGCCATATGCACCACCACCTGCGGCGGGAAGCCCTTGGCCGTGAAGATCATGGTAATGAAGGGCACCAGCACCATGCCGCCGCCGATCCCCAGCAGCCCGGCTGCGAAACCGCCGCCCGCTCCCATCAGCAGCAGGATGCCGACCAGTCCCCAATCCATCAAGCGCCCTTCAGCAGCGCCAGCACCTGCTTCCATTGCGCCGCCGTCACCGGCGTGATCGACAGGCGGCTGCCCTTCTGCAGCACCACCATATCCGCCAGCTGCGGCAGCGTGCGCATTTCCGCCAGCGACAGCAGGCGCGTCTTGCGCACGCCCTTCACGTCGACGGAAATCCAGCGCGGCTGTTCCTGGGTGGCCTTGGCATCGTAGTAATGGCTTTTTGGGTCGAACTGGGTGGCGTCGGGATAGGGACCGCTCGCCACTTCGGCGATACCGGCAATGCCCGGCTCCGGGCAGGAGGAATGGTAGAACAGCACGCCGTCGCCCTCTTGCATCGCGTCGCGCATGAAATTGCGGGCCTGGTAGTTGCGCACGCCGAACCAGGGCACCGTCTTGTCCTTGGCAGACATGACATCATCGATGCTCACCTCGTCGGGCTCGGATTTCATCAACCAATATTGCATGGCGCTCCTCTGGACGTAAAAAAACGGTTGCGCACCCGCAGGTGCTGGCAACCGCTCTTAAATGGAATGAGGCCCCGCCTGTGCCGTTATGCCGGCATCCCGAACCTTACGGTTCAAGGTGGTTGCAGTTAGTTCAACTTCGGGTTCATCAGACTAGTGACGCTCACGCCCGTCGAACAAATTCCCGCAACCGGTGCATGTAAATGGTTCAAGGAATATATGGCAAATCTCGAACACCGCAGGGTGACACGAAGTTTACTCCTCAAACGAATTTGGCGAAAGGCCTAAAACAAATTTTCTTGCGGGGTCAGCGCATTGTCGAGCACCTTGTGCATGGCGCCGATCTTTTCCTGCACTTCCAGCATGGAGGAGCCGCCGCTGGTCTTCGCCGCCAGGAATTCGGCCGCCATGCCCAGCGCCGCCATCACGGCGATGCGGTCATTGCCCTTGACCTTGCCGGCATCGCGAATCGCACTCATCTTTTTATCCAGCAGGTTGGCCGCCTCGCGCAGGGCGCGTTCTTCGTCTTCCTTGCATGCCAGCTTATAGGGCTGGCCCATGATGGTCACATCAACATGGATCATTGGGCATCCTCAGGGGTGTCCGCTTCCGCGGCGGGGATTTTGTCCAGCAGCGCCACGACGCGGTCGTGGGCTTCGCCAAGGCGGCGTTGGTATTCAAGGTTCTCGGTCACCAGGGCTGCATTGGCCTGGCGCAACTGCGAATTCTCGCGGCGCAAGGATTGCGCGAGTTCCGCCAGTTGGTCGATTTTATCGGAAAGGTCTTGGAAGTCTGCGATCATCCCGCAACTATAGGGCCGCACGTTTGCACGGTCAACCTGATGTTGGACATGCATGCCATTTTAGCACGCATGTCCAAGCCCTACGCCGCCTTAGGCGGGCTGGCCGGAGAAGGCCGTGCCCACCAACTGGGCGAAGTCCTGCATGCGGTCAGCGGTCCAGACCGACGCCATCTCGTACGGGCTGGCGCTGTTCTGCGCCCGCTCGAGCAATTGCGCCATCGTGAGCACGCCCACGGTGGCGCCGGCGGCGTCGAGAAGGTCGAGTTCCGCAATGTTGACGGACTTGTAGTTCTCCACCGTGAACTGGGCGTAGGACTTGTTATTGTCCACGTAGTTCACCACCAGGTCGCTCCCCTCGATATTGACCTTCACGTTGTCGGTCTTCATCGCCACGCTAAAGAGCTTGTTGGCGCTGAACTTGAGGATGTCGTTGCCGCCCGCCGTTTCGTGGATGGTGTCCTTGCCGTCGCCCATGGACATGATGTAGATGTCCTTGCCTGCCCCGCCGTGCAAGTGGTCGGCGCCCATGCCGGAGTAGATGGTATCGTCGCCGGCGCCGCCCCAGAGGCGGTTGTTGCCCGCGTACTTGTAGCCCATGGTGTAGGCGATGAAGCCGGCGATGAACAAGTCCATCCCCTTGAACTGGTCGAGCTGCAAGTTGACGCCGAGCTGCTTGCCGAGCCAGTCGATGCCGGAGGCGCTGGCGCCGGAGGCGGTGCTGACTGCCTCGCCGGTCCAGTTGACGGCGGTGCTGATGCCGCTGCCGACATCGACGTCGGCCACATAGCCCACGCCGCTGCCGATGCCGTTAATGGCCGTGTTCAAACCGCCCTTGCCGCCTTCCAGCGCCGACTTGAGCGCGCTGGCGAAGTCAAAATCGGCCATGTTCAGGCCCGACACGCCGTTGATGGCGTTGACGGCGCTGTTGCCGGCATTGGCCATGTCGTCGATCAGGTCGCTGGCGTTGACGGTGGCCTTGTCCAGCGCCGACTTCATATCGGTCGACAGGCTGTTCCAGCCTTTCAGCAGTTCTTCGCCGAAGGACTTGTTCAGGTACTTGGTCACGGCGTCGAAGCCCGCGCCCACGTCGCTCACCGCGCCGCTGATGGATTTGCTGTTGCTGACCAGCAGTTTGGTCAAGACGCCCCAGCCCAGGCCCATCATGGTGTCGTTGCCGTTGCCGCCGCCGACGTAAGTGCCGGCATTGGTGGCGAAGATGGTGTCGTTGCCGTCGCCGCCCACGATCACATTGCCCACCAGGTTCAGCTTGCCCAGGTCGCCCTTGGCCAGGGATGCGTACTGCGACTTGATGAACTTGGCGTTCATGGCGGCGCCCACCCAGTCGCCGGCCGATTCGTACTCGTTTTCGACCAGCGCTTCGGCCGCGTTGAAGACGGTGATCTCGGCCAGGCCGATGATCACGTCGTCGCCGCTGCCGCCGATGGCGACGTTGTTCTGGCCGGAGGACACGATGGTGTCGTTGCCCTCGCCGCCCATGCCGACGGTGGTGGTGCCGGCCAGGATCATGGTGTCGTTGCCGGAACCGGCGTGCACGAAGTTCATGCCGGTGTCGATGCTGACCTTGGAGGAGCTGACAGTCTGCGACTTGTCCGAACCTTCCACCGCCTGGGTGGTCTTGCTGCTGTAGGACAGCTTGCTGCCCGAGTTCAGCACCACCAGGGTGTCGTCGCCGGCGTCTGCCAGCACCACGTTGTGGTCGCCGTACACCACGGCCACGTCGTTGCCGGCGCCGGTCCAGCCCACGTTCAGCTGGGTGCTGCCGGTGGTCTGGCTGGTGGTGGTCTGGTCGGAGCCTTCCTTCTCGGTCGTGGTGTTCTTGGTGTTGGAGCCGCCGTAGCTGATCATCACCGCCACGTCCTTGCCGCTGCCGCCGACCACCACATTGTCCTTGCCGATCACGGTCATGACGTTGTTGCCGTCGCCGCCGACCAGGATGTTGGCGTTGGCGTTGACCTTGGCGGCGCTGCCGATGGCCAGCGCGGTCAGCACGTCGTTGCCGGAGCCGCCTTCGACCAGGTTGGCCTTGCCGACGGTGGTGACGACGTTGTTGCCCTCGCCCGCCACCACCACGTTGTAGGTGCCGACCGCAGTCACCACGTCGTTGCCGGCGCCGGACACGATGCCGGTCTTGCTGCCAGCGACGGTGATCACGTCGTTGCTGGCGCCGGTGGCCACCAGGTTGTTTTCGCCGGCGGCGGTCACGATGGTGGCAGCGCTGCCGCCCACCAGGACGTTGTTCTTGCCGAAGGCGGTGATCACTTCCGTGCCGGACTGGCTGGTCGCGGCGGCGCTCAGGCCTGCCTTGCCGACCAGGTCGGTGGCTGCCACGCCGGCGGCGATGGAGTCGATCAGGCCGACGGCGGTTGCCGCCACTTCCTTGTAGTCGCCGGTGACGACCAGGTTGTTGGCGCCCACCGCGGTCACCTTGTCCACACCCGCATCGCCCCAGACGATATTGCGCGCGCCGAACACGGTGGCGACGTCGTTGCCGTTGCCGCTCCAGACCACGTTGTTGGCGCCGATGGCGGTGGTCACGTCGTTGCCGCCGCCGCTGTACACCACATTGGTGTTGCCGATGGCGGTCACCACGTCATTGCCGTTGCCGCCGGCGACGTTGTTGCCGATGAACTTGGTGATTTGCGAGGTCACGCCGCCCGCCAGGTTGCCCAGCTTGGCGCTGACATCGTTGATGCCTTCGCCCAGGCCGGTGACGACCACGTTGTTCTGGCCGGCGGCCGTCACCACGTTGTTGCCGGCCATGTTCACCACCACGTTGTTGCCGCCCAGGGCGGTGGTGACATTGTCGCCGCCGTTGGCCAGCACGATATTGTTGCCGCCCACGGCGGTCACGATATCCTTGCCGCCGCCGGTGTAGACCACGTTGTTGCCGCCCGCCGCCACCACGATGTCGTTGCCGACGCCGCTGTTGAGGGCGGAGGTCAGCTTGCCGGTGGCGTTGGTCACGGCCTTCGCCGCATCCTTGGATGGCATCACGTTCGACAGCACCGAGCCCAGGCCGCCGGCGGCCGCCTTGACCATGCCGCCCAGTTCGGTCAGCACCACGTTGGTGCCGCCGGCGGCGATGGTGGTGTTGCCGCCCACGGCGCTGGCGATCAGGTTGCCCGCGCCCAGGCCCAGCATGGTGTTGCCGCTGCCGTTGGACAGGATCACGTTGTTCACGCCCACGGCTGCCTGCAGGTTGCCGCCCTGGTTGCTGACCAGGGCATTGGTGCTGCCCAGCGCGCCGACCTTGTTGTTGCCGCCGCCGGTATAGATCACATTGACCGCGCCGCCCGCCACGATATTGCTGCTGCCGCCGCCTTCCACGATGACGTTGGCGCCGCCGCCGGCGATGATGGTGTCGTTGCCGTCGTTGGCGTTGATGCCGTTGCCGCCGCCCAGCGCCAGCACGCTGTCTTTGCCGTCGGCCGCGTTGACCACGTTCAGGCCGCCGATCGCTGTCACGCTGTCGTTGCCGGCGCCGCTGTTGATGACGTTGGAGCCGCCCTTGGCGTCGATCTTGTCGACGCCGGCGCCGGTGGTCACCACGTTGGACGCAGCATTCACCGTCACGGTGTTGTTGCCGTGGCCTAGGTTCATCACGTTGGAAGCGCCGTTGGCGGTCACGCGGTCAGAACCGTCGCCCGCGTTCAGCACATTGCTGGCGCCGTTCAGGGTGACGTTGTTGTTGCCGTGGCCCGCATTGATTTCGTTCGACACGCCCGCTGCGGTGATGGTGTCGTCGTTGCCGCCGGCAGTGACCTTGTTGCGGCCGCCTTCGGCATTGATGGTGTTGTTGCCTTCGCCCGCATTGATCTGGTTATTGGCCGCCTTCACGGTAATGCGGTCGGCGCCGTAATTGGTGTTGATGACGTTGGAAATGCCATCCGCCACCACCACGTCGTCCCAGTTGCCGGTATTGATCACGTTGGAGGCGCCGCCAGCATTCACGGTGTTGTTGCCGTGGCTTGCATCAACCACGTTGGAGCCGCCGTTGACGGTGATATTGTCATGGCCGTCGCCCCAGGCATACACCTTGTTGCTGCCGCCGTTGGCCACCAGCACGTTATTGCCGTCGCCGATCTTGATCTCGTTGTTGACGCCGTTGACGGTGACGCGGTCGTGGCCGCCGTCGGTGTTGATGATGTTGTTGGCGCCATCGACGGTGACGGTATCGTCCCAGTTGCCGGTGTAGATGTTGTTGGCGGCGCCGATCGCGCGCACGGTGTTGACGCCATGGGCCGCGTTGACCACGTTGTTGGCGCCGTTGACGGTGATGTTGTCGTGACCGTCGCCGGTGGTGACCACCTTGTTGTTGCCGCCGTTGGCCACCACGGTGTTGTTGCCACCGCGCAACTCGATGTCGTTCCAGCCGCCGTTGGCGGTCACATCGTCGTTGCCGTTGCCGCCGTCGATCTCGTTGTAGGCCGAGTTGACCGACAGGCGGTTATTGCCCTCGCCCAGGTCGACGTCGGCCGCCGCGCCAGCGGCGATCGTGATGTGGTCGTCGCCATTGCCGCCGGAGACCTTGTTGTAAATGCCAACGTCGATGCGGATGGTGTCGTTGCCGTTGCCGCCGTCGATCACGTTGTAGCCGCCCACCTTGACGGTCAGGGTATCGTTGCCGTCGTCGCCGTAGATATTGTTATAGGCGCCGGCGTTGACCGTGATGTTGTCGTTGCCGCCGTCGCCATGGATGATGTTGGCGCCCAGCGAACTGGCGGTGTAATTGTTATCGCCATTGCCCAGGCTCTTCTTCGTATAGCCCAGCTCCGCGATTTTTTTGGCGGCGGCCGCCATATCGTTGCCGACTTGCTCAAAGGCACTACCAATGTCCTTGAAGTCGTCGCCCATATCCTTCACTGCGTCGCCCACCTTGTCGACCACCTTCTCGATGGGTTTCACGACGTTTTTTTTGAACCAGCTGCCGAAGCCCATGGTTTCTCTCCCGATTGTTGAAAAAGGATTACTACTCTTTCATTACATCAAGAGAAGATGACAAAAGGCCTTACACTTTGATTACAATTCTGTAATCGAGCGCCGCATTGACGGCGCTTTTGTACTTCTGGAAAATAGAAAAATGAAAGCCCTCCTCGTCGAAGATGAACAGCGGATTGCCAGTTTTGTGTGCAGTGGATTGCGCGAACAGGGCTTCCTGGTAGACCATTGCGAAGATGGCAACCTCGGTTACGACTACGCCCTCTCGCGCCAGTACGACATCATCCTGCTCGACATCATGGTGCCCGGGCGTGACGGCCTGGCCATCCTGAAGGGCCTGCGCCGCGAAGGGCGCGACACGCCGGTCATCCTGCTGACCGCGCGCAATGAGCTGGACGACCGCCTGCAGGGCCTGAACCTGGGCGCCGACGACTACCTGGCCAAGCCCTTCTTCGTGGAAGAACTGATCGCCCGCATCCACGCCCTGCTGCGGCGCGTGAGCGGCGAGCGGCAGAACGTGCTGGCGGTGGGGCCGCTCAAGCTGGACCGCCTGACCCGCGTCGCCGAACTGGAGGGCCGCGAAGTCGAGCTCACCAGCCGCGAATTCAACCTGATGGAATACCTGATGCGCTCGCCCGGCCGCGTCTACACCCGCACCCAGATCCTGGAACACGTGTGGGGCTACGATTTCGAGCCGCAGACCAATATGGTGGACGTCTGCATCCAGCGCCTGCGCAAAAAACTCAGCCTGCCCGACAGTATCGCCATCGAAGCGGTGCGCGGCGTCGGCTACCGCCTGCGCAAGCCGGACGGCGACAAAGAGCCGAGCGCATGATTCCCGCCGGCCGCCCCTTCATCCGCTCCTTCCGCGTCCGCATTGCGCTGATCACCACCGGCCTGGCCATTGGCGTGGTGGCGGCGCTGTTTGTCGCCTCCTCCTGGACGGTAATGCAGCGCCGCAGCAGCATCCTGGACCGGATGATGGTGGCCCACCTGGCCGGGCCCGGCTTTGGCGCCACGGCGCACACCGTCTGGCCGGCCATCGACGCCCACCTGAACGCCAGCTTCAGCGGCTTCGCGCCGGTCGGCAGCAGCGAGAACTTCGCCATCCTGCGCGCCGTGAACGGCAAGGGCGAAAAGGTGTACCAGAGCCGCAACTGGCCGGTCTCCCTGCTGGTGCCGGAAGCGCTGGACGGCGAGCTGCGCACCTACTACGGCGGCGGCACCCAGTGGCGCATCGGGCAGACCCGGCGCGGCGACGTCCTGGTGCAACTGGGCGTCAACACCTCCCTGTCGGAGGCGCAGTTGAAAGCCACCATCGTGCGCTTCGGCGGCGCCGTGGTGCTGCTGTGCCTGCTGGTCGGCCTGGTGGCCTGGTACCTGGCCGGGCGCGCCATGCGCCCGATCGAACATTTGACCGGCGTGATGGAGCGCATCCGCGCCAGCGATATGCGGCAGCGCGTGTCGGCCGACGACGAGGCGCTGGAGTTCGAGCGCCTGGTGACCGTCTTCAACGACATGCTGGACCGGCTGGAGCGCAGCTTCCTGCAGTCGGTACGCTTCTCCGGCGACGCCGCGCACGAGCTGCGCACGCCGGTCGCCATCCTGCAGGGCGAACTGGAGCGCGCTTTCGAGCGCGCCGCCGACAACCCGGAGCTGGAACAGGCGCTGGCCGACATGCTGGACGAAGTGCGGCGCCTGGACAGCATCGTGCGCAAGCTGCTCATGCTGTCGCGCGCCGACGCCGGCCAGCTGCAGATCCCGATGCAGCCGCTGGACCTGGTGCCGCTGCTGCGCGAACTGGCCGACGACCTGGACATGATGGCGCCGGAACGCCCGCTGCAGCTGCAGTTGCCGCCGCAGATGGCGACGCGCGGCGACGCCGACCTGCTGCGCCAGGTGCTGCAGAACATGGTCAGCAACGCCGTCAAATACGGCGTGCCGGAAGGCTGGATCGCAATCCAGGCGCGGCGCGCGGCGGGCGGCTGGCAGGTCGATATCGCCAACCAGTCGGCCGGCATCGCCTTCGAACACCGCGAGCGCCTGTTCGACCGTTTCTACCGCGCCGACGAAGCGCACAACCGGCGCGTGGCCGGCGTCGGCCTGGGCCTGGCGCTGGCGCGCGAAATCGCGCGCGCCCATGGCGGCGACTTGCGCCTTGCGGAATGCACGCCAAGCCAGGTCACGTTCAGCCTGACCTTGCCTGCCGCGCAGTAACTAGGCAATCTGCAAGTCATTGATTTCATTGAAATTTCGTCGGAAATTTTTACAGCAATATAATAGTTACCCAAATACCAATTTGTAAGTAATTGATAAGTGCTTGTATTTACACGCAGGCCCAGATTTAGGCATGGCGCTTGCTTATACAGGACTGGCAACCAGTTGGCATTAGCCAAACTTCCAACCAGAACCTGAATGGAGAACAAGCATGAAGAAACAGTTATGCGGATTGCTGGCAGGCGCCCTGGCCCTGCTCGGCGCATCCCAGGCATCCGCTGCCCCGATTTTCACGGTGGACCCAACCACCATCGCCGGCACCGGCACCATCTTTAACGCTGACGCCATCAACGGCTTCTCCTCCAGCCGCATCCGCCACGACGTGGGCGACCCGGTCAATGTGTACAAAGCCAATGGTTACGCCTTCTTCAACGGCTTTGCGCTGGACAGCTCGCCGGTGACCGGCGGCGTCTCGCGCGTGAACGTCGACTACGGCCTGTACGCCGTGTTCAGCCAGCAGTTCACCTGTACCGGCCCGCTGGGCCCGGGCGTGAATTGCACGGTGTCGAGCTTCAGCTTCGAAATGTGGGCCGATCCGGGCAACGACAACACTTATTCGCAATCGACCGTGGCGCTCGATCCGACCGTCGGCGTCAACGGCATCCAATACAAGCTGGCCAGCTCCAACGTCCTGAACGCCGGCATCGGCGGCCTGGATGCACTGGGCGGCGCGTTCCAGAACCTGAACTTCGGCTGGACCCTGTACGACGATCCGGTCAACCCGGACGGCTACGATTTCTTCACCGATCCCCGTCCGTTCTATAACGCCGCCTTCACCGCGTTCAACAACACCTCGCAAGGCATTATCTGCGACACCGCGAACTGCGTGGCGGCCAACGTGGTGGCGATCAACTCCGAGACCGGTATCCTGGACTTCAACGGCAACGCGATTCCTGAGCCGGGCAGCATTGCGCTGCTGGGCCTGGGCCTGATGTTGCTGGGCACCCAGCGCCTGCGCCGCAGCTAAGCAGGCCTCGCGCAAAGTCCCCGCCGCTTGGCGGGGACTAGCTATTTGGGCGACGCATTACGCTTGCCCACATGAGCTCGCCGTGCCACTATTGTTTTTTCGCGCTGCGCGTTTGTTGCATTTCATGGCTTTCACCATGATACCTTTGGAATGAGCTGACGCCTTGCGCTCGTTGGAGGAGTTCGCCATGCAGAGCAGCCAAGACGCCCCATCCAAGCTCGCGCCGGAATCGGCCGACGACGACGCCACCCCGCATACGGTGAGCGAAGGCGACCCCGTACTCGCGCAATTGCCCGACCAGATCACGCAGGAGCTGAACTTCGGGATCAGAATGGTCGACACGCCCGCCGGGCGCAACCAGGCCAGCATGCTGATCCACCGCATGTACAGCTGGCGCGGCTTCAGCGGCAACCACGCCTTGAAACCGGTGGCCAACCGGGTCACCCTGATGGCCAGCCAGAAAGGCGAAGCGGTCGGCACCCTGAGCGTGGGCCTGGATTGCCCGGAAGGCTTGCTGGCCGACGAATTGTTCAAACCGGAGCTGGACGCGGTGCGCGCCGCGGGCGGGCGCATCTGCGAGATCATCAAGTTCGCCTTCGACATGGCCGGCACCAGCAAGCAATACCAGGCCGCCATGTTCCACCTGGCCGTGATCACCGCGCGCGACCTGCACCAATGCACCCATATGTTCATTGAAGTGCAGCCGCGCCACCGCGCCTTCTTCGACAATGCGCTCGGCTTCAAGCAGCTGGGCGAGGCCAAGATGAATCCGCGCGTCAGCGTGCAAGGCATCCTGATGTGCGTGGAACTGGCGTATATGACCGAGCAGATCCAGCGCTACGGCGGCCAGGGCCATGTGCCCGGCGTGCGCTCCTTCTACCCGCATTTTTTCTCGCCGCGTGAGGAAATTGGAATCGTCAACAGAATGCTCGAGCTGCCCAATGGCAAGTCGTGACCAGAAACCGGCCTTCCGCTACGACGAGGCGTTTTCGCGCAACCTCGGCTGGGTAACGCCGGCAGAACAGCAAGCCCTGCGCGGCAAGCGCATCGCCATTGCCGGCATGGGCGGCGTGGGCAGCGGCTACCTGCTGACCCTGGCGCGCCTGGGCGTGGGTGCCTTCCACATCGCCGATTTCGACAGCTACGACATTCCCAACCTGAACCGCCAAGCCGCCTCCTACATGTCCACCATGGGCGTGCCCAAAGTGGAGGCGGCGGCGCGCATGGCGCAGGACATCAACCCGGAAGTCGAGATCCGCCAGTTCGGCGACGGCGTCAATGCGTCCAACGTGGCCGAGTTCCTGCAAGGGGTCGACGTGTATGTGGACGGCCTGGACTTTTACGCCTTTAGCGCGCGCCAGCTGGTGTACGGCCACTGCGCCGCGCACGGCATTCCCGCCACCATGGCGGCGCCGCTGGGCATGGGCGCCTCCTGCCTGAATTTCCTGCCCGGCAAAATGAGTTTTGAGGACTACTTCCAATGGGGCGACCTGCCGGAAGTGGACAAGGCGCTGCGCTTCCTGGTCGGCCTGGCCCCGGCCGGCCTGCACCGCAGCTACCTGGTGTGGCCGCAAGGGGTCGACCTGGCGCAGCGCCGCGGCCCCTCCACCAGCATGGGCTGCCAGCTGTGCGCCGGCATTGCCGCCAGCCAGGCCCTGAAAATCCTCCTGCGGCGCGGCGACGTGCTGGCCGCGCCCTGGGGCTTCCAGTTCGACGCCTACCGCGACAAGATGGTGACCACCTGGCGCCCCGGCGGCAACCGCCATCCGCTGCAGCGCCTGGCACTGGCTTTTGCCCGTCGCCACTTCGTCGGCAACACGCCTGACACCCGCCCCTGAGCTCATATTGCCTTATAGACACAATTGTCTTGTGCGCAAGGTTTGAGCATTCGCAAAAGAAATTCTCTTGAAAAGCCAAAGTGTCGTCCCTATAATCATTGGCACTCGTTAGCCGAGAGTGCTAACAACTGTCAATAAACCGAGTAAAAGGAGTTTTGTATGAACCTTCGCCCTTTGCATGACCGCGTCATCGTCAAACGCCTGGACCAGGAAACCAAGACCGCGTCCGGCCTGATCATCCCTGATGCAGCCGCTGAAAAACCAGACCAGGGTGAAGTGCTGGCAGTAGGCAACGGCAAAGTTGCCGACAACGGCACCGTGCGCGCTCTGGAAGTGAAAGTGGGCGACCGCGTCCTGTTCGGCAAATACGCCGGCCAGGCTGTCAAAGTGGACGGCCAGGAACTGCTGGTAATGCGCGAAGAAGACATCATGGCCGTGGTTCAGAAGTAATCACCGCCCTACCGATACAGAATTCAGGAGAATAAAACATGGCAGCTAAAGAAGTTATTTTCGGCGACAGCGCTCGCTCCAAGATGGTTGAAGGCGTCAACATCCTCGCCAACGCCGTTAAAGTCACCCTGGGCCCGAAAGGCCGCAACGTGGTGCTGGAGCGCTCCTTCGGCGCCCCAACCGTCACCAAAGACGGTGTTTCGGTCGCTAAAGAGATCGAACTGAAAGACAAGCTGATGAACATGGGCGCGCAGATGGTCAAGGAAGTCGCTTCCAAGACCTCCGACAACGCCGGTGACGGTACCACCACCGCAACCGTGCTGGCTCAGGCGATCGTGCGCGAAGGCATGAAATACGTTGCCGCCGGCATGAACCCAATGGACCTGAAGCGCGGCATCGACAAGGCAGTTGCTGCCACCGTCGACCAGCTGAAGTCGATCTCCAAGCCATGCACCACCTCCAAGGAAATCGCCCAGGTTGGCGCGATCTCCGCCAACTCCGACGCATCGATCGGCGAGCGTATCGCTGAAGCGATGGAAAAAGTGGGCAAGGAAGGCGTCATCACCGTGGAAGACGGCAAATCCCTGCACGACGAGCTGGACATCGTGGAAGGTATGCAATTCGACCGCGGCTACCTGTCCCCGTACTTCATCAACAACCAAGAGAAGCAAGTTGCCGTCCTGGAGAACCCATTCGTTCTGCTGTGCGACAAGAAGATCTCCAACATCCGTGACCTGCTGCCAGTACTGGAGCAAGTTGCCAAAGCCGGCCGTCCACTGCTGATCATCGCCGAAGACATCGAAGGCGAAGCACTGGCAACCCTGGTGGTGAACAACATCCGCGGCATCCTGAAGACCTGCGCAGTGAAAGCTCCTGGCTTCGGCGACCGTCGCAAGGCCATGCTGGAAGACATCGCTATCCTGACCGGCGGCCAAGTGGTTGCTGAAGAAGTCGGCCTGACCCTGGAAAAAGCCTCCCTGGCGGAACTGGGCCAAGCCAAGCGTATCGAAATCGGTAAAGAAAACACCATCGTCATCGACGGCGCCGGCGAAGCCTCCGCAATCGAAGGCCGCGTGGCACAGATCCGCACCCAGATCGACGCAGCGACCTCCGACTACGACCGCGAAAAACTGCAAGAGCGCGTGGCCAAGCTGGCCGGCGGTGTTGCCGTGATCAAGGTTGGCGCAGCCACCGAAGTCGAAATGAAAGAGAAGAAAGCACGTGTTGAAGACGCACTGCACGCCACCCGCGCAGCTGTGGAAGAAGGCATTGTGCCAGGCGGCGGCGTAGCCCTGCTGCGTGCTCGCGCTTCCCTGAACGTGAAGGGCGACAACCCGGACCAGGACGCAGGTATCAAGATCGTGCTGCGCGCGATGGAAGAGCCACTGCGCATGATCGTGCAAAACGCCGGCGAAGAAGCATCGGTGGTTGTGAACGCAGTACAAGCCGGCACCGGCAACTACGGCTACAATGCAGCCAACGGCACCTACGGCGACATGGTTGAAATGGGCGTGCTGGACCCAGCTAAAGTCACCCGCTCGGCACTGCAGAACGCAGCGTCGATCGCTGGCCTGATGCTGACCACCGACTGCATGGTTGCCGAAGTCACCGAAGACAAACCAGCCGGCGGCATGGGCGGTATGGGTGGCATGGGCGGCATGGGTGGCATGGACGGCATGATGTAATTCATCCCCCCGCCTCCCGGCACAGAAAGCCCACCCACGCGGTGGGCTTTTTTTATGTACTATGCGCGCATGAGCACCGATACCATCACCTGCCCCACCCACGGCGAAAGCCAGTTCGCCTTCGTCTGCCAGCACCTGCTCGCCAATCCTGTCCAGCCTTGGTACTGCGGCTATCCGGAAGAAGACGCCCAGTGGCGCGACGCCTGGTGCGCCGAGTGCGACCTTGCGCTCGAACGGGAAGGCGAATGGAATGAAAACAACGAGGACGAAGCGGGCATCCAACTGATTTGCTGCCACTGCTACGAGCATCACATCGGCCAGAGCGTTAATCGCCTGCAGGGCCCCGCTCTTGAGGCGTGGACCAAGTTCGTCGACGGCCATTGCGCCACCCTGTCGGAAAAACAGTCCGCCATGACGGCGCAACTCCGGCTGGACGACTATCCGCGCTGGGACTATTACCAGGAGCGCGCGCAGCTGGTGTTTTCCGGCGGCGAGCTGCCCGAACTGGTCGCCGACATCGAGTTCATCGGCACGCTCTCCACCGCCAGCAATACCTGGATGTGGTCCTGGGCGAATTTCAGCCTGCTCGAAGGCGTACGTTCACGCATCGCCGCCGTGCGCGATGCCGGCGAAGAGCGCGACTACCCGCACCTCACTGTCCCCATCTGGGAAGCCGACATGCACGACGGCTGGCACATGACCGCCATCGCCGTCGAGCAGTTGCAGGCCATGGGCGCTTATCGCGTCCCCTCCGACAATGGCTACATCTTCATGGCCATACTGTCCGCCCAGCACCGTCCGGCAGGCTGAAGCGGGCCCACCGGACCCGGATTGCGCTGTTGTCCTCGATACGCCTTTTTTCACGGCTGACGATTTTTTAGGCAATTGCCGTGCTACAATCGCACTGATTTTTGGACAACTAATATTGCTTTTTAATAACATGAAGAAGCTCATCGCTGCACTGCTCATCCTGGCCGCTGGCGCCGCCAATGCCGGCACCATTGAATTAATCAAGAACGGCAGCTTCGAAAACAACGGCGTTGCCGCCAACAGCTGGAACATCAAATACGCCCTGGACAGCTGGCTGGTCGGCGCGAACGGCGCCGAAGTGCGCAACAATGTCGCCGGCGCCGCGCAGAACGGCAGCAACTACCTGGAACTGGACACCACCGGCAACAGCTGGATCAGCCAATCCTTCGACACCAGCAACGGCGCCGAGTATAAGCTGTCCTTCTACTACGCCGCACGCGAGCAAACCGGCGCCGCGACCAATGGTATCGACGTGTACTGGAACGGCCAACTGGTCAAACAGCTGGCGCAGAACAACTACAGCAACCTGACCAACTGGACCAAATACGACCTGTCCCTGTTCGGCGCCGGCAACTTGAGCAAGCTCGAGTTCAAGGCCGCCGGCACCAGCGACAGCTTCGGCGGCTCGCTGGACAATGTATCGCTGACCACCAAGGTATCTGAACCAGGCACCCTGGCCTCGATCCTGCTAGGCCTGGGCTTGCTGGGATTCATGCGCCGCCGCCAGCAATAAGCGCGCTCGCTACATGCAAAAGCCTGCCGGTTTCACGCCGCGCAGGCTTTTTCTTTTACAACTGGCGGAACGCAGCCTGGTATCCGGTGCTGACGTTGAGCCGTTCCGGCCGCCCTTTCAACCGTACCTCCATCATGCCGTCCTCGCGGTAGATCGATTCAACACGGTGCAGGTTCACGATGGCGGCCCGGCTGACCTGGATGAACACGTCGGGATCGAGTTCTTCAATCAGTTCGCGGATCGGCTTGCGAATCAGCGCATCCACCTGCGCCGTCACAACGCGCGTGTACTTGACGTCCGACTGGAAGAAGAAAATCTCATCCACCGTGATCAGGCGCAGCAGGTTGCCGACCGAAGCCTGGATCCATTTCAGGGGTTTGCGTGGGGCCGCCGCCGGCGTCGGCTGGAGCAGCGCCGCCAGCGTCGCTTCCGGCACAAGTTTCAGCGGCTGGCCGAGGCCTGCCTGCAAGCGCTCGATGGTTTGCATCAGCCGCAGCTTGTTGATCGGTTTGGTCAGGTAATCGAGCGCGCCCACATCGAATGCTTCCAGGGCGTGCTGGTTGTAGGCGGTGACAAACACCACGCGCACCCGATCGTGGATCACGCGGGCCACCTCAAGGCCGGTCAGGCCGGGCATATTGATATCGAGGAAGGCGATGTCGGGCGCATGTTCGCGCACCGCTGCAATGGCGGAAACCCCGTCGCCTGCTTCGGCTACGATCGAAAGTCCTGGCCACAAAGCAGACAGCGCGTCGCGCAACTCGGCGCGCAGCAGCGGTTCGTCTTCAGCAATGACAGCGGTTGGCGTCTTCATGCGGCTTTTCCAAGTAAATTCCCTGCTTCATCGGGCACCACGATCGAGGCGATAAAGCCACCCGCAGCCATGGCCCCTACTTCGAGCCAGGCGCGCTGGCCGTAGATGGCCTCCAGGCGCTGGCGGATATTCGACAGGCCCAATCCGGTGCCTTCCACACTTGAAATGGCCGGCCCGTTGTCGATCACCGAGACACGCACCTGCCCCTCTTCGCGCATCGCGGCGCCACCGTCCTCAGCAATGCGTCCGTCGGCTGGGCGGAGATCAAGCTCACGCTGCCCGGACTCAATATCGTCTCGGACAAAGGCCAGACGTCGACCTACGTCAACACTTCCAGCGCCAGCATGACGACCGCAAAAGACATCCTGTATGACGCGATCCGCGACGCCATTGCCGGACTGGATTTCGATGGTGCGGCGATGGAAGTCAGGGATTACCACGTCAAAGCAACGCGGCAATCGGCCGCATCCTCCGGCAAACGCTAGCAGGTCCGTGCACGGGATGGGATCTGTTAGTATGGGCGCACTTTAACTGCTGTGGTGCGCTGCGCATGACCTCTTCCCGCAAATCCGCCATTGCCGGCACGGTCGCCGGCCTTCTCGTTGCCGGCGCCGGCGCCTGGTACGCCAGCAACCACCGATCCGAGGCGGCGCCCGCGCCGGCCATGGCGCCATCGGCTTTGGCGGTGGTCGCTGCTCCGGCGGCGAAAGCCGCCGTGAGCCGCGAACAGGCGGTGGCGAAGCTGATGGCGCTGCCGGAGCTGAAACGCTGGGCCGAGAACATCGAGCAGCGCAGCAGCGGCACCCGCCACGGCGCGCTGCTGGAAACCGATCCCGCGCCGCGCGACGTGAACGGCAAACCCCATTACCAGCTCAGCTTCGTGGAGAATGGCGACGATATGGCGCAGTCGCTGGCCAGCTTCCTGGTCTCGCACGCGAGCGGCGAGATCCTGGTGGAGGACGATACCAGCGGCGAGCTGTTGCCGCTTGATCAGTGGCGCAAGAAGCAGAAGGACTGACCCGATGTTCAAGAAGTTGTTTGCGGCGCTGGGCGTCGGTTCCCGCACCCGCGCTGACGCGCCCTATGCCAAAGACGAGCTGAACGTCGTCCACCGGATGCTGTTCGCCGACGATGCCGGCCAGTTGTTCGGCGATGCGCCCGATGTGCGCGTGGTGCAGGCCATGGCGCAGGATGCCACCGAAGAATCGCGCGTGCGCCTGCTGGCGGCGCAGTGGCTGCGCGCCCACGGCCACGCGCCGGCCGCGCCGCAAGTGCTGGGAGTGGTGATCGAAGTGCCGCTGGAGCACAGCATGGACACGCTGGCCGCCTACGCCGACGGGCGCGTGCGCTATATCGGCCAGGACGGCGGCACTGCCGTCTTCGAAGGCGCGCCGGAGGATGTGGCGCAGCAGGCCAAAACCCTGGTGGCGGCAGCCGTCGCCGCCTATGGCGCGGCCAACCCGCACAAGCCGGCGCACGCGCCGCACAACGGCCGCATGCGCCTGACCATCCTGGCGCAGGAAGGCAACCGCGTGCTGGAGGGCAGCCTGCACAGCATCATGCAAGACGCGCTGGCCAAGCCGGTGCTGGAGCAAGGCCGCAGCCTGCTGCAGCTGGTCGTCAGGCCGGCGAGCGCGTGACCGCCGGGGCGCTGGCCGGCTGCACGCGCCCGACCCACCACACGGCGAACGCCATCAGCACCGAGGCGATGATGCCGATGGTGTCATAGCCGACCAGGCGTCCGCCGGCATCGGTGTGCACCAGCAGGCCGCCGGCAAAGGCGCCCACGCCCGTCCCCAGCTGCTGGACCGCCGCATTCGCGCTCAGGAAGGCGCCGCGCCGTTGCGGCTCGGGGATCGTCGTCAGCAGCGCCTGCATCGGCACGAAGCGTCCTGACATGGCCACCATGAAGAAGGGGAAGAACAGCATCACCAGCAGCAGCGGGATCTGCGGCATGTGCGTCATGAACAGCGTGGGCGCGATCGAGAACAGCGCCACCCAGCGGAACACGCGCTGCTTGCCGGCCTTGTCCGACCAGCCGCCGATCAGGCGTGAGCTGAACAAGGTGGCAATGCCGCCGCACAGGTAGACATAGCTGATCTGCGCCGGCGCGATGCCCAGGTTCCCCACCAGCATGGGCGAGATGAAGGGAATCACCATCATGCCGCTCACCGTGACCGCGAAGCACAGCAAAAAGCCGCGCAAGTGGGCGCCCACCGTGAATAGGCCGAACAGCTCGGGCAGCACGCGCGCCAGCGGCACCGGCGCCCGCGCCATATGCTGCGTCATCGACGGCAGCGCGCGCGCCGCCACGGCCCAGACCAGCATCGACAACAGCACCAGCAGGTAGAACGGCGACTGCCAGCCGAAGTACGCGCCCAGCATGACGCCGGCCGGCACGCCGGCAATGGCGGCCATGCTGAAGGACGTCATCACGATGCCGGTGGCGGCGCCGCGCCGTTCAGCCGGAATCAGGTCGGCGATGATGGACATGCTGAGCGCGCCCAGCACGCCGCCGGTCATGCCGGCAAAGGCGCGCGACAGCACCAGCACATGGAAGTTCGGCGCCAGGGCGCAGGCCAGGTTGGACAGGTTGAACAGCATGAACACGGCCAGCATCAGCTTCTTGCGGTCGAAGCGGTCGGCATAGGTGGCGGCCAGCAGGCCGGAGAGCCCGGCGCACCAGGCGTAGGCCGAGACCGCGCCCGATACCTGGGCCGCGCTGATCGAGAAGGCCTGCATCAGCTGCGGGGCGAGCGGCATCATGACCATGAAGTCCATGATGACGGTGAACTGGATGAACGCCAACAGCCACAGGACTGCGCGTTCGCGTTGCGGGGTAAGTGCTTGGCTCATTAGTTCAGTTTATTGATTTCGTTGGTGGCGTGTTTGAGGATGGCGCGGATGGCATCGACGTGCTCGCGCGTGCTGCGCGGCCCGCGCCCGCGGCTGATGACAGCTTCCTTCAGCGCGTGCATCAGGCTGCGCAAATCGCCGCCCTCTTCCCCGCCGCTGCAGGACAGGCGCGCCATATAGGCGTCCACCATGGCGCGGTTCTCCTCGAGGAAGGCCAGGCCTTCCGGCAGCACGGAGTACAGCTTCTTATTGCCGTCCTTGACGATGTCGACATGGCCCATATCGGCCAGCATGGACAGCAGCGGGTAGATCGCGCCGGGGCTGGGCGAATAGCTGCCGCCGCTCAGCGCTTCCAGTTCCTTGATGATTTCATAGCCGTGGCGCGGCTTGTCGGCGATCAGTTGCAGCACGACGTAGCGCATGGCGCCGGAGTCGAACATCTTCGGCCCGCGCCCGCCGCCGCCGCGCTGGTGATGGTGGTGCTCATGGTGCAGCCGGTGCCGGCCGCGGAAGAAGTGGAACATGACTTTCCCCTTAAGATATATCTCAATACGATATATCGTAGCACTATTCCCTTACTTGCATATGATTTTTTTTGTTGACGTTTCTGAAACGTACGAGCTACATTCGCCTTCCGTCGCATCCCGGCGGTGACTTAGCAATCATGATCAACTTTTTTAAGAAAGAAGTGGAAAATGAAAAAGCAGAATGAGAAAAAGCTGTTTGCATTCAAAGTCGCAGAAATTAAAACCGAAGTGAGAAAGCCAGCCACCCAGCAGTGGCAAGCGCGCCAGGGTGTAGCCACCGCCGGCTGCTCCTTCCCTTCCGAGCGCGCCCGTACGCGCTGGGGCGACGGCGGCGTTTATTGCTGATTCGCGCAAGACAGGAAGCCTTGCTCCACCGGGGCGAGGCTTTTTTGTCGCCCGCCTATGGCACAGAACAACACGATTCTCATCATCAGCAATTCCCGCGACCTGCACGCCGACATGATGGCGCCGCTGCTGGCCGCGCGCGGACAGCGCTGCTTCCGCATCGACCTCGATGCCTTCCCGCGCGACTACCAGCTAAGCCAGGTCTTCCTGCACGGCGTGCTGCACGCGCAGTTGCACCACTTGCCAAGCGGCGCGCGCGTCAGCCTGGACGAGGTGCGCGCGGTGTGGAACCGCAAGTCCGGCGAATTCGCCTTTGCCAGCGACGACCTGGCGCCGCAGGAAAAGGCCTACGCCCTGCAGGAGAGCGAACAAGCCCTGTTTGGGCTGCTGTACACCATCGACTGCTTCTGGATGAGCCATCCGACCGCGCTGCGCGGCGCCTGCTGGAAGGGCGAACAACTGCAGCGCGCCATGTGCCACGGCTTCCGCGTGCCGGCCTCCATCGTCACCAACGACCCGCAGGAAGCGCGCGCCTTCCTCGATGCGCTGCCCGGAGAGGGCATTTTCAAATCGCTGTCCTCGCCCCTGCTGGGCGCCGACCGCGTGGCCGACGACGAGTGCATCGCCACCGGCCTGGCCACGACCCTGGTCACCGCCGACATGCGCGCATGCCTGGACGCGGTCAGCGAGCTGGCATGCCACTTCCAGGAATACATCCCCAAGCAGTACGAACTGCGCGTCACCGTGATCGGCGAGCGCGTGTTCGCCGCGCGCATCGATTCGCAGGACGATGAACGCACGCTGGTCGATTGCCGCGACATGTCCGCCGAGATCCGCTATAGCGCGCAGCGCCTGCCGCCCACCGTGGAACAGCGCTGCCTGGCGTTCGTCCACAGCTACGGCCTGTCCTTCGGCGCGCTGGATTTGATCGTGACGCCGGACGGCGACTACGTCTTCCTCGAAAACAACCCCTGCGGCCAATTCCTCTTCATCGAACAGCTGGTGCCCGAGTACCGCCTGCTCGATGCCGTGGCCGATTTGCTATGCAAGGAGTGCGCATGACAGGATTCGCCGGACTGCAGGCGCTGCGCGGGCTGGAGCAGGTGCGCAGCAGCCGCGTGCTGGTGCTGGCCGCCACCACGCTGGACATCGACATGCTGCCCGCCCTGTACGACCAGCTGCGCGCGATCGGCAAGAACGAGCGGCTCGACGTGCTGCTGTTCAGCCGCGGCGGCGTTGTCAACGGCGCGCGCCGCATCGCCCTGCTGCTGCGCGAATTCACGCAGCACCTGGGCGTGATCGTGCCGCACTACTGCGAATCCTCGGCCACCCTGCTGGCCATGGCGGCCGACGAAATCATCGCCGGCGACCTCGCCATCTTCTCGCCCATCGACCCGCACCTGCACGGCGACGCGGGCGGCGACACCAGCTCCATCTCCGCCCAGGACATCCGCCTGTTCGGCAAGATGTGCGCCAGCTGGTTCGGCGCCGACCCGGACGCCGCGCGCGAGCAGGCCCTGGCGCTGATGTGCCAGAACATCTTCCCGCCCACCCTGGCGGCGTTCTACCGCACCACGCTGGAGATGGAACAGATCGGCGAAGAGCTGCTGCGCCGCCAGTTGCCCCGGCTCGACACGGATGCGCGGCGTGCCATCGTGCGGCGCCTGATGCAGGACTACCACTCCCACAACTACGCCCTGACCGGCCAGGAGCTGGGCGGATTGGGCCTGCGCGTGGAGCGCCACGCCCAGGCCGAAGCGCTGGCCTGGGACATTGCGCGCGCGCTGCACACCAGCTTTGGGCGCGGCGCCGCCGAATCGGAAGAAGACGAATGGGACGACATGCTGCTGGCCACGCGCGACAGCCTGCACCTGCGGCGGCGGCGGCCCGGCGGGCTGCATGGCCGCTGGCGTGCAATCAAACCCGCAGCGCAGCTCGAAGCGCACCCGGCACCATGAGCGCCGCCCCCTTCTGCGCCGACGTGCTGCGCCTGATGGCCGCCCTGCTCCTGCTGGCCGCCGCCCACGGCAAGTGGCAGGCGCTGGGGCAGTTCCGCGCCAACCTCGCCGCCAGCTTTGGCATCGCGCCAGCGCGGGCGGCCTGGCTGGCGCCCGCCATCGCCGGCAGCGAACTGGGACTGGCGCTCGGCCTGGCGGCAGGCGGCGCGACCGGGCAGGCGGCGCTGGCCGGGGCGCTGGCCCTGTTCGTCGGCTTCACCGCCGTGGTGGCATGGAAGTACGCCACCGAAGACATCGTCAAGTGCAGCTGCTTCGGCGATGCCGACCGCGCCGTATCCGGCTTCGACCTGGCGCGCAACCTCGCCATCATCGCGGCGCTGGCGTTCAGCCTGGCGCATGGCGGCACGGCCGCCGCGGCGGCGGGCGGCTGGCAAGCCACGGTATGCGCCCTCGGCGTCGCCACCTTGCTGGCGGTGGTGCTGGCCAAGCTGCACGAGATCATGATGCTGCTCATGTACGCCAGGAAGGGAGTGCTGTGATGGATAGCGGCGTGCTTTACCTGGTGCTGGGCGTGCTGGCATTCGGCGTCGCCCTCGCGCTGCTGCTCTCGTTGGCGGCAGTCGACGCGGCGCGCCACCTGGCTGCGGCAGGCGAACGCCTGGCCACGCCGCCGCGCGGCGAGATCATCCCCGCCGTCACCGCGCGCCCGCTGCAAGGCGGCGCGCGCAGGGAGCTGCCCGGCGCCGGCATGCCCGCCGTGCTGGTCTTCCTCTCCAGCACCTGCCCCAAATGCCGGGAAAAGCTGCCAGAGCTGGCGAACTACCTGCCGCATCTGGACGACGCCGGGCTGGAACTCTGGCTGGTGAGCCGCGAACCGCGCTGGCGCCTGCGGCGCTTCCTGCGCGGCAGCCCGCTCGCGGCCCACACCCTGCGCCTCGACATGCGCAGCTACCAGGCACTGAATCCCACCCTCAGCTCCCCGTTCTACCTGTTCGTCGACGAAGAAGGCCGGCTGCAAACAGGCGGCACGATCGGCGACGAAAACTGGGAAACCTTCCGCCAGCAGATGCAGGAAAGACGCGCCGAGCAGGAGGCCGCCTGAACCCGCATCTGCGCCGCCTGCAACTGGTGCGCCCCTTCGCCTGGCGCATGGCGGCGGGCCTGCTATGCATGGCGCTGGCGGTCGCGGTGCAGCTGGCCTACCCCAAGGCGCTGGCCTACTTCATCGACAACGCCGGCAAGGGCCGCGAGGCGGCATGGTACGGCACCTTCTTCCTGGCGGCGCTGGCCGTGCTGGTGCTGCAAGGCTTTGCCGCCACCCTGCGCTACTACCTGTTCCAATCCACCGGCTACATGATCGTCACCAGCATCCGGCGCCAGGTGTACGCCGCCCTGCTGCGCCAGCCGGTCGCCTTCTTCGACCAGCACCACGTGGGCGAGCTGACCAGCCGCCTGGCGGCCGACGCCGAAGAGCTGCACGACGCCCTGAGCATGGGCCTCTCCATCGCCCTGCGCTGCCTGATCATTGTGGCCGGTGCCGCCGCCATGCTGCTGGCGATTTCGCCCGCCCTGTGCCTGGTGCTGCTGTGCTACACCCCGCTCAGCATGCTGCTCAGCGCCTGGAGCGGCAAGCGGCTCAAAGCCCGCGCGCGCGCGATCCAGCACGGCCAGGCCGAAGCCGGCAAGGTGGCGCATGAATACCTGGCCAATGCACGGCTGGTGCGCGCCTTCGGCCAGTATCGGCGCGCGCAGCAGCACTACGAAGCAGCCACCGCCAGCGCCCTGCAAACCGCCATCGCCAGCACCCGCCTGTTTGGCGCGGTGCGCGGCGTATCGTCCTTCCTGACCTACTTCGCCCTGCTGCTGACGCTGGGATACGGCGCCCACCTGATCAACCAGGGCACGCTCAGCATCGGCGAGCTCACCGCCTTCATTATCTACGCCGCCATGGCCACCGAATCGGCCGGCATGGTCAACGACTTCTGGAGCGACTGGATGCGCACCGTGGGCGCCACCGAGCGCCTGTTCGAAATGATCGACAGCGCGCCGCCGCCCGAGCCGGAAGCCGGAGGCGCCGCGCTCGCAGGGCAGTTCGCCTTCGACTGCGTGAGCTTCCGCTACCCTGAGAGGCCGCAGCACCTGGCGCTCGACAAAGTGGATTTCCGCGTCAGCGCCGGGCAGAAGATCGCGCTGGTCGGCCCATCCGGCGCCGGCAAATCGACCATCGCCAGCATGCTGCTGGGCTTTTACGAACCCGAGGCGGGACGCGTGCTGTTCGACGGCCGCCCCTGCCCCGCGCATGCGGCGCGCGCCGGCATCGCCATTGTGGAACAGGAACCCGCGCTGTTCGCCGGCAGCATCCACGACAACATCGCCTTCGCCCTGCCCGGGCGCAGCGCCAGCCGCGACGAAGTGGCCGCCGCCGCCCGGCTAGCCAACGCGCACGGCTTCATCAGCGCCTTCCCGCACGGCTACAACACCGAAGTGGGCGAGCGCGGCGTGCAGCTCTCCGGCGGCCAGAAACAGCGCCTCACCATCGCCCGCGCCTTGCTGCGCAATCCCGCCATCCTGATACTGGACGAAGCCACCAGCGCCCTGGACGCCGCCAGCGAAACGCAGGTGCAGGCCGCGCTGGAGCGCCTGATGGAAGGCCGCACCACGATCATCATCGCCCACCGCTTCTCCACGATCGTCAAAGCCGACCGCATCCTGGTAATGCAGGACGGCCGCATCGTGCAGCAAGGACGACACGAAGAGCTCATACGCGACCGCAGCGGCCTCTATTTCGACTTGATGCAGCACCAATTAAATTCTGGGTCAGGTCTGACATTCGGACAAAGTATGCGCGAAGCGCATACTTTGTCCGAATGTCAGACCTGACCCCGAATTTCAGTTGTCCAGGTGGGAGATCTGCAGGCGGCGGCTTTCCTGCACCACGCCGTTGGCTTTGTGCTCCAGCACCAGCTCGGCGTTCTGCTCGTCCAGCGAGATGCCGACCGACAGGATGTCGATCAGCAGCAGCTGCAGGATGCGTGAAATCATCGACAGGAAGGCGCTGCTGTCCTCCGAATGGTCCACCGCCAGGCAGACCGAGGCCTTCTTGGCCAGCGGCGACTGGCTGCTGGTGATGGCGATAACGTCGGCGCCGGCGCGGCGTGCCGCTTCCACCGCTTCCAGCAGCTCCGGCAGCTTGCCGGAATTGGAAATCGCAATCACCACATCGCCCGGCTTCAACAGCTCGGCGGCCAGGGTGAACAGGTGCGAGTCGCCGTATGCGGCGGTCGGGATGCGGAAGCGGAAGAACTTGTGCTGGCCGTCCAACGCCACCACGCGCGAATTGCCCATGGCGTAGAACTCGACCTTCTTCGCCTTCGACAGCAGCTCGATCGCGCGGTCCAGCGAATGCACATCCATCTGGTCGCGGAATTTCAAAATCGCCGAAACGGTATTGTCGATCACCTTCGCGCTCAGGTCGTGCGTGCTGTCCGAAACGCGCACCTGGCTGTGGCGCACCGGAATGGCGCCGGTCAGGCTGGACGCGAACTTCAGCTTGAAGTCGGCCAGGCCCTGGAAGCCGAGCGAACGGCAGAAGCGGATGACGGTCGGCTGCGACACCTCCGCCAGGCGCGCGATATCGGCGATCGGCTCGTTCAGCACCAGGCGCGGTTGTTCGATCACCAGCTGCGCCACGCGCTGCTCGGCCGGGGTCAATTCGTGTTTGAGCGACTGCACGCGCTCCATCAGCGTATTGGCGCCGGTGCGGCCGCGCAGGTGCTCGGACAGGATGGTGGCCACGCCGTAGAACGCGGGATTCGGCGTGGTGATCACATAAGTCGGGATTTCCGCCAGATAGGACGAGAAGCGGCCCTTGGCCTCGAAGCGCGCGCGGAACGGCGACTCCTGGAACCACTCCCCCATGCGCGGCACGATGCCGCCGCCGATGAAGATGCCGCCAAAGGCGCCCAGCGTCACCGCCAGGTTGGCCGCCGCGCCGCCCAGCATGGCGCAGAAGCACTCCAGCACCTCGATGCACAGCGCATTCTTGTCCTTCAGTGCGCCGGCGATGATCTGCTGCGAAGTGAGGTCGCGCACGCTCAGGCCATTGCGCCGCGCCAGCGCGCGGTAGATGATCTCCATGCCAGGGCCCGAGATCAGGCGCTCGTTCGACACGTGCGGCCAGGTTTGCCAGGCGTACTGCAGGATCGCGTATTCGCGCTCGTCGGCCGGCGCAAAGTTGGTGTGGCCGCCCTCCGAACCCAGGGTCACAAAACCGTCCGTGGTCGGGATCACGCCCGAGCAGCCCAGGCCAGTACCCGGCCCCAGCACGCCGATCACCGAATTCTGCGCCGGAGAACCGCCGCCCACCTGCATCAGGTCATCCGCCTTGAAGCCGGGGATGGCCATCGCCAGTGCTGTAAAGTCGTTCACCACCAGCAGCGTATGCAGGCCCAGTTCGCGCCGTACCTCGTCGGTGGAGAACTGCCAATCGCGGTTGGTCATGCGAATGAAATCGCCGTGCACCGGGTTGGCCAGCGCCAGCGCGCCGTGATTCAGGGTGATGTCGCCGTGGTCGGCCAGATAGCTGCGCAGCAGCGGGACAATGCCGGCGAAGTCGTCGCACTGCAGCACGCGCACCGCCTTGAATTCACCGGGCGCCGTTTGCAAGGCCAGGCGCGCATGGGTCGCGCCGATGTCCGCCAGCAGGCGCGGGCCGTCCGCAAAAGCGGAACGGTTGGCTTTTGGGTCTGCCTCTATCTGTTTCATTGTCTTTTTAAGTTTTAGATAACGCCTTAAAGGCGGGAGGATACCCGAAAAACAAGGCCCCGTGCACAGACGGGGCCTTCTTATTTATGCCGCATAGCCGAACCAGGCGCCATAGCCGGGCAGCTGCACCTGCCCATCCACCACCTCGCCCGGCAAGCCAGGCTGCGCTAGCTTTTGCGCGCCCTGCGCCGCCGGCAGCGCAAAGTTGACCGGCGCCGCGCCCAGGTTAAACAGCGCAATCACACTACGCTCACCTTCCAGGTCGCGGCGCAGCGCCAGCACCGGCTCCGGCGCATCGAAGAACGCAATATCGCCGCGCGTCAGCTGCGGCATGGTCTTGCGCCAGGCGATCATCTTGCGCGCGAAATTCAGCGGGGAGGCGGGATCATCCTCCTGCACCGACGCCGCAATCGCCTTATGCTCCTCCGCCACCGGCAGCCACGGCGTGCCGCTGGTGAAGCCGCCATGCGCGCCACTGGTCCAGGCGATCGGCGTACGGCAGCCATCGCGACCCTTGAACTCAGGCCAGAAGGTCTTGCCATACGGGTCCTGGATCAATTCATAGGGCACGTCCGCCTCGCTGAACGCCAGCTCATCGCCCTGGTACAGGCACGGCGTGCCCTTCAACGACAACTGCATGGCCAGCACCAGCTTGGCGAAAGCCGCCTGGTTGCCCATACCTTTCCAGCGCGTCACCACGCGCACCGCATCGTGGTTGCCGACCGACCAGGAAGGCTGGCCGTCTTTCACGCGCGCCTTGAAATCCTCCACCTGCTTGCGGATATGGCCAGCGCTGCTATCGGCCGTCAGGAGGTTGAAGCTGTAGGCCATATGCAGCTTGTTGCCGCCCTCCGTGTACTGCGCCATGACCGCCAGCGAATCATCCGCCCCCACCTCGCCGATCGCCACCGCGCCGTATTCATCCAGCAGCACGCGCAGCTTCTCCAGGAAGGCCACGTTCTCCGGCTGGCTCTTGTCATACACGTGCGCCTGCATGCCGTAAGGATTGGCATCGCTCACGGTGGACGTATCGCGCACCAGCGCCGGCGGATTGCTGCGCAGCTGGCGGTCGTGGAAGTGGAAATTGCACGCATCCATACGCACGCCATCGACGCCGCGCTCCAGCCAGAAGCGCAGCGCATCCAGGTGCGCCTGCTGCACTTCCGGGTTATGGAAATTCAGGTCCGGCTGGCTGACCAGGAAGTTATGCATGTAATACTGCTTGCGGCGCGAATCCCACTGCCACGACGAACCGCCGAAAACCGACAGCCAGTTGTTGGGCGGGCAGCCATCCGGCAGCGGATCGGCCCAGATATACCAATCGGACTTCGGGTTGTCGCGCGAAGAACGGCTCTCCTTGAACCAGGCATGGTCCTCCGACGTATGCGACATGACCTGGTCGATCATGATTTTCAGGCCCAGGCCGTGCGCCTTGGCGATCATTTTGTCGAAATCCGCCAGCGTGCCGAACATCGGATCGACATCGCAGTAATCGGCCACGTCGTAGCCGAAATCGCGCATCGGCGACTTGAAGAACGGCGAGATCCAGATGATGTCCACGCCGAGTTTGGCGATATAGTCGAGGCGATCGGTAATGCCGTTCAGGTCACCGATACCGTCACCATTCGTATCCAGGTAACTGCGCGGATAAACCTGATAAATGATTGCTTCTTTCCACCAAGGCGTGCTCATAAGCCGGATCCCCTCCAAAAATCTGTTATGTAGATAATATACATGATGATACGGGGAAGTTCAAATACTATGATTTGTTTAAAATCAATGACTTATAATTTTCCACGTAGTCAAACTACATGTAAGTGAAACCAGTAGTTGCCAAGCCCAGCCCGTTCGCATAGCATCGCGCCCATTCATCAAATTGGAGACTCCATGTCGACGCGAGAAATCGAACAGGGGAACGGGCCGCTACCCCCGCAAATCCCGTACATCATCACCAACGAAGTCTGTGAACGCTTCAGCTTTTACGGCATGCGCAACATCCTGGTGCCGTTCCTGGTCAGCACCCTGCTGCTGTTCATCCCATCCGAACACCGCACCAGCGAAGCCAAGCACGTCTTCCACACCTTCGTCATCGGCGTCTACTTCTTCCCGCTGCTGGGCGGCTGGCTGGCCGACCGCTTCTTCGGCAAATACAACACCGTATTCTGGTTCTCGCTGATCTACTGCGCCGGGCACGCCTGCCTCGCCCTGTTCGAGCACCATCTGGAAGGCTTTTATTTCGGCCTGTTCCTGATTGCCTTCGGCTCCGGCGGCATCAAGCCCCTGGTGGTGTCCTTCGTCGGCGACCAGTTCGACCAGAGCAACAAGAACAAAGCCAAGCTGGTATTCGACGCCTTCTACTGGTCGATCAACTTCGGCTCCTTCTTCGCCTCCCTGCTGATGCCGATTTTCCTGCGCGACTACGGCGCATCGATCGCCTTCGGCATCCCCGGCGCCCTGATGTTCATCGCCACCCTGGTGTTCTGGATGGGGCGCCGCAAGTACGTGCACGTACCGCCGCAAGCGCCGAATGCCGACTCCTTCACCCGCGTTGCCCGCACCGCCCTGCTGGCGCGCGCGCCTGGCCAATCCCGCCCAGGCCTGGCCGTGGCAGGCTTCGGCGCCGTACTGGCCGTGCTGTCGCTCGCCATGTCGTTCAAGTGGGGCTTCGTCATCGCAGCCTGCAGCGCCATTGTCCTGCTGCTCGCCTTCGGCGGCATCGGCACCGCCATGCAGCTCGAACGCGCACGCGGCACGCACCCGGACGAAGCAGTGGACGGCACCCGCGCCGTGCTGCGCATCTTCATCGTCTTCGCGCTGATCACCCCATTCTGGTCGCTGTTCGACCAGAAGGCCTCGACCTGGATTGTGCAAGCCAACGACATGGTGCGCCCGACCTACGAGCTGCTGGGCTGGAGCTTCAAATTCGAACCGGCGCAGATGCAGGCGCTGAACCCGCTGTTCGTGATGCTGCTGATCCCGCTGAACAACATCCTCATCTTCCCCATGCTGCGCAAGATCGGCGTTGAACCGACCCCGCTGCGCCGCATTGGCGCCGGCATCATGCTGTCCTCGATGTCCTGGATTGTCATCGGCACGATCCAGATGGTGATGGACGGCGGCACCCCGGTCTCGATGACCTGGCAAGTGCTGCCCTACGTGCTGCTGACGGCCGGCGAAGTGCTGGTATCCGCCACCGGCATCGAATTCGCCTACTCGCAAGCCCCGGCTTCGATGAAAGGCGCGATCATGGCGCTGTGGTACCTCGGCACCACGATTGGCAACCTGTGGGTGCTGATCCTGAACGCCAGCGTAAAGAACGAAGCCGTCTCCGCCTACATCTCCACCACCGGCCTATCGGTGATGGCCTTCCAGATGTACTTCTGCGCCGCCTTCGCCGCCGTAGCCGGCACCATCTTCGCGATGTACGCCACGCGCTACAAGATGATGGACTTCTACCGAAAAGACTAGATTCCGGGGTCAAAATTCGGGGTCAGGTCTGACAATCGGACACCGACCGCACACTTTTGATCTTTATCAAAACGCCCTGTTCCCGGCTCATCCAGGAACAGGGCGTTTTTTATGATGCGAAAGCTTTGAGAAATATCAAAGGTAAGCTGCCGGTGTCCGATTGTCAGACCTGACCCCGAATTTTGACCTCGAATTGACGTAGTAGGACTACACATATTGATGTAATATTTCTGTAGCATCACTACTACGGAGACAATATGCAGCAGCGTATCCTTGCGGCGGCACTCGCCACCGCCCTGGCCTCGGCAGCTCAGGCAGCCGCCCCAACCACCGCCCTCACCGCCGCGCCTACCGCTACCACGCCGCCTACCCTGGCTGCTTGCGATGGCCCGCACGAAACCGTGCTGGCGCGGACCCAGGGCTTTGATGCGCGTGCGTTGTGGCTGGATGGCGGGCGGGCCACTTGGCCGGGCGTGCAGGCTGGGGGGATCTTCAAACTATATTACGCGGCAGCTGCGGGGATCAGTGCAGCGCAAGGGGCGTCCGTTAGCGGTGCGGATGGCGCGTTGGCGCTGTCCGTGTCGGAGTCGGCGTTGCCGGCGCGCTTCAAGTACGCGGGCGATGGCGTGGTGCTGGCCGTGGCGCAGTCGGACCGGGCGCGCCTGCCTTCGCTGCTGTCCAGGCAACTGGTGCTGGTGCAGGAGAATCCGGACGGTACGGTGCGCGATGCGACCGGGCTGCAATTACCAGGCGCGCTGGACGCCCTCTACGCTGCAGCCGAGGATGCGCACGACCTGGGCGCGACCGTCGGCAAGGCCGGCACCAGCTTCAAGCTGTGGGCGCCGACTGCGCAGCGCGTGTCGGTGTGCTTGTTCGATACAGGCAGCAGCAAGCCGAAATCGATTACCTCGATGCGGGCGGATGCGAAGACCGGGATTTGGTCGGCGAACCTGCGCGGCAACCTGTCCGGCGCCTATTACAAATACATCGTGGATGTGGTGGCGCCGCGCACTGGCCTGGTGCGCAATGCGGTGACCGATCCCTATGCCGTCAGCCTGACTGCGGATTCGGCGCGCAGCTATATCGCCGACCTGGCGGACCCGCGTCTGGCGCCTGCCGGCTGGGGCAAGGATGCGCCGCCGGCCACGGTGAAGGCGCAGCCGGATATGTCGATCTATGAGCTGCATGTGCGCGATTTTTCGATCAACGACCTGTCAGTGAGCGCGGCGAATCGCGGCAAGTACACCGCTTTCAGGGAGGCCGGTTCGAATGGGATGAAGCACCTGGCTATGCTGGCGAAAGCGGGCATGACCGATGTGCACCTGCTGCCGGTGTATGACCTGGGCAGCGTGCCGGAAAAGGGTTGCGTGGCACCTGTCGTGCATGGGGCGCCGGACAGCGACCAGCAGCAGCGCGTCGTCGGGGAGAATGCGCAGAAGGATTGCTATAACTGGGGCTATGATCCGTGGCACTTCAATGCGCCGGAGGGCAGCTACAGCACCGATGCGTCGGATGGGGGGCGCCGCATCATCGAGCTGCGCGAGATGGTCATGGCCCTGCATCAGGCCGGCCTGCGGGTGGGTACGGATGTGGTCTATAACCATACTTATCGCGGCGGTCAGCACGAACGCTCGGTGCTGGACCGCATCGTGCCGGGCTACTATCATCGCCTGAACCTGAAGGGCGACATTGAGCAGTCGACCTGCTGCTTCAACACGGCGACCGAGAACCGCATGATGGCGAAGCTGATGATCGATTCGGCGGAGCTTTGGACCAAGCATTACCACATCGATTCCTTCCGCTTCGATTTGATGGGCCACCAGCCGCGGGCGGCGATGGAGGCGCTGCAGGCGCGCGTCAATAAGGCTGCGGGCCGTCATGTGCATTTGATCGGCGAGGGCTGGAACTTTGGCGAGGTGGCGGATGGCGCGCGCTTTGTGCAGGCTTCGCAGCTGTCGTTGAACGGTAGCGGCATCGGTACCTTCAGCGATCGCGGGCGCGATGCGGTGCGCGGCGGCGGTGCGGGCGATTCGGGCTTGCAGATGATTGCGCAGCAGGGCTTCGTGAATGGCTTGGTGTATGACGCGAATGCCGGTGCGGGCCTGCGTCCGGTGGCGGATTTGATGAGGGCGGCGGATATGGTGCGGGTGGGACTGGCGGGTTCGCTGCGCACTTACCGCATGCAGACATATACCGGTGCGACGCAGGAGTTGCAGTCCATCGTTTACGGTGGCAACCAGCCTGCGGGTTATGCGAGCGAGCCGGGCGAGGTGGTCAATTATGTGGAGAACCATGATAACCAGACGCTGTACGATATCAATGCCTTCAAGCTTCCGTTGGCCACCACCAGTGCCGACCGGGCGCGCGTGCAGGTGCTGGCGGCGGCGATCAATGCGTTTTCGCAGGGTGTGGCTTACTATCATGCGGGGCAGGAGATTTTGCGTTCTAAGTCGCTGGACCGGAACAGCTTTGAGTCGGGCGATTGGTTCAACCGCCTGGACTGGACTTACCAGGATAACTATTTCGGCGTGGGCCTGCCGCCGGCTGCGGACAACGGCAAGGATTATGCGCTGATCCAGCCGCTGCTGGCGAACCAGGGGCTGAAGCCGACGCCGACCGATATCGCTTTCGCGCGCGATGCGTTCCGCGATCTGCTGCGCATTCGTGCTGGCAGTACCCTGTTCCGTATGCGTTCGGCGGAGGATGTCAGGCAGCGTTTGCATTTCCTGAATACGGGCCCGCAGCAGGTGGCGACCGTTGTGGCGGCGCGTCTGGATGGTGCTGGTTATGCGGGGGCGGGTTTCCGGACTGTGGCTTACTTTATCAATGTGGATAAGGTGGAGCAGACTATCGTGGCGCCGTCGGAGATTGGCAGGGCTTACCGCTTGCATCCGGTGCAGGCGGCGCGTGACGCAGGGGATAAACGGGCTGCGGAGGCGCGCTTCGATGCGACCAGCGGGAGGTTTACGATTCCGGCGCGCACGGCTGTGGTGTTTGTTGAGTAGTTGAGGGGCTAGGAAAACCAGGGGCAGACCCTGGTTTTCCGGGTTTCCGGTTTTACCGGTTTTATTGCGAGAGCAAAATGGTATCGTGCTTGCCACTGGTGCGCACAACGCCATTCTTCACCTTGTACGTGGCACCGGAATAGGCATCCTTCACGCGGACGCCATCGGCGAACACGCCCGCTACCGGAATATCCAGGGCCTTCCCGGTCCCTGCATCCAGCGCCACCACAACCTTGTCATCCCCCCGCACCCGGCTGAAGGTATAAGGCGAGTCAGCCAGCTTCCTATGCTCCCCTGCCCCGATCGACGCGTGCGCGCGGCGGAACTTGCCCAGCTTGGCCCAGTGCGCGCGTACGGCCGCCACCTTGTAGCCTTCGCGCTGCGCATTCGATGTCAAATCCTCCCAGTTCATATAAGAACGCAGCTTGGCGTCGCCCGTCGCTTCCGCGATATCCAGCCGGCGCGCGGTTTCGTCGCCGTAGTAGATCTGCGCAAGGCCGGGCGCCAGCAGCAGCTTATTGGCCGATTCGAACGGCTTCTTGCGGGCCGGGTCGAACGGGTTACCGTCGTCGTGCGATGAAATATAGTTCAGCACCGAGTAGCCCTTCAGCGGGCCGGCCAGGTGCGCGGCGTATTTGCCGAACACGGACTCGTAATCGCCCTTGGCGTCATGCACCAGCCCGAAGTTGATCAGGTTGTCGAAGCTGTCGGCGTAAAAGTTGGTCTTGGCACCGCCGCCCATGTCGAATGACAGCCCGTGCGCGATGTTGTAGTTGTACACCTCCGCAGTCATGAAGAAGCGCCCGTCGCCCAGCACCTTCTTCGGGTTGGCGCGCTTCCAGTCTTCGTGCGCGGCCAGGGCCACCTTGCGCAGCTCGGCCCAGACGCCGGACTCCACATGCTTGACCGTGTCGGCGCGGAAGCCGTCGATGCCGAACTTGCGCACCCAGTCGGCGTGCCATTTCATGAGGTAGTAGCGCGGTGCGCGCGGGTAGCCGGTGCGGGCGAAGAAGTCGTCCAGCTCTTTCACTTCGCGCTCGTAGCGGCCTTCGGCCTTCCATTTGGCGGCCAAGGCTTCCGGCAGTGCGACCGGCTCATTGCTCTCGGTGCGGAAGTCGGGCAGGTTTTTCACCAGGGTACATCCGATCGTGCTGGGCGCGTCCTTGTACTGGCATTGCGGTTCGGTGCGCACCCAGCCAGCGGGCCACACCGGATCTGCATCGGTGACGGGGCCGGTGTGGTTCATGACCACGTCGAGCAGCACGCGGATGCCGCGCGCGTGCGCTGCTTCGACAAAGTCGCGGAAGTCCTTTTCGGTGCCGAGGTTAGCGTCCAGCGCCGTGAAGTCGCGCACCCAGTAGCCGTGGAAGCCGTAGGATTTTCCGGTGCCTTCATCCGTTCCCGCGTGGATCTGCTCGACCGGCGGCGTGGTCCAGATCACGTCCACTCCCAGCTCGTCAAAGTAGCCTGACTTGATCTTGGCGGTCAGGCCCTTGAAGTCGCCCCCCATATAGCCGCGCAGCGGTGCGCCGTCGGCCTTGCGGCCGTAGGCCAGGTCGTTGGCCTTGTCGCCGTTGGCGAAGCGGTCGGTCAGCAGGAAGTAGACGGTCGCACTCTCCCAGAGGAAAGGCTTGGGCGGCGCGGCGAGTGCGCTGTGCGCGCCGGTGGCAAGCAGCAAGGACAATGCGAGGGATGACAGTTTCATGCGGCTGGTTCCTTATGCGGTTTAGGTGATGACGGTGGGGTTACTGCGGCCGGTGTGCATGGCAATGCTGGCCACGCTGTCGGCAATGGCGATCAGCCCCGCCAGGGCTTGCTGCGTTGGTATATGGTGCTGCGCCGGGTCGGCCTCGTAGCGTTCGAGGTAGACGCGCAGGGTGGCGCCTTCGGTGCCGGTGCCGGACAGGCGATACACGATGCGCGAGCCGTCCGTCATCATGATGCGGATGCCTTGCTGGCTGGCGTGCGAGCCGTCCACCGGGTCGGTGTACTCGAAATCGTCGGCCGACTGCACCTGGTAGTGGTTCATGTTCTGGCCCGGCAGGTTGGCCAGCTTGATGCGCAGGTCTTGCATCAGCCGGCGCGCCGCGTCGGGATCGATGGCTTCGTAGTCGTGGCGCGAGTAGTAGTGGCGGCCGAAGCGCTGCCAGTGGGCGCTGACGATGTCCCGCACCGAGCCGCCGCGCACGGCCAGCAGGTTGAGCCAGAACAGCACGGCCCACAGGCCGTCTTTCTCGCGGATATGGTTTGAGCCGGTGCCGTAGCTCTCTTCGCCGCACAGCGTCGCCTTGCCGGCGTCGAGCAGGGTGCCGAAGTATTTCCAGCCGGTGGGGGTTTCGTAGCAGGGTATGCCCAGCGCATCGGCCACGCGGTCGGCGGCGCGCGAGGTGGGCATGGAGCGGGCAATGCCGGCCAGGCCGCCGGCGTAGCCGGGCGCTACCCCGGCATTGGCGGCCAGCACGGCCAGGCTGTCGGACGGCGCGACCTCGAAGCTGCGGCCGACGATCATATTGCGGTCGGCGTCGCCGTCCGAAGCGGCGCCAAAGCCGGGCGCGCCGGGGGCGGCCATCAGGGCGATCAACTGTTCGGCGTTGACCGGGTTGGGGTCGGGGTGCAGGCCGCCGAAGTCTTCCAGCGGCTGGCCGTTGATCACGCTGCCGGCGGGCGCGCCCAGCATGCCTTCCAGGATGGCGCGGGCGTAGGGGCCGCTCACGGCGTGCATGGCGTCGAAGCACATGGTAAAACCGCCCGCGAACAGGCGGCGGATGGCGGCGAAATCGAACAGCTGCTCCATCAGTTGCGCGTAGTCGGCCACGGGGTCGATCACCTCCACCGGCATGGCGTCGACGGTGCGCGTGCCGCGGCTGTCGATGTCGATGTCGGGCGCGTCGCTGATGCGGTATTCGGCCAGCGCCAGCGTGCGCTGATAGATTGCTTCGGTCAGCGCTTCCGGGGCGGGGCCGCCGTTGGCGCCGTTGTACTTGATGCCGAAGTCGCCCTCCGGGCCGCCGGGGTTATGACTGGCGGAGAGGATGATGCCGCCCAGCGCGCCGTGCTTGCGGATCACGCAGCTGGCGGCGGGCGTGGACAGGATGCCGCCCTGCCCCAGCAGCACGCGCGCGAAGCCATGCGCTGCCGCCATCTTCAGGATGACCTGGATTGCGGCACGGTTGTGGTAGCGGCCATCGCCGCCCAGCACCAGTGTTTGGCCGGCGGCGGCGCCCAGCGTGTCGAACACGCCCTGCACGAAGTTCTCAAGATAATGCGGCTGCTGGAAGGCGCTGACCTTCTTGCGCAGCCCGGAAGTCCCCGGGCGCTGGCCGGGGATGGGGGACGTTGCTACGGTCTGAATTGCCATGTTCGCTCCTCCGAAAAAAATGGGGTACGTCCCCATTTTTTCCTAGTTTGCCGCGAACGGCGCGGGCGGTGCGCGCCGCTGGATGGTCAGGCTTCTTTCTTGGCCGAGTCGCTCACGATGAGCGTGAGCACGCCGCCGATGGCCATGGAGATGCCGCCCAGTACCAGCACGCTGGCGGAGTGGCCGTCGAACAGGTGCTTGATGACCGGGCCGAGCACCAGGTTGGCGACGATCTGCGGCAGCACGACGAAGTAGTTGAAGACGCCCATGAAGTAGCCCATGCGCTTGGCCGGCAGCGCGCCTGCCAGGATCGCGTATGGCATGGTCAGGATGCTGGCCCAGGCAATGCCGACGCCGATCATCGGCAGCAGCAGCATGTGCCGGTCGTGGATGAAGGCGACGCTGGCCAGGCTCACGCCGCCGATCACCAGGCAGAGCATGTGCACAAAGCGGCGGCTGGTGACGTGCGCCAGTTTGGGCAGCAGGAATGCGGCCATGGCGGAGACGCCGCCGTAGGTGGCGAACAGCCAGCCGACCCAGTTGCCTGCTTCCTGGAACAGGGCGGATTTGCCGTCGGTGGTGCCGAACACGTTGTCGGCCACTGCCGGCGTGGTGAAGACCCACATGCCCATCAGCGCGAACCAGGTGAAGAACTGCACCAGCGCCAGCTGGGCCATGGTTTTCGGCATGTGCATCACGCCGCCGAATACTTCCTTCAGCGAGTGGGCGAAGCCGCGGCGCTGGGCGCGCTCCATGCGGAATTTCTCCACGTCTTCCGGTGGCAGTTCGTCGGCGGTCAGCACGGTCCACAGCACGGCCAGGAAGTAGGCGGCGCCGCCGGCGTAGAAGGAGTAGCGCACGGAGTCCGGAATGGCGCCGTTGACCACTTCGTTGCTGACGTGGAGGACGTCGGTGAAGATGGTCGGCAGCAGGGAGGCGATCACGCCGCCCAGGCCGATGAAGAAGGTCTGCATCGCGAAGCCGGCGGTCTGCTGCGATTCATCGAGCTTGTCGCCGACGAAGGCGCGGAACGGTTCCATCGAAATGTTGATCGATGCGTCCATCAGCCACAGGACCAGGATGGCCATCCACAACGCGGTGGAATTGGGCATCAGGAACAGGGCGATGCTGGCCAGCAGCGCGCCGATGAAGAAGAACGGGCGGCGGCGGCCCCATCTGGCGTGCCAGGTGTTGTCGCTCAGGTAGCCGATGATCGGTTGCACCAGCAGGCCGGTGACCGGTGCGGCCAGCCAGAACAGGGGCAATTCGTCCGGGGTGGCGCCCAGCGTGGAGAAAATGCGGCTGGTGTTGGTGTTCTGCAGCGCGAAGCCGAACTGGATGCCGAAGAAGCCGAAACTCATGTTCCACAGCTGCCAAAATGACAGCCGCGGTTTGATGGTGGAAGGTTGCATCTGGTGTCCCCGTTTTTTGTCCGCGCTTGCGTAAATTTGTAGCAAAATAACATGGCAACTACAGGCTGTCAATGCAATGACAGCCCGTAAACAGCCAGTTTCAGTGCTAATTTGTAGTCATGTTACAGAACGACTGACAATTTCGCTTTCATTGCCGCGCGCGCCGGCAGGGTCAGCTCAAGGGTGCGCGTGCGGGCGTCCCAGCGGGCGGCGACCGGCTTGCCATCCAGCGCCACGCTGCGCGGGCGGCTTGCCACATTGTGCACCTTGAGGGCATAGGTGCGGGCGACCGGCTGCCAGGCCTTGCCTACTTCGGTGTCGATGCCAATTGCAAAGCCGGCGGCGGAGGCGGCGGCGCTGAAGCGGGCCAGTTCGTACTTGCCTTGCGCGTGGGCGTCGGCGCTGGCCCCGTCGTCGTCGTACAGCTTGCCGGACGAGGCGGCGGCGCTGGCGTCATAGTAATAGTGCAGGTCAATCTGCTTTGCGCTGTAGTCGCGGGTGGATTGCACCACCTTGGCCATCGGCACCAGGGCGCCGGCGCGCACGAACACGGGAATGCGCTCGGGGACGACCTGCACTACTTCGTTGATGCCGCCCTTGTGCGCGGCGCCGCTGTGGAAGTCGAACCAGACTTTGGACGAGGCGGGGAAGTTGACTTCCTTGCGTTGCGCGCCAGGCTCGGTGACCGGGGCCACCAGGAAGTCGCGGCCCCACAGGTAGGTGGAGGCCACGCCGCCATCGCCGCCTTCGAACAGGATGGGGCGCATCAGCGGCAGGCCGCTCTGGCTGTTGTCGAAGGCTGCGCTGTAGTTATAGGGCAGCATGGCGTAGCGCAGGCGGATCGCTTCGCGCGCCAGCGATTTGGCGCGCTCGGCGCGGAACACCGGCTCGGACGGCACTTCCTCTTGCGCGTGCGGGCGGAACACGGGCTGGAACACGCCGTATTGCAGCCAGCGCACATACAGCTCGTCATCCAGCATCGGCGAGGCGAAGCCGCCCAGGTCGGAGTGCATATAGGCCAGGCCCTGCATGCCCATTTGCAGCGCGATCTCCATCTGCGACTGCAAACCGCCCCAGCTGCGCTGCACGTCGCCCGACCAGGGGATCATGCCGAAGCGCTGCGAGCCCGAGTAGCCGGCGCGCATCAGGATGAACGGGCGCTCCTGCGGGAACTCTTTTTGATAGCCTTCGGCGATCAGGCGCGCCCAGTCGTGACCATAGATATTGTGCACCTCGTCGGCGCCCAGCTCGCCCTTGCTGCCGTGGCGCAGGCTGGCCGGATGCACTTCCGGCTCGCCCAGGTCGCCCCACCAGCCGGCCACGCCGCCGGCCTTCAGCTCTTTATAGATGTTCCAGAACCAGTCGCGTCCTTCGGGGCGGTACAAGTCGATCAGGCCGGTGTTCCCAAAGTAGAAGTCGTAGCGGCCCGGCGCGCCGGTGGCGTCGCTCGCCAGCGCCTTCTTGGCGACCGCCTCCTGCCAGCGGCTGGAGGTGGTCAGCACGAAGGGCTCGGTGATGATCACGGTCTTCACGCCCTTGGCTGCCAGGTCGGCCATCATGCCTTTCGGGTTGGGGAAGCTGTCTTTGTCCCAGGCCAGGTTGCCCATGGTGCCCTGGACGGTCTTGCCGAACCAGTACAGGTCCAGCACCACGGCGTCGACCGGGATCTTCTCGGCGATGAACTTGTCGACCACGGCGCGGGTTTCCGCCTCCGTGCGGTAGCCGAAGCGGCTGGCGAAATTGCCGAAGGTCCAGCGCGGCGGCAAGGGCTGGCGGCCGGTCAGGCTGGTGTAGTTGGCCACCACGTCTTCCCATTGCTCGCCCGCCACCACCTGGTAGGTCTTGCGCCCGCCGATGGTTTCGTACGACAGGGTGCCGTCCTTCTTGCTGTCGAAGTCCAGATAGCCGGTCTGCGGGTTGTCGAAGTGGATGGCGTACTTCTTCGACGACAGCGCCATCGGGATGGTGAAGTTCAGCAGCGTGGAGCGCGCTTCGTAGCCATAGTGGGCGCGGTTATACAGTTGGAAGCGGTGGCCACGGCGGTTCATGCCGACCGCGCGCGCACCGGCGCCGTACAGGGCTTCGTCGCCGTCCAGCGCGAACTCCAGCGCCTCCATCTTGCCTTCGCGGCGGTAGCCGCGCTTCTCGGCCACCAGCGGCTTGCCCTTGTAGGCGTAGCTGATGCGGAAAGGCTTCTTCTCAATGCGCACGGTCAGGCCGGGCGTGGCGTATTCCAGCGCCCCGCCCTCTTCGCGCAGCGTGGTGGCCACGCCCGTTGGCGCCAGCACCACGGCGTGCGAGGCCGGGTCGAACTGTTCGCCGTTGGGGATAAAGGTGGTTTCCACCACAGCCGCCGAATACGGCTTGATGATGTATTTACCGTCATTTGTGCCGATTTCCAGCGAATTCGCGCTGCGAGCGGCAGAAATGAACTGGCGGTCGGCATTTTGGGCCAGGGCGGCCTGGCTGCAGAGGGCCAAAACTGCGAGTTGTATGAGTTTCATGAGTGATATATTAGCGGGCAGTTTTATCTGAGAGGAGATTGAATTGACTAAAACTACTATGAAAAAACCACTGGTCCTGGCCCTGGGCCTGGCCCTGGCGACGGGCTTCGCCCACGCCGCCCCCGCCCCGAAAAAGGGCAAGGGCACCCCGGCTGAAGCGAAGAAGTTTATCGCCCAGACCGAAGAAAAGTTCGACAAGCTGGGTCACATCGGCAGCCGCGCCGCCTGGGTCGCGCAAAACTTCATCACCGACGACACCGAAGCGCTGACCGCCTACTTCGGCGAGCTGCAGCTGGACGCGTCCGGCCAGGCCGCGCTGGAAGCACGCCGCTTTAACGGCGTGAAGCTGAGCGACGAGGAAGCGCGCAAGATCAAGCTGCTGCAATTGACGCTGATGCTGCCGAACGAGAAAGAGCGCCAGGCTTACGCCGACGCCAACGCCAAGCTGAATGGCGCCTACGGCAAAGCCAAGTACTGCACCGCCGACGGCAAGTGCCAGGCCCTGGGCGACCTGGAAAAAACCCTGGCCACCAGCCGCAACCCGAAAGAGCTGCTGGAAGCGTGGAGCGGCTGGCACCAGCAATCGCCGTCCTACAAAAAGCTGTACACCGAGTACGTTGAGCTGTCCAACAAGGGCGCGCGCGAAATGGGCTACGCCGACACCGGCGCCCTGTGGCGCGCGGGCTACGACATGAAGCCGGAGGAATTCTCGGCCGAGATGGAACGCATCTGGCAGCAGGTCAAGCCGCTGCACGAAGCGCTGCACACCTACACCCGCTACAAGCTGCGCGAAGCCTATGGCCCGGAAGTGGTGCCGCTGACCGGCCCGATCCCGGCCCACCTGTTCGGCAATATGTGGAGCCAGAGCTGGGAGAACATCTACCCGCTGCTGATGCCGGCCACCGGCGCCTCCAAATTCAACCTGACCAATGTGCTGGAACAGAAGAAGACCAGCGCCAAGGAGATGGTGCAGTACGGCGAGCGCTTCTACACCTCGCTCGGCATGCCTAAGCTGCCGGAGTCCTTCTACGAGCGTTCGCTGCTGGAAAAACCGCGCGACCGCGACGTGGTGTGCCACGCTTCCGCATGGCAGCTGGACGGCAAGGACGACGTGCGCATCAAGATGTGCATCCGCCCGACCGAAGAGGAATTCGCGGTGATCCACCACGAGCTGGGCCACATCTACTACGACCTGGCCTACAAGAACCAATCGAGCCTGTTCCGCAACGGCGCCAACGACGGCTTCCACGAAGCGATCGGCGACACCATTGCCCTGTCCATCACCCCGAACTACCTGAAGAAGGTCGGCCTGATGAACGAGGAACCGGACCCGAATGCCGCCACCGGCGAGCTGCTCAAGCGCGCCCTGGCCAAAGTAGCCTTCCTGCCATTCGCCTACTCGGTGGATAAATGGCGCTGGGACGTGTACGCCGGCAAGACCAAGCCTGCGGACTACGACAAGAGCTGGTGGCAGCTGCGCGAGCAGTACATGGGCGTGAAGCGCCCGCTGCCGATGCTGGCTGACGGTTTCGACGCCGGCGCCAAGTACCACGTGGCGGCCGACGTGCCGTACGCGCGCTACTTCCTGGCCCACCTGCTGCAATTCCAACTCCATCGTGCCCTGTGTAAGGAAGCCGGCTACACCGGCCCGCTGCACCAGTGCTCGATCTACGGCAGTGAAAAAGCAGGCAAGAAGCTGTGGTCCATGCTGGAGATGGGCGCTTCCAAGCCGTGGCCGGAAGCACTGAAAGCCGCCACCGGTGAAGAACGCATCGATGGCCAGGCTATGCTGGACTACTTCGCCCCGCTGAAAACCTGGCTGGACGAACAAAACAAGCAACTCGCCGCTAAAGCGAAGTAAAACAAAATCGGGGGCCGCGGCCCCCGATTTTTTTATGCTGCAGGATTAGAACTTGTAGTTCGCGCCCAGCAGGACGGTGCGGCCATACTTCTGGTATTCCAGTTGCTGGTTGGCGATACCGTTGTAGGTCTCGTAGGCTGCGTTGCGCAGGTTGTTCACCTGCAGCACCAGGCCCATGCCCTTGAACATGCCTTCGCCGAAGCTGTAGCCGATCTGGAAGTCGATGATGTTCTCACCCACCACGTAGCGCAGGGTGCGCTCGCCGGCGAAGTTACCGATCTCGCCCACGAAGTCGGAACGGCGACGCTGGCTGACACGGGTTTCGAAGCCTGCCTTCTCGTAGTACAGGGTCAGGTTGCTGGTGTTCTTCGACAGGCCCGGCAGCATAATGTTGGTGGCGATGCTGCTGCTCGGGTCCTTGATGGTGATCGCGCTGTCGGTGTAAGCATAGCTGCCGCTCACGCCGAAGCCGTCCAGCACCGGGGTTACCATGTTCAGCGGCAGGGAAGCGGTCAGCTCCAGGCCTTTCATGTTGCCGCCCTTGCCGTTGTAAGGCGCGGTGTAGTTACCGAACGGGGTGATCGCCTTGGTGCCCGGGATCTGCGCCGAGAAGTCGCGGGTGCGGGTCTCGGTGAAGATGTAGGTATCCAGCTTCTTGTAGAAACCAGCCAGCGACACGTACGCCTTCTTGCCGAAGTATTTTTCGTACGAGATGTCGAAGGCCTTGGCGCGCCATGGGTCCAGCTGGGCGTTACCGCCGCTGCCGCCTGGTTTGAAGTCGTTGGTGCCGACGTTGAAGTCCAGCGCAGCGCGCAGCTGGTCAACACGTGGGCGAGCCATCTGCTTGGCCAGGGCCATGCGCACGGTGTGGTCATTCTCGAAGCCGAACGCCAGGTTCAGGCTTGGCAGGTAGTCGGTATAGGTCTTGCCGTCGTGGACTGGCTTGACCTGGCTGCCGGCCGGGGCGGTGCCGTCCCAGTACTTGGCGTCGGACGACTGTTTGGTGTGCTGTGCCTGCACGCCGAAGTTACCGCGCACTGAAACGCCGCCCATGTCGTAGTCGATATTGGCTTTGGCGAAGGTGGTGGTGATCTTCTCATCCACGGTCCATGCCTTGGCAATCAGGTAGTCCAGGTTGTTGACCGGTGCAAAGGTCATGTACTTGGCAACCACGCCCGGGACGTTCCAGGCCGGGATCATGCCGACGCCGGCAAAGCCGAGATCGACCGAGTTATACATCAGGTCGGACGAGATGGTGGATGGCGCGCCCTTCAGGTTGATGCTGCCTTCCGGCTGGTCTTTGAACTTGCTGCGGTCGGAATAGTGCACGCCGAAATCGAAGCTCGAGAAGTACTTCTCCATAGCACCCGAGGACTGGATGTTGGCGGCCAGCTTGAAGCCGTTCAGCTCATCCTCGACCTTCGGGGTCTTGCCGTAGCCGGAACCGTAAATGGTGTTACGCACGTACAGGTTGGCCGGGTTGCTGTAATCGCGGCCAGGGTCCATGGTCGGGAAACCGCCGGTGCGGAAGCCCAGCTTGACGGAATCAAGGAATGGATTGCCGGCAGCATCGCTAATCTGCAGGTTGTTTTCCAGGCTCACTTCATCGCGCTTGGCGGTGGAGCGGCTGATGTCGGCTACCAGGGACCAGCCATCCAGCTTCCATTCATTGTTCCAGCCGATGGCGCGGATATCGTCCTTGCGCTTGTCGTACATGCCGCGCACCAGCGGGTACACGCCGGTTGCGGTGGCGCTGGACAGCACGCCGCCATTTGCGACGGCGTTTTCGAAGTTCAGGCCAGGGGTGTAGTTGCCGTTGTAGCCGCCGATATGCACTTCGAACTGGTTGGCGGTGTCTTCATGCTTGAACTGCGACGCGTACACGTCGATCATGCTGGTGAAGGTCTTGCTTGGGCGGTACTGCAGCACGCCCATCAGGCCATTGCGTTTGTTGTAGCCGCTGCGGCCCAGGGACTTGATGCCGTCGGTAACGGTGGTGCCAGCTGCTACGCCTGGGCGCGATTCGCGCTTCCATGGCTCGTACACGCCGGTTTCATAGGCCAGCTGCGGCTGATCCTGGTGGGCAAAGCCGATCGCCACGCCGATGGTGCGGTTGGCAAACTGGTCGATGTAGCTGAAGTTGAAGCGGTTGCCGCGGTCGTCGGTGTTGGCGATACCGCCCAGCGAGTTCTTCTCGACGCGGCCGCCCATGGAGAAGGTGCGCTTGCCAAAGGCCAGCGGACGCACGGTCTGCAGGTCCAGCGTACCGGACAGGCCCTGGCCCACCATGCCCGCATCCGGGGTCTTATAGATGGTCACGCCGCTAATCAGCTCGGACGGGTACTGGTCGAATTCCACGCTGCGGTTGTCGCCGGTGGAAACTTGCTCGCGGCCGTTCAGCAGGGTGGTGGAGAAGTCCGGCGACAGGCCACGGACGGAAATGTTCTGGGCACGGCCGGCAACACGCTGGGCGGCCAGGCCTGGCAGGCGGGCGATGGATTCGGCGATGGAGGAATCCGGCAGCTTGCCGATGTCTTCGGCGGAAATCGCTTCGACGATCGAGGTGGCGTTCTTCTTGACCGAGATCGCGTCTTCAATACCACGACGGATGCCGGACACGGTCACGGTTTGCATGGACGCATCGGCCGCCTGGCCGGTGGTGGTGTCTTGTGCGTATGCGGAGCCGGCGAAGGCAGATACGAAGACAGCGCAGCCAGCTGCAACTGGGCTCAGTCGGAATACGGTATTGCCTCGCTTACTTGCGAAGATGTTCATTAAAGTCCCCTCACTCATTAAACAATTTTCCCGCAACCTGCGCATACCGGTTTATTTCGACTACACGGGAATCCTTAGGAAGCGAACGCTCTTTCGGACGCTCTGAGCCGGATTCTGTACTAAAACTAGATTCAATGTCAATGAATGACTATCATCACCAGCATGTATTACTGCGAATAATTGAAGGCCGCCTTGGGGATTTCCTGTTGTTGCGTTGTATTTCGGCTACAGCCAGAGGCCAAATTCGATGTAGTAGAACTACAGCTCAATTGGGTGTATTGTCGGGCCCGTAAGACATTCCAACCGGAGACATGATGAGAAAGACCATTTGCGCCGCCCTGTTCGCGGCGGCCCTGCTGCCGAGCGCCTTCGCCGCCGAGGCGCGCATCCAGCATATGGAACCGCCGTTCTGGTGGGCCGGCATGCAGGACCCCAGGCTACAGTTGATGGTGCATGCGCCGCAGGTGGCGGGACTGGAGCCGTCCATCGACTATCCGGGCGTGCGCATTGCGAGCGTGAGCCGGGTCGCCAACCGCAATTACCTGTTCATCGACCTGGTGCTGGCGCCAGGCGTGGCGCCGGGGCGCTTCGACATCCGCTTCGCGGCACCGGGCAAGAGCGGCATGACGTATAGCTACCAGCTGCTGGCGCGCGCACCCGGCTCGGCCCAGCGCCAGGGTTTCAATTCGGCCGATGCGATCTACCAGGTCATGCCGGACCGGTTCGCCAACGGCGATCCGGCCAACGACAGCGTGGCGGGCATGCCGGACAAGGCCAACCGCGCCGATGGCAGCGGGCGCCACGGCGGCGACCTGGCCGGCATGACGGCGCACCTGGACTATGTGCGCGACATGGGCTTCACACAGATCTGGCCGACACCCCTGGTCGAGAACAACCAGGACAAGCATTCTTATCACGGCTATGCGGCAACCGACCATTACAAGGTGGATGCGCGCTATGGCAGCAACGAGGACTTCCGCAACTTCGTGGCGCAGGCGCGTACGCGCGGCATCGGCGTGATCCAGGACGTGGTGCTGAGCCACATCGGCAGCCGTCACTGGTGGCTGAAGGATATGCCGATGCCCGACTGGCTGAGCTACGACGGCAAGTTCACGCCCACGGCGCACCATCGGGTGGCCAATGTCGACCCTTACGGCAGCAAGGAGGATGCGCGCAACTTCACCCAGGGCTGGTTCGGGCCGCATATGCCGGACATGAACCAGGCCAATCCCTATGTGTCGAACTACCTGATCCAGAACAATATCTGGTGGATCGAGTATGCCGGGCTGTCCGGCCTGCGCGTGGACACCTACGGCTATTCCGAGACCGGCTTCCTCACCGAGTGGTCGCGCCGCCTGCGGGCGGAGTATCCGAACCTGAACATGGTGGGCGAGGAATGGAGCACGCGCATCCCGATCGTGGCGCGCTGGCAGGCGCTCAACGCGCCGAGCCTGATGGACTTCCCGCTCAACGACGCGCTGCGCAAGGCGCTGGCCGATACCGACGGCAGCTACCGCCTGTACGATGTGTACGAGACGCTGGCGCAGGACTACCTCTACCCTGCCCCCTCCAACCTGGTGCTGTTCGAGGGCAATCACGATTTGTCGCGCAGCTTCAGCGCGGTAAATAGCGACCCCGCCTTGCTGCGCATGGCGCTGGCCTTCACCCTGACCGTGCCGCGCATTCCGCAGTTCTATTACGGCACCGAGATCCTGATGCCGAGCACCGTCAAGGGACGCGACGATCCGTCCTACCGCCACGATATGCCGGGCGGCTGGGCCGGCGACCAGGTGAACGCCTTTACCGGCGCCGGCTTGAGCGCGGCGCAGCGCGAGATGCAGGCGTTCGTGCGCAAGCTGGCCAACTGGCGCAAGGGCTCCAGCGCGGTCAAACATGGCAAGATGATGCAATTCGGACCGGAGCAGGATACCTATGTGTACTTCCGTTATGACGACAAGCAGAAAATCATGGTAGCGCTGAACAAGAACACGGCCGATGTCACGCTGGACGCCGACCGTTTCCGCGAGATGCTGGCCGGTGCGCGCAGCGGCACCGACGTCATCACCGGCCGCAGCATGCCGCTGCAAGGCAAATTCACGCTGCCGGCGCGCAGCGTGCTGGTAATGGAGGTGCAGTGATGGCGCCCCGCCTCGCCCACGTCCAGCACCGGCCGGGCATGCCGCGCAAGGGCCGCGGCGCGGCGGCGCTCGCGGCATCCTTTGCGCTGGCGCTATCGGCCGCGCCGGCGCTCGCCAGCACCAGCATCGAACTGCCCTTCGGCGACCACCGCGCGCGCTTCGCAACGCCGGACGCGCAGGCGGCGCTGCGCAGCTACACGCACGCTACCACCATGGCGCTGCGCGACAACGCGCCGCAATCCATCACCTACACCGAGCAAGCCAGCCTGCCGCGCGTCCGCAGCGGCAACCTGGCCTTCGACGCCCTGTTCGCGCTGGCGGTCACGGAGATGAAACAGGACTCCGTCCAAGCCATCCGCGACGGCAGCTATAACGGCGGCCAGCCGATCGCCTGCGAGTGCTTTGAAACCGGCGAAAAGTGGCACTACGTGTGGACGCGCGACCTGTCCTATGCCGCCCACCTGGGCCTGGCCATGCTGGACCCGCAGCGCACCCGCAACTCCCTGCTGTTCAAGCTCTCCGGCTACCGTCAGGGCAAGCCCGCACTGGCGGCCGGCAGCGCAGACGGCCTGCAGATCGTGCAGGACACCGGCAGCGGCGGCAGCTGGCCGGTCAGCACCGACCGTGTCAGCTGGGCCTTCGGCGCCGAGCAGGCCCTGAAATCGTTGCCTGCCGCCGAACGCGCGCCGTTCGCGGCCAGCGCGCTGCAAGCCCTGCGCAACACCATCGAAAACGACCGCCTTGCAGCCTTCGATGCCGCCAGCGGCTTGTATAACGGCGAGCAATCCTTCCTGGACTGGCGCGAGCAGTCCTACGCGGCGTGGATTGCGCGCGACCTGTCCAGCATGGCCAGCGCCAAGTCGCTTTCCACCAACATCGCCCACTACAAGGCGCTGACGCTGGCCGCCGAGCTGGCACAGGAAGCGGGCGACAACAGCACCGCGCGCCGCTACACGCAATGGGCGGGCGCGCTGAAAATCGCCATCAACGAGCGCCTGTGGCTGAAGGATGCCGGCATGTACAGCAGCCTGACCGCCGGCCACTTCGACGGTGCGCCTTTGCACAAGTTCGACTGGCTGGGGCAGGCGCTGGCCATCATCACCGGCGTGGCCGATGCCGGCCAGGCCCAATCCATCCTGGCGCGCTACCCGCATGGCCCGCTCGGCGCGCCGGTCATCTGGCCGCAGCAGCCCGGCGTGCCGGTCTACCACAACCGCGCCTTGTGGCCCTTCGTTACCGCCTACGGCCTGCGCGCGGCGGTGCAGCATACCAATGTCGCGGTGGCGGATGCCGCCTACGCCAGCCTGCTGCAGGGCGCGGCGCTCAACCTCTCCAATATGGAGAATATGGAATGGCGCAGCGGCGATCCGTCCGCGCCGGCCATCAACTCGCGCCGCCAGCTTTGGTCGGTGGGCGGCTATCTCGGCATGGTGGTGCAGCAGATGTTCGGTATCGGCGTGGACGCGGAGCGTTTGCACGTGAACCCGTTCATCACCTCGCGCCTGCGGCGCGAATGGTTTGCCGGCAGCGACGTGGTCGAGCTTTCCAATCTCACATTGCATGGCAAGCGCCTGCACCTCAGGATCAAATTGCCGCCAGCCGTGGCGCTGGAAGGCGTCTACGTGCCAATCGGCGGCAAGCTGAACGGCCGCGACGCGCGCAGCCCGGTGCCGTGGAGCGAGCTGGCGGAGGATAACCTGATCGAGGTGGAAATGGGGCCGCTGGTGCCAGGGCGGCAGTCCATCACCTTCGCCGGTAGCGAAGACGCCTCCACTGCCCCGCCCGAACCCATCGTCCAGCAGGCCGCTGCCGGCGCGGCGGCAACGCTGCGTATCGCGCCCGCGCCCGGCACGCGCGACGAAGCGCGCTACAACATCTACCGCGACGGCCAGCTCGCCGCGCAAGGCGTCGCGGCCGGCGAGTGGCGCGAGCGCGCCACCGCGTCCCCGGCGCGGCATTGCTACACAGCGGAGGCAGTCCACCCGTCCAGCGCGGCGCGCAGCCACCATTCGCAACCGCTCTGCCCTGCCGGCGCACTGCAGGCTGACATCGACGCGCTGACGGTGACCAGGGAAGGCCGCTACCATCTGCAACTGCGCTACAACAACCACGCCCACCAGATCAACCTCGGCATCACCAACGCTGTGCAAGCCCTGCGCCTGCGCGACCAGCACGGCGCCCTGGTCGCGCAAGGCATCGTGCAAATGCCGCACAACGCCCCCGCCGACGGTCCCGCATGGTCCACCCCGCTGACCGCCCGGCTCAAGCCCGGTAGCTACAAGCTGGAATTGCAGCCCTTCTACAACATGAGCGACCTGCAAAGCAACGCCAGCTACGCCGACGCCGGCGGCGCCAGCGGCGCGCGCAACCGCGCCGAGGTACTGGCCACGCGCCTGCTGCCGGCAGCCGAAGCGCCCAAGCCGGCGCGCCACGGCACCCTGCAGCTGGTCGAAAAATTCAAATCGCCGCAACTTGGCAACGAACGCAGCTTGCGCATCTACCTGCCGCCCAGCTACGGCAGCGACACCAAGCGCCGCTACCCCGTGCTCTATATGCACGACGGCCAGAACCTGTTCGACGCCAAAACCGCCGCCTACGGCACTGAATGGAATATCGACGAAGTGGCCGACCGCCTGGTCAGGCAAGGGGATATGGAAGAAGTGATCGTGGTCGGCATCGACAATACCAGCGACCGCATCGGCGAATACACCCCCTGCTGCGACGCCAAGCATGGCGGCGGAAAGCTCAACGCCTACGCCGACTTTGTCGCCAAGACCGTCAAACCCTGGGTCGACAAGCAATACCGCACCAAGCCGGGCCGCGCCCACACCGCCATCATGGGATCTTCGCTGGGCGGCATCGCCTCGCTCGGCATCGCCCAGCGCTACCCTAAAGTCTTTTCGATGGCAGGCGGTTTCTCCAGCTCCTTCTGGTGGAACAACCGCGACGCGGTCCGCAACCCGCCCAAGCGCATGCCGCTCAAGCTGTATATCGACGCGGGAACGGTGTATGACGGCCTGGAGGACAGCGAAGCCTTCCGCCAGGCCCTGGTGAAGACCGGCTATCGCGAAGGGCGCGACCTGCTGTTTGTCGCCGACCAGGGCGGCCGCCACAACGAACTGTCATGGGCCAGCCGCGTCCACCTTGCGCTGGCCTGGTTCTTCGGCAAGCCAGCGCCCGGCGGGAAGCCTTAAGCAGGCAGGGTCTGCAGGCTGCGGCCTGCGGACATGCGCGTGCGGCCGGCAGCACCGGCCGGCTCGTGCACCTTGAACACCGAAACCGCCTCCGACAAGCTGGCAGCCTGCTGCTGCAAGGCCTCGGCGGCGGCAGCCGCCTCCTCCACCAGCGCCGCGTTCTGCTGCGTCACGCTATCCATCTGGCTGATGGCATCGCTGATTTGCTCGATGCCTTGGCTTTGCTCCCCGGTCGCCATGGCGATCTCGCCGATGATCGAGGTTACGCGACGCACGCTGCTCACCACTTCCTCCATGGTCACGCCAGCCTCGCCCACCAGGCGGCTGCCCGCTTCCACACGCTCCACGGAATCGCCGATCAGCTCCTTGATCTCCTTGGCCGCCGCAGCGGAGCGGTGCGCCAGGTTGCGCACCTCGCCCGCCACCACCGCAAAGCCGCGCCCCTGCTCGCCGGCGCGCGCCGCTTCCACCGCCGCATTCAGCGCCAGGATATTGGTCTGGAACGCAATGCCGTCGATCACGCCGATGATGTCCACGATCTTGCGCGACGATTCGTTGATCGCGCCCATGGTCTGCACCACCTCCGACACCGTGGCGCCGCCGCGCACCGCCACGTTGGACGCCTCGTCGGCCAGCTTGCGCGCCTGCGTGGCGTTCTCGTTGTTCTGCCTCACGGTACTGGTCAGCTCCGTCATGGAGGAAGCGGTTTCCTCCAGCGAGCTGGCTTGCTGCTCGGTGCGCGTAGACAGGTCCATGCTGCCCGTCGCCACCTCGTTGGACGCGCTGGCGATGGTCTCGGTGCCCTGCCGCACGCGGCTCACGATATCCGACAGGTTGCCGCTCATTTGCTTCAGCGCCGTCAGCAGCTCGCCCACCTCATCGCGCGTGGTCACTTCCACATCGCAGCGCAGGTCGCCCGCCGCCACGGTCTTGGCGATATCCAGCGCCTGGTCCAGCGGACGCGTAATGCCCTGCACAATCCACCACAGGAGGGCGGCGCCGATGGCGGTCGTCACCACCAGCACGATCATCAGCGTGAGGGTGGCGGCGCGGCTGCTCGCATCCGCCGCCGCCACCGCCTCTCCCGCATTCTTCTTGGCCTGGGCACCGATGTAGTCGACGATTTCATCGATCTTCTTGGTCGGCGCACGGTCCATGCCCTGCACCGCCTTGTCCAGCATCTTGTAGCTCTCCGGATTGGCGGAGTCGAACTGCTGCAGCGCAGCGCCGTAATTCTTGCCCAGCTCTTCGTGCATCTTGATCGCCTCATCCACCAGCGGGGTCTGCATCTTCAACTGGGTCAGCAAGCCGGACAGCTTTTGCAGCTCGGCGGCAGTGGACTGGCCGCTCTTTACAAAGGCCTTGGAGTACTTGTCCAGCTGCGCCGGGTCATGGCCGCGCACCAGGATATTCTTCCACTCCTGCACCTGGATCTTGAATTCCACCTGCGCGCCGCGCGCCGTGTCGACCGCCTGCGTCAGCGCGACCGAGCGCTGCATGCTCACCGCGTTGTCGGCCTTGATGGCGCCGATCGCGCTCCAGCCCTGGAAGCCCACCACCAACAAGGCGAGCAAAAAAAATCCACCCAGGCACGCCAGGCGGATACCGATTTTTAGGTTTCCGAAGTTCATGATTTGTATCCCGATTTGGTTGGCTGTTCGCCGGTTTTTTTCTTGGGGGCAACATTATGCCCCGCTTCCGGTCTGCTATCCAAATCATGCGCTCGAAAGTTGTAAAAGCCAAGAAACCAATCTTGGCCCAAACCTACTTGTTGTGTGGCGGGAACTCCATGCGGTACAGGTCAGTGGTGGGCTGGATGCGCTCCACGTAGTGCATGCCCAGCTTGCGCAGCAGCTGCGAGGAAGCGGTGTTGCTCGGCGACACGATACCGAGCAAAAACGGCAGGCCGACCACATCGCGGCCATAGGCCAGGGCGGCGGACGCCGCCTCCCACGCGTAGCCCTGCCCCCAATAGTCGGGCAGGTAGGCGTAGCCGATATCGGTGCCGGGCAGGGTGTCGCGCTTGATCAGGCCGCACATGCCGATGGCCGCACCGTCCTCCTTGCGCAGCACCAGCCACAGCGAATAGCCGAGGCGCGCCTGCATCTCGATCGGGCCGGCCAGCATGGCCGCGCGCGCGCCGTCCAGGTCGCGCACGCCTTTGTCGCCAATGTTTTCCAGGAAGGACGGCTCGTTCAGCAGTTTCAGGTAGAACGGCGCATCGTCAAGTGTGAGGGGACGCAGGGTCAGGCGTTGGGTATCGATCATTGTTCAGGCCAATCGTTGGGATCGGCCAGGAACTTGTACATCACATACACGTCGACAAAACCGAGCTGCTGGTGGCGGTAGGCACGCGGCAGCGTGCCGATTACGGAAAAGCCAAGCCGCTTCCACAGCAGCACGGCCGAGACATTGGTACTGACAACATAATTGAACTGCATGGCCAGATAGCCGTCGCGCCGCGCCTGCTCCAGGCAATGGCGGCCCAGCATCTTGCCGATGCCCACGCCTTGCGCGGCGGGGCTGACCATGAAGGAGGCATTGGCCACATGCGCGCCGCGGTCAAGCTGGTTGGACAACAGGCGGTACATGCCCAGCAGGCGGCCGGTATTCAGCACCGCCACCCAGGTCTTGACGCCGCGCCCGAACCAATAGGCATGGCAGTCATCGCGGCTGGTGTCCGCCGCGAAATAGTAGGTATCGCCGCTGGCGATCAACTCCTGGAAGATGGTCCACATGGAGTCAAAATCGTCTTCGGTGGCGGGGCGGATGACGATATCTTTCAAAGCTGCTCCTAATGGCAGGAATGATGCACAATTTTCATGCATTTTCCCTTGCAAGTCCAGCGCACCTGTCCAGCCGGAATCCGGTCTCGGCCGGACGGCCCGGCAAGTCCAGCCGCGCCCGCGCGCGCGGCGACTCGGCCACCACCCGGCCGCGCCGCAGCACCATGCGCCGGGCCGCGCGCAGGCGGATCGCCTCCACCGGATCGGCCGCGTCCAGCAGCACCAGGTCGGCATGGCAACCGGGCTGCAGGCCGTAGCCCTCCAGGCCCAGGATGCGCGCCGGGGCGCTGGTCACCGCCTCGAAGCACTGGCGCATGGCGTCCTGGCCCGTCATCTGCGCCACATGCAGTCCCATATGGGCCACCTCCAGCATATCGCCCGAACCCAGGCTGTACCACGGGTCCATTACGCAATCGTGGCCAAAGGCGACCTCGATGCCATGCGCCAGCATTTCCGGCACGCGGGTCATGCCGCGCCGCTTGGGGTAGCTGTCGTGCCGGCCCTGCAAGGTGATGTTGATGAGCGGGTTGGCGATGGCGGCCACGCCGGCTTCGCGGATCAGCGGCAGCAGCTTGCTCACATAGTAGTTGTCCATCGAATGCATGGAGGTCAGGTGCGAGCCGGCCACCCTGCCCTGCAGGCCCAGGCGCTGCGTGTGGTAGGCCAGGGTTTCGATATGGCGCGACAGCGGATCGTCCGATTCATCGCAATGCATATCCACGCGCACGCCCTGCTCCGCCGCGAATTCGCACAGGAGGCGCACCGACTCGGCGCCATCGGCCATGGTGCGCTCAAAGTGCGGGATGCCGCCCACCACGTCCACGCCGAGCGCAATGGCGCGTTTCAGGTTGGCCAGCGCGGTCGGGCTGCGCAGCACGCCATCCTGCGGAAAGGCCACCAGCTGCAGGTCGAGGTAAGGGGCCACGCGGCGCTTCACCTCCAGCAGCGCCTCCACCGCCAGCAGGCGGTCGTCGCAGACATCGACATGGGTGCGGATCGCCAGCAAGCCGCGCGCCACGGCCCAATCGCAGTATTGCAGCGCGCGTTCCACCAGCGCCTCCTGCGTCAGCTGCGGCTTCAGCTCGCCCCACAGCGCGATGCCCTCCAGCAGGGTGCCGGACTGGTTCACGCGCGGCAAGCCGTAGCTCAGGGTGGCGTCCATATGGAAATGGGCATCGACGAAAGGCGGCGCGACCAGGTCGCCCTCCGCATCGATTTCGCGCGCCGCCTTTACTTGCAAGGCGGGAGCGACAGCGGCGATGCGGCCACCCGCAATCGCAATATCGATATTCTGGCGCCCATCGGGCAGGCTGGCATGGCGGATCACAAGGTCCATCGCGGACTCCACAGGTGGGGATGGCCGATTGTAGGCAGGCGGCGGCGGGCATGCAATGTTGCGGTGCATAACTTCTGCTTAAAAAGTCGGCAGAAATGTCTTTCCATTGCAATAATTCGCCGCTAGAATGGACTTATTGCAGCGCACCATTTCCCATCGTTCCAGGAGAGAATATGTTTTCGATTCCCGAGCAATTTTCCGCAGCCACCAAGTCGCAGCTGGAAGCGCAGCTGAAAATCCTCAACAACTTCGCCTCCACCGCCTTCGAAGGCGCGCAAAAGGTGATCGCCCTCAACCTGAGCACCACCAAGGCCACTGTCGCCAAAGGGTCCGCCACCGCGCGCGAACTGCTGGAGGCCAAAGACCCGCAGGAATTCCTCGCCAAGAGCACCGCCAGCGTCCCGAATTTCGACGGCGTCTTCGCCTATGGCCGCGAGCTGTTCAGCATCGCCAGCAAGACCCAGTCCGAATTGTTCCAGGCCGCGCAAGAGCAGATCAAGGAAGCCAGCAAGCAAGCCGTGAAAGTGCCAAAACTGGCCGCCCCGGCAGCCGCGCCAGCACCGGTTGCAGCGCCCGTAGCAGCGCCAGCGGCCGCGCCAGTGGCGGCACCAGCCCCAGTAGCCGCAGCAGCCCCGGCACAAGCCGCCCCGAAAGCGGCAAAAGCCGAAGCCAAACCAGCCGCTAGCAAGCCTGAAGCCAAAGCTGAACCCGAAGAAGCACCGAAGTCCAAGAAATAAAGTAAGCGAATTCGTTGCATGAAAAATGGGGACGTACCCTATTTTCGCTCCGCGAAAGTAGGGTACGTCCCCATTTCTTTTGCAACGAATTTTCGTCTCCGGCGGGAAAATCTGCGCTGATGTATCCTAGCAGGCTCTTCGCAGCATTTTTCTTCTAAGCATATGAGTTTATCGCGCCTGATCGGTGGCTTCGTCCGCAGCCACTGGCGTCCTTATGCAGCGGCCGGCGCCATGCTGACCGGCGTTGCCATCATCGGTATCATGATTCCGCGCCAGATCGGCTTGATGGTCGATGGCCTGGCGGCCGGCCAACTTGGCCGGGAGGCGCTGTGGCAGGCGATCGGCCTGCTGCTCTTGCTGGGCCTGGCCAACTACGGCTTGCGCGTGGCCTGGCGCATGAAACTGTTTTCGGCGGCTTACCAGTTGGGCGTGGAGCTGCGCACGCGCTTTTATCGCCGCCTGTCCCTGCAAGGCCCGCAGTTTTTCCAGAAGCAGCGCACCGGCGACCTGATGGCGCTGGCCACCAATGATATCGATGCCATCGAGATGGCAGCCGGCGAGGCCATGCTGGCGGGCTTTGACGGCACGCTCACTTTGCTGCTGGTGCTGGGCATGATGCTGGTCGGCGTCGATTGGCGCCTGGCGCTGTTTGCGCTGATCCCCTTCCCCCTCATGGCGTGGGCGTTCTGGCGCATCTCTTCGCACATCCATACCGCGTCGGCCGATTCGCTGGGGCGCTTCAGTGCATTGAACGACCACGTGCAAGAGACCTTGTCGGGCGTGCGCACCTTGCGCGCACTGGGCCTGGAGCAGCGCAGCAGCAAGCGCTTCGAGGAGCTGGCCGGCGCGGCGGCGGATGCGAGCCTGAGCGCGCAGCGCTGGGAGGCGGCCTATGAGCCGGCGGTCGGTTTGACGCTGACGGCGGCCACCGGCCTGTCGCTGGGCCTGGGCGGCTACCTGGTGTGGATCAATGAGCTGACCATCGGCGAGCTGACCAGCTTCAGCATGTACCTGGGGCAGTTGATCTGGCCGATGTTCGCGGCCGGCTGGGTGCTGTCGCTGATCGAGCGTGGCCGCGCCGCTTATGCGCGCCTGCAGCCGATGCTCGATGCGCCGCTCACCATCGAGGACCACGGCACCCTGCCGCACGTCGCTGCGGGCGACCTGGAACTGCGCGGCGTGGGCTTTGCCTATCCGGGCCAGCAGGAGCCGGCGCTGGCCGACATCTCGCTGGTGCTGAAGCCGGGCCAGACCCTGGGCCTGGTGGGCCCGACCGGTTCCGGCAAGACGACTTTGCTGCGCGTGCTGCTGCGCCAGGTCACGCCGACCAGCGGGCAGGTTGCGTGGAACGGCGCCGCGCTGGATTCCTATACGCTGCAGGCGCTGCGTTCGGCCATCAGCTGGGTGCCGCAGGAGTCCTTCCTGTTCTCGGCGTCGATCGCGGAAAATATCGCGCTGGCGCGGCCTGAAGCGACCCGCGCGGAGGTGGAGCGCGCAGCCAACCTGGCGGCCATCCACGACGATATCCTGCTCTTCCCGCACCAGTACGAAACCGAAGTGGGCGAGAAGGGCATCACCCTCTCCGGCGGCCAGCGCCAGCGCGTGGCGATTGCGCGCGCCCTGCTGTCGGACAACGATTTGCTGCTGCTGGACGATGCGCTGTCGGCGGTGGATACCGGCACCGAGACCGCCATCCTGCAGCACCTGGAGGAACTGCGCCGCGCCCACACCACGCGCTGCGCCATCATCGCCAGCCATCGCCTGAGCGCGGTGGTGGATGCGGACCAGATCGTGGTGCTGCAGCATGGCCGCATCACGGAATCGGGCTCGCATGAGGAACTGCTTGCGCTGAACGGCTGGTATGCCAGCCAGTGGCGCTATCAACAACTGGAGGCCAGCCTTGACGCAGCCTGAGAAACAAAACGCCGGCGAACAAACGCGCCGGGCGATCGGCCTGCTGCGCGAAGCGTCCGGCCCCGACCTGCACCACCTGGGCTGGGCGGTGCTGTTCCTGACCGTGGCGGCCGGCCTGGAAGTGCTCGGCCCTTTGCTGGGCAAGCGCCTGATCGACAATCACCTGCTGCCCAAGCATCTGGACTGGCCGGTCATGGCCCTGCTGCTGGGCGGCGTGCTGGTGACGGGCTGGATTTCGACCTGGGTGCGCTACCGCCAGCTGGTGCGCCTGTCGGGCGTGGCCATGCGCTCGGTGCAGCGCCTGCGCGAGCGCGTCTACACCCATGTGCTGAAGCTGCCGATGGCCTTCTTCGACCGCGCCATCACCGGCCAGCTGGTATCGCGCGTGACCAACGACACGGAGGCGGTGAAAGGCCTCTACATCCAGGTGCTGTTTGTGATCCTGGACAGCACCATCGTGCTGCTCGGCACGGTGGCGGCCATGGGCTGGCTGGACTGGCGCCTGATGCTGATCGTGGTGGCGCTGCTGCCCTTCGTGCTGGTGATTGTCTGGCTCTACCAGCGACTGAGCGCGCCGGCGGTGACGCGCGCGCGCCAGCTGCGCAGCGATATCAATGCGCAGATCGCGGAATCGATCGGCGGCATGACGGTGCTGCAGGCGAACAACGCCGAGCTGCGCTTCGGCCAGCGCTTCGCCGCCACCAACGCGGACCACTACACCCAGCGCATGGCGGAGATCCGCGCCAACGCCTGGCTGCTGCGCCCGGCGCTGGACATGCTGAATATCCTGCTGCTGGCATCGGTGATTTTCGTCTTCGGCCAGCGCGATATGAGCGCGGCGGAAGTGGGCGTGCTGTACGCCTTCATCAACTACATCGCGCGCGTGATCGAGCCGCTGATCCAGATCACCATGCAGTTCAGCCAGTTGCAGCAATCGGTGGTGGCGACGGCGCGCGTGGCGGTGTTGCTGGATGAAGCCGTGGCGCAGGAGCACAACGCGGCCGGCGCCGCCCATGTGCGCCACGCCGCCAACGACGAGAACGCGCCGGCGGCCGACATCCGCCACCTGGACTTCGAATACATCGCAGGCCAGCGCGTGCTGCACGACCTGTCGCTGCAGATCCCGCAGGGTTCCTTCTTCGGCATCGTGGGCCATACCGGCAGCGGCAAGTCCACCCTGCTCTCGCTACTGCTGCGCTACTACCCGGCGCCGCACGGCAGCATCCGCATGAACGGCATGCTGCTGGATGAAATCGACAACGAGCAATTCCGCGCCGATGTCGGCCTGGTGCCGCAAGACCCCTTCCTGCTGGCCGCTTCGGCACGCGAGAACATCGATATGGGGCGCGGCCTGTCGCAGCAGGAGATCGAGGCGGCCGCGCGCGCGGCGCACTGCCACGACTTCATCATGGCGATGGAGGATGGCTACGAAACCGTGATGGGCGAAGGCGGCTCGCGCCTGTCTTCCGGCCAGAAGCAGCTGATCGCCATCGCCCGCGCGCTGGCCGGCAAGCCGCGCATCCTGCTGCTGGACGAGGCGACCTCGCGCATCGATTCGCACACCGAGCAAATCGTGCAGGTGGCGCTGAATGAGTTGCGCGGCCAGGTCACCATCATCGCCATCGCGCACCGCCTGTCCACCATCCGCGCGGCGGACCGCATCGTGGTGCTGAACCACGGCCGCATCGAGGAACAGGGCCCGCACGAGGATTTGATGCAGATTGAGAACGGTCTGTATCAACGACTCTACCTTTTACAACAGCTGGCCGCGTAACTTGTTGTGTCAGCGCAAAAGGTATTACTAGTAGATCGCTAGTGGGCGTATGCTGTCCCTGGAGTGTTCTTTCAAAAAGATCGCAACGGGGGCGGCGTCATGCAAAAAAATCTATCGATCAAGCGCATTTTCATTGCCTTTTTCGCCATCACAGTGGTGCTGGCGGCGATGACCACCCTGGCCCTGCTGCGCGTCGACAGCAAAGCGGCGGAAGCCAACCGCGCGGCCGATTCGCGCTACCAGTCCTACCTGCTGGCCGACGAGCTGCGGCAAAGCTCGGACGACCTGACCCGCCTGGCGCGCGTGTATGTGGTCTCGGGCGAGGCGGCCTACGAGCAGCAGTACATGGACATCCTGGCCATCCGCAACGGCCAGAAGCCGCGCCCCAAAAACTATGAGCGCATCTACTGGGACTTTGTGGCGGCGGGGGCGCCGGTCTCCCCGTCCTCCGGCCAGACGGTGGCGCTGTCCGAGCTGATGAAACGGGCCGGTTTCACCGAGCAGGAATTCGCCAAGCTGAAGGAGGCCGAGGCCAATTCCAATGAACTGGTGCGCACCGAGGTGATCGCCATGAACGCGGTCAAGGGCAAGTTCGACGACGGCAAGGGCGGCTTCACGCGCGAGGCGGAGCCGGACCTGGAACTGGCGCGCCGCATCATGCACGACAAGGCCTACCACCAGAACAAGGCCAAGATCATGCAGCCGGTGAACGAGTTCCTGGCCCTGCTCGACGAGCGCACCGGGGCCGAAGTGGCCGCCGCCACGGCGGCCTTCGACAAGGCGCAGTTCATGGCGCAGCTGCTGCAGACGCTGTCGGTGATCGCGGCGGTGGGCTGCCTGCTGTTCGCCTACCGCTACATCCGTTCCGGCCTGCAGCAGGCCATCGACACGGCGGAGTGCATCGCCGGCGGCGACCTGAGCCAGGATATCGACACCAGCCGCAGCGACGAAATTGGCCAGCTGCTGCTGGCGATGGAGCACATCAACAAGGGGCTGGCCGACATGATCGGCAATATCCGCAGCAGCACCGACCAGATGACGGTGGCCACCAGCGAGATCGCCACCGGCAATGCCGACCTGTCGGCGCGCACCGAGGCGCAGGCGTCCTCGCTGGAGGAAACGGCGAGCGCAATGGAGACCCTGACCGATACCGTGCAGCAGAACGCGACCAACGCCCAGCAAGCCAACCAGCTGGCGGCCGACGCGGCCGATGTAGCGGGGCAAGGCGGCGATGTGGTGGCGCAGGTGGTGAGCACCATGGGGGCGATCAAGGACAGCTCGGCGCGCATCAGCGACATCATCGGGGTGATCGACGGGATCGCGTTCCAGACCAATATCCTGGCCCTGAACGCGGCGGTGGAAGCGGCGCGCGCGGGCGAACAGGGGCGCGGCTTTGCGGTGGTGGCGTCCGAGGTGCGCAACCTGGCGCAGCGCAGCGCGGCGGCCGCCAAGGAGATCAAGGAACTGATCGGGGCGTCCGTCGCGCGCGTGGAGGAAGGCGGGCGCCTGGTCGATACGGCGGGCGACACCATGCAGCGCATCGTGGAGTCGGTGCACAAGGTGGCCGGCATCATGGGCGAGATCACCAGCGCCAGCCAGGAGCAGAGCAGCGGCATCGGCGAGGTGAATACCGCCATCGGGCAGATGGATGCGATCACGCAGCAGAACGCGGCGCTGGTCGAAGAAGCCGCCGCAGCGGCGGAAAGCTTGCAGGAGCAGGCGCAGTCGCTGGCGCAGGCGGTCAGTATCTTCCGCTTGAAGGGCGGCGGCCGCGCCGCGTCGCCGGCCGCCCGCGCCAAGGCCAGCGCCATCGCGCCTACACCGCGCGCCGCGGCGCACGCGTCAACGCTGGCCGTACACCGCGCCGCGCCAACCGCATCGAACGCCGCCGCCGCCGCCACCTCGGCAGCGGCG
>NZ_WWCJ01000049.1 GCF_009857475.1 Pseudoduganella guangdongensis | reverse complement strand
CCTTCATCGCCTGTAATCGCCAAGGCATCCGCCATGTGCACTTATTCACTTGTCCCTATAACCTTGACGGCTATAAGTTCAAGCATTTACTACTGTGTTTGATGAGTTTTACTACTACCCTAAGTGATATCTTTCGATATCGCTTAATAAAACTTTTACTTCTTCCAGATTGTTAAAGAACGGTACTACTTTTATGTCTGCGTTTGCGCACACATAAAAGCATTTGGTGGAGGATGACGGGATCGAACCGACGACCCCCTGCTTGCAAAGCAGGTGCTCTCCCAGCTGAGCTAATCCCCCTAGGTGATGTTCTTTTATACCAACAGCCGATAAGTGTGAACGTTTGAGTCTGATGCCGACTCTAGAAAGGAGGTGATCCAGCCGCACCTTCCGATACGGCTACCTTGTTACGACTTCACCCCAGTCACGAATCCTACCGTGGTAAGCGCCCTCCTTACGGTTAAGCTACCTACTTCTGGTAAAACCCGCTCCCATGGTGTGACGGGCGGTGTGTACAAGACCCGGGAACGTATTCACCGCGACATGCTGATCCGCGATTACTAGCGATTCCAACTTCATGTAGT
>NZ_WWCJ01000048.1 GCF_009857475.1 Pseudoduganella guangdongensis | reverse complement strand
TGGCCGCATGCCGTCGAGTTGGTCGCTAGTTGCCGCCTTGATCAATCCAGTCAAGAAACCCTCGAACAACTGCGCAAAATGTCCCGACTTCCACGTTCATGCTTTCTAAAGCATCATCATCGCCTGTCTTAAAAAGCAATCGTACACTGTCCCCGTCTCGAACTATGAAGGATTTCGAATTGTCGAACGACTCACCGCCGTTGGTCAGAAAGTCGTATCGGAAAAAGCGCTTTGAATCCGCGACAATTTCTTCTGTAGAGCGGTCATCGTCAAGGTATAGCGCATTGTCGATGATGTCCCATGCGAGCGCATCGCTCTGCCCCTGGAAAATGGCACCATCCATCTGTGGAATACGCTCCAGGATTGCCTGAAGGTGGCTCGCAGTCACGTTCAGCATGCAGGCCGGTTCGTCAAAATCGCCTAGTACCTTATCGCCTGCGCGAATACACATTCTGCCAAACACGTGGTGTGGCTCACTTCCAAACGGATCGTGAGCGCAAACAATGGCGAATTGCGCCAAGTCCCCAAAGTGCCTATAAATCGAAACTTCTGAAGTCATTCGTTCGTCGAATTTTAAAAACTCGGAAACCAGATGCGAGCGGCGGCTGATGGCCG
>NZ_WWCJ01000047.1 GCF_009857475.1 Pseudoduganella guangdongensis | reverse complement strand
TGACCTGCTACCCGAAATTAGTACGGTGCTAAGCTAGAGTCTGCCACATGGGAGGCAGGCATGAAAAAGCGATTTACCGAAGAGCAGATTATTGGCGTGCTAAAGGAAGCTGAAGCAGGCGCCCGAGTAGCTGATCTCAGCCGGAAATATGGCATTGCCGAAGCGACCTTTTATAACTGGAAGACGAAGTTCGGCGGCATGACGGTCTCTGAAGCTCAGCGATTGAAGGAGCTGGAATCCGAAAATTCGAAGCTCAAGCATCTGTTGGCCGATGCCATGCTGGATAACGCGGCGTTAAAGGACGTGGTCAGCCGAAAGTGGTAGGCCCGCAGGCTAAGCGGCTCGCCGTGACGCATTTAATGACCATCTATGCGTTGGGCGTAACGCGGGCCTGTGGGCTGATCGGAATCTCTAGATCGTTGTTCCGGTATGCGGCGAAGCGCCCGGACGATGGCGAACTATTGGCGCGGCTGACCGCGCTGGCTGGCCAGAAGCGACGCTATGGCTACCGTCGCCTGCATGTGCTGCTGCGCCGAGAAGGATGGACGCTCAATTGGAAGCGTACCTACCGCGTGTACCACGCGGCAGGCCTGATGGTTCGGCGCAGGAAGCGCAAACGCATCGCCGGGGTC
>NZ_WWCJ01000046.1 GCF_009857475.1 Pseudoduganella guangdongensis | reverse complement strand
TTCGACAACTGCTTCACACGCAGGTCTTCGATATAGACGATCGCGTGGTTGTTGCAGATCGCCCTCGTCACCTTGTGCAAAAAGTCTTTGCGCGCATTACCTATGCGCGCGTGAATGCGCTGCACGCGCTTCTTAGCCTTCGTCCAGTTCCGACTGTGTTTGACCTTCCGGCTCAATGCCTGCTGCGCCTTACGCAGCCTGGCCTCATGCCGCTTGAAGCTGTTGATCGGTTCCTCGTAATCGCCATCCGACAGGGTGGCAAAGCGAACGATGCCCATGTCCACGCCGACGGCCTCGCCGCTGGCGACCACGGGGGCGACTTCGCGCGCGGTCTGAATTGCCATAAACCAGCGCCCGGCATGCAGGCTGACCGTCACATTGCGCACCGCGCCCAGTACTTGCCGACTATTGCGATAACGCAGCCAGCCCAGCTTGGGCAAGAAAATGCGGTCATTGCCTTGCTCGATCCTGATTTGTTGTGGGTCCGGATAGCGGAAGCTGTCCTGGCGCCCTTTCTTTTTAAAGCGTGGGAAATCCGCGCGCCCCGCAAAGAAATTGGCGTAGGCCTGCTCCAGATTCTTGAGTGATTGTTGCAGCGGATGGGTGGGCGCCTGCCGCAACCATGGTGTGTCCTTGTCATGCCGCCAACCAGTCAGCAGCTTGCACAACGCTGCATACCCCAGCCTCTTGTCACCACCCTCGTAGCGCGCTTTCTGGATATCCAGCGCCTTGTTGAAAACATAGCGGCATGCGCCGGCAAAGCTTTGCATTGCCCGCCGCTGCCGGCCGTTTGGCATCAACTCAAATCGATATGATTGAAGGCGCTCCATACTGTAATTTTATACAGCATTCCGTATCGCAGTCGCACGGAAGGATGCCTGCGGCA
>NZ_WWCJ01000045.1 GCF_009857475.1 Pseudoduganella guangdongensis | reverse complement strand
CTGAATACATAGGTGTGTGAAGCGAACGCGGCGAACTGAAACATCTAAGTAGCTGCAGGAAAAGAAATCAACCGAGATTCCCAAAGTAGTGGCGAGCGAAATGGGAAGAGCCTGTACGTGATAGTCGGACTGATAGTGGAACCTCCTGGAAATGAGGGCCATAGCGGGTGATAGCCCCGTACACGAAATCAGACCGGTGGTACTAAGCGTACGACAAGTAGGGCGGGACACGAGAAATCCTGTCTGAACATGGGGGGACCATCCTCCAAGGCTAAATACTCGTAATCGACCGATAGTGAACCAGTACCGTGAGGGAAAGGCGAAAAGAACCCCGGGAGGGGAGTGAAATAGATCCTGAAACCGTGTGCATACAAACAGTAGGAGCCTCGTAAGGGGTGACTGCGTACCTTTTGTATAATGGGTCAGCGACTTACATTCAGTGGCGAGGTTAACCGAATAGGGGAGCCGTAGAGAAATCGAGTCCGAACAGGGCGCCAGTCGCTGGGTGTAGACCCGAAACCAAGTGATCTATCCATGGCCAGGTTGAAGGTGCGGTAACACGCACTGGAGGACCGAACCCACTAATGTTGAAAAATTAGGGGATGAGCTGTGGATAGGGGTGAAAGGCTAAACAAACTTGGAAATAGCTGGTTCTCTCCGAAAACTATTTAGGTAGTGCCTCAAGTATCACCGACGGGGGTAGAGCACTGTTATGGCTAGGGGGTCATCGCGACTTACCAAACCATTGCAAACTCCGAATACCGTTGAGTGCGAGCTTGGGAGACAGACATCGGGTGCTAACGTCCGGTGTCAAGAGGGAAACAACCCAGACCGCCAGCTAAGGTCCCAAAGATTGGCTAAGTGGAAAACGAAGTGGGAAGGCTAAAACAGTCAGGATGTTGGCTTAGAAGCAGCCATCATTTAAAGAAAGCGTAATAGCTCACTGATCGAGTCGTCCTGCGCGGAAGATGTAACGGGGCTAAGCCAGTCACCGAAGCTGCGGATATCCG
>NZ_WWCJ01000044.1 GCF_009857475.1 Pseudoduganella guangdongensis | reverse complement strand
GAAAAACAGAGATTGAACTGAAGAGTTTGATCCTGGCTCAGATTGAACGCTGGCGGCATGCTTTACACATGCAAGTCGAACGGCAGCGCGGGCTTCGGCCTGGCGGCGAGTGGCGAACGGGTGAGTAATATATCGGAACGTACCCAAGAGTGGGGGATAACGTAGCGAAAGTTACGCTAATACCGCATACGATCTAAGGATGAAAGCAGGGGATCGCAAGACCTTGTGCTCCTGGAGCGGCCGATATCTGATTAGCTAGTTGGTGAGGTAAAGGCTCACCAAGGCAACGATCAGTAGCTGGTCTGAGAGGACGACCAGCCACACTGGAACTGAGACACGGTCCAGACTCCTACGGGAGGCAGCAGTGGGGAATTTTGGACAATGGGGGCAACCCTGATCCAGCAATGCCGCGTGAGTGAAGAAGGCCTTCGGGTTGTAAAGCTCTTTTGTCAGGGAAGAAAAGGCTGTGGCTAATATCCACAGCTGCTGACGGTACCTGAAGAATAAGCACCGGCTAACTACGTGCCAGCAGCCGCGGTAATACGTAGGGTGCAAGCGTTAATCGGAATTACTGGGCGTAAAGCGTGCGCAGGCGGTTTCGTAAGTCTGTCGTGAAATCCCCGGGCTTAACCTGGGAATGGCGATGGAGACTGCGAGGCTAGAGTTTGGCAGAGGGGGGTAGAATTCCACGTGTAGCAGTGAAATGCGTAGAGATGTGGAGGAACACCGATGGCGAAGGCAGCCCCCTGGGTCAAAACTGACGCTCATGCACGAAAGCGTGGGGAGCAAACAGGATTAGATACCCTGGTAGTCCACGCCCTAAACGATGTCTACTAGTTGTTGGGTCTTAATTGACTTAGTAACGCAGCTAACGCGTGAAGTAGACCGCCTGGGGAGTACGGTCGCAAGATTAAAACTCAAAGGAATTGACGGGGACCCGCACAAGCGGTGGATGATGTGGATTAATTCGATGCAACGCGAAAAACCTTACCTACCCTTGACATGGATGGAA
>NZ_WWCJ01000043.1 GCF_009857475.1 Pseudoduganella guangdongensis | reverse complement strand
GTGACGTTGATGGTGCTGGTGCCGACGTTGCCGGAGCTGTCGTAGGCTTTGGCGACGATGCTGGTGGCGCCATCGGCACGGGTGGTGGTGTCCCAGGCGAAGCTGTAAGGGCCGGCCGCGTCGGTGGCCAGCAGCACGCCGCCCACATACAGTTCCACGCGGCTGATGCTCATATTGTCGCTGGCGTTGACGTCGATGTTGATGGTGCCTTTCACGGTCGCGCCTGGCGAGACGATGGACACGCTTGGGGCCTGGGTGTCGGCGCTGACGGCAGCCTTGGCGGCGGTGACGGCGCGGTAGGCGTTGATGCGGCCGGCGCCGTAGTAGTTGTCGCGGCCGGCAGTGCCCAGGTCGTCGGCGGTGGAAATCAGGATCGAGTCGATCTGGTCGGCTTTCAGGGCCGGGTTCGCTTGCAGCATCAGGGCCACCACGCCGGCGGTGATCGGGCTGGCGAAGGAGGTGCCGTTGACGGCACCATAGCCGCCGCCCTTGACCGTGGTCCAGATGCCAACACCCGGTGCGCTCAGGTCGATGGGTGCGCCGTAGGTGGACCAGCTGGCGCGCACATCGTTGCCATCGGTGGCGGCCACGGTCAGCATGGTCGGGGTGCCCGCGTTCGAATCCAGCGCGCCGTTGTTGCCGCCGGCGGTCACCACCACGCCGCCCTTGTTGCGCATGTACTGCGCGGCCGACTGCACGGAAGCCACGTGCTGCACGCCGTAGCTGATGTTGGCGACACGGGCGCCACGGTCGGCGGCCCAGGTGATGGCGTTGGCCACCATGCTGTAGTAAGTGATGTAGCCGTTGGTGTCGCTGATGCGCATCGGCATGATCTTGGCATCCCAGGCTACGCCAGCCACGCCGACCGAGTTGTTGCCGATGCCGGCGGCGGCGCCGGCGACTTTGGTGCCGTGGCCGTAGACGTCGGCGGTATTGTTGTTGTTATCGAAGGTGTTCCAGCCTGGTACCAGGCGGGCGGCCAGGTCAGGGTGGGCGGCGTCGACGCCGGTATCCAGGATGGCGATGGTGACGCCGGCGCCGGTGGCGACGTCCCATGCCGCTGGCGCGCCGATCTTGGCCATGTGCCATTCGTTGGCGTAGTAGGTGTCGCCTGGGGTCTGCTGCATCTGCAGCACGCCGTCCAGTTCGGCGAACTTCATGTGCGGGTTGCGCTTCATGGCCTGCAGCATGGCTTTTTCGCGGCCGGCTGGCACGTCCACCACGTAGACATTGGTGCCGTTCAGCTTGCGGCTGACGTTGCCGCCGTTGTCCTTGGCGATTTTCTTGAAGGTGGCTTCTGGCAGACCGGCACGTGGCGCCACCAGGATGCGGCCGCTGGCAAACTGTTCTGGATCGGCAGCGTAGGCGGACGATGGCGCTGCAGCGGCAGCAGCCATGAGCAGTGCCAGCGATGCGGCGGAAGCCAGGCGGGTTTGAGCGAACTTGGTGGTGGTGGCGATAGTCTTCATTTGCGAGTCCCTGTTTTCATCAATTTCGAAAAACGAGGACTGCCTGCCGGCCGAGGCCGGTAGAAGACTGCATCCGGCAACAGGGCGCACGGCCCTCCCGGGAAGCTTTTGTCTGGCAGTCCTGCCGTCATGGGGCCGAAGCCCTTTAGACCGTTGACTTTGCGTCCCA
>NZ_WWCJ01000042.1 GCF_009857475.1 Pseudoduganella guangdongensis | reverse complement strand
CCACGGCCGGCAGCGGCGGCGCGCCGTCGGCCACGCTGTGCAAGGGCTGGCCGGGCGCCGGCGTGCTGCTGCTGGCGGCCGCCTGCGGCGGCGCGCTGCTCATCCAGCTGGCCCCGCTGCCGACGTATTCGCGCACATTGGTGTCGGGCGGCGCGTGGAAGGTGCTGCAGGCCGCGCCGGCCAGGCCGAAGCGCGCATTGAGCTGCTGCCACAGGCCAAAGCCGGTGGCGCTGATGCGGCGCAGGTTGAGCGCGCCGGACAGCGCGGGGTAGGCCAGCTTGCCGCTGCACATGAAGGGCGCGACGTTGACGTCGTCGGTGCTCGCCGCCAGCGCCGCGCTGCCGGGCGGGCTGGCCGGGTCGACCAGGAAGAACTCGCCGCTGGCGGCGCCGGGCGCGGGATTCAGCGCCAGCAGGTTGTAGCCGACGCCGAGGCGCAAGCCGTACTGCACGATTTCGTCCACGCCGCCGCCGTTGGCGCGCGTGGCCTGCGCCACGCTGCTGGGCGCGCAGATGGCCAGCGGCAGCACGCGCAGGCCCTGCGCCCCCGCCACCGCGTGCACCGCCAGCGCGGTGCTGCCGCTGCCGCCCAGCAAGGCGCCGAACGGGCTGGGCAGGCGGGTATAGGCCGCGTCCAGGGCCGCCATGTCGACCCGCGCGTAGCGCAGCGCCAGCGGCGCCGCCTGCGCCGCGCCGGACGCCAGCCACGGCCCGCCCGGCGCGCTGGCAAAGGTCAGCGCCGCCGGGTTGAACGTGATGCTGCCGATGCCGCGCAGCGGGCGGTTGTAGGCCAGCACGCCGGCCAGCTGCAGCGCAGCGTCGATGCCGCCCGCCGTGCCGTCAAGCTTCTGCGCCGCGGCCAGGGCGATCATGTCGGCCGCCTGCTGCAACTGCCCCTGGCGCTGGAACGCCATCGCGAGCTCGAGGGCCAGCCCCGCCATGCCGGCCACCAGCGGCAGGGCCAGGGCGAACAGGGTGGCGATGCCGCCGCGCTGGCGGCGCGTTGCGGCCGGCCGCTTCATGGGCGCACTCCGGCATCCGCGTGCGGCGCCGGCTCGCTGAAGGACTTGCGGTAGCGCGCCTGGGCCGCCGCCGCCGCCGCGCCATCCAGCGCGGGCGCCTCGCCCTCCGGCTTGACCAGGTGGGCCGTGATCACGAACAGCAGTTCGCTGCGGTCGTTTTGGAAGTCGCTGCTGCGGAACAGGGCGCCCAGCACCGGGATCTCGCTGAGCAAGGGCACGCCCTTGACGTTGTTGACCTGGCTGTGGCGGATCAAGCCGCCGATGGCGAAGCTCTGGCCGTCCTGCAGCTGCACCGTGGTGCTGGCGCGGCGCGTGGTGATCAGGGGGAAAATGGCGCGCGCGGCGACGCTGCCGGCGCTGACGCCGATACCGTCGCGCGACAGCTCGGATACTTCCGGCGCCACCTTCAAGTTGATGCGGCCGCCGGCCAGCACGGTGGGCGTGAATTTGAGGCCGACACCGAACTCCTTCTCCTCCAGCGTGATGCGGTTGTTGTCCTGCGCCACCGGCACCATGACCTTGCCGCCGGCCAGGAAGCTGCCCTCCTGCCCGCTCATCGCCATCACCGTCGGTTCGGCCAGGATGCGCACCTGGCCGTCCTGGCGCTCGGCGTCGAGGGTCAGGCTGCTGCCGTTCGACTTGCCCAGCCGCAGGCGCCCGCCCAGCATGCCGCTCAGGAAGTCGGCCAGCACCATGGCGCTCCAGCTGCCGCTGGCATGGCGCAGCGACAGGCCGGCCTCCAGCTTGTCGAGCAGGGTTTTCGACACCTCGGCCACCTTCACTTCCAGCTTGACCTGCTGCGGCGCGCTGACCGCCAGCAGGTTGACCAGGCGCGGCCCCTGCACCGGCGCCGCCGCCCCGCCTTCGCGCTTGGCCAGCGGCTGCGGCGCCTGGCGCACGAACGCCTGCGCCAGGTCCAGCACTTGCGCCAGGGTGGCGCCGTCGCTCACGCTGCCGCTCAGGGCGATGGCGTCGGCGGCGGCGCTGACCTTGATGGCGCGCTCCTGCGGCAGCAGCTCGGCCAGGCTGGCGCGCAGCGGCGCCACATCCAGCCCAACCGACACCTCGACCACGCTGCAGGCGCCGCCCTTGCCCTGCACGATCAGGTTGGTGCTGCCAATGTCGGCGCCCACCAGGTACAAGGTGTCGGGCGCCACCAGGGTGGCCTGCAGCACGTGCGGGTTGCCGATGCTGCGCCCGCTGACCGGGTCGGGCAGGCGCATCAGGGTCGACTTGCCCAGTTCCAGCGCCAGCTTGCCCGGCACCGCCGGCGCGCCGCCGCAGCGCAGGCTCTGGCTATGGGCCGGCGCCGGCAGCAGGCCGGCGGCAAGGGCGCTGGCACAGGCCAGCAGGCGGATGGGGGCGGGTCGCATGGCGGCTCCTCACAGGCATTCCCGGCTGCTGCGGTTACCGTCGATGACGCCGATGCAATAGCGCGCCGGGATGGCGGGGGCGGCCGGCTGGCCGGCGCCGCGCGGCGCCAACGCGGGCACCGCGCGGGCCAGCGCGTCC
>NZ_WWCJ01000041.1 GCF_009857475.1 Pseudoduganella guangdongensis | reverse complement strand
CGGCGCGGGCCGGGCGCAGCGCCGGTGCGCTGGCGCGCGCCGCTGGCGCCGCCGTCACCCTGGGCGTCGCGCTTTCGCTGGGCGCCCAGGACTGCGCCGCGCTGGCGGCCGGGTCCAGCCGGAACACCGCCACCGCCTGCACCAGGTGCTCCGACTGCTCCTGCATGCTGCGCGCCGCCGCTGCCGCCTGTTCCACCAGGGCGGCATTCTGCTGCGTCGCATTGTCCATTTCCACGATCGCCAGGTTGACCTGCTCGATGCCGGACGACTGCTCCTGGCTGGCGGACGTGATCTCGTTCATGATGTCGGCCACCTGCTGCACCGAGGTGACGATCTGCTGCATGGTGGCGCCGGCGCGGTCCACCAGCGCGCCGCCCGCGTCGACCTTCTGGATCGAATCGTCGATCAGGGCCTTGATTTCCTTGGCCGCGCCGGCGCTGCGCTGCGCCAGGTTGCGCACTTCCGACGCCACCACCGCGAAGCCGCGTCCCTGCTCGCCCGCGCGCGCCGCCTCTACCGCCGCATTCAGCGCCAGGATATTGGTCTGGAACGCAATGCCGTCGATGGTGCTGATGATGTCGGCCATGCGCGCCGAACTGGCCTTGATGCCGCCCATGGTTTCCACCACCTCGTCCACCACCTTGCCGCCCTCGTTGGCGTGGCCGGCCGCCGACACCACCAGCTGGTTGGCCTGGCGCGCATTGTCCGCGTTCTGCCGCACGGTGGAGGTCAGCTCCTCCATCGAGGAGGCGGTTTCCTCCAGGCTGGCGGCCTGCTGCTCGGTGCGGCGCGACAGGTCCAGGTTGCCGGCCGCGATTTCCGAGGCGGCCGTGTTGATGGTGTCGGTCGAGCCGCGCACCGCGCCCACGGTGCGGGTCAGCGAGGCCACCATCTCCTTCAGCGCCTGCAGCATGCGCCCGGTTTCGTCATTGCGGCGCACCGTGATCTCGCCGGTCAGGTCGCCCTGCGCCACCGACTCCGCCACCGCGACCGCCTGTAACAACGGCCCGGTGACCGAACGTGTGATCAGGTAGCCGGCCGCCACCGAGGCGATGGTCGCCAGTACCAGCATGCCCAGCATCAGCATGGTGGCGTTGTTGGCCGACTTGGCCGCCTGCTCGCCGTCGTCAGTCATCAGCTTGCTCTGGTAGGTGAGGATGGCGTCAAGCTTGCCGAAGTAGGCGTTCTGCAGCGGCACCACCTGCTTGAACAGGGATTGCACCGCGCCGTCCTGGTCGCCTTCGCGGAACAGGGCCAGGGCCGCGTCGCGCTTGGCGCGGAAGGCTTCGAAGGCGGTGCGCTGGTCGGTGAACAGCTGCTTGGCTTCCGGCATTTGCAGCAGCGGTTCCAGTTTGGCGGCGGCGGCGGCGGCCGTCTTCTCGGACTCCGCCATGCTGGTCAGGAAGCCGTCGCTGCTGATCTTGTCCGGCGCCAGCATGGCGTTGCGCAAGGCTTGCGCCGAGCGGTTCGAGAAGCTGCGCATTTCATTGGTCAACTGCACCTTCAGGTAACGGTCGCTGACCAGGCGGTCCGTCAGTTCCGCATTGTGGCGCAGGCGGCTGATGCCGGTCAGCGACATTGCCAGCTGGATGGCAATCGCCAGTGCAAAGCCCATGGCCAAACGCATGCCGATATTCATGTTCGAAAAGCCCATCTCCATGCCTCGCTAGAAAGTGGTTGCTCCCCGATGATGGCATAGGCACCACGGCTCGGCGCAGCGATTGGCTGCCGCGTGGCGCGTGCGCCACAGCCGGTTCAGGGGATTGACGGGTAGGCCGCAATAATGCCTTTGCCCTGGTCCGGCACCAGGGCGCGGCCATTGGCCTCGCCCACATATTTGCCGTAGATGCGGGCCACCGTGCCGTCCGCCACCATGCCCAGCAAACAGTCGGCGAAGATTTTGTGCGCGGCCGGCGTCATGCCCTGGTGCGAGAAGTAGGCGCCGGCCAGCATCTGCGCCGATTCCGGCACCGGCTGCACGGTGACGCGCTCCTGCAGGCGGTTGCTGTGCAGGTAGCGCGCATAAATGACCATGGGCGCCAGGGTCGCCTCGGCCCGCTCCGAGGCCATTTTGCGGAAGGCGGCATCGAAATCGTTGACCACTTCCACCCGCCCCTGGGCGCGCAGGCGCGCCACCTGGGCTTCCACGCCCGGGGCGTAGGCGATGCCGCGCACCAGGTTCAGGCGCGCATCGCTGCGCTCCACGAATTCGGCCAGGGTCTTGAACCGGCCCGGCACGCGGCGCGCCAGCACCAGCTCAAACCGGGTGGTGACATACGGCACGAAATGCGCCAGGCGGTCGCGTTCCGGCGTGCGCGCCGAGCTGCCGGTCACGTTGATGCGGCCGCTGGCGTATTCGGCCCACAGGCGGGCCCGCGGGTACCAGGCAAAAGTGAGCGGGCAGCCGGTGCGCCGCGCCAGCTCGCGCAGCACATCATTGGCCGCGCCCTGGACCCGGCCCTCGTCGCGGAAGGAGGACAGCCCCAGGTCGCTGGCCCCGGCCTGCAGCGGCGCCGGGCAGGGCAAAGCCAGGGCGGCGGCCGGACTGGCGGCCAGCAGCACTAGCAGCAGCAACGGGGGAAGGGGGTGCATGTGTTGCAGTATAGCCATCCGTTCACTTGCGCAAAATGCTGTATATAATTACAGTATCGCAAGCAAATCCGAAACCGACCCGACTACCGACCCGCCTATGGACTGGCCGCGCCGCATTGCCCATCTCGACATGGACGCCTTTTACGCGTCCGTGGAGCTGTTGCGCTATCCGGAATTGCGCGGGCTGCCGGTGGTGATCGGCGGCGGCGCGCGCCACCAGCCGCGCTGGCTGCCGGACGGCACGCGCGAGTTTTCCCGCCTGCGCGACTATGTCGGGCGCGGCGTGATCACCACCTCCACTTACGAGGCGCGGGCGCTGGGCGTGTTTTCCGCCATGGGCACCATGAAGGCAGCGGCGCTGGCGCCCGATGCCATTTTGCTGCCGGTGGATTTCGACTCCTACCGCAAGTATTCGCGCCTGTTCAAAGCGGCGGTGGCGGCCATCGCGCCGCAGATCGAGGACCGCGGCATCGACGAAATCTACATCGACCTGAGCGCGCTCGAAGGCGAGACGCGCGCACTGGCCCAGCGCATCAAGGACGCGGTGCGGGAGGCCACCGGCCTGTCCTGCTCGATCGGCGTGGCGCCCAACAAGCTGCTGGCCAAGATTTGCTCCGAGCTGGACAAGCCGAACGGCCTGACCGTGGTCGGCTATGACGATGTGCCGGCGCGCATCTGGCCGCTGCCGGTGCGCAAGGTCAACGGCATCGGCCCGAAAGCCGAGCAAAAGCTGGTCGCGCTGGGGATCGACACGGTGGGCCAGTTGGCGGCGGCCGAGCCGGCCCTGTTGCAGCACCATTTCGGCCTCAATTACGCCGAGTGGCTGCAGCGCATCGCCCATGGCCGCGACGAGCGCGCCATCAGCACCAGCCACGAGCCGAAAGGCGTCAGCCGCGAAACCACCTTCGCGCGCGACCTGCACGCCAAGCGCGACCGCAGCGAGCTGTCGGACATCTTCACCCGCCTGTGCCAGAAGGTGGCGGAGGACCTGGCGCGCAAGCGCTATGCCGGGCGCACGGTGGGCATCAAGCTGCGCTACGCCGACTTCCGCACCGTCACGCGCGACGTCACCCTGCCGTCGCCCACCGCCGACGCTGCGGCCATCCGCCGCGCCGCCGGCGAATGCCTGCGCCGGGTGCCGCTGGACGAGCGCCTGCGTTTGCTGGGCGTGCGCATGTCGGCCCTGTGCCCCCTGGACGAGGCGGCCCGCAGCGGGCCGGTGCAGGGTGATCTTTTTGCCAATGTGTGATACCGTTCCGGCGCGAACCGGGAATCCATGACGCCGGTTCCACCTGGAACCACTATGACTCTTCTGACTGCGCGCGGGCGGCTGTACCGGACTGCCTGCCTGACCGCCATTGCTTGCCCGCACCTTGCCGCCTTCGGGGCGCGCCGCGCCGCGCCCGCCGCGCCGGAAAACCCTTTCACTTCGGCGCCGCCGGCGCAGTCCTGGGAAGCGGTGGCGCATGCCAGCGCCCGCGCCCTGCGTTCGGGCAACCGTGCGCGCCGGGTGAGGTGTCCCACATGAGCGCGCCGGCCAGGCCCATCCAGCGCCGCGCCTGGCTGGCGGTGATCGCCGCCCTGCACGCCGCCGTGCTCCTCGGCTGGCGCGGCGGCCCGCCCGTGCGCGCGCTGGCGCCGCAGCGGGAAAGCGAGGTGGTCTACCTGCAGTCGCCGCCAGCGCGTCCCGCCGCGGCACCGGCCGCCGCGCCGCTGG
>NZ_WWCJ01000040.1 GCF_009857475.1 Pseudoduganella guangdongensis | reverse complement strand
TACGCGGCGTCCTGGTAGGCGGTGAGGTCGGCGCCGGGGGCGGCGGCGTGGGGGGCGGGCACGGCAGGCGCCGCAGGCAAATTAATCATGCTTAAGTTCCGGTTGGTACGTTGTCGCTGTCGAGGGCATATGCAAGCCAGCCCTCCCTGTTGTTCGTCATATCGTGCATGTGCTGGCCCAGCTCGGCGGCGGCGCCGTTGACCTTGGCCACGGCCGCCAGGTGCAGCTCGCGCAGCGCCGCCAGCGCCGCGCGTTCGGCCGGCAGCCACGCGCCTTGCGCCGCCAGCTGGGGCAGGGTGGCGCCCATCATAGTGTTGATCGCCGCCAGCGCCGCCCAGTCCCCGGCGGCGGTGGCGGCGCTCAGCTGCTGCCCCAGGTGCAGCAGCGTGCGATGCCTATCCATGTTTTTCTTGCACTCCCTGCCAGCCGGCGCGGATGGTGGTCAGCAGCCCCACCACCTCGTCGATCACGGCAGGATCCATCTCCACCCCGGCCCGGTACAGGCGGGCGGCGCAGTAGTCGTACAGGCGGCCCAGGTTGGCCACCACCTCGCCGCCCTGGTCGTAATCGAGCGAGCTGGCCAGGCCGTTGATGATCTGGGTGCACTTGTCCAGGCTGAGCGCCTTTTGCTCGTAGCGCTTGCCCACGATGTGGCCGCGGGCGCGCGCCAGCTCTTCCAGCAGGCCGTCGGTCAGCACCAGCACCAGTTCGACTGGCGTGGCGCGGGCCGTCTGCGATTCAAGATTGGTGCTGTGGTAGCTGCCGTAGGCGTCTTGGTTCATTGCTTAGTGCTTTCAGGAGTCTGATTTGCTGAACAGCGCGTCGAACATGCTGGTCGTGCCGTTCATTTGCGATTGCAGGCTTTGCAGTTGCGTGAACTGCGCCAGGTAACGCTTGTAGGCGTTGTCGTATTGGGTTTCCAGTGCGGCCTGGCGGGTGGCCAGGGTCGCCTGCAGGCGTACATTGCTGTCCTTGCGGGTGGCCAGCTGGCCGGTGCCGGCCTTGGTCCAGCTGTTCAGCAGGCCGTCCAGGCCGCCCAGCACGCCGGTGGCGTTGGCGCCGGACTTGCCGAAGATGGCGTCCAGGCCGTCCGGGTTGGCCGTCAGGGCCTTGCCCAGGCGGGTCTTGTCGAGCGCCAGGGTGCCGTCGCGCTGGGCCGCGATGCCGTAAGCCACCAGGCTGCTGCCGCCGGTTTCGGTGCGCAGCAATTCCTGCATGCGGCCCTTGAGCGCGGACAGGCCGGCGTCGTTGGCGTAAATGCCGGCGGCCTTGCCGCTGGCCGGGTCGCCGGCGGCCGAGACTTCCTTGAACACGGCCAGCAGCTTGTTCCAGCTGTCGACGAAGTTCTGCACATTGGTGGCGGTGGCGGCGTCGTCGCGGCCGACGGTCAGCGCGACCGGGTTCTCCAGCGGCGCCTGGGCCTTGGTGAAGGTCATCGACACGCCGTCGATCACGTTGAAGGTGTTGCTGGCCTGTTGCAGCCGGTTGGCCGGGTCGCCGCCCTGGGCGCCGATCCAGACCACGGCGTCCTTAGCCGTTTGCAGCACGGTCTGGTTGGCCCCGTCCAGCTCGGCGGCCAGGCCAGGGTCGGTGATCTGGCTGGTGTCGATGCCCACCACGCCGTTGTCGGCGCCGGTCTTGCTCGAGGTGAGCACCAGGCGGGTCTGGCCGGCCACCGTCATGGTGGAGGCGGTGACGCGCGCGTTGTTGCCGGCTTCGACATTGATGGCGGCGGCGATTTCCTTGGCGGTCAGGGTGCCGTCCAGGTTCTTGTCGGCGCTGGCCAGGGTCACGGTGAAATTGCTGCCGTCGGCCAGGGTCACGATCATATTGCCGGCGGTGGCGGCGGCGGTGTTGCTGATGCCGTTGTAGGAAACCTGGCCGGCCGTGGCCAGCTGCTCCACGTAGAACTGGTAATTGCCCGGCGCGGCGGAGGCGCTGGCGGTGGCGGTGCCGACTTCGGCGCTGAAGCTTGCCTTGTTGGCAAGCACCGAGCTCTGGCCGCTGAGCGCGGACAGGGTGCTGCGGAAGGTGCTCATCGCTGAGCTGAGCTTGGTCAGCGCGGACGCGACGGCGCTGGCGCTGTTGCTTTGGGTGGTCAGGATCTTCTGACGACCCTCGACATAAAGCTGGGCCAGGTTGGTGGCGGTGCTCTTGGGATCAAAGGTTGGTGCGGTAGTAGCCATTTTCTCGTGCTCCGAGGAAATTTAAATGAAGTGTACCAAGGTAAGGGGCGACCAAAGTAGTGACTTCATGAAATATTCCGTCTGATTCTTCATTTATGTCCGCGGTACCACAGTTGCGTTGCCAGTTCGTCATGTTGTTTGCGCTCCTGCGAGCGCTGCGCCGTGACGGCGGCATGCTGGTGCTTTTCCAGCACCTGGCCCAGCACTTCGCGCTTGACGTAGGCGGCGGTCAGGGCGCGCTGCGACACGGCCATGTCGGCCTCGTGCATCGACAGGTTGACCTTCTGGTGCGCCGCCATCGCCATCACGCCCTGCTTGTAGTCGCCGCAGTTGAGGGCGAGCGCCATCGGCAGCCGGCCGGAGGCGCCGCTGCTTTCGTACAGGTGGGTCAGCTTGTCCAGGGTTTTCTGGTGGCGTTCGCGCAGGCTTTCCTTGGCCGCCACTTCCGACTGCAGCTTTTCCACTTCATTGCTGCGCAGTTCGACCAGGGTCGACAGGTTGCGGATCGTATGGGTCATGACATGAGCCTTTCAAGTTGCTCGACGCAGGCGCCGTAGGGGGCCGCTTCCTTGGTCCCCTGGCACAGGAATTCTTCGATATGCGGATGCAGGTTGACTGCCTTGTCCGTCACCGGGTCGGCGCCGGGCACATAGGCGCCGAGCGGGATCAGGTCGCGCACGCGCTCGTGGCGCGCCATGGAGGCCTTCAGGGCGCGGGCGGCCAGCATGTGCTCGCGCGTGATGACGTGGTTCATGCAGCGGCTGATGGACGCTGCAATATTGATGGCCGGATAATGGCCGCGTTCGGCCAGCTCGCGCGTCAGCACGATGTGGCCGTCCAGGATGGCGCGCGCGGTGTCGACCACCGGGTCCTGCTGGTCGTCGCCCTCGGCCAGCACGGTGTAGATCGCGCTCATGCTGCCATAGGGGTTCTCGCCGTTGCCGGCCGATTCCACCAGCTGCGGCAGGTTGGAAAAGACCGACGGCGGGTAGCCCTTGGTGGCCGGCGGCTCGCCCAGCGCCAGCGCCACTTCGCGCAAGGCCATGGCGTAGCGCGTCAGGGAGTCGACCAGCAGCAGCACGTTCTTGCCCTGGTCGCGGAAATGGGCCGCGATCGAATGGCACAGCTCGGTGGCCATGATGCGCATCAGCGGCGACTCGTCGGCCGGGGCGATCACCAGCACGGCCTTGCGCAAGCCTTCCGGCCCGAGCGACATTTCGACGAACTCGCGCACCTCGCGCGAGCGTTCGCCAATCAGGCCCACCACCACCACGTCGGCCACGGTCTGGCGCGTGATCAGGCCCAGCAGCACGGACTTGCCGACGCCGGAGCCGGCCATCAGGCCCACGCGCTGGCCCTTGCCCAGGGTGAGCATGCTGTTGATGGCGCGCACGCCGACGTCGAGCGCTTCGGTCACCGGTTTTTTCTTGAGCGGGTTGATGCGCGGCGGCTGGCTCTCCAGCGGGTGTTCGCCTTCCAGCTTGCCCAGGCCGTCAATCGGCTCGCCCAGGCCGTTCACCATGCGCCCCAGCCAGCCCTTGCCGATCTGCAAGCTGACCTTGTCGGGCGAGGGCAGCACGCGGGCGCCGGTGGTCAGGCCGGTGGCTTTCTTGAACGGCATCAGGAAGGACAGTTTTTCCCGGAAGCCCACCACCTGCGCGTCGAGCCAGTCGCCCTCGACCGTCTCGATCTGGCAACGCTGGCCGGTATGCAATTTGCAACCGGCCGCCTCCAGCAGCAAGCCGGAAGCGCCCACCAGGCGCCCGGTCGGGGTCGCCAGCGGAACATCGTCGAGTTCCAGCTTGCGCAGTGCGTCGGCAATCATTCTTCGCTCTCAGCGTCGTCGCCGCCATCGGCGGCCTGCAATTGATTATCGACCTGTTCCATGACAGCAGCAAGACGCTGGTGGCAGCCGGCGTCGACTTCGTTGTCGCCGGCACGAATCCGGCATTCGCCGACGTCGAGGCGGGCGTCGCCGATCAGGTTCCAGCGCTTGGCGCGCTTGGGGTCGACTTCCATGATGCGCTTGACTTCCTCGGGGTTGAGGTAGACGTCGATCTCATCGCGCGTGGGCGGCATCGAGGCCAGGGTCTCGTCGACCAGGGCCATGATCTGCACCGGCTGCAGGGCCAGCTCGGCGCGGATCACGTTGCGCGCTACCTTGGCCACCAGGTCCACCACTTCCTTGCGCTGGGCCGCGCGGTAGTCGGCGCGCAGCTTCTTGAGCGACTTGAGCATGCCGTCCACCGGGCGCGCCAGGTGGTCGAAGCCGACCAGGGTTTCCTGCCGGCCTTCTTCACGGCCCAGTTCCACGCCTTGCTGGCGGCCGGCTTCGAAGCCGTCTTCCTGGCCGCGCTGCAGGCCGATTTCATAACCGTCGCGCTGGCCCTGCTCGAAGCCTTCGCTGACCGAAGCTTGCCACTGGGCGGCGTCGGCCATCTGGCCCAGGCCGGCGCCGCGCTGGCCGTTGTGGCCATGCTGGTGCACATACTGCTGCAGCGGCGGGAAGCGGTAGGGACGGAATTGTTTCATCACTCGACCACCGTTTCCGCGAACAGCTGCACTTCGACTTCGCCGGCGTCGGCCAGCGCCTTGACGGTGGCCATGATTTCCTGGCGCGTGGCTTCGATGCGCGACATCGGCACCGGGCCGGCCCGCCGCATCATGTCCTCGAACGCTTGCGCCTGGCGTTTCGGCATGGTCTTCAGCACCGCGTCGCGGATCGCCTGTTCGGCGCCCTTGAGCGCGATGGCCCACTGCTCGAGCGGCACTTCCTCGATGATGCGGGTGAGGGTGACTTCGGTCTGGGTCGACAGGATGAGGAAGTCGTACATCGACATTTCAATTTGCGCCACCACGTCCGGGTCGTGCGCGCGCAGCAGTTCGACGATCTGGGCCCGGTTGCCGGGCAGGCGGTTCAGGATCTCGGCCACCTGGCGCACCCCTTCCACGCTGGTCGACTGCGAGTCGAAGGAGGACAGGCAGCGGTTCACCAGCTCTTCCAGTTCCAGCAGCAGGTCGCGGTCGATCTCGTCCAGGCGCGCCATGTTCAGCAGCACCAGGTCGCGTCCTTCCAGCGGCAGCGCGTCCAGGATCTGGCCGGCCAGGGCCGGCGGCAGGAAGGCCAGGAACACGGCCTGCATCTGCACGTGCTCGTTGGCGATGAAGTCGGCCAGCCATTTCGGCGAAGCCCACTGCAGGCGCGCCATCTTCGGGCGCAGCTCGTCGCCGTAAATGCTGTTCAGCACGGTGTTCGCGATATCGCCGCCCAGTGCCAGGTCGAGCGAGCGCTTGAGGAAGGAGCGCGAGGCGCCATGCACGCCGGACTGCTGGCGGTAGTCGTCGAAGAAGGTTTGCATGGCCGTCTTCACGGCCTCGACCTTGATGCCGCTCATGCGCGACATGACCTGGGTCACTTCCAGCAACTCTTCGCGCGACAGGCAGCGCAGCACGGCGGCGGCGGGCTCTTCGCCGATCGACAGCAGCACGATGGCGGCTTGCTCGACCGGGGTCAGGCTGTGCTCGTTTTCCGGGTCCAGGTTATTGTTGGTGTCGGCCATTTTTCTGCATCCATTGTTTGACGACTTCGGCTACGCGTTCCGGCTCTTTCTCGGCCAGGATCTTCAGGTGATCGACCATGACGTCGACCGGCGAACCGGCCGGCGGCAAATCGTAGTTTTCCAGCAGCGGCACCACCGGCATCTGGGTCGCGTCGAGCGCGCCCGGGGTGCCGGCCTTGGCGCTGTCGGCTGGCGCGTCCGGCGAGGCCAGCGCGGCGGCCGGCCCGGCGGCGCCCGG
>NZ_WWCJ01000003.1 GCF_009857475.1 Pseudoduganella guangdongensis | reverse complement strand
GGTGGCGGCACGGTGTCGGGCGACGATGCGCCTGCGGCCCGCTGCACGGGGGCTGGCGACGGCGCGGTGACGGGCGACGAAGCAGCGGCGGACGGCGCGGCGCTGGCGCTGGCGGGAGCCGGGTTGGATGGCATCAACTGCCAGGCGGCAGCCGCCGTAATCGCGGCGCCGGTCAGGACGCCAGCGGCTGCAAGGCGCCACGGCCGCGCGCGCGCCGCTGGCGCGCCCTCCCCTGCAAACACCTCCTCCGCCGCGCGCCGCAAGATGGTGGCATTCACCTGCGCGCGATTTTCAACATAAGCCCCCAGCAAGGAGCGGTCGCATAAGAGGTTGATACGGCGTGGCACACCCTTGCTCAATTGATGCACGCGCCGCAGCAGACCGCGCGGGAACAGCTCCACCGCCCCGGCGCCTGCAACTGCCAGGCGGTGCTGGATATAGCTCCCCACCTCAGCCTCCGACAAAGGCCCCAGGTGATAGCGCGCAATCACGCGCTGCGCCAGTTGTTCGAGTTCAGGCCGCGCCAGTATGCCGCGCAACTCCGGCTGCCCGATCAGGATAATCTGCAGCAGCTTGCGTTCACTGGTCTCCAGGTTGGTCAGCAAACGCAGTTGTTCCAGCACATCCGACGACAGGTTCTGCGCCTCATCGATGACCAGCACGTTATTCAAGCCCGCCGCGTGCGACGACAGCAGGTAGGCATTGATCGCATCCACATACGCTTTGACGCTGTGTGCTCCCGCGCCGAGCACAATACGGAACTCATCGCACACCGACTGCAACAGTTCCGCCACCGTCAGTTTCGGATTGAAGATATAGGCTAGCCGGCAATCCGCCGGAATCTGCTCCATGAAGCAGCGGCACACCGTAGTCTTGCCCGCGCCGATCTCGCCGGTGAGCAGCACGAAGCCGCCGCCGCTGCCTACGCCATACAGCAGGTGCGCCAGCGCCTCGCGGTGCCGTTCGCTCATGAACAGGTAGCGCGGGTCCGGGGCAATCGAGAAAGGCAGCTGTTTAAGGTTGAAGTATTGCGTGTACATGGTCGGCGCTTAGCGCAGCGCAGGTGGCAAGGGCTTGAATTTGGCGCAGTATATCTTGGAGCGCGTGTTGAAATAGACGATCCGGCTGCCCGGCTTGGACTCCCGCACCGGATAGCGCGAAGCGTCGATTTTCGCATACGAGAACCCGTCCTGGCGCTGGATCGCCTTCTCCAGTTCCTCCGGCGTGGTGTCGGTCACCGCGCCGACAAAGCGGTAAGGGAAGCTTTCATCGCTGACGATCACCTCCAGCACCGGCACGCCCCACAGAATCGCTTCCTCGGTGCGGAACCAATACGCCCCGCCCTCGCGCTTGTACGGCGGCCCGAAATGCTGGCTCAGGTAATCGAAGTAGTAGCGGTTGGAGGTCTGGTCGCGGCACAGCAAGCCGTTACCCAGCACCACGCCGAAATGGGATGGCGGCGCGGCATGCGTCAGGGTGGTCGCGGCCAGCAGGCCAGCGCAAAGGAGTCGCAGTCCCGGCATCACTTACAGCTTCTGCATCCAGGCGCGGTTGGCACTGATCTTGGCTTTGGCGGCGGGAGGCAACGCTTCGTAACAGCCCGGGTATTGCTTCAAAGAACCTTCGCGGATTTCCTTCTGCAAACCATTGATCAGGAACACGTATACCGTTCCACCCTGGTCGGTCGCCTTGGTTCCTAAGTACTTGATCATAAGTCTCTCTCCTGACGAGCATTATGACATTTCAAGGGGAAAGCACAACTTTTTGGATCAAGCCGTGTGCATTTCGGCCTTGGAAAAATGCAGTTCGTTCCCCGTTTTTGCGCGTCTGTCTTTTTCCCGGCCCGGCCCGGGGCCAATTGCCCTATCGTTGCACCATCCCAACCTGGACAGTGATAATCAAAATGAAAAAGCTGATCACCTACGGCGCCGCCTTCTCCCTGATCGCCCTCGGCGTCTCGAGCCTGCACGCCACGCCCTCGGACACCGAGAAAAAAGCCGACAACACGCCGACCCGCGAAAACCGTCCGGTGACAGCCTTCAGCCGCATCGAAGTGAACGGTCCTTACAAGGTATTGGTCAACGCGCAAGGCGCGCCGGCGGTGGAGGTCAGCGGCCCGAAACGCCAGGTGGAACAGCTGGAAACCGTGGTCCAGGGCGACACCCTGCACATCCGCCCGCTGCGCCGCAACCACTGGGTCTTCAGCTTTGGCAAACAGCGCGAACCGGTGATCGTGAAGATCAGCGCCAGCGGCCTGGCCGCCCTGAGCTCCAGCGGCAGCGGCGACGTGGAACTGGAACGGGTCGACAGCCGCGAGTTCAAGCTGATCAGCACCGGCCCTGGCGACCTGAGCGTGTCGGGCAGCGCGGCCGAGCTGACCGTCAAGGCCAGCGGCAGCGGCGACCTGCACCTGCACCGCATGCGCACCACCAACCTGAACCTGGTGATGACCGGTCCGGGCGACGTGACCGCGCCGGCCATTACCGGCGACTTGAACGCGGTACTGTCCGGCTCGGGCGACCTGGAAGCCAGCGACGTGCGCGCCAACAAGATCAATGCCTCGGTCAGCGGCCCGGGCAATGTGGAGCTGCGCGGCAGCAGCCGCGACATCCGCGTCGACCTGTCCGGTTCGGGCGACCTGGAAGCATGCAGCCTGCAGGTGGAGAACGTGAGCGCCATCCTGAACGGCCCTGGCAGCGCCTGCCTGAGCGGCAATATCAAGAAATTCGACGCCGAAGTGCACGGCTCGGGCGACCTGGAGGCGCGCGGCCTGCAAACGCAGAACACCCGCGTCAGCCTGAGCGGCCCCGGCGGCATGAACCTGTCCGGCAGCAGCGCCACCCTGAATGCCGATGTCAGCGGCTCCGGCGACCTCGACGCCAAGCAGCTCAAAGTGGCCAAGGCAGTCACGCGCAGCAAGGGCCCGGGCAATATCTACCTGAGCAAGGTGAGCGACTCGCTGGATGCCGATGTGCGCGGTTCGGGCGAGCTGCAGGCCGAGCCGGAATGCAAGGAGGTGAAGGTCAGCATGAGCGGCCCCGGCGGCGTGCAACTGCGCGGCTGGACCAGCACCCTGAACGTGCAAATGTCCGGCAGCGGCAGCCTGGATGCGCGCGACATGCTGGCCAAACAGGCCGAAGTCAATGTGCGCGGCCCCGGCAATGCCACCGTGAACGTGCAAGGCAAGGTGGCGGCGCAAGGCCAGCAACTGGTTTCCGATAAACAGCGTGTGGTGACGATCGACCGTCGCGGCGCCCACACCGAATGATTGACGACATCGCTGCTGACGCCTGCGGCGCCGGCAGCGATTAGCTTTTTCCTCCCGCCCGGCCCCTGGCCGGGTTTTTTTCGTCCATACCAAAAAGCATACCATTACCCATCCACACCATGTCCTTTGCAATCAAGGACTTAAGCTCTAGTGGTGTGGTATCAATGCGAACCGAAACAATACCAGTTAAATACCTGTTGACAAGCTGGTGTGCTGCCAATATAGTCGCCACAGTCCTTTTCATCCCGTGAAAAAATGATTGAATTCCTGATAGGCGTCGATGGTGGCGGCAGCGGCACGCGGGTGCGCCTGGCGCGCGCCGATGGGCAATTGCTGGGCGAAGGCCAAGCCGGCCCGTCCGGCCTGCTGCATGGTATTAAGAATGCCTGGGCCGCTGTCGAGGAAGCGATCAGCCGCGCCTTCGCCGCCGCCGGCTTGCCGCCCGCGCCGCGCGAGCGCGTCGCCGTCGGCCTCGGCCTGGCCGGCGTCCACAATAAACAATGGGCTGCCAACTTTGTCGCCGCCAATCCCGGCTATGCCGCCGTGGCGCTGGAGACGGACGCCTTCACCACCGTGCTGGGCGCCCACGAGGGCCGGCCCGGCGCCATCATCGCGCTGGGCACTGGCAGCGTGGGCGAAATCCTGCATGCCGACGGCACCCGCCACGAAGTGGGCGGCTGGGGCTTCCCGGCCGGCGACGAGGCAAGCGGCGCCTGGATCGGGCTCAAAGCCATCAACCATATCCAGCAAGTGCTGGACCGCCGCGTGCCCGGCAGCGCCTTTGCCGACGCCGTGATCGAAGCCTGCGGCGGCAACCGCGAGCGGATCCAGGTCTGGCTGGCGAACGCCTCGCAAACCGCCTACGCCCAGCTGGCGCGCCTGGTCCTGCAGCATGCCGACAGCAACGCCACCGCGCGCGGCATCCTGGTCGAGGCGGGCCAGCAAGTGGCCTTGATCGCGCACGGCCTGGACGCCAGCGGCACCTTGCCGATCGCCCTGTGCGGCGGGCTCGGTGAGCCGATGCGCGCCTACCTGCCGCCGGCCCTGCTGCAACGCATTGTTCCACCCAAGGGCGATTCGGCCGCGGGTGGCTTACGCCTGATCCAACAACACTTGAAGGAGTAGCCCGTGCTATCCCAGTTGAGCGAGTTCCGGCCCGATCCCGACAGCGATACCCCGTTGTATATGCAGTTGGCGAACCAGCTGTCCGACGGCATCGCCAGCGGCGACTGGCGCGCCAACGAAGCGCTGCCGTCCGAACGGGTGCTGTCGGACATGCTCAACATCTCGCGGGTGACGGCGCGCAAGGCGATCGACATGCTGTGCGCACGCGGCATGCTGACGCGGCGGCGCGGTTCGGGCACCTACATCACGCCCAAGCTGGAACAGCCGCTGTCGCGCCTGACCAGTTTTTCCGAGGAGCTGCGCCAGCGCGGCTTTACCGCCGGCTCGCGCTGGCTGCAGCGCGAAATCGGCATGGCGGCGCCGATCGAACTGCTGTCGCTCGGCCTGTCGCCGAGTATGCCGGTGGCGCGCCTGAAGCGCCTGCGCACGGCGGACGAGGTGGTGATGGCGATCGAAACCTCGACCATTCCGGCCCTGTACATGCCCGACCCGGCCAACGTCAGCGGCTCCCTGTACGGCTACCTGGAAGCCACCGGCAATGTGCCGATGCGCGCGCTGCAGCACATCCGCGCCATCAACGCCAATGCCGAACAGGCGCGCCTGGCCAATATCGCGCCCGGCACCGCCATGCTGCACATCACGCGCGTGAGCTACCTGGACAACGGCGCGGCGGTGGAATTGACCCACTCCTACTGCCGCAGTGACTATTATGAATTCGTAGCGGAGTCGCGTCGATGAACGAGGCAATCAAAGGCAATATCCTGACACCGTCGGGCTGGCTGAACGGCACCATCAGCTTCGGCGAGCGCATTGCGGGCGTTGCCGGCAACAGCGCCGACCCGGCGCACAACAGCGACGACTATATCCTGCCGGGCTTTATCGACCTGCACGTGCACGGCGGCGCCGGCAAGGACGTGATGGAAGGCGGCGACAGCGTGCACGCGATTGCCGCCATTCACGCCCGCCACGGCACCACCTCCATGCTGGCCACCACCATGACCGCGCCGCCGGAAGACATCGACCTGGCGCTGGCCGCGATCGGCAAGGCCGTGCGCCAGCGCGGCAAGGGCGAGGCGCGCGTGCTGGGCGCCCACCTGGAAGGCCCGTATATCAATAGCGGCAAGCTGGGCGCGCAGCCGAACTTCGCGCGCGCCGCCTCGCTGGAAGAAGTGCACCGCCTGGAACAACTGGCGCCGCTGCGCGTGATCACCGTGGCGCCGGAGATTTCGGGCCACCTGGACCTGGTGCGCGACCTGGCCGGGCACGGCGTGCGCGTGCAGATCGGCCACACCCTCGGCTCCTACGAGGAAGGCGTGGCCGCGCTGGACCACGGCGCCACCGGCTTCACCCACCTGTTCAACGCCATGAGCGGCCTGCACCACCGCGAGCCCGGCATGGTCGGCGCGGCCCTGGCCCACGCGGAATATGCGGAGCTGATTCCGGACCTGCTGCACGTGCATCCCGGTGCGATCAAAGGCGCGCTGCGCGCCATCCCGCGCCTGTACTGCGTGACCGATTCCACCGCCGCCACCGGCATGCCGGACGGCGAGTACATGCTGGGCCGCCATATCGTGCACAAGTGCATGGGCGGCGTGCGCCTGCCCGACGGCACCCTGGCCGGCTCCACCTTGACGCTGGACCAGGCCCTGCGCAACCTGGTCGGGCTGGGCCTCGACCTGGCCGACGCCTCCCAACGAGTTTCCACCCATGCGGCCGACTACCTCGGCCTGCAGGACCGCGGCCGCCTGGCGCCCGGTGCGTATGCCGACCTGGTCGTGATGGACCGGGACCTGAAACTGAAAGCCGTTTATATCGAAGGAGAACGTTGTGACCTCAATGATGCTTAAAGAAGCCCTGTCGGCCGCCGACTGCGTGGAACAGCAGTTAGCGAACGACAGCGACCGCTACGCGGAGCTGGGCCGCAAACTGAGGAGCACACCGTTCACCTCCGCCCTGACCGTGGCGCGCGGCAGCTCGGACCACGCCTGCAACTACATCGCCTACCTGATCATGTCGCGCCTGGGCCGCGTGGTCGCCTCGCTGCCGATGTCCCTGGTCACGCTGCACAAATCGCCGCTGATCACGCGCGACACGCTGGTGGTCTCGGTCTCGCAATCGGGCCAGAGCCCGGACGTGGTGGAACCGATCCGCTACTTCCGCGACGGCGGCGCCACCACCGTGGCCCTGGTCAACGACGCCGATTCGCCGCTGGCGCACAGCGCCGAATGGGCCATGCCGCTGCGCGCTGGCAAGGAGCAATCGGTCGCCGCGACCAAGAGCTTCATCACCTCGCTGGTGGCCGGCGCACGCATGGTGGCGCACTGGCAGAACGACCCCGAATTGCTGGACGGCCTGGCCGCCCTGCCGCAAGCGCTGCGCGCCGCCTGCCAGGTGGACTGGACGCCCGCCATTGAAGTGCTGGCGCCGGCGCGCAACATCATGGTGGTGGGACGCGGCATCAGCTTCCCGGTGGCGCTGGAAGCGTCGCTGAAGTTCAAGGAAACCTCGGCCCTGCAGGCGGAAGCCTTCTCCGGCGCCGAGATCAAGCACGGCCCCATGGCCCTGATCGAAGAAGGCTACCCGCTGCTGATCTTCGCCACCCGCGGCCCGACCCAGGCCGGCCTACTGGCGTTGGCGGAAGACATGCGCGGACGCGGCGCGCGCGTGCTGCTGGCGGCGCCGGAAGACGTGGCGCAACGCGACCTGACCCTGCCGGTGGCGGCCACCCCGGACCTCGACCCGATCGTGGCGATCCAGGCCTTCTACGTGATGGCGGCCCAACTGTCCGCCGCGCGCGGCCTGGACCCGGACCGTCCACGCCACCTGAACAAAGTCACCAAAACGCATTGACCCACCGGCGCGGCCATCGATGAAGAACAGACTCCTGCTAGCTGCATTGATGGCCGTGGCCAGCGCCGCCGGCGCCGCCGCGCCGCAGCAGCACATCGAGTTCTGGACCTTCAGCATGAAGCCGCGTTTCACGCCGTACTTTGAAGGCGTGGTGCAGCGCTACCAGGCCGCCAATCCCGGCGTGCGCGTGGAATGGGTCGACTTCCCCTGGGACATTATCCAGACCAAGCTGGTGACACGCATCGTCGCCGGCAAGCCGCCCGCCCTGGTCAATCTCAATGTGCCCTGGGCCGAAGAATTCGCCCGCGACGGCTTGCTGACACCGGTCGACAGCCTGCTCGGCGCCGAACGCACGCGCTACCTGCCGAGCGCCCTGCAGGACTTGTCCTTCGGCGGCAAGACCTACGGCTTCCCCATGTACAGCAATGTCGCGGTGATCGCCTACAACCGCGAGATCTTCCAGGCCGCCGGCATTGCCCACGCACCGCGCAACCTCGACGAGCAGCTCGCCTTCGCGCGCCAGATCGCCCAGCGCACCGGCAAGGCCGGCCTGTGCCCCGCCCTGTCCAAGGTCGACGGCCTGATGCTGCAGCAAGGCCTGCCCGTGCTGGCGGGCGGCCGCGCCGTCTTCAACTCCCCCGCCCATGTCGCCTTCGTACGCAAGCTGGCCGACACCTACCGCGTCGGCGGCCTGCTGAAAGACGGCCTGTTCGCCGAAGACAATTTCCCGCCCGCCGTGGAAGCCTACAAAAGCGGCCGGCTGGGCATGCTGCTGGCGCCGCCGACAGCGCTGAAACGCATCCAGGCCGACGCGCGCGAGGTGTACGCCATCACCGGCGTCGCCCCCGCTCCGCTCGGGCCGACCGGCATTGCCGACGGCGGCTGGCTGATCCACTTCGGCGTGCCCGCGCGGGTACCGGCGAAAGACCTGCCTGGCATCGGCAAGTTCGCCCGTTTCCTCACCAGCGACGAGAACCAGCTCGAATTCGCGCGCCAGGCCAGCGTCTTCCCGGCCTCCGCGCGCGCCGCCAACGACCCCTTCTTCACCGCCGTGCCGCCCAACGCCGGCGCCGCCGAAAAAGCCGTCGCCGCCGGCGCCGTCTCCATGCCCCACTCGCGCACCATGTACGTCGCCGGCGTCGAAGACTACGACGAGCTGCGCCGCGCGTTGGTGAAAGCCGTGGAAGCCGGCGTCACCGGCCGCCAGGACATCCAGCAAGCCCTCGACGCCGCGGTGGCCATCTGGAACCGTAAGCTAAAGGCGGCGGAGGCCGCGCCATGAGCCGCGTGCCTGTTAGCCGTACGTTTGCTGCCTGGCTGTTCCTGGCGCCGGCGCTGGTGCTGCTGGCGGTCTTTGCGTTCTGGCCGGTGCTGTTCGGGTCGGTACTGGCGTTTACCGACTTCTCGCTGGTGCGGCCGACGCATTGGGTGGGCTTCGATAATTTCCGCTACATCTTCAATAACGAGATGTTCGTCACCGGGTTGAAAAATTCGCTGGTCTTCCTGCTCATCGTCCCTTGCGTCCAACTGGGCGCGCTGGGGTTGGCGGTGCTGGTGAACACGCAGCTGCCCGGTATCCGTTTGTTCCGCGCCGCCTACTATGTGCCAGTGGTGACCACCGTTTCGGTGGTGGGCATCATGTGGGGCTTCATGTTCCATGAGCATGGCGCGCTCAATTACATCCTCGGCACCCATATCGGCTGGCTGCAGGACGATACCTTTGCGCTGGCGGCCATCATGTTCGTCACGCTGTGGCGCGGACTGGGGTGGTATATGGTGATGTACCTGGCCGCCCTGCAGTCGGTGCCGCAAGAGATGCAGGAAGCGGCGATCCTGGACGGCGCCTCGCGCTGGCAGCGGTTCTGGCACATCACCGTGCCCATGCTGCGCCCGACCATCATGGTCTGCACCATCCTTTCCGTGCTGGGTGCTTTGAAGGCTTACCAGGAGGTGGACGTGCTGACCCAGGGCGGTCCGATGAACTCCACTTTCACTGCCCTGTACTACGCCTACGACCAGGGCCTGAAGCACCTCAAGCTGCCGCGCGCCCTGGCCGCCAGCTTCATCGTCTCCCTGATCTGCATCGGCATCGCCCTGCTTTGCCTGCGCTACCTGAAGCCGAAGCACCGATGAAGAAGGCCGTCCAATACTTTGTGCTGGGGGCCATTGCGCTGCTATGCATCTTCCCTTTCTGGTGGACGCTGGTGACGGCGCTCTCCACCGAGGGCAATATCTTCGCCTTCCCGCCGACGTTCTGGCCGAAAGAGCCGTCGCTGGAGAACTTCGTGGAAGTGTTCCGCGTGATCCCGATCTGGTCCTTCCTCAAGAACTCGATCCTGATCACGCTCTTCACCGTGCTGTGGAAGCTGGTGCTCTGCTCCATGGCCGCCTATCCGCTGGCGCGCCTGCATTTCAAGGGCCGCAAGCTGGTCTTCGGGCTGATCGTGGCCACCATGGTGCTGCCGTCGGAAGTCAATTTCCTGGTCAACTTCATCACGGTGACCGAACTTGGGCTGGTGGACACCTACACCGGCGTGATCCTGCCGAATGTGGTGAACGCGGTCGCCATCCTGCTGCTCAAGCAAGCTTTCGAGGAGGTACCGCAGGACCTGATCGATGCGGCCCGCGTCGATGGCGCGTCCGAGTGGACCATCTTCACCAAAATCATGCTGCCGCTGATCGCGCCCTGGCTGGCCACGGTCGGCATCCTGACCGCGGTCGAGGCATGGAACGAATACATCTGGCCGTCCATCGTCATGAGCAAGCCGGACGAATTCCCGCTGTCGGTGGGCGTGCTGTACCTGCGCGGCACCTTTGGCAGCAGCACGCGCGTCATCGCGGCGGGTACCATCATCACCATCGTGCCGACCCTGGCGGCATTCCTATTCACCCAACGTTACTTCATGCGCGGCATGGACGGAGCAGTTAAATGAGCACACAAGAACTACGAAAAATCGCGGGACAACTGATCATGATCCGCTTCCCTGGCACAGTGCTGGAGCAGGCCACGGTGGACTTCATCCGCGCCAACGGCATCCGCGGCGTGTGCCTGTTCCGCGGCAATATGACCGACTCCGTCCAGCTGGCCAAGCTCACCGCCGACCTGCGCGAAGCGATGGGCCCGAACTCGCTGATCGCCATCGACCAGGAAGGCGGCGCCGTGGTGCGTTCGACCTGGGTGCCGGCGCCGCCGGCCGCCATGGGCCTGGGCGCGGCCGATGATGCCGACCTGGCCTACCGCACCGGCGCCGCCGTGGCGCGCGCCGCCAAGTCGCTCGGCTTTAACTGGAACTTCGCGCCCGTGCTGGACCTGAACAACAATCCGGACAACCCGGTGATCGCCGAGCGCTCCTTCGGCGCCGAGCCGCAGCGCGCGGTGGAACTGGCCATGGCCTGGATGGCGGGCAGCCATGCCGAGGGCGTGGCCTGCTGCGTCAAGCACTTCCCCGGCCACGGCGACACCCACGTCGATTCGCACCGCGATCTGCCGACCGTCGACAAGGCCCTGCCGGAGCTGGACGCGCTGGAGCTGGCGCCGTTCCGCGCCGCCGCCCCGGTGGCGCCGGCCATGATGACGGCCCACATCGTCTATCCGGCCATCGACGCCGAGAATCCGGCCACCATGTCGCCCGCCATCCTGGACGGCATCCTGCGCCAGCAGTGGAACTACAAAGGCGTGATCATCACCGACGGCATGGACATGCACGCCATCGCCGGCCGTTACGGCGTCGGCAATGCCGCCGTGCGCGCGCTGGTCGCCGGCGCCGACATGGTGATGGCCCTGGGCACCACCGAAACCCAGAACGAAACCCTGGACGCGATCGCCGCCGCCCTGGCCGACGGTTCGCTGTCGCAGGCCGCCGTAGAGGAGCGCCTGGCGCGCCTGGACGCGCTGGCGCAAGCCTACCCTTGCCAGCAGCGCTCCTACAAGGAAGACGCGGCCGACCGCGTCATCATGGCCGAAGGCTGGCGCCGCAGCCTGACCGCGCGCGGCAATCCGCAACGCCCGGCCGCAGGCAGCAAGCTGCGCCTGGTGGTGCGGCAGGACGTGGTGAGTGACGGCGTGTCGGAAGCCGGTGTACCGGCAGCCGCCGTCGCCGCCTCGCTCGGCAAACTGTACGACGTGGAACTGGTCACCTTCGCCGACGCCAACACCTTCGACTGGTCGGCGCTGCCGCAGGATGGCCGCTTCACCGTGCTGGCGTCGACCTCGCGCCTGCGCTACGGCGACAACGCCCGCAACAACTGGAAGCCGGACCTGCACCTGGCGCTGTGGAACCCGTACCAGGCGCTCGACATCCAGTCGCCGGCCCTGATGACCTACGGCTTCGCCGCGCCCGCGCTGGAAGCCGTCAACGCCTGGCTGTCGGGCGAACTGGAAGCCACCGGCCGCTGCCCGGTTCCCGGCTTCGCTTAAGGAGAGACGATGGACGCCGTACGCCGCACCCCGCTGAAGTGGATTCCCACGCTGTACCTGGCGCAGGGCCTGCCCTACTTCGCCATTGCCCTGGTCTTCGGCCAGATGATGAAGAGCATGGGAATGAGCAACGCCGAAATCAGCCATTGGGCCGCGCTGCTGGGCGGCGCATGGATCTTCAAGCCGCTCTGGAGTCCCTTCCTGGAACTGGCGCCCAACAAGAAGATCGTGGTGGTTGCCCTGCAGCTGCTGGTCGGCATTTGCCTCGGCCTGGTCGGCCTGGCGCTGCAATTCCCGTTCTGGCTCACCGCCTGCGTGGTGGTGCTGTTCCTGGCGTCCGTCTCCTCCGCCACGCATGACATCTCCTGCGACGGCCTGTACATCTCCAGCCTGACCGAGAAGCAGCAGGCGCAGTACGCCGGCTGGATCGGCACCTTCTTCAACGCCGGCCGTTTCCTGGCGCAAGGCGGCTTGCTGATGCTGGCCGGCTACCTGGAAACGACCCAGGGCATCACGGCTGCCTGGACCATCGTGTTCGGCATCCTCGGCCTGACCATGTGCGCACTGGGCGGCTACAACGCCTGGGCCCTGCCGCTCAGTCCCAACACCAAGCTGGAAGACCACACCTTCGGCGGCGTCGCGCGCACCCTGAAGGAAGTGATCATCGACTACTTCCGCAAGCCCGGCATCTGGGTCTCGATCCTGTTCATCATCCTGTTCCGCGCCGGCGAGGCGCAGGTGCAGACCATCGGCCCGCTGTTCCTGCGCGAAGCGCGCGAGCTGGGCGGCCTGGGACTGAGCACCGCCGAAGTGGGCGCGGTGTACGGCACCACCGGCACCATCGCCTTCATCATCGGCTCCATCCTGGGCGGCTACTTCACCTCCTGGCTGACCCTGCGCCGCGCGATCCTGTTCCTGATCCTGGCCATGAACCTGCCGAATGCGGTGTTCTACTACCTGTCGCACGCCCTGCCGACCGACCTGACCAGCATCGGCATTGCCCTTAGCATCGAGATGTTCGGCTACGGCTTCGGCTTCGTCGGCGTCATCCTGTACATGATGCAGGTGGTCGCGCCGGGCAAGTACACCACCGCGCACTACGCGTTTTCCACCGGCGTGATGCAGCTCGGCTTCGTGCTGTTCCGCTGGGTCAGCGGCGACATCCAGATGGCGCTCGGCTACAAGACCTTCTTCGTCTGGGTCTTGCTGGCCGCCATTCCGGTCGCCATCCTGTCGCAGTTCATCCCGATGGAGTCGCGCGAAAAGAGCAAGGCCGACGCCGTGCCGGAAGCGGCCTGAGATGGCGGCAGTCTCCCTGCGCGGCATCGCCAAGCGTTACGGCGACAACCAGCCCGTCATCCGCGGCATCGACCTCGATATCGCGGATGGCGAGTTCACCGTCTTTGTCGGCCCTTCCGGCTGCGGCAAGTCCACCCTGCTGCGCATGATCGCCGGGCTGGAAGACATCAGTGAAGGCGAGCTGCATATCGGCGGCAAGCTGGCCAACCAGGTGCCGCCCGCCCAGCGCGGCCTGGCCATGGTGTTCCAGTCTTACGCCCTGTACCCGCACATGACGGTGTTTGAAAACATGGCCTTCGGCCTCAAGCTGTCCGGCATGCCGGCCGCCGAGCTGCGCGCGGCCGTCGAACGCGCCGCCGCCACGCTGCAGATCGGCCACCTGCTCGAACGCAAGCCGAAGGAACTGTCCGGCGGCCAGCGCCAGCGCGTCGCCATCGGCCGCGCCATCGTGCGCAAGCCGCAGCTGTTCCTGTTCGACGAACCGCTGTCCAACCTGGATGCCGGGCTGCGCGTGCAAATGCGCCTGGAGATCGGCCGCCTGCAGCAGGAGCTCGGCACCACCACCATCTACGTCACCCACGACCAGGTGGAAGCGATGACCCTGGGCCAGCGCATCGTCGTCTTCAACGGCGGCCGCATCGAGCAGGCGGGCACGCCGCACGCCCTGTACAACGCGCCGGCCAACCTGTTCGTGGCCGGCTTCCTCGGCTCGCCGCGCATGAATTTCATCCCGGCCGAAGTGGTGGCGCTGGGCGCCGCCCATGTGGCCGTGCTGCTGCCGGGCGGCGCGATCGTGGAAGTGGCGGCGCTGCCGGGCGACGTGCAGCGCGGCGCGCGGCTGGCGCTGGGCGTGCGTCCGGAACACCTGCAGTTGCGGCGGGAGGCTTACAATGCCGCCGAGGTCGCGGTCAGCCACGTGGAATACCTGGGCGACCAGTCGATCGTGTACGCCCGCCTGCCCGGCATGGCGGAAGCACTGGCCGCCAAAGTGGCACCGGATGCGGCACCGCCCGCGCCCGGTACCCAGGCCAGCCTGTTCCTGCCGCCCGAGCGCTGCATGCTGTTCGGCGCGGACGGCAGCGCTTTCGCCAGGGCGTGAGAAATCGTTACAATTGGCTACTTCAGAAAACCTGTCCCGTGCCGAAATTATGGGAAAATAGAAGTTTGCCTCAACCCAAACAAGGATCACCTACCATGACCCAATACCGTTTCGCACGTATCGGCTTGCTGCTGGCAGCCATTGGCCTGTCCGCTGGCCCGGCGCTGGTGCAAACCGCCCACGCGCAAGACAAAAAGGAAATCGCCGGCGCGCAGCAGGAAACCGTGCGCAAGGAAATGTACAAATTCCTGGACGGTAAAGTCCTGACCCCGCTGTTGGAAGGGAAAAAGTACGCCGAGGTGACGGCCCTGCTGGACCAGGCCGACGCCATGCAGAATAAGACCCCGTACGAGCAGTACGTCATCAACCGCACCCGCCTGGCGGTTGCATTCGGCACCAACGACCGCCCGAAACTGATCGAAATGCTGGAATACGCCACCGCGTCCGGCCGCATGGAGAAGGCGGAGAACGCGCGTTTCACCCAGGCGCTGGCGGGCTACTACCAGGAAGACAAGAACTACCCGAAAGTCATCGAAAAGCTGAGCAAGTACCATGAGCTGAGCGGCGACCCGAAAGTGCCGCGCCAGATCATGCGCATCCGCTTCGAGTCCGGCGACCACAAGGGCGTGCAGTCCGACCTGCTGAAGCAACTGGACAACGCGATCAAAACCAACCAGCCGATGAGCCGCGATGAGCTGCACATGCTGGCGGACGCGTCGCACCGCCTGAAGGACAAAGCGGCCTACCTGACCGCGCTGGAAGGCCTGGTGCGCTGGCACCCGCGCGACAGCTACTGGTCGGACATGCTGTACCGCACCCGCGGCAAGGAAAACTACTCGACCCGCTTCTCGGCCGACATCGTGCGCCTGCAGAAAGTGGCCACCACCAAGATGGAAGAGCAGGACTACGTCGAGCTGGCGGAAGTCGACCAGCTGGAAGGCCAGTTCATCGAAGGCAAGGCCGTGCTGGACGCCGGCATCGCCAACGGCACCGTCAAGATGAACGACAAGATCAAGAAGCTCAAGGCCCAGCTGGACAAGCAGGCTGCCGACGACACCAAGAGCATTGCCGCTTCCGAAGCCGCAGCGCGCAAGGCCAAGAACGGCATCGGCCTGGTCAACCTGGGCTACGCCTTCGTCACCATGGGCCAGTATGACAAGGGCATCGCCCTGATCCAGGAAGGCATCGCCAAGGGCGGCCTGAAAAACGCCGAAGACGCCAAGCTGCGCCTGGGCTACTCCTACGCCATGGCCGGCAAGAAGGAAGAAGCGATCAAGATCCTGGAAACCGTGCAGGGCGCGGACGGCCGCGCCGACCTGGCACGCTACTGGATCCTGTGGGTCAACCGTCCATACCCAGCGACTGTGGGCGAAGACGACAAGCAGGGTTAATCCTGCCGTCCTGACCGACGCACAAGCGGGAATGGCCCAGGGGCCTTCCCGCTTTTTTTACGACTAGAGGGAGCCGATGCAGCGACTGGCAAGCCTGGATGCGTTCCGGGGTTTCATCATCCTTGCGATGATCTGGGTGAATTACATTGCCGGCATGCGCGGCTCGCCGGCGTGGCTGCAGCACACCGGCCCGCAGGCCGACGGCATTACCGTGCCGGACCTGGTGTTCCCCGGTTTCCTCTTCATCGTGGGCGTGGCGATCCCGCTTGCCCTGCGCCGCGCCGCTGCCGACGGCCTGAGCGCGCGCCTGTTCGGCAAACTGCTATGGCGCTCGGCCAGCCTGATGCTGGCCGGCGTCGTGCTGCTCAATGCGGAGCGCTACGATGCGGCGGCGGCAGCGCTGCCGCGCTCCTGGTACTACCTGCTGTTTTACGCCGCCATGATCCTGGTGTGGCGGCATGACGGCGCTGCGGCTGGCGGCGGCCGTGCCTGGCCGAAATGGCTGGGCGGCGCCCTGATGGCGGCTCTGGTGCTGGTTTTTCCCGGCGGTCTGCAGCACGGCTGGTGGGGCATCCTCGGCATGATCGGCTGGGCCTACCTGGCCTGCAGCCTGGCCTTTGTGCTGGCCGGCGGCGGCAGCGCGCCGCTGGCCGGCGTATTCGCCGCCATGCTCGCGCTCTACCTGGGCGGCACCGCCGGTGCGCTGGACTGGCTGCCCGCCGGCTTGCGCGAATTCGTCAGCATCCCGCAGGTACTCGGCTCCACCGCCGCCAATGTGATGGCGGGCGTCCTGGTCGGCAACCTGTTCCGCGCCGAGCTGCCGCACCGCCTGCGCATGCGGCAGATGGCGTGGATGGCGCTGGCCTTCCTGGCCGCCGGGCTGCTGCTGCGCCCCTACCACGGCATCAACAAGATCCACGCAACGGCATCCTACACGCTGGTGTGCGCCGCCATCATGCTGGCGCTCTTCATCCTGTTCTACTGGCTGATCGATGCGCGCCGGCGCGACACGCAGCCGGTCCCGCGCGCTGCCGCCTGGCTGCTGCCGGCCGGCAGCAACGCCCTGCTGGCCTACATCCTGCCGGACCTGTTCGAGCAGGCGGCTGCCGTGCTGCACATTCCGCGCTTCTGGTGGCCTTTCCTGGACAGCGGCGGCCCGGCCGGCCTGGCCAACGCCGCCGCCATGACAGCGCTGATGCTGGCCCTGGTGACGCTGGCCAACCGCGCCGGGCTGCGCCTGAAGTTCTAGACCTTGATGTAGATGCGCTTGCGGTCGAGCAGGTAGCCGGCCAGCCAGCAGGCCAGCGTGAACAGCAGCGCAAAAGCCAGCGACGCCGCCTGCGGGCTGCCCACCGGCGCCAGCGTCGCCGCCAGCGGCGCGTACCAGCCGCCCTTGTCCAGCGCCACCACGGCCACTTGCGACAGCAGGTAGATGAACAGCGTGTTCTTGCCGAACACTTCGAAGAAGTAGGTCCAGCCGCGCGCCCCGCGCACCTCGATCACCCATGCCAGTGCGGCCAGCACCAGCAGCGCGCTGCCGGTCGACAGCAGCACATAGCTGCCGGTCCATAGCTTCTTATTCACCGGCAGCAGCGGCGCCCAGCACAGCGCCAGCACCGACAGCGCCAGTCCGGCCGCCGCCAGCGTGGCGAGCGAGCGCCCGGTCGCGCCGCGTGCGCGCAGGTAGCAGCCGGCGAAATAGCCCGCGATCACATTCACCGTGGCCGGCAAGGTGCCGAGCAGGCCTTCCGGGTCGAACGGTATGCCCTCGCCCTGGTACAGGTGGTCTGCGCCGAACAGCCACAGGTCGACGGCACGGGCGGCGTTGCCTTGCAGGCTGTAGTCGCCGAATCGCGCCAGCACCAGCCAATGGCCCAACAGCGCTGCGGCACTGAACGCCAGCGCGCCGCGCGCGCCCAGATAGTGCAGCACCAGCGCCGCGATCCCGAAGCACAGACCGATGCGCTGCAATACCCCTGGCAGGCGCACCTCGCTCAAGGAGCCGCCCAGCTTGGGCAGCAGGCATAGCGCCAGCCCCAGCGCCATGATGATGGCGCTGCGCTTGCCGATCTTCGCCAGCACGGCGCGCTCGCCCATGCCCGCGTAGCGCGGCAGCGTGAACGCCAGCGCATTGCCCACCACGAACAGGAAGCTCGGGAACACCCAGTCCGTCGGCGTAAAGCCATGCCAGGGCGCATGCAATAGCGGCGCGTAGACATGGCTCCAGCTGCCCGGCGTGTTCACGATGATCATCAACGCCACCGTCAGGCCGCGCAGCACATCGAGCGACAGGTAGCGCGCCGCCGGCGCAGCGGCAGTGCTCATCGCCCCGCCTCGCGCGCTGGCGGCAACGCTTGCTGCGGCACGGGCACCAGCACGCGCTGGTAGGCGCCGGCCGGCACGTCAGGCATGGTGCTGCAGGCCGGGTCCGCGCCTTGGGTCGGCTTGCTGCACGGCTTATCCCGGTCCAGCGACCAGAAATGCACGCCCGCCATGCCCATCTTGCGCACCGCCGCCACCGTGGCGCGTGCATCGTCCAGCGTGTACACGTTTTCCACCACATCGTTCACGCCGATCATCGGCGTCAGCGCAATCTGCGCGAACGGCACGCCGTACTTGCGGTGTACGTTCTGCGCCGCCTGCAGCGCCGACGCGCCCATATCGCAGCGCCCGCGCCGCACCACGCACACCTTGCGGCTGGCGGGCCCGTAGTCCATCACCATCAGGTTCAGCACATAGTCTTTCACGCCATGCTTGCGCAAGGCCGCCAGCACCTGCTCGCCGGTCGCGTTCAGGCTGCGCCGGCTACCGTCCGATGCGGCATGGGTGGCAATGGTGAAGCTGTAGCGCCACTGTGGATGCGACTTCTGCACATTGGCGATGCGCAGCACCAGCGAATCGATCTGCGCGGCCGTCTGGCCATGCTCGATATCGAAATCAAAGCCGACCAGCTGCGGCGACTTGTAGCGCGAGACAAAAGCGTCCATGCCCTTGTCGCTGGCGCAGGTGAAGGCGTTGCCCTGCCCGCCCGTGGACACGATATAGCCCACGCCGGCCTGCGCAAAGCGCGCCACATTGTCTGCCGCCACTTGCGCGCCATCGAGCTCGCCCCAGCGCTCCTCGCCGCACTCGCCGCTGGCAAAGGCCCAGACCTGGGCGCCATGCGCCGGGTCCCACGGCGACAGGTATTTATAGGGACTGTGCACCACTGCGGGCGCCGCCGCCGCCGTGCCGGAAACGGCGGCCAACACCGCCAGGAAGATATTGCGCATTCACGCTCCAGATACAAAAAAGGCAGGGCCCCGTGGGAACCCTGCCGTAAGTGTTACACCTTTGGGAGTCTTACATCTTACCGCGCACGCCGAAGAAGATCTGCTTGCCGTTCTTATAGAACGCGCGCGGCTGATTCTTGCTGGAGGCGTACGACTTCAGGGTCGGATCGTTCAGGTCCTTGCCTTCCAGCGACAGCGTGATGTTCTCGGTCACGTTGTAGTTGAAGGCTGCGGACAGGGTGCCAACGTCGTCCTGGTAGATCGCGCTGTTGCGGTCCAGGCCATTCAGGAAGGCCGAGCGCCAGCTGTAGTTGACACGCGCGCTGAACTTGCTGGTCTCGTAGTACACGCCAGCGTTGTACGAGTTCTTCGAGGTGCCGATCATGCTGCAGTCGCCCAGGTCCGCGCACGCCGATTTCGGCGCCTTGCCGGTTTCCTTGCCGTCGGCGTAGGTGTAGTTCGCGTTCACGCCGAAGCCGTTGCCGAAGTCCTGCACGTACTGCAGTTCCACGCCGCGCACACGAGCCTTGGTATTCACTGCGGAGCTCATGTTGTAGGTGGCGATCCTGCCGATCGACTGGTTGTAGAAGTCCGCCTTGGAGGAACCGAAGGTCACGTACGAACCCATGTTCATGTTGTAGATGTTCATGCCGATCAGCGACTTCGGCTTGAAGTACCACTCCAGGCCCACATCCACATTGTTCGACATGATCGGACGCAGGGCCGGGTTGCCGCCGGAGCCCGAGAAGGTCAGGTCGTTCAGGCTCAGCGCGCCCAGCGAACCGAAGTCAGGACGGGCCAGGGTGCGGCTGGCAGCGCCGCGCAGTTTCAGGTCCGGCGCCAGGTCGGTATGCAGGTTAATGCTTGGCAGGATGTCGGTGTAGCTGCGCGAGGTGTGGGTCGGGTTCCACACGGTGTTCGGCGAACCGTTGTCGACATCGATCTCGGTCTTCACGAAGCGCACGCCGACGTTGCCGCCGATGCCACCGAAGTCCAGGTCACCCATCACGTAGGCCGCGTGCGCTTTTTCCTTGATCAGGAATTCGCTCTGGTACGCGTGGTTCGGGAAGGTGATGTACTTGTCGCCCCAGGCCTTCATCGATGCCGCATCGAAAGTCCATGCCTTGTTCAGCAGGTTAGGCAGCGGGCTGTCCGGGAAGCTGGTCAGGCCGGTCGGACGGTTCGCCAGTTGCGACGCCGCCGGAGCGATGGTGCCGCCCAGCCAGGTCAGCGAGCGCTCGTGGGAAGCCGAACGCACGCCGAAGTGCAGGGTTGGCACATTGTTCCATTGGGTCTTGTACTGGCCGTCGATCTGGCCGTAGGTTTCCTTGTCCTTCGCGGTCACGTCGGACGCCCAGCCGCCGAAGAAGTCGGCGCCGGTGCGCGGCGAGAAGGTGCCGGCGTTGTCCACGGTCACGGTGGCCGGAGCGTTCAGGCCATAGGTGGTCAGGGTGGCGCCGGAGTATGCCTGCCATGCCTCATAGGCATAGTCGCGGGCGTAGCCGGTGCCGCGGGTGGTGCCGACCTGGCCCTTGAATTTCAGGTCCTGGTTCGGACGGTAGTTGAAGTCGAAGTTGACGAACTTGGAGTCGCTGTAGGAGCCTGGACGGGCGATGATGTCCTGCACCGAGGTGCCCATCTTCGAGCAGTCCGCCACCGGGCAGGTGCTTGGGAAGGTGATCGAGGTGATGGTATCGCCGGTCACGGTCCACTTGGAAGGGATCACGCCGCCCACGCCGGACCAGTTATTGGTCAGCGGCTGGTATGGTGCCAGCATGAAGTTGGCGTTCACGTTGTCCGCATCCAGGCGGGTGTAGAAGGCGTTGATGTCGAAGTCGAACTCTTTGTTCACCTTGACCTGCACGTCGATCATGCCGCCCTTGCGCTCACGTTCCTGGTTGAACATGGCGGTACCGGTCAGCAGCGAGATCCACTTGTCCTTCACTTCCGGATTGGCGGCCACCCACTGCGGCGCGTAGCCCGCGCTCAGCTTGTCCCACCACAGGAATTCCTGGCCGATACGGCGCAGGGTGCGCTTCTCGTCGAACACCTGGACCAGCACGCCCAGGTTGTTCTCTTCGTTTTTCCAGTTACCCAGCACGCTGAACTGCGCATCGGTCTTCTTCGAGCCTTCGCTGTACACGCCGGTCAGCGCGCCCATCACAGTCAGGCGCTCCTTGAAGCTCAGTGGCTTGCGGGTTTCGATATCAACGTTACCGGAGGCGCCGCCTTCGATCAGGTTGGCCTGCGAGGATTTGTTCACGGTCACGCGGCCGATCAGCTCGGACGGGAACATCGAGTAGCTGACCGAACGGCCGCCATTGGTGATGTTGGTGATGTACCAGTCGCCGCTCGAGACGGTATGGCCGTTCAGGGTGGTCAGCGCCAGGTTGGATGGCGTGCCTTTCAGGCTGACGCGGTCGTTCTCGCCGAAGCCGCCTTCGGAACCGCCGGCGGTCGCCACGGATACGCCAGGCACGCGCTGCAGCGAGTCGGCGACGCTCTTGTCCGGCATCTTGCCCACGTCTTCTGCCGTGATCACTTCAACCAGCGAATCGGAATTGCGCTTCTGGTTGATCGATTGCGCGAGTGCGGCGCGCACGCCGGTCACGACCACGACATTCTGCTCAGTGTTCTGGGCAGCTTGCTGCGCTTGCGCCATGCCCGTGGTGGCGATCAGGATGGCGACTGCGGTCGCGATCGGTGTCATATTGCGGTTCATTTACTCCCCCTAAGTATGGGCTCGTCTCAAAGCCCGGTCTGATAGTACCTGTGATGAAACACGTCTAAAACCAATTGGACGCCAATATACCGCGATCAAATACCAGAACACTACCAATTTTCATATTTTTTTCGCATGTTGTACTGAAAAGACATACCACTTTGGCCAGGAAAGCCCGTTGTTAGCGCTATCTCATAGGAGGTGTTGATTTGACGCAATGCGTACCGCTGGGCGGACGGTCTTTTTTGGTATTATCAAGCGCACTATCACGGGAGACGGAATGACAACGCTCGCACAGATCATGCAAGACCTGGTGCAGACCAGTAGCCAACCGCTCTATCAGCTGCTGCAACGCGCCCTGCGCGAAGCCATCAACTCCCAGCTCTACGGTCCCGACGAGGCGCTGCCCGCCGAACGCGTGCTGGCGGCCGACCTGAATATCTCCCGCATCACCGTGCGCAAGGCCATCGACGGCCTGGTGGAGGAAGGCTTGCTGGTGCGCCGCCCGGGCTCGGGCAACTTCATCAACACCCGCATTGAAAAGAACTTCGCCAAGCTGACGTCGTTCTCGGAAGACATGCGCTCGCGCGGGCGCACGCCGCGCAGCGTGTGGCTGAAAAAGGCGGAAGGCACGGTGACGCCGGAGGAAGCGCTGCGCCTGCGTTTAAGCCCGGGCGCGCCGGTGTACCGCTACCACCGCATCCGCTTTGCGGACGACGTGCCGATGTGCGTCGAGTACGCCACCATCGTGGCCAGCGCCCTGCCCTCGCTGGAGTCGGTGGACCTGTCGATGTACGAGGCGCTGGAGGCGGCCGGCCACCGCCCGGTGCGCGCCCTGCAGCGCCTGTCCGCCCTGCTGCTGACGGGCGAGCAGGCGCGCTTGCTGCAAGCCAGGGAAGGCGACGCCGGCCTGGCGGTGGAGCGCCTCGGTTTCCTGCGCGACGGCCGCGCCGTGGAGTTCTGCCGCTCCATCTTCCGCGGCGACATGTACGACTTCGTCGCCGAACTCAGCACGCCTTAGCGTTTCGCTTTCGCCGCGTCGGCGGCGATCACCACCGTCAGCTTGGCGGGGTCGATGTGCTTGCGGAAGGCGGCGCTCACCTGCGGCGCTGTCAGCGCCCTCAGTTTTGCTTCGTACTCCTTGCTCCATACGAAGGTGCGCCCCAAATAGCGCAAGTGCGACCAGGCGCCGGCCACCACATCATCGCGCGAGCGGTTCTGCAAACGCTGCTGCATCAGGCCCGACTTGGCGCCCGCCACCTCGGCCGGGGTGAAGCCCTGTTTCACCGCGCGCTCCAGTTCCTGGCGGATGGCCGCTTCCAGCTTGGCCATATTCTGCGGCGCCGCGATGGCGTCGATGCTGAAGCCGCCCGCGTTATCCAGCTCGCCCGCTTCAAGGCCGGAGCCGCCGCCGTAAGACAGGCCGTCCTTCTGGCGGATGCGGTCCATCAGGCGCGACTTCAGGCCGCCATTGCCGAAGATGTAGTTGGCCAGCTCCAGCGCCGGATAGTCCGGATCATCGGTGCGCAACGCCAGGTTCAGGTGCGCAGAAAACACCCCGTTCTCCTTGTCCGGCGCGTCCAGCATGATGCGGGTCGGCGCCTTCTCCACATGCTTGTCCAGGATCGGCGCATACGACGCCTTGCTCTGCCAGCCGGCCAGCTCCTCGCCCGCCACCTTAAGCAATTCGGCCTTGTCGAAATCGCCCACCACCGACAGCTCGCCTTGCGACGCGCCGTAGAAGGCGCTGTGGTAGGCCTTCAGGTCCTCCAGCTTGAGCGCCTTGATGGCCGCCAGCTGTTCGTCCAGCGTCAGCACGCTGCGCGGGTCGCCTTTCGGCCAGTGGTCGAAATACTCGGACAGCGCGCGTCCCGCCACCGCTTGCGGATCGTTGCGGCCAGCCTCCAGGCCGACGATCCACTGCTGGCGCATCTGCTCGAATTCCGCCTCCGGGAAGGCGGGCTCCTTCAGCACGTGCGCCTGCAGCCGCAAGGCCGCCGCCAGGTGCTCGCGCGTGGTTTCAAAGTGGTACAAGCCGCCCGACATCTTCAGCTTCGACATGGCATCGGCCAATTGCGCGCGCGTATAGCGGCTGGTGCCGCGCGTCAGCATCTGGTCGGTCGCCGCCGCCACTATCTGCTGGCCGAACTGGTTCTTCTCATCGCCCCAGCGCAAGCGCAGGTCCACCACCACCGTCTCGCCCCGGTTGCGCTTGGGCAGCAAGGCCAGTTTCAGGCCGCCCAGCTCCCTCAGCTCGGTGCGCGCCATGATGTTGTCCTGGCTCGGGTCGAACACTTCCGAACTCAGCACGCTGGCCTTGCCCTTGTAATCCTTGAGCAGCTCGGCCGCCGGCGGCGCCGCGCCGATCTCCGCGCGCTGCGGCGCATCGTCCGGAATGAAAGTGCCCACCACGCGGTTATCGCGCTTCAGGTAGCGCCCCGCCGCCGCCGCCACTTGCGCCGGCGTGATCGCGGCCAGGCCGTCGCGTCCCTGGAACAGCAAACGCCAATCGCCCAGCGCAATATGCTCGCTGAGCGCCACCCCCACCTGCTGCGGGTTATTCAGTGCCTTCTCGATCGAATTGGCGTATTCGCGCCGCGTGCGCTCCATCTCCTCTGCGCTCGGCGCCGCCTGCGCAAAGCCCTCCACCGCGGCGATCAGCTCATCGCGCACCGGCTCCACCGGCTGCCCCATCTTCACCACGGCGCCGAACACTTGCAGGCTGGGCGCAAAGCCGGGCTGGCTGAAGGCGAACACCTGCGCCGCCTTGCCGCTCTCCACCAGCTGCTTGTGCAGGCGGCCGTTCGGCGTGTCGCCCAGCACGTGGTTCATGAACGCCAGCGGATCGGCGTCGGCGTGCAGGCCGGATGGAACCTTGTACCCCACCAGCACAATCTGCACGTCGCCCTTGCGCCGCACCACGTACTGGCGCTCGCCGTCCTGGGTCGGCTCCACGGTCCAGAATTTGGGCAGCGCGCGCTTCGGTTTCGGGATGACGCCGAAGGTCTTGCTGATCCAGGCCAGCGTCTGCGAAGGGTCGAATTTGCCCGCCACCAGCAGCACCGCATTATCGGGCTGGTAGTAGGTGCGGTAGAAGGACTGCAGGTTCTCGATCCTGACGTTCTCGATATCGCTGCGGTTGCCGATGGTGGAGCGCCCGTAGCTGTGCCAGTCGTAGGCCACGCTCTCCATACGCTTGTACAGCACGCCGAACGGATCGTTCTCGCCGCTCTCGTACTCATTGCGCACCACGGTCATTTCCGAATCCAGGTCCTTCTTCGCGATGAAGGAGCGCGTCATGCGCTCGGCCTCCATGTCGAGCGCCCACTTCAGGTTGTCGGGCGAGGCCTGGAACACTTCGTAATAATTGGTGCGGTCGAGCGAAGTCGTGCCGTTATAGTCCATGCCGCGATCGGCGAACTGCTGCGGGATATTGCGATGGCGCGGCGTGCCCTTGAACAGCAAGTGCTCCAGCAGGTGGGCCATGCCGGTCTCGCCATAATTCTCATGGCGCGAGCCGACCAGGTACGTCACGTTGACGGTGACCGTCGGCTTGGAGGCATCGGGGAACAGCAGGACTTTCAGTCCATTGGACAGGCGGTATTCGGTGATGCCCTCGACGGCGGGGCCTTTGACTACGCCGGCGGGCAGCGTCTGCGCGCAGGCGGTGGATGCGGTCAGCAGCAGCGCTGCGACATAGCGGATTTGCATGGTGTCCTGCTCATCTTGGCAAAACACCTATGCTACGACATTCAGGCTGGTTCGTCAGGTAGCAGGCAGGCTTCGACCACCTGCAGTTTGTTATCCTTGGCGAATTCCTTGACGAAGTTATAAGCCATCGGTTGCAGGTCGCGCAGGCCTTCGTTGACCACAACGGCTTTGACGCCATTAACCATGGTCGGGGTGACATACGGCGAGAACTGGAGGTGGGCGTGGCGGCCGCCGGAGCCTTCCGGGCGGAAGCACGCCAGCACGCCAGCCAGTCGTTCCGCCCAATCGCTGGGGCGGAATTGCTTGCCGTCGGTGGTAAGCCCAAGAATGAAGAACTCGCTGGCCATATACCTGAAACCAAGTTGCTGTGAGGAACCCCGGTATTATATCTTATAGAAGACCTGAGCGGGGTTCCGGCATCAGGCCATTTTAGCCCAGCCACACAGCCCCGGACAGCAGAAGCAGCAACATCATCCACAGCAACAACGCTCGCCACACCAGGCCGACCGTGCTTTGCAGGGCGCGCACGCCCGGCTCGTCGCCCGGCAGCTGGTCCACTTCCATATCGCTGATATCGACCGTGGCCGCATCCGACGGGATGAGCTTGGCCGCGTTTTCATTCGGGGTACCCAGGCGCACGCCCATGGCGCCGCCGCCGGCCGCGAGGATGATGCCGATGGCCTCGTCCTTCCAGCGGTGGGCGAAGTTGCGCCAGGCGTAGATCGCATCCTCAAAGTTGCCGACCACGGCGAAAGCAATGGCGGTCAGGCGCGCCGGGATCCAGTCGATCCAGTAAAAGGCCTTGGCGGCGAACTCGCCGAACGCTTCCTGCCGCATATGCTCCGGCTCATTCCAGGCGCGCGCCAGGTATTCCGACACGCGGTACAGGATGGCGCCGCAAGGGCCCAGCGGCATCAGGAACCAGAAGAACACACCAAACACATTGCGGTGGGTGGTGACCAGCGCCTTCTCCACGGCGATGCGGGAAATCTCGCTCACTTCCATGCCCACCGTGTCGATCTTGCACCACTCGGCCAGCAGCGCGCGCGCCTGGCTTTCGTCGCCGGCGTTCAGGGCCAGCTGGATCGAGGTGAAGTAATGGCTGTAATGGCGGAAGCCCAAGGTCAGGTAAATGATCAGCACATTCCACGCGAACGCGGCCAGCACCAGGTTGTAGCGCAGCAGCAGCCAGTACACCAGGCCGGCCGGCAGGGTCAGCGCGCCGATCAGCAGGAACCAGCCCAGGCGGCCATGGCTCGCGTGCCCGGCGTTGAACCACTGCTCCATGCGCACGGCCAGGCGCTTGAACTCCGCCCAGACGGGATTGTCGGCACGCAAGGGCTTCAGTTGTTCAAACAATAAGGCCACGAGAATGGAGAGGAAAGTCATCTAAATCCTTTTGAATAGCAATACCGCAATGCCCGCTACGATAGCTTATGCGCGCAAGAAATGAAACAGGTTGCGCAGCATGCCAGCTGTTGCGCCCCAGATAAAATAGTTTTGATAGGGCATGGCGTAGAAATGCCGCCGCCCATTCGGCAGGTCGACTGCCAGCAGCTGGTGGTTGGCGCCATCCATCAGGAAGGGAAACGGCACCTCGAAGATTTCCGCCACCTCGTCCGGGTCCGCCCTCAGCTCGAACGGCGGCGCCACCAGGCCCACCACCGGCGTCACCGCATAACCGGTGCCGGTGTAGTACACCGGCAAGGTGCCGATCACATCGATATGGCGCCGCGCCAGGCCGATCTCCTCCTCCGTCTCGCGCAATGCGGTGTCGACGGCGTCGGCATCGCTCTCCTCCGCCCGGCCGCCGGGGAAGGCAATCTGGCCGGCGTGGTCGTTCAGGTGCGCGGTGCGCATGGTCAGCAGCAAGGAGACGCCCTCCTCCCGCAACACCAGCGGCACCAGCACCGAAGCCGGCGTCGGCGCGCCGCGATGCAGGCCCAGCGGCGGCTCAGACGGCTCGGGCGCCCAGTCCGGCGGCGCCGCAAAGCGCTGGCGCAGCCAATCCGGCGCCAGGCGTTCCAGCAGCACGGCGGCCTCGCCGGCAATCGCGTCAATCGGGAGTTGGGTCGGGTCGAAAAGGGTTTTGGCCATACGCGGCATTGTACCAACTGGCCCTACCCGCACAGTTGTTGCGCTCTCGACAAAGAGTTCTCGCAGGTAGGCTTGGGCGACCGGCCAGAGGGACGACTGGCCGACGAGCTGGTTGCCATCACCCTGCGCGGCGGCCATGAACAATGGGTTCTCGTGCATGTCGAAGTCCAGGCCCAGCACGACGAAGCGCTTGCACGTCGCGTGCTGGCATACAACTACCGCATCTTCGAGCAGTTTCAGCGGCCCGTCGCCAGCCTGGTGGTGCTGGCCGACGAGAGCCCCGGCTGGCGCCCGGACTCTTTTCACACGCACATCCTGGGGACCGAAATGGGCATCCGCTTTGCCACCGCCAAACTGCTGGACTTTGTGGGCCGGGAAAAGGAATTAGGCAGATCCCACAATCCTTTTGCGCTGGTCACGCAAGCCCATCTACGCACCCAGCAAACCCAGCACAACCCGGCCGAACGCTTTGCCGCCAAATGGCAACTGACCAAACTACTCTTGCAGCATGCCTGGAGCAAGAAGCGCATAATAATTCTGTTCAAAGTGATTAACTGGATGATGACCTTGCCGGAGCCACTGCAGTTGCGCTACCGGCGAGCCGTTCGTCAGCTGGAAAGGACAAGCCAAATGGAATGGATTGACCCCTACGATCAAATTCGCATGAACAAGGCGGCGGAGAAGGCAAAGAAAGCTGAGGAAAAAGCCGGACAGCGAGGATTTAAACTTGGCCGGGAAGAAGGCCGAGCAATTGGCCTGGCACAGGGCCGGGAAGAAGGCCGGGAAGAGGGCCGGCAAGAAGGAGCTGCCATTGTATTGGAACGGCAACTCACTCATCGCTTCGGCCCCTTGCCGAAAACGGTCAAGAACAAGCTGGCAAAGGCAAGTATTGAGCAGTTGGCTGCATGGAGTGAATCCATCCTGGAAGCGCAATCACTGCGCCAGGTGTTCAAATAAAAAAAGGACGCCCGAAGGCGCCCTTTTCCGAATCCAATACCGAAGTATCGATTACGCTGCTGGAGCCGCTTTGCGGTTCGGCAGTTTTTCCTTGATACGTGCGGACTTGCCCGAACGCTCGCGCAGGTAGTACAGCTTGGCGCGACGTACGTCACCGCGGCGTTTCACTTCGATCGAAGCGATCAGCGGGGAGTACAGCTGGAAGGTACGCTCAACGCCTTCGCCGGACGAGATCTTACGAACGATGAAGTTCGAGTTCAGGCCACGGTTACGGCGAGCGATCACAACGCCTTCGTATGCCTGGGCGCGCTTGCGGGTGCCTTCGACTACGTTCACGTTAACGACCACGGTGTCACCAGGGGCGAACTCAGGGATGTTCTTGCCCAGGCGAGCGATTTCTTCTTGTTCCAGTTGCTGGATCAGGTTCATTTCATGCTCCTATAACCATCTTGCCGGCGCCATCAAGGATGCCCGGTAGAGGATGGGGTTAAACACGGCAGGCAACATGCCTGCCACGGTACAACAGCGGGTTTACAAACCCGCCAGAAACTTTTCGTCCTTCTTCGAGAGCATGCCCGCCTCGCGTGCCTTGACCAGCAGGTCGGGCCGCTTGCGCGCCGTCGCTTCCAGCATGCGCTCACGGCGCCACTTCTCGATTTCAGCATGGTTGCCGCCCATCAGGACCGGGGGCACGCTCACGCCTTCGTAATTCTCAGGCCGCGTATAGTGCGGCGAATCCAGCAAGCCGTTGACGAACGAGTCCTCGACTGCCGAAGCATCGGTATTCAGCACGCCTGGCAGTTGGCGCACCACGGCATCCATCAGGGCCATGGCAGGCAGCTCGCCGCCGGACAGCACGAAATCGCCGAGGCTGATTTCTTCATCCACGCAACGGTCCAGCAAACGCTGGTCCACTGCTTCATACCGGCCGCACAAGATGACCAGGCCGGGTTCCTGCTTCAACTGCATCACGCGTTCGTGGGTCAGCTGCTTGCCTTGCGGCGACATGTAGACCACGCGCGGCGCCGGCAGGCCGGACACGACCTGGCGCTGTTTCGCAGCCTGGATCGTTTCCTCCAGCGGCTTGGCCAGCATCACCATTCCAGGACCGCCGCCATACGGGCGGTCATCCACGGTGCGGTGGTTATCGGTGGTGAAATCGCGCGGATTCCACAACGACAGGCCCCAGCGCTTCTGCTCGAACGCACGGCGGGTCACGCCGGACTGCGTCAAAGCAGCGAACATCTCGGGAAACAGGGAAATAACGTCGAATTGCATTGTGCGGTTCCGGATTAGTAATCCAGGCCCCAGTCCACGATGATTTTCTTCGCGTCCTTGTCCACCTTGATAACAAACTGGCTTACAAACGGGATCAGGCGCTCCTGCGCCTTACCATCGGCTTCGTACTCGACGCGCAGGATGGACTGAGGTCCATTGCTCATCATGTCGCCCACCGTGCCAAGGCTCTCGCCCTGCTGGTTCTCTACCGCCAGGCCGAGCAAGTCGCCCCAGTAGTATTCATCCTCTTGCAGCTGCGGGAAATCGGCACGCGAAACAAAGACTGCGGCACCTTTCAGTGCTTCCGCCTCATTGCGGTCCGTCATACCGACGATGGTCGTGACAACGTCGCCACCATGCAGCTTAGCCCGCTTGACTTCTACGTCACGCAGGCTTGGCTTATCAAGCCACCATGTGGTGGCATGCAGCAGCGCATCTGCTTCGGAGTTGAAGGGCCGGACACGGACCCCGCCAGTGATGCCATAAGCACCGAAAACAAAGCCGACCTGAACCAGGTCAGCCGGGGCTTGCGCCCCAGATGCGGTCTTGCTGCTCAAAGCTGAAATTAAGCAGCTTTCTGGGTTGCAACCAGCTTGGCAACAGCTGGGGACAGCTGTGCGCCAACGCCTTGCCAGTAAGCCAGACGGTCAGCAGCAACACGGAAGGTTTCTGCTTGGCCGGTAGCCATTGGGTTGAAGAAGCCGATACGTTCTACGAAACGGCCGTCACGACGATTGCGGGAATCGGTTGCAACGATGTTGTAGAAAGGACGCTTCTTGGCGCCACCACGAGCTAAACGAATAACGACCATAATATTTCCAAAAAAGAGTGCTGAGTCGGATAAAGCCGCAAATTATAGCGCGCTTTCACTCCGACCGGCAAGATTAATCAAATTGGTGGGGATTTGGACAGTCCGTGATTATCCCCCGTTCCAGGCTCGGCGGCAACAGCTTTGTTGTGCGATACTGCCGGTTTTTCGGACTTCCCGGCGGCAATCATGTCTGTTTTACACAAAAACAAAACCTTCGCCACCCTGCTCGCCGCCGTCACCGGCGGCCTGGGCCTGCACCGCTTCTACCTGCGCGGCCTGGGCGACAAATGGGGCTGGCTGCACGCCGCCAGCCTACTGGGAGTGGCTGCCGTATTCTCGGTCTGGCCGAAAGCCGATCCCTACTTCCTGCTGCTGCCGCTGATCCTGTCGATCCTGATCGGCTTCCTCGAAGCCCTCGTCCTCGGCCTGATGCCCGATGAAAAATGGGACGCCACCTTCAACCCCGGCAGCGGCAAGCCAAGCAATTCCAAATGGCCGCTGGCCGTGCTCCTGGTCGCCACCCTGATGGTCGGCGCCTTCAGCCTGATCGGCGCCCTCGCCCGCCTGTTCGACCTGCTCTACACTGGCGGCGCCTACGGCTGATCTACCGCAACGTCTTGTCACAATTATGCATTCCATTCGGAAACTGTTGACCTATACTTCCAGTCACCACAACCGTTTTTGGAGCACACAATGAAATTAACTAAATTCCTCTTGCCAGCCATCCTGGCTGTAACGGTTACCGGCGCTCACGCGCAACCGAAAAAAGTATGCGCTGAATGCGGCACCGTGACCGCAGTCAAAGTCGTTGAGAAAGATGGCGAAGGCGGCGCGACCGGCATGATCGCTGGCGGCGTGGCCGGCGCCCTGCTGGGCAACCAGGTCGGCAGCGGCAGCGGCAAGACCATCGCCACCGTGGCCGGCGCTGCCGGCGGCGCCTATGCCGGCAAGCATATCGAAGGCAAGATGAACAAGGTCAAGGAATGGCACGTGACCGTCAAGTATGAAACCGGCAAAACCGGCAACGTCGTACTGAAGCAAGACCCGAACCTGCGCAATGGCGACAAGGTCAAGCGCAGCAACGGTCAGTTGAACCGCATCTAAGTCCTGCGCGACAGTAGCAAACCCATCCCCGCGCCGGCCAGCAGGCCGGCGCAAGTCCGATTGAACACTCGTTTGCCACGCGGCTGCGCGAACCAGCGCTGCATGCGCGCGCCCATCCAGGCATACGCTGCCAACGCCAGCACTTCCAACAGCAAGAACAGTGCGCCCAGCACAAAGAACTGCGCGCCCACCGCGCCAGCGGGGTCGACGAATTGCGGCAAAAAGGCGGTGAAGATGAGAATCGCTTTCGGGTTGCCGGCAGCCACCAGGAACTCCTGTCGCGCCAGCTGCAGCCAGCTTGCCGTCGGCGCTGCGCCGCCTTGCGCGCCCTCAGCCGGTTGCGCGCGCCACAGCTGCCACGCCAGGTAGAACAGGTAAATCGCGCCGGCGGTCTTGATCCCGTAGAACAGCAGTTCCGAAGTGTGCAGCACCGCTGCCAGTCCGGCGGAAGCCAGCGCAATCATGCCCGCGAACGCGAGGAGCCGTCCGGCGCCGGCCAGACAGGAACGGCGAAAGCCGTAGCGCGTGGCATTGCTGACGGAAAGCAGGTTGTTCGGCCCCGGCGCCATATTGAGCGCAAAGCAGGCGAGCACGAACAGCAGCAGCGTGGATGCGTCCATTTATCATCTCCTGAGCGTGAGTTTTTAGTTAATATACAACGCCTCCGGCGCAGCCGCGCATGGATGTACATTTAGGAGATTGAATGAAGTTGATAGCAGCACTGGCCGCCGCGCTGGCGGTATCGCTGGCGCAGGCGCAAACGTTGGCGATCACCATCGATGACGGGCCGAACCTCGCCGCCACGCCGCGCCTGTCCGCACTGGAGCGCAACCAGGCTATGCTGGCCGCATTGGCGAAGCACCGTGTGCAAGCTGCCTTGTTTGTGACCTCCGGCTTTGGCGCCGATACCGCGCCGGGCTTGCCGCTGCTGCAGGCGTGGAGCAAGGCCGGTCATGCCATCGGCAATCATACCGTGACCCACCCTGACCTGGAGAAGGTCAGCCTGGCGGAATATCAGAAAGAAGTACTGGCGTGCGATCGCTTGATCAGCACCTTGCCCGGCTACCAGAAGTGGCTGCGCTTCACCTATCTGCGCGAGGGCAATACGCCGGAAAAAATCGAGGGGATGCGCAGCTTCCTGCGTGAAAAAGGCTATCGCAATGCGCACGTTTCCATCGACACCAGCGACTGGCGCCTGAACGAGGCGCTGGAAGAGGTGCTGACGCAGAACCCCAAGGCGGACGTCAGCGCCATTCGCAGCGCCTACCTGGCCCACATCAAGCAGCGCATGCTGGCCTACCGCGAGCTTTCGCACACCCTGCAAGGCCGCGATATCGCGCAAGTGATGCTGCTGCACCATAACCTGATCAACGCCATGTGGCTGGATGATGTGCTGGCGCAGGCGAAGGACATGGGCTGGAAAATCATCACACCGGCCGAGGCCTATGCCGACCCGGTGTACACGCTGGAGCCGGTGCGCAAGGCGGCCGGGCAAAGCATGCTGCTGTCGCTGGGCCGTACGCTCGGCCGGGGCTGGATGCCAGGCGGCGCGCGCCTGATGGACGATGGCGACTACGAAATCGGGCAGCTGCGCGCCAATGGCACACTGCCCGCGCAGGTGAAAAAATAGTCGTCTGTTTTTCGGTTGTGGCGCGGGCGGGAGCACCGCTAAGCTCCTGCCATCCCCACTCGCAACCGGAATACCACATGTCTCCATTCTTCTCCCCTACCCCGCTCCTGCTGGCGAATGCCTGGGACGTGCCCAGCGCCATCGCGGCCCGTGAGGCGGGCTACCACGCCATCGGCACTTCCAGCGCGGCCATCGCGGCCATGCTGGGCTATGACGACGGCGAACAAATGCCGTTCGAGGAAATGCTGTTGATCGTGCGCCGCATCCGCGCCAGCAGCGCCCTGCCGCTGAGTGTCGATATCGAGGCCGGCTACGGCGCGGACACGGCGCAAGTCGTGGCCAATGTCGCGCGCCTGGTGGAGCTGGGTGTGGCCGGCATCAATATCGAGGACAGCCGCAGCGTCGCCGGGCGGCGCGAACTGCTGCCGGCCGGTGAACTGGCCGGGCGCCTGGCAGCCCTGCGCGGCGCTTTCCCAGGCCTGTTCCTCAACGCGCGCACCGACGCCTATCTGCTGGCCCGCGCCGATGCCCTGCCGGAGACGATCGCGCGCGGCCGCCAATATGCCGCCGCCGGGGCCGATGGGCTCTTCGCGCCGTGCATGACCGCGCCCGGCGATATCCGCGAGGTGGCGGGTACAATCCCATGTGCACTGAACGTGCTATGCATGCCAGGCTTGCCGGATTTCGCCATGCTGGCGCAGTTGGGCGTGCGCCGTATCAGCATGGGCAACTTCGTGCATGGCGCCGCGACGGCGCGCTTGCAGGAAGTGCTCTGCGCCATCCGCAGCCAACACTCTTTTGCGCCATTGTTCTCCGATGAAATTCACTGATCCGGCCGATATCCAACGCTGCTATCAGGCCCTGGTTGTGCGCTCGGCCGCACATGTGGGAGCCTTCTACGCGGCGGTGCGCACCACCGGCATCTTCTGCCTGCCCACCTGCCGGGCGCGCAAGCCGAAAGCGGAAAACGTCGACTTCTTCACCGACATCAAGGAGCCGCTGGCCCTGGGTTTCCGTCCCTGCAAAGTGTGCCGCCCGACTGAGAACGCGCCGGACGTGCCGCCGCAGGTGGCGCGCGCGGTGGCCCTGGTGCGCGAGCAGCCAAAGCGCCGCATCCAGGACGGCGAGCTGCGCGAACTGGGGATCAGCCCGGAGCTGGTGCGGCGTTGGTTCCAGAAGCATCACGGTTTCAGCTTCCAGGCCTACCAGCGCATGCTGCGCATTAACCTGGCGATGGCGGAGTTGAAGGAGGGCCGCAACGCGACCGACGTGGCGCTCGATAGCGGCTACGAGTCCCTGAGCGGCTTCGCCTATACCTACAAAAAGATGACCGGGGCCGCGCCGAGCCAGCCGGCGCGGCAACTGGTGCTGCACCGTTTCCCGACTCCCCTCGGGCCGATGTTCGTCTGCGCCAGCGAGAACGGGGTGTGCCTGCTGGAGTTCACGGACCGGCGCATGCTGGAGACGGAGTTGCGCGACCTGCAGCGCTCCTTCCGGGCGCGCATCCTGGCGGGCGAGAACGCGCATACGCGCCAGGCGGTCGCGGAAATTGGCGAGTACTTCGCGGGCCAGCGCCGCTTGTTCAGCGTGGCGCTTGACGCGCCAGGCAGCGCCTTCCAGCGCGGCGTGTGGGATGCCCTAAGGGCGATGGAGTTTGGGGAGGTGACGCACTATGCCGATCTGGCCTCGCGCATCGGCATGCCGAATTCGGTGCGGGCGGTGGCTGGGGCGAATGGGGCGAACCGGATTGCGATCATCATTCCTTGCCACCGGATCATCGGGAAGGACGGATCGCTGACGGGGTATGGCGGGGGATTGGCGCGCAAGGAGTGGCTTCTGGCGCGTGAGGGGCAAAACCGGCAAACCGGTGTCTGACCCGCTGGGTCAGACACCGCACTACCGGTTTAGAACTGCTCGACTTCCAGGCCCAGCACGCCGGCGCTGCCGTCGACGATGGCGGCGCGCATGCCGCTGGAACCGGACAGGATGTGGTCCGCGAAGAAGCGCGCGGTCACGATCTTGGCGTGGTAGAAGGCTGCGTCGCCTTCGCCAGCAGCCAGTTTCTTCTGCGCTACCAGCGCCGCGCGGCCCATCTGCCAGCCGCCCAGCACAATGCCGGCCAGCTTCAGGTACAGCACGGAACCGGCGAACACGCACTTGATGTCGGACTTGACGTGGTTGACCACGAAGTCGATCACCGCTTCCAGGTCGTCCGCACCCCGCTCCAGGTGCTTGCGGATTGCCGCGAATTCCGGCGAGTTCACTTGCGCCAGTTCGCCTGCGGTGGCGCGCACCTGCGCCACCAGCGACTTGGCCAGCGCGCCGCCGTCGCGCACGGTCTTGCGGCCGATCAGGTCATTGGCCTGGATCGCGGTGGTGCCTTCATAAATGGTCAGGATCTTGGCGTCGCGGTAGTGCTGCGCCGCACCGGTTTCCTCGATGAAGCCCATGCCGCCGTGTACTTGCACGCCGTCGCGCGCGACGTTTTCAGACATCTCGGTCGACCAGCCCTTGACGATCGGCACCAGGTACTCGTACACCGCCTGGTTATGCGCGCGCACCTCGGCGTCGGCGTGGTGATGCGCCACGTCGTGGATGCCGGCCGCCACGTAGGCCAGCGCACGCGCCGCTTCGGTCTGGGCACGCATCGACATCAGCATGCGGCGCACGTCCGGGTGGTGGATGATCGCCACGCCGGCCGGCGAGCCGTTCAGGTCGCGCGACTGCACGCGGTCCTTGGCGAAGGCCACGGCCTGCTGGTAGGCGTTTTCCGCCAGGCCAACGCCCTGCATGCCGACGCCGAAACGGGCCGCGTTCATCATGATGAACATGTACTCCAGGCCGCGGTTCTCTTCGCCCACCAGGTAGCCCACGGCGCCGCCGTTGTCGCCGAACTGCAGCACGGCGGTCGGCGAGGCCTTGATGCCCAGCTTGTGTTCAATCGATACGCAATGCGCGTCGTTGCGCGCACCCAGCGAGCCGTCGGCGTTGACCATGAACTTCGGCACGATAAACAGCGAGATGCCTTTCACGCCCGGCGGCGCGTCGGGAGTACGCGCCAGCACCAGGTGGATGATGTTCTCGGCCATGTCGTGCTCACCGTAGGTGATGAAGATCTTGGTGCCGAATACCTTATAGGTGCCATCGCCCTGCGGCACGGCGCGGCTGCGCACTGCGGCCAGGTCGGAGCCGGCTTGCGGCTCGGTCAGGTTCATGGTGCCGGTCCATTTGCCGGTCACCAGCGGCTCCAGGTAGGTCGCCTTCTGCTCATCGGAACCGGCGGTCATCAGCGCCTCGATGGCGCCGTCGGACAGCAGCGCCACCAGCGCGAACGACAGGTTCGCGCCGTGCAGCATTTCCACGCATGGGGTGCCGATCAGCTTGGGCAGGCCCTGGCCGCCGAAGTCGGTCGGGTGCTGCAGGCCTTGCCAGCCGGCTTCCGCGAACTGTTTGAAGGCTTCCTTGAAGCCTTTCGAGGTAGTGACCTTGCCGTCGTGCCAGAAGCTCGGCTCTTTGTCGCCGGCGTGGTTCAGCGGGGCGATCACGCCGCTCACGAACTTCGCGTTTTCTTCCAGCACGGCTTCCGCGGTTTCCGCGTTTGCATCTTCGCAGCCTGGCAGCGCGGACACGCCTTCCAGGTTGGCCAGTTCGTTCATCACGAACAGCATATCTTTCATTGGGGCTTGATAGCTCATGACACCTCTCCAAGGTAGTAAAAGGGCCACTTGCGTGGCCCCGGTACTCAGTCCTTTTTCAGGACGTTTTTTTGATTAACCCAGTTCTTTAACCAGTTGCGGAACGATCTCGAACAGATCACCCACGATGCCGTAGTCGGCAACGGAGAAGATCGGCGCTTCTGGATCTTTGTTCACAGCGACGATGACCTTGGAGTCCTTCATGCCGGCCAAGTGCTGGATCGCGCCGGAGATACCAACGGCAATGTACAGCGAAGGAGCCACGATCTTGCCGGTCTGGCCAACCTGCCAGTCGTTCGGCACAAAGCCTGCATCCACTGCAGCGCGCGATGCGCCCATGGCGGCGTTCAGCTTGTCAGCCAGCGGTTCCAGGATCTTGAAGGCATCTGCGGAGCCCATGCCGCGGCCACCGGAAACGATGATCTTGGCAGCGGTCAGTTCCGGACGGTCCGACTTGGCCAGTTCACGGCCAACGAAAGCGGACTTGCCGAAATCGGCGGCGGCAGCCACGGTTTCCACGGCAGCGGAACCGCCTTCGGCGGCAGCAGCGTCGAAGCCGGTGGTACGTACGGTGATGACTTTGACTTTGTCCGACGATTGCACGTAGGCGATCGCGTTACCGGCGTAGATCGGGCGCTCGAAGGTATCAGGCGCGTCCACTTTGGTGATTTCGGAGATCTGCGCCACGTCCAGTTTGGCGGCAACGCGCGGCAGGATGTTTTTGCCGTAGGCGGTTGCAGGCGCCAGGATGTGCGAGTAAGAGCCCGCGACAGCCAGGATCTGCTCGGAGACGTTTTCAGCCAGGCCGTCGGCGAAGTGCGCAGCGTCGGCGTGCAGCACTTTGGTGACGCCGGCGATTTTCGCGGCGGCAGCGGCGGCGGCGCCGGCGTTGGAGCCTGCGACCAGCACGTGGACTTCGCCCGCGCACTTGGCGGCGGCGGTTACGGTGTGGTGGGTGCTGCCCTTCAGGCTAGCGTTGTCGTGTTCAGCGATTACGAGTGCGACCATGATGGAAGAATCCTTTGAAAATATTTAGATGACTTTAGCTTCGGTGCGCAGTTTCGACACCAGGGTCGCCACGTCAGGCACTTTGATACCAGCGGAACGCTTGGCTGGCTCGGTCACTTTCAGGGTTTTCAGGCGCGGGGTCACGTCGACGCCCAGTGCTTCCGGGGTCACGGTATCCAGCGGCTTCTTCTTCGCCTTCATGATGTTAGGCAGGGTCACGTAGCGCGGCTCGTTCAGGCGCAGGTCGGTGGTCACAATGGCTGGCAGTTGCAGCGCCACGGTTTCCAGACCGCCGTCCACTTCGCGGGTCACGGTGACTTTGCCGTCGGCCAGTTCAACCTTGGAAGCGAAGGTCGCTTGCGGCCAGCCCAGCAGCGCAGCCAGCATCTGGCCGGTCTGGTTGGAGTCGTCGTCGATCGCCTGTTTGCCCAGGATGATCAGTTGCGGTTGTTCTTTGTCGGCCACGGCCTTCAGCAGCTTGGCCACGCCCAGCGGCTCCAGCTCAACGGCGGTCTCGATCAGGATGCCGCGGTCGGCGCCGATCGCCATACCGGTGCGCAGGGTTTCCTGGCACTGGGCCACACCGGCGGAGACGGCAACCACTTCGGTTACTTTGCCCGCTTCTTTCAGGCGGGTCGCTTCTTCCAGCGCGATTTCGTCGAACGGGTTCATCGACATTTTGACGTTGGCGATATCCACGCCGGTGCCATCGGATTTGACGCGCACTTTCACGTTGTAGTCGACGACGCGCTTGACAGGTACCAGGACTTTCATAGGTGTGCCTTTGAAAAAGTGATAAGTAAATTAGTGGGCTAGATTATATTGGAATTCGATCAGTCTTATCGAATAAAAGCACGGTCGTGCGTTTTTTAAGTACAATCCGGCGCCGAAAAATCAGCAACCGGAAGGATACCGCAAATTTTACTTGCGGCGCATTAGGAAAGTAAATTCCGTGCCCTGCTGCACGTGCGACAGCAATGCATTGCCCGTTTGCTTGGCAAACGCCTGGAAGTCGCGCACGGAGCCGGGGTCGGTGGCCACGATACGCAGGACCTGACCGCTCTCCAGTTCAGCCAATGCTTTCTTGGCCTTCAGGATAGGCAACGGGCAATTCAGCCCACGGGCATCGAGGTCCTTATGAAATTCCATGGTCTCGGACTCGTGAGTAAGAGTTTCGCTCATCAATATCTCGCTTCTGTACTACTGATTTCCGACAGTCTACTCCAATTTTGGGCGTCTGACGCACTGCACCAAAATAGTTAATGTTGCGTTGCAAAATCACAACGACATTTCAATGTCGGCAAGGCCCACCCTAGAGCGAGCGGGCCTCGAGCAGTTGTTAGATACGCGACTCCACCCATGCTGCAACGCCACCGAGCGCACCTGGGAGTGCGTCCGGATTGGTGCCGCCGGCCTGCGCCATGTCTGGGCGGCCGCCGCCCTTGCCGCCCACTTGCTGGGCCACGAAGTTGACCAGCTCGCCCGCCTTGACCTTGCCGATGGAATCGGCGGTCACGCCGGCGATCAGGCTCACCTTGCCGTCGGAGACGGAAGCCAGCACGATGGCGGCGGACTTCAGCTTGTCTTTCAGCTTGTCCATGGTTTCGCGCAGCGCGTTCACGTCGGCGCCTTCCATGGTCGCGGCCAGCACTTTCAGGCCCTTCACGTCGACTGCTTGATTGACCAGCTCATCGCCCTGGCCGGAAGCCAGTTTCGACTTCAGTGCCGCCAGTTCCTTCTCCAGCGATTTCACCTGCTCCTGCACCGCGCCGATCTTGGCGGTCAGTTCTTCCGGGTTGGACTTCAGTGCCGCGGCGGCTTCGTTCAGTTTGCGGGCCATCGACTGCACCAGCGCCAGCGCGCCTTCGCCGGTCACCGCTTCCACGCGGCGGATACCGGCCGCAACGCCGCCTTCCGACACGATCTTGAACAGGCCGATATCGCCGGTGCGGTGCACGTGCACGCCGCCGCACAGCTCTTTGGAGGAGCCGATATCCATCACGCGCACTTCGTCGCCATACTTCTCGCCGAACAGCGCCATGGCGCCGTGCTTCACAGCGTCGTCGAAGGACATATTGTGCGACTGGGTGGCGGCATTGGCCAGGATCTCGGCGTTGACGATCGCTTCCACCTTGGCGATTTCCTCGGCGGTCAGCGGCGCGGTGTGCGAGAAGTCGAAACGCGCCTTGTCCGGATCAACCAGCGAGCCTTTCTGCGCCACATGGGAGCCCAGCACTTCGCGCAGGGCCTTGTGCATCAGGTGGGTCGCAGAGTGGTTGCGGATGGTGCGGCCGCGCGCATGCTGGTCCACTTCCGCGCCGACAGCGTCGCCCACTTTCAGCGCGCCGGAGGCCAGCACGCCGTGGTGGCCGAACACGTCCGGCTGGATTTTCAGGGTGTCTTCCACTGCGAACTTGGCGCCAGCGGACTGGATCAGGCCCTGGTCGCCCACCTGGCCGCCGGATTCGGCGTAGAACGGGGTGGTGTCCAGCACCACGATGCCCTGCTCGCCCGCTTTCAGTTCCTGCACTGGTGCGCCGTTGGCGTACAGTGCCACCACTTTCGAGTTGTGCGCCAGCTGGTCGTAACCGACGAACTTGTTTTTCTCGCCGCTGTATTCAACGTTGGCAGCCATTTTCTTGAACTTGCCGCCTTCGCGCGCCTTCTGCTTCTGCGCTTCCATCGCCACGGCGAAGCCGGCTTCGTCCAGGGTGATCTCGCGTTCGCGGCAGATGTCGGCGGTCAGGTCGAGCGGGAAGCCGTAGGTGTCGTACAGGGTGAAGGCGGTGGCGCCGTCCAGGTTTTTTGGATCCTTGGCCAGCTGCGCTTCCAGGATCTTCATGCCGTTTTCCAGGGTCTCGCCGAAGCGCTCTTCCTCAGCCTTCAGCACCTGTGCCACGCGGTCCTTGGCCTCCGCCAGCTCTGGGTACGCGCCGCCCATTTCCTTGTTCAGGTCTTCCACCAGCTTGTAGAAGAAGGCCTTGGTCTGGCCCAGCTTGTGGCCGTGGCGCAGCGCGCGGCGCACGATGCGGCGCAGCACATAGCCGTGGCCTTCCGAGCCAGGGATGATGCCGTCGACGATCATGAAAGCGGCAGCGCGGATGTGGTCGGCGATCACGCGCAGCGATTTGTTTTCCAGGTCGGTCGCGCCGGTTTCGCGCGCGGCCGCCTTGATCAGGGCCTGGAAGGAATCGATCTCATAGTTCGAGTGCACGTGCTGCAGCACGGCGGCCAGGCGCTCCATGCCCATGCCGGTATCGACGCAAGGCTTCGGCAGCTTGTGCATCACGCCCGCTTCGTCGCGGTTGAACTGCATGAACACCAGGTTCCAGATTTCGATGAAGCGGTCGCCGTCTTCTTCCGCCGAGCCAGGAGGGCCGCCGTAGATGTCGGCGCCGTGGTCGTAGAAGATCTCGGTGCAAGGACCGCACGGGCCGGTGTCGGCCATCTGCCAGAAGTTATCCGACGCGTAGCGCGAACCCTTGTTGTCGCCGATGCGGATGATGCGCTCTTTCGGCACGCCAATCTCGTTGGCCCAGATGTCGTATGCCTCGTCATCCTCGATGTAGACGGTGACGGTCAGCTTTTCCGGCGGCAGGCCGTAGACCTTGGTCAGCAGCTCCCACGCGTACTGGATCGCATCGCGCTTGAAATAGTCGCCGAAGCTGAAGTTACCCAGCATCTCGAAGAAGGTGTGGTGGCGCGCGGTATAACCGACGTTTTCCAGGTCATTGTGCTTGCCGCCGGCGCGCACGCAGCGCTGCACGGTGGTGGCACGGGAATACGGGCGCACGTCCTGGCCCAGGAACACATCCTTGAACTGCACCATGCCGGAATTGGTCAACAGCAGGGTTGGGTCGTTGCCTGGCACCAGCGGGCTGGAACGGACAATCGTGTGACCCTTGGATTCGAAGAATTTCAGGAACTTTTCGCGAATTTCAGCAGATTTCATGTCGTAAAAGGATAGGTTGCAGGCTGAGGCAAAGGGTTGATTATACGTGAAGCGCCCGCCGATGGAAAAAATGGGGACGTACCCTATTTTTCCAAGAAAAATAGGGTACGTCCCCATTTTTTTCCATCGGCTAGGCGAAGTCGGGGCCGATCAGGTCGATGCGGTCGGTGCAGAAACCGTCCACGCCCCAGGGCAGGATTTCCCGCGCGCGCTCCGGCGTATTGACGGTATAGCAGAACAGGCCAAAGCCCTCTGCTTTGACCGCCGCCGCCAGTTCCGGCGTCAGGTGCTTGTGGTTGGTGTGGATCGCCACGGCGCCCAGCGCGCGCGCCGTGTGCGCCCAATTGGCGGGAATTTTGTCAAATAAACAAGCTCGCGGCAGGTCGGGCGCCGCATCGCGCGCCGCTGCCAGGGCGGCCATGCTGAAAGACGACAGCAGCGGCAACTGGGCCGGATCGCCGGCCGCCACTTCCGCCGCGAAACGGGCGCGCGCGGTCTGCGCCACCCAGCGGCCGGTTTCCAGCTCGTGGCCCTCGGCCGGCTTGATCTCGATATTCATCCAGATCTTGTGCTCTTTGCAGTAATCCACCCACTCCAGGAACAGGGGCACCGGCTCGCCACGGAACTCCGGCGCGAACCAGCGGCCGGCATCCATCTTGGCCAACTCCGCCGCGCTGAAATTGGGCACATAGCCATCGCCGTACAGCGTGCGGCCGAAATGCGGGTCATGCATGACCACGCCAATGCCATCGGAAGACAGCATGACGTCGAACTCCACCGCGCGAAAGCCATAAGCCAGCCCGGCGCGCAGGCCGGCAATGGTGTTTTCCGGCGCCAGCGTACCGCCGCCGCGATGCGCAAGGATTTTTGGATAGGACCACATGGAATAAGACACTAACACGGTTGGATGCGTTAAGCTAACGCTCCCTAAAAACAGTAGGAAGCAGACAACATGACCCCGAAGGCTCTTGGACACATCCGCGTACTGGACTTAAGCCGCGTACTGGCCGGCCCCTGGTGCTCGCAGAACCTGGCCGACCTGGGCGCGGACGTGATCAAGATCGAGCGTCCGGGCGCCGGCGACGACACGCGCGCCTGGGGTCCGCCCTACGCCAAGGACGCCTCCGGCGCCGACACCACCGAGGCGGCTTATTACCTGTCCGCCAACCGCGGCAAGCGCTCGGTCACCTGCGACATTTCCAAGCCCGAAGGCCAGGCCCTGATCCGCGACCTCGCGCGCCACGCCGACGTGGTGCTGGAGAACTATAAAGTCGGCCAGCTGAAGAAATACGGCCTGGACTACGAGTCGCTGAAAGCCGTCAAGCCGGACCTGGTGTACTGCTCCGTGACCGGCTTCGGCCAGGACGGCCCCTACGCCCACCGCGCCGGCTACGACTTCCTGATCCAGGGCATGGGCGGATTGATGTCCGTGACCGGCGAGCGCGACGACCTGCCCGGCGGCGGCCCGCAAAAAGCCGGCGTCGCCCTGACCGACCTGATGACCGGCATGTACTCCACCATCGCCATCCTGGCCGCGCTGACCCACCGCGACCGCAGCGGCGAAGGCCAGTACATCGACATGGCCCTGCTCGACGTGCAAGTCGCAATGCTGGCCAATATGGGTTCGAACTACCTGAATAGCGGCAAGGCGCCCAAGCGCTGGGGCAACGCCCACGCCAACATCGTCCCCTACCAGACCTTTGCCTGTGCCGACGGCTACATCATCGTCGCCACCGGCAACGACGGCCAGTACCAGAAGTTTGTCGAAACCGGCGGCCGCGCCGACCTCGCCACGCACGAACGCTACGCCACCAATCCGCTGCGCGTGAAGAACCGCGACGAGCTGGTGCCCATCCTGGCCGAGATGGTGAAGACCCAGGGCCGCGACTGGTGGATTGAACGCCTGGAAGCGGTCGGCGTGCCCTGCGGCCCGATCAACGACCTGCACGACGTGTTCCAGAACCCGCAAGTGCAAGCGCGCGGCCTGGTGATGGAAGCGCCGCACCCGACGGCAGGCAAGGTCAAGCTGGTGCGCAGCCCCATGCGCCTGAGCGCCAGCCCGGCCGCAACCGACATGGCCCCGCCCCTGCTCGGCCAGCACACCGACGAAGTACTGCGCCAGGTCCTCGGCCGCAGCGACGCCGAGATCGCCGACCTCCGCAGCAAAAACATCCTCTAAAAAAATGTCCACCGTGGGGTCAGGAAGAAAAGTGGACATTTTCACGGAAATGTCCACCTTTCTTCCTGACCCCACGGTGGACAATTACCTTAATGCAGGTGTTGCTTGAAGTCGAACAGTTCGCGGTGCATGTGGTTGACGGCGGCTTTCATTTCGGGGGTCACCTGCATGCGTTCGCTGGCGCAGACGCGCCGGGCGCGCGCGCCGAGCAGTTCCATGTCGTGCACCAGCTTGGGGACGTCGGCGTAGTCTTCACTCACCAGCATTTCGCTGATGTCGTCCGAGCGGCGGTCCAGCTTCTGGATCGTGTCGCGCAGCTCGCCAGTCAGGTTGCGCTCGGCCGACAGGTGGTGCGCGGCTTGGCCCACGGCGTGTTGGATGTTGCTGAGCCTGATACGGATTTCGCGGTCGTGCATCATGATCGTCTCCTCCTACAAAACGGCACCCAGCGTGCCGGTGGGACTTGGAGACCGGTTCCTTACTGCAGTTCCGTTACCCTGCCCCGGCTTTGATCTGGCTCAACATTGCTTCGATTGGCGTCAACCGGCGCAGGTGTAGTGCTATGGCAACCGCCGCCAGCAGGCAGGAACCCAGCAGCGCAACCACCCCGCCCCACCCCGCGCGCGCCCACAACACGCCCGCCGCCACGCCAATCACGCTCGATCCGAGATAATAGAAAAATAGATACAGTGCCGAAGCCAGCGCTTGGGCGCCACTGGAGCGTGCGCGGCGGCCAACCCAGCTGCTGGTCATGGAGTGCGCCGCGAAAAACGCGAAAGTGAACAAGGCCATGCCTGCCACCACCAGCGGCAAGGACGCCGATATGGTCAGCAGGATGCCGGCCAGCATCAGCCCCAGCACCAGGTAAAGCACGCCCTTGCGTCCATAGCGGTCGGCCAGCTTGCCAGCCCAGACAGAACTGAAAATCCCCAGCAGGTAAAGCAGCGAAATACCGCCCACCACGCTTTGTCGCAGCTCGAACGGGGCGGCCAGCAGGCGGTAGCCAATATAGTTGTAGGCGCTGACCATGCAACCCATCAACAGGAAGGCAAGTGCGAACAGCCAAGGCAGGCCATCGTCGGCAAAATGACGGCGCATGCCATTTGGCATGGCGCGCCAGCCGGCGGCGGAAGGTCGGAAGCGGCGCGACCCGGGCAGGCTGCGCCAGAATTCGAGCGCGGCAAGCACGCCAGCCACGCCCATGCCCACCAGCGCCACGCGCCAGGAGTAAAAGTCGCTCAACACGGACACCGCCATGCGGCCCATCATGCCGCCGAACGCACTGCCGCTGATATACAAGCCCATGGAGAGGCCCAGCTGCTCGGGCTCGATCTCTTCGCCCAGGTAGGCCATGGCAACCGCTGGCATGCCCCCCAGCGCTACACCGAGCAAGGTGCGCGCCGCCAGCAACTGGCCATAACTGCTGGCCATGGCGCACAACAGGGTCATCAGGGCAGCGATGGCGAGCGCGGCCACCATCAGGGGCTTGCGGCCAATGCGGTCGGACACGGCGCTGGAGGCAAGCAGCGTCAGCGCCATGGCGGCAGTCGAAATCGAGAGCGACAGGCTGCTTTGCGCCGGCGTCAACGCGAACTCGTGGGATAGCAACGGCATCAGCGGTTGCACACAGTACAACAGTGCGAAGCAGGAAAAGCCGCCGAAGAACATGGCGCGGTTGGTGGGGTGGCTAAGGGCTTTCATGATGAATCCATCTTAGGATTGCCCTGTAATACAGTCCAATATATATTTCAGTCGTTATTAATCGCTTTTGAATATTATGGAACTGCGTCACCTGCGCTATTTCGTGGCCGTGGCCGAGGAGCTCAGCTTCACGCGGGCGGCCGAGCGCTTGCACATCGGCCAGCCGCCCCTGTCGCAGCAAATCCAGGCGCTGGAGGCGGAAGTGGGCGCGCGCCTGTTCGAGCGCAGCAAGCGCTGGGTGCGTCTGACTGAGGCGGGCAAGCTGTTCCTGGAGGATGCACGTGCCATCCTGGCGCGTTCGGAAAAGGCGGCGGAGCGGGCGCGCCGCGCGCAGCGCGGCGAGGCGGGCGAACTGCGCGTGGGTTTCACCTTCTCCACGCCGTTCACGCCCTTGTTCGCGCGCGCCATCCGGCGCTACCGCCAGCTCTATCCGGACGTGGCGCTGACCCTGCACGAGATGACCACCCTGCACCAGCTCGATGCGATCGAGGCCCGCAAGCTGGATCTTGGCTTCGTGCGGCCACCGGAAGTGGCGCTGCCGGCGACCCTGGCGCTGACCACGCTGCGGCACGACGCACTGCTGGTGGTGCTGGCCAGCGATTCGCCGCTGGCGCGCAAGCGCAAGGTGAAGGTGGCGGACCTGGCAGCACTGCCGTGGGTGATGTATCCGAAGGAGTCGGGCGTCGGTATCAACCACGCAATCTTCAGCATGTGCCGCGCGGCGGGTTTTGTTCCGCAGGTGGCGATGGAGGCGCGCGAGGCGGCCACTATCATTGGGCTGGTGGCAGCGGGGATCGGCGTATCGGTACTGCCGTCGCCGTTCCAGGGCATGCATATGGAAGGCGTCGCCTACCGCCATCTCGACGATGAGCGCGCGACCACATCCCTGCAACTGGCCCAGCGTAAAAACGAAAAAAGCCTCCTGGTGGAGGCTTTTGTGCGCGAGGCCCTGGCCGGGACTCAGTCGTAATCGGCGTCCAGCTCGGAACCGGCGTAGTTCTCCAGCTCCGTCCACAGCGTCTTCATGGCGAAGCGGCCGGGCAGCTTTTGCAGCACCGTGCAGCTGCGGCGGTACAGGTCGATGCGATGCAGCAGCACGGCGTGGTGCTGCTCCGGCACCGCCGCCACCAGTGCGGCGAAACCGGCCTCGTAGTCCGGCTTGGCCTTGCGCACCGCTTTCACGAAACGCTCGAACTCCTTCTGGCCGGTGCGCGCCACGATGCGGCCGCCGCCCTCCACCGCGAAGATGATGGCCAGCGCGATCACGCCTTCCGCATTCAAGTCCACATCCTTGATGGCGCCTTCGGCGTTATGGCGGCGTAGCCAGTTCGCCAGGCGCACCACGGCTTGCACTTCCTGGCGCTGCTTCAACTGGGTCTGGTACTTGGACGGGCCGTCCCAGTTGGCGCCCGGTTCGGTGTAGCAGATGTCGAAGAACAGGTCGCGCAGGCGGCGTTGGGCGTACATCGGGTCGTTGTCGTATTCGCCGATCAGCGTGTCTTCCGGCATTGCGGCCAAATCCTTCAACTGGCGGAAGCCAGCCTGGAAGGCCAGCTCGGCGCCTTGCTCCACCAGGTAGTCCAGCGCCAGCTCGTCGGAGTCGACGGTCAGCATTTCCTCCAGCCCGAGCGACACGCCACCGATGGTCAGGTTGACCGCGCGCTGGATGCCTTCCGCCGTACGGTTGTTGGTGAATTTGTCCGCCACCATGGCCGTGATGCCGCTCAACTCTTCCGCCAGGATGACGGCCGCGTCTTCGCGGTCGTCGCCCGGCAGCAGTTTGATGGCGCGCGTCAGGCGCGGCAGGCTTTCTTTGACGAGTGCGGGCAGCATCAGCCGAAGATCCCCGTGCCGATCGAGCGGCGCGCGCGTTCGCGGCCGGCGCCACTGCGGGTGGTGGTCGGCACTTGCTTGCGCAGGCGGTACAGCAGCTCTTTGGTGGAGCGCTGCAGGTGCTCCGGCTCCGCGTCCGGATCGTCGCTGAACTCGGCATCGGCCAGGTCGGCGCTGTGGCGGAATTCCGGGAACAGCTCGAACAGGGCGCGGTCCCAGCCGTCCTCGTTGGCCTGCGCCAGCGCCACGGCGACCGGCACGATGTCGTTGTCCGACGAGGTCTGTCCGCTCAGGTAGGAGCCCTTGGAAATCACCTCGCCCGCCACTTCCAGCACCTCTTTCGGCGCCAGCGAGAACAGGATGGCGAAGGCGGTGCAGCCCCAGTCGGTGGCCGAAGCTTCCTTCAGCAGCTCGGCGCGGCGCTCTTCGTCCTCGGTGCCGAAGATCACGCCGTGCATGTGCGCGAACAGCGATTCTGCGATGCGTTCGGGATCGTCTTCGATCATATCGTCCGGCCAGGTGGCGGCGATATAGGCCAGGCTTTCGGCCCATTGCTTGGGCGGCACCAGCAGGGTCGCCAGCGACAGCTTGCCGCCGTCAAAACCGGACATATGCAGCGCGGTCACGTGCGGCGGCAGCTCCTGCAGCACTTCCACCACGGCCAGGTCGCCGTGGGTGTCGGCCGCTTCGGCAAAGGCGCGCTCGGCGTGCTCCAGGGAGCCGGCCAGCACGAGTTCGGTGACCTGCTTGCGAATGGCTGGCAGATTCTTGTCGGTCATGCTCAATCCTCCTGCTGGTCAAAGATGCCGGTGAAGTCGTCGGTCGCGACGTCGTCCGCGTAATCGTCTTCATCATCGCCGTCGTCGCCTTCTGCCAGGCGGTCGAGCGAAGTGTCCTCGTCGTCCCACATGCGCGGGTGCTTGTGCAGCAGCGCCGTGATGATGGCCTGGCGCGCCAGGTCGGGGTGGTTCTCTTCCAGCGCTTCCAGCAGGCCTTCCGCTTTCGGGCAGCTGGCCGCGCCGAACACGCGCGCCGGGTCGCCGTACTCGAAGTCCTCAGCGTCGGCCAGGGCGGCTTTCGGGTCGTGGAATTCGATCACGTCCACCAGCGCAAAGGCCATCATGTTCAAATCGTCGATGCCGCCGCCGTTGATATATTCGGTGCGCAGGGCGTCGACCATCTTCTTGTAGTTCTTGTGGTCAGGCGGATCGCCGAGGATGCCCTCGATCTGCCCTTCCAGTTCGCGCGCCTGGTAGGCGAACTCTGGGTGTACTTTTCTCATTTGCTGCTACTTTCTTGATTCAGGCGGCGGGAATGGTCACGCCGTTGACGCTGAAGATGGAACGCCACTGTTGGTAGGCTTCCTCTTCCGGGTCGATGATGATGCGGTGGTGCACACTCTGGTTGTACTCTTCCCGTTTCTCCGGGTCGGACAACACTTCGTAAGCTTTGACGATGGCCTTGAAGCGGGCGTCGGCGCCCGGTTCCTGGTTGCGGTCCGGGTGGAAGCGCATGGCCAGGGAACGGTAGACCTTCTTGATTTCCTCGTCAGAGGCGTTGGGCGCGACACCGAGCACATTGTACAAATTTTCCATAAAGCAACTCCGGGCCGGTTTTTAAACGCGTAAGGACGAATTATCCTATAAAATGCCCTGTTTACGCTGAACATCACCCCAAAACCGGGAAACCAGGGTACGGCCCCAGGGCCGGCCTCTGCCAAACCTGGGGTCCGGCCCTGGCGGCCGTACCCTGGTTTCCCGGTTTCCTGGTTTAAACCAAGAACATACATGAGCAACGACAAGAAACCTGCTGCCCCGGCCCCTGCGCCGAATTTCCTGCGCAATATCGTTGAAGCCGACCTGGCTGCCGGCACCCATACCCGCGACGGCCTGCCGCCGGTGATCACCCGCTTCCCGCCGGAGCCGAATGGCTACCTGCACGTCGGCCACGCCAAGTCCATCTACACCAATTTCGGCCTGGCGCGCGACTTCGGCGGCCGCTGCCACCTGCGTTTCGACGACACCAACCCTGAAAAAGAAGAACAGGAATACGTCGACTCCATCATCGACAGCGTGCGCTGGCTCGGTTTCGACTGGGACTATAAAGGCCCGGTCGGCGCCGGCAACCACCTGTATTTCGCCTCCGACTACTTCGACAAGCTGTACGAGATGGCCGAATACCTGATCAAGGTCGGCAAGGCTTACGTCGACAGCCAGAGCGCGGAAGAAATGAAGAACACGCGCGGCGGCTTCGGCGTGGCCGGCACCAACTCGCCATTCCGCAACCGCTCGGTGGAAGAAAACCTGCAGCTGTTCCGCGATATGAAGGCGGGCAAGTTCAAGGACGGCGAGCACCTGCTGCGCGCCAAGATCAGCGAAGACGCCATGTCCTCGCCGAACATGAATATGCGCGACCCGGCGATCTACCGTATCCGCCACGCCCACCACCACCGCACGGGCGACGACTGGTGCATCTACCCGATGTACGACTACACCCACCCGATTTCGGACGCGCTGGAGAACATCACCCACTCCATCTGCACCCTGGAATTCCAGGACCACCGCCCGTTCTACGACTGGCTGCTGGAAGTGCTGTCCGAGGGCGGCTTCTTCAAGAAGCCGGTGCCGCACCAGTACGAATTCGCGCGCCTGAACCTGACCTACATCGTCACCTCCAAGCGCAAGCTGCGCCAGATGGTGGAAGAAGGCATCGTGGACGGCTGGGACGACCCGCGCCTGCCGACCATGGCCGGCATGCGCCGCCGCGGCTTCACCCCGGAAGGCATCCAGCTGATGTGCGAGCGCACCGGTGTCACCAAGTCCGACGGCTGGATCGACTTCGGCGTGCTGGAAGGCGCCGTGCGTGAAGACCTTGACCCGAAAGCGCCGCGCGCCATCGCCGTGCTGCGCCCGCTGAAGCTGATCGTCGAGAACTTCCCGCAAGGCCAATCGGTCGAATGCACCTCGCCGGTCCACCCGCACCACCCAGAGCTGGGCCACCGCACCTTCCCGTTCACGCGCGAGCTGTGGATCGAGGAAGAGGACTTCATGGAGACCCCGACCAAGGGCTACTTCCGCTTCACCCCGCCGGTCGGCGACCAGCCGGGGGCGCGCGTGCGCCTGAAATACGGCTTTGTGGCCGAATGCACCGGCTACGACAAGGACGAAAACGGCAAGGTCACCGCCGTGCGCGTGAAGTACTTCGAGGACTCCAAGTCCGGCACCCCGGGCGCCGACACCTACAAGGTCAAGGGCAACATCACCTGGGTCAGCGCCGAAGCCGCGCTGCCAGCCGAAGTACGCCTGTACGACCGCCTGTTCACCGAAGAAAAGCCGGACGCCGGCGGCAAGGACTTCAAGGAGTTCCTGAACCCGAAAGCGCTGGAAATCGTGCAAGCCTACCTGGAGCCGGGCCTGAAGGACGCCGCCGCCGAGCAGCGCTACCAGTTTGAGCGCCACGGCTACTTCGTGGCCGACCGCGTGCTGTCCCAGCCAGGCAAGCCGGTCTTCAACCGCATCGTGACCTTGAAGGACAGCTGGGCCAAGTAAGCCGGTCGAGCGCCACCATTAAAGCCGCCTTTCCAGGCGGCTTTTTTTATGTCTGTCGGGAAGTTTTACAGCAGAGTCAAGCCATCAGGAGAAGTTGCTTAAGAATCAGATAGTTGATACCCCGGCACACAGTTTGCTTCTTGCAAGTTACCTAAACAATTATTCTTGAGGGGACTGATGTCATGAAACGATTGATCAAGCAATGCGCACTGGTTGCCGCCCTTGCCACCGCGTCCCTGGGCCAGGCGCAAGCCGGCGTCATGGATTTCACTGGTATGGCTAGCTTCAACAACTTCTCGCAAAACGGCATGAACATGAGTTCCAACTCGGTCTGGAACTGGCCCGGTGCCGATATGGCGCACATGGATGGCGGCGTGGCCACCTTCGTGCTGGCGAGTGCAGGCGACTTTAACCTGATCAGTATCGATATGGTCAGCAACGGCGGCAGCGGGCCAGCGCGTTTCTCCGCGTATAACAATGGCTCCTTGCTGGGTTCAATCGATATTGCCTCCAACGCCGGCACGTTCGCGTTTGGCGCCCTGTTCAGCGGCATCGACGAGGTCCAGGTGTCGGTCCCCGGTAGCCACTTTACTTTCGATAACGTTACCTGGCGCGAGGGCCAGGCCGCGCAGGACGTACCTGAGCCAAGCAGCGTCGCCTTGCTCGGCCTCGGCCTGCTGGCCGCTTGCAGCCTGCGCCGCCGTCGCAGCTGAAAAGCCACTGCATAGGAACACAAAATGCCCTGGACAAACAGGGCATTTTTTCATATTAGTTTGATTTCAATCAAAGTGGCATTTTCACAACTTGACCAAAGGTTACAAAAATTCTTATAGTCAATGAATGAGCCGCCAACCGCCACGCTTATTCACCCCTTCGCAGCCTTTGTGGTGGCTTGGCATCGCAATCTCGCTCGGGGTCGGAATAGGTCTGTACAGCATTGCCACCCGCTCCGTCGAAAGCAGCGCGCGGGAACGCTTCGACCACCAGGCCCATAACACCCAGTTTAATATCAACACCAGCATCAAGGCCTACACCGACGTGCTGCGCGCCGCCGCCAGCTACTTTCAGGCCGGCGGCCAGGTGACGCGCGAAACCTTCCACCGCTATGTGCGAGGGCTGGACCTGGAGCGCAACTACCCGGCCATCGACAATATCAACTTCGCCGAGTACTACACCGACGCCCTGCGCCCGGCGGCGGAGGCGCGCCAGCAGGGCATCGCCGAGCAGGACTATCCGGCCTTCGCGCGCCACCCGGCCGGCGTGCGGCGCGAATATGCGGTACTGACCATGATCGAGCCGCTGCAAGGTTTCCGCGACCGCTACGGCCTGGATATCGCCGCCCGTCCCGGCGTGGCCGAGGCGCTGTTCCGGGCGCGCGACCAGGGCATCATGAGCAGCTCGGGCCAGCCGATCCCGCTGCGCAGCGCGCCCAGCCACATTGGCATGGCCATGCGCATCCCGATTTACCGCAACGGCATGCCCGCCAGCACGGTCGAGGAACGGCGCGCGGCCTGCCTTGGCTCGGTCGGCCTGGGTTTCAGCGTGCCGCGTCTGGTCGGCAGCGCCCTGGTGGAAATGCCGCTGCGCGCGGTGCGCGTGACGCTGCGCGACAGCAGTGTCGCCTTGCAGCCTGCCACCCTGCTGTTTGACAGCCATCCGGGCCAGCCCGCCGCCGGCAACGGGCATTTCGTCAGCGAGCTGCCGGTGCAATTCCATGGCCGCACCTGGCATGCCCGGTTCAGCGTGCCCAAGCAGGAGCTGTACTCGCGCTTCGACCAGTTCATGCCGCTGCTGGCGGGCAGCCTGGGCTTCGGCGCCAGCATCCTGATTTATGCGCTGTTCGTCACCCTCGCCTCCTCGCGCCGGCGCGCGCTGAAGATGGCGCGCGCCATGACGCGCGAACTGCGCGACAGCCAGGCGCGCCTGCAGTTGTCGCACCACCGCCTGCGCCGCCTGGCCGCGCACGCCGACCATATCAAGGAAGAGGAACGCAAACGCATCGCGCGCGAAATCCACGACGACCTGGGACAGAACCTGCTGGCCCTGCGCATCGAGGCCGACATCCTGGCCACGCGCACCGAGAAAAGCCATCCGCGCCTGCATGCGCGGGCGTGCGCCACCCTGCACCAGATCGACAACACCATCCGCAGCGTGCGCCACATCATCAACGACCTGCGGCCCAATGTGCTGGACCTGGGCCTGTCGGCGGCGGTCGAATGGCAGATCGCGCAATTCCGCCAGCGCTCCGGCATCAAGTGCGAGTTCATTGAAGAGGCCAAGGCCGACCACGGGGTGGATGACCACTGCGCCACCGCCTTCTTCCGCGTGCTGCAGGAATCCCTGAGCAATATCCATCAGCATGCCGGTGCCAGCATGGTGCGGGTCGAGCTGCAGCAATCGCATGGCATGCTGCGCATGACCATAACCGACAACGGCATCGGCATCGAAACGGCGTCCCGGCACAAGGCCGGCTCATTCGGCCTGGTGGGCATCGAGGAGCGCATCAGCCTGCTGGGCGGCAGCTGTTCGATCAACAGCCTGGTTCATGGCGGCACCACGGTCAGCATTGCGGTGCCGATCGGTTTCCGCGTGGCGCCGATGGAGGATATGCGGCTAAGTGCTTAGGCATATTTACCACGCACTAGGAAAAGACCGAACCGATGTTGATGGATATCAAACTCTCTTTCCAACCCTCAGCAAAAATGCAGATGTAACATTTAACAGTGCGACAAGCTATTGATTTGAAAGGGTCATCGCTTGTGTTGTTTAAGGATCGCTCAATTGAATTGTTACTTGCATTAGAGGTTGCGCTGTCTATACTTGAGCTAGTTGATACACATCAACATCGCGTTCCCAGCTCCGAACGCTCAGACGCCCAAGCGACAGCTCCAGCCCCTCAGAACGGCGTCTTTCTCTCTCACTGGTAAATTAGCTCGCTCACTTTTATAGGGAATGTCACTCATGATTTCTGCTGAAAGCTTTAAGGCCATCGCCGACCTCGATCTGGAACCAATCAAAGTGAAACTGATGCACGAGGAGTCCGGCGAAGGCTGGTCGCTGGAAAAAGTTAATGCCGTCGAATTCGAGTATCGCCGCTTCCTGTACCTGATGAAGACCTTCCCCAACGAGCAGACCGCTCCGCTGATGGACGTGGACATCTTCTGGCACTACCACATCCTCGATACGATGAAGTACTTCATCGACTGCGAAAACGTGTTCGGCTACTACCTGCACCACTTCCCATACATCGGCCTGCGCGGCGAGGATGACGAGGCGGCGCACGAGCGCGTGGGCAACCGCATGAAAGAACTGTACGAAGAAACCTTCGGCGAAGCCTACCTGCGCGGCGCTGAACCCGCCGACGCCGCCTACTCCGGCCGCGTGGCCGCCGACGCGCAGACCGCCTACTCGGGCCGCGTCGCCGCCGACGCCAAGACCGCCTACTCGGGCCGCGTCGCCGCCGACGCCAAGACCGCCTACTCGGGCCGCGTGTCCGCCGACGCCAAGACCGCCTACTCGGGCCGTGTCGCCGTCGACGCCAAGACCGCCTACTCGGGCCGTGTCGCCGCCGACGCCAAGACCGCTTACTCGGGTCGTGTCGCCGCCAACACCCAGACCGCCTACTCGGGCCGGGTGGCCGCGGAAACGCAAACCGCCTACTCGGGCCGCGTGGCAGTTGCGGCGCAGACCGCCTACTCCGGGCGCGTCGGCAGCAGCGAAACGCAAGCGGCAGCAGTGAGCAAGTTCTACGGCGAGCGCCCACGCCTGGCAAGCGCATAAACGCAGCGCCGCGTAAACGACAACGGCCGCCCAAGGGCGGCCGTTTTATTTACCCGAAGGCGAGCGATCAGTGAGCCATCAGCTCACGCAGTTCACGGATGGAGAAATCGCTGATTTCGTGCATGCGGATCAGGATCGTCGCGCCGATTGGCAGGGTGTTATGACGGATCTTGCTGATAACAGGTGGAGCAACCTCGAGCGCGCGGGACAGGGCGGCATCATTTTTCAGCTGCAGCTTTTCGATGATGGCATCCAGCACACGGTTCGGATTGTAAGTCGGCGAAGCGGTAATTTCTTTCAGAGAGCTCATGGCTATTACTTTATCAACATGTTGCAACCTAGCAACAAAATAATTGGCGGAATTTTCGACAAAGAGCGCCAGAAAAAGCCGTTATTGACGCAATTTTCGGCACACGGACGGTATGATACACCGTTTTATTGCCGTTCGCTTAACGGACGGCAACTTTTGTGAGATTTTGATAGATTCTAGCGCGCAATGCTGTGCTAGGAAATAAGATAGTTTAATAAAAAACTACTTTTGATCATTTCTTGCCAAAGTAAATGCCATGAGTGGCAGGCAGCACCAGGTAAACGTTATCCAAACCAGGGCGGGCGGCAAATACATCAGGGCGGCCGGCAAGGGCGCCGGGTCTGCGCGCCAGTCCAGGCGGCGCCGGATTTCCTCGGGGGAAGGTGGCGGCAGGTGGGCCTGGCCGCGCTGGGCCAGGTAAACGCGTACTTGCTCCTTGGTGGGATGGCTATACATGGCGCCCTCCTTGGCAGACATTGGCACAAGATAACGCCATTCGTTTCACTGGCGCTTGATGCATCTCAAGGCCGCTGCGACATCCGGATACAGCAGCCGCACCTGCAATTCTTCCTTCAGGCGCCGGTTCGCCAGGCGGCGCGACTCGGACATGAAGGACAACAATGTTGGCGTCACCGCCTGCGCCAGTTCCGCACGTCCCAGGCGCGGGGGGCGCGGCAAGCCGAAATGATCGGCCACCATGTCGAAATAGTCCCCCATTTTGAGCTCCGTGTCATCAACAGCGTGATAGATGCGGTTGCCCACGCCACGCCGCAGCGCCGCCAGCACCACCCGCGCCAGGTCGTCGGCATGGATATGGTTGGTGTAGACATCGTCCTCCGCACGCAAGGCCGGCGTGCCCTGTTCCAGGCGCTTCAACGGCAAGCGGTCGGCGCCATAAATACCCGGCACGCGCAGGATGGCCAGGCGCCCGCGCGCGCGCCGGGCCCAGGCCCGCAGCACCTGCTCCGCGTCGACCCGGCGCAGCGCGCGCGCATTGCGCGGCGCCACCGTCTGCGTTTCATCGGCCCAGCGTCCGCCCAGGTCGCCGTACACGCCGGTGGTGCTGACATAAACCACCTGCGCCCTCTCAGGTAAAATGGCGGTCACATTGCGGGTGCGCCGGTCTTGCTGGCCCTCGCCCGGCGGCGGCGCCAGGTGCACGATATGGTGCGCCAGCCCCGCCAGGCGGCGCAGCGAATCGGGCTGGTCGAGGTTGGCCAGCACGGGCACGGCGCCCGCCGCACGCAGTTCGGCAAAGCGTTCGCGCTGGCTGGTTACGGCAAATACGCGGTAATGCGCGCGCACCAGGGGCAGCAAACGCATGCCCACATCGCCGCAGCCGATGATCAGCAGGCGCGGCTTGTTGAATTTTTTACTGATTTCCATATTTAAGATTGTATGTCTTTCCAAATTACTGTTCAGCCAAGCGGCCACCAATTCAGCTGTGAAGAAGACGAAACCGTCCTGGCGGCTGCCATGCGCGCCGGTGTGGGCCTGCCCTACGGCTGCAAAAATGGCGCCTGCAGCTCCTGCAAAGGCAAGGTGGTATCGGGTTCCGTCAGCCACAAGGCGCACCAGCGCCGCGCCCTGAGCGAGGAAGAGGAAGCCGGCGGCATGTCCCTGTTCTGCTGCGCCGTGCCGCATTCCGACCTGGTGCTGGAAGCGCGCGAAGTAGCCGGCAGCGGCGAGCATCCGATCAAGAAAATGCCGACCCGCGTCAACGCGCTGGAAAAAATGGCGCCGGACGTGATGGTACTGACGCTGCAACTGCCTGCCAACGAGACCTTCCAGTATAAGGCCGGCCAGTACCTTGAATTCCTGCTGCGCGACGGCAAGCGCCGCGCCTACTCGATCGCCACCGCGCCGGAAGGCGGCGCGATCACCCTGCATATCCGCCATATGCCGGGCGGCCTGTTCACCGACCAGGTGTTCAGCACCATGAAGGAGCGCGACATCCTGCGCTTTGAAGGCCCGCTCGGCACCTTCTTCGTGCGCGACGACTCCGACAAGCCGATGGTGCTGCTGGCATCCGGCACCGGCTTCGCGCCGATCAAGGCGATTGTCGAACACGAACGCGCCAGCGGCTCCAAGCGTCCAATGACGTTGTACTGGGGCGGCCGCCGCCCGCAGGACCTGTACATGGACGCGCTGTGCCGCCAGTGGGCGCAGGAAATCCCGAACTTCAGCTACGTGCCGGTGGTGTCGGACGCGCTGCCGGAGGAAAACTGGAGCGGGCGCACCGGCTTCGTGCACCAGGCTGTGATTGATGACCTGCCGGATATGTCGGGCCACCAGGTATATGCCTGCGGCGCGCCGATCGTGGTGGAATCGGCCAAGCGCGATTTCGTCAAGCTGTGCAAGCTGCCGCTGGATGAGTTCTTTGCCGATGCCTTCACTTCCGAAGCCGACCTGCAACAACCATAAGCCTTCACCCCATGCGCTGCGTGCCGTGGGGCGCGCAGCGCACCACAGCACGCAACTATGTCATCTAACGGCTTCTCCGTCCTCCGCCACCGCAACTTTGCTTTCTACCTGTCCGCCCGCCTGCTCGGCACCATCGCCGTGCAAATGCAGAACGTCGCCATCGGCTGGCAAGTCTACGCCCAGACCAAGAACCTGTACTACCTCGGCCTGATCGGCCTGGCGCAGTTCGCGCCCTTCCTGCTGCTGATCCTGTACGCCGGCCACGCCGCCGACCGCTATAACCGCCGCAACATCATCGCCACCTGCCTCGGCGCCCAGCTGCTATGCGGCCTGGGTTTGCTGGCCTACACCAGCAGCGGTTTCGAAGCCGTGTGGCCGATCTTCGCCGTGCTGGTGCTGTACGGCAGCGCGCGCGCCTTCATGAGCCCCGCCACCCAGGCGGTGCTGGTGAACATGGTGCCGACCGAAGACTTCAGCCGCGCCGTGGCGCTCTCCAGCTCCACCTTCCAGGTCGCCGTCATCCTCGGCCCCACCCTGGGCGGCCTGCTGTACATCTACGGCCCCACCGCCGTCTACACCGTCACCTCCCTGATGCTGCTGGCGGCCGTGGTGCTGATGTGCCTGACCCGCCCCGCCCCGCAAGCCACGCGCAAGGAACCGGCCACCTGGCACAGCGTACTGGAAGGCCTGCGCTTCGTCTGGTCGCGCCCCATCATGCTCGGCGCCATTTCGCTCGACCTGTTCGCCGTGCTGTTCGGCGGCGTGACCGCCCTGCTGCCCGCGCTGGCGCACGACGTGCTGCACGTCGGCCCCACCGGCCTCGGACTGCTGCGCACCGCGCCCGGCGCCGGCGCCGCCATCATTTCCATCGCGCTCGCTTTCTGGCCCATCACGCGCCGCGTCGGCGCCTGGATGTTCGGCGGCGTCGCCCTCTACGGCGTATGCACCGTGATCCTCGGCTTCACCAGCAACTTCGGCCTGGCCCTCGCCTGCCTGCTGCTGCTCGGCGCCGGCGACATGATCAGCGTCTACGTGCGCCACCTGCTGGTGCAGTTCGAAACGCCGGACGCCATCCGCGGCCGCGTGAGCGCCGTCAACGCCGTTTTCATCGGCGCCTCCAACGAGCTCGGGGAGTTCGAATCCGGCATCACCGCCGGCTGGCTCGGGCTCACGCGCGCCGTAGTGTTCGGCGGCGCCGCCACGCTGGCCGTCACCGGCATCTGGGCCTGGCGCTTCCCCATCCTGTCGCGCATGGACCGCTTCCCCCACCACAAGGAGTAAGATGGCGCGCATGCGCTACCACCTGTTCCGCAGCCGCCCCCACCTGAGCGCCGCCATCGTGATCGGCGCAGTGGCCGGCGCCTTCCTGCCCGCGCACTGGTCGCCGCTGGTGCGCGCATTGACCGCCTGGGATATCGCGGTCTGGATCTACCTGTTCAGCGTCGGCTGGATGATGCTGCGCGCCGACCATCGCCAGGTGAAGCGCATCGCCGCCAGACAGGACGAGCGCGCCGCCACCATCCTCGCCAGCCTGGTGGTGGCCACGGTCATGAGCATCGTCGCCATCAGCAGCGAGCTGGCAAGCCTGCGCGTCATGCCGGCCAGCGAGCGCGGCCCGCACTACGCCTTCGTGGTGGTGACCCTGATCGGCTCCTGGTTCCTGGTCGGTACCCTGTTTTGCTTCCACTACGCGCACCTGTACTACAACGCGCGCGGCCACCAGCGCCCGTTGGCCTTCCCCGGCGGCGAAACCCAGCCCGACTACTGGGATTTCCTGTATTTCTCATTCACCATCGCGGTCGCCGCCCAAACCTCCGACGTGGCCGTGCAATCGGCCGCCCTGCGCAAGCTGGTGCTGGCGCAATCGGTGCTGAGCTTCTTCTTCAATCTTCTTATCCTGGGTTTATTCGTGAATATGGCAGCCTCGCTCATGTAGGCGTATGATGGAATCGCGTGGAAACACGTTCTAGCTAACAAACGGGAGCAGCATATGCAAATCAATGTGAACACCGACAAAACCATCGAACGTACCGCAGGACTGGACGACCATGTACGCGAAGTCGTCAAAACTGCACTCAACCGGTTCGGCGAGCACATCGGACGCGTCGACGTCCACCTCAGCGCAGGCAATGCCCAGAAGTCCTCGGATGGCGACATCCGCTGCATGATCGAAGCACGCGTCACCGGCTATCAGCCGATCGCCGTCACCGACCACGACGCCACCCTCCACCAATCCATCAACGGCGCGGCAGACAAGCTGCAACGGGCCATCGACAGCGCCCTGGGCCGACTGAGCGACAGCAAGCGCCATAGCGCGCAGCCGAACTTCGAAGAAGCCGAAGAATAAACCTTAACCTGCGGCGGCAGCCAGGCTTTGCAGGTAGCGGATACCAGGCAAGGCACGGCTGCCATACCAGGACATCATCTCCCCATCCACCAGTTGCACCGGCTTGCCGATCTGGCGCTCCAGCGCGTCCACGTGCTCTTCCGTGAAACGGTAAGGCTCGGACGACAGCAGCACCTGGTCGATATCGCGCAGCAGTCCATCGCTCCACTGGAAGCTCGGGTAACGCACACTGCCAATGTCCGGAATCGACCAGCCGATCAGCGCCAGCATGCGCGCGATATAGGTATCGCGCGAAATGGTCATCCACGGATCTTTCCAGATGCAGTACAGCACGCGTTGCGGACGCCCCTTCGGCGCCGTTGCCAGCGCCGCCAGCTCGGCCTCGAACGCGCGGCACCACGCCTCCGCCTTCTCCTGCGCACAGAAGATGCCGCCCATCAGCCGCACCATCTCCAGGTTATCGCGCGGCGCGATTGGATGCGTGACCACGATATGCGGCACGAATTCCGCCAGCAGGTCGACGGTCGGCTTCTCGTTCTCGTCGATATTCACCACCAGGTGGGTCGGCGCCAGCTTGCGGATTTTCTCGATGTTGACATCCTTGGTGCCGCCGATCTTGGGAATGTCGCGTACCACCTGCGCCGGATGGATGCAGAAACCCGTGCGTCCCACCAGTTGCGGCGCCAGGCCCAGCTCGCACAAAAGCTCGGTAATGGACGGCACCAGCGACACAATGCGCGCATTGGGAGCGGCCGCGTGTTGCGTGCCGAGGATATCGGTGTAATTCATGGCCGATATTGAACCACACTTGGGCTATCATTAACACCTGTTACGTCTGCAGCAAGAAAGTACATCGTGAAAGCAATCGGCACCTTCGGCACCTCCGCCTACCAGATCCAGGCCTTGCAACTGTTCCGCGGCGCCGACAGCCTGCGTCTTGCCCCGCTGCTGAAAGATTGCCCGATCATCCAGCTCGAGCAAGGCGACGTGGTCACTGACGCCCAGCGTGCGCGCATGTACGTCGTGCTGCGCGGCGCCCTCTCCGTGGCGGCCGACACGCGCACCGGCATGTCCGACGGCACCATCAGCAAAGTGCTGCCCGGCGAAAGCGTGGGCGAGCAAGCCGTGCTCGACGAAGAAGCCAACCAGGCCAGCATCACCGCCCTCGAACAAAGCGAACTGCTGGTGCTGGAAGCCGAACTTGCCTGGCAGCTGATCGACGCCGCCAACGGCGTCGCCCGCAACCTGCTGCGCCTGCTCTCCTTCCGCATCCGCGCCGCCAACGCCATGATGCGCAAGCGCCAGAAGCTGGGCGAGTTCTATCGGCAAATGTCGATGGTGGACGGCCTGACCAACCTGTACAACCGCGCCTGGCTCAATGACTTTTTGCCGCAGCTGGTCGCCAGCGCCCAGGCCACCGGCCAGCCGCTGTCGCTGATCATGCTCGACATCGACCACTTCAAGAAATTCAACGACAGCCACGGCCACCTGCAAGGCGACCACGCCCTGCGCACCGCCGCGCAAGTGCTGACCGGCGCCTTGCGCCCGACCGATTTCGCCGTGCGCTACGGCGGTGAAGAGATGATGGTGGTGCTGCCCGACACCAATGTGCAGGTAGCCGAAGCCGTCGCCGGCCGTCTGTGCCAGCGCATGCGCGACGCCGTCGTCTTCAGCGACATGCGCCTGCCGCTGCCGCACATCACCAGCTCCTTCGGCGTTGCCGCGCTGGCCGATGGCCAGGACGACATCGCCCTCATCGCCAGCGCCGACGCCGCCCTCTACCGCGCCAAAGAAGCCGGCCGCAACCGCGTCATGGTCGGCTAAATTCGGGGTCAGGTCTGACAATCGGACAATTTGCTGCGCAAATTGTCCGATTGTCAGACCTGACCCCGAATTTAAGCATCGTCTTTCGGACCGCCCTGGTTGGCGACAAAGTCATCCAGCCCCTTCATCACCAGTGCGTAGGTCTTGTCGATGTTGGAGGCAATATCGCCGTTCAGCACTTGCAAGCCCTGCAGGATGTCGCGCGCTTCCTTGAAGCCCTTTTCGATGCCGCCCTTGATCGTGTCCATGAACTTGTTCAGGGCCTGGTCGCCCTCCAGGTCCGAGTTCTGTTTCTGGAAAGCGCTGAAAAAGGCGGTCGAGAGTGATACGATGCGTCCCGCCGTGCCTTCGGGCGAGTTGTCCTGGCTCGTGGCATTCTGGATCGCATCCGGCCCGAAATCGGCCTGCAATTGCTCATTGATCGAGGTAATCGCGGATTTATATACCAGCGCCAGCGGGTCGTTCTCCGAATTCAGCGAAATGGAGGCCGATTCTTGCAGAATCGACACATTCAGCTGCAGCTTGGCACGCGTGGACGCGGAAATGGCCGTATCACTGCTCGCCGTGGCGGGCGTGGCGCGGGTACTAACGGAAATGGAATTTGACACAACAGTCCTCCTTGCCTCAGCATTCGATAACGAGAACCAACAATTGCACCATGAGTAACCATACCTTCCTGTGGCATGACTACGAAACCTTCGGCGCCGTGCCACGCCGTGACCGCCCCGCCCAGTTTGCCGCCATCCGTACCGACGCTGAGTTGAACGAAATCGGCGAGCCGATCATGCTGTTCTGCCAGCCGGCCAACGACTACCTGCCCGACCCGACCGCTTGCCTGATCACCGGCATTACCCCGCAGCAAGCTTTGCAGCAGGGCGTGCCGGAACACAAGTTCGCGGCAACGGTCGAGAAGGCCTTTTCCGAGCCCGGCACCATCGGCGTAGGCTACAACACAATCCGTTTCGACGACGAAGTCACGCGTTTCTTGTTCTGGCGCAACCTGATCGACCCTTATGCGCGCGAATGGCAGAACCAGTGCGGGCGCTGGGACTTGCTGGACGTGGTGCGCATGACTTATGCGCTGCGTCCGGAAGGCATCGAGTGGCCTATCAATGATAACGGCAAGCCAAGCTTTAAACTTGAGCACTTGACCAAAGCTAACGGCCTGGTGCACGAGGCGGCGCACGATGCCTTGTCGGACGTGCGTGCCACCATCGCGCTGGCGCGATTGATCCGCAGCAAGCATCCGAAACTGTTCGACTTCTGCCTGGCGCTGCACAAGAAGGACCGCGTGGCGGAGGAAATCGGCCTGCACCTGGCGCCCAACCTGCGCCAGCCCTTCCTGCACGTGTCGGGCATGTTCCCGGCCGAGCGCGGCTGCCTGGCCCTGGTGTGGCCGCTGGCGGCGCATCCGACCAACAAGAACGAGCTGCTGGTGTGGGATTGCTCGTACGATCCGCAGGAGCTGTTCGCGCTCGATGCGGAAACCATCCGCATCCGCCTGTTCACCCGCAATGACGCCATGCCGGAGGGGATGACGCGCTTGCCGATCAAGAGCATCCACATCAACAAGTCGCCGATGCTGGTGTCGAACCTGAGGACGCTGCGGCCGGAACTGGCTGAGCGCTGGGGCCTGGACCTGGAGACGGCGCGCGCGCATGCGGCGCGCGCGGCGGCGGGGCCGGATATGGCGGCGATCTGGGAGCAGGTGTTCTGGCGTCCCGCCAGCGAGGCGGCGGATGTGGATGAGGATCTGTACGGCGGCTTTGTCGGCAATGGCGATAGGCGTTTGCTGGAGTCGCTGCGGCGGGAGCCGCCCGCCAAGCTGGCGACGGCGGCGCCGCAATTTCAGGATGAGCGCTTGGCTGAGCTGCTGTTCCGCTACCGCGCGCGCAACTTCCCGCAGACCTTGTCCGAGGAAGAGCATGAGCATTGGGAGCAGCACCGCGCGGCGCGTTTGTTCGAGGGCGCTGGCGGGGCGCGTACGGTCGATGAACTGTTCTCGGAGCTGGACCGCCTTGGCGCGGAGACCGCTGAGGATGGGCAGCAGGTGCTGGCCGCCCTTTACGACTATGTGGAGATGATTGCGCCCGAGCGCTACTAAAACCGGTACAGCGGTGTCTGACCCTGAGGGTCAGGCACCGGTTTGCCGGCTTTATCGGTGTTAAGCGCGATGCGCGTTAATCGCGTCGCGCGTCTCCAGCGCCACGCGGCGCGCCGCTGCCGCGAAATCCTCACCGCCCTGCGGCGCCGCGTACAGGATCGCACGCGAAGAATTGATCATCATGCCGGTGCCGTTATAGGTACGGCCAGCCTTGACAGTCGCCTCAATATCCCCGCCCTGCGCGCCGATCCCCGGCACCAGCAGCGGCATATCGCCCACAATCGCTCGCACCTGCGCCAGTTCTTCCGGGAAGGTAGCGCCCACCACCAGCGCGCACTGGCCGTTGGCGTTCCACTTCTCCGCCACCAGCTTCGCCACATGCTGGTACAGCGGCTTGCCGTCCACCTTCAGGAACTGCAGGTCCGAACCGCCCGCGTTCGATGTACGGCACAGGATGATCACACCGCGATCGCTCCACTCCATATACGGCTCAACCGAATCAGAGCCCATATACGGATTCACGGTCACCGCGTCCGCCTGGTAGCGGTCGAAGGCTTCCCGCGCGTATTGCTTGGCGGTAGCGCCGATGTCGCCGCGCTTGGCGTCCAGGATCATCGGGATGTGCGGGTAGTTCGCCTTGGCGTAGGCGCAGATCTTCTCCAGCTGGTCTTCCGCGCCCAGCGCGGCGAAATACGCGATCTGCGGCTTGAACGAGCAGGCCAGGTCGGCGGTGGCGTCGATGATCTCGGTGCAGAACTGGTAGATGCCCTGCGGGTTGTTCTGGAACTGCGCGGGCAGGCGCGCCATGTCCGGGTCCAGGCCAACGCACAGCAGAGAGTCATTGGCTGCCCAGGCAGCGCTTAATTTTTCGATGAATGTCACAGCGGGCCTCTTTCTTTTTTGCGTTGCAAACCCACTATTATAACGGGAGCGCCCAGCGCGCCATTTGCGTGTATATTTCGATAATACGTTCCAGGGAGCGAAGAATGCGAAAATTTCTTGCTGTAGGGCTGCTGGCGGCGGTGTTCCTGTCCGGCTGCGGTTACAACGACTTCCAGGCCAAGGACGAAGCGGTCAAGGCACAGTGGGGCGAAGTGGTCAACCAGTACCAGCGCCGCGCGGACCTGATCCCCAACCTGGTGAATACCGTCAAAGGTTATGCCGCCCATGAGCGGGAAACGCTGGAGGCGGTGACCAAGGCGCGCGCCTCGGCCACCAGCATGCAGGTGACGCCGGAGGTGCTCAACAATCCGGGCGCCTTGCAGAAATTCCAACAGGTGCAGGGCGAGTTGTCTTCCGCCCTGTCGCGGCTGATGGTGGTGGCGGAAAAGTATCCCGACCTGAAGGCGGACGCCAGCTTCCGCGACCTGCAGTCGCAATTGGAGGGCACGGAGAACCGCATCACCGTGGCGCGCCAGCGCTATATCGCCTCGGTGCAGGACTTTAACGTGCTGGCGCGGCGCTTCCCCACCAATCTCACGGCCATGATGTTCGGCTACGAGTTGAAGCCCAGCTTCACCGTCGAAAACGAAAAATCCATTTCAACCGCTCCCACAGTGGACTTCAACAAGAAGTAAGGTGCCACGATGGCTACCCGTCAAACGCGCGGTGGCGGCAAAGGTTCCAGCCGCGATGAGGACCGGTCGATCGATCCCTTGCTCGATCGCGACATGGCGCGCCGCTCCGGGGGACTAGCCGAACACGCGCGGCGCTGGCCGCTTGGCTCGCCGTGGCTGCGGATTGCGCTGGGGCTGGCCCTGGTCGTGCTGCTGGTGCTGGGGGTGGCAGGCGCCTCGGCGTATGCGGCCGATGCGGGCTTCGTCGCGGTTCCGGCCAAGGCGGCGCGCGTGACCGACCAGGCGGGGATGCTGACGGCGCAGCAGCGCTCCTCGCTGGAGGCCGTACTGGCCGACTACGAGCGCAAGTCGGGCAGCCAGATTGCGGTGTTGCTGTTGCCCTCCACCGCACCGGAAGCGATCGAGCAATACAGCATCCGCGTGGCCGATGCGTGGAAGCTGGGGCGGCGCGGGGTCGATGACGGCGTGCTGCTGGTGGTGGCGAAGGATAATCCGTCGTCGTTGCGCCGCCTGCGGATCGAAGCGGGACGCGGGGTGCAGGGGACGCTGACGGACGCGCAGTCCAAACGCGTTCTGCAGGATGTGATTGCGCCGCATTTCCGGCAGAACGACTTTTACGGCGGGCTGGCGGCTGGCGTGAGCGCGATTGCGACTTTATTGGATAAGGAGCGCCTTCCCGCGCCCGCCGGCGGCACGCCCGGCGTCCAAGGCGGCGTGGCCGGGATGGCGGACGCGGCCGGCGCGGGCGCCATCCCGGGCGCTGCGGGCGGCGCGCGCGATGCAGGCGCAGCGCGCGACGGCGCGGATGGCGCTAGCGGCTGGTCGCTGGGCTGGGCCTTGCCGCTACTGCTGTTTGGCGTTTTCGTCCTGCTGCCGATGCTGCGCGGCGGGCGCCGGCGCGGCTTGCGCCGCGGGGGCTGGGGATCGGATGCCACCGGCGTGCTGCTCGGCGCCGCCCTGGGCAACGCCCTGAGTGCGGCCAGCCGTGGCGGCAGCGGCGGCAGTTGGGGCGGCGGCGACTTCGGCGGCGGCGGCTTCGGCGGCGGTGGCGGCACATTTGACGGCGGCGGCGCCTCGGGAGACTGGTGATGACGACAATGCCGACAAGCTTCCTTGGCCGCTGCAAGCGCGCCTGGCGCCACGCCACCAGCGGCACGGCCGCCGGCAAACGCGCCTTCCCGCCCGCAACGCTGGCGGCGATCGAACAAGCCATCGCCCTGGGGGAACAGCGCCACCGCGCGGAAATCCGCCTGATCGTGGAACCGGGTCTGGACCTGAAAGAAGCCTTCAACAACACCACGAACCGTCAGCGCGCCCGCGCCTTGTTCGCGCAATACGGCGTGTGGGACACGGAAGAAAACTGCGGCGTCCTCATTTACATCAACCTCGCCGCGCGCGAAGTCGACATCGTGGCCGACCGCCACGTCGGCAAGCTGGTGGCCGACTCCGAATGGCAAACCATCTGCCGCACCATGACCAGCGGCTACGCCCAGGGCGACTACCACGCCAGCACGCTGTCCGCGCTGGAACAGCTGAACACACTGTTGGCGCGCCACTACCCCGCCAGCGGGGAGCGCCAAAACCAGCTGCCCAACGACGCCGTCATCCTCTAAAATTAGCTTCCTCACCAAAAGTGGAAGCAACAATGAAACTCACGAATAAAGTAGCCATCGTCACCGGCGCCACCCAGGGGATCGGCCTGGCCTGCGCCCAGCGCCTGATCACCGAAGGCGCCAAGGTCATGCTGGTGGACATCAAGCCGGAAGGCGCCCAAGCCGCCGAGGCGCTGGGCGACCAGGCGCGCTTCTTCGCCGCCGACGTCAGCCAGAAGGCCGACGTGGACGCCATGGTGGCCGCCACCCTCGCCGCCTTCGGCCGTGTGGACATCCTGGTCAACAATGCCGGCGTCACCCACAAATGCAGCTTTCTCGACCTGGCGGAGGCAGATTTCGACCGCGTGCTGGGCATCAACCTCAAATCCATGTTCCTGTGCGGCCAGGCGGTCGCGCGCGAAATGGTCAAGCAGCAAAGCGGCTGCATTATCAATATGTCAAGTGTGAATTCGGAGCTGGCGATCCCGGACCAGGTGCCGTATGTGGTGTCGAAGGGTGGCGTCAACCAGCTGACCAAGGTCATGTCGCTCAACCTGGCGCCCTACGGCATCCGCGTCAACGGCATCGGCCCCGGCACCATCCTGACCGAACTGGCGAAACAGGCGGTCCTGGCCAGCCCGGAAGCGAAACGCACCATTTTGTCGCGCACTCCTTTGGGGCGCTGCGGCGAGCCGGAAGAAGTGGCGTCGATCTGCGCCTTCCTCGCCAGCGACGACGCCAGTTACATGACCGGCCAGACCCTGTTTGTGGATGGCGGCCGCATGGCGCTGAACTACGTTGTACCAGTTAAAGAATAGTTAATCGAATAGTTATATCAAATTTGAATAACGATTATCGAAAATGAAAATTGGACTGATATGTGGCGCTGCACCATAATAGCGCATGTCTCCACTATTCTCCTCCAAGAAAATAGTTTAAGCCCGCTTTAACCAGCGGGCTTTTTTTTTGTCAATTTTTGTCCACATCCGTTCCTGACCCCGAAGTGGACATTACAATTGGCTAGCGAGGGGGTGACGGTGGACCGACTGTTGAACCAACTAAAACTGTGGCAGCGCTTTGCGCTACTGGGCCTGATGGGCGTGCTGCTGGTCGCGCCGCCTTTTTATCTCTTCCTGGCTGAGAACAGCCGCAACATCGCATTCTCTTCTACCGAACAAGGCGGGCTGAAACCCGGGGCGCAGGCGCTGGCCTTGCTGCAGATGATGCAGCAGCACCGCGGCTTGTCGGCGGCCTTTGTCGGCGGCGGGCAGCTGGCGCAGGAGCGCAGCGCCAAGGAGGCGGAGGTCAACCGGCTCTTGTTGGGCATGTCCAGCCTGCTGGCCGAGGGCGGCGGCCAGGACCGGCGCATGCTGTCGCGCATCGGCGATGAGTGGGCGCGCCTGGCGCGCGAGGTCAGCACACGCAGCCTGGATACCGTGGAAAGCTATGAGCGCCATACTGCGCTGTGCGAGTACACCCTGCTCTTCATCGAGCAATTGGCCGACCAGTCGGGCCTGTCGCTCGACCCCGATCCCGACTCCTATTACCTGATGCGCGCCGTTTATTTCGATCTGCCGCGCGTGGCGGAAAACCTGGGCCAGATGCGCGCGCGCGGGGCGGGCTTGCTGGCGACGCGCAAGATCGATATCGAGCAGCGCGCCATCATGTATAGCTTGCTCAGCAAGGCGCGCCAGGCCAGCGAGGGCATGCAGCGCACGCTGGGCAAGGCGTATGCGGCCAGTCCGGTCCTGAAGCAGCGGCTCGATGCGCCGGTGTCCGCTGCCGTTGCGGCGGCGGCGGAAGTGACGGAACTGGCGCGCAGCCGCATCGTGCTGGCCGAGAAGCTGGAGTATGCGGCGCCGGACTATATCGCCGCCACCACGCGCGCCATCGACCAGCAATTCAGCGCCGCCGATGCGGCGCACGCGCAACTAGGCGACCATATCGCGCAGCGCCTGCAGCAGCAGCGCGCGACACGCCAGCAGCTGGCGGGCGCGGTGCTCGCCGTGGCGCTGCTGGCGATCCTGGTCGGCTACGCGATCAGCCACCATCTGATCCGCCAGATCGGCGGCGAGCCGGCGCATGTGTGCCAGGTGCTGCAGCAGGTGGCGCAGGGTGAGCTGACGCAGCGCGTGCAGCTGCGCGCACAGGATCGCGGCAGCCTGGCGTATATGGTGCAGGACATGGCGCAGCGCCTGCATGCCACCGTCACCAGCGTGCGTCAGGCGGCCGATGCGCTGGCCAACGCCGCGGCCCAGGCCAGCGCCACCGCGCAGGCCCTCAGCACCAGCTCCACCGAACAGGCGGCCAGCGTGGAGCAGACCAGCGCGTCGATCGAGGAGATGAGCGCATCCATCTTCCAGAACCATGAGAACTCGCGCATCACCGACGAGATGGCGACGCGCGTGGCGGGCTATGCGGTGCAGGGCGGCGAGGCGGTGGCGCGCACGGTGGGCGCCATGCAGCAGATCACGCGCGAGATCGCCATCATCGACGATATCGCTTACCAGACCAACCTGCTGGCCTTGAATGCCGCCATCGAAGCTGCGCGCGCGGGCGAACATGGGCGCGGCTTCGCCGTCGTTGCGGCGGAAGTGCGCAAGCTGGCCGAACGCAGCCAGGCGGCGGCGCAGGAAATCAGCGGGGTGGCGCAGGACAGCGTGGCGGTGGCCGACCAGGCCGGCAAGCTGTTGAAGGAGATCGTGCCCGGCATCGGCCGCACATCCGAGCTGGTGCAGGAAATCACGGCGGCGTCGCGCGAGCAAAGTAGCGGCGCCAGCCAGATCAGCGAGGCCATCAACCAGCTCAGCGAAACCACGCAGCGCAATGCGGCGGCGGCGGAACAGCTGGCCGCGACGGCGGAAGAACTGGCCAGCCAGGCCGAAGTCCTGCTTGATGCGGCGGCCTTCTTCAAGGTCTGAGCAAAACTTGTTCTATGTCATGGCGCCGTCATACAGGCGCCCTATAATGGCTACATCTGACACACACGCAACGGATATGCGTGGTGGCAGAAGGTGCGCCGGCCATGTGCTGGCGCATCGGCTTTTGGGGCCTGTTTTTTTTGCGCCCTGTGGTATCTTCCCACCCATGCAAAAATTCCTGACCCTGCTGTTCCTCAGCGACGCGTACGCGCGCCTGCGCTTCTGGGGCGCCCTCTTCCTGTTCACCCTCAATTGCATCATCGGTTCGATTCCCGGCGCGCGCGCCGAAGCGGCGCAGTATGCGAGCGGGCTGGTGCTGCACAGCTTTGGCTATTCGGTGCTGGCCTTCCTGCTGTTCACCGGCTGCCAGGGCCAGGCGCCGCAGCGCGCGCTCAAAGCTGTGTTCGGCGTGGCCATCCTCGGTGCGATCGATGAGTTCGTGCAGTCCTTCTTCCCTTACCGCCACGGCTCGGTTGACGACTGGCTGGTGGATATGGCTGCGGCCATCATTGCCGCCACCCTGATGTGGGCCTTGTGGAGCTTGCGCAAACGCCCCGCCGCTTGACGTGCGTCAGCCATCGGTCGAACGGCGTACACTTCCCCGGCGCGCAGACCTTACGTGACTTCTCAGGGAGGATGTATGAAACTAACCGCAATTTTGCTGGTCAGCCTGGCTATGGCTGGCTGCACCACGGACAGCAGCAAAAAAACCGCTAGCATGGATGAAGGCAGCACCCTGGCCGCGAGCGAGAACACCGCTTCCGCCGGCTGGGATGGCATCGTGCAGTCGATTGACTCCGCAGGCTCCTTGTCCGCGGGTGGTGCTATGGGGGCCACTGCCGCCGGCGCCGCGGGCGGCTACCGTGTGACCGTGCGCAAGGCCGACGGCACATTGGAAACCGTGACCGTGGACGCCATGCCCGGCTACCGCGTTGGCGATAGCGTGCGTTACTCCAATGGGGCCCTGAACAGCAGCCCGAAATACTAGTAGACCTTGTCGACCTGGTAGCCGTGCTGGCGCAGTAGCGCCGGCACGCCATTGTCGCCCACCAGATGCAACAGGCCGATGCCGATGAAGGCGTCGCCCTTGCGCATGATCGCTTCGATGCTGGCCGCCATTTCGGGATTGCGCTTGCCCAGCAAAGTGCGGTCCATAAAACGGGCCGATACGCTGTCGCCCGTGGTCAGCTCGTGCGTCAGGGCCGCGATGCGCGCCGCGTCCGCCGCGCCCCATGCTTCCACCAGGCCGGCGGATTTGCGCAACGCGCCGCCGCTGTCGATGTCATCGATATTTTCCAGCAGGTAGGCTTCCTGCTGCGCGTCGTCCAGCGCGCCGAACAGGCCTAGCTGGTAATCGGCGTTCTCCAGCTCCAGCAAGGGTTTCTTGCGCGCGTTGGAGAGCAGGAAGCCCTCCACGCCCATGCCGCGATTGAAGCCGCTCTTTTCGATTTCCTGGCCCACCAGGATGTTCGCCACCACCCACGGGCGGTAATGCTCGACGCTTTTCAGCGGCAGCTTGACCTTGGCCAGCGCCGCCTGCAGTTTGCGCAGCGCCTCCGGCGACAAGTGGTCGCGGATGGTTTGGCCCGCCGGGTACTGGCCGTGGCGCGCCAGCGCCTGGAAGTAGTCGTCGCTGGCGCGCACGTCAAGCTCCAGCACCAGCGCACTGGATTTGGCCAGCGCCTCGGTCACTTCGGGTTCAAGCGGGAAGAAGTCCTGTTTGCCGACATGGATAGTGCCGAACAGGTAAGAGATTTTGCCTTCGTGATGCACGCGGTACAGCGCGCCGCGACGCGGCACCTCGCTGGACAGCATGGCATCCGCAGGCGCGGCGACGTGCGCCGGCGGGATACTCATATCCATACTGTGGGCCGACAGGGAAAATGACAATACGGTCAGGAAGGCAAGCTTGCGGAACATGGCATCTGATCTAAAGATGCCTGTAGCGCAGCCAGGCATGGGCTGAGGCTTCCGCGACGAAAGCCTTGTTGCCCATGGTAATGCAGGTTACTGCCGTGCGGCAATCTTTATTTCGCCAACTCCACCAGCACCGCGGTGTACATTTCCAGGTTGAGCAGTAATTGCTTTTCCGTTATGTGCTCATGCTCGGAGTGGCCGGTGTAGACCTTGCCCGGCATGGTGGGACCGAAGCTGACGGCACGCGGGAACAGGCGCGAATTGGTGCCGCCGCCGACTGAAACCGGCTGTGGGTCCTGGATGCCGGTGTAGTGGGAGAACACCTTCATCAGCGTCGGCAAATGCGGTGCGTTGTCCTGCACCCATGGCTCGCCGATTTGCGCCTGCAAGGTGGCGCGCACCTGGTTTTGCTCCCTCCACGCTTCAAATGCGGTGTTGATTTCCGCCGTCAGGTCGGCTGTTGTTTTTCCGCGCGGGCGGCGCAGGTTAATACCCAACACCAGGCCTTGTTCGTTCGCTTTCAGGGTGGTCGGCGAGACCGTCATTGGTCCCATGAAGTCGTCGCTGTAGGCAATCTTGCCGAACTTGTCACCTGTCAGGCCGGTGCCGATCATGTCGTTGACGAAATCCACCATCAGGCCGGCCTGGCTGCCGCGCCAGCGCTGCACGGCCAGCGCGTCGGCCAGCATGGCAATCGCGTTCACACCGTCTTCCGGTTTGGAGGAATGCGCGGACAAGCCTTTGGCGGTGACGCTCAGGCGCTTGCCTTGCCACGCGTACTGGTAGCTCATGCCCGGCTGCTGCGCGGCGCGGGCGCGGATTGCCTGTTCCAGCGCGCCGTCCGCGTTGTCGATATCGGCACGCGCGTCTTCCGGGATCTGGCTGTCGAAGAAGCCGCCGCTGAAGTGGCTCACCAGCGCCGTGCTGCCCGGCGCCGCGCCCATCTCGGGGATGGTGACGCGCACGGCGCCCCAGCCCTTTTCCGCCGTCACGGCAGGGTATTCGGCGTCGATGGTGATATTGGTTTGCGGCGGCGTGTGGGTTTTCAGGAATGCTTGCAGCGGCGCCCAGTCCGATTCCTCCGCCATATAGATGTAAAGCTCGATGCGCTTTTTCAGCGGCACATTGCGGTCCTTGATCGCCTTCATCGCGTACATGGCGGTGGCGATCGGGCCTTTGTCATCCTCGGTGCCGCGTCCCAGCAGCAGGCCCGGTTCGCTGGTGCGATCGAGCTTGAACGGGGACTGCTTCCATTTGCTTGGGTCCACCGGCTGCACGTCGCCGTGCGTGATCACGCCGACCCGCTCCTTGCCCTGCCCCAGGCCCACGATCATGATGTAGCCATGGTCGGCGTAATCCAGGCCCAGGCGCGCGGCTTCCTGCTTGATGAAACGTTTGAAGCCGATGTGCTGCGGGTTCTTTTCAAACGGCACCTTGGGGTCGGCCACAGTGTTGAAGCTGACCATGGCGGCCAGGCTGTCGATCACTTTCGCACTATAGGCCTGGCGCGCGTGGCGCGCCGTGGCGGCGGCGGTGTCGCTGACAGTTGCTGCGGCGTGGGCGGTGGCGTTGGCGTTGGCCAGCATGGCGGCCAGTACTAGTTTCTTGAGCATTGTGCTTACTGATAGTTGGACAGGATTTTGTTGATGGCGCCTTCACGCAGCAGTTGCGAGATGGCGGCGTCGATTTCTTGCAAGGGGATCTTGCTGCGCGCGGACACTGCGCAGCGGGTCAGCTGGTGCATCACCACCAGCGGCGGGTGGGCATTGAGATTCATGCCGAGCCGCCGCTGGTAATCATGGATCGCTTTATCGACCACGATGTGCTGCACCCGGCCAAGCTTGAATTTTTGCAGGTTGGCGACCGAGGATGTCACGTCGGAGCGCACAAATTCCGCGCCCAGCGCCTGGTCAAGCTCCGGGTAGGCAAATCCCAGCACGGTGCCGATTGGCTGGCCACGCACATCGGCCAGGGAGGCCGGCCGTGGAGCGCTGAGTGACGTGAGCAGCAAATCCGATTGCGGGAAGAAGGGCTGCGTCCAGGCGTGCTTGCCTTCCAGCCAATCGGGCTGGTAGGTGCACAGGATGTCGGCGCGCCCCGATGCCAGCGCGCTATCGAGCCGCTTGCGCGGCAGCACCTGCACCACCAGTTTGCGGTGCAGTTTCTGCGCCAGCGCCCTGCCCAGGTCCATGTGCACGCCGCCATGCAGTTTGCCGTCGCGGATATCGGCCATGGGCATATCCACGCTGCTGGCAACCAGTACGACCACAGGCTCCGCAGGGACTGCTGCGGTGGCCAGGAAGCTCAGTAGCAGTGTGCAGAGGACTTTCATTTTACTGGTAGTCGGACAGGATCTTGCTAATTGTGCCCTCGGCGACCAGTTGCGAGATGGCGTGGTCCACGTCGGCCAGCGCAACGCTGCTCTTTGACGACAAGGCGCAACGCGTCAGGTATTGCTTGATCAGCAGCGGCTTGTGCGCATTCAGCTTCTCGCCTTTGCGCAGCTGGTAGTCGTAGAAGGCTTTGATGGTGGCGACGTAGTGGATGCGGCCGACGGCGAGCTTGCGCAGGTTGATGGCATTGGTGGTCACGTCGATACGCTGGAAGCGGCGGCCCAGCGCAGCTTCAAACTCAGGGTAGGTGTAGCCAAGCACGGTGCCGACCGGTTTGCCGGCGAGGTCCGACAGCGATTGCGGCCTGGCTGCGGCCAGCGCGGATACCAGCAATTCCGTTTGCGGGAAAAATGGTTGCGTCCACTGGAAATGCCCGGGCAGCCATTCCGGCAGGTACAGGCATAGCAGGTCGCCCCGTCCCGTTTCCAGTGCTTGGGCAATGCGTTTGCGCGGCAGGACCTGCACCACCAGCTGGCGATTGAGCTTGCGCGCCAAGGCTTGCGCCAGGTCGCGGTGGATGCCGCCGCGCAGCTGGGCATCGTCGATGTCGGCCAGCGGCATCTCCGTGCTGGTGTCGACCAGCACCACCAACTGGCTGGCTTGCGCCGGTCCCATGGTCAACAATGCCAGCAACAGTTGGTAAATAACTTTCATGCCGGAATATTAACTCACCGGCTGTGTTTTTGGCATGCGGGGCGCGCTGCGCCGCATGTGCCCAGCGCCTGAGTTCACCCTGCATTGGCAGGCTGCCTTGGTTACGCGACACCGGCGGAGGAAGAGCGCTGTTACGCAGCTGTTGCAGCCTATTGCGCGCTTTAGCATAAGTTTTCCGGCGCAAGGTAGAGGTGTGCATCTAATCTTTTTACCTCCCCTGCGGCGTGAAACATGCGTAAACTGGGTAATAAAAGAGCAAGGACGAACGTTCGTCCGCATAATCAGGAGACGACAACGATGCATAAAATCGCGGTCACGATCGCGGTCCTGGCCATCGGCACGCGCCGCCACAACGTGCTGGCGCCCTGACCGCACGCCTGGGCCATGAGCTACTCTTCGGCTCTTCACCTGGTACGCGGCGTGAAGTCGCGCTTATCGCATTCCGGCGTACAGGCGGAGGAACTGTTTGCGCAGGCCGGCCTGGATGAAGGCGACGGCCTGGCCTGCGACGCGCTGACCTTGTCGGACAAGTTAAGCCATTTGTGGGAGCTGCTGGCCGAGCATTCGGGCGACCCGCTGATCGGCCTCAAGGTCTCCACCCCGCACCGGCTTGGCTGGCTGGGCGTGATGGGGCACATCATGCTGCTGTCGCCCACCGTGCAAAGCACCATTGAGCGCTGCCACGGCCATACGCGGGTCGGCATCCTGCTGCCTGGCTTGCACCGCAGCGTGCCGCGCCAGCGCTACGACTTTGTGTGGTGCGTGTTGCTGCGCACGTTGCGCTGCGCCTCAGGGCGCGACGATGCGGTGCCGGTGGCGGTGGAGTATGCCTTTCCCGAACCGGCCAATGCGGACTTCTTCCACAGCACCTTCGGCTGTCCGGTGCATTTCAACCGGCCGCACAATGTGATGGAGTTTTCCGACGCCGACATGGTGGCGGCACTGCCCAATGGCGGCATGCCGCAGGCCGGGCCGACGGGCGGCGCGCCGGTGCTGGCGCAGCTGGCGGAGGCGCATCCGCCGGCCTTTACTGCGCGCGTACAGGAGATCCTGGCGTCCCTGCTGCCCAAAGGGCCGCCGCATCGCGAGCACGTGGCGGCTTTGATGGCGATGAGCGAGCGCACCTTGCAGCGGCGCCTGGCGGAAGAAGGCACCAGCTTCTCCGCCCTGGTGGACGAGACGCGCCGGGCGTTGGCGCGGCAGTCGCTCGAGGCGGGCGAGCTGTCTTTGAAGATGCTCAGCTTCCAGCTGGGCTTTTCTGAACCAAGCGCCTTCTACCGGGCCTGCAAGCGCTGGTTCGGCACCACCCCGTCCGAGCTTGCCAATCATGGGGGAAAAGGGCTGGTGTAGGGCCCGCGCCTGGGCCAGGCGCGCGCCGAACGGCAAACTCACTCCACGCAGCGATAGACGCCGCGCATCTTGCTGCGCTGCTCGGGCGTCAACTGCGCATCGGTCGCCTTGTAGATATAGTTCTCCTCCTCCCGCACCAGGAGGAAACTGCCGTCCGCCTGTTCGCTCCACACCAGATAGCCGCAATAGGTATCCGCATTGGCGAAACGGCCCGTGAAATCCACTGCCGCATAAGTCGCCGGCGCACCGCTTTGGGAACTGCGGTAAATGGTCACTTTTTTCAGCTCGCGCTGCTGCACCGGCCCCGCCTTCGCCGCCGCACCAGCCGCGCGGCTGCGCCACGCCTCAAAGCTGGCATCCTGGCGCGCCGCTGGCCCCAGGCGCAGCCACGCCTCGCGGTAGCGCTGCGCATCCTTATCGGCGAAATAGGCCTTGCTCAACTCCTCCACCCGCGCCTTTTGCGAAGCACTGGGCTTCCACGGCGTCGCGGCGGAAGGCTTGGGCGCAGTGAGCGCCTCCTGCAGGGCCGCGTTCACGCGCCGGAACTCATCGGCCAGCGCATCGCACGCCTCGCGGGCGCCCTGGCATAGGGTATTCATCTTGATGAGCGGCTGGCCATCCGCATTGACCACGGTGCGCCGCACCACAGCCGGATAAGCCGGATGCCACTCCGGCGCGAAGGACCACAGGGTGCCATTGGCTTTGTCGTCGGCGATCGTCCAGCCCTCCTGCACCGTGACGGCGACACCCGGGCGCGCTTTCAATGCGTCCAGCGCCGCCGCGACGGACGGGTAGCCAATGCTGTTGGCGCTGGCGGCAACGGCAAGCGACAGGAACATAATTTTCACCATGCGTTGCAATATAGACCACGGCGCGCGCGCAGGTCAATTATGGTAGCATCGCGCGGTCTTACCACTATCCCAATGCCAAGATGCCCTCCGCACCGCGCCTGTCCGATGTCGTCGCCACCGAGCTTGAAACCCGCATCCTCGAAGGATCGCTGAAACCTGGCGACCGCCTGCCGGCGGAACGCGAACTGGCGATAGAACTGGGCGTCTCGCGCCCCTCGCTGCGCGGCGCGCTGCAGTCGCTGGTGGCGAAAGGCTTGCTGGTCACGCGCCATGGCGGCGGCACCTTCGTCACCGACTCGATGCAGGCCGCCTTCACCGACCCGTGGCAGCAGATGCTGAAAGACCATCCCGACATCCACGGCGACATGCTGGAGTTCCGCCACATGCTGGAAGGCCAGGCTGCGCAACTCGCGGCCGAACGCGCCACGGACGAAGACTTCGAACGCATCCGCAGCTGCTACGAGGCGCTGGAGCAGGCGTTTCAAGGGCAGGACATGGAAAAGTGCATCGAAACCGACGTCGCCTTCCACCAGGCGATTGCCGAAGCGTCGCACAATGTGCTGATCGGGCACCTGAGTTCCAGCCTGCACAAGGTGATGCAGGGGCATGTGGAGAGCAACCTGGCCTACCTGAACGAACGCCCGGACCTGTGGGCGCAGTTGCGCGAACAGCACCGCACCATCTGGGAAGCGGTGCGCGAACGGCGCATGGAAGTGGCGGTGCGCGCCGCGCACCAGCACCTGGATTTCGTGCAGCTGACCATGCGCGAAACCATGAAGAATGAAGAACGCCGCAGCGCGGCAACGCGGCGGCTGGGCGCCGCCGCGTAAGCTGCTTTACTTGGCGCGCGCCTTGCCGAAGGCCTCGCCTGCCTTCCACTCCGGCATCTTCGGCGCATCCGCCACCGCGCGGCCCAGGTTCAGGGTGAACTGCGCCATTTGCGTCATGCCCGCCATGCTCCAGGCCGGATCGTATTCATCGCTGACCTGGTGGTAGCTCTTGCGGTAAGCCGCGCGCATCTGCTCCGCCTTCTGCTTGTCGCCCAGGTAGTCGCTGCCCGAAGTGATCGAGAACGCCGGCACGCCCGCCTTGGCAAAGCTGAAGTGGTCGGAGCGGAAGTAGCCGCCCGCCAGGTCCGGCTTCTCCTTGGCGATCACCATCTTCATGCCCTTGGCGGTGGCTTCCGCCATCTTGCCCAGGTCGGTGCGCTCGCTGCCGGCGGTACCGATATCGCGCGTGGTGCCGATCCAGTTCAGCGAATCGAGGTTCAGGTTGGCCGCGGTTTTCGCCAGCGGCCACAGTGGCGCCTCGGCGTAGGCCGCGCTGCCCAGCAGGCCCTGCTCTTCCGCCGCCACCCACAGGAACATCTGGCTGCGCTTGGCGGGCGCCTTCACCGCTTCCTGCGCCATGGCCAGCAAGGCGGCGGTGCCGGAAGCGTTGTCGACGGCGCCGTTGTAGATGGTGTCGCCGCTGCTGCCCTGCTTGCCCAGGTGGTCCCAGTGCGCGGTATAGATCACCACTTCGTCCTTCAGTTTCGGATCGGTGCCCGGCACCACGCCGGCCACGTTGAACTGGTCCACCAGGCGCACTTCCGCCTTCATGTCGCCCACGACCTTCGCTTTCAGCGCCACCGGCTGGAAGTCCTTGCGTTCAGCGGCGGCGCGCAGCTGGTCCAGGTCCAGGCCGGACGCCTTGAACAGGGCCACGGCCGCGTCGTTGGTCAGCCAGCCTTGCAGCTCGGTGCCCGGCGTGCCTTGCGCCAGCTGGAAGCGTTCCACGCCGTCCCAGCTATTTTTTACCACGCTGTAGCCGTAGGAGGCGGAAGCATCGGTGTGAATCAGCAGCGCGCCAATGGCGCCCTTGCGCTTGGCTTCCTCGAACTTATAGGTCCAGCGGCCGTAGTAAGTCAGGGCCTTGCCGCCGAAACGGTTCGGTGCTTCCGCCGTCGGCATCGGGTCGTTCACCATCATCACGATGACCTTGCCCTTCACGTCCTGGCCCTTGTAATCGTCCCAGCCCTCTTCCGACGCGGTGATGCCGTAGCCCACGAACACCAGGTCCGCGTTGAAGCTATGGGCCGCCTTGGCGTCGCCCGGCGCATATACCCAGTCCTTGCCGAAGCTGGCCGGCAGCGCCGCGCCGTTCGCTTCCAGGCGCAGGTTCGAGGCCGCCGCGTCGGTCTTGACGCCCGCGATCTTCACCAGCTGGCGGTAGCTGCTGCCGTTGCCCGGCTTCAGGCCCACGGCCATGGCCTGGTTTTCCAGGTAGGAGACGGTCAGGTCGCCGCCGCGCTGGCCGGTGCCGCGCCCTTCCAGCAGGTCGCTGGAAAGGAAGGCCAGGTGCGCGCGCAAAGGCGCTTCCTGCACGACCGGCTGCACGGCCTTGTTGGCGGCAACGGCAGGCAGCGCCAGCGCAATGCTGGCGGCCAGGGTGAAGTTTGTGAGAGTTTTCATGTCTTTGGCTTTTGTTTGTCCATAGGGTCGGCTGATGGCCGCGCGGGGCATTCTATCGGATTTGCGGCAGGCGCCAAGCTGCAGCGCAGCATGCGGGATGATATGCTACGCGCCGTATGAAGAATTCGCCTTACATCGGCCGCTTTGCGCCCTCCCCGACTGGCCCGCTGCACCTGGGTTCCCTGGTGGCGGCCATGGCCAGCTACCTCGACGCCAGGTTGCATGGCGGCCAATGGCTGGTGCGGGTGGAGGACGTGGACAAGGACCGCAACGTGGCCGGTGCGGACCAGCACATCCTGGCCTCGCTGCAGCGCTGCGGCATGCAATGGGACGGCGACGTCACCTGGCAAACGCAACGCGAGGACTTGTACCAGGCGGCCCTGCGCCAGCTGGGCGACAACATCTATCCCTGCGCCTGCTCACGGCGCGAGATCGCCGACTCGCAGCTGCGCCTGGGCCAGGCCGGCCTGCCCAACCTGGTCTACCCCGGCACCTGCCGCGATGGCCTGGCGCCGGGCCGCACGCCACGCGCGCTGCGCCTGCGCACGCCGCAAGAGCCGCATTGCATCATCCATTTCCACGACCGTTTCGCCGGCGAGGTAAGCCAGGACATTAGCGCCGAAGTGGGCGATTTCGTGGTGCGCCGCGCCGACGGCTTCTGGGCCTACCAGCTGGCGGTGGTGGTGGACGACGGCGCGCAGGGCATCACCGATATCGTGCGTGGCGCCGACCTGCTGGACTCCACGCCGCGCCAGCTGTTCTTGCAGCAGCTGCTTGGCTTGCCGCAGCCGCGCTACCTGCACGTGCCGGTGGTGCTGAATGCCGACGGCGAGAAACTATCGAAACAAACCGGCGCGCAAGCTTTCGATAACGGGGCGCCGGCCGCCAGCCTGCTCGGCAGCGCCCTGCTGCCGGCCGCCCGCTTCCTCGGCCTGCAGGTGCAAGCCGACAGCATCGAGCGCTTCTGGCGCGCCGCCATTCCCGCCTGGGAAGCGCTGCTGCGCGCCCATGGTGAAACGCCGCACAGACCGTAAGCCGCCCGCCGCGCACACTGGCCGCACCGACTTGAAGGAGGTGCGCCATGCCGCCATTCCCGCTTTCCCGCGCCATCGGCACAGTTGGCACCATCTGCGCCCTGTGCGCCGCCATCCCGTCCGCCCAGGCGGAACAGCCCCTGCACCGCTGCTTCGACGCGCAAGGTGTGCTCATGTTGAGCGACCGTCCCTGCGAAACCACGATGGGGGCGGTACGGCGCAGCGTGCCCGAAAAAGAATACTTCGTGCTGCCGCCATCCGAACAAGGACGCGGCCATTGGATCCGCAAGGCGCCGATGCGCGAGGCGCCGAAAATTGATGTGGAAACCCTGCGCCTGGCGCGCCAGGCACTCGAGCTGCGCGACAAAATTGCCAGCGCGCGCTAGCCTAGCCCTCGTCATCCCCCTGCGGCAGCAAGAGCATGCAGCCGGCTGCCGCGCCATGCACGATGGGCAGCAAGAGCAAGGTCAGCTGGGTTGGCGCTTGCGCATCGCTCGCCGCAAAATAAGTGAGCGCCACCGCCATCACGATCGGCGCCAGCGGCAGCACGGCGGCGGACAAAGTCGCCGGGTTCAGGCGGCGCACCGCCAGCAGATTCAACAGCAACGCCACCAGGTAGAAGGTGCGGCACACCCATTCGGCGCGCGACGAAGCGAAGTGCAAGCCCGCAAGCATCCCCTGCATCAGCAAGCCGAGCAGCAACGTCAGCAACAGCGCGGGTAAAGCAGAGCGTTCCATGATCACTTTGAGCCTCCCATTGACACTGGAAATAGCGAAGCAATTTCTGCGCCACATCTATTAGTCAAGGGAAACGCCGTAAACCGACAGATTTCTGTAAGGAATTTCGACATCGAACGGTTGAACCTTGGCGGCACGGTATAATAGCCGGCTTGTCTTTTGGATATCGGTTTGTCAGAGATGAAGATGCACCCTACGCAAGACCCGCGCCCCGCCGTTGTTCTGTTGCACAGCTCGCTCAGCTCACGCAGCCAATGGGCTGCCCTGATGGCCGAACAAGAGTCCAATTACCGCTTCATCGCGATTGATCTGTTGGGCTATGGCAAGTCCGCCTTCCCGACGGAAGCCGCCGCCGCCGGCTACACCCTGGCCCATGAAGCCGACGCGGTGGCCGCCGCCCTCGCCTCGCACCTCGACGCCGGCGAACCCTTCCACCTGGTCGGCCACTCCTACGGCGGCGCCACCGCCCTGCGCCTGGCGCGCCAGATGCGCGAGCGCGTGCTGTCGCTGGCCGTGTTCGAGCCGGTCGCCTTCCACCTGCTGTCGGCGCAAGACGCCGGCCGCCAGGAAATCGAAGCCGTGGTCGCGCGCATCGGCGCCGCCGCCTCGGCGGAAGACGCCACCCGCACCTTCATCGATTACTGGAACCGCGACGGCGCCTTCGACAGCCTGCCGGACGTGCAGCGCGCCCGTTTCACCGCCGGCATTGCCAAGGTCAAGCTGGACTTCGTCGCCCTGCTGGGCGAACCGGCCACCACTGCCGACATGGCGCAACTGGACGTGCCAGCCCTGGTGCTGGCCGGCGCCAAAGGCCCCGCCTCCACGCGCCGCGTGGCCGAGACCCTGGCCGCCGCCCTGCCGCAAGCGCAATTCGCCCTGACTGCGGGCGGCCACATGGCGCCGATCACGCACGCCGCCACCGTCAATGAAGTGCTGATGGGCTTCCTAGAAACCAGTTGCTCCCCCGATAGTATTGTTCGATAATAATCGGATAATTTTTCGGGGGCGGCATCATGAGCGATACACGCTACAACCAGCAACTGGCAATCCAGGTCGACAAGGGCATTGAACTGCTGGCGCAAATGGGCGCCGCCAACGCCTGGATTTACATGCAAAGCAAACAGGTCCCGCGCAGCGTCATCCTGCGCGTGCTGGCCTACCCTGACCAGCGCCGCCAATAAGATTCGGGGTCAGGTCTGACAATCGGACAAAAGCTGCCCTTGGGCAGCTTTTGTCCGATTGTCAGACCTGACCCCGAATCTTGCGCACCGCCTGAATGACCCGCTGCTTGGCCGCATCCGGCCGCTTGCCGCTGCGCCAGGCCACCATCGCTTCCCATTCCCAATGCGGCAAGTCCGCGATCGTCAGCTTGACCAGGTTGCCCAAAGCGAGCTGGCGCGCGGCCGCCATTTCCGGCATGAAGGTCAAAAACCCGTGCTCCAGCGCCAGCTCGATGGCGGCGCTGGCGGGCTGGATGGCGTGGATCGCGCTGTCGCTGCGGCGGTGCGGGCGCAGCATTCGTATCAACTCGTCGCACCCTTCGCCCCAGAACTGCGGCGCCAGGCGCGCATTGGCCACGTCGGCCAGTTTCAGCTGTTTGCGCCGCGTCAGCGGGTGACCGCGCCGCACCACGGCGACAATCGGCGATACCTGCAGCCGCTCCAGCTGGATGCCGGCGATGGCGGGGCACTTCAACACGAAACCCAGTTGCGCGCTGCCAGTCAGCAGCCGGTCCATGATCACGGGCGAGTGGTCGGTGGTGCAGCGCACTTCCAGCGGGGCATCGGCCAGTTCCAGCAGCAAGGGCCCGAACACCAGCGACGTCAGCGAGGGCACGCAGGCCAGCGTGACCTGCGGCAGCGCGGGCGCGCCCTGCACCGCCAGTTTGCCCGCCGCGATCGCGCCCAGCGCCTGCTGCGCCGACGGCAGGAAGGTCAGGCAGGCCGGCGTCGGCGTGGCGCCGCGCCGGTGGCGCGCGAACAGCTGCACGCCGAGTTGATCTTCCAGCGCCGCCACCCGCTGGCTGACCTGCGGCTGCGACCAGCGGCGGTGCGCCGCGGCCAGGCTGAAACTGCCCGATTCCACGATTTCCACCAGCAAGGAAAGGTCGTCGATGCTCATAGCCATAACAAAATCCAATACGAAATATCATGAGATAGCGGCTTCTATTATGTCTTAACCCTGCCTAAACTGTCAGCACTACTCAAGAGGGGGCGGCATGGCGGCAGCACGGGCAAGGCGGTTGGGCAAGCGGTTCCTGATGTTCGACCACATGCTGGTGGTGGCCGGCTTCTACCTGGTGTTCCCCATCATCGGCCTGCATTTCGTCGGCGAACTCGGTTGGGCCGCCGCCGCCGTCGGCCTGGCGCTGGGCGTGCGCCAGGTGTCGCAGCAAGGCCTGGGCCTGTTCGGCGGCTCGCTCTCGGACCGCTTCGGCGCCAAGCCGATGATCATTGCCGGCATGCTGCTGCGCGCGCTCGGTTTCGCGCTGATGGCCTTCGCCGCCAACCCCGCATGGCTGCTCTTGTCCTGCGTGCTGTCCGGCCTGGGCGGCGCCCTGTTCGATCCCGCGCGCGCGGCACTGGTGGTCAAGCTCACGCGCCCGGCCGAACGCCCGCGCTTCTTCTCGCTGCTGATGATGCAGGAAAGCGTGGCCGCCGTATCGGGCGCCCTGCTCGGCACCATGCTGCTGGGACTGGACTTCCGCTGGGTGGCGCTGGGCGGCTGCCTGGTGTTCGTGCTGGCCGCGCTGGCCAACCATCTGCTGCTGCCCGCCTACCGCGCCGCCACGCCGGGCACCTCGGCCCTGACCGCCATGCGCACGCCGCTGCGCGACCGCCCTTACCTGCTGCTGGTGCTGACCTTGAGCGGCTACTACATCCTGACGGTGCAGCTGATGCTGCTGGTGCCGGTCACGCTGACCGAGCTGGCAGGCACGCCGCGCGCCGTGGCCTGGATGTACGCGATGGATGCGCTGCTGGCCCTTGTCCTGCTCTACCCGCTGGCGCGCCTGGGCGAGCGCTACCTGTCGCTCGAGGCGCGCCTGCTGATCGGCATCGGCATCATGTGCTGCGGCGTGCTGGCCATGGCCGTCACGCGCGGCCTGGCGCCGATGTTCGCCTGCGTCGCCGTGTTCTATACCGGTTCGCTGGTGGCCGAACCGGCGCGCGAATCGCTGGTGTCGCGCTACGCCCAGCCTTCGGCGCGCGCCAGCTATATGGGCCTGAGCCGCTTCGGCCTGGCGCTGGGCGGCTTGTTCGGCTACACGGCGGGCGGCTGGCTGCTGGACTGGAGCCGCGCCGTGCGCACGCCGGCCCTGCCCTGGCTGGTGCTGGCCGCCATCGGCCTGGTCACCTTGTGCGCGCTGGCTTTCCGCGCCGCGCCCGTGCGGCAGCCGACATAGATATCTGATAACTCAATACATCGCCGCGTTTTCTTCATACCTCGGGAAAGGCTTTGAAGACTAATCTCCCTGCTCACCAAACCACAAAAAAGGGGAGACACAATGCGGCATCTATTCAGCAGCAGCGTAGCGCTTGGCCTGGGCATGCTGGTCCACGCGGCCCACGCGCAAGACGATATCCAGCGCGTTCACATCACCGGTTCCAGCATCAAGCGCATAGCAGCGGAAGGCGCGCTGCCCGTGCAAACCCTGACGCGGGCGCAGATCGACCAGAGCGGCGTGACCTCGGTGGCCGACCTGGTGGCGATGCTGCCCGCCATGCAGGGCTTCACCACCGCATCATCCTCCGTCAACGGCGGCGGCAGCGGCGTGCAGACCGCATCGCTGCACGGCATCGGCGAAGGCTATACGCTGGTGCTGCTGAATGGCCGCCGCATGGCGCCCGCCACCTCGGGCAGCACCGTCAACCTGGCCGGCATCCCGCTATCCGCCGTGGAGCGGGTGGAAATCCTGGCCGACGGCGCCAGCACCCTGTACGGCTCGGACGCCATAGCCGGCGTGGTCAACTTCATCCTCAAGAAAGACCAGCAGGCGCTGGTGATCGAGGCGGGCTTGAACCGGCCGCAGGACAGCGGCGGACGCTCGCACAACATCAGCATCACCAAAGGCTGGGGCGATTTCGATAAAGACGGCTACAACCTGATGCTGTCCGCCGCGCGCGACGAGCAGCGCGCCCTGCACGTGAGCCAGCGCGAGTTCAGCCAAAGCGGCGTTATCCCCTTCACCCAGGACGGCAAGCGCTATGCCCTGTACCGCCTGAGCACCAACGCCCAGCCGGGCCGCGCCACCGTGCGCTACCTGGATGCGGCGGGCCAGCCGAACTCCGTGGTCTTCACACCCGACTACCTGGCCACCGGCAAGTGCAATGGCATGCGCCTGTACCTGGTCGAGCAAGCCTGCCAGTTCGACTTCACCAGCCTGGTGCAGGCGCTGCCCGAGCACAAGCGCGATAGCCTGTTCGGCTCCGCCAACGTCAAGCTGGGCGAACGCACGACACTGTTCGCGGAGCTGGTCGGCGCGCGCTTCGACAGCATCGCCCAGTACGCGCCGCTGGCGAACGGCTACAGCGTACCGGTGGGCAGCATCATGTACAACAAGTCGGTAGCGCCCTACCTGGAGCGCCTTGGCATCAGCCCGGGCCAGGTCAGTGGCGCCTCCATGAACGTGCGCCTGCTCGACGCCGGCGGCCGCACCAACGACTTCCGCACCGACGTGCGCCACCTCACGCTGGGACTGGATGGCAGCCTGGCCAAGTGGGACTACACGGTCAGCTACACCCACTCGCAAAACAAGGCCAGCGACAGCGCGGTCGGCGGCTACGTCGACAACGCCAAGTTCCAGGCACTGTTGGACAGCGGCGCCTACGATCCCTTCGCCCCGGCAGGCAAAGGCGAGGCGATCCTGGCGCCCATCGTCCTGCACAAGCAAGTCAGCGCCACCGACTCGCGGCTTGATGTATTCAACGCGCGCGGTTCGACCTCGCTATTCGCCCTGCCCGGCGGCAGCGCGCAGCTGGGCGTTGGCGCCGACGCCAGCCGCCAGTCCTACCAGTACGATCCGGACCTGAGCTTCTCCCCCGGCTCCAAGCCGGTGGACGCGCACCGCCGCAACTGGGGCAGCTATGCCGAACTGCTGCTGCCGCTGGCCAAACAGCTCGACCTGACCGCCGCCGCGCGCTACGACAGCTATAGCGCCGTCTCCAATGCCTACAGCGACAGCGGCAGCCAGGGCAACGCCGCCAGCAAAGCCACCTACAAGCTCGCGCTGCGCTACCGGCCGCTGGAATCGCTGCTGCTGCGCGCCTCCTACGGCACCGGTTTCAAGGTGGCCGACCTGACCAGCATCGTCAACCCGTTGCAAGACGGCGGCGCCTCCGGCTTCCACACCTGCCCCATCACCAACCGCAGCGACCCGCGCTTTGCGCTGTGCTTCCCCGGCTCCACCGAATACACCCTGCTCACCGGCGGCAACCCATTCAAAGGCGAGGCTGGCCTGAAGCCGGAGCAATCGAAGCAATCCTCCATCGGCCTGCGCTTCGAACCGGTCAGCCAGCTCTCGCTTGGCCTGGACTGGTGGGACGTGCGCCTGACCAACCAGATCCAGACCCTGTCGGAAGACGTGGTGTTCGATAACCCGGCCCAATACGACGCCCTGTTCCGCACCTACTACAACCCGATCCAGAAGCTGAACGTGCTGGCCGCCGCGCTCACCCCGTTCAACCTGGCCAGCTCGCGCTTCCAGGGTGTCGACTGGGACCACACGCTCAAGCTGCCGACCGCCGTCGGCAAACTGGGCGTGCACTGGAGCGGCACCTATATGCTCAAGTCCGAACAGGAAGCGCCGGACGCCGGCATCGAAGAAAACATTGGCCGCTTCAACTCCTACGCCAACGTCACCTTCCGCGTCATCTCGCGCCTGGCCGCCACCCTGGCCACCAGCGAACGCTGGGCCCACACCGCCGCCCTGCAATACCGCTCCGGCTACACCGACCAGGTGTACAGCGCCGGTGCCGCCACCGTGGTGGAGTTGAAGGACGACGGCAGCGCCGGCTCCTTCGTCGCCATGCGGCGCCGGGTATCCTCGTACACCACACTGGATTTGCAGAGCAAGCTCAACTGGAACGCCACCGCGTCGCTCACGTTCGGCATCCGCAACCTGCTGGACCGCGCGCCGCCATTCACCATCCGCACCGCCGGCGGCGGCAACCAATCCGGCTACGACGGCCGCTATGCTGACGCGCTGGGCCGCCAGTTCTACCTGCGCGGCAGCTACCGTTTCTAAGCAGCGCCCTGAAGAAATCGCCCTTGCCCGTTCCAAAAAAAAGCCCGCTTCGCAGCGGGCACAAAACACTTTGGTTGGGTCATTCCATTGTAGTGCGCGAAAGGGCGTTGGATTCTCTCCAAGTGTCACCCTCCGCGAAGTTGATCTGAGTCATGGAACCGGGCGCCACTGCTGGGTGATCATCGCAGCATGAAAGCCTACCTGCTCCCCATCCTTGCCGCCGCGACATTTGCGGCTCCTGCCGCCCCGGCTGCGGCGCCGCGTCCCTTGCTGGGCAGCTCGGGCGCCTTCGACGCGCAGGGCCGGCTTTGGGTGACGCATGTCGCAAACGGCAATATCCTCCTGCAAGCCAGTGAAGACCAGGGCCGCAGCTGGAGCGCGCCGCGCGCCGTGCTGCCGCAACCGGAAGCGGTGGAGGCGAGCGGGGAAGCGCGGCCGAAAATCGCTTTCGGGCCGCAAGGCCAGTTCTACCTCAGCTACACGCAAGCACTCGCTAAACCGCACACTGGCAACATCCGTTTCGTGCGTTCAACTGACGGTGGCAACACCTTTTCCGCCCCGTTCACCGTGCAGCGCGACCGCGCGCAGATCGGCCACCGCTTCGACGATATCGTGGTGGATGCGCAAGGCCGCATCTTCCTCACCTGGCTCGACAAGCGCGACAAGGAAGCGGCGCAGGCCGCGCAGCGCCCCTATCGCGGCATCGCCATCTACTACGCCGTCTCCAGCGACCAGGGGGCCAGCTTTGGCGAGGACATCAAACTGGCCGACCACACCTGCGAATGCTGCCGCATCGCCACCGCCATCGACGAGCAAGGCCGCGTGCACGCCATGTGGCGCCATGTATTCGAACCGAACATCCGCGACCACGCCACCGCCATCCTGCCCGCCAGCGGCCGCCCGGCGCCGGCCCAACGCGCAACCCATGACGGCTGGAAGATCGACGCCTGTCCGCACCGCGGCCCAGCGCTGGCTTTCGACAGCAGCGGCCAGCGCCACCAGGTCTGGTTCACCGGCGCCAATGACGAAGGCGGCTTGTTCTACTCGGGGAATGGAAAGCTGATGCGCCTGGGCGGACCGCAAGCCGAATACGGCGAGGTCGTTGCCATCGGCAAGCGCGTCTTCGTGGCCTGGAAGGAGTTCGACGGCACGGCTACCGGCATCACCGCCAAGGTATCGCAGGATGGCGGCGCCACCTGGAGCGAGCGCACGCTGGCCACCACGCAAGGCAACTCCGACCACCCGCACCTGCTGCGCCATGACGGCGCCGCCTGGCTGCTCTGGCACACCGCCGATGAAGGCTTTGTCGTGCGCAAAATCGAGGAATAAGCATGGACCTGCTGCGCACCTTCTCCATCGTGGCCCTGGCCGCCGCCGCACTGGCTGCGACCAGCATGGCCCGCGCCGGGGGATTGAAACCGTTTGAGCCGCAAAGCCCCGAGCAGATCGCCGCCAGCCACAAAGGCAAACCCTTCGTGGTGCTGGTATGGTCGATGGATTGCGAGTTCTGCCAGCACAGCCTGGACGTGCTGGCCAAGGCGCGCGCCGCCCAGCCCGGCCTGGGCTTTGACATCGTCACCATCACCACCGACCCGCTGGCCGATGCAGCCCTGGCCGGCATGGTGAAAAAGCGCCTCTCGTCCATCGACATGATGGGTGATGCCTGGAGCTTTGGCGCCCTGCCGCCGGAGCGCCTGCGCTACGCGATCGACCCGCGCTGGCGCGGCGAAAAACCGCGCAGCTACTGGTACGACGCGCAGGGCCAGCGCGTGGCCTATTCCGGCGTGATCACCAACGCCGTCATCGACAAGATGCGCGCAAATCCTTGACCTCGTTCATGGATTGATGCTCCCGGCATCGCTACGATAGCCACATGGTCTCGCAACGCTTCACTCGCCGCTTCATTACCTTGCTGTTGCTGCTCTACGTAGCACTGCAAGGCTATGCCGCGGCAGCGCAAGCAGCCATGCCGCAGATGAACCACGCGGCCTGCAGCGAGCACGACCACCACGACGCGCAGGACGAACATGGGATGGCGGACTGCCTGGCCCAGTGCCAGCTTTGCAGCGGTCCGGCCCTGGCGCCGGGCTTCAGCAAGCCTTCCGCTCCCGCACCGCATGACCTCACAGGTCCTCGGACCGCCATCATCGCGGCGAACCACGATGGCGAATCCCATCTGCCGCAACAGGCGCGCGCGCCTCCTCCAGCTGTGTGACACCTGCTCTTATTCCAATGCGCCGCGCCCCCGCGGCGCACATCAAGTCACACCGGAGAAAAATAATGAAACCGCAGTTACGCAAGCACCTGCTTGCAATGTCTGTTGCTACCGCCCTTCCCTGCTACGCGCAAACCACCCTCCCTACCGTTGTCATCACCGGCTCCAATCCAGACGTCATGCAAGTGGACGTCAGCAAAAAAGGCTTCCCCAGCGATACCGCAGCCCTGCTGCAATCCGTGCCCGGCGTGAGCATGGTCAGCGGCGGCGGCGTCTCCGCCCTGCCCTCGATCCGCGGCCTGTCCGACGACCGCCTGCGCATCCAGGTCGACGGTATGGACCTGGTCTCGGCCTGCGCCAACCATATGAATCCCGCGCTGTCGTACATCGCGCCATCGCAAGTTGAATCGATCCAGGTCCTGCCAGGCATTACGCCGGTGAGCGTGGGCGGCGACAGCATCGGCGGCACCATCCGCGTGCGCTCCGCCGATCCGAAATTCGCCGAAGCCGGCGGCCTGCTGCACGAAGGGCAAGCCACTTTCGTCTACCGCGACAACGGCAACGTGCGCGACGCCAGCCTGGCCGCCACCGTGGCCAGCGAGACCTTCTCCGCCAGCTATCGCGGCGCATCGATCAAGTCGGACAATTACGAGGACGGCAACGGCCGTGCTGTCGGCTCCTCCGCCTACGAGTCGCGCAACCACTCGCTGACCCTGGCCATGCGCGCCGAATCGCGCCTGCTGGAACTCAAGCTTGGCCTGCAGCGCATGCCCTACCAGGGCTTCCCCAACCAGCGCATGGACCTGACCCGCAACGACAGTGAGCAAATCAACCTGCGCTACCTGGAGCGCTTCGACTGGGGCACGCTGGAAGGCCGCGTCTACCGCGAGCACACCCGCCACGCCATGAACTTTGGCCCGGACAAGCAGTTCTGGTACGGCGCGTTGAAGAACATCCCCGGCATGCCGATGGATACCGAAGGCGAGAACACCGGCCTCTCCATCAAAGGCACCACCAAACTGTCCGAGCGCGACACCCTGCGCATCGGCGCCGACTACCGCCGCTACCGCCTGGACGACTGGTGGGAACCTTCCGGCGGCGGCATGGCGCCCGACACCTTCTGGAACATCCGCGACGGCCAGCGCGACCGCCTGGCCGGCTTCGCCGAATGGGACCGCCGCTGGAACCCGCAGTGGTTCACCCAGTTCGGCGTGCGCGGCGAACTGGTCACCAGCAACACCGGCACGGTGCAAGGCTATAACGCCGGCTACATCAAGGACGCCAGCGCCTTCAATGCCCTCGACCGCAAGCGCGACGACCACAACCTGGACCTGACCGCGCAGGCGCGCTATGTGCCTTCGCCGGAAGCGACCATCAAGTTCGGCTACGCCCGCAAGACCCGCTCGCCCAACCTGTATGAGCGCTACACCTGGTCCACCGGCGGCATGGCAATGGCCATGGTGAATATCGCCGGCGACGGCAACGGCTATGTCGGCGACCCGTCGTTGCGGCCGGAAGTGGCGCACATGGCCACCGGCAGCATCGAATGGCACGACGCCGCGCAGGAAAAATGGTCGCTCGCCTTTTCGCCTTACTACACCCGCGTGAACGACTACATAGATGCGCGCTGCCTGACGACCTGCAAGCCGAACGTCTTCGTCAACCTGCGCTTCGCCAACGTGGACGCCACGCTGTACGGCGCCGAGATTGCCGGCCACGCCGCGCTGGCGAACGGCGCCTACGGTTCGCTGTCCGGCGACATGCTGGTGAACTATGTGCACGGCGAGAACCGCAGCACCGGCGACAACTTGTACAACATGATGCCGCTCAATACCCGCCTGGCGCTGAACCACCGCCTGGGCGCCATGAGCAGCACACTGGAAGTGCAAGCCGTGTCGCACAAGGAGCGCACCTCGCAGCTGCACAACGAACGCCGTACCGCCGGCTACGCTCTGGCCGCCCTGCGCACCAGCTATGCGTGGAAGAAGGTGCAGCTTGATTTCGGCGTGGAGAACCTGTTCGACCGCCGCTACGACTTGCCTTTGGGTGGCGCCTACGTCGGCCAGGGCATGACCATGTCGCTGAACGGCGTGCCGTACGGGATCGGCGTGGCAGGCATGGGCCGCTCGGTCTACGCCGGCCTGACCTTCAAGCTGTAAGCAGCCTGGCCAGTCGCGCGCGCCCCATTACCGGGGCGCTGTAGCATACGGCCATGGCTACCGATGGTAAACAGAAGCTCGACCATGCGGTCGACAAGCTGGAACGTGAGGTGCCGGGCAAGGCCCGGCGCTTCCTTGAATGGGCGCGCTCCGACAAGGCGCGCTGGGTACGCATTCCCCTCGCCCTGCTGCTGATCGCGGTGGGGCTGTTCCTGCCCTACCTGCCGATATTGGGCGTGGAAGACATCATCATCGGCCTTCTCCTGCTGTCCTACGACATTCCCTTCCTGCGCAAACCCATGGCAGCATTCGTCGAATGGGCCGTCAAGCTCTGGCGACGCATTCGCCGTTAAGCGCTGCCGCCATCGCCACCGTACGCTGCGGCCATGCGCAACGCGGTTTGCTTGAGTTCCTCGCGCAGTTCGGCCGGTTCGTGCACCACCACGCCGTCGCCGAAGCCCAGCAGCCACCACGACAAGGCGCGGGTGCGCGGCACGGTGGCGATCAGGCGCACGGTCTCGGGCGATTCGTTGAACAGCACCTGATCCTTGCTGAGAGGCGTTTCCGCCAGATGCTCGCCGGCGGCACGTTTGAACACGGCCTGCAGGCGGATGGCGCCGCCGGCGGCAATGCCGAACTGGCCCTGGGCGATGAAGGCGTCGATATCAAAGCCCTCGCTGCGGCGCGCCGGCAGGTGCAGCATCTCGGCCTGCTTGACACGGTGCAGCGCGATGGTGCGCGCGTCGTCGTAGTCCGCGAACAGGCAGACCAGGTAGACCGTGCCGCCCTTTTGCACGATGGCCAGCGGATGCACCGATTCGTAGACCGCTAGCGTGCTGCCGTCGCGCTTGAGGTAATGCAGCTTGAGCTGGCAGTCCTTCATCAGCGCGTCGTAAATCGTGCGCTGGCAGCCCTCGTCCAGCTCCGCCGGCAGCAAGGGCTGGGCGGCCGGTATGCTGCGCACCTTGCCCAGCCAGGCTTTGGTGTGCGCCTTGTCGTCGGTGGCGGCCAGGGTGTGCGCGGCGGCGGAGAAGTGCGGCTGCAGGGCATCCAGCGTCGATGGCGGCAGCTGGTGCCGCAGGTGCTGCTCCACCATGGTCAGGGTCAGCGCTTCCGGCACGCTCATGCCGGGCAGGCTGAAGGCGGCGCCGGCGCGCTGCCAGCTCCAGCGGAACGGCTTGCTGGAGTCGTCCACCTGCAGCGGGAACAGGCCGGCCAGCGCGTTCAGGTCGCGTTCGACCGTGCGTTTATCGACCGGGAACTCGGCTTGCGCCAGCCGCTCCGTGATATCCGCTGCCGTTATGCTCTGCGGCGCGCGCGGCACCAGGCGCAGCATATTCCATTGGCGCAGCATGGAGTCTTTGGAAGCCATCGAGCTTAAACTTTAGTTATTGAAGTTTCATTGTAGCAATTATTTCAGCCGTGCGCCGCGCAGCCCGCTCGGCGTCACGACGATTTCCCAGAAGCCTTGCGCCTCCAGCGCCGCCGCCAGCCTGCAGGCGTGCTGGTAGCCCAGGCGAAAGCGCACCTGCAGGCGCGACACCGGGCACGCCAGCAAGGCGCCGTGCGCCACCCGCAGGCCACGCACAAACTCGATTGCCGCCGCGATCTCCGCTACCGAAATCATTCCAACCAAACCTTGCCTCCCTGGCCCATTGCGAACCAGCGAAGTATTGACTGCGGCTGCGACGGAACATGTCGCACGGGCTGCGACACATTTTGTCGCAGCATCCTGCGACAATGCTGCTTAAGGAGGATTCATGAAACTCGTTATCGCTATTTCTTCACGCGCCCTGTTCCAGCTGGACGAGAGCCACGCCATCTACGAAAGCGAGGGCGTGGAGGCGTATTGCGCCCACCAGCGCGCCAACGAGCATGTGGTGCTGGAGCCCGGCCCCGCCTTCACGTTGGTGAAAAAGCTGCTCGCTTTGAACAAGGGGGTGGAAGTGGTGCTCCTGTCGCGCAACAGCGCCGACACCGGCCTGCGCATCTTCAACTCGATTGAGCACTACCAGCTGGATATCAAACGCGCCGCCTTCTGCTCCGGCGCCAGCACGCACCGATATGTGGCGGCGTTCGGCGCGCAGCTGTTCCTGTCCACCAATCCGGACGATGTGCGCGAATCGCTGGCCCATGGCCTCGCCGCCGCCACCATCCTGCCCTCCCACCGCGAGAACGACAGCGGCCAGCTGCGCATTGCCTTCGACGGCGATGCCGTGCTGTTTTCCGACGACTCTGAGCGCATCTACAAGCAGCTTGGCCTGGACGCCTTTGCCCGCAACGAAAAGGAAGCAGCGCGCGACCCGATGCCTGGCGGCCCGTTCAAGAACTTCCTGGCCGCCCTGCACGCCATCCAGGCCGCCTACGGCCCGGACGATTCGCCGATCCGCACCGCCCTGGTGACCGCGCGCTCGGCGCCCGCGCACGAACGCGTGATCCGCACCTTGCGCGCATGGGATATCCGGATTGACGAAGCCCTGTTCCTGGGCGGTATGCCGAAGGGTGTTTTCCTCAAGGCCTTTGGCGCCGACATCTTCTTCGACGACCAGCCGGTGCACTGCGACTCAGCGCGCGAGTTCGTCCCCACCGGGCACGTCCCCTACGGCATCGCGAATGCCACTGTCGGCGGGGAAGATTGACAGCACCTGCAGGAAGCTGGCTTCCGGCGCGACGGCCAGCTCCAGCAGCTCGCCCGTCTCCGGATGTTTGAACGACATGCCGACCGCCGCCAGCATCAGCCGGCCAAAACCAAAGCGCTCGGCAAAGTAGCGGTTATGCCGCCCGCGCCCGTGATTCGCATCGCCGATGATCGGGTGGCTGATGTGCTTCATATGGCGCCGCAGCTGGTGGCGGCGGCCCGTTTCCGGGAATAGCTCCACCAGGCTGTAACGGCTGCTGCTATAGCCCTCCAGCGCCACCGGGATCTCCGTCGTCGCCAGCCGGCGGTAGCGGGTCAGCGCCTCGCGCACCGGCGCCTCCTCGTCCTTGCAGCGCCGGTCCTCCGGCTCCTCGCGCAGAGGGTGGTCGATCACCCCTTCCTGCGGCGCCCAGCCGCGCACCATGGCCAGGTAGCGCTTGCGCACCTCGCCCGCCATGAAGGCCTTACCCAGCACGCTGGCCGTCTGCGAGTCGCGCGCAAACACCAGCAAACCGGACGTGGGCCGGTCCAGCCGGTGCACGGCATACACGTACTCGCCGCCATTCAGCTCGCGCGCATACTGCAGCGCGAACTCCGTTTCGTGCGGGTCGATCGGGCTGCGGTGCACCAGCAAGCCGGCCGGCTTGTGCACCACCAGCAGCCACTGGTCGCGATAGATTTCAGTCAGGGGATTGGTTTTCATTGCGGGCGCTATTCTCCCATTCCGGGACATTTTGATCCAGATCATGCATCAAACCGGCCCTCCCCCCCTATGATCGGCCTGAGTCATCAAGAATATACGAGATCATGCGACCCGTTCACAGCTTCCTCCGCCGTTCCCCGCTCGCCTGCGCGCTCGCAGCCGCATTTTCGCTGCCCGCGCTGCCCACCCTGGCGCAGGAGACAGCCAACGCCGACATGCCCGCCCTGACGGTCGGCCGCGTCATCATTGTCGGCCATGCAACGGGGCCGCTGGCGACCCGTAATGTCATGACTTCCGTCGACATGGTGCGCGAGGACCAAATCGCGCAGCAAGCCATCTCGCACAACTGGCAGCTGTTCGGCCAGGTGCCGGGGGTGATGCTCACCCAGTTCGGCCAGGGCACCACCTCCGGCAAGTTCTCCATGCGCGGCTTCAACGGCGAAGGCGAGATCAACGCCGTCAAGCTGCTGCTGGACGGCATACCAAGCAATAGCAACGACGGCAATATGCCGTATATCGACCTGGCGCCGCTGCTGGATATCGGCTCGGTGGAAGTGGTGCGCGGCACCAACGACCCGCGCTATGGAATGCACAACATTGCCGGCAATGCCAATATCGTCACCAAATCCGGCGGCAACTACAGCAACGCGCGCCTGGGCGCCGGCAGCAAGAACACGCGCGACGCACAGGCCGCACTGGGCCGCGAAGCAGGCGGCTGGTCGCAGAACTACGCCCTGACATGGCAGGAAACCGACGGCTACCGAGACCATGCCCAGGCCGACAAGAAAGGCTTCTCCGGCAAATGGTTCTACTCGCCGGACCAGGGCAACAGCCGCTACGGCCTGGTACTACGCCACCACGAAGCCAGCGCCGACGAAGCAGGCTACCTGACCAGCGCCGAAGCGCAACGCAAACCATCCATGTCCCCGGCGCACAACGCCTATGATCACGACCAGCGCCGCATGACCCAAGTGGCGCTGCAGGCGGAAACCACCCTGGCCAACCGCCTGTTCTGGACCGCCCAGGCCTACCAGAACCGGCTCGACGACAGCCGCTACGTCACCTTCTCCGCCAACGTGTCGCAGCAAGAGCGCATCGTCTCCGAACGCCACACCGGCGCCAGCACCAACCTGACCTGGCGCGCCGGCAAGACCGCGCTGGGCGACCTGACCCTGGTGGGCGGCCTGGATAGCGAGCGCCAGGACAATCGCAGCGAACGCTATAACACCGTGCGCCAGGCGCGCAGCGCACAAACGCGCAACCAGCAATTCGACCTGAACACCAGCGGCGGTTTCGCGCAAGCCGTGCTCAAACCAAGTTCCGACCTGACCGTCACGCCGGCCTGGCGCGTCGACAAAGTCAGCGGCCAGTACACCAACCTGCTCAACGGCCGCGTGTACGACGTGAACGATTACGGCTGGATCAGCCAGCCCAAGATCAGCGCCGTCTACAAGCTGGCGCCCGGCTACTCCGCCTACGGCAACTGGGGCCGCAGCTTCCAGGTCGGGGTCGGCACCGCCGCCTACAAGGTGAACCAGTCGCAGGACCTGGCCCCATCCATCAACCAGGGCTGGGAAACTGGCGTCAAACTGCGCCCGCTGGACTGGGTGGAAGGCCGCATCGCCGTATGGCAGCAGAACGCCTCCAACGAAACCCGGCGCAAGCTGAACGACCCGGCCAACGACGCCGAAAACATTGGCGCCACCCGCCGCCGCGGCCTGGACGTGCAATTCAACCTGCAGCCCACGCCTGAGTGGGGAGCGTGGATCGGCGCCGCGCTGCAACGCTCGCGCATCATGCACGCCGACGCCGCCGCCATCGCCACGGTGGGCAACGAGATCGATCACGTACCGCGCGTGCTGTACAACCTGGGCACCGACTACCGGCCGAGCGACATGCTGCGCTTCTCCGCCACCGTGAGCGGCCAAAGCAGCTACTACCTGGAGCGCAGCAACAAGACCGGCAAGTATGGCAGCTACGCTTTGCTCAACCTCTCCGCCACCTGGTGCGTGCAGCAGAACTTCGACGTCGAACTGCAACTGCGCAACGCCACCAACCGTTACAGCGAGTACGTGTGGCACGACGGCGTTCAGGCGCTGCATGCGCCGGGCAATCCGCGCAGCGTGCACCTGATGGTGACGGCGCACTTCTGACGCCATGGGCAGCAGCCGCTTGCGCCGCCTGGCACTAGCCTTCCACTTGTGGAGCGGACTGCTGCTCGGCAGCTGGCTGGTGCTGCTCGGGCTGACCGGCAGCGTCCTGGTGTTCTACGTAGATATCGAGCAGTCGCTGGCGCCAGCCCCGGTCGTCCAGCAGGACGCGCGCCCCGCCAGCGCGAGCGCAATTGAAGCCGCGCTGCGCCTGCACTTCCCGCGCTACGACGGCCCATGGCGCATCGAACTGCCCATGTCGCCCGCAGCGCCGGTCAACGCGCGCTACTACGGCGCGCCGGAGCGCAAAGGCCAGCATTTCGCGCCCTTCCTGGTCAGCCTTGAACCGTCCACGCTGGCCCTGCGCGAAGCGCGCTTCTGGGGCGACACGCCGCTGACGTGGATCTACAACCTGCACTTCACCCTCTTGCTCGGCAAAGGCGGCGCCACTGCGGTGGGGATGATCGGCCTGCTCAACGTGGCAGTCCTGCTGGCCGGCATCTACCTGTGGTGGCCCAGCCCGCAACGCTGGTGGTCCGGCCTGCGCATCCTGCCGCGCTCCGGCACGGTGAAGCGCGCCTACGACCTGCACTGTACCGGCGGCGTCTATGGCCTCCTGCTCCTGCTGGCACTCCTGCTGACCGGCAGCGCACTCGCCTTCCCCGACCAGACCCGCGTGCTGCTCGGCGCAACGCCGGCAACCACCGCGCCCGCCCTGCCTGCTGCGCCGCCGGCGCCGCAAGCGCTGGACGAAGCCGTGCGCCAGGCGCAGCGGGCCTTCCCGCAGGCCGACCTGCGCTGGATAGAAACCTCGGGCGCGCGCGGCACGCCGATCATGCTGCGCATGCACCAGCCCTTCGAGCCAAGCCGGCGCTTTCCGCAGACGCGTGCCTGGCACGACCCGCGCAACGGAAACCTGCTGCGCAGCAGCGACCCGGCCCACGCCGGCCTGGCCCAGCAGTTCACCCACTGGATGCACCCTTTACATAACGGCGAAGCCTTCGGCCAGGCCGGACGCTGGATCGTCTTCGCCTGCGGCTTCCTGCCCTTGCTGCTGCTGGTCACCGGCGTGATCCGCTGGCGCCACAAGCTCACCGCCCGCGCTACTGTGCAGCACCAACGGCAGAAATCGCCTCCGCCACCAGCCGCACCGATGGCAGTTGGCCGCGCCGGTGCGGCATAAGCAACGTGGTCGTGACAGAACCTGCCCGCCAGGCCGGCAGCACGCGCCGCACCAGCCCCGCGTCCAACGCCGCGCGGCACATGCGCAATGGCAGGCAGGCAATGCCAAGACCAGCCTGCGCCGCCTGCACCAGCATTGACGATTCGTTGGCATGCATACGCGCCTGCGGCAGCACCTCCACCCTGGCGCCAGCGTCGTCCTCGAGCTGCCACGCCGCGCTGCCCATCACGCTGACCAGGCCCGCATGCTGCGCCAGGTCTTGCGGGGATTGCGGTTCGCCGCGCGCGGCCAGATAGGACGGCGCCGCCACCAGCACGATAGGCTCGCTCCCTACTCGTCGCTGCACCAGCCCAGAATCCGGCAGCGGCGCGAAATGGTCGCGCACCGCGATATCAAAGCCCTCCTGCACAATATCGACAAAACGGTCGCTGACATGCACCGAGACAAACACCTTGGGGTGCGCCACCGCCACCTGCGCCAGCACCTTGGACAGGATGGTCTGTGCCGTGGGCACCGAGGCCGTAATACGCACCGTGCCGCTCGGCTCCGCCAGGCGGCCTTTCACCACATCCTCCGCCGCGTCGGCCTCGATCAGCATGGCCGATGCGTGGCGATAAAAATCCTGGCCAAGTTCCGTCACCGTAAAGCGGCGCGAAGTGCGCTGGATCAGCCGCACGCCCAGCTCCGCCTCCAGTGCCGCCACGCGCTTGGCCAGCGTTGATTTGGGCGTGCCGGTATGGCGCGCAGCCTGGGCAAAGCCACCATGCTCCACCACTTGAACAAAGAAGTAGTAGTCGTTCAGGTTCCGCATACATCATCCACAAATAGAGACTTTCCTTCCATTCTAGACCATCTTTTCGAGCATCGTTCACGCACGTATATTTCCCCTACCAACTCACCACATGGAGAAAACGAATGAAACCAGTAATCTTTTACGGCGTACCTAGCGGCTGCTCCCTGGCATCGGTTATCGCCTCCGAATGGCTCGGCCAGCCCTACCACCTGGTGCGCATTGAAATGATGGACAAATGGCCCGAGCAATTCGCCCGCATCAATCCGCGCATGAAAACGCCCGCCATGCTGACCGCCAACGGCGACAGCCTGACCGAAAGCCTGGCTATCCTGCAGCACATCGGCCAACGCGGCGTAGCGCAAGGCCTGGGCTTCGAACCTGGCACGCCCGATGCCGACCGCCTGGCCTCCATGCTGTCCTACCTGGTCACCGACTTGTTCGCAGCCTTCGCCCCGCTGTGGAAGCTGTATGACGCCGGCATTGACGACCCGACCGTGAAGAGCGTGCTGCGCAAATACGGCGAGGACGCGGTGCGCGTGGAATACGCCTACCTCGAGTCCCTGTTGTCCGAACGCGAATGGCTGCTGGGTGGCGACAAACCGACCGTCGCCGACGCCTACCTGTACGCGATTGGCCGCTGGGCTGAGTACCACAAGGTGTTCACGCTGGAAGAGAATTACCCGAACGTGGCGCGCTACATGCGCAAGCTGGCCGACGACCCGGCCGTGCGCTTTGCGCTGCAGATCGAAAAGAACGGCGATGCGCGCGGCAACGGCAGCTTCCTGGGCCATCTGAATATTGCGCAGTTGGATATGCCGAAAGCTTCGTTCACTTTGCAGGGGGCCGCAGCATAGACTGAGTCTCCACGCACTCCAAGGAGCCGACATGCGCTACCCAGCCCTGCAAGCCTATATTGAACGCCTCGCAAACGGCCAGACGCCTCCAGGCAGCCTGCGCCTGGGCGAAGATGGCCACGTGGAAGGCCACATCTTCAACTGCTGGCTGGGTAGCGCATTCCACACCATCCGCGAACTGGAAAGCGGCGTCACCACCGCCTACGCCGGCCGCGTACGCGGCATCAGCGAGGAAGACCAGGGCTTGCCGCTCTGGTCCTACCTGGACGGGGCCGCCAGCGACGACGAATCGGTGGCGCTGGACCGCCTGTGCCGCACACTCCACGCCATCAACTTCTTCCACCGCGACGACGCCGGCACGCTGCACCTGAATGTGCACGACAGGTTGCTCAGTGCTGTCAGCAGCAACCATGGCATGGCCTTCCGCCGCATCCTCGACTCGCTCGGATTGCCGCTGGAACGCATCGTGCTGCAACTGCCCTCCGTGAACGCGCGCCAGAACTGGATGCTGAACTACGTGGCTGACAATTACCGCCGCAACGGCTTCCGTGTGTCGGTGAAGGTGGCCAGCGCCACGCAGCTGCCCTCCATCCTCGGCCACGCCCGCGTGGACAACGTGCGCATCGCCAGCCTGCACGGCGCAGGCGCCGCCGAACTAACGCAAGTGCTGGCGCAAGCGGCCGCGCTGAATGTGGAGGTGCTGGTCAAAGACGATACACCGGCCCTGCGCGAGGCGGTGGCCCGCACTGGCGCCTGGGTGCTGCTGCAGGAACGCGCACGCCGCACCGCGCATGAACGTCTTGCGGCGTAGATTGCGGCGCAGGCGCGGGCGTAGGCAGTGCCATCTGATTACACGCGGCAACAATGCTAATATAGAAATACTTTCTATAAACATTGCTTTCTATGCACAACGCACTTCTCGCCGCGGCGATTGTGTCCACGCTCTACGCGACAACCGTCACTGCCGCCGCACCCTCCACCTGCGAATACATCCGCGGCGAACCGATACCGCTGCAGATTCAGGGCTGGTACTCACGCCCTGTTCTCGAAGGCAAGATCAACAGTCTTACGGTTCCGATGCTGGTAGACACTGGCGCAGCCTATACACTCATCAAAGCACGCAGTATCGAGTTGCTTCAGCTCCCTGCCAGGCTGCAACGAGGCGGCGCCGCTGGCTTGGGCGGACTGACACGCCGAAGCTTCACAACCGCCGTGAGTGAATTTTCAGTAGGAAATACCAAGCCAATCAGAGCCAACTTTCCCGTAGCCGCGATGAGCCAACACGACGTGTTCGGCGCCGTACTTGGCGTGGATTTCTTGCTGCAGGCAGACCTTGAAATTGACTTCGCCGCCCATCGGCTGCAGTTCAACCGTCTGGGTAACTGCAGCAAAGACACGGTCCTCCTACCGAATGCCGCCGTCCTCGATGCCCCTGTCGACGCCAGTGATCCCCGCCCCCATTTTTACGTCAACGTCAATGCCGTTCCAGTGCGAACCCTGATCGACACTGGGGCACCTTACTCATTAATCGACATCCACGCTGCGCGCCGGGCGGGCATCACCCCAAGCATGCCAGGAGCGATGGAGAGGACGCCTGTTACAGGAGCAGGCGAAGGCTCACTGGCAGCGTGGATTGTGCCGGTCTCGGAAATGGGGATTGGCAAAGACACGCACAAGAACCTGAAAATCACGCTGACCACAGTCAACCACAATACCGCCGACCCACGCGGCACAGAGATGATCCTTGGCACAGACTTTCTGGCCAGCCACCGCGTGCTGTTTTCTCGCAGCCAGGGCAAGGTCTACCTTGAAAACAAGGCGCCGCTTAAACTCATCACTTCCATCGCCGACCGCGTGGAATGGCTAGAGATCGATGCAGCACAAGGCAACCCCGGCGCAATGGCCCACTTGGCAATGAGGCTGGAAAATGGCGAAGGCATCGCCCAAGATACCGCGCGCGCAGCCAAACTTCGCGAAACAGCGGGCGCCAAGGGTGATTTCAAGACGCGCCTCCAGAAAGCCAACCAACAATTGAGCGACGGCGAGTTTGCAATTGCGGCACCCGCCTTGCGCCAGCTGGCACAAAGCGTTTCATCCTCTCGATACACGGAACTGGAAGCCTACATCGCAACTGCCCTGAATGGCGAGACCCATACGGCCCAAGAAGAGCTAAAGATATTCCTCAAGCGGGCCAACGATGAAAGCTGGCCAACGCCCATCATGGAGTTTCTGGCGGGAGAAAGCAGCGCGAGCAGCCTGTTGAAAACCGCACGCAAAGATGAAGGACGGGCGAATAGCCGCGAATGTGAAGCGCACTACTACATCGCCCAGGCTGCGCGCCTGAAAGGCGACCGGGGTGCAGCCCGCCAATCGTTCGAATCTGCACTGGCCATTTGCCCGGCGAGCGGCTTCGAGCACCGCGCAAGCACCACCGCCCTCAAGCAAACTGAACTATAAGGACTTCGATGCAAAGGGTTCATTTCACTGACACGGAGATCGTGGACAAGCTAACGACGAGCAATCAGTTCGAAGATCCGCCAATCAGTCGCACAACGCGCATGCCGGATGAGGTCACCGTCTTCATTGCCTCGCCCGACCCAAAATTCCCAAAGCAAAAAGCGCTGCATGCGTACACCATGGGCGCAATCAGGGACATTAACAAAAAAGTGGGCGTACGTTTAACGCAGGCGAACGAGGATGACGCTATCATCCACGTCTCGTTTGGCACATCGTTTTTAAACGACACAACCGATTACCAGAACTACGTCGCAAACGTCACCTCAGTATCAGGCAATGGAAACGAAATCAAAGCGGATGGCTGCGGCCATATCAGCACAAAGCCGGTGTACATTCAGATCGGCCACAACATGCACGGCAGCGAAGAATGCGACTGTTGGATTTCCCAGGATACCGTCGTTCACGAATTCGGCCATGCATTGGGCTTGCAAAATCACTTCACAGGATTTAGCGGCGAGATAGCCATCTCGTACGCGTTCTGGGACGTGCTGGCAACCCTCTACAAATATCCTGCTGGCACTGACTTCGAAAAAATCAAAGCACACCGCGCCGCAATTTCACGCTTTAAGAGGCTATGGAACCAAGTACTTGCGCCATGAACCTGGAATGGCCGCCATCCCCGAGCAATCGCTTGCCATGCCAGACCCGAAGTGAGGCGGCCACGTAAAAGTGCGCCAGGAGAGAACGGTGCTAATTCTTATCCCCAAGCAGCCGGATCATTGCATTCGCCACACCAATGGAAGACTCCCAATTCATGCCAGTAACCAAGCGCCCATCGACGGCGACATGACTGCCATCCCTGGGGCCATGCACGAACTTACCGCCGTTGCGCTTGATACTGCCTTCCGCTGAGAACGGATAGGCCTTGAAAACAGCAGATTCCCGGTTGATGAAGGCATCCGGGAAACTGGTCATCACCTTACCTTGGCCTAGGAAAGAGCCATCGCTGAGTTTGAGCTGCGAGATCCCTTCGGTTCCATGACAGATTGCCGCAATCACCCCGCCCTGCTCTTCATAGATCTGCTTTGCCAGCTTCTGGATCGCGCCGTTTTCGGAGATGCCCACAACTGCCGAACCGCCGCCCACATAAACAATGGCGACGTAATCGGCCGCTTTAAGGTCAGCGGCAGCGCGGGTATTCGCCAGGCCCCACATAAAGTCGCTGTCATACACATAGCGCCGCTGCATAGGGTCTGAGGTAATCACCATCTCCAGCGGTACAGCACCGCCATCGGGGCTGGTGAAATCCACCGCGTAACCGGCTTTGACCAAGGCATCGTAGGTGTAGGCGATCTCCGGAAAGTTATTGCCTGCATTGACCTTGGTTCCCGGATATTGCGCCACGTTCGACAGCACGAACAGCACCTTGCGCCCATGCTGCGGACCATCGGCTCGCACCGCCGATTTGCTCATGATTTTCCACTCGCCCTCCACTTTCCGGAGCAGGAAGACATCGACATAGCGCCGGCCCTGCTTCGGCATCAGGATTTCCGCCTTGGCCGTGGCAAGCTGGCCCGTGATATCGATGCTGATTAAACGCCCGATGCGGCCATTGAACTGGGATTGCTTCTCGGACGGGAATAGCTTTGCGTACTCCTGCGGCGACATTTCCCGCACCGCATTGTCCGGCCCATCCAGATATAGGCGGGCGCTCGGGTAGAACGCCTTATGCAAGTCCGCCTGAACGTTGAAACTGCTGCCCGTCAAATACAGACCCACCGCCCGGGCAACAGCGGCCTGTTCATCTCCGTTTGCCGCCGCACGGCTTTGGGTGGTGCAAACGAAGAGCGCAAATAAAAGAAAAACGCGAATAAAAAATCCCTTGTTCATGAAGTCATCCTCTCGTGATCCCAAATTGATTAGCGCTGGGAGGTGAAATCATCACGTCCTAGCACGTCAATCATCGGGCGAAGCATGCTCAAAAACACTGGAATATCGCGAATTCGAACTCCGGAAACGCGATTCCGGAGTATTTTTCAGGCCGCAGGGCGCGATTCGGCGCGATATCGTGCCGGCGTTAGGCCAACGACTTTCTTGAAGGCGGTGAAAAAGGTGGAGCTGGAATTGAAGCCGCAGCGCTCCGCCACGGACTCCAGATTGAGCTGAGGTTCGGCGAGCAGCAACTTCTTCGCGTCCGCAATGCGGAACTCGTTGACGTACACGCTGAAGCTCTTGTTCAACCTTGCGTTCAGGGCTTGCGACACTTCCGCCGGCAGGTGTCCAGTTTTCCGGGCGAGCTGGGCCAAGGTCAGGTTGGGATTCAAATGCAGTTCCTGCTCCAGCATCTGCTGACCGACAGCCGCCAGGATCTGCTGCGCATCCTCGTCGCTCAATTTGCGGTTCTGGTACTTCTCCTTCATCTCGGCTTCGCTCTTGCGGAGCAGGAAGACCAGCACAGCGATATGCAGCAAGAAAGTAAATGACAGCGCCCCAACGATGTAGGAGGTGAGCGGCGTAGTGGCATAGGCGACGAGAATAAGGAAGCTGCCGGCAAACACACTAAGCGGCATCCATGCCTGACCGCCCGCCTCCCTCAACTGCGCGCGCGCCTGCCACAATGCCCATGCTGCGGCCAGCAAGTAACCGAGCCAGTAAATGTGAATCACATCACTGGACTTGCTCCAGATGCTGCGATAACTGGCATAGGGAAATAGCACGCCCAAGCCGATGATCAGGAACGCCAGGCCAAGATGCCAGCGCCAGCGCTGGTCCGCTGGAACCTGTTGGCGCTCGATCAGGTAGTAGCGCACATACAAATAGGTCAAGGGCCCGATCAGCAGGCAGGCAGACAAGCCTAACTGCCTGAACTCGAGGGCGATGGTGGGATCGAAGAACAGGACCGTGGATTTCGCCGTACGGACGGCGATCGCCAACAGTAGCGCGCCAAGCATCCAATCGGAAAGGCGTTTCGGCTGGCGCCTGAAAAAGTAGATGGCCAAGAAGATGCCATTGATGGCACCAAGGGCGCTGAACAGGAACAGGAGTTGTCGGGTGAGCATGCCGGCAAGTATAAACCGGGGGCGCCAGTAGTACAGCTTTGCCCCCCCCCTGCACTCCCTTCGGTGTCACCGGTGTTTCCTTGATACTGGCCAGCACAATTTACAATTCAAAGGCTGTAAAAGTAAAATACATTCTGAGCACTGTAATTTCTTCACTTTACATGTCTTGCATTGTAATCGCGATTTACAGGCCATATACTGTAAATGGAAGCGCATTTACGGAGGTAAAACTATGGACTTCACAATCCAGACGCTGGATCACCTGAAGCCGCTCATCCAGGGTTTCAGGAAGAAGGCAAATCTCACCCAGGCGGCAATGGCTGAAAAACTAGGTATTAGCCAACAGAGCTACGCCCAGATCGAATCGAACCTGGCGTCGACGAGCGTCGACCGCCTCTTCACCATTTTGCGGCTGATGAACGTCAAGCTTCAGGTGAGCGACAGCGACCCGGATACGTTGCCAGTCTTTCAGGTGAAGTCCAAATCGAGTACTCGACGAAGGTCCATAGAAGCGAAGGCGAAGGTCGAAGGCCGAGGATCTCAGGCCGGCAAGGTTTTACCGACGAACACAAAACCTGGCATGGCGGCAGCCCCTGCAAAAGTAGTAAAAGCCGGCGACACAACCGAGTGGTGAACCATGGCCCAACGTGGAATCCAGCGCAGTCTCAACGTTTGGCTCAATGGCACCCCGGTAGGCCAATGGACAATCAAACGAAACACCTCGACGTTCGCGTACTTCCAAGAATGGCTGGAAGACGAGAACCGGCGCCCTCTGTCTTTGTCGATGCCCTTCACGGCGGCAAACGCTCCGTATTCGGGCGACGTGGTTACGAACTATTTCGACAACCTACTGCCTGATAGCGATCGCATTCGCCGGCGCCTGGCGCAGAAGCACAACACAGGAAGCACCTCCCCTTTCGCCTTGCTGCAGGCGCTGGGACGAGACTGCGTAGGTGCAGCCCAACTTCTGCCGCCGGACGAAACACCGGACGATCTGTTCTCCATTCAAGGCGACTTGCTGGACGAGCATGAGATCGCGGAGTTGCTGCGCGCGACGACGGCGCCTGCGGGCCTGGGCCGCCAAGACCACAGGGATGACCTACGCTTGTCCATTGCCGGCGCCCAGGAGAAGAACGCCCTTCTGTGGCACGACGGACAATGGTTCCGCCCGATCGGAAGTACCCCGACCACCCATATCCTGAAACTGCCACTTGGCCTTGTGGGCAACAGCCGTGCGGACATGCGCACCTCGGTCGAAAACGAGTGGCTCTGCTCGCAAATCATGGACAAATTTGGCCTACCTGTTGCCGAAAGTGAGATTCTGACTTTCGAGGATCAAAAGGCGCTGTCCGTAAAGCGGTTTGACCGTAAATTATCCAACGATCGCACCTGGATTGCCCGATTACCGCAAGAGGATATGTGCCAGGCGCTGGGCTGCTCTCCCCTTCTGAAGTACCAGGCCGACGGCGGGCCGGGGATTCAGCGCATCATGCAGATACTGCTCTCATCGGAGAAGGCGGATTTTGACCGCCGCAACTTCTTCAAGACTCAGCTCATTTTCTGGCTTCTGATGGCCACCGATGGGCACGCCAAGAATTTCAGCATCATGGTCGGACGTGGGGGACAATACCAAGCTTCCCCGCTGTACGACGTGCTCTCGGCGCATCCAGTCATTGGGCACGGCGAGAATTTGATCGCGCGCCAGGAAGCCAAGCTGGCAATGGCCATCCGGGGCAGTGAAAATTACTACTTCATTGATCGAATCATGCGTCGCCACTGGTCCGCTATGGCCCGCCAGGTGGGACTTGGCGGCCGCGTCGCCGAGGAGCTCATTGAGGAGGTCTTGGCCCAAGCGCCACTGGTTGCAGAAGCGGTTGGGGACATGCTCCCTCCAGGGTACCCAGGAGATGTTGCAGATAGCATTCTTTCCGGGATGCTGGCCCAGTGCGGTCGACTCGCCGATATGCCACCTGGCTAAACGTGCTGGCGCAGGTGCGGGAATAGTAGAAATGAAAAGGGCCGCTTGAAAGCGGCCCTTACTGTATCTGAGAGGGGAAGCCTAATCATGCCTCGGAACCCGCATGAACACTACAATCATTGGTTTGCGATTTCAAAAATACCGTCATAGATACCGTCAAAATTTACAGCTCAGGTTCGTCGCTTCAAGCTCCGTTCTAGGCCCTATTCTCGCCCCCTGCTGTTAGTGCAAATTTCTCGAGGTCGTTGTATACCGACAACGCCTCATCACCAGTATAACCAGCGCGACCTTGCAGTGTCGTGACCTCCGCAGGTCTTACAAGTCTTCCTTTTATACAGATCGCTAGGAGGTACAGGGAATGCGACTTTGCAGTCACAGCAATAGTATCGGTGCATCACTGAAGTCCAGGTAAGCGGCTTCTTGAACAGGACATAGCCGATGCCGAAAATGGCCAAGACCATGCCCACCGGGCCAAACAAAAATCCAATGCAACAGCAACACAGCTGAATCAGGCGTAAAGCCACATCGACTAGTCTTATCAATTTATTATTCCGGTAAAGAAAAATGTCACGATTAGAGCGTGGTGAATTAGTATACATTGCTCGACAGTATCGGCGTGGAAACGCTGAGAAAATCATTTGGCGAACGGGTGCGTCAATTACGCCGTGACGCAGGGGTCTCGCAAGAAGACTTCGCGGACAAGTGCGGGTTCGCACGTAGCTACATGAGTAGAATTGAGCGAGGCACGTCAAACCTGTCTCTTGATGGCATTGAACGACTAGCTCAAGCATTTGGCCTGTCGATCGAAGACTTATTTAAAGGCCTGAAATAGCGCCGCTGAACGTATCCGAACTCTTGTGAATAGGGCTGCAAATGGAAATTATTGAATCAATCGACAAGCGAATCGGCGAGGTTCGCACTGATAGCGTAGATATGTCGATTGGGGAACTGGTGGGCTTGCACTCCTCCCGAGAACTTATCATTCAACCTGACTTCCAACGTCTGTTCCGCTGGAGCGACGCACAGCGCTCCCGCCTGGTTGAGTCCGTTCTAATTCAGCTTCCGATTCCCTCGATCTTCGTTATCGAAAACGACGATGGTCGCCTTGAACTTGTAGATGGTTTACAGCGCGTAAGTTCGTTGATCCAGTTCATTAACAACGAAGCTATTGAACTGCCCCTCCTCACTTTGGAAGGCTGCGATCTCGTGCCTGAGTTGAATGGCACCACTTTTGAAGACTTACCTCTCACACTAAAGCTCAAGCTCAAGCGGTCGGCAATCCGAACCGTGATCATCAAGCGACAAAGCAATCAGTTCTTGCGTTACGAAATGTTCAAGCGCCTCAATACCGGTGGCTCCAAGCTTTCCGATCAAGACATCCGAAACGTCAACGCACGAATCTTGGGGGGCGCAGATTTTTACGCGTTCATCAATAAATGTGCGCAATACGGTGCATTCCGCACCACGATGGAACTTCTCTCGCCAGTCGCGATTGAGGCGCGAGGCGACGAAGAACTCGTTTTGCGATTCTTCGCGGTTAAGAACTACCGAGATAAATTCAAAGGCAGTATTAGCGACTGGCTCGACACCTTCATGGAAGATGTCTTGTTGGGGAAACAGCCTTTCGATATGGATGCTGAGTGGTTGGCATTCACGACCCTGTTCGACGTCCTGGCGGACAAATTCGGCCCTTATGCATTCGTGAAATATCGCAATGGATTGCCGATCGGCAGCGTCGCTCCAGCCTACTATGAAGCAGTGACGTGCGGTAGCATCCAGGCCCTCGCGAATTTGCAAGGCCTGCCCACCGCTGATGCGACTGCGCGCTTGGCAGCAACTGTGGAATCTATCGATTTCAGGAACGTGACCGGCCCAGGCGCAAACTCGCTCCCTAAAATGAACGAACGTATCAACCTTATTGGACGCGCATTTTCAGCATGAGCACAAGCGCGTTTGCAGAACTGTTCGTCAAGGAAATTGTGAATGATCTAGTTTGGCGAGAAGCGGAACTTGCGATCATGCGCAAGCAGCTTCTACAAACCACGGTCAGCTCCCCTCAAGAGCAAACTTTATTGCGCGCAAATGTGGCACTCCTTTACGCGCACTATGAAGGCTTTTGCAAATTTTGCGTCGGCGTCTACATCGAGGCATTGAAGAAGCGAAAACTGAAGCGAAAGGACTTGAAATGGAAGATTGCAGCGCATTCCATGAAGCAGTTCTTTTTAGAGTTGAAACGACATGAGCACCATGATGAATTCTTCACTCAATTCATGGACGAATTGAATGACCGGCTAGACGAAACGGCTGAATTCGACAACATCGGTGAAACTTCTAACTTATGGCCCGACCTCTTATTGTCGTGGTTAAACCGCCTGGACTTGAAGTCGAAGAACGTTGAAGAGCAAACTCACTACCTCCATGAGCTTGTCTATAGCCGAAATAAAATTGCTCACGGGCAGCGCTTAACAATCGCGACGAGAGAGGCTTTCGACTCCTATTTCAAAGCTGCGATGCTCGCAATGCACGAGGTCGCATTGGGGGTTGCCGATGCGTTGGAACAAAGAAGCTATCAGCGCTTCAGCGTCGTGAGCACAATCCTGAACCACGCCACTCCGGTCGGGGCATGACTCCAAAAGTATAAGGTTTGTCGGTTTGCGGGCCAAAGTTTTCACACACACTCCCCTGCACGGAGCAATTTTTTTCTAGGACTTCGACGCTATGGCTCAATGCCGCTGTCGATAAAATCCTCAAGTTCAGAAAGGTCGGGAGCGGTAGATGGGGCTGAAAGGTGATTTTAGTGAGGTCACGACCCTTTGGGCTAAGTCGCCGTGGCGTGTGAAGGCTTTCCTCGGACTATCGTTTTTCCTCGCATCCGGCTCAATTGCCAGTCTTTCGGACACAGTGTTTCGATGGAAGGGCTTTGTTAGCGACGCAATCACGTTTTATAAGACATACGTATCAGGCCAGTTGCTGGGCTTACTCCATTATTGCTTTGATCAAGTGCCAACAGGTGTCCCACACTTGCTCATTTTGTCCGCACTTTTTCTTGGGGCAAACCTGAGGGTCGCATATTTCGCCCTTCCCACTTCGCAGACTCGCTCGTTGGCATCGCAGGTAGCTGCCCGCTACCTTGGCGTAACAGTCGCTCTGCTCTACGGAACTCACAGCGCTGGACATGAACTGGAGGGAGAAAACGTTTTGGGACTATTCAGCAGTAGTGCCCTTTGGGCCTCGATTTCATATTGGCGAATTGGCGGTGCAGCTAGAATTCTATGGTTCGCGAACCTCCTCGTCCCATTCATCCTCGTTGGCATAGCTGCCGCATTTGTAAGTGGCTGGGTACGAGTCGCATAATATTTTGATGCTGACGTCGTCACCAAGGTTAGCTCGTAAGACTCAATTGTTTTAGCCTAGCCCTATGCAGGCGAACGTAAAGCAGAAACAATCGCCGGAGTAATCTGTTATGCCATTTTCGCATCAAAGCTTCGGCGTCCAAGTTCTCCGCGCGAACCTGATTGCCGCTCGCATCGGTATATTCAATCACGTCAAAATGTAGACTCGTGCGATGGTTCAGTATTCTTGGCAAATACTGATGCTTACACTGATTCACCAATCCCCGTAGCAGCAAGAACGTTTTCTCAGACCCGAAGCGCCGTATCTGTCCCAAAAATTCAGTAAGCTGAGGATGAGTTTCTTCAACGGATTTGAAGAATACGTCGTTCCACCCGCACTGCTTCTTCGTAAGCGGCATCCGCCCCTTTTTTCCGCTGTATTCAAGAGGGCCAAGCACACGCAGTGTCACGAAAGGAAAGGAATCGCACAGTGCATGCAGGTTTTGCACGAAAGCGAAGATATTCGCTTCGTAATGAACCCGGTTGTTGTGCCTCTTTCCGGCGTCGGTGAACACGATCCCATCTCGCTCCATTTCCAAGAGATGCCCATCCTCACCAAAGCAATTTATGAATTCGTAGTAGTGCAGTTCGCTGAAATCCTTACGTTTGTCAATCGTGTTGAAAATCATGCGAGCCTCGGCGTCGATTTCCGATGAAGGCAAGTACGTGGACAGCAGAAGATCGCGATCTAGCGTAAATTTCATTGTTCCTCCCTCAGCCCAAATTTTTCGCAACGAGTTAACATAAGAAATTCTAGCCCATCCGCAAATGGGCCAGGCCATTACTGCATCACAAAGCAATCACCGTCACCATTGCAGGTTGAGATGGCGATGGTAGGCCTTCCACCGACCTCGCCGACATGGGTAATTGCGATTCCACTGTCGATGGAGTGTGCAATGGCCATAACTTCCAAAATTTCCGCGAACTGTTCGAGGGTAATATGACGCATAGTCGTGCTTTCTAAAGTGTCGGCTCGTGAAACCCGGAGCCGATGACGGGACTGGCCATTTTTCATGAAATCGTTACGCATCACTTACGCGTTAGTTCTCACAATGCGGAATGATGGGTGACGGCCCGTATAAGGTTGGCGGGTGACAGAGGCCGTAATCTGTCACCGCTCAAAGTCATCTAATTCCGTCACCCCACAAAGACACCAAATTCAAGGGCGTGACAAAGTGTTTGACGGGTGACGAAAGCAATCGAGAACTTCGTTCTCGAAAAGGGATACGCCCCCTCCCCCCTCGCGTCGTTTTTAATCCATAAAGTCATCTCCGCGTTCGCGCAGCACAGCGCGCACTTTAACAAGTTGCTTTGCTGCTGCTTGCCTGGAAATCTGCACGCCGGTCATCTGGTAGAACCGAGCGGCGATATCAGTTGGACTAGCGCTCTTTACCATGCGCGAGCAGCACCAGAGTGCATGCCTTCGCGCGAGCGCCTCCTGGGCTTCCGGTTCTCCGAACGTTGCCGTCCGCCGAGTTGTTTGCAGGTCGGCCCATAGCGTCTGCCTGATGCGCTTGCCAAATACCCTCGTCAAATCAGCTTGCTTCTTGATCGGTGCTGAGCGGAGGTAAGCGCAATCCCATTGCTGGCGTTCCGTGAGACTGAGCGAGCCGACTATTTTCCAAGCAGGACGCTTACCTTCGTTAAAGGCGAAGTTTGCCTCACGGTGAAAGACTGCCTCGCTACCAGTCAACAACGCTTTGCCCCGGAGGTATCTCACGACACTAGCGTGCTCACGGTTCCAGCGTCGCATCCAGGCAAGATCAAATAGCAGCAAGTCTGCGCGCTGATTTACCGTAACTCTATCCAGCGCCAGTTCCTCATGCCAAAAGCAAGGAGGTATTCCGCGCTCAATTAGGGCTTCGGCCAAGATGTATGCCACAAGCCGCTTCCCAGCTGCAAAGGCAATACGAAATCTCACGAGCAAGTTTTCTCTATCAAGCCCTTGCACGCGCCGTCTTGCCTCACACAGCACCTCCGGTTCAGAGGCGCGCAGCAGCGATACAATTGGCGTAAAGCTCTCTTTTGAGCATGCTGCGCTCACCCCGCTCATTACGACCTGGTTGGCGTTTTGCCGATGGCATCTGCCAAGGCGCGCTCAAAACGAACCGCCAGCGTGTGGTAGTCCGGCGCGATCCGTGAAATTCCCTCGATGATGGATTCCGGGCCATAGGACTGCACTAGGTTGAGTCCATGTTCATGGAGAGATCCAGCGCCAGCTGGATGCGCGTCCAAGAAAGTGTCGATCTCATAGAATTCGGCGGCGTGTGATGCCAGAACCTTGTTGGCAATTGCGCCAACGCTAATTCCTGAGCGCGAAGCCAGCCGCCCCAGGATTACGGCCATATCGCCGTCCAGGGTAATACGTTTCGTCATGGGTCTTTCCTTAGGTATCTACAAAGGCGAAGTGTGGGGTGTGCGCGTTCTTGATCACAATCAGACGCTGCAACCAATCATCGCCAAGTACGAGAATAGTTTGTTCGTTAAGATGATGGCGATCCACTTCGCGCCCACAGACAAGCAATTGCGAAATTTGTTGATCGTCCAGACTTGCCGCGCGGGCGCTACCAGTAAGACGATAGAACTCGCGAAGCAGATTGGAGAACGGCTCAAGCTTCAAATCTACCGCGTCATCATGGCTCGCCGTCGTAGGTGCGAATTCGCTCATGCTGCGGAACGCATGCGGGCAGCCTGCGCGCGGCTTGCGATAAAGTCGTCCGTGTCAGTGGACAACCAACCGACCGACCTTGGGCCGAGCTTCAGAGGAGCTTTGAACTGTCCTTGTTGGATCAATTTGTAGAGACTGCTGCGGCTTACGCCGAGACGGCTCAAAACAGCGGGAAGACGTTCAATGTGTGGCTGGGTCATGCAGTGAAACTCCATAAAGGGTTAGAAGATGTATAGAGGCCTCCAACCCATTATAGTCAGCGCATCGGTAACTTCTTTCGGCTATTTTTCAGACTCCCAAGTAAAAATTCTCAGGCAACCTTTCGACCAAAAGCTCCGACCACTACTTTCCCACTAGCAATGCCGTCAATGAAATCCGCCCAATCTTGCATCATCACGCGGCGCTCCGCCAAGAACTGCGCTCGATCGTAAGCTGCGGCCACTTTGTCCTTTTGTGCGTGGGCCAACTGGCGATCAACCACCTCATGCCGGTAACCCAATCGCTCTTTGATTGTGGACATAGCCAGGGCGCGGAAGCCGTGGCCTGTCATGCGATTCTGGTAGCCCATGCGCTTTAGGGCCATCAAGATCGCTCCATTGCTCATGGGCTTTTCGTGATCGCGCTGGTTTGGGAACAAATACTTTCCGCCACCGGTCAGCGTATGTAACTCTCGCAACAGGTCGAGCGCCTGTAAGGACAAGCATACGTGGTGGTCGGTCGTATCAGGATTAACCGTCAACTTGCCTCGCTTCATGCGATGCCACGGAATGATCCATTCCCCTTTTTCCAGGTCGATTTCGCTCCACGGCGTCTCGATCAACTCGGAGGTGCGCACGAAGATAAGCATCATCAATCGCAAGGCAATGCGGGTCGGTTTGAACAGACGCGCATCGTTCTTGTCCATTGCAGCAAGAAAAGCGGGCAATTCGTCAGCCGTGATTGCAGCAAAGTGACCGGCCTTGACGGGTTTCAGCACGTCCTTCATTTCCGCCGCTGGGTTTCGATTTTCGATCCCATGCTGGCTGGCGTAGGTGAAAACGCGGGCACAGGTAGCCTTAACACGGTGCGCAATCTCGTGTGCGCCTCGGCTTTCGATTTTGCGAAGCGCCGCGATCATGTGCTGGTGCTTGATTGCACCGATTGGCATCGACCCGATTTGCGGGAAGATGTCGATCTCCAGACGACGGATGGTGTCGCTGGCGGTTGCGGGACTCCAAGTCGGCAGCTTGTTGGCATGCCACTCGCGGGCCAACTTTTCGAACGTATTGCTGTTGGTTTCATTTAGTTCGCGTTGGCGATCCTTCTTGTCCTGGCTTGGGTCGATCCCTTGATCGAGTAGCTTACGTGCAGCCAAGCGCTTTTCGCGGGCCTCTGCCAAGGTGACCTCGGGGTATTTGCCAAAGGCCATAGTCTTCCGGGCCTCACCGTACCGGTAATCCATGCGCCAATACTTTGCGCCGTCCGTATTAATCAAAAGATAAAGGCCGCCACCATCGGTCAGCTTGTATGGCTTGTCTTTGGGCTTTGCTGTGCGTGGCTGGAGGTCTGTGAGGGGAACTGCGAGTTTAGGCATGTGACGGTATCAGTTTTGACGGTATTTCAAGATACCTTCAAAGATACTGTCAAAGGTGCTGGATTTCAATGGACGCTAATAACGTTCCAGAAACAAAAAACCCGCGTACTCACTGGGAGTATCGCGGGTTCGTGGACATCTTTGGACATCCTACTACTTGTTCTTGGCGGAGAGAGGGGGATTCGAACCCCCGATAGGCTATGAACCTATACACGCTTTCCAGGCGTGCGACTTCAACCACTCATCCATCTCTCCTGCATCTCTCACTCATCGCGAGAGGCCCGAATTATAGCAGCGTTTTGCGGGATGGCAAAGGTTTTCTGTTGAAACCCGGTAAACCAGGGTCTGACCCAAGGGTCAGACCCTGTCTGAGCTACTTTAGGAGGTTTCTTTCAGTTGCTCGAGGATGGCGGGGTTTTCCAGCGTGGAGACGTCTTGCGTGATCGTTTCGCCTTTCGCCAACACGCGCAGCAGGCGGCGCATGATCTTGCCGCTGCGGGTCTTCGGCAGGTTGTCGCCGAAGCGGATCTCTTTCGGCTTGGCGATCGGGCCGATCTCTTTACCTACCCAGTTGCGCAGCTCGGCGGCGATCTGTTTGGCTTCGTCGCCGGTCGGGCGGGCGCGCTTCAGTACGACAAAGGCGCAGATCGATTCGCCGGTGGTTTCGTCTGGCTTGCCCACTACGGCTGCTTCGGCGACCAGCGGGTTGGCGACCAGGGCGGATTCAATCTCCATCGTGCCCATCCGGTGGCCGGAGACGTTCAGCACGTCGTCGATGCGGCCGGTGATGGTGAAGTAGCCGGTTTCGGCGTTGCGGATCGCGCCGTCGCCTGCCAGGTAGTATTTGCCGCCCAGTTCTTCCGGGAAGTAGCCGGCTTTGAAGCGGTCGGGGTTGCCCCAGATGGTGCGGATCATCGACGGCCATGGGCGTTTGACGACCAGGATGCCGCCGCTGCCGTTCGGTACGTCGTGCCCTGCTTCGTCCACAATCGCGGCCATGATGCCTGGCAGCGGCAGGGTGCAGGAGCCTGGCACCATTGGCGTGGCGCCCGGCAGCGGGGTGATCATGTGGCCGCCGGTTTCGGTCTGCCAGAAGGTGTCGACGATCGGGCATTTCTCGCCGCCCACGTTCTTGTAGTACCACATCCAGGCTTCCGGATTGATCGGCTCACCCACGGTGCCCAGCAGGCGCAGCGAGGAAATGTCGAAGTTCTTGGGATGCACTTTCGGATCGACGTCGGACGCTTTGATCAGCGAGCGGATCGCGGTCGGTGCGGTGTAGAAGATGTTGACCTTGTGCTTGGCGATGGTTTCCCAGAAGCGGCCGGCGTGCGGGAAGGTCGGGATGCCTTCGAACACCACCTGGGTGGCGCCGACTGCGGTCGGGCCGTAGGCGATGTAGGTGTGGCCGGTGACCCAGCCGATATCGGCGGTGCACCAGTAGGTGTCTTCCGGCTTCAGGTCGAAGGACCACTTCATGGTCAGCGCGGCCCACAGCAGGTAGCCGCCGGTCGAGTGCTGCACGCCTTTCGGAGTGCCGGTGGAGCCGGAGGTGTACAGGATGAACAGCGGATGCTCTGCTTCCACCCATTCAGGTTCACAGGTGGTGGCCTGGCCTTCCACCAGGTCGTGCAGCCAGATGTCGCGGCCTTCGGTCCAGGCGATATTGCCGCCGGTGCGTTTGTACACCACCACGTTCTTGATGGTGTCGCAGCCGCCCATCGCCAGCGCTTCGTCGACGATGACTTTCAGCGGCAGCTGTTTGCCGCCGCGCAGTTGTTCGTCGCAGGTCAGCACGGCTACGGCGCCAGCATCGATGATGCGCTCTTGCAGCGACTTGGCGGAGAAGCCGCCGAACACCACGGAGTGGGTGGCGCCGATGCGGGCGCAAGCCTGCATGGCGGCCACGCCTTCCACGGACATGGACATGTAAATGACGACGCGGTCGCCCTTCTTGATGCCACGCGCCTTCAGGCCGTTGGCGATCTTGCAGACCTTGTCGTGCAATTGCTGGTAGCTGACGCGGGTCACTTCACCGTCGTCGGCTTCGAAAATAATGGCGGTCTTGTCGCCCAGGCCGTTCTTGATATTGCGGTCCAGGCAGTTGTACGACACGTTCAGCTTGCCGTCTTCAAACCATTTGTAGAACGGTGCGTTGTCTTCGTTCAGCGTGCGGGTGAATGGGGTCTGCCATTCAACGTGCTCGCGGGCCAGGCGGGCCCAGAAGCCTTCGTAGTCGCGCTCGGCTTCATCGCACAGCGCCTGGTAGGCGGCCATGCCGGACACGGCGGCTTTTTCCACGAATGCAGCCGGCGGCGCAAAAATGCGCGATTCGGTTGGTCCTTGTTGATCTGCGCCTTGGTTCGTCATGCTTGTCTCCGGTTAGTGATGGTTTGCTAGCAACGATAGTGCTTGTCGCTTACTACCCCCTTACATGATCAGGAGGTTATTTTTGCCATTTTAATCACTTCTTGGGGCTCCGGTACAGCGGGCGCTGGCAGCCAGCGGTCAACCAGCAATACCAATTTTTCCCTCAGACACTCGCCCAGGCCGCGTTCCAGCAGGCGGTGCGAAATGGCGGCGAGCGGAATCGCCAGCAACAGCGCGAGGAAGACCTCATTCCAGCTTTGCGTGTGCAGGCCATGCTTCTCCAGCCAGCGGGTCAAGACCACTTGGCCAAGATAATGGGTCAGGTACATGGAGTAGGAAACGGCGCCCACCCACACCAGACAGCGCGGCATGGTCAGCGTAACGGTTTTGCTGGCGATGGCCAGCGCCAGCAGCATCAGCGCCAGCGGCCAGCCCCACCCTGCCGGGCCGTGGAAGCCGCCCACACCGGACCAGCCCCACCACAGCACAAAGCCGCTGCTGCAAACCACGGCCTGCCAGGCCACGGCGGCGCTGCCGAAGCGGATGCGCGGCTGGTGGTACAGCAGGCCAATTGCCACGCCGGCGAGGAACTCGTATATGAGCGGGTTGGTGGCCAGCTGCATATAGCCCCAGCTGAACGACAGGTACTGCCGGATATTAAGCGTGGCGCCGCCGTGGGTGGCGGGCAGCAGCACAAGGGTCAGCAACATCCAACTCGCGAACACGAACCAGCGCAGGCGGCCGGCCAGCATGCTGATGCCGAACACCAGATAGAAGTACATTTCGAAGGCCAGTGTCCATGCCAGCGGGAACACCAGACCGAAGAAAGGCGCCTCGCCCGGCACCTGCGGCAGGAAGGCCAGCGAGCCGGCAAGGTGCCACAGGCGATCAGCATCCTGGAAGAACCACAGGCCGCCACGGTCGATAAAGATCCACAACAGGGTCACCACCGCGTACGCCGGCCACACGCGGGCGAAGCGGCGCACGGCGAACAGTGCGGTGTCGCGCAGGCCACCGGCGCCGCGCGTGGTGTGGACCATGATAAAGCCGCTGATCAGGAAGAACAGGTCGACGCCCATGGCGCCCGGCAGGAACAGCGTCTTCCCCAGTTCGCCGTGCGGCGTACCGACCAGGAAGTAGCGCGCGTGCGCCAGCACCACGCCCAGCACGGCCAAGCCGCGCAAACCTTGCAACCATTCCAGCGTCATCGTCACTTGCCAGGAAAACAAAGTTTGCAATGTAGCATATCGCCGCCGCTGCCGTAGGCCTGCTGCCGCGTGTAGAATATCGGCTGTTTTTCCAAACGCCTTTTCGCAGAAACCAAATGACCGACCCGCTGAACACCAATGGCAAGCGCCTAAGCCCTATTCCTGCCTTCATCTTCATGTCCCGTTGGCTGCAGCTGCCGCTGTACCTGGGCCTGATCCTGGCGCAGTGCGTTTACGTATTCCATTTCTGGGTCGAGCTGAAAGACCTGATTGGCGCGGCATTCGGCAATGCCGCCTCGCTGGAACACATCCTGCATGCCGTGACCGTGCCTGGCGCCGAGGCACCGAAGAAGCTGACCGAAACCACCATCATGCTGGTTGTATTGGGCCTGATCGACGTGGTCATGATCTCCAATCTGCTGATCATGGTGATCGTGGGCGGTTACGAAACCTTCGTCTCGCGCATGCACCTGGAAGGCCACCCGGACCAGCCTGAGTGGCTGTCGCACGTGAACGCCTCCGTGCTGAAGACCAAGCTGGCTACCGCGATCATCGGCATTTCGTCGATCCACCTGCTGAAGACCTTTATCAACGCGCAGCTGTACACCGAGAAAGCGTTGATCGCGCAAACCGGCATTCACTGCGTGTTCCTGCTGTCGGCGATCGCGATCGCCTATACCGACCGCATCACCACCACGACTCACGCATCGAAACACCACTAATACCTGTCAGCCAAAGAGCCAACCATGACCATCATCAAGCAAGACGACCTGATCGAATCCGTCGCAGCGGCGCTGCAGTACATCAGCTACTATCACCCTGCCGACTACATCCAGCACCTGGCACGCGCCTACGACGCCGAGCAAAGCCCGGCCGCCAAGGATGCCATCGCCCAGATCCTGACCAACTCCCGCATGTGCGCGGAAGGCAAGCGTCCGATCTGCCAGGACACCGGCATGGTGAACGTCTTCCTGAAGATTGGTATGGGTGTACGCTTTGAAGGCTTCACCGGCACCGTGACCGACGCCGTGAACGAAGGCGTGCGCCGCGCATACAACTTCTCCGACAACAAGCTGCGCGCCTCCATCGTGGCCGACCCGCACTTCGAGCGCAAGAACACCAAGGACAACACGCCAGCCGTGGTGCACATGGAACTGGTGGAAGGCAATACCGTCGACGTGGGCGTTGCAGCCAAAGGCGGCGGCTCAGAGAACAAGACCAAGTTCGTCATGCTGAATCCATCCGACTCGCTGGTGGACTGGGTGCTGAAGACTGTGCCGCTGATGGGCGCTGGCTGGTGCCCGCCTGGCATGCTGGGTATCGGTATCGGCGGCTCCGCGGAAAAAGCCATGATGATGGCTAAAGAGTCGCTGATGGAAGACATCGATATGTACGAGCTGAAAAAGCGCGGCCCGCAGAACAAGCTGGAAGAACTGCGCATCGAACTGTGCGACAAGATCAATGCCCTGGGCATCGGCGCGCAAGGCCTGGGCGGCCTGACCACCGTGCTGGACGTGAAGATCAATATGTACCCGACCCACGCTGCCTCCAAGCCAGTCGCCATGATCCCGAACTGCGCGGCCACCCGCCACGCCCACTTCGTGCTGGATGGTTCCGGCCCGGCCTACATCGAGCCGCCAAAGCTGTCCGACTGGCCGGACGTCACCTGGGCCGCCGACACCGAAAAGTCCAAGCGCGTTGATCTGAATACCCTGACCAAGGAAGAAGTGGCGTCCTGGAAGCCGGGCCAGACCCTGCTCCTGAACGGCAAAATGCTGACCGGCCGCGACGCCGCGCACAAGCGCATCCAGGACATGCTGTCCAAGGGCGAGAAACTGCCGGTGGACTTTACCAACCGCGTGATCTACTACGTCGGCCCGGTCGATCCGGTGCGCGAAGAAGTCGTCGGCCCAGCCGGCCCGACCACCGCGACCCGCATGGACAAATTCACCGACATGATGCTGGAGAAAACCGGCCTGATCTCCATGGTCGGCAAGGCGGAACGCGGCCCGACCGCGATCGAATCGATCCAGAAGCACAAGTCAGCCTACCTGATGGCGGTTGGCGGCGCGGCTTACCTGGTGTCGAAAGCGATCAAGGGCGCCAAGGTCGTCGGCTTCGAAGACCTGGGCATGGAAGCGATCTATGAATTCGATGTGGTCGACATGCCTGTCACCGTGGCCGTCGATTCCTCCGGCACCTCGGTGCACAACACCGGCCCGAAAGAGTGGCAGGTGAAGATCGAAGCCCTGAAAGCAGCTCAACCTGCCTAACCCGCCAGCCTGATGACACACGCTGTTCCCTCCTCCGCCGATGCGCCCATCGGCGTCTTTGATTCAGGCGTGGGAGGGCTCTCCGTGCTGCGCCATATCCACGCGCAGCTGCCGCACGAGCACGTGATGTACTTTGCCGATTCCGCCTTCGCACCCTACGGTGCAAAGACGGATGAATGGCTGGTGCAGCGCGCGCTCGATGTCACCGCATTCCTCATTTCGCAAGGCGCCAAGGCGCTGGTCGTGGCCTGCAATACCGCCACCGTGGCCGCCATCAAGGCGGTGCGTACCGCCTACCCTGCCCTGCCGGTGGTCGGCGTGGAGCCCGGCCTCAAGCCCGGCGCCGCCGCCACCCGCAATGGCACGGTCGGCGTGCTGGCTACCGCCAGCACCCTGCGCGGCGAGAAATTCCTTGCCCTGCGCGAGCAGATCTCCACCACCAACGGCACCCGCTTCCTGCTGCAGCCTTGCGGCGGACTGGTGGAGCGCATCGAACAGGGCGACCTGTCGGGCGCGGAAACGGCCGCCATGCTGCATGGCTTTGTCGATCCGTTGCTGGACCAGGGCGCGGATACCCTGGTACTGGGCTGCACCCACTACCCCTTCGTGCAAGAAGCCATCGCCCAGGTAGTGGCGGCACGCGGCGCGAACGTGGCCCCGGTCACGCTGATCGACACCGGCGACGCCGTGGCGCGCCAGCTGGCCCGCCTGCTGGAAGGCGCCGGCCTGCAACGCCCGGGCGGCACCCCGGCCCACCTGCGCGGCTACACCAGCGGCAACGCGGCAGCCTTGCAAACGGCGTTTGCCAACCTGCTGGGACTGCATCCCCAGGTCGAAACGGTGCAGGTTTGAAATATATTTGCCAGTTTCGGGGAGACCCTATATAATCTCGGCTCTGTCGCGCTACGGGGCGATAGAAAGAAGTTTCAGTGGTGGCTGTAGCTCAGTTGGTAGAGTCCAGGATTGTGATTCCTGTTGTCGTGGGTTCGAGCCCCATCAGCCACCCCACCGAATTCACGAAGAAGGCCTGATCGAAAGATCAGGCCTTTTTTGTTTGCGCCACGCCTCCAGAATCCGTCAGTAGTGCTAGCGGCAGGAAATGATCGCCAACTCGTTGCCATGCACTTCGTATGCGAGGCGATTGGTTTCGTCGATTCTCCTGGACACTCGATCTGACGCTACGGAACTCATTTCGCTCGAGCTAGCGCATACTTCTCGCCCCAGCGCGCCACCGGACCCAGGGCGGCATTCAGCTCCCTCCCCAGTTCCGTGGTCGAATATTCGACGCGCGGCGGCACTTCGGGGAACATCTCGCGCCGCACCAGGCCGTCGGCTTCCATCTCCCGCAGTTGCTGAATCAACATTTTTTCCGTGATATCGCCCAACACGCGGCGCAAGCCGCCTGGCCGCACCGGACCTGACTGCAGCTCGTACAGGATCAGCGCCTTCCATTTGCCGCCGATGACTTCGAAAGCGGGGCCGATGCCGCAGTTATAGGGTTTGCTCGCAGCCATTGAAACTCCACAAAACTTACCAAATGGGTAGTACCACACAGAAAAGTAGGTACTTGCTGGATCTTATGGTACCCCAAGATTCAGTACTCCCACCCACAAAGGAGTATGAAAATGAAAAGCATCGCAGTGATCGGCCTTGGCCAAATGGGCTCCACCCTCGCCCGTCTCCTGCTTGACGCAGGCTTTGAGGTACACGTTTGGAACCGCACGCCGGGCAAGGCAGCGGCACTGGCGGAAGCCGGCGCCAAAGTTGCCGCATCGGCAGCGGAGGCACTGTCGCGGGCGGAGTTTGCCGTGATGTGCGTGCACGACCACGGCGCCGCAGCGGAAATCATGACGCCGAACGCGTGGCGGGCACTGGAAGGCAAGGCCCTGCTGCAATTCACCACCTTCAGCCCGCAGGAAGCCGCCGCAGCAGCGGAGACCGCGCAACGCCACGGCGCCGTCTACCTGTCCGGCGCCATCCAGGTGGCGCCGGAGCAGATGGGCAAGCCGGACACCACCATCCTGCTGTCCGGCCCGCGCGCCACGGTCGATCGTGCGCAGACCGTGCTGGCGGCCTTTGGCGGCAACATCGCCTGGCTGGGCGAGCGCGCGACCGCAGCACCCACCATGGACCTGGCCACGCTGTCGTTCGTGTATGGCGCGACAAGCGGCTTCCTGCAAGGCGCCGCGCTACTGCAGCAGGAAGGGCTGGACGTGCAGCGCTACGGCGCCATCGTGCAGGCCATGTCGCCCTCCTTCGGCGAATTCCTGCAGCACGAGGCGAACGTGGTTGCCGGCGGCGACTACAGCATCTCGCAAAGCCCGCTCTCGATCTCGGTCGACGCCACGCGCCGCATCCATCACGCCATGCGCGCCGCCGGCCTGGATGCCAGCCTCACCGGCGCCATTGCCCAGCTACTGGAGCGTGCCAACGCAGCCGGCTATAGCGGCGAAGAACTCGCCGCTGTGACGAAGGTGATCCGCAATCAAGGGTGATCCTGCTGGTAGCGCTTGTAGGCTGGGCTGTTGCGGGCTTCCTGCACGGCCTGCCACAGGCGCTGCGCCAGCTCGGGGTGCCGGGCGTGGAATTGGCGCGACAGGATCAGGTACATGGGCGACAAGTCGAAGGCGCCGCCGGCGCGTTCAATGCGGCCGGCGTGGCGGCTGGCGACCAGCCGGTCCGCTTCCAGACCCATGCCGATCACCACGTCCACGCGGTCGGCGCGCAGCTTGTCCATATTCTGCTCCAGCGTCTTGGCGCCATCGTCGTAGGGCACGCCAAGCACGCGCAGGCGGTCGGTGACGAAAACAAAGGCCGACTCCACGCCCACACTGCTCTCCAGCCCGTGGAAGCGTTGCCCATCCCAACTCACAACATCGCCCGCCCTCCGGTACGGGTAATAGCGCACCGTGCCGAACGACCGCGTCACGTCCGGCGCACCGCCCACCATCGGGAATGCAGCGGTGGCCAGGCGTTCCTGCGTGAATGCGCCGATCATGGCGTCGCTCAAACCGCTGCGCATCTCGTCCAGGCAACGGCGGCGCGGCGCCACCTTGCGCTCGATCCGCACGTTGGCCTTGCGCGCCGCCAGTTGCAGCAGGTATTGGTAATGGCCGCTGAAGTCGACCCGCGCCACCGGCGCGAAATCGATATCGAGCGAACACAGTCGCAAGACCGGCGTAGCATCCGCCGCCCGCAGGCAGCTCGCGGCGGTCAGGATCAAAAGGGGGAACAGGCGCAGGGTCTTCACACAGCAAGCGTAGCACAGCAATCAGGGCGGGAACTGACCGCATTTGCCCCCATGCTGCACACCATGGACACTTACCCGATCATCGAATTCCGCCGCTACACCACAGTAGAAGGCGGCCAGGCAGCGTTTGCGCGCTATTTCGAAACCTTGTTCCCGGAGGCGTTCCAGCAACTGGGCGCTATGGCGCTGGGCCAGTTCACCGAGCCCGAACGGCGCAACAGCTTCCTCTGGCTGCGCGGCTTCGCCAGCTGGGAGCAGCGCGCCGTGGCCAATGCCGCCTTCTACTACGGCCCGGTATGGCAGGAGCACAAGGCCACGCTGAACGGTTTGATGACGGACAGCGACAACGTGCTGTTGCTGCGACCACTGCAGGCCGGCAGCGGCGTGCCGGTGCTGCCGGCCGTCGATCCGCTGCGCGAGCCGTCCGGCGCGCAGGGCGCGGCCGTGGCCATGCTGTTTGCCGTGCAGCCCGGCGCTGTGGAACGCTTCGCCGAGCTGGCCGCGCCCGCCTTTGCCGCCTGGCGCGATGAAGGCTGGCGCCAGGCCGGCTTGCTGGCCACGCTGGACATGCCGAACAACTTCCCGCAGCTGCCGGTGCGCGGCGATGGCCCGCATCTGGTGTGGCTCGGCATTGCGGCGCAAGGCAGCGCGGCCCCGGCCATGCAAGCGCTTGGCGAGCGCGCGCTGGCCTTATTGCGCCAGCCGCCCGAGCGCCTCCTGCTGCGTCCCACCCAGCGCTCGCGCCTGCGTGTTGTGCCGCAAAATTAAACCGGCATGGCTTTGCCCGGTGGCATTAGTTTGGCGCTAAAATAATGGCTGAAAAAATTTTGCGCAAATGGAAGAAGCCATGTCGGAGTTGAAAGATTTAACTACTTACAGCAAGGACACGCCCATCGGCCTGCCCTCGGTGGGCGGTCGCGCCGGCGTGTTCGTACCAACGGCGGAGTTTGATGTCAGCACTTCCACCACCATCCGCCACGGCGCCGGCATCGTCGGTTTCGGCAACCCGGACGGGACGCTGACTATCTACTACGAAGCCAATCGCTTCGACGACTCCAGCCTGCACAAATGGGAGAATAAGGCCCGCAAGGCCTACGACCGCATGGTCATGGTGGCACCGACCGTGTCCAAGGCCAAGCTGAATGCCAAGTACCTGGAATTCGTCGGCTACATCGACGGCTCGGGCATCACCCTGAAGGAACCCGAGCGGGTGACCGAATGGCTGACCCAGTCGAATGCGCAGGATACGGCGCCGGCCGGCCCAGTGGTACTTTGGGGTAAAAAATAAACACGAGCAATAGTCCTACAAAGGCATCGGCAACCATCCGATGCCTTTTTTGTTTGCTCTTGGATAAGATGATGGTAAATCTTAGGCAGGAGCGTAACCATGTCCCACCATCCCTACACAAGCAGTGCCGTGCTGCTCAGCCTGGTGGCCTCTGCAACTTGGCTGCTGTGCTCGGCGGACGTGCTGATGCACGTCGCGCCCGTCTTCCACTAATCAGCGGTGGCGGTGGCCCCGGCCACGCCAATGCCGGTTGGTGAAGAGGAAGTCGAAACCGATCGTCACCGGCGGATAGACATAGGCCGGCGCCGGCGCATAGAACGGCTGCGGCACATACACCGGCTGCGGCGCCGCATACACGGGCTGCTGCTGTACATACACCGGCTCGCTTGAATACGTCACCGGGGCCCCGGAACGCGCCGCCGTGCCATACGGCACCGGCGTCACCGACACGGTTTGCCACTCATACGGATTGCCCGACGCATAGCGCGCAGGCTGTTGTACAGCGCAACCGGTCAGGCCCAGGGCCAGCAGCGGCAAGATCATCAAAGTTTTCATCGCAGTTTCTCCCTCACAGTATTCAACTATAGGGAATATTCGCGCTGGCGCCGCCGCTTTTACAAACGCTTACAGCGGCCAGCTCAGATGGGCGGAATGTCGCACTTGTCGAGCGGTCGGCCCGACGCATCCATGCGCTGCGCGCACAGCTGGTACTTGATGCCGTAGTCCATCTCCACGCTGTACACCTTGCCATACGGCAGGGAGACCGTTTCCTGCACCACGCGCTGGTAGCTCATGGCCGGCACATCGGCCGGAATCGCGATCGAGGTATGGGAATTGCGGCGGCGGTCCTGCTGGCGGCGGTGCACATCGACATTCATGCCCAGGTCCAGCGTGACGCCGCCCGCTTCGTACTGATAGCGCGTCACATTGCGCGAAGCGCTCAGCACGCCCCAGGCGCAGGGCAAGGCAGGCGGGCAGTGTTTGAGCTGGGCCAGCGGGAACAGCTCCTCGTGGTTGCCCAGTTGCTCCAGCGGCCAGACGGTGCGCTTACCCTGCATTTGGCCCGAGGCGGAGTCCGGCCAGGTCATGGCGTTGATCACCACCACGTACTGCTTGTTGCGGGCCGGATCGTTCGGATTGCGCCACATGGCGCAACCGGAAAACAGCATGCCGGCTAGTGGGACGAGAAACAGTAATTTCATGGAAGCTAGATTAACAAAAAAACGGCCCGCGAGGGGCCGTTTTCTTGTACAGGGCGACTGGTTTAGTCCAGTTTCCAGGCGTAGTCCACCTTGGTCCAGGTTTCGGCCGGTGCGCCGTCCTTGGTGCCCGGCTTGAACTTGCAGGCGCTCAATGCTTTCAGCGCTGCTTTGTCCAGGTTTTTGAAGCCGGACGACTTGTCCAGCTTGGAATCCTTGACGTCGCCGTTGGCGGCCACCAGGAAGGACATGCTGACGGTGCCCTGCTCCTCGTTCATCAGGGAGGCCTTCGGATACTCAGCCTTGCAATTCTTGGCATCGAAAGATGCCGGTACGTCGGCGGCGAAAGCCGATGCGCCCATTGCGAGCGCTACTGCCATAACACTCAACTTCGTGATCATGATGTTCCCCTACTGAATGAGAGTGAAATGAATTACAGCGACCAAACGTAATCGACTTTGGTCCAGGTCTGGGCTACAGCGCCGTCCTTGGTGCCTGGCTTGAATTTGCAAGCGCTGATGGCTTTGACCGCAGCCTTGTCCAGGTTCTTGAAACCGCTGGACTTGTCGACTTTGGAATCCAGCACTTCGCCTCCGGCGGACACCAGGAAGGACATGGTCACGGAACCTTGCTCTTCATTCAGCAGCGAAGCCTTTGGGTATTCGGCCTTGCAATTCTTGGCATCGAATACTGCTGGGGTATCAGCCGCGAAAGCGGAAGCGGAAACGATGGATGCTGCGATGAAGCCGATCAGACGCTTGTTCATTTTTATCCCAATCAAAATTTAAAAAACTGCGGGTCTATGCCCAATTATTAAAATTCTTCCCACTCGTCGCTACCGGCGGTAGCGGCGACAACTTTCTTTGGCGCAGCTGCCGGCTTGGCAGCGGCAGGACGCTTGGCCGCTGCCTTGGGCACCACGGCGACTGCGGTTTGCTTGGCGACTGGCTTGTGTGCGGTCAGCGCGTATTCAGCTTCCGCATCCAGCTTGAAGATCGATACCACGCGGGCCAGTTCGCCAGCCTGGTCTTGCAGCGACTGCGCCGCGGCGGCAGCTTCTTCCACCAGGGCAGCATTCTGCTGGGTCATGGCGTCCATCTCGATGATCGACACGTTGACCTGCTCGATGCCGGCGCTCTGCTCCTGCGAAGCGGAAGCGATCTCGCTCATGATGTCGGTCACGCGGCGCACCGACGCCACCACTTCATCCATGGTCACGCCAGCCTGGCCCACCAGTTTCGAACCGCGCTCCACTTTCTCGACGGAGTCGCCGATCAGGGACTTGATCTCTTTCGCCGCGCCAGCGGAACGCTGGGCCAGGTTACGCACTTCGGATGCCACCACCGCGAAGCCACGGCCTTGTTCACCGGCACGGGCCGCTTCCACCGCAGCGTTCAGCGCCAGGATGTTGGTCTGGAAGGCGATGCCATCGATGACGCCGATGATGTCCACGATCTTGTTGGCGGACTCATTGATCGAGCTCATGGTCTCAACCACTTGCGATACCACCTGGCCACCCTTCAGGGCCACGTCCGACGCCGAAGCGGCCAACTGGTTCGCTTCACGGGCGTTGTCGGCATTCTGCTTCACGGTGGAAGTCAGTTCTTCCATCGCGGAAGCGGTCTTCTCCAGCGAGGAAGCCTGCATTTCAGTACGCGACGACAGGTCGATGTTACCGGCGGCGATTTCGCGCGAAGCGGTGCCGATGGTTTCGGTGCCCTGGCGTACCTGGCCAACGATTTCAACCAGGCTGTTGCGCATTTCCTTGATTTCGACCAGCAGGGAGTCCTTGTCGGTCGAGGTGGTGTCGATGTTCACCGACAGGTCGCCGTTGGCGATGGCGCCAGCGATCGATGCGGTGTAGTCAGGCTCGCCGCCCAGCTGCTTGAGCAGGCCACGGGTGATCATCCACGCCGCACCCACCGAGATCACCACGGCAGCGATGCCGGCAACGATCATGAACAGGCGGGCCGAAGCGAAGCCTTCCGCCGCTTCCACCTTCATCTCTTCGTTCAGTTTGTCTTCCAGGGTGGCCAGCTGTTCCAGCGCGTCCATCCACTTCTTCTGCGCCGGACGGATTTCCTTGATCAGGATACGGGTCGCGCCCACGGCATCATTGGCCAGCCACAGTTCGGATGCTTTCTTGATTGCCGGCAGAGCCACCGCTTCGTGCTCTTTCACCTGGGCCAGCAGAGACTTCTCTTCCGGCGTGGCGTTGGCCGCGTACAGCGCGCTCAGCTTCTTGCTCAGTTCATCGTACTTGGCGCCTTGGTCGGACAGGCGTTTCATTTCCGGTTCCATATCGGCCGGATCGGACATCAGGGTCAGGACCTTCAGGCCGTTGATGCGTTCATTGACGTTATTGCGCATGTCCACTACCAGACGGGTAGCGACAGAGTTGACACTTACTACGTGATCCAGGCGGTCCTGAATCTGAGCCATGCGCCAGATACCGACGATGGTGATAATGACGAGGAACGCCAGTACCAGTGCAAAACCGAGACCAAGACGGGTCCCTACCTTCATTTTACTCAAATTCATTTCGGCTCTTATTTATAGAAGTGACACGGTTGTTGACTGCCTAAGATGCAGCAAAGAAATATTTACTGCATCCACTGACACTTGCTGCTACGCAAGTAGCGACAGTAGCAAACTATGACTGCGAATGCAAAGATCGCTGTCGCCGCGGGACGAAACCTGTCGTATTTCATCCCTAAAACACACGGTAGGAACCGTAAATAGCATGTGTGTATCAGCGAAATTATAGTCTTGAGGTTTCCGCACGGCAAGCAAATTTTGCTCAAAATGTGGGCATGCGAACTTTCTTTTGAGAAAGAGCTCTGCCGCAGCGGCAAACGGAAGTGAATGCGCAGGATTTCTTGTGTTTACGCGGTTCGGGCGAACGCGTCCAGCAAAATGCGGGGATTGCCAGCCGCCAACTGCTTCGCATCGGACAAAGTCTGGCGATATTGGCGCGCCCCCTTCAAGCCCTGGGCGATGCCCAGCAGGTGGCGCGTGATGGTATTGATCTTCAGGCCGCGCGCGCCCTCCTTCGCCAGCTGCTCCTCGATATACGGGATCATCGCCTCCAGCACTTGCTGGCGGCTGCGCGGCTCGCTGGTGGCGCCGTAATAGCGCTGGTCGAAAGCAGCCATCAGGTAAGGGTTGTGGTAAGCCTCGCGGCCCAGCATGACGCCGTCCACGTGCTCCAGGTGGCTATCGATCTCCTCCAGCGTCTTGATGCCGCCATTGATCAGGATCTCGAATTGCGGGAAGTCTTTTTTCAGCTGGTAGGCGTACTCATACTTCAGCGGCGGGATTTCGCGGTTTTCCTTGGGCGACAAGCCCTTCAGGATCGCGTTACGGGCATGCACGATAAAGGTGGTGCAACCGGCTTCCGCCACCGTGCCCACGAAATCGCGCACGAAATCGTAGCTCTCCTCGTAATCGATGCCGATCCGGTGCTTGACCGTGACATCAATCTGCACCGCATCCTTCATCGCCTTGACGCAATCGCGCACCAGTTCCGGCTCCGACATCAGGCAAGCGCCGAAGGCCCCCTTCTGCACCCGCTCCGACGGGCAGCCGCAGTTAAGGTTGATTTCATCGTAGCCCCACTTCTCGCCCAGTTTGGCGGAAATGGCCAGGTCCTTAGGATCCGAGCCGCCCAGCTGCAGCGCCACCGGATGCTCCTCCTCATTGAAGCGCAGATGGCGCTCCACATCGCCGTAGACAAGCGCCCCGGTCGTCACCATCTCCGTATACAGCCAGGTGTACTGCGAGATCAAGCGATGGAAATGACGGCAATGGCGATCCGTCCAATCCATCATCGGCGCCACGGACAAACGGCGGGAAGCTTTCGGCATGATCGAAGAGGACATAATGGCAAGCAAAAAATCGAGGGCTGCACATTATACAGGCAGAAATGTCCACCTTGGGGTCAGGAAGAAAAGTGGACATTCCTTAGGGAATGTCCACTTTTCTTCCTGACCCCAAGGTGGACATTTTTAAAGCTAGCTGTTGAAGAGCTGTTCGACGCGGGTGAGGCGGCGGAGGGCTTCGCCTTCGAGCTTGCCGGAGGCGGTCATGATCTGGCGGACGCCTTCCAAAGCGCGCTTGCGGTCAACCTCGGCCAGCAGCTTGGGCAGGGCGGCCATGGCGCGCTCTTCGTCCAGCTGCAGGATCATGTTCTGCTCCTGCACTATTTCCTTGAAGCGGGCCAGCGACATGCGCTCCTTGGCCGGCAGGCGCATGCGCAGCTCGCGCAGCGTGGCGAAGGCGCGTTCGTCGGCGGCGCGCATCTCGGGGCTGCGGGCGATATACAGGATGGCGCGCATCACGGCTTCGCGCTCGCCGCCGCTGGCCAGGCGCTTGGCAGCTTCGGTGCGGCGCGCGGCCACCACCGATTCGCGCGCGATATCGCGTCCGATGCGGCGCCGGATATTGGCCGAATCGGCGCGCAAGCCAACCAGCGTTTGCAGCAGCGGGTGCCCATAAGCAGACAGGAAAAACTGCTCCACCGCCTGGTCGCGCATCACCTGGTAGCGGTCCAGCGCGGCCACGATCTGCTGCGAGGCGGCCTCCTGCATCTGCAGGAAGGGATTATCGGGCGAAGCCGGCTTGCGCTGCGCCCGCACCTGCTCCGCCAGCGTGCTGATCCCGCTCAGGAAGGGGTTCATGTCGGAGAACAGCTCGTAGCGCAGGCGGTAGGGATGCATGCGCCGCATCCACTCCGCCGAATGCTCGTTGGTCATCGCCTGCACCAAGGGGCTCATGAAGGTGCGGTACAGGCCCTGGTTGATTTCCGACAGCCGTGCCACCGTGGCGAAACGGCGCTCGTCCTCGTCGTCATTGCCGCCCAGCGCGCGCAGCTCGTTCAGGTCGCGCCGCTCGAAACGCACCACGTAATTGCCTTCCGCCAGCTCGGGGCTGTGCACGCCCTCGTCGCCCTTGTCGATGAAGACCGCCTCGTACAGGCCTGGCGGCAGCACATCGATCAAATCCATGGTGCGCGTGAATTCGTCATGCTCCTTGTTCGCCACCGAGGCCGAAACGAAAATCCCCAGGTGCCCGATCGACTCGTGCAAGGTGTAGACCACGGTCTGCCCGCCCGCCACCATGGCGGCGTCGTTCTCATACAGGTCGAGCAGCCAGCCCAGCGCCTGCTGCGGCGGCGTGATATCGTCGCCCCACGAGCAGAACACCACCACCGGCGAACGGATATTGCGCAAGTCGATGCGGCGCCCGTCCGAATCATGAATGGTGCCGTTGCTCAGGCGATTGCCGACAAACAGGTTATCGGTGATGAACTGAATCTCCTCCGCATTCAGCAGCACCGGGTTGCCCCACCAGCGCTCGAACTCCAGGAAGCGCTTCTCCTCCGTGTCGACATTGGCATACACGTGGTAACCCTTCTTCCAATAGGTATTGGCAGGATTCATGCTCTCGAAATTGCTGACCAGGTGGGCGCCGTCGAACTTGCCGTGTCCCAGGTCGCCCGCCAGGGAGGTCATCCAGGTGCCGCCGGTCAGCCCGCCCAGGTAGCGCAAGGGATTCTTGCCGCGCACCCCGGCCCAATACGACAGCGGCGCGCCGGCCAGCACCAGGGGCCCGGACAGCTCCGGATGCAGGGCGGCCGTCATCATGATCTGCCAGCCCGCCTGGCAATTGCCGATCAGGGCCGGCTTGCCCTCCGCGTCCGGATGCAGGTAAGCCACCTGCTCGATGAACTGGGCTTCGGCATGGCACACATCCTCGATGGTCTGCCCCGGCACCGGCGCCGGCAGGAAGCCGATGAAATAACAGGGATTGCCGGCCTTGAGCACGACGCCGATTTCGCTGTCCTGCTTCATGCCGCCGATGCCCGGGCCGTGCCCGGCGCGCGGGTCGACCACGATGAAGGGCCGCTTGCTGTCGTCAATCTCCATGCCATCCGGCGGGATGATGCGCATCAGCGAGTAATTCACCGGCCGCGCCAGGGTGCGGCCGTCGATCACGGTCTCGAACTCGAAATTCAGCACATGCGGCGCGGTTTCCCGCTCGCGCGCATTGCGCTCGGTGCCGCGCCGATACAGCACGTCCATGAACAGGACGGAACGCTGCCAGGCGTCGGTCCAGTATTCCATGGCCTGGGTGGCCAGATTGGTGGGTTGGGCCATGCTGGTTCTCCTCGTCGGTTCCGGCTAGGACAACCAGCTTACCACGCCGGAATAAAAAAACCCGCCAGGCGGCGGGTTTTTCAGCATTACGCGTTTTCTTTGGAAGCGCGCTTACGCTCATGTTCCTTCAGGTGGCGCTTACGCAGACGGATCGATTTCGGGGTGATTTCCACCAGTTCGTCGTCGTCGATGAATTCCACAGCGTACTCCAGCGACATCTGGATCGGCGGCACCAGGCGCACCGCTTCGTCGGTACCCGACGAACGCACGTTGGTCAGCTGCTTGCCCTTGATCGGGTTCACCACCAGGTCGTTGTCGCGCGAGTGGATACCGATGATCATGCCTTCGTACACCGGGTCGTTGTGGACCACGAACATACGGCCGCGATCTTGCAGCTTCCAGATCGCGTAGGCCACGGCAGCGCCGTCGTCCTGCGAAATCAGCACGCCGTTGCGACGGCCGCCCAGTTCACCTTTGGAGGTATCGACTGGCGCGTAAGCGTCGAACACGTGCGACATCAGGCCGGTACCACGGGTCAGGGTCATGAACTCGCCCTGGAAGCCGATCAGGCCGCGCGCAGGAATGCGGTATTCCAGGCGCACACGGCCCTTGCCGTCCGATTCCATGTTCTGCAGGTCGCCGCGACGACGGCCCAGTTCTTCCATCACGCCGCCCTGGTTGGCTTCTTCCACGTCAACGCTCAGTTGCTCGTACGGCTCGTGGCGCACGCCATCCACCATCTTGAACACAACGCGCGGACGGGACACGGCCAGCTCAAAACCTTCGCGACGCATGTTTTCGATCAGGATGGTCAGGTGCAGCTCACCACGGCCCGACACTTCAAACACGGTGTCGTCGTCGGTTGGGGCTACGCGCAGTGCCACGTTGGCCTTCAGTTCCTTGTCCAGACGGTCGCGCAGCTGGCGCGAGGTCACGAACTTGCCTTCGCGGCCGGCCAGCGGCGAGTTGTTGACCATGAAGTTCATGGTCAGGGTCGGCTCGTCGACGGTCAGCATTGGCAGCGCTTCCGGGGTGTCCGGTGCACACACGGTGGAGCCGATGCCGATTTCTTCGATACCGTTGATCAGGATAATGTCGCCGGCAACCGCCTCGTCCACCAGCACGCGCTCCAGGCCCTTGAAGTTCAGCACCTGGTTGATGCGGCCCTTGATCGGGGTCGAGTCAGGACCGTTCAGAACGATCACGTCCTGGCCGGTCTTCACGCGGCCACGGGAAACGCGGCCGATACCGATTTTACCCACGTAGGACGAGTAGTCCAGCGAGGTGATTTGCATCTGCAGCGGGCCGTCCGGATTGTCGTCGCGCACGGGCACGTATTTCAGGATCGCTTCGAACAGCGGCTTCATGTCGCCGCCGCGCACGGTTTCGTCCAGGCCGGCGTAGCCGTTCAGGCCCGACGCGTACACGATCGGGAAGTCCAGCTGCTCATCGGTCGCGCCCAGCTTGTCGAACAGTTCGAAAGTCTGGTTGATCGCCCAGTCAGCGCGCGCGCCCGGACGGTCGATCTTGTTCACCACCACGATCGGCTTCAGGCCCAGGGCCAGCGCCTTACGGGTCACGAAACGGGTCTGTGGCATTGGGCCTTCCTGCGCATCGATCAGCAGCAGGACCGAATCCACCATCGACAGCACACGCTCCACTTCGCCGCCGAAGTCGGCGTGGCCTGGAGTGTCAACGATGTTGATGTGGGTGCCTTCGTACTCAACCGCGCAATTCTTCGACAGAATGGTAATGCCGCGTTCTTTCTCCAGGTCATTGGAGTCCATCACGCGGGTATCAACCTGCTGGTTTTCACGGAAGGTACCGGACTGGCGCAGCAGTTGGTCCACGAGGGTGGTTTTGCCATGGTCAACGTGGGCGATGATGGCGATGTTGCGAATTGCGCGTTTAGTATTAGACATGATGTATGTATTGACAGGAATTCTGCACGTGCGGAAGCACTGAACCCACTAGTATAGCATGCTGCGCCGCAACCAACCAGTTCGGGGTCAGGTCTGACAATCGGACAGCCACAACGCACCTTTGATCTGGCTCAATACCCTTTCGCGCCGCCGTGGGCCGGTTTCGTCGCAACCCCATGGCCCAGCCTGCTGCCGTGCCGCATAGTCGCTGCATCGACACCCGCTACGGAGCGCACGAAATGCTGCAACAGATCCTGAACCACACGCCACACTACGTCTGGGCCATCCTGGCCTTCCTGGTCTATCGCGGGCTTGCCGCCAGCCGCGCGCGGGTGCTTGGCCTGCGTGCCGCGTTCGTCATGCCGGGGCTGATGCTGGCGTTGGGCTTGCACAGTGTCGCGGCCAACTTTGGCCTGCTGTCGCTGGCGGGGGCTGCGTGGCTGGCGGGTCTGGCGGCGGGAGCGGCGCTGGCGTGGCGCGGCGCTGGCGTGCATGCGCTGGCGTTGGACCGGGCGGCGCGGACGGTGCGGGTGCGCGGCAGTTGGGCGCCGCTAGTGCTGATGCTGTTGGTCTTTGCGGGGAAGTTCGCCTTTGCCGTGGCGCTGGCGGTGCAGCCAAGCCTGGGCGGCCAGCTGGCCTTCGCCTTGCCTGCTTGCGCAGCGTTTGGCGCGCTGGCCGGTGGCTTCATGGGGGTGCCATTGCGGCTGCTGGCTGCGCTATGCGCCGCGCCCGCAAGCGCAGCGCCGGCAGCTGTTTAGCCCTGGGCGCTGGCGACCAGGCGCTCCGGCGCCAGGATGGCGTATTCACCGAAAATACCGGTGCCAAGCAGGCGGCCGGTGTCGTCGTAAATACGCACGCGCCCTTCATACGGTGCGGGCACGGCGATTGATGGCTCCTTGCCCAGCGGCAGACGCTGGCCGTGCAGGAAGCGTTTGGCCAGCTCGGCGTTCAGCACGATGCGCGGGAAAGACGATAGCAGCGCGTCCACCGGCGCCAGCAGCTCGCGCGGTGCGGCGTGGGCGGCCAGGTCTTCCAGCGTGACCATCTTGTCGGTGGTCAGCGCACCGACTTGCGTGCGGCGCAGCGCGTTCAGGTGCGCGCCGCAGCCGAGCGCGGCGCCAATGTCTTCGCCCAGCACGCGGATATAGGTGCCTTTGCTGCAGGTGACTTCGATCTTCAGGAACGGTGCCTCGTAGGACACCAGTTCCAGCTTGTGGATCACCACGTCGCGCGCTTCGCGTTCCAGCGTGATGCCTTCGCGCGCATATTCATACAGCGGCTTGCCGTCGCGCTTGAGCGCGGAGTACATCGGCGGCACTTGCTTGATCGGGCCGCGGAAGCGGGCCAGCACGGCTTCGATCTCGGCCTGGGTGGCATTCACGGCGCGCGTTTCCAGCACCTGGCCTTCGGTGTCGCCGGTGTCGGTGCGCTGGCCCAGGTGCACGGTGGCGAGGTAGGTCTTGTCGGCTTCCAGCAGGTCTTGCGAGAACTTGGTCGCTTCGCCGAAGCACAGCGGCAGCAGGCCAGTGGCGAACGGGTCGAGCGTGCCGGTGTGGCCCGCCTTTTTCGCGTTCATGAAGCGCTTGGCCTTGATCAGGGCGTCGTTGCTGGACAGGCCAACCGGCTTATCGAGCAGCAGCACGCCGTCCACGGCATCGCGCACGCGCTTTACACTTACTGAAGTCATACTGCGTCGGTCACTCTTCTTCTTTGTTCTCGTCGAAATCGGCGGCGCGGCTGGCATTGGCCTTGTCGATCAGGGCGGACATCGCCATGCCGCGCGAGGCCGACATGTCGTGCACGAAGTGCAGCTGCGGCAGCGTGTGGATGTGCAGGCGCTTGCCCAGCATATTGCGCAGGTAGCCGGCGGCGGCGCTCAGGCCGGCCAGCACGTTCTTGATCGATTCCGGGTCGTCCTTCAAGGTAGTGAAGAACACCTTGGCGTGGGCGTAGTCGGGGGTCAGCTGCACTTCGGACAGCGTGATCATGCCGACGCGCGGGTCTTTCAGTTCGAAGGCGATCAGCTCGGACAGGTCCTTCTGGATTTGATCCGCCACGCGCACGCCGCGCTGGGGAATGGATTTGCTATGTTTGGCCATAATGCGTGGTCCTAAAAATGAAGACGGGCGCCTGGCCTCGCCGAAGCGAGGCGGGAGGCACCCGCCGTGTTTCGCGCCGTCCTGCTGTTACAGGGTACGGGCGACTTCCTGCACTTCGAATACTTCGAGTACATCGCCAACGACGATGTCGTTGTAGCCCTTCAGGTTCAGACCGCACTCCAGACCGGCGCGCACTTCTTTCGCGTCGTCCTTGAAGCGCTTGAGCGAGTCGATCTCGCCAGTCCACACCACGATATTGTTGCGCAGCAGGCGGACCGAGGAGGAACGCTTGACCACACCGTCGGTAACCAGACAGCCCGCAATCGCGCCAACCTTGGACACCAGGATGACCTGGCGAATCTCGACCTGGCCGGTAACGTGTTCGCGCTTCTCCGGCGCCAGCATGCCCGACAGCGCCGCTTTGACCTCTTCGATCGCATCGTAAATGATGTTGTAGTAGCGGATGTCGACGCCGTTGGTCTCGGCCAGCTTGCGCGCCTGTGCATCGGCACGGGCGTTGAAGCCGATGATGACCGCCTTGGAAGCGGTCGCCAGGTTGACGTCCGATTCCGAGATGCCGCCCACCGCCGCGTGCACGATCTGCACCCGCACTTCGGAGGTCGACAGTTTCTGCAGCGAGCCAACCAGCGCTTCCTGCGAACCTTGCACGTCGGTCTTGATGATCAGCGGCAGGTTCTTCACCTCGCCCTCGGCCATCTGGTCGAACATGTTTTCCAGCTTCGCCGCCTGCTGCTTGGCCAGTTTCACGTCGCGGAACTTACCTTGACGGAACAGGCCGATCTCGCGGGCTTTACGCTCGTCCGCCATGACCATGGCTTCTTCGCCAGCGGCCGGGACTTCGGTCAGGCCCTGGATTTCAACCGGGATCGACGGGCCGGCTTCGGCAATCGACTTGCCGTTTTCGTCCAGCATCGCACGCACACGGCCGAAGGAGGAGCCTGCCAGCACGACGTCGCCGCGCTTCAGGGTACCCGACTGCACCAGGATGGTGGCCACAGGACCACGGCCCTTGTCCAGGCGCGCTTCCACCACCAGGCCGCGCGCAGGCGCTTCGACCGGGGCTTTCAGTTCCAGCACTTCGGCTTGCAGCAGCACTTGCTCCAGCAGGTCGTCGATGCCCTGGCCGGTTTTCGCCGACACCGGCACGAATGGCGAATCGCCACCGTATTCTTCCGGCACCACTTGCTCGGCCACCAGTTCCTGGGTCACGCGGTCAACGTTGCCGCCTGGTTTGTCGATCTTGTTGATCGCCACCACCAGCGGCACGCCGGCTGCTTTGGCGTGGGCAATCGCTTCCTTCGTTTGCGGCATCACGCCGTCGTCGGCAGCCACCACCAGAATAACGATGTCGGTTGCTTTCGCGCCGCGGGCACGCATTGCCGTGAAGGCCTCGTGACCCGGGGTGTCCAGGAAGGTGATGGTGCCGCGCGGGGTGTCCACGTGGTACGCACCGATGTGCTGGGTAATGCCGCCGGCTTCGCCCGACGCTACCTTGGCGCGGCGGATGTAGTCCAGCAGGGAGGTTTTACCGTGGTCGACGTGGCCCATCACGGTCACCACTGGTGCGCGCGGGGTTGCTTCGTACTCGGCGTGTTCGCCCTGGTCGGCCAGCAGTGCTTCCGGATCATCTTCAGCGGCAGCGAAGGCTTTGTGGCCCATCTCTTCCACCACGATCATCGCGGTTTCCTGGTCCAGCACCTGGTTGATGGTGCACATCTGGCCCAGCTTCATCAGCTGCTTAATGACTTCGGATGCCTTGACCGCCATCTTGTGCGCCAGTTCGGCTACGGTGATGGTTTCCGGCACGTGCACGTCATGGATGATCGCTTCGGTCGGCTGCTGGAAGTTGGTTTCACGGTCGTCATGATGACCACCGCGACGGCCACCCTTGCCGCCTGCGCGCCAGCCGTCACGGCTGCCCGCGCCGCCGCCGGCATTGCCGCGGCCCTTGCCTGCGCCACCGCCAGGAGCGCCACGGCGCTTGGCGTCGTCGTTCCAGGTCGATGCCACGTTGGCCGATTTGATCGATTTCTTGTCGCCCGGCTTGGCATTCTTGTCGGCCGCCGGTGCAGCGGCACCAGCCGCCGGCTTCTTGTCCGCTGGCTTGTGCAGGGTGCCTTCCGCGACTTTCGGCTTGGCCACCACTGGGGCCGGCTCAGGCGCCTTCATCACGCGGCGCGGCTGGCTCATCATCAGCTTGATCTGGGCCACTTCGTCGGCCACGGCCTTGCGCGCACGCTCGGTCGCTTCGGCGCGCTCGGCGGCTTCCTTGGCGGCAGCTTCGTGCTTGCGCTTGGATTCTTCCGCGTCGGCCAGGCGTTTCTTTTCTTCTTCGTCGACGGCAGCCTTCTGGGCGGCGCCGGCGGCCGCAGCGGCGGCAGCCTTCTCAGCGGCGGCCTTGTCGGCGGCGGCTTTCTTGGCCTGCTCTTCGGCTACGCGCTTGGCTTCCTCTTCCGCGGCTTTGGCTTGGGCAGCCTTTTCCTCGTCCAGCTTGGCCAGGCGCTCCTGCTTTTCTTTCAGCTCCGCTTCCTGGCGCGCAATCAGCTCGGCCTGACGGCGTGCTTCTTCATCGCGGCGCGCTTGTTCAGCGGCGTCGATCACCGGCGCGGCCGGCTTGGCGGCGGCGGTGGTCACCACGTCGTCGCGCTGGACGAAGGTGCGCTTCTTGCGCACTTCGACCTGGATAGTGCGGGCCTTGCCGGAGGCGTCGGCCTGCTTGATCTCCGTGGTCTCTTTACGAGTCAGGGTGATCTTTTTCTTCTCGCCCGGCTCGGAGGCTGCACCGTGGGTACGGCGCAGGTGCTCCAGCAGCTTGTCCTTATCATCCTTTGACAATGGATCTGACGCCGAACTCTTTTCGACGCCAGCAGACTTCAGCTGCGACAGCAGCAAATCTGCAGGCATCTTCAGTTCGGTGGCAAATTGGGCTACGTTGTTACTCGCCATTCAGTCCTCTTTTCTATGTGTCTCGGTGATAAATAAAGCTGCTACTTGATTAGGCCTTGGCGGCTTCGGACGACGCCCACGCCTTGGCTTGCAGCGCCTTGGCACGATCATCGTACTTACCGTCGACCAGCTTCATTTCATCGTCGGTCACATTCTCAAACTCATTCGAAATCAATTCACGCGCGCGGTCGCTCGACAGCGCCAGGATGGCGCCGAACTCGTCATAGGCCAGACCGGCAAATTGCGCCAGCGTCTTGATGCCTGCCAGGCCCAGCTTGCCCGCGGTGATGCGGTCCATGCCTTCCAGGCCAACCAGCGTTTCTTCCATGCCTTCCAGGCCTTCTTCCGAAGCGATCGCCTCGGTTACCAGGGCGTCGCGGGCACGGGTACGCAGTTCGTTGACGGTGTCTTCGTCGAACGCTTCGATGTCCAGCATCTCGGAGATCGGCACGTAAGCGATTTCTTCCAGGCTGCTGAAGCCTTCTTCCACGAGGATGTCGGCCACTTCCTGGTCCACATCCAGTTTTTCCATGAACAGCGCGCGCACTGCCGCGGTTTCGGTCGCCAGCTTGTCGGCCGATTCTTCCGCCGTCATGATGTTGATCTTCCAGCCGGTCAGCTCGGAAGCCAGGCGCACGTTCTGGCCGGAGCGGCCGATCGCGATTGCCAGGTTTTCCTCGTCCACCACCACGTCCATGGCGTGCTTGTCTTCGTCCACCATGATCGAGGACACGTTGGCCGGAGCCAGCGCGCCGATCACGAATTGCGCCGGGTCTTCCGACCACAGCACGATGTCGACGCGTTCGCCGCCCAGTTCACCGGTCACGGCCTGCACGCGCGAACCGCGCATGCCGACGCAGGTACCGATCGGGTCGATGCGCTTGTCGTTGGTGTGCACGGCGATCTTGGCGCGTACGCCGGCATCGCGTGCAGCGGATTTAATCTCCAGCATGCCTTGTTCGATCTCTGGCACTTCCAGTTCGAACAGCTTCATGATGAATTCCGGCGCGGTGCGCGACAGGATCACTTGCGGGCCGCGCATATTGCGGTCGACGCGCAGGATGAAAGCGCGCACGCGGTCGCCGATACGCAGGTTCTCTTTCGGGATCATCTGGTCGCGTGGCAGGCGGGCTTCGATCTTGCCCGATTCGACGATCGCATCGCCGCGTTCCATACGCTTGATGGTACCGGTCACCAGCGCGTCGCCGCGCTCCAGGAAGTCTTGCAGGATCTGTTCGCGCTCGGCATCGCGCACGCGCTGCAGCACCACTTGCTTGGTGTCCTGAGCGAAGCGGCGGCCGAATTCCACGGACTCGATCGGTTCTTCAATGTACTCGTCGACTTCGATGTCGGCGATCTGCTCTTTTGCTTCGAACAGCAGCACTTCCTGGTCTGGCAGCTGCAGGCCGGCTTCGTCAGGCACCACGTGCCAACGACGGAAGGACTCGAACTCGCCGCTTTCACGGTCGATCGAGACGCGGATATCCACTTCGCCTTCGTAGCGCTTCTTCGTGGCTTGCGCCAGTGCGAACTCGAGCGCGCCGAACACGACTTCCTTATCGACGTTCTTTTCGCGCGCCAGCGCATCAACCAATAACAATACTTCGCGACTCATGCTTTGCGGCTCCCAAAATTCACCTGCGGCACCAAACGTGCCTTATCAATGTCCGCGAGCGTGAAATTCAGCACCGCCGGACCTTCTTTACCTTCAAATTCAATACCCAGTTGATCGCCTTCAGGCACCGTCAGCACGCCCTCGTAGGACTTGCGGTTGGCAGTGCCGGGAATGGCCATGCGCAGCTTGACGATGGCTTCGCAGCCGGCAAAACGGACGAAATCGCTGAACTTGCGCAGCGGACGGTCCAGGCCGGGCGACGAAATTTCGAGGCGTTCGTAAGGAACGTTCTCGACCGTCAGCACGTGCGACAGCTGATGGCTGACAGTGGCGCAGTCTTCCACCGTGATCGGGCCTTTTTCGTCTGCTTCTTCCGCCGTGAAATCGATATAGACGCGCAGCAGGCCACGTTCGGCACGCTCGAAGTCGACCAGGTCGTAGCCGAGGCCAGCGACGGTTTTCTCAATCAATTCAGGCAGTTGCAAAGAAAATCTCCAGATACTTAAAACGGTTCAACCAAAAAAAAATGGGCAACTGCCCATCTTTCGTTACTGCAGCCAGATGAAAGTCACGAAGAACTTTAACTAGGCTGCTCATTATAGCGTGTTCTTGATTTCGCTGCAATGCCACATACCACATTGGACACGGGTGTAACAATAGTATTGGGCTTAAATCCAACAACCGGAAAACCAGGAAACCAGGGGCCGCCCCTCAGGGCCGCACCCGGGTTTTCCGGGTTCCCGGCTTAGCCTTTACGGCGGCGCGGCATGCCATGGTCGGACGCGCCGCCGCGCGGCTGGTGGCCGCCACGGCGCTGCTGGCCCTGGCCATGGCCGCTGCCCGCAAAGCCAAACGTGGTCATCAGCGGATCCGGCTGGCGCGGGCCGCCCTGGCCTTTGCCCTTGCCCTTGCCCTTGCCTTTGCCCGCGCCAGCATTGCCACGGCCATGGCCGCCCGCCTGCTGGTCGCTAAAGCCGGCACCGCCGCCATGGCGCGCCGCACCAAAGAACGCGCCCTGGCCCTGCCCCTGGCCGCCACGGCCGCCGCGCGGCGCCTGCGGGAATGGATCGGCATTCTTATTGCTCACATCCATACGGTTGCCGTTCGGCTCGCGCTCGCGTTCACGCTGGCCGCCCTGCGGCTTCTTGCCGTCGACCGCGCCGGCGCCGCCTTCTTTCTTGAAGCCGACCGCCGCCAACAGGTCGCGCACGGTGTTCTCTTCCATTTCTTCCCAACGGCCGCGCTTCAGGTTGCTTGGCAGGGTCAGCGCACCGTAACGGGTACGGATCAGGCGCGACACGGTCAGGCCGATCGCCTCGAACATGCGGCGCACCTCGCGGTTGCGGCCCTCGCCGATCACCACGCGGTACCACTTGTTCACGCCTTCGCCGCCGCCGTCGGCGATCTTGGAGAACTGCGCCATGCCGTCTTCCAGCTCAACGCCGGCCAGCAGCTTCTGGCGCATGCCCTCTTCCAGCTCGCCCAGGGTACGCACCGCGTACTCGCGGTCGATGTTGTAGCGCGGGTGCATCAGGCGGTTCGCCAGGTCACCGGACGTCGTAAACAGCAGCAGGCCTTCGGTATTGAAGTCCAGGCGGCCCACGGCCAGCCATTTGCCGGTCTTCATGGTCGGCAGGCGGTCGAACACCGATGGGCGGCCGTCCGGATCGTCGTGCGACACGATTTCGCCCGCCGGCTTGTGGTAGACCAGCACGCGCGGCGGCTTCTTGGACACCTTGCGCTGCACCAGCTTGCCATTGATGCGCACCGCATCGGTCGGCAGGATGCGCTGGCCGATGTGGGCCGGCTCGCCATTCACCGACACGCGGCCGGCGATGATCAGTTCTTCCATATCGCGGCGCGAACCCATGCCCGCCTCCGCCAGCACCTTGTGCAGCTTCGGCGCATCGTCGTCCGCCGTCAGGTCGCGGCGCGCCTTGACCGGCTTGCCAGAACCGCCTTCCTCGCGGTCGAACGCATCCGAGGTCACGAAGGAGAACACGGCGTCGGCGTCGGAGGCCTTGTCCTTGGCCTTCATCTTGTAGCCGAAGGCGCCGGCCACGCGCGGCTTCTGGCCCTGGCCGCCCTTGCCCTGGCCGCCGGCCTGGGCACCCTCGCCGCCCTGCGCGCCCTGGCCTTCGCCATGCGCCGGCTTACCGTGCTTGCCCTTCTTGCCTTTGTGCTTGCCATGCTTGTCGTGGCGCTTCTCCGCCGGCACAGCGGCTGGCCATGGGCTGCCGCCTTCGGCCGCACCCTCGGCGGCCGCCGGCGCGTCGCCGCCCGCCTCTTCCGCTACCGCCTTCTCCGCCTGGCGCAGTGCGCGCTGTTCGCGCATCTGGCGCGGGCCGCGCGGCGCACGGCCACGCTCCTTACCCTGACCCTCGGCGGATTCAGCGCCGGCAGCCGCCGATGCCGATGCCGGCGCCGAAACGGCGACCGGCGCCGCTTCCGCAGCCAGCACTTCCGCCACCGCGGCAGCCTTTTTAGCGCGCGCCTTCTTGGCAGGCGTCGCTTCGGCACTCACCGCCGGCTGCTCGCCGGCTGGAGCTTCCGCCGCCACAGCGGCTTTGGTACGGCGCTTCGGCTTCGCCTCGACGCCCGCCGCCTCGGCGGCAGCCTTGTCGGCTTCGATCTGCGCTTTGGTACGGCGTTTAGGCTTGGCTGGTGCGGCGTCGGCGGTTGCCGGGACGCCGGTCTCTGGGGTGTTATCAGGGTTGTTCATTATTCGTTTCTGCTAAGGGCTCGACGTTATCGGGCGCCGGGTCGTCAATTACCGACGGCGCCTCAACCGGCGTCGCCTCATTCTCTTCTTCTATTGCTTGTGCTTCCTGCGCCGCCTTCTCGAAATTCTCCGTCAGGCGCGCCTCCAGTACTTCCAGCGGATTCTCGTTTTGCGTATCGCTAATCTGCTGCAAGGGCGGCAGTTGCGACAAGGACTCCAGTCCCAGGTCATCCAGGAACTGCTTGGTGGTGCCCAGCAAAGCCGGCCGCCCCAAAACATCGCGGTAGCCGACCGTATCGACCCAGCCGCGGTCTTCCAGCATCTTGATCGTCTGCGAGTTCACCGCCACGCCGCGGATTTCCTCGATATCGCCGCGGGTGACCGGCTGGCGATACGCGATGATGGCCAGCGTTTCCAGCGTGGCCCGCGAGTATTTCTGCGGCTTTTCCGGATTCAGGCGATCCAGGTAGAGCTTCATTTCGGGCCGGCTCTGGAAGCGCCAGCCACTCGACAGGCTGACCACTTCAATGCCGCGCCCCTGCCATTCCAGGCGCAATTCTTCCAACAATTCCTTGATCGTATCGCCGCCGACACCCACGCCGAGCGGATTGCCCTGGTCGTCGGTTTCGACGTACAGCTTTTTCAGGCTGTGGATCGATAAGGGTTCGCGAGCGCATAGCAGCGCGGTTTCGAGGACTTTCTTAGCCTCTACAGTATCCATACTCTACAAGTTGGTTAACTATGCAAGAAGATGCGCCGGACCGCTGCGCGCCGGGGCGAGAGTCTCAGGTGGAGAGCGTTTTCGGGGCGAAAACAAGGCAGGCGACAGGCGCCGCTTCATCCAACTCAGGCAATTGTACCTGATAAAACTGCGGAGAAGTGTAAAAGCCTGTATTCGCTCAGGCGGCGAGCTTTTCCGCCAGGATTGCGGAAACGCCAACGAAAGCCGGGTATTCGGCGGTAATCACATAGGTCGGGATCGCCGCCAGGTAGTCATGGAACCGGCCCTTTTCCTCGAAGCGCGCGCGGAAACCGGAACGGTCGAAGCGCTCGCCCAGACGCGGCACGATGCCGCCGCCTATATAAATACCCCCGGTCGCGCCCAGGGTCACGCCCAGGTTGCCGGCGATGGTGCCGAGCATGGTGCAGAAATGCTCGATCACCTCATCGCACAGTGGGCACTCACCTTCCAGCGCCCGGCGCGCAATCTCGGGCGCGGACAGGGCCGGCTCACGCGCACCACGCCCCGCGGCCAGCGCGCGGTAAATCAGTTCGATGCCCACGCCCGACAACAGGCGCTCGGCCGACACGTGCTGGAATTCGGTCCAGGCGTACTGCAGGATCGCCACCTCTGCCGCATTCATGGGCGGGAAGCTGACGTGGCCGCCCTCGCTCAGCAGCGCAGTCCAGCCCGCCGCCGACGGGATCAGGCCCGACACGCCCAGGCCGGTGCCGGCCCCGATCAGGCCCAGCGGCGCGCCCGCCTGCGCCGCGCCGCCACCGACCTGGCGCTTCTGGTCGTCCGCCAGCAGCGGCAGCGAGCGCGCCAGCGCGGTGAAGTCATTTGCCACCACCAGCACCTCGAAGCCAACCGCCAGGCGCAGCGCCTCGATCGAGAATTCCCAGTGGTGGTTGGTCATTTTCACGAAATCGCCGTTGACCGGATTGGCAATCGCAATCGCGCCATGGCGGATGCCCGGGCCCGCCACCGCCGCCACATCGGGCAGGGCCAGGTAGGCCTTCAAGGCAGCGGCCAGGGTCGGATAGGCGGCGCAGGCCAGCACATGAATATGAGCAATCGCGCCGCCAGCCAATTCCAGCGCAAAGCGCGCATTGGTACCGCCCACATCGGCCAGCAGGCGCGGGCTTGGGGTAGCGGTTGGCGATGCAGTGTGGGTCGGGAAGGTCATGGGCGCAAACGGTTAGGTGGAAGCCTAATCCTAAGGGATTAATTAGCCGAAGCGCAAGGATTTCTTTGTAGTTTGGGTACAGAAACCAGCTAACTTAGCTTCAAATACTACATTGCGGGATGTTGCGGCGGTAGTATAACTACGTGAAATTCGGGGTCAGGTCTGACAATCGGACATCGGATAGGAGTATGGCGCAACCGGGCTCGACTGCCTCGGCTGCCAAATGTCCGATTGACCGACCTGCCCCTCTATTGGCGGAAGGCGTTGTTCCAGGCGTCGAGGCCGCCGTGCAGGGGTTTGGCGCGTTTGTAGCCGTGGGCGTGCAGCTGTTTGGCAAGCTTGGCGGCGGTGACGTCGTTGGGGCAGCTGCAGTAGACGATGATGTGGCGGTCTTTCGGGAGGGCTTTGATTACAGCCAGGGGGTCGGGGCCGGCGAGCAAGGCGCCGGGTACCGGGGCTTCCAGTTGCTGGGCGGTGGCGCTGCGGGCGTCGACCAGCACGGGATCGTGACCGCCCTCCAGCAGCTCTTTCAGCTCTTCGATGCTGATGCGTTCGGTCTGCATGGCTTTCTGGAAGCGGCGGCGCTCGATGAACTTGGCCGCGACGAACAGGCCCAGCAGCACGCCGAGCACCGTCAGCGCGGTGGAACCCATGGTCGAGAGCACATCCAATACCTTGTCGACGTCGGCGTGGAAATAGGCGCCGATCGCCAGCCCGGTAGCGCTCCACAGCAGGCCGCCCAGCAGGCTGAAGGTGAGGAAGGTCGGGATGCCGGTGCCCAGCGCGCCCGCCATCGGCGGCGCGATGGTGTTGAAGCCGGGGATGAACTTGGCCACCACCATCGACTTCGGGCCCCATTTGCGGAACGTGTCTTCGGTCTGGCTGACGCAGTAGTCGGGCGAGAGCGAGATCTTGCACAGGAGCTTGAGGATGCGCTTGCCGTAATGGCGGCCGGCGCGGAACCAGAACACGTCGCTGATCAGGCAGGCGGCCATGGCCACCGCCAGCACGACCGGGAACGGGGTGCCGCCATCGGCTGCCAGAGCGCCGGCGACGATCAGGATGGGATACGCGGGAATTGGCAACCCCATCTGCTCGACCAGCACCACGGCAAAGACGATCAGGACACCATACTGCTGAAGAAGGGTAATCAGGTTAGCCATAATCCGCCTATGTTAGCGTAAAACTTCACTTATGGCAGTGCCCCTTCCGCCTCCTCCAGCATCTGGCACAGCTCGCGGTAAGCGTGGCGGCCCACCATGTGCTCGATGGCGGCCGCCAGTTCGGGCCGGCTGGCGCGGCAGCCGCCCAATGCGCCTTCGATGCGTGCCGGGTTCAGCTCCTGCAGCGCGGCGTGCAGCTCGCTGCGCAAGGCCGCCGGCAGCTGCGCCAGGGTGGCGGCGTTCAGCGCGGGCTGGGCCGGGACTGCCATGGCGGGCGCCGGCGGCGCGGTGTATTCCACATCGAGCTGCTGCGCCAGCACGCGGAACAGCTTGTCCTGCTCCACCGGCTTGCGCAGGAAATCGTCGGCGCCGGCGGCCAGCGCCTGCTGCCGTTCCTCCTCAAAGGCGGAGGCGGTCAGCATCACCACGCGCGGCTGCGCCAGACTGGGGTCGGCGCGCAGGCGGCGCGTGGTTTGCAGGCCGTCCAGCACGGGCATGCGCCAGTCCAGCAGCACCAGCTCCGGCTGCTGGCGGGCGATCGCGTCCAGCGCCTCCGCGCCGTCCGAAGCTTCCAGCACCTCAAAGCCGGCCGGCACCAGCAGGCTGCGCAACAGGTGACGTCCATCCACACCGTCGTCCACCACCAGCACGCGGCGGCCCTGGTGTGCGGGCGTCAGTTGCGGCAGGCTGGCCAGCGGCGCCACGTCCAGCACCGCGTCGGCCGCTTCCGCCTCCAGCGTGAACCGGAAGGTCGAGCCCTGCCCCGGCACCGACTCCACTTCCAGCTCGCCGCCCATGATGCGCACGTACTGGCGCGAGATCGCCAGCCCCAGGCCGGTGCCTTCGCTGGCGCCGGCCTGGGGTCCTTGCACGAAGGGCTCGAAGATGCGCTGCTGTTCCTCGGGCGCGATGCCGATGCCGGTATCGCGCACGGCAAACGCCAGGCCATGGCGGCCGCCCGCCAGGGCTGTGGCGCGCAGGGACAGCTGCACGCTGCCGCTGCGCACAAACTTGAGCGCGTTGGAAGCCAGGTTGAGCAGCACCTGGCGCAGCTTGGCGCCGTCCAGCAGCAAGGCGCGCGGCAGCGGGTCGCAGGTGAGCAGCAAGGCGATACCGCCCTGCGTCGCGCGCGTGCTGACCATATCGCACACATCGCTCAGCAGCTGCGCCACGTCGACCGCCTCGCGGTGCACGCTGACGCCGCCCGCCTCGATCTTGGACAGTTCCAGGATATCGTTGATCAGCGTGAGCAGGTGCTGGCCGGAGCGGTGGATGATGGCCATATTGCGCTTTTCGTCCGGCGCCATGGTGGTCGAATGGGCCATCAGGCGCGAGAAACCGATCACGGAATTGAGCGGCGTGCGCAGCTCGTGGCTCATGGTGGACAGGAACACGCTCTTGGCGCGGCTGGCCGCCTGCGCCTCGGTCACCGCCACCGACAAGGCGGCGGTGCGCTCGGCCACCAGTTCCTCCAGGTGGCTGCGGTGGCGCCGCAATTCCTGCTCGCTCTCGGTGGCCTCGGTGACATCCAGGCTCACCCCCACCAGCCGCACCACTTTGCCCTCCGGGTCGCGGAAGGAGCGCGCCATCGAACGCAGGTAGCGGATCGAACCGTCGCCGCGGCGCACCCGGTACTGCAGCGAGAATTCGTGCTCGCCGCGCAAGGCGGCCGTCACTTCGGCGCGCGCGCGCTCGCGGTCGTCCGGCACCACGCGGTCCAGCCAGGCCTTGAAGTTGCCGCCGCCCAGCCGCGTGGCCAGGCCGTACTGGCGCAGGATTTCATCGTCCTGCACCAGCTCATCATGCACCACGTCCCAGTCCCAGATACCGATGCGCGCCGCGCGCGTGGCAATCGTCAGGCGCTCCTCGCTTTCGCGCAGGGCGCGGTAGCGGCTGTCGAGCAGGGCCCACATCTTGTGAATCGATTCATTCAGCACGCGCAGCTCGCCGAAGAACCAGGCGCGCTGCGGCTGCTGGCCGTCCACATACTGGCCGATGGCGCGCAGCGGGCGCAGGATCAGGAACCAGAGCAGCCCGTACACGCTGGCCACCAGCACCGCCGCCAGCGCCAGGATGGCGATGGCATTGGTGCGCTGGTGGCGCCGCAGTTCTGCCTGCACGTGGGCCGGCGAGGCGAATACCTTGAGGGTGGCGATGCGGGCGCCTTCGGCCATGATCGGGCGCTGCGCCACCAGCATGTCGGGCGCGGTGCGCAGCGGCTGGCCGATTTCCAGCTTGTCGCCGGCGCCGCGCTGCACCACGAACTCGCGCTTGGCGCCGGTGCCGTAGATGACAATGGCATGCAGGTCGCGCTGGTTCATGCTGGCGCGCATGATGGATTCGACCTGGTTGTCGTCGAAGTTCCAGGCGGCCAGCGACACGCCCAGCGCCAGCTGGTCGGCACTGACATTCAATACCCGCTCCAGCTCCTGCCAGCGCTTATCGTGCTCGGAAGAGTGCGAGTAGGCGGCAAACACCAGCAGCACGGCGGTGACGATGGCCGTCAACGCCACACTGGCCAATAGTGCGATGGAGGCAACCTTATTCGAACGCAAAGACCTGCTCCCGTCCTGGCGCCACGGCGTGCGGCGCGCGCAAGGCCAGTGTGCCAGTTTTGCCTGACGGTATCAAGCCGCCCGGGGAATCGCCGCCAGCAGCGCGCGGGTATACGGGTGCTGCGGGTTGCGGTACAGCTCATCGGCGTCGGCCATCTCCACTACCTCGCCCTGGTGCATCACCATCACCTGGTCGGAGATATATTTGACCACCGACAGGTCGTGCGAGATGAAGATATACGATAGGCCGTATTCGTCCTGCAGGTCCTGCAGCAGGTTCAGTACCTGCGCCTGCACCGACACGTCCAGCGCCGATACCGATTCGTCGCACACCAGGATCTCCGGCTTCATGGTCAGGCAGCGTGCAATGGCGATGCGCTGCCGCTGCCCGCCGGAGAATTCGTGCGGGTAGCGCTGGTAGGCCTGCGGCGGCAGCCCTACCCGCTCCAGCAGGGCCAGCGCCAGCTGCGTGCGCTCGGCGTCGCTGGCGCCGATGCCGTGCAGGCGCATCGGCTCCAGCAGGATCTGGCCCACGGTGAAGCGCGGGTTGAGCGAGGCATACGGGTTCTGGAAGATGATCTGGATGCGCCGCTTATAAGGCTGGAACGCCTTCGCATCCATGGCCAGCAAGTCGCGTCCTTCGAAAAAGGCGCTGCCGCCGCTGGCCTGGTGCAGGCGCAGCAAAGTCAGGCCGACGGTGGATTTGCCACTGCCCGACTCGCCCACCACGCCCAGCGTCTTGCCGCGCGCCAGCTGGAAGGAGACGCCCTTCACCGCCGCGAATTCGCGCTTGCCGAACAGGCCTGCGCGCAGCCAGAAACTTTTTTTCAGCCCGCGCACGTCGAGCACAATCTCGTCGCCGGGCGCCCTGCCGCGCACGCGCTCCGGCTGCACCGGCAAGGCGCCGTCGTCCATATAGTCGGCGATCACCGGCAGGCGGCGCGGGCGGGTGTCGAGCGAGGGCCGGCAATGCAGCAGCGCGCGCGTGTAGCGGTCCTGCGGGTTGGCGAAGACGGCGCGCGCATCGCCCGCCTCGCGCACTTCGCCTTGGCGCATGACGATCACCTCGTCCGCGATCTCGGCCACCAGGCCCAGGTCGTGCGTGATGAACAGCACCGCCATCTGGTGCTTCTTCTGCAGGCTGGCGATCAGCTCCATGATCTGCTTCTGGATCGTGACGTCAAGCGCAGTGGTCGGCTCGTCGGCGATCAGCAATTTGGGGGCGCAGGCGATGGCCATGGCGATCATCACGCGCTGCTGCTGGCCGCCCGACATCTGGCTCGGATAGGCATCGATCTTGGCTGCCGGCTCGGGAATGCCGACTTCCTCCAGCAGCTCCAGGGTGCGGGCGCGCGCGGCGCGCCGTCCCATGCCCATATGCTGGCGCAGCACTTCGCCGATCTGGAAGCCGACCGTGAACACCGGGTTGAGCGAGGACATCGGCTCCTGGAAAATCATGGCAATGTCCTTGCCGCACATGGCGCGCCGCGCCGCCGCCGTCTGGTGCAGCACTTCGCGCCCTTCGAACAGCACGCTGCTGCGCGGGTCGATGACGGTGCTGTGCGGCGGCAGCAGGCCCATCACGGCCAGCGAGCTGACCGACTTGCCGCTGCCCGATTCGCCCACCAGGGCCACGGTGCGGTTGTGCGGAATGTCGAAGGAGATACCCTTCACCGCTTCCACGGTGGTGTGCTTGTCGGCGCGGAAGGCGACGCGCAAATTGCTTACCTTGAGCAGCATGTCATTTCACCTTGGGGTCGAGCGCGTCGCGCAGGGCGTCGGCAAACAGCGAGAAGGCGGTCACCAGCAGGGCCATGGCGCTGGCGGCGGCGGCCAACTGCCACCATTTACCCAGGATCAGCTCGGTCTGCGCCTCGTTCAGCATCGAGCCCCAGCTCACCACGCCGACCGGCACGCCGAAGCCGAGGAAGGACAGGATCACTTCGGCCTTGATGAAGCCCACCACCAGGATCGACACCTGCACCAGCGCCACGTGGCTGACATTGGGGAAGATATGGCCGAACATCTTGCGCCAGGCCGAGGCGCCGATGGCGTCCGCCGCCATCACGTACTCGCGCGCCTTGTGCTTGATGTATTCGGCCCGGATCAGGCGGTACGGCCCGGTCCAGCCGGTCAGGCCCAGGATCAGCACAATCGTCAGCACACCCTTCTGCTGCAGCACGGCGGCCACGGTCAGGATCATCAGGATCGATGGGATGGCGGTGAAGATGTTGTAGAACCAGTTGAAGAAGTCGTCCACCACCCCGCCGAAAAAGCCGGAGGCAGCACCGAACAAAGTGCCCAGCCCCACCGCCAGCGCGGCCGCCGCCAGGCCGACCACGATGGAAGTCTCGCCGCCCTTGATGGTCTTCAGGATGATGTCGTGGCCCCATTTGTCCGCGCCAAACGGCAGGCTGGCCGCGCGTTCGGTCGCCGGCTCGGCCACCGCCTTGCCCAAGGTGGCGCGCAACGCGCGGAGGTCTTCCGCCAGCGGATCGAACTCGTTGGCCGGCGGCGGCCCCGCCACGGCGCCCGCGCCATGCCCTGCGCCGCGCGCATCGGCGGCCGGGACGCTAGGCTCCGGCGCGGCGAACGTCGGCGGCGCGTAATTGACGGCCACCTCCTCCTCCCAGTCGGCCGCCACCAGGCCGCACGCGGAAGCGGCCAGCAGCAGCAGGAAGGCCGCCACCACGGCCAACGCCCCCATGGCCAGCCGGTCGGCCCGCAAGCGGCGCCAGGCCAGGGTCCACAGGCCTGCGGAATCATGAACAGGATACATGCGCCACCTTACTTGAGCTGTACGCGCGGATCGACAGCCTGGTACAGCACATCGGTCAGCAGATTGAACACCATGGTCGCCACGGCGACATAGACGGTAATGGCCTTAATCACCGGGAAGTCCGAGCGCTCCACCGCCAGGATCACCTCGCGCCCGATACCCGGGATGCCGAAAAAGCGCTCCAGCAAGAAGGCCCCGATCAGCATGGCCGGCAGGCTCGCCATCACATGCGTGATGATGGGAATCGCCGCATTGCGCAGCACATGCACCCACATCACGCGCCGTTCGGACAGTCCCTTGGCGCGCGCCGTGCGCACATAATCCTGCCCCACCTCGTCCAGCACAAAGCTGCGGTACAGGCGCAAGGTCGGCGCCAGCGACACGGCCAGCCCGATCAGGATCGGCAGCGCGGCAAAGCGCAAATTCTCCAGCAGTCCCGTGCCCCAACCCTGCACCGGGAACAGGCCGGCCTGGTAGGCCAGCCAGTACTGGAACACGATGATGTAGACCAGGATCGAGACCGACATGCCCACCGTGCACGCCACCATCAGCAGGCGATCAGTCAGCGAGCCGCGCAGGAACGCCACCGCCAGCGCCAGCGCAATGCCGAGCACCGTCTCCAGCACGGTCAACGGCAGCAGCACCGTGAGCGAAGGCCCGAGCCGCGTGGCGATGATGTCGGATACCGCCTCGCCGGTGACCCAGCTCTGGCCGAAATCGAAGGTCGCCACCTGCTTCACAAAAATCCACAACTGCACATGCCAGGGCTGGTCGACACCCAACTGGCGCCGGATGTTCTCGATGCTGGCCGCATCCGACATCTTGCCCGCCAGCAGGTACGCCGGATCGCCGCCCACCCAATTAAAGAGCACAAATACCAGCAGCACCACGCCCAGCAGCGTCGGCAGCATCTGCCACGCGCGGCGTATTAAGTAGGCAAACATGCGTTGTAAATTTTCATAGGTGATTCACTTATCGATGTTTCGCAAATGAGACGGATCGTCCGAAAATTGTATCGTCATCTAGTTTTCATTTGACGCAATCTTAGCCGAAATGATCTCATGTTTTTCGGAAGAAACTATAAGGAAATGGTTTCTCCAAAGGGAGCACTGAAGCAGTAGTCAAAAGCTGTCGCTCGTTCTTGGTACTAATTTGGAGAAGAAACATGATGGAAAAAATCATGGCTCGTTCCGTGCGCCTGGTGTTTGCCGGCGGCATGGTGGCCAGCCTTGCTGTACCGGCCTTTGCGCAAGAAGCAAGCGCCCCGTTGCAACGTGTTGAAATCACCGGCTCGAGCATCAAGCGCGCCACCCAGGAAACCGCCTCGCCAATCCAGGTCATCAGCAAAGAAGACCTGATGAAGTCCGGCAAATCGACGGTTGCCGAATACCTGCAAACCCTGACCGTCGACGGCGCCGGCTCGCTGCCAACCGGCTTCGGCAACGGCTTCGCCGCCGGCTCCACCGCGATCTCGCTGCGCGGCCTGGGCGCCACCTCCACCCTGGTGCTGCTGAATGGCCGCCGCATGGCGCCGTTCGCGCGCGCCGACGACGGCCAGAAGAGCTTTACCGACCTGTCCACCGTGCCGATGCAGATCGTTGAGCGCATCGAGATCCTGAAAGACGGGGCCTCCTCCACCTACGGCGCGGACGCGATTGCCGGCGTGGTCAACATCATCCTGCGCAAGGACTTCGAAGGCCTGCAGCTGAAAGGCGATACCGGCATCTCGCGCTACAGCGACGGCAAGCAGCATAAAGCCTCCCTGACCTACGGCCAGGGCAACCTGGACGACGACAAGTACAACTGGGTCGCCAATGCCGAATTCTTTAAATCGGACCGCCTGAAAAACAGCGACCGCAAAGAGCGCGCCTACATCGGCCAGGGCGACCTGCGTCCATGGGGCTATCCGGTCGGCACCCAGTTCGCCGGCGGCTTCATCTCCGGCAACAACAATGCCAACGCCAACAATCCGGCCGGCGCCATCCGCAACCCGGCCACCAATGACTACGTGACCCTGCCGGGCTGCGAAACGCTGAGCGCCACCAAGGACCAGACCGGCGCCAAGGGCGGCTGCCTGTGGCACCACGACCAGTTCCGCGACATGCAGCCGGAAATCGAGTCGATGAACCTGTACACGCGCGGCACCTGGCAGCTGAATGCCGACACCCAGGTGTATGCGGAAGCGGGCTTCTCCAAGCGCGACACCTCGTTCACCATGATCCCGCCGAACGTGAGCCCGACCGTTGCCTTCCCGCCCAACGCGGCCAACCCGCTCGGCTACGTCAACTATGGCAACCTGGCGATCCTGGGCGCGACCCACCCGCAAAACCCGTACGGCGTGGCGACCCGCCTGCGCTACGCCGCCTTCGACATTGGCCCGCAGGTGCGTACCGCCAACAATGAATTCCAGCGCTACGTGGCCGGCATCAAGGGCTCGGTCGCCGGCTGGGAATACGACGCCGGCTTCACCCACTCCAAATCCAAGCTGCACCTGGACTACAGCAATATGCTGAACATGAAGGTGCTGACCGCGGCGCTGGGCGACCCGACTTCGAAGTACTTCCCGTACTACATCGGTTCGCAGGCGTCGAAGAACCCGGCATCCCTGTATCAGGCCCTGGTCACCAATGCCGTGTCGGACTCGACCACCCAGCTGAACGTGCTGGACGCGCATGCTTCGCGTGAACTGATGCAACTGCCAGGCGGCGCCCTGGGCCTGGCGCTGGGCGCCGAGCATCGCCGCGAGAAAGTCGACAACCCATCCCTGTCCGGCACCAGCGACGGCTCGATCAACGCTTCCTACGTGGCCGCCTTTGGCGACAGCAAGGTCAGCGCCGTGTTCGCCGAGTTGCTGGCACCGGTATGGCAAGGGGTGGAACTGAGCGCTGCCGTGCGTTACGACAAGTACGACAACTTCAACTCCACCACGCCAAAAGCCGGCTTCAAGTGGACCCCGGCCAAGAACTTCGCGCTGCGCGGCACCTACACCGAAGGCTTCCGCGCCCCAGGCCCGGCCGAAGGCAGCCCGCTGTCGCAATCGACCGGCACCTCGACCGTGATCGACCCGATCCGCTGCCCGGGCGGCAAGCCAGCGGCCGGCGGCGCCACGTCCACCGACTGCGGCATCCCGGTGGCGGCCGTGAAAGTCGGCAGCACCGCGCTCAAGCCGGAAACCTCCAAGGGCTCGACCTTGGGCATCGTCTGGGATCCGTTCGACGGCACCAGCCTGGCGGTGGACGCCTGGAAGATCAAGCGCTCCAACGAGATCAACCCGCTGCCGTATAACGAAGCGGCGGCCCTGCCGACCGCCATCCGTAACGACAACAACCTGGTGGTAAACGGCGTGGTGGTTCCGAACTCGGGCACCCTGGTGCTGACCCAGGCGCCCTACCGCAACTCCAGCTTCACCGAAGTGAGCGGCATCGACTTCGACATCAAGCAGCGCGTGCGCCTGGGCGACTACGGCCGCCTGAACCTGGGCCTGATGTGGACCCACACCAACTCCTGGAAGCGTCACGAGTCGGCCACCACCGTCTACCAGTACGCCGGCACCCACGGCAACTGCGACACCTCGAACTGCGCCGGCACGCCGAAGAACAAGGGCACCGTCAACGCTTCGTGGGATATCGGCAGCCTGAACCTGACCGGTAACGTCAACTACCGCGACAGCATGGCCAACACCTACTTCGCAGGCGGCCTGTGCGCCTCGACCCTGGCCAACGGCAATGGCGCACCGGGCAACTGCAAGGTGGCCTCGTTCACCACCATGGACCTGTCGGCCCGCTATGGCTGGAACAAACAGCTGACCCTGTTTGCCTCCATCAATAACGTGACCGACAAGATCGCACCGCTCGATCCGCTGACTTATGGCGGCCTGAGCTACAACCCGATGGATGCCACGGGCGCGATTGGCCGCTACTTCAAAGTGGGCGCCCAGTACAAATTCTTCTAACCCTATAACCTGGGGTTCTGGCAAAAACGGCACTTCGGTGCCGTTTTTGCTTTTTTATTGTTTCGGTTTGTTTCAACTTAGCAAGTTCGTATTGATTTGAAAGCTCATCGATGGTTTGATACACGTCCCATTAATTTAGTAATGAGATTTTCAGCAATGATGATTGAGAAAGCCCTGTCTCGCTCGCTGCGCGTGATGTGTGCCGGTAGCCTGGCACTCAGCAGCATCAACGCCTTCGCCCAGAATGCGGCCCCGGAAGCACCAATGCAGCGCGTGGAAATCACTGGTTCGAGCATCAAGCGCATCGCCGCCGAGTCCTCGCTGCCAGTGCAATCGTTTAGCCAGAAGGACATCCAGAAGACCGGTGTCTCCACCGTCACCGACTTCATCCAGCAAATTCCCGCCATGCAGGGCTTCTCCGTGGCGGCCGACTCGGTCGGCGGCGGCGGCGGCGGCGTGACCACGGCCTCCATCCACGACATCGGCGCCGCCTACACCCTGGTGCTGCTGAACGGCCGCCGCATCGCGCCGGCCAACTCCGGCACCACCATCGACCTGAACTCGATCCCGCTGTCGGCCATCGAGCGCGTGGAAGTGCTGACCGACGGCGCCTCCGCCCTGTACGGCGCGGACGCGATTGCCGGCGTGGTCAACTTCATCCTGAAAAAAGGCGCCAGCGACTGGGAAATCAAGGCCAAGTACGCGCGCCCTGAGGCGAGCGGCGGCGCCAGCAACTCGGTCTCCCTGAGCAAAGGCTTCGGCGACATCGACGAGGACGGCTACAGCATGTTCTTCTCCGTCAGCCACGACGAGCAGAAGCAGCTGAAAGCGTCGCAGCGCGACTTCGCCAAGAGCGGCATCATCAACTTCAACGACCCGGCCACCGGCAAGGCGCTGCAATTCATCAACGGTTCGCCGCGCGCGCTGCCAGCCAATGCCGGCGTCAGCTACGAGACCGTCGACCCGGCCACCGGCAAGCCGGTTGAAAAAACCCTCAACCTGAATCCGTACGCGCTGGCCCACGGCGGCAAGTGCGCCCCGTTCAACGCCGACTTCTACGGCGACGGCAACTGCTACTTCGACAACGCCTCGACCATCGAGATCAACCCGAAATCGGAGCGCAACGGCCTGTTCTCCTCCGGTAAGCTGAAGCTGGGCCAGACCGGCCTGCAAGGCTTCTACGACCTGGCCTACACCGAAGCGAAGATCGTCGCCTCGATCGCCCCTTACCCGGCCGACTTCTCGATCGCCAAGGGTTCCGCGCTGTACAACAAGCACATCAAACCACACCTGAGCGCCGAGCAGGACGCCGGCGTCACCTCCGTCGTGGCCAAGTACCGCCTGTACGAAATGGGCAACCGCACCTATGACTACGGCACCAAGGCCACCCACCTGGTGGCAGGCGTGGAAGGCCCTGTCGCCGGCTGGGAAGTGAACTCGGCCCTGACCTATTCCAAGAACAAGCAGACCCAGAAGTACGTGGGCGGCTTCCCGCTGGCGGACAAGTTCCAGGCTGCAATCGACGCCGGCACCATCGACCCGTTCGCCTACGGCCTGGGCGAAATGCCGCAAGCCATGCGCGACACCCTGCTGGGCACCGGCTTCTCCGGCACCTACAACACCCAGACCGTGGAAATGAAGGGCTGGGACGCGCGTGCCTCGCGCGAAGTGTTCAAGCTGCCTGGCGGCGCCGCGCAAATCGGCGTGGGCGCGGACTTCCGCAACACCGCCTACAAGGTCAACCAGGCTGACGTGGCGAAAAACGCCCAGATCCTGTTCGACAATCCGCAAGTGGACAGCGGCTACGAACGCGACAACTTCGGCGCGTACACCGAGCTGAACCTGCCAGTGACCAAGGAACTGGAAGTGACCGGCTCCGCGCGCTACGACCAGATCGGCGCGATCGACAACAACCTGACCGGCAAGAAGGTCGGCAGCAAGGAAAACGCCGCCACCTGGAAACTGAGCGCCAAGTACGCCGCCGCCAAGAACCTGCTGTTCCGCGCTGCCGCCGGCACCGGCTTCCGCGCCGCCTCGATGCAGGAAATCGCCGGCCCGCTGGAAGACTGGGGCGTCACTGGCGGTAACTACCAGTGCCCGCTGACCGGCGCCATGTCGGGCCACCCGCTGGCCTCCTACTGCAACGGCGTGGGCCGCCAGCAGTTCGAAGCCTTCCAGGGCGGCAACCCGAACCTGAAGCCGGAGAAATCCAAGCAATGGAGCCTGGGCACCGTCTTTGAGCCGACCAGCAAGCTGTCGATGTCCTTCGACCTGTGGAATGTGGAAATCCGCGACCAGGTGACCGCCGTCTCCGAAGGCCTGATCTTCGACAACCCGGCCAAGTACGCCGACCTGTTCACCACCAAGCACATCAGCTCGACCGGCAAGGACGTGCTGGCGATCAAACTGCTGCCGATCAATATCGGCAAGGTGGAAAACCGCGGTATCGACTACGACCTGACCTTCAAGGACAAGCTGTACGGCGGCAAGCTGACCAGCCGCCTGGCCGGTACCTACCTGATGCGTTCGCGTTACACCACCCCGGGTACCGACGACCAGTGGGAGACCAGCCTGAACCGCTACGGTTCGAACGACAAGGTCAGCTTCCGCCACGTGGTGCGCGCCACCACCAGCTTCGAGAAGGACAAGTGGACCCACACCCTGATCGCCGCTTACCGCAACGGTTACACCGACAAGGAACAGTCGGCGGACGACTGCTCGGTGATCGTGGCCGGCCAGCCGGGCGAGTGCTTCGGCGTTACCCTGCAGGTGCCAAGCTACACCACCTTTGACTTCCAGACCGCCTACCGCGCGTCGGCACAGCTGGAAATCACCGGCGGCATCACCAACCTGTTCGACCGCGACCCGCCGTTCACCCTGCGTAACACCGGTTCGCACCAGGTGGGCTACAACCCGTCCTACTCGTCGGCCCTGGGGCGCCAGTTCTACCTGAGCGCATCCTACAAGTTCTAAGCGCACTGCCCCTGCCCGAACCGGGCCCGGTCCCCGCCAGCAATGCTGGCGGGGATTTCTTTTGCCACTTGAATGGCGGCAATTGTGTGGTGAAATTATCACACTTCATTCGCGGGCAAGATGCTGCATTTATGAAAGTGTCATTTATGCATTTTCCCTTCAACACTACTCCTACGTCGTCCATCTCCAATTAATTCACCGCCAAAACACCAATCAAGTGCGCATGCCTGAGCGCCTGGAGCGAAGCGGTTGGCAGCCGTTGGCAGCCAGTTAATGGTTGACACTCTTCATATACCGATGCTTTGATGAACGCGGGCGAAATCTGGTCATCACAAATGAACTAAATTCGCCAGATAAAAAAGACGGTCCCCTACCGGGCCTTAAACTGCAGTGTAATTCTTGGGAGTAACAAAGATATGTTGAAGGAAACCATCCTGTCGCGCTCGGTCCGTGTGATCTGCGCTGGTGGCCTGGCGCTCGGCATGACCGTGGCAAGCGCGCAGGAAATCCAACGAGTGGAAATTACCGGCTCCTCGCTGAAGCGCGTGGATTCTGAAACCGCCCTGCCTGTCCAAGTACTGGGCAAAGCTGAAATTAGCCGCACCGGCGCAACCAGCACCCAGGAACTGTTGAACAGCGTTTCTGCCCTGTCGTCCGCTGGCGGCACCTCGAACGCGACCGGCGCCGGCAGCTCGACCTACGGCCTGTCCTCCGTCTCCCTGCGCGGCCTGGGCGCCGAGCGCACCCTGGTGCTGGTCAATGGCCGTCGCCTGGCCGCCTTCGCCGGCGGTGGCGGCGCCACCGTCAACGTCAACGTGATCCCATTGGCCGCTATCGAGCGCGTGGAAGTGCTGAAAGACGGCGCATCCGGCGTGTACGGTTCCGACGCGGTTGCCGGCGTGGTCAACTTCATCCTGAGCAAGAGCTTCGAAGGCGTCGAAGTGGGCGCTGGTTACGGCACCCCAACCGAAGACGGCGGCGGCCAGAACAACAAGTTCACCATCACCGCTGGTTTCGGCAACCTGGCCGAGAAAAACTTCTCGGCTGTGATTTCCGCATCCGTCGAAAACGAGAAAGCCCTGTACGGTTCCGAGCGCGATTTCGCCAAGAGCGGCGTGCGCCCACCATACTTCGTCAACGGTGCAACCGGCCACGGCAACATCGAAGGCGGTATCGACCTGAGCAAGCCATACCCGAACGAGCGTATCCCTGGCTTCGGCAACAGCCCGGGCACCGGCTACGGCAACCCGCTGGCCGCGTCCGGCAAGTGCGCCGACATCAATATGTTCAAGAACCCGACCAACACCACCAAGAACGCGCCGTATTGCACGTTCGACAGTGCCCCGTTCGTCGGCCTGATCCCTAAGCGTGAACTGAAAAACCTGACCGGTAACTTCGCTCTGAAACTGAACGAAGACCACCAGTTGTTCGCCGACGTGCTGTACTCGGAAAGCAATGTGACCCAGCGCTTCCAGGGTTCGCCGCTGCGTCGCTCCTTCCTGGAAACCGACGGTGAGTTCGCCAAGCAAGGCGTACAGCCAGCACTGCTGCTGTTCCCAAGCAACCCAGCGTACCAGTCGATCGCCGTGCCTTACCTGCAGAGCCTGGGTGGCGCTGCTGCCGCCCTGATCGGCCAGCCACTGGCCATCACCAGCCGCGTGTTTGACTTCGGCCCACGTACCAGCCTGGACGAAGCCAAGCAGTCGCGCTTTGTTGTCGGCGCCAAAGGCACCGTCGCCGGCCAGGACTACGAAGTCGCCCTGACCAAAAACACCTCCAAGCTGCACGGTTCGGTACCTGACGGTTACTTCTCGCAAGTGAAGTACGCCAAGATCATCAACGACCCGGCCAACAACTGGAACCCATGGGCACCAGGCGCGGTACAGACCGGCGCCCTGGCAACCAAGCTGCAAGAGGCCAAGTACGCTGGCGACACCCTGAACGCGAAGTCGGAATCGACCCTGCTCGACGCCAAAGTCACCGGCGACCTGCCACAGTTCGCCGGCATCACCGGCCAGTACGCAGTCGGCGGCCAGTACCGCGACGAGAAGTACAAAACCACCCCAAGCCCAGCACTGGAAACCGGTGACATCGCCGGCCTGGGTGGCAGCGTGCCGCCAGTGGACCGTTCCCGCAAGATCAAGTCCCTGTTCGGTGAAACCAACTTCCCGATCCTGTCGAACCTGGACGTGGGCGCAGCTGTCCGTTACGACGACTACAATGACGTCGGCAACAGCACCAACTACAAGGCCACCGTTCGTTGGCAGCCTGTGAAGTCCGTGCTGGTACGCGCTTCGGCCGGCTCCGGCTTCCGCGCACCGACCCTGACCGACCTGTGGACCCCACAGAGCCTGGGCACCTCGGCATCCTTCGACGATCCGGCAACCGGCCAGACCGACCTGCAGGTTAACGCGCTGTCCGGCGGTAACCCAGGCCTGAAGCCAGAGAAATCGCGCCAGCAGTCCGTTGGCCTGGTGCTGTCGCCGTTCAGCGCGCTGACCGTCGGCATCGACTGGTTCCACGTCAAGGTCACCAACATCCTGGCCACCCCGTCGGCACAGGAAGTGGTTTCCAAGTTCCGCTCCGGCGACCCAGCGTATAAAAACCTGGTTACCCTGTCCGGCAACGACATCGACCGCATCGTCACCACCCTGGCCAACACCGGCAATGCCGATGTCAAGGGTATGGACATCTTCGCCCAGTACCGCCAGAACACCTCCGTCGGCCGCTTCGACGTAGCGATGAACGGCACCTACATGGACAAGTATGACCAGACCAGCCCAGGCGGCACTCTGTCGCACAAGGTAGGTACCCTGGTTGACGCAGACGGCAACCCAGTGCTGGGCGCCGACAACGGCGGCGTGGTACTGCGCTGGAAGCACGCTCTGTCGACCACCTGGAGCCAAGGCCCATGGGCTGTCACCCTGACCCAGAACTTCACCAAGCGTTACCAAGCTGGCAATGACACCGAAGGCAGCCGCACCTTCATCCCGTCCTACGCTCTGTACGACCTGAACGTGAACTGGAAGGCCTGGAAGGCGCTGACCCTGAACGCCGGCGTGCGTAACCTGTTCAACAAAGAACCTGCGATCTTCGTACCAGTGTCGAACCAGTTCCAGAACGGCTACGACATCAACCAGTACGACCCACGCGGCCGCTTCGTATACGTATCGGCAAACTACACCTTCAAGTAATCCCTCGCGGGGCCTGAAGCAAAAAACCGCCGGCGCAAGCCGGCGGTTTTTTTTTGGCGCGATGAGCAGCGACTGCAACATTTCAGCATTAAGACCTTCGAAAGTGTAACTTTTGTTACAATAATACCGCCAACAAGCATGGCATCACCAGCATCAACATCTGTTAATTAGCGCTCATAAACCAGCAAATTCCCTCATTTTCATCAAAAACACCCCATCCAGACGTGATACATGCCAAACATGCCATGTGGCGCATATGTAACACATTGCATCGTAATTTATCCAAAGTTATTGCAGGTTCGTCACTCTTAAAAGAAAGTACGAGGCAGCCTAACTTAGGTTTCGAGAGTTGCCGTTGTCGGCAACCCAATCAGCATTCGTTTACGGGAGATGTAGAAGAATTATGATGAAAGAAAATACCCTATCCTATGCGATCCGCCTGGCCTGCGCCGGTGGCCTGCTTGCTGCTGGCGTAAGTATCCCCGCGTTCGCGCAAACCGAACCTTCGATCCAGCGCGTGGAAATCACCGGTTCCTCCTTGCGCCGCACTGCGAATGAAACCGCGCTGCCGGTAACTGTGCTCGGCCGCGCCGACATCGAAAAATCGGGGGTGCAGACAACCGAAGAACTGCTGGGTCAGATCAGCACCGTCTCGTCCGCCGGCGGCCAGGTCAATGGCGGCCAGTCCGGCCTGACCACCTACGGTAAATCCGCGGTGTCGCTGCGCGGCCTGGGTTCTGACAAGACCCTGGTACTGGTGAACGGTCGCCGCCTGGCCAACTTCGCCGGCGGCGCCACCTCGGGTGCCGACGTGAACATCAACGCCATCCCGCTGTCGGCCATCGAGCGTGTTGAGGTGCTGCAGGATGGCGCCTCGGGCGTGTACGGCTCCGACGCCATTGCCGGCGTGGTCAACTTCATCCTGCGGAAGGACTTCAAGGGTATCGAGCTGAGCGGCCTGCATGGCCAGCCAACCGAAGGCGGCGGCGCCAAACAGAACAAGATCGGCCTGGTGGCTGGTTTCGGCGACTACGACAATGACCGCTTCTCCGTGGTGGTATCGGCCGCCTTTGAAAAAGAAGGCAACCTGCTCGGCGCGGCACGCGACTACGCCAAGTCCGACACCAACCTGCCTTACTACGCCGGGGGCGCCACCGAAACCGGCCGTATCGAAGGTACCTGGGACTTCCCGGGCACGGCCACGGCCTTCGATGCAGGCAAGAACACCCGTTCGGCGACCAACCCATACGGCATTTCCGGCACCGGTTACGGCAACCCGTCCGCCAAACTCGGCCAATGTGCCGAGATCGGCATGGCCCCGCGTAGCGGCCTGGGCTTCGGCTCCGGCGCACCTAACAACGCACTCAGCACCCCGAACTGCACCTTCGACACCGGCCCATTCGTGTCGCTGGTTCCGAACCGCAAGTTCACCGGCGGCACCATGTCCGGGCGCTTCAAGGTCAACGAAAACAACGAGCTGTACGCATCAGGTCTGTTCTCCAAGAATGAGTTCACCAACCCGATCCAGCCGGCACCGCTGCGCCAGGCATTCTACGCAGGGAACACCCGCTTCATCGGCAGCGGCGTCGAACCGGCCCTGCTGATCCATCCATCCAACCCGAATTACAAGATCGCGGCCGACTACCTGAATTCGGTGGGCCTGGGCGCCATGGTCGGCCACACCCTGGCCGTGTCGCAGCGCACCTTCCTGCTCGGCTCGCGCACCACGAACGACATCGCCAAGCAACACCAGCTGGTCTTGGGCGGCAAAGGCATGATTGGCAACCTGAACTATGATGTTGCCTATGTCCACAATAAATCCAAAACCGACGGCAACGTGATCGACGGCTTTGCCTCGATCTTCGAATTGTCCAAGGTGCTGAACAACCCTGCCACCCATTGGAATCCATGGGCGCCGCTGGGCCAACAGTCGCCAGAGGTGGCCAAGCTGATCGACGCCACCAAATACTCCGGTCCGACCATTGCCGCCAAATCGAAGAATGAAGGTATCGATGCCAAGGTCGACGGCACCCTGATGACCCTGCCGGCAGGTGAGGTCGGCATCGCGGCCGGCCTGCAGGCGCGCGACGAATCGTTCGACCTGACCCCGGCGCCGGCCACCCTGACCGGCGACGTGATTGGTCTCGGCGGCGCCATCACCAGCGTGCACGCCAAGCGTTCCGTCTGGGCACTGTTCGCTGAAACCGAAGTGCCGTTCACCAAACAACTGACCGGTAACCTGGCCGTGCGCCGCGACAGCTATAGCGATTTCGGCAAGACCACCAACTACAAGGCCAGCGTGCGCTACCAGCCGATGGAAAGCGTCGTCGCCCGCGCCTCCGTGGGCAGCGGTTTCCGCGCACCATCGCTGACGGCCCTGTATGCACCGCAGCAGGTCAACACGTCCGAGCAGTTCACCGATCCGCAGTTCCCGGGTAACGGCCAGATCCAGGTCACCTCGATCGCGGGCGGCAATCCGAACCTGAAACCGGAAGAGTCCGACCAGTACTCGATCGGCTTGGTGCTGGCGCCGTCCAAGTCCTTCACCGCGTCGTTCGACTGGTACAACATCAAAGTCGATGGCCTGATCGCTGCACCGTCCGCGCAGCAGATCGTGTCCGGCTACCGTCGTGGCGCGGCCGGCTTCGACCAGTTGGTGGAAGTGCTGCCAAGCGGCGAAATCTCGAAGATCTTCCAGTTCAACGCCAATGTGAACTCGGTCAAGACCCAGGGCATGGACGTCGACTTGCGCTTCCGCGAGAACCTGATGGGCGGCAAGTTCACGGCCAACTTGAACGGTACCTGGGTCAAGAAATTCGACCTGGTGAACACCGACGGCGAGATCGAAGATAGCGTCGGCACCATCGTGCGACCAGACGGCAACCCACTGGTGGCATCGCCGACCGGGGTTATCCTGAAGTGGAAGCACAACCTGTCCGTCGGCTACCAGACCGGCCCATGGACCGCGACCCTGACCCAGCGCTACTACAAGGGCTATCGCACCGCCAATGACCTGGATGGCAACCCGCACCACGTCAAGGGCCAGGACCAATACGACCTGGTGGCATCCTGGTCCGGCTGGCGCAGCCTGAAGCTGTCGGTGGGCGTGCGCAACCTGTTCGACAAGCAACCGCCATTGTTCATCCACAACGGTTCGCAGTTCCAGTCGGGCTACGACGTCTACCAGTATGACCCGCGCGGCCGCTTCGCCTACGTGAGCGCCAGCTACAAGTTCTGATCCGCAAAGGCAGAATGAAAAACCGCCGGATTTTTCCGGCGGTTTTTTTTTGCGTGCTTAGTCGCCCTTCAAGCGGCGCTGGCGCACCGCAGCAGCCAGGTTCTCCAGCACCTGCACGCTGGCGTCCCAGTCGATGCAGCCGTCGGTGATCGATTGGCCGTAGGTCAGCTCCTTGCCCGGCACCAGGTCCTGGCGCCCTGCCACCAGGTGCGATTCCACCATCACGCCCACGATACGGGTGTCGCCGCCCGCCACCTGGCCGGCGATGTCGGCGCACACCGGCACCTGGTTCTCCGGCTTCTTGGACGAGTTGGCGTGCGAGGCGTCGATCATCAGGCGCGCGGCCAGGCCTTGCGCGGCGATCGCCTTGCAGGCCTCTTCCACGCTGGCGGCGTCGTAGTTCGGCGTCTTGCCGCCGCGCAGGATGATGTGGCAGTCTTCGTTGCCGTTGGTGGACACAATGGCCGAGTGGCCGCCCTTGGTCACCGACAGGAAGTGGTGCGGCTGCGAGGCGGCCTTGATCGCTTCGACCGCGATTCTGGTATTGCCGTCGGTGCCGTTCTTGAAGCCGACCGGGCAGGACAGGCCGGAGGCCAGCTCGCGGTGCACCTGGGATTCAGTGGTGCGGGCCCCGATCGCGCCCCAGGCGATCAGGTCGGCGATGTACTGCGGGCTGATCACGTCCAGGAATTCGGTGCCGGCCGGCAAGCCCAGTTCATTGATGTCGCGCAGCAGTTCGCGCGCCATGCGCAGGCCGTCGTTGATGCGGAAGCTGTTGTCCATGTAAGGGTCGTTGATCATGCCCTTCCAGCCCACGGTGGTGCGCGGCTTTTCGAAATAGACGCGCATCACGATCTCCAGGTCGCCCTTCAGGCGCTCGCGCAGCGGCGCCAAGCGGCGCGCGTACTCCATGGCCGCTTTCGGGTCGTGGATCGAGCACGGGCCCACCACCACCATCAGGCGGTCATCCTGGCCGTGCAGGATGCGGTGCAGGGCGACGCGCGCGTCGGAAGCGGTGTTGGAGGCCGCTTCGGTGCAGGGAAATTCGCGGATCAGGTGCGACGGTGGCGTCAGCTCCTTCATTTCGCGAATGCGCAGGTCGTCGGTACGTTGCATGATGGTTTCTCCTGGTTAAAAAAAAACCGCCATTGCTGGCGGTTTGTTTTGGTATCTGCTGGGATCTCGTTTTTTGCTGCTACGTGAACCGGCCGCTACTCCACCGCCTTTGGGTTGGAATTGCTAAAGTAAAAAAAGCCGGTAAAGAAGTGCAGGTGCATTGTCGAGTTCCGATGAATTCGAATCACTATAGCAACAGTTACCGCCTAATGCAAGCGAGGCGTTAAGCGCGCTGCTGGCGGGCGCGTGCCAGCCCCAGCAAGCCCAGGCCGAACAGCGCCAGAGTGCCCGGCAACGGGATCTCGGCCGGCGGCGTGCCGCCCAGGGCGCTGATGTACACCGTGGTGTCCAGCGACGAATCGCCACGGTCGCCAATGATGAATTTCAGGGTGTGGGAAATGCTGGTATCCAGGCCGGACAGGGAGAAGGTCTGGACTGGCGAGCATTGGTTGGCAGCGCCTGGGCACAGGACACCATCCAGCTCGGTACCAGCGATTGCCGCCATCGATGGGTGGTCGATGTTGACCGGCTTGCCGCCGACGAAGGCGATATTCTGGCCATCGATCAGCAAGCCAAAGGCATCCACAAACTTGCCCACGTATTCCGGGAACTCTTCCGAACCAAACACCGTGTTGAAGAAAACACTGCCCGTGGTGGTGGTGAAGTTGATGGTGAGCTCAGTCACATCAAAGTAGTCGGCAGCGCCACCAATCTGGGACAAGGTCGCCGTCTGCGCTGCAGTTGCCGATACGCCATAGTTGGTCGAATTGCCGGTGGAGTTATTGGCGCCATCGCCGTAATGCAGCACATTGCCGGTCGACAGCACGATGCCGCTGCCGATGCCGTAGGTGTTGCTGGCATTGGTAAAGGTGCCGGTGGAGGTGCTGTGGCCGCTCAGGGTGACGCTGTTGATGGTGAAACCGGTCGAGCCGGCCGCAGCAGCGGCTGCCAGCGAATTCGCGTTGGTGTTCAGGCTGGCGACAATTGCGTGCGCCGGGGTGGCGGCGACCAGGCCGCCCAGCGACAGGACCAGGCTGGAGATCAGGTGAGACAACTTCATGTGTTCCCTTTCAGTTTAAATTTCACTGAAGGGAGCAAAATACATGCCAGTTTGCTAAGTAACTGTTTTAATTATCATTAACAAGGTGCCAATAGTGCCGGGTGTATAAGATCCCGACATTTACTTGCATATTGCTTGTTACACTCACTCGCCCTTGATCAGGCTGGCCACCTTGGTGGTGATGATGTCCACCGCCGGTCCATTCGCGCCGTGCGGCAGGATTACGTGCGCATGGCGTTTGGTCGGCTCGATGAACTGCTTGTACATCGGGCGCACGGTTTCCAGGTACTGGTTGATGACGCTGTCGGTGCTGCGCCCGCGTTCGGCGATATCCCGCTGCAGGCGGCGGATAAAGCGCACGTCGGCCGCCGTGTCGACGAAGATCTTGAGCGACATCTGCTTGCGCAGGTCGGCGTCGTACAGGGCGAACAAGCCCTCGATCACGATCACCGGCGCCGGCTTGACGGTAATCGTCTGGGTGGTGCGGTTATCCTGCGCAAAGTCGTACACCGGCATCTCGATCGATTCGCCCGCGCGCAGCTTTTGCACGTGCTCCACCATCAGCGGCCAGTCGAAGGCGTCCGGGTGGTCGTAATTGACTTTGCGCCGCTCCTCGGGCGCCATATGGGTCTGGTCCAGGTAGTAATCGTCCTGCAAGACCACGGATACCACTTCCGAGCCAAAGGATTTCAGCACCTCGCGCGTGACCGTCGATTTGCCGCTGCCGCTGCCGCCTGCGACGCCAATCACAAAGGGTTTGTTGCGCGAATTATTCATGTGATTTTCCATCCCAGGCAAAAAAAACCGGGTATTTTACCCGGTCTTTGCACTACACCTGCTTAAGCGGTGCCGCCCACTGTCACGCCGTCCAGGCGCAAGGTCGGCTGGCCCACGCCCACCGGCACGCTCTGGCCCTCCTTGCCGCACACGCCCACGCCCGGGTCGAGCTTCATATCGTTGCCGATCATGGTGATGCGATTCATCACGTCCGGGCCGTTGCCGATCAGGGTGGCGCCCTTCACCGGGTACGTCACCTTGCCGTCTTCGATCATGTAAGCCTCACTGGCCGAGAACACGAACTTGCCGTTGGTGATATCGACCTGGCCGCCGCCGAAGTTGACCGCGTAGATGCCGTTCTTGACCGAGGCCAGGATCTCGCCCGGGTCCTTGTCGCCGCCCAGCATATAGGTGTTGGTCATGCGCGGCATCGGCAGGTGCGCGAACGATTCGCGGCGCGCGTTGCCGGTCACGTTCATCTTCATCAGGCGCGCGTTCATGGTGTCCTGGATATAGCCCTTCAGCACGCCGTCCTCGATCAGGGTGGTGCACTGGGTCGGGTTGCCCTCGTCGTCGATATTCAGCGAGCCGCGGCGGTTGGCCAGGGTACCGTCGTCGACCACGGTGACGCCCTTGGCCGCCACGCGGTCGCCGATGCGGCCGGAGAAGGTGGACGAGCCCTTGCGGTTGAAGTCGCCCTCCAGGCCGTGGCCGATCGCCTCGTGCAGCAGGATGCCCGGCCAGCCAGGGCCCAGCACCACGGTCATCGGGCCGGCCGGCGCCGGGCGCGCGTCCAGGTTCACCAGCGCCGACTTGACGGCGTCGGTGGCGTACTGGTCCAGCAGCGCGTCGTTGAAGTAGCCGTAGTCGTAGCGGCCGCCGCCGCCGGAGGAGCCGACTTCGCGCCGGCCATCCTGCTCCACGATCACGGTCACCGACACGCGCACCAGCGGGCGGATATCAGCCGCCAGCACGCCGTCGCTGCGCACCACCAGCACCACGTCGTATTCGCCGGCCAGGCCGGCCATCACCTGCACCACGCGCGGGTCCTTGGCGCGCGCCATCTTCTCCACGCGCTCCAGCAGCTTGACCTTGGCCGCCGCGTCGAGCGACACCAGCGGGTCGTGCGGCATGTACAGGGAACGGCCGCCGACCGGGGTCATCTTGCCGGCCACCTTGATCTTGCCGGCGCCGGCGCGCGCGATGGTGCGCGTGGCGGCCGCCGCGTCCAGCAGCGCGGCTTCGGAAATCTCGTCGGAATAGGAGAAGGCAGTCTTGTCACCCGATACCGCGCGCACGCCGACGCCCTGGTCGATCGAGAAGGAACCGGTTTTCACGATGCCCTCTTCCAGGCTCCAGCCCTCGTTCTTGGTGAACTGGAAATACAGGTCGGCATAGTCGACCTTGTGGGTGAACATGCTGCCCAGTGCTTTCAGCAGCTTGCCTTCGTCCAGGCCGAACGGCGTCAGCAGGATGTCTTTCGCTGCGGCCATGGCAGACAGGTTGGGGTCGAATGGTTTCATATTAGAAAAATTCTTTTGAAGTGTACTTAGCCGGATTTTAGAGGATTCGGTGCTTCAGCGCTGGCAGGCTTTCACGCACGCCGTGCACGAATTGCGGGTCCAGCTCGCCGCTCACGACGCCTGCGCCCTCCGCCAGCACGGCCTTGACCTCGCCCCAGGGGTCGATCAGCATGGAATGGCCCCAGGTGCGGCGGCCGTTGACGTGGCTGCCGCCCTGCGCCGCCGCCAGCACATAGCACTGGTTTTCAATGGCGCGCGCGCGCAGCAGGATTTCCCAGTGCGCCTTGCCGGTGGTGTAGGTAAAGGCGGCCGGCACCACGATCAGGTCGAGCGGGCCCATGGCGCGGTACAGCTCGGGGAAGCGCAGGTCGTAGCAGACCGACAGGCCGACCTTGCCCACCGCCGTTTCCACCGTGCCAACGGTTTTGCCCGGCACGATGGTGCGCGCCTCGTCGTAGGACTCGCTCCCTTTGGTGAAGCCGAACAGGTGGATCTTGTCGTAACGGCCAACATGCTTGCCCTGCGGATCGTAGACCAGCGTGGTATTAATCACACGCTCGGGGTCGTCCGACGCCAGCGGCAGGGTGCCGCCCAGCAGCCAGATGCCGTGCTCGCGCGCCATGGCCGACATGCAGTCCTGGATCGGCCCGCTGCCCAGCGGCTCGGCCCTGGCCACCTTGTCGCTGTCGCTCATGCCCATGATGGCCCAGTATTCGGGCAGCAGCACCAGCTGCGCGCCGCCGGCGGCGGCCTGGCCCACCAGGCGGCGGGCGGTGGCGATATTCTCTTCCACCAGCGGGGTGGACACCATCTGGATGGCGGCGACCTTGTGCGCTGCATTCGTCATTGCGTCGGCTCCTTCGGATTCTCGATCTTGGTAATGACCGGCGCCTTCCACGGCCCCGTCACCTGCATCTGGTAGGTCAGCGCCTTCATCATCGGCGCGCTCAGGAACAATTGCGCCAGGTAGCTGCCCAGGCCGATCACCGGGTTCACCGCCAGCGCATACACCAGCGGCGCCGTGCCCAGGTTGACCTGCGGGATCACCACCACGCGCAGGTTGGTCGATTCGTTGGCGATGTCGGCGGTGCCGTCCATTAGCACGGTGGCCTGCACGCCGTGCATTTTCAAATTGTCGGTCTTGACGATGCCGCGGTTGATGGTGGCGTTGGCGGTGATGCCGTCGAACTGCAAGCCTTCCGAGAAGACGTCGGTGAATTCCAGTTTCAGCAGGCGCGGCAGGGCCTGCAGGCTCAGCACGCCGAGCAGCTTGGCGGCGCCCGGGTCCTGCTTCAGGAACTGGCCCTTCTCGACGTTCAGCGCCAGGGTGCCGGACAGGCTCGGGATGTCCAGGCCGTAGGGCATGCCCTTCCAGTTGATGTCGCCGCTCAGCTTGCCCTTGCCGTTGCGCAGGGTGTCGGCAAAGCCGAAGCGTTCCAGCAGCTTGCCGGCGTTATGGATGTCCATATTGAAGTTGAGCGCGGTGTTGTGCTGGCCGTCCTTGGTCTGCCAGCGGCCGGTGCCGCTCAACTCGCCGTCCGCATTGGCCAGCGTGAGCTTGCTGATGCGCCATTCGCGGGCCGAGGTGACCAGGGCGTTGTAGGCGTGCAGCTCGAGCTGGCCAAGCGGGCGGTTGAACCATTCCAGGCGCTCCACCTCAATGTCCAGCGCCGGGATGGTGGGCGACGTGGTCGAGCTTTCCAGCAAGTCCTTGACCTCGGCCGCCTGCGATTCCGGGATGGTGAGCGAGGACAGGCGCGCCGTGACCTTGCCCACGCCCTTGCCGCTCGGCGACTCGTTCCAGGTGACATAGCCGACCGCCTGCTGCGAATCAATGCTGGCCTGCCACACGCCCTTGCTGTGGGTGGTGCCGACCACGACATTGTCCAGCTTGCGTTCGCCAACGATCAGCTCGCTGGCGCGCGCGGCCATGGTTTCCGGCACCACGTACTGCGAGATGTCGGCGCCCTCCGCTGCGGCGGCGCCGGGCACGGCCGGGGCGCGCGGCTCGTTGCCGGCGATTTCGCCGGCCAGGTCAATCCAGTGGTCGACGTTGAGCGATTTCAGGCTGGCGTTGATCATCAGGCCGCTGTCCGGCTCCGGCGCCGGCAGATTGACGCCGATGCCGCCGTTCACCAGCTTCCACGGGCCCTTGTTGACGCGCTGGCGATGGTAGCGCGCGGCATAGGACTGGCCCAGGGTGATGTTGATTTCGTCGCGCGCCACGCCCTGCTCGTTGGCCGCGCCGCCGTTCAGCTGGAAATGCAGCGGCAAATTGTCCGCCGCCGCCTTCTTGAGCGGGGCCGGGAAGTCCAGGCTGGCGCCCTGCAGCGTGGAATCGATGGCCACCTCGTACTTGTGGTCGCGCGCCGTGATCAGGCCGCTGAATTTGGCGCTGCCGCCCAAGTGGTTGGCCAGGCGCTGCACGGCGGCCGACGGGTACTGCTTGCGCAAGCCGTCCACACTGGCGCTGCCGCCCAGGCGTACCTGGATGCTGCCATCCTTCTGGCTGCCGCCGGTGACCGACAGCGGGCCGCCCAGCAAGGTGCCGCCCAGGTTGTTCAGGTTGACGCCTTTTTCATTGAATTCGATCTTGCCGGTGGCGCCGGCCACGGTCGGCATATCGTGCCACAGCACCACGTCGTTGCCCTGCAGCTGCAGGCTGCCCTGCACTTTCGATTCGATCAGGCGCGCCAGCGGCAGGTGCAGCTTGAGGCCCAGTTTCGCGTTGCCGGTGCCGGTGGTCTCGTCGGTGAAGTGGCCGATCCAGTCGATCACCGGGCTGGCGAGCACATACCTGAGGAAGTCCTGCATCGGGCCGGCGGCGCTGCCGTCGATCTCGAGCACGCTGTCGTGGTGGTACAGGTCGGCGATCACCGCCTTCACATTGCTCAGCGCCAGGCCGCCGGTGCGGGCCGTGTCGGCCTTGATCACCATGCCGGCGCGCTCGAAGGCGATGCTGCCGCGCACCTTGTCGAGCAGCGGCCAGACCGGGCTCTTGCCATCCTTGGCGAAGTAGCCCGGTTCGTAATTGAGGCGGCCATCAACGATGCGACCGGCAATGCGGAACTCGCCGCGCGCCTTGTCCGGCGTGCCGTCCTGGAACGGGAAGTGCGCCAGGTCGCCGCGCAGGCGCAGCGTGGTGTCGTGCAGCATGCCGTCTTCCAGCGCGCCCACCAGCCAATGGCGCGTGTGTTCCGGCGTTTGCTTGGGCAGGTAGCGGCCGATGCGGTTGATGGTGAAGTTATGAATGCTGCCGCTGAAGTCCGCCGTGCCGGGCCCCTTGGCGCCCGGACCGCGCGGCAGCAGGTGGCTGCCGGCCAGCTTGAGCTGCATGCCCTCCTGCACCAGGTCCAGCTGCTCCAGTTTGAGCGCCAGCTGCTTGGGGTCGGCCAGCGTCCAGCTGCCCTTCAGCGCCAGCTGCTCGAACTGCAGCGGCGCGTCGTCGAACCAGGCCGGCATGGCCAGGGTGAAGCCGGGCGCGTCGAGCGCCACGCTGCCGCCCTGCTGGCCGGCTTCCACATGGCCGCTCAGCTTGTCGAAGCCCGGCAGGTCGGGCAATGCCGGCATGGGCAAGGCCTTGGCCGAGCGCGCCACCGCCGGGCGCGCGGCCAGCGGCTCCATGCCCAGCGCGTCCAGGTCGGCGCGCAGCTTGTAATCCTTGGCGGCGGAAAGCGGGCCGCGCCACTCGGCCACCAGGTTGCGCACGCGCCCGCGCGGCGCCGCCTCGGCCAGCAAATCGCGCTGCGCCTGCGGCAACGGCAGCCGGGTCGCCAGCTCGGACAGGATCTTCAAATCCAGCGCGGCCGCCTTCACCTCGGTCCAGGTGGCGGCATTCGCGGCCACCACATGGCGCGCCGAGGCGGTGGTCGGCGCCAGCTCGACGCCGTCGCGCGTGCGCAGGGCAAAGTCCCTCACTTCCAGCGCGCGCGTCATGGCGGCCGGCGCGCCGGGCCGGCTCACCAGGGTGGCGGCGCGGTCCTCGCTGGCGGACACGCGGCCGCGCAGGGCCGCCACGTCCAGCTGCGGCAAATCGTGTCCCAGGGTGGCCACCACATTGTCCAGCGCCACGTCGGCGGTCACGGCGGTCGGGCGCGCCTGGTCGAGGGCGAGCCAGGCGCGCACGCCGCCGCTGGCCGATTTGATGTCCAGTGTGCCCGGCAGGTAGGGCTTCCAGGCGGCCAGGTCGGCGCGCCGCAGTTCAGCGTAGACCTCGCCTTTCCACAGCTTGACTTCCGACACGCGGGTAAACGGCTGGTGGCTGAAATCGGCGCGCACGTCGATCGGTGCCGCCAGCGCCGCCGGCGGCGTGGCCTTGAAGGCGAATTGATGGCGGCGCCACCTGTTCTGCATCAGGGCGGTGACGTTCTCCAGCAGCAAGGGCGGGCTGCCGCGCTGCAGGTCGGTCCAGGTGATGCGCCCTTCGCGCACCACCACCTCGCGCTGCGACAGCAGCCAGTCGGCGCTGCGGCCATCGCCGTTGCGGTCGAGGTCGATATACATGCCGGCCGCGTACAGCTTGCCGTCCGCATCACGCCGCACTTCGACATCGGGACGGTTGAATTCCAGCGATTCGAAACGCAGCCCGGCCGCCGGTACGCTCCACCACGACAGGGTGGCCGCCACGCTGGGCAGGTGCAGGGCTTGCTGGCCGCGCGCGTCGCGCATGACCACGTCGCCCAGGATCAGCTGCGGCCGCAAGCCCTTCCACGAAGCATAGATGCGCGCCACCGTGACCGGCTTGCCGACCGCCTGGGTGGCCAGGCGCTCGATATCGGGCTTATAGTGGTCGATGTTGGGCAGGATCACCCAGCGCAGGGCCAGGAACAGCACGGCGAAGGCAAAATACAGCAGCAGCGCCAGCTTGAGGGTGAAGCCGAGCACATGGTGGGAGGCGATATTCCAGACCCGATAGGCGGCCTGCAGCCGATGCCAGCGCCGTTTCAGCGGGGCCTCGACTGCCTCGATTTGCTCTACCAGATTGTCCTTCAATACACTCAAGCCAGGCCCTTATCAATACAGCATTTTACCGCAACGGCCCGGCAAACTATGTTCCAATAGGAACAGTTTTACACACTCTCACACCTGTCAATGAGCCCTATCGACCTCGTTTCCGCATCCCGCTTCTACCAGCGCTGGCTGGCCGCCGACCCTTCCCGCCAGGCCAAGGTCGATTCCCTGGCGCAATTATCGCTTGCCACGCTGGATTTCGCTGATATTTTGGCAAGCGAACAGGGTGACCTGCCGCTGCAGCGCGGCATGCGCCGCCTGCGCAACCTGCTGCTGGCCGCCCTGCTCCGGCGCGACCTGGAAGGCAAGGCCGACCTGGACGAGGTGGTCACTACCATGACGCGCCTGGCCGACTTCGCCATTACGCGCCACCTGGCCGAACTGGACGCAGCCATGCGCGCCAACCACGGCACGCCGATCGGCCACGAATCGGGCGCGGAACAGCAGCTGATCGTGCTCTCGATGGGCAAGGGCGGCGGTGGCGAACTGAACGTCTCATCCGATATCGACCTGATCTTCGTCTACCCGGAGGATGGCGAAACCGCCGCCGGCCCGGGCCAGCGCCAGCTCTCCAACCACGAGTACTTTGTGCGCCTGGGCAAGCAGTTGATCGCCGCCATCGCCGAAATCACGGAAGACGGCTTCACCTTCCGCGTCGACATGGCGCTGCGCCCGAATGGCGCCTCCGGGCCGCTGGCGGCCAGCCTGGGCATGGTGGAAAACTACCTGATCGTGCAGGGCCGCGAATGGGAGCGCTACGCCTGGGTCAAGGCGCGCGCCGTGACCGGCCGCGCCGAGGACATTGCCGCCCTGGACGCCATTGTGCGCCCCTTCTGCTTCCGCCGCTACCTGGACTTTGGCGTGATCGACGCCATCCGCTCCATGCACGCCCAGATCCGCGCCGAAGTGGCGCGCCAGGAGCGCCTGCATCCCGAACGCAGCCACAACGTCAAGCTGGGCCGTGGCGGCATCCGCGAAATCGAATTCCTGGCGCAAGTCTTCCAGCTGATCCGCGGCGGGCGCGACCCGCAGCTGCGCGGCCGCTCCACGCGCGGCACCCTGCGCCTGCTGCCGGAAAAAGGCTTGCTGGGCGCCGACGTGGTGGCGCGCCTGATGGATGCCTACACCTTCCTGCGCAAGCTGGAGCACCGCCTGCAGTACATCGAGGACGCCCAGACCCATACCCTGCCCCCGAACGAGGCCGACCGCCTGGCCGTGGCACGGATGATGGGCCTGCCCGACGTGGCCACCCTGATGGCGGAAATGGACGCGCACCGCCAGTATGTGGCCGAACAATTCGACGCCATCTTCGCCGACAAGCAGGGCAATGGCAGCGAGGATGTCGATCCCGCCACCAGCAACGAATGCGCCGACCCCGACAACCGCGAAGCGATCGAGGCGCGCTTCGCCAGTCTGGGCTACGACGACCCGGCCGCCGCCGCCCAGCGCCTGATCGCCACCTGGCAGGCGCCCAAGCTGGCCAGCCTGCCGGACGCCAGCCGCCAGCGCCTGGTGGCCCTGGTCAACGCCGCCCTGCCGCAGATCGCGCGCGCCGCCGAACGCAATAGCGCGGGCAGCAAGCTCGGCACGCTGGGCCGCCTGCTCGACTTCCTGGAAGCGATTTCGCGCCGCTCCTCCTACCTGTCGCTGCTGACCGAGTACCCGCACACCCTGGAACGCGTGATCACCATGATGCACGCCAGCGGCTGGGCCGCCAAGTTCCTGACCCAGCACCCGATCCTGCTCGACGAGCTGCTGGACGACCGCATCCTGAGCGCGGTGTTCGACCCGGCCGCGGCGGCGGCCGAGCTGGAACGTCAGCTGGCCACCGCGCCCGGCGACACCGAGCGCCAGCTCGACATCCTGCGCGAAGTCCACCACGCCCAGCTATTCCACCTGCTGGCGCAGGACCTGGCCGGCTCGCTGACCGTGGAAAAGCTGGCCGACCATTTGAGCGCGCTGGCCGACGTGATCGTGGCCGCCGTGGTGAAGGCGGCCTGGCAGACGGTGGCCAAGCGCCATGTCGAGGTGCCGAAATTCGCCGTCATCGCCTATGGCAAGCTGGGCGGCAAGGAGCTGGGCTATGTCTCCGACCTGGACGTGATTTTCCTGTTCGACGACGAGGACCAGGACGCGCCCGGCCTGTACGCCAAGCTGGCGCAGCGCTTCATCACCTGGATGACCTCGCACACCTCGGCCGGCATCCTGTTCGACATCGACACCGCGTTGCGGCCGGACGGCGCCAGCGGCATGCTGGTGTCCAGCGTGGCCTCCTTCGAAAAATACCAGCACGGCTCGGCCTGGCTGTGGGAACACCAGGCCCTGACACGCGCCCGCTTCTGCGCCGGCGACGCCGCCATCGGCCAGCGCTTCGAGCAAATCCGCTGCCAGGTGCTGCGCAAGGAACGGCCGGATGCCGCCGCGCTGAAGCAGGAAGTGCTGGCCATGCGCCAGAAAATGCGCGACGCCCGCCCCAACCGCAGCGCACTGTTCGACCTCAAGCAGGACGAGGGCGGCATGATCGACATCGAGTTCATCGTGCAATACCTGGTGCTGCAGCATGCGGCCCGCTACCCGGAACTGACCGGCAATATCGGCAATATCGCCCTCTTGCACCTGGCCGGCCAGCTGGGCCTGGTCGATGCCGTGCTGGCCGGCGCGGTGGCCGACGCCTACCGCGACATGCGGCGCTGGCAGCACCAGTTGCGCCTGCAGGGTCAGGACCAATCACGCGTGGCGCCGGAGAAAGCGGCACAACATGCGGAAAACGTGCGCGCCCTTTGGAGATGTATATTTTTTACAACGGAACAATGACTAGTTTCGCTAATTTTTGCGCAAACTTATTGAATTTGTAATCGCCTCATTTAGATTGATAGCTTACAGGCCGTGCCTTATGCGCCCGACCTTATTTTCGTCATATCTGAATGGGAGAACCATAGTGAAGCGAATCGTGCTGAAACGCAGCGTCATCGCAGTTGCCTTGACGCTGCCAGTATCCCCCCTTGTGCTCGCGCAAGAAGCCACCGAAAAACCCATCCCCAAAGTCGTCGTCACCGGCTCCAATATTGCCCGCATCGAAAGCGAAACCTCGTCGCCGGTGCAAACCATCCGGGCGCAGGACATCAAACGCCTGGGCGTGAGCTCGGTCAAGGAACTGATGGACACCCTGACCTCTTCCGACCGCTCGGCCCTGTCCGACGCCGGCGGCAGCAATTCCTTCGCCGGCGGCGCCTCCTCGGTGTCGCTGCGCGCGCTTGGCAAGCAATCGACCCTGGTGCTGCTCAATTCGCGCCGCGTCGCGCCCTACCCGCTGGCCGACTATAACGAAGTATTCACCAACCTCGACACGCTGCCGCTGGATGCGGTGGAGCGGGTCGAGATCCTGCGCAACGGCGGCTCCTCGATTTACGGTTCCGATGCCGTAGCCGGCGTCATCAACGTCATCACCCGTTCCGACTACCGCGGCCTGACGGTCAGCGGCAGCTTCAACCGCTCGGTCGAGCAGCAAAGCATCCGCAATGGCACCGTCAGCGTCACCGGTGGCTTCGGCGACCTCGACAACGACCGTTTCAACGTGCTGGCCAACGTCGAGTACTTCAAGCGCAACGACCTGTTCTGGCGTGAAGTGGTGGACGACATCAACCCGACCTACGGCGAGTACTTCGGCACCGTCGCCCCAGGTAGCGGCCTGATGTTCGGCAACCGCGGCACCCCATCGACCTTCAGCTTCCCCGGCAACCTGATCGGCCAGGGCGCGCTGCCCGGCTGCACCACCAAGAATGCCGGCGGCCTGTGCGTGCACGACCGCTTCAGCCGCTTCCAGGCCACCCCAGCCGCCGAGCGCGTGAACAGCCTGGTCTCGGCCCGCTTCAAGGTCAACGAAAGCATGGAGGCATTCGCCGAACTGCTGTACTCGCACACCACCACCGACTACAGCGGTGCCTTCGCCACCTACGGTTCGGCCAACCCCAACGCGGTATGGGGCGACCCGAGCACCGGCCAGGGGCGCACCTTCATCTATCGCGGCCTGCCAGCCACCCACCCGCTGAACACCAGCGGCGAAGAGCTGGAACTGCGCTACCGTTTCCTGGATGACCCGTCCTATCGCAAATCGACCAGCGACCAATACCGCGCCCTGGCTGGCGTGAAAGGGACGCTGACCAACAAGTGGGACTGGGAAGCCGCGCTCGGCATCATGGGCGGCAAGACCAAGGACCGTAGCCGCGGCGGCTTCTTCAGCGACAGCGGCTTCAAGGAGGTGATCGGCGACTACAACGTCGACGATCCGAACTTCTTCAACCGCGCCTACAAGCTGGGCCAGATCAACTCGGCCGAGGTGATCAACAAGCTGTTCCCTGAGAATGGCTACGACGGCAAGATCACACAAACCTTCATCGACCTGAAGGCCAGCGGCCAGGTGGGCAGCATCGGCGGCCGTCCGGTCATGGCAGCGGTGGGCGGCGACGTGCGCCACGAGAAGATCCGCATCCGGCCAACCGCCAATCTGCTGGCCGGCGACATCGTCAGCAACGGCGCCTCCTCTGCCGACGCCAGCCGCACCAATGAATCGCTGTTCGCCGAGATCAACGCGCCAGTGATGGAAAAACTGGAACTGGTGGGCGCCGCTCGCTTCGACAAATTCCCGGGCTTCGATGGCCGGGTATCGCCGAAGGTTGCCGCGCGCTGGAAAGCGACCGAGAACTTCCTGCTGCGTGCCACGCTCGAATCCGGCTTCCGCGCACCGAACCTGACCGAAAGCGCCCCGTCCAGCAAGTTCGCCTTCGATAACGGCGTAGTCGATCCGAAACGCTGCGACCAGGCGCAAGCGCTGGCCAGCGACCTGCGCGACCAGGCCGACGCCCTGCCGGGCAGCGACCCGAATGTGGCCCTGCTGCTGGCGCGTGCCGACATTGTGGAAGGCAATGAATGCGCCGGCGGCGTCGCCTCGATCGTGCGCAACAACCCGGACCTGAAACCGGAAACCTCGCGCAGCGGCACTGTCGGTTTCGTGATCGAACCAGTCAAAGGCACCTCGTTTGCGATGGACTACTTCCGTATTGAGCGGAAGAACGAAATCAACACGAAGAGCACCTCCGAGCTGCTGTCGGCGGAAGACTCGCTGATGCCTGGCATCATCAACCGCCTGCCGCTCGCCCAGGACAAGACCTTCACTGCCGCCGAGCGCGCGCAGTACGGTGTAACGGCCGGTCCGCTGTCGTCAACCTCGGGCATGTTCGAGAACGTGTCGAAGACCCGCACCAGCGGCGTCGATCTTGCCCTCGCGTCGCGCTTCTCGCTGCCGTTTGGCCGGCTGGATGTGAACGGCAACGGCACCTACCTGCTCGACCTGCGCAACTTCGCGCCGACCCGCAACGGCGGCAGCTGGGGCGACAACCTGGCCGGGCGTTATGGCTACTCCAAGTTCACCGCCAATGTGCTGGGCGCGCTGACCACCGGCGCCTTCACCAACAGCATGCGCCTGGTGTACTTCAGCCCGCAAAAGCTGCAAGGCGACTACTTCGACGAGGAGTACACCAAGGAAGGCTGCGCCGCCAACGACTGGGGCCCGGGTGTGTGCCGCGTGGGTTCGGAAGTGCGCTGGGACTACAACCTCAGCTACACCGGCATCAAGAACCTGACGCTCTCGCTGAACGTGCGCAACCTGTTCGACCAGCGCCCACCGCTTGACCTGAAATCATTCAACCGCGACGGCGGTGGCGTGATCCCACAGAACCTGGACGACGTCGCTGGCCGCCGTATCCGCGTCACTGCCGAGTACCGCTTCCAGTAATATAAGTTCGGAGCGCGGAAAAATGGGGACGTACCCCATTTTTCCGCCCCAGTTCCTCTACGCTGCCTTCCCCAAGTAGCGCCCGCTGCTCACCGCGGGCCGCTGCATCTCAATCGCATCCGCAAAGAACACCGCCGGGTCGCCGTGCAGCTCGCCCACATGGCGCTGCAAGGCCGGGTAGGCGTTCAGCTCCAGCCCCGCTTCGCGCTGCGCCCAGCGCACCACCGCCACCAGGCAGGCATCGGCCACGGTGCGCTTATTGCCATCCACCCACTCCTGCCCGCCTAGCACCTCATCCAGCGCGCTGCACGCCAGCGCCATGCGCGCCGGGCCGGCTTCAAAGCCTTCGTGCAGGTAATCAAGCAAGGTCTCGAGCTTGCGCGCTTCCGCCGTGCCGCTGCGGTAACCCAGCAGGCAACGGCGTTGCTGGCCGATATGGCGCAAGATGGCGCGGCAATCGCGCACCAGCTTGCCGCCAGTCTGCAGCGCCGGCACCGGTATTCCTGGCAGATCGACCTGCACCAGGCGGTAGGGCCGGCATAACCATTCGAGGGCGACGATGATGCCGAACGCGCAGCCGTTCGGTGCGCCGTGGTACAGGATGGTTTCCATGTTTGCCTCTTGTTTTTGTTGGGGATGAAGCATTGTGAACGCGATATAGGACAATATCCGCCCTGTTTTCATGCAAAAATGGCAGCATCATGTCAAAACCCGCCATCAAAGCCCTCGCCATTCTCGAACTGCTGCAAAGCCAGCGCCAGATTTCGGGCGCCGAGATGTCGGACCGCCTGGGCATCGACCGCCGCACCCTGCGCCGCTACATCGCCATGCTGGAGGAACTGGGCATCCCGATCACGGCCGAGCGCGGCCGCTATGGCGGCTATATGCTGGTGCCCGGCTTTAAGCTGCCGCCGCTGATGTTCACCAACGACGAAGCGTCCGCCGTGGCATTGGGCCTGATGGCGGTGCGCTCGCTGCGCCTGGCCGACACCGCGCCCGCCGTGGCCAGCGCGCAGGCCAAGCTGGAGCGCGTGATGCCGCCCGCCCTGCAAGGCAGCGTGCAGGCGCTGCGCGAGACGGCGGTACTCGACACGCCCGAGCAGCGCTGGAGCTACGCCGGTGCAGGACGCCCTGCCCTGACCGGCGAATTGACCGCCTTGGCGCTGGCGGCGCAAACGCAGCACCGCGTGCGCTTTCGCTACACGCCGCAGGATGGTGCATCGATGCAGCGCGAGTTCGACCCCTATGGCCTGGTCTTCAGCCATACGCGCTGGTATGTGGTGGGGATGTGCCGCCTGCGGCTGGCGATCCGCTCGTTCCGCCTGGATCGGATTGCCGAGGTGGCGGAAACCGGCATGGTCTTCGACAAGCCGGACAGCTTCGACGCCGCCGCGCAACTGCAGCACGCGCTGGCCACTTTGCCCCGGCCTTTGCCGGTGCGCGTGCTGTTGCACACCGACCTGGCCAGCGCCGCGCGCGAAGTGGGCCGCTACATCGGCCCGTTGGTGGAAACCGACGGCGGCGTGCGCCTGGCCACGACCACGACCAGCTATAGCTGGTTCGCGCGCCTGCTGGCGTCGTTCAATTTCGATTTTACGATTGAAGGCCCGGAAGAACTCCGGGCCGCAGTGCAGGAAGAGGCGCGCCGCCTGGCGCGCCTTGCTGCAAGCTAAACAGGATCAGAAGTCCCCGCGCCAGCAGCGGTACAGTGCTCACCCTATTAGAAAGGGTACACGTAGCGGCTGCAGCGGCTGGCGTTGAACAGGTCGCATGCTTCCTCATCGCCATTGAAGACGCACGCTTCACGGTAACCGTAGCAAGTCTCGTAGCTTGGGATTGCCATGGCAGTCACCGAGGCGCCGGCACCGATACCAAACAGAGCTACGGCGATCATTTTCTTCAGTTTCAGCATTTTTTGTCCTTTTCAAATTAGAAGTGCCACCACCAGCAGTCCAGGCGCTCAAAGTCGGCGCAAGCATTTTCATTACCAGCCTCACATTGAGCCAGCCACTTGCGGCAGGTCTCGAACATCGTCGCTTCCCTTCATTGGGGATGGAATCAGATGTCCCAGCGTCAGCAGCTATAGCGGTCCAAATTCTTGCATGCCACGGTATCGGCTTCCCAGCATGCCTACTGGAATGCAATGCACTCTTCGTAGCTTCCTTTAAACGAGCACGCCACCGCGCTGATCGAGGCGCCCGCGCCAATTCCGAACAATGCTACTGCAATCGCTTTTTTAACCTCAACATTAATAGTCTCTTCCAACTTAATATTATCTAGGAGAGTCTCCGCGAATAAATCTCGCGTGAGCGATTCTCATAATAATATACTAATTTGTCAACATTATTTTAACGTGAATATTTGTGACTATTTAATTAATAAAACAGTATGCCGCACGAATCGCGTCTGCTAGCCTGAGGACTCCCTCAACCAGAAAGTGAGTTAGCAAATGACGAAACTGAAGAAAGCGTGGATGGTTCTGGCCTTCGGTCTGGCAGCTGGCACTAGCTTCTCGACCTTCGCTGCGCCTGATCCCCGCACCTGCTACAAGCTGATCGTGGCCTGCAACGATGGCGACTTTAACGCCTGCGTGTACGGCAAGCGCATCGGCTGCGATATGTAAAATCGGCTGCGATATGTAAAAGAAGGCGCGCCACCTGGCGCGCCTCGCTGGAACCCTGTCGATTACACGTGTTACCACCAGCTCGCATGCGGCCACAACGCCTTCCCAGCACGCCTGCCGGAAGGCCACGCACTCTTCATAACTGACCTTGAACGGGCCAGCCACGGCCGAGATCGACGCACCGAATTCGATTCCGAACAGCGCCACAGCAAAGCTTGAGGTCGGCGACGGCATAGGAATGAAGGGGGTGACGCCCTCTTTAAATAACTCGACGGCAGAGTTAAGCCCCCCGCCCCCACACGCCTTTTTCCTGCACCATTAGAGACACACGGCTATCGCACGCTCGACTCAATTTTGAAACCAATGGCGTTTCTGGGGCCGGGTGGAAGCATTCCTTCTTCTAAATCACACATTTTTTTCCCGCAAAATATTCTATTGACAACGTTAATAAATTCACTATACTAAGAATGCCAAATAGGCAATATAGCTAATATTATAGGAGGTGCTATGTTTGAACTGACGCAGCAACAACTGGCCTACGTAAGCGGTGGCGAAGATATTCCTCAAGTCGATGTGCCAGGCCAACGCCCGGACTATTATGACGACACCTATGTCGGTGGTAAGCGCGGGGAAAAACTTGATTTTCGTGATACCTCGTCCGATAACTACTAACCAAAGCAAAACCGTTCAGCGAAAGCTGAACGGTTTTTTTTTGCGTCGACACCAACTGCCCTGCAGTAAATGAAGGTATGCAGGTCCGCTCCCTTCGGGGCTTGCTTGTTCCCGCGTATCAATTGCTGGAAGCGGTACTCGGCGTTGACGCAGATGCGGCGGATTGCAATGTTGGGGTCCGCTAACGCTGGCGTACGGCGGTTCCGATAATCCGGTGCCGATCGTGCACGGCAGCAATTTCTACTTCCCAATGAAGAGCCACAATCTCGACGTGCAATGGATCGAGTACATCGACAGGGCTAAGGCTGGCGCAGCATGTAAACCAATGTCGTTTTACGAGGCCGTGTGGGAGCATTCCTTCTTTTCGCAATCATGCGTTTCCGCTCGCAAAAATTCCTAGGGACAAAGTGACACTGCTCGAGAGTATAAGCACGTCGTTAGAACTTTCGATTCAATGAGCACAAAGCCTAGTGTAACGGCGGGCAACACACCGCCAACCTCACCATCCCCTAAAAAGCTCCCGCTGTTCCGCCCGGAAGTAGGGGAAGCGCTCACCTCCAACTGGCTGGGATCGATCCGGCTGAAGCACACCATGTCCGGCACAGTGGTGGCAGCCGTGGCCCTGAGCATTGCCGGCGCCTTGGTCGCCTTTGTCGCGCTCGGCAGCTTCACCCAGAAAGCCCGGGTCGGCGGGCTGGTGGTGCCGGTCAACGGCGCCCTGGCCGTGACCACGCCGCAGGCCGGCACCCTGGTGCGCGCCCTGGTGGCGGAAGGCAGCACCGTCAAGGCCGGCGATCTGCTGTTTGAACTGTCGTCCGAGCGGCAGCAAAGCGGCGGCGAGCTGGGCACGCTGATTGCCCAGCAGCTCACCATCCGCCGCGAAGCCTTGCAGTTGGAGCGCACCGCGCGCATCGCCATGGCGCGCGAAAAGCAGCGCGCCATCGAAGCGCGCATCGCCAATGCGGAAGCCGAGCAAGTCCAGCTTGGCAACGAGATCAAGCTGGCAACGCGCCGCAAGGGCCTGGCGCAGCAAAGCGTCAGCAAGTACGAAACACTGCAGGCGAGTGGCTTTGTCTCGCAGGCGCAAACCCAGCAAAAACAGGAAGACCTGATTGATATCGAAGCGCGCCTGAGCGCCCTGGCGCGCAGCCAGAGCCAGCTCGCCAGCACCCTGGTCAACCTGCGCGCCGAACGCGAACAACTGGGGCAGGACCTGGACGGCGAGCTGGCCCAGTTCAGGCGCGCCGAGGCCACCCTGGAGCAGGAGGCGGTGCAAAACCGCGACCGCCGCCGCACCCTGGTGGTGGCGCCGCAAGCAGGCACGCTCACCGCCCTCAACTACCATATAGGCCAGGCCTTGAGCGCCGGGCAATCGCTGGCCACCCTGGTGCCCGGCGCGGCCGATGGCGCCGCCCTGGAAGCCAACTTGTACGCGCCCAGCCGCACCGCCGGCTTCGTCAAGCCGGGGCAGAAAGTGCTGATTCGCTACCAAGCCTTCCCCTATCAGAAATTCGGCTTGCACGGCGGCGAGATCGTCGATGTCAGCCGCACCCCGTTCGCGCCGAGTGAGCTGCCGGCCAATATCGCCGGCACCATCCTCGGCACCGTCTCGCGCGGCGCCAGCAACGAGGCGCTGTACCGCATCCGCGTCAAGCTCGACCGGCAGGCGATCCAGGTCTACGGCGACAGCCTGGCGGTCAAACCCGGCATGACCCTGGAAGCCGACATCGTGCAAGACCAGCGCAAGATCTGGGAATGGATCGCGGAACCGCTGATCGCCATCGCCCCGCGCCAGAAGAGCAACGAATGAAGACCATCCTGCAAACCGAATCCAGCGAATGCGGCCTGGCCTGCATCGCCATGGTGGCCGCCCACCACGGCCACCAGACCGACCTGGCGGAACTGCGCCGCAGGTTTTCCATCAGCCTGAAAGGCGCCACCCTCAACCAGCTGATGCGCCACGCCGCCAGCCTGCACCTGTCCTCGCGGCCGCTGCGCCTGGAGCTGGAGCACCTGGAGCAGCTGCAGCTGCCGGCCATCCTGCATTGGAACCTGAACCACTTTGTGGTGCTGTCCGCCATCAGGCGCGACTTGCGCGGCAATGTGCTGGCCACCATCCACGATCCCGCCACCGGCGCGCGCGACTATTCCATGCCCGAGCTGTCGCGCCACTTCACTGGCGTCGCGCTCGAGCTGAGCCCGACGGCGGAGTTCGAGGAAAAGAAGGCCGTGCGCAAAGTCTCGCTCACCGAGCTGACCGGCAAGGTGATCGGCCTGCGCTGGGCCATCGCCAAGGTCATCATGCTGGCGGTGGCGCTGGAAGTGTTCGCCCTCGCCTCACCCCTGTTCAACCAGTTCGTGATCGACGAGGTGGTGGTGAATGGCGACCGCGAATTGCTCAAGGTCCTGGTCCTGTGCTTCGCCCTGATGCTGGTGACGCAATCGGCCATCAGCCTGGCGCGCAGCTGGGTGCTGATGCGCTGGGGCACCGACGTGGCTCTGCAATGGTCCACCCGCGTCTTCACCCACCTGATCCGCCTGCCGGTCAGCTACTTCGAAAAGCGCCACCTGGGCGACGTGGTTTCGCGTTTTGGCAGCATGAATGCGATCCAGACCACCCTGACCAGCCTGTTTGTCGAAAGCATGCTGGACGGCCTGATGGCCCTGCTCGCCTTCGGCATGATGCTGGCCTACAGCCCCAAACTGACCTGCATCGTGCTGGGCGGCCTGGCCGCCTATATCGCGCTGCGCGCGCTGGCCTACCACCCGCTGCGGGCCGCCTCGCAGGAGCGCCTGGTGCTGTCGGCCAAGGAGAACAGCCATTTCCTGGAAACCGTGCGCGCCATCGTGCCGCTGAAACTGTTCGGGCGCGAAGTGGAACGGCGCGCGCGCTGGCTCAACCTGAAGCAGGATGTCGTCAACCGCGACATCCAGACGCAGAAACTGGGCATCCTGTTCAAGCTGGGCAGCTCGACCCTGAGCAGCGGCCAGGCCCTGCTGCTGTTCTACGTGGGCGCCCTGCTGGTCATGGACAACGCGCTGACCATCGGCATGCTGATGGCCTTCACCAGCTATTCCACCACCTTCACCGGCCGTGTCTTCGGCCTGGTCGACCTGTACATCGACGTCAAGATGCTGGGCATGCACGCCGAGCGCCTGGCCGATATCGTCAAGGAGCCGGCCGAGCCGGAGGATGCGTTTGAGGCGGACGTGAGCCGCATCGCGCCCGCCATCACCCTGCGCAATGTACGCTTCCGCTACGCCGAGGGCGAACCGTAGATCCTGGACGGCATCGACCTGCATATCCCCGCCGGCCAGAGCCTGGCCCTGGTCGGCCCCAGCGGCTGCGGCAAGACCACCTTGTGCAAGCTGGTGCTGGGCCTGCTGCAGCCGACCGAGGGCGAAATCCTGGTCGACGACATCCCGCTGCGCCAGCTCGGCTTGCGCGCCTACCGCAGCATGATCGGCACCGTCATGCAGGACGATGTGCTGCTGGCCGGCTCCATCCTGGACAACATCAGCTTCTTCGACAACGGCGCCGACCCGGAGAAGGTCAAGCACTACGCGCGCCTGGCCGCCATCCACGACGATATCGCCGCCATGCCGATGGCCTACCAGACCCTGGTGGGCGATATGGGCAGCAGCCTGTCGGGCGGCCAGAAACAGCGCGTGCTGCTGGCGCGCGCGCTGTACAAGGAGCCGAAGATCCTGGCCCTGGACGAAGCCACCAGCCACCTCGACGTGCGCAACGAGGCGCGCGTCAACCACGCGCTGGCCGAGCTCAACCTGACCCGCATCATGGTGGCGCACCGCCCCGAAACCATCAACGCCGCCGAGCGCGTGATCGGCATCCAGCACGGCAAGGCGCTGGAAGTGCGCAACGGCCGCGCGGCCGCCGCTTAAAATCTACATGCAATGCAGCGACATTTGAGAGTCGCCATATTAACGTCAGAAAGATGGGGGAGTTTTCACGAACCAAAATTTCCTTTAAGAGTCACAATGGCCGCCCCATCACACGCCCTCATAATCACCAATTGCGGCGCAGCCTTCCCCCCTTCGTGAGACGCCATCCGGCGTCTGGCAACTAAAAATATAAAAGAAGCCGCTCTACTCCAACTGAGCGGCCTCTTGCCATTCACCAGCTGGGAGAGCTTACTCAGGCTTGCCGATGTGCTTATTCAGGAAGGTTTCCACCCTGCCCCAGAAATCCACATTGGTCTTCACGCTACGCCAGCCATGGCCTTCGTCGACGTATTCGATCCATTCGACATCCGGGTTATGACTCTTCACAGCAGAATAAAACTTAGTACCGTGCACAATCGGCACGCGGTCGTCGGCGCCACCGTAGGCCACGATCAGCGGACGCTTGATGCGCGCCGCCTGCTCGATCGGGGAAGTTGCCTTCAACTGGGCCGCGTCCTTCTCACGGTCGCCAATCCACAGGGGCAGCTGGTACTTGCGCGCCTCTTCCGACATGTCCCCCCAGGTCACCGAATACAGCAGGTTGATGTCGGTCACGCCGACCCAGCTCACGCCGCATTTGAAAATATCCGGATCATTGACCAGCCCCATCAAGGCCGCATAGCCGCCATAACTGGCGCCGGCAACACAGATGCGCTTCGGATCGGCAAAGCCTTTGGCGGCCGCCCACTTGGCACCGTCCGCTACATCGTTCTGCATGGCCAGGCCCCATTGGCGCCAGCCTGCGGACTCATGCTTGCGGCCAAAACCCGTGCTGCCGCGGAAGTCCGGTTCTAGCACAGCATAGCCACGCGAAGCCAGGAACTGCACTTGCGGGTCGAACCCCCAATAGCCGCCGCGCACCGACGGGCCGCCGTGCACCAGCACCACCAGCGGCAGGTTCTTCGGCGCCACGCCTTTCGGCAGGGTCAGGTAGGCCGGAATCGGCAATCCGTCGCGCGCGGTGTATTTCACCGGGTGCTTATACGACATGCGCGTCGGGTCCAGGCGCGGCGCGGACTTGCCGAACAGGACCAGTTCCTTGCTTTGCAAGTTGTATAGATAGAGCGCACCGAGCGATGTGTCCGAATAGGACTGCACCAGGATGATGCCCTCTTTCGAACGACGCGCCGGGCGCACCAGGTTGACCGCATCCGGCAAACGCGCATCGATATCGGCCTGCGCTGCCTGCATCTGCGGATCGAACCAGTGGCTGGACGCCGTCTCGCCCTGCACCATCACGCCCAGCACCTTGTCATCGTTCATGATCAGCGCGCCCTCGAAGTCATGCTCAGGCAACACCACCAACGGTTCCGCCGACAGCTTGCCGGTCTTCACGTTATACGTGTACAGCGCGCGCTTATCCTGGCCATTTTCGGTACTGACGTACAGTGTGCCGTCGGGGCCGAATGCCTGCGGCTCGAAACTACCCTTACCGCTCCAGCTGTCGAAGCGGGTCAGTGGACGCCATTTCCCGGTTTCCGGGTCTAGATAGTTCATCACAGTTTCCGCGCCATCCTGGCTGGCGGCCATGCGCGGCTCGCCATTCTGGTCCAGATACCACTGCAGAACGCGCGGTGGACGCGTCACAGCGACAGAGCGACCGGTGCGCGTATTCAAGCGCAGCAGGTTGATGGCTTCCAGGTCATCGTTGCGATAGGACGCCTGCAGCACGAACACATCGTCGGTGTCGCGCTTGCCCGCCACCGCGAAGAAGCTAGTATTCGGCGGCAACAGGTTCTTATTCTTTTCGTTGGTCAGCCATTTGCGACTAACCAGCTCGCGCAGTTCACTGCCGTCGCGGTTAACGGCGTACAGGCCGGCGCCAAGGCGTTGCTGGCCAGCGCCGATCGTGCGGTCGCCCAAGCTAAACGTCAGTCGGTTCTCGTTGACCCAGTTAAAGCTGACGATGTCGGCATCGCTCGGCGCCACAATCACGTCGATCTTATGGGTCTTCACATCCATCACGGCCAGGCGCACGCGGCTACCGTTTGGCGCGTAGCGCATGGCGACGGTGCGGCCATCGGGCGATAGGCCGGCATCGCTAAAGGCGGCGTGCTCAAAGAAAGCCGATACCGGAATGTCGGCTGCTGGGGCCTTGATCACGACGACAGGTGTCTCGGCGGCGCCAGCATTCGGGCCCATCAGCATGGCGATGGCAGTCAAGCTTGGCAGGAAAGATTTTCTCAACATTTTTCTATGAATCCCTTCCATCAAGAAAAAATCCCCGCTCGAAAGCGGGGATTCGTTACCACAGGTTCGTCAGGATCAGAACTTGTGTTCGATTGCGATACGCGCGGTGCGGCCACGCAGTGGCAGAACCGTGGTGCGTACATTGACGGTCGATGCGCGGTTGAACACGTTGTCCACGTTCAGGCTGAGCGAGGTGTTCTTGAACAGGTCGTAACCGATGTTCGCGTCAACCACGATGTCCTGCTTGATTTTGCAATAGTCGGTCGGAATCGAACGATCCTTGCAACCCTGTGCCGTGTAGCTGGTGTCGTACTTGTCGGAGATCAGTTTGGTCTCTGGGCTGTAAGTGAACGCTACACCAGCACGATACGGACCTTGGTTCCACTGCGACGTAGCACGCACAGCGTATTTCGGATTGCCGTACAGGCCAGCCAGGTTTTCGGTGTAGTTATTGTCCACCGAATCCCAGCCGCGGTAGTCCAGCTGGTAATTGGCGCGCAGGGTATTACGGATCTTGCCGCTGGAACCCATGTTGATCTGGTGGTTGATCTCCAGATCCAGGCCTTCAACGCGGGTGCGGTTCAGGTTCTGGTACGCCATCGAAATCGCGGCGATCGGACCGGCGGTGTGATCGATACGCTTGCCCGACAGTTCGAACACGCGCTGCGACAGGTTGCGGTCGTCATCGGTCACGCCCAGACGATCCACCGAGCCAGGAACTTTGTCTTCCTGCGACAGGATTTCATCGATGTCGCGGGTACCGATCTCGTTACGGCGCTCGATGCGGTAGTAGTCCAGGCTCATGGACAGGTCCTTGGTCGGTTGCCATACCACGCCGCCGTTCACGCTACGCGATTTCTCCGGATCCAGGGACGGGTTACCAGCGATATCCACTGCGGCGCTGGCCGAGCAACCTGCGTCACGGGCACGCACTGCATCGGCGCGGTCAATTGCAGTACCCTTCAGCAGTTCGTTATACAGCTGGGTGGCGATGGCGCAACGCTTCGGATCTTGCAGGCCGTTCTGGAATGCGGACAGGGCCACATCGCCGGTTTCCGCAGCATTTGGTGCACGGAAGCCCTGCGAAACGGTAGCACGTACCATCAGGCTTGGGTGCAGCTGGTAACGCGCGCTCAGCTTAGGTACCACGTTGGCATCGGTCTTGCCGACTTTGTCGACACGTACCGCACCGTTCAGCTCCAGGTCCTTGGTGACTGGAGCTGCCAGTTCAGCATAAGCGGCATACATATTACGGCCGCCGTTCACGTTGATCGAACCGTAGCCCACCAGTTCGGCGTTCGCCACGTTGTCGCTGACCCACGACTCGAAGCTGTCGCGACGGTACTCTGCGCCGACTGCCAGCGACAGCGGGCCGCCGGACAGTTGCATCAGCTCGCGCGAAGCACGGATGTCGGCGAAGTGCTGCTTGGCTTTACCATCGAAGCTATAGTGCGGGAACATGCGGTTCAGCAGTTCGTCGCTGTTCTTTTGGCCAAACTTGTACTCGCCGGTCAGGACGGCAGCCAGGTAGTTCTTGGCATGCTTAGGACCACGGCCGCCCGCGTCGGACGAGTTAGCCATAGTGCCGATCGCGCTGTTCCAGTCCCAACCGAAATGGGTACCTTCCAGGCCGACCATCACGCGGTGCTGGCGAGCGTGTGCTTCCTGCTTGTACATATCCACATTGTCTGCGTAGCGGTAACGCAGCTGGATCGGGAAGCTGTACGGGTTGTATGGGTGGCCGACTGGCAGCATCGGTTCGGTGAAGAACTCCAGCTTGCGGGTCTGGGCGTTGAACCAGCGGGTCGGGGTGCCGGTGTACTGCATGATCGACGGCGCGTTGTAGAACGAGGTCTTGGTGTCCGACAGGGTAATTTCTGCGAACGCGGTCAGGTTCTCGTTGATCTTCAGGCGGCCGGAGGACATGAAGTTGGCACGGTCCGCTTCAGCGTAGCCGCCCACGCGATCCCACTGGTCGAATTTGCACAGGCCGTCTTCCAGCAGTGTAGGGGCGCAACCTGGCGCAGCCACACCGATGGTTTTACCAGCCAGCGCTGGGTTGGCAGGGTACACCGCCGGGTAGCGACCGAAGTAGTTACCTGGAGTGGAGTAAGTCGATTTCACGCCGAAGGTCGGGCTGACGTGGTCGATGTACCACTGTGGCAGCACGTTCTGGATGGCGCGGTTCGAGTATGGCGAACGGTGGAACAGTTCCAGGTGGTTGAACACATTCCAGCCTTGCGCATTGAAGTCGCCCAAGCCCCAAGTAACGGAGGCGGTCTGGTCACGGTTCAGGTCGCTCTTGACCAGGGACTGACGCGCACCGGCGCGCAGGGTCAAGCCATTGAATTCTTTACGGGTGATGATGTTGACCACACCGGCCACGGCGTCGGAGCCGTAAATTGCCGATGCACCGTCCAGCAGCACCTCAACACGTTCGATCACATCGGATGGAATCGAGTCGATGTTGACGAAGGTTTGCTGGCCACCATCGGCGGTACCGAAGTTCGATACGCGGCGGCCGTTCAGCAGGGTCAGGGTCGAGCCCTTGCCCAGATTACGCAGGGACAGGCCGGTAGCGCCGGACGAGAACGAATTGCTGCTGTTCAGGTCGGACAGGGCCCCGGTGTTCGAGGTCAGGGTATCCACGATATCCTTGACGGTGGACGCACCCATCGCCTTGATTTCTTCGCGGCCCAGAACCTGGATTGGCGACGAGGTTTGCTCGTCGATGCCGCGCTTAATGTTAGAGCCGGTCACTACAACTTTCTGAACGGCAGGCTGGTTTGCCTCGGTTTGTGCCAGCGCAACAGGGCCCGCCAGGGTCATAGCAACAGCGACAACGCAAGGTTTCAATACGTATTTCTTTTTCAACACATTCTCCCTAGAACGATTATCAGGCTGCCCCGTGTCAATTAGTTTCGTTGAGCAGCAGCTTGCGAGTTTTACATATCGTTACCTTTTTCAAAAGAGAATATTTGGCATATGAACAATCTTGCAAGGGTGCGTTGACAAATTACAACAGTAGTTCAATAAATGAAAGATTCTCCCCGGCATGGCTTTCGCGGCGGGGCGCCAGCGGATAACTGCCCAGCTACGGGTGGCAGGCAACCTTATTCGGGCAATACCAATACAAGCATTAATTAATTAATATTTGTTACAATTTGCGACATTTGAAAAGCATATATCCTTATTTAAATGTCGCCACAAATAAAAAAGCGCCCCGCAGGGCGCTTTTGGTCGGCAATGCCGGGAATTACTTGGCGTTCATCAGGGCCACGGTAGTGTCCAGCATGCGGTTGCTGAAGCCCCACTCGTTGTCGTACCAGGACGACACCTTGACCAGCTTGCCCGACACTTTGGTCAGGGTGGCGTCGAAGTTCGACGAGGCTGGGTTGTGGTTGAAGTCGACGGAGACCAGCGGCTCGGTTTGGTAAGTCAGCACGCCTTTCAGTGCGCCTTCCGAGGCTTCCTTCATGATCTTGTTGATTTCTTCCACCGTGGTGTCGCGCTTGGCGATGAAGGACAGGTCAACGATCGACACGTTGATGGTCGGCACGCGGATCGCGTAGCCGTCCAGCTTGCCGTTCAGCTCTGGCAGCACCAGGCCAACCGCAGCGGCGGCGCCGGTCTTGGTCGGGATCATGGACTGGGTGGCGGAACGGGCGCGGCGCAGGTCTTCGTGCATCACGTCGGTCAGCACCTGGTCGTTGGTGTAAGCGTGCACGGTGGTCATCAGGCCGGTTTCCAGGCCGATGGCGTCGTTCAGTGGCTTGACCAGCGGGGCCAGGCAGTTGGTGGTGCAGGAAGCGTTCGAGATCACGGTGTCCGAAGCCTTCAGCACGCCGTGGTTCACGCCGTACACGACGGTCGCGTCAACGTCTTTGCCGCCTGGAGCGGAGATGATCACTTTCTTGGCGCCGCCTTTCAGGTGGGCCGACGCTTTTTCTTTGGTGGTGAAGAAGCCGGTGCACTCCAGCACCACGTCCACGCCCAGCTCGCCCCAAGGGATTTCTGCCGGATTGCGTTGTGCGAACACGCGGATCGAGTCGCCGTTCACGATCATGTTGTCGCCTTCCACCGTGACGGTGCCAGGGAACTTGCCGTGGGCGGTGTCGTAGCGGGTCAGGTGGGCGTTCGACTCAGCATTGCCCAGGTCGTTGATGGCCACGATCTGGATGTCTTGCTTTTTGCCGCCTTCGTAGAAAGCACGCAGGACATTGCGGCCGATACGGCCATAACCGTTAATTGCTACTTTGATCGTCATACTCGTTACTCCTGATGATAGAAATTAGATGACTGCCTTGACTTTGGCTACGACGTTTTCCACGGTGAAGCCGAAATGCTTGAACAGCACGCCAGCCGGTGCGGATTCGCCGAAGGTGTCGATACCTACAACTGCGCCTTCCAGGCCCACATACTTGTACCAGAAGGCGGTGACGCCTGCTTCAATCGCCACGCGTGGCAGGCCCTTGGTCAGCACGGATGCCTTGTAGGCAGCGTCCTGGCGGTCGAACACGTCGGTCGATGGCATGGACACCACGCGCACCGGGGTGCCGGCGGCCTTCAGTTCGGCGGCGGCTTTCATGGCCAGTTCCACTTCGGAACCGGTGGCGATCAGGATGGCCTTGGCGCCGGCTTCGTCGGACAGCACATAGCCGCCCTTGGCGACGTTGGCCAGCACCTCGGCCGAACGCTCGATGAACGGCAGGTTCTGGCGCGAGAAGATCAGGGTCGACGGGCCGTCGGCGCGTTTCACCGATTCGCCCCAGGCGACCATGGATTCCACGGTGTCGGCAGGACGCCAGTTGTCCAGGTTAGGGATCAGGCGCAGCGAGGACACGTGTTCCACCGACTGGTGGGTCGGGCCGTCTTCGCCCAGGCCGATCGAGTCGTGGGTGAACACGAACAGGGAACGCTGCTTCATCAATGCAGCCATACGCAGGGCGTTGCGGCTGTAGTCGGCGAAGGTCAGGAAGGTGGCGCCGAACGGAATGTAGCCGCCGTGCAGGGCGACGCCGTTCATGATCGCGGCCATGCCGAACTCACGCACGCCGTAGTTGATGTGGTTGCCTGGCACGCCGGAACGCACGGCGACGCACTCTTTCCAGTTGGTCAGGTTGGAGCCGGTCAGGTCGGCCGAGCCGCCCAGGAATTCCGGCAGCACTGGCGCCAGCGCCTGGATCGCGTTCTGCGATGCCTTGCGGGTGGCGATGGTTTCTTTCTTCTCGACGCAGGCGGCGATGGCGGCGTCCAGGGTTGCCTGGAAGTTGCCTGGCAGTTCGCCTTTCATGCGGCGGGTCAGTTCAGCCGCTTCCGCCGGGTACTGTGCCGAGTACTTGGCGAACATCTCGTTCCAGCTGGCTTCGAATTGCGCGCCTTGCGCCTTGAAGTCCCAAGCCTGCGCCACGTCGGCCGGCACGTCGAACGGCTCGGCGCCCCAGGAGATGTACTCGCGCACGGCGGCGATCTCTTTGTCGCCCAGCGGTGCACCGTGCACTTTGTCGCCGCCCTGCAGGTTTGGCGAGCCCTTGCCGATGATGGTCTTGCAGCAAACCAGGGTTGGCTTGTCGGATTTCTTGGCGGCCTCAATGGCTGCGGCAACGGCGGCAACATCGTGGCCGTCCACATTCTTGATCACGTTCCAGCCGTAGGACTCGAAACGCTTCGGGGTGTCGTCGGTGAACCAGCCTTCGACTTTACCGTCAATGGAGATGCCGTTGTCGTCGTACAGGGCAATCAGTTTTTTCAGGCCCAGGGTGCCGGCCAGCGAGCACACTTCGTGCGAGATGCCTTCCATCAGGCAGCCGTCGCCCAGGAAGGCGTAGGTGTAGTGGTCGACCACGTCGAAGCCAGGCTTGTTGAATTCGGAAGCCAGCAGCCATTCAGCCAGCGCCATGCCGACCGCGTTGGCGATACCCTGGCCCAGCGGGCCGGTGGTGGTTTCCACGCCTGGGGTGTAGCCCACTTCCGGGTGGCCCGGGGTCTTGGAATGCAGTTGGCGGAAGGCCTTCAGGTCGTCCATCGACACGTCGTAACCCGACAGGTGCAGCAGCGCGTAGTGCAGCATGGAGCCGTGGCCGTTGGACAGCAGGAAGCGGTCGCGGTTGACCCAGGCTGGGTTGGTCGGGTTGTGGCGGTGATGACCGCTCCACAGTGCTACAGCGATCTCAGCCATGCCCATTGGCATGCCTGGGTGGCCGGAATTGGCCTTCTGTACAGCGTCCATTGCCAGCGCGCGGATCGCGTTGGCCATTTTGGTGAAGGGGAGCGAAGTTTTCATCGTGTATCGAGGAAGGTTGGAATTTGGTGCACTGCGGCGAAGGCCGCGTTTGGAACCCGATATTTTACCAGAGCGTGACACCTACGCTTAAAATTGGTGCATTCCAACCTTTCCTGAGAGCTTTATGCCCCGTTTTCACGTGCCCCAACCCCTTGCCGCCGGTCAGCAACTGGAGTTGCCGCCCGAGGTGGCCCACCACATCAATGTGGTGCGCATGGAGCCGGGCGACACACTGACCCTGTTCAACGGCGATGGCGGTGAGTATACGGCAGTGTTGACAGATGTGCAAAAGAAAAAGGCTTGGGCGGAGGTCAAACTGTTCACCCAGCGTGAGGTGGAATTGCCGTTTGCCGTGACCCTGGCACAAGCCCTGCCGGAGGGCACCAAGATGGATTGGATTATCGAAAAGGCGGTGGAACTGGGCGTGGCGGCGATCCAGCCGCTGGCGGCGCGGCGCTGCGTGGTGCGATTGTCGGCGGAACGGGCGGAAAAGAAGCTGGAGCATTGGAATGGCGTGGTGATCTCAGCCGCCGAGCAATGCGGACGCAACCGCCTGGCCGCTGTGGCGCCGCCGCTGGAATTCCGCGACTGGATCGGCCAGCAGGATCTGCACAAGCGCGTGATCCTGACGCCGCGCGCCACTGAATCGCTGGCGGATTGGGCGCGCCACCAGCCGGCGCAGGCACTGACCATCATGGTCGGGCCGGAAGGCGGCTTCTCCGACGAAGAGGAGGCGGAAGCCCTGAAACGCGGCGCCCTGCCCCTCTCCATCGGGCCGAGGGTGTTGCGTACGGAGACGGCGGCATTGGCGGCGGTATCGATCTTGTCGGCGGCTTGGGGCGGGATTTAAACCCGGCCAACCAGGGTCTGACCCAAGGGTCAGACCCTGTCTGTTCGGCTGTAAGCGGTTGGGGTAAGGCCTTTGACTTTTTGCGAACGTCAAACGCCTTAAACCCTAGCAGCAGACCCCAAAACCGTTGGGGGCCTGACCCTGCCGGGTTTAGAACTTATACCCCGCCACCAGATAAAGCTGCCTACCCAACGGATCCGCATACCGTCCGTCATACCCCAGCTGATTGCCGCCGCCGGCAATGCGCTGCGAGAACGGCGGTTCACGGTCAAACAGGTTTTTCACGCCACCGGTCAACGTCAGGTTGGCATTGAACTTGAACCGCGTCTGCCAATCCCACACCAGGGAATCCTCTACCTTCCGGCTCAGCGACACAAAGTTACCCGCCTCATCGCGAATCGCCTGGCTGCTGGCGGCGATCGACATATCCTGGTAGCCCGACTTGTAGACCCCGGTCAGCGAATGCGACAGGCGGTCCGACTGCTTCCAGCCCACCTGCAGCTTGCTGATCCAGCGGAACGTCACCGCGTTATACGAATCGAAGCGCCCCACGCTGTGCTCCACCGGATCGGTCGGCAGCGTTTGGAAATCCGCCTTCAGCATATAAGTACCGGTCCAGTTGAAGTTCCACTTACCCATGCGGTAGGTGTGGTCCCAATCGATCCCCCGGTAATGCGACTGCGCCAGGTTGAACGGCGTCAGCGACGCCGCCAGCACATTCTCCTTCTGGATCGGATCGTAATAGGAAACGAACAGCCCCATATACTTGGCTGGATTACCGAACACCTCGTTTTCCGGCAGCTTGGAGATCTGGTCCTTGATCTTCACGTCCCACACATCCATGCCCAGCGACAGGCTCTTGCTCGGCTCCACACGCAAGCCCAACGATGCCTGCTTCGACGTTTCCGGCTTCAAACCCGCCGCGCCGGTGAAGGGATTACCGCCATTCAGCAGGTTGTACTCCTTGGTGCCATCGCACAGCGCCAGCAGCGGGCCGGACGTGATCGGGCACGGGTGGGCATTCGCCACGCCGCCGCCCTGCAGCGGATTGGTGATATCGGTCAGGATCGGGGCCTTGAAGCCGGTGCCGTAGGAGCCGCGCAGCAGCAGGCTGTCAGACGGACGCCATGCCGCCGCCAGCTTGTAGGTGCTCTTGCTGGCCTCGTTGCCCTTGATGGCCGGCGCCACCAGCTTGCCGGCGGAATCGAAATTCATCTTGTCTCTGACCGCATCATAGCTGTCGTAACGCAGGTCGGCCGTGAGCTCCAGGCCCTTCACCACCGGCACCACCAGTTCGGCAAAGGCGCCCCAGCTCTTGCGCGTGGCATCGGTCGGGAACGAACCCTGGATGCCGCCGATCGGGCTGTCGGTATAGTTCGGCTGCAGGCTGTTGGCGCCCATGGCGATCGCGCTCGGATCGTAGACATACTTCTGGCGCATGAAGTCGCCGCCCAGCGCCAGCATGGCCGCGCCGCCCGGGGCCTGGAACACTTCGCGCGAGCCGCGCAGGTTCAGGGCATTGATGCGCGAGCGGGTTTCGTCCAGCTGCTGGTGCAGCACGGCCGAGGCCAGCGCCGCGCGCGTTTCCGCGGTCGGCACGATGAACGGGTTGTAGGTGCCGGCCGCCATCAGCGCGTCCAGCTTGTCGCTCGATGTGTAGCCCGCCACCGCATGGTCGGCTGCCGTGGTTTCCGAATGGGTGAAGGCCGCTTCCATATCCCAGCCCCACTGCGCGCCGCGCACGCCGAAGGCCAGATGCTTGGCATCGGTCTTCCAGTCGTCGGTACGGCCGCCGGCATCGACCAGGCGCAGCGCCATGGTGGCCGAATTGACGGAGGCCGGATCGATGCCGAGCTTGCCCAGCGCCGGCACCACGTGCGCCTTGTACAGCGGCGAATTGATGTTCAGCGACAGCGGCTGGGCCGGCGGCGCATAGCGCGCGGTGCTGGTGAACTTGGAATACAGGCCTTCGGCAAAGAAGGTCCAGTCGTTGCCCAGCTTGATATTGGTGGAGCCGAACAGGCCGTCGCGCTTCATCTCCGGCAGCAGTTCGACCACGGCGCCATAGTTGTACAGGCAGCGGTTGCCGACCTGGAAGGTATTGGCGGCGCCGCACTTGCCGGTGGTGATCAGGCTTGGGTTGAAGGCGGGGTTGCCGTTGGCCGTGCGCACGGTGACGTTGCCGGGAATCGAGTTGCCGGACAACTGGTACAGCGAGTAGCGCTTGCCGCCTTCCTCGAAATCGTGCACGCCGCCCGGCGCGGCAAAGCGGCGCTCGCTGGCATTCAGTTCCTTCTGCGTGTCGTGGCTATACGCCAGCAGCACATTGAAGCCGTCGTTGTCGAGGTCGCCGAAGCCCTTGGAGATGGCAACATTGGTGGTGGCGCCGGCACTGCCCTTGGTCGGGCGGTTATAGGTCAGCTCGATGTTGGCGTCGGTCTGGTTTTTCTTCAGGATGAAGTTGACCACGCCGGCAATCGCGTCCGAGCCGTACAGGGCGGAGGCGCCATCGGTCAGGATTTCCACCCGCTCCACCGCCGCCAGCGGGATTGATGCCAGGTTGACGGCAGAGCCCGAGCTGTAAGGCGCCATGCGGCGGCCATTCAACAGCACCAGGGTGTAGCTCGATCCAATCGCGTGCACCGACGCGGTCTGCACGCCGCCGCCGCCGCCGTTGATCGACGTCGACGAGGTCACAAAACCCTGCATCGACGGCAGCGTGGCCACCAGGTCGGCCACGGTATTGGCGCCGGTCTGCTCGATCTGCGCCTTGGACAGGGTTTGCACCGGCAGCGCGCCCTCGATGGCCACGCGCTTGACGGCGGAGCCGGTAATCTCAACCCGCTGGATATTGTCTTGCGCCACGGCCTGCTGGGCGGCCAGGCCCAGGCCGACCGTGAACATCAGCCGCACGGAGCGCGACAGTATGGTTTCTTTCATCGTCATTTCCTCTTTGACTCTCTGATTTTTTAGAGCCGCGATGTGCGGCCTTGCCATCAGAGCATGTCAATACTGCAAGGAACAACGACAGATTGGAGGTTGTGCCGGAGTCGTCGCGCAGCCATGGCGGATCTGCCTATCCGCTATGGCGCGCGCGCCACGAAGAATAAACGGCGCGCGCCTGCATCTTTCGCTTAAGGCTTACCGCCCAGCACGCTGCGCCCGATACTAGCATTGGCACGGCGTAGCTGCTCGACCGCCAGATCGGTCTCCGCCTTACTCTCTGCATTACGCGCCGCGACAAACTGCTCGGTCGTCTTGCGCCAATCCTGGTAGCGCGCCACTGTGGCCCTCGCCGCTGCGCCAGCCTGTTCCGACAAGGCGGCGTACACCTTGCCGAGGTGAGCCATGGACTGGTCGTATTCAATCTGGTTCATCAGTCGTGCTATGTCTGGAGGTATGCGTTTGCCGGGTGGTAAGGCATCACTCAGGTTCTGCACGAAGCCGTTGTAGCAGGCTTGCCAGGCGGCATAGTCAGCCTCGACGCGGACGATATCGGCATTGCTCTTGGAAAGCTGCGGGATGGCCGGCGGCACGCAATTGAAGGCGCCGCTTGCCATATCCTTGGCATCATAGGTGTTAACCCAGTAATCGATATCTTGGCGCCGCGCTTCGCGCTGCGCCATCACATCCAGCGCAGCCGCCGCCTCTCTATTGCCGCCAGCGGCGGACTGGGAAAACCAATGCCGGGCCTGCTCCAGGTCGATGCGACCCGCCTCGCCATACCAGTACATCTCACCCAGATGGAGTTGTGCGGTCGGGTGGCCTGCCTTAGCCAGCTTGGTAAAAAGTACCAGCGCTTGTGGATAGGACTTGTCCGCCAGCAGCTTGCTGGCATCGGCCAACTCGTCAGCTACGGCTGGCGCGGCGATCAGCAACGCCAGGCAAAAGGCCCCAGATCTGACTTTCAACATGCTTTATACCTCCATAAAGAAAAACCGCGGCCGAAGCCGCGGTTGATTTGCGCAAGTCCGATCAGAACTTGTGGTTGTACTCGACAGTGAACTTGACCGAGCGTGCATCCTGCAGGCTGCGCGCTTCGCCGTAGTTGGCCAGGATGCCGTGACCGGAGCCATCATCATAGGTCTCGCGACGGGCCGTCACTTTCTGCGAGTTGAACACGTTGAACACGTCCATCTTGAACGCCAGGCCCTTCATGTAGTTTGGCGCGTAAGTCATGCTCAGGTCCAGACGACGTTCGGTCGGCAGACGTCCCAGCGATCCACGTGGCGCCGGCTTGCCACCGCACCAGAAGTACTCGGCACCATAGCCCGGACCGCCGTACTCTTCGGACAACGGCGGGAACAGTTCGCCGTTCTCCGCGGCCTCATTGGTACCAAGGCAAGTTTTCGGGCGACCGGACTGGATCAGGGCGTTACCACCTACAGAGATCTCAGGCGTCAGCTGGTAGAAACCGAACAGCTTCAACTGGTGCTTACGGTCGTTCGGCAGCAAGCCTTCCGAGTTAGCCGCGAACTCTGGGTAGTCCCAGCCGGCCGACGTGCCGACGTCGGTCTGGCCGGTGTCGGAACGGGTCTGGCCTTCCATATTGCCCTTGCTGCGCGACAGGGTGTAGTTGATGCGGCCATACCAGCCGTTACGCAGCGGGTGCTCCAGGAACATGTCGAGGGCAGTGTATTCACGCTTGGCTTTCGGCGAACCGATCTCGGCAGCGGAGAAGTTGGCATACTTGCCTTTTCCGCTGACAATCGGGTTGCCAGCCGCATCGTGGCCATCTACCCAGATGGTCACATCCTTGCCCGGATTGAAGATGAAGCAGTTCATGTAGTCCTTAGAGACCACAGGAATGCCGTTCTTGAGGGCGAAGTCGTAAAGAATGCGGGTGTCGCAGCTATCGTCGATACCGGCGCCCAATTTCCGGTAGGTCCCCTTCAGACCGAAGTTCAGATCCGGGCTCCATGCCTTCTCAAAGCCCAGGGTCAGTTCGTCCTGGTAGTTTGGCTTCAGGTCTTTCACGACCACCGACTGCGGCGGCTTACGCGACCCGGTTTCACCGTCAGGCGACTGGGCGACATTGATCGGCGTCAAGCCGGTCGGTACCCCAGTGTTCGGGTCGATACCAGTGTAGGTGAAGTCCTGGTCGGTCAGGGTCGAACGCGAAGCAGCACGGGCAGCCACCTGGCCTGGCAGTTGCAGGTGATAGCGGCCCATGGAACCGAACACCTTCAGCGATGCGTCGCCGTTCACGTCCCACGATGCAGACAGACGCGGTGCGATCTGGTCTTTCACATCGATGAACTTGTCGCCGTCACCGGTGGTATTGCTGTACTGCTCGTTACGCAGGCCGAAGGTGAGCAACAGATTCTTGTTGAACTGCCAGCGATCTTCGATATATTGCGCAGTCTGTTCGGCTTTTGCGTCCGTGATGGAACTGAAGACTCGCTGGCGCGCATAGTAGCCGCGGGTACCGAAGCCGCCGAAGTTACACACGATGGCCGGGCGGGCGTTGGACAGGTTGGTCGGCAAGCACTCGCGGCCTGCTGCCACCTTGCGATAGGACCAGGCGGAACCGCCACTGGTGGCCAGACCGGCGCTGGTGATGTCGATATCATGCGAATCCAGGCCGCCACGGATGGTGTGATCGCCCCATTTGTACTCCAGGTCCAGGCGGAAGGACTTCACCTCATCGGAACCGGGCTTGCTCAGGTTGCCCGTGAACGGGTTAAAGCTCTTGTACAGGCCTTGCGCATCCAGTTCCGGCACGCGGTTTGCCACGGCTGGCACGGTCACGCTCGGTGGCACTTGGGCACCGCCAAAGCCGTGCTCATAAGTCACCCCGCGCTCGGACTTCAGGCGGCCGAACAAGGCAGTCAAGGTCAGGTCGTCCGTCAGGTTGCCGATGTACTTCAGCATATTGACTTTAGCGCCTGGTGGCCCTGGGTTAATGCCGGTCGGGCCCGGATTGCGGGTCACCAAGGACGAGTACAAGGTGTTGTTCGGCGCACCGTTCAATGCCGCCTGGGCGGCAGCCTTATCGCTACCGGCCAAGGTAAAGCCGTAGCGCTGGACGCGCTCGCGCCAGTCATCGCCCGCCGAAGTGAACTCCACCCGGTGGTTGTCAGTGATATTGAAATCGATCTTACCGACCCAACGGCTTTCCAGGCTGCGGCGACTGCGCCAGCCATCGCGTTCGGTGGTGGTGAACGCTGTGCCTTCGGAGAGCAGCGTCGGCAGGCCGTTCTGCTTGGTAATGGTCTGATCGGCGGCGAAGAACATGAAAAGCTTGTCCTTGATCAGCGGACCGCCCATGTAGGCGCCATACTGGAATGCGTGCACTTCGTCCAGGTCGCGGCGGTAATGCAGTTTTCCGTCGGTGTTGGCATTGTCAACGTACCCGGTTTTTTCGTAGTGGATGTTGCGGCGGCTGGCGCGCGCGCGGTTAGGCTCGGCACTGTACATGGCGCCAGCTTCCCAGTTGTTGGTACCGGACTTGGTCGTCACATTCATCACGCCGCCGATCGAACGGCCGAACTCGGCGCCAAAGCCGCCGGTAATCACGGATGCCTGCTGGATCGCACCGAATGGCAATTCCATCGAACCCAACTGGGTCAGCGGATTGGTAATGGAGAAGCCGTTAAGATAGAAAGCGTTTTCCGATGCACCGCCACCGCCGAAGGAGGCGCCGCCGTATGCAGTATCAGCCTTGGTGGTGTTCGGTGCTAGCAGCACGATGGAGGTCAGGTTCGCCTGCACGGGCAGCTTCGCCAGTTCCTTGGCGCTGAATACGGCACCGTTGTTGGTGTTTGAGACGTCAATGCGGTTGCGGCGGCCAGTCACTTGAACCGCAGCCATGGTGCCGAACGAGGCGTTTGCACCCTGGCCAGCAAAGACTTCCACTTCCAGAGTGCTGGCAACGGCGTTGTTGCGCATAAGTTCAACCTTATAGCGGCCAGGTGGCAGCGCCGTCACTTGGTAGCGGCCATTGGTCGCCACATCAGATGAGCGCTTCAGGCCGGTTTCCAGATTGGTCAGGTTGATCAGGCTGCCGGCTGGCGCTTCGACTGTACCGAAGACGCTACCAGTGGCGCTGGACTGCGCCATTGCTGGTTCCATCACGACCGCCCCCATGACGCCCGTGGCAAATGCCAGTGTCAAGGCACGTGCAATTACAGTTTTTCTCAACATTTTCAGTTCCTAAAGTAAGCAGGTTTCTATCTAGCAAGCAACCGATGGAGAGACACGCCACCGGCTGTTTGACAGCATTGATTTTCTTATTGCCCGACTTCTACTAAGGTGCTCCCTCGCAATATTGCGAGCGCAGCAATCTTTATATTGATTGCGCACTGTATGGAATCACGCGCGAAACTCTTTAGTCAATGAAATACCCACCAACATTAACAAAACACAACACATTAACTTACTGGGATTGCACAAAAATGGAAGAAGTTAGACACAATTACCGACAAGTTGCGAAAAACTTAATGAGAGCGCGGTATAAGGAATTACGGAGGGGGAATATATCGAAAAATCACACACTGAATTTACTACATTGAGGAAAGCAAATCCTGAATTTAATTTTCCAACTTATGCGAATGTTTAATTATTAACTCATGCACAAAGTTGGTGAAGTGATCTGAAGCAACTATTACATTGTCCGGGAGGAAAGTATAGAAATAAATCAATCATGCGCGCCGCCGTCGCCCCGTCCGTTGCGTTTATACAACCGGCGAAAGCAGGTAAAATGTCGCCTTTGGGCCCGTTGCGCGCCCCATCCTGCCGAGAAAGAACACCATGTTGCGACTGAACGAAGTAAAGCTCCCCCTCAACCACACCGAAGCCGAACTGCCGCAGGCCATCCTGGCGCGCCTGCAGATCCGCGCCGACCAGATGCTGGGCTTTACTGTCTTCAAACGCAGCTATGACGCGCGTAAAAAGACCAATATCTCGCTCATCTACTCGCTGGACGTGGAAACCACCGACGACGCCGGCATCCTGGCGCGCCTGGGCGCGGACAAGCACCTGATGCTGGCGCCCGACATGGCCTACAAGTTCGTGGCGCAGGGCGTGAACGCCGCCGGCAAGCAGCCGCGCCCGGTGGTCATCGGCATGGGTCCCTGCGGCCTGTTCGCCGGCCTGATCCTGGCGCAGATGGGCCTCAAACCCATCATCCTCGAACGCGGCAAAACCGTGCGCGAGCGCACCAAGGACACCTTCGGCTTCTGGCGCAAGCGCGAACTGAATCCGGAATCGAACGTGCAGTTCGGCGAAGGCGGCGCCGGCACTTTCTCGGACGGCAAACTGTACAGCCAGATCAGCGACCCGAAGCACTATGGCCGCAAGGTGCTGACTGAATTCGTCAAATCCGGCGCGCCGGAAGAGATCATTTACGTCAGCAAGCCACACATCGGCACCTTCCGCCTGGTGAAGATGGTGGAAAACATGCGCGAGGAAATAACGGCCTTGGGCGGCGAAATCCGCTTCGAGCAGCGCGTGACCGATTTCGACATCCAGGAAGAACACGGTGTGCGCCAGATGCGCGGCCTGCACCTGGCCAGCGGCGAATACGTGGAAGCGACCCACGTCGTGCTGGCCATCGGCCACAGCGCGCGCGACACCTTTGAGAACCTGTACGCGCGCGGCGTGTATGTGGAAGCCAAACCGTTCTCGATCGGCTTCCGCGTCGAGCACCCGCAATCGCTGATCGACCAGTGCCGCTTCGGCCCGAACGCCGGCCACCCTATCCTGGGTGCGGCCGATTACAAGCTGGTGCATCATGCCAGCAATGGCCGTGCGGTCTACAGCTTCTGCATGTGCCCGGGCGGCACCGTGGTGGCGGCGGCATCCGAGCCGGGCCGCGTGGTGACCAACGGCATGTCGCAGTATTCGCGCGCCGAGCGCAATGCCAATAGCGCCATCGTCGTCTCCATCAGCCCGGAAGTCGATTACCCGGGCCACCCGCTGGCCGGCATCGAGCTGCAGCGCCGCCTGGAGGAAAAGGCGTACGTGCTGGGCGGCTCCAACTACAACGCGCCCGGCCAGCTGATGGGCGATTTTGTGGCCGGCGTGCCATCCAAGGACGTCGGCGGCGTGGTGCCATCGTTCAAGCCTGGCATTACCTGGACCGACCTGGCCACCATCCTGCCGGAATACGCGGTGGTGGCGCTGCGCGAGGCCTTCCCGGCCTTCGACAAGCAGGTCAAGGGTTACTTCAAGCACGATGCCGTGCTGACCGGCCTGGAAACCCGTACCTCGTCGCCGATCCGCATCAAGCGCAACAACGACGACCTGCAAAGCCTGAACACGCGCGGCCTGTTCCCGGCCGGCGAAGGCGCCGGTTATGCCGGCGGCATCCTGTCGGCCGGCGTCGATGGCATCAAGGTGGCGGAAGCCGTCGCCCTGTCTATGCAGGCGGTGGACAAGTCATCCTGACTTCCATCGGCAGGTGCAGGTGGAAGCGGCAGCCCTCGCCGGGCTTGCTGTGCACCTCCACCGTGCCGCCCAGCTGCTGCATGATCGTGTAGACGATGTGCATGCCCAGCCCGGAACCGCCCTGCCCGCGCTTGGTGGTGAAGAAGGGCTCGAAAATTCTTTCGCGCACGCCCGGCGCCAGGCCCACGCCGTGGTCGGTGAAATCCATCACCAGCCAGCCATCGGCTTGCGCCCCGCTGACAATCACCAGCCCCCCCTGCCCCGCCGGATAGGCATGGCGCGCCGCATTCATCAGCAGGTTCGACAGCACCTGCGAGAATTTCCCCGGCGGCAGGCGCGGCCGCAATAGCGGGTCGATCGCCACTTGCACCTTGATGCGCGCCTTGCGCAGCTCCGGGCTATGCGCCGACACCACGCCCTGCACATAGTCGGCCAGCGCCAGCGTGCTGACATGCTCGGTGCCCTGGTCCACCGCCAGCTGCTTGAAGTTGCCGATCAGGGCCGCCGCGCGGTGCAGGTTCTGCTCGATCAGCGCCGCCGCATCGTTCAGGCGCGCCGACAGGTTGACCAGGTCGGACCGGCTGACCTTGGGCGCTTCCAGCGCCGCCACCAGTTGCGCCGTGTAGCTGCTCATGGCCGACGCCGCCGTGAGCGCCACGCCGACCGGGGTGTTCACCTCGTGCGCCACGCCCGCCACCAGCGCGCCCAGCGCCGCCAGCTTTTCCTGCTCGACCAGGCTGGCCTGCGCCGCGCGCAGGGCTTCGGTGCGGCGCTCGACCTTCTCTTCCAGCAAGTGCTCGCGGTCCTGGTGCTGCAGCTCGGCCGACGCACGCGCGGTGAAGATCGACAGCAGCGACAGCGCCAGCAAGCGTTTGTTCTCGTCAATCGGCTTGGTGTCGATGGCCGACAGGATGCCCATGGTCTTGCCCTCGGTATCGACCATGGGCATGCCGATATAGCTTTCCGCGCCCATGTCCACCAGCAGGGTGTCGAGCGGGTAGTCCTGCTGGATGCCGCTGGCGTGGAAACACATGGTCTGGCAGGTCACATCCTGGCAGGGCGTGTGCTCCAGGCTGTAATCCAGATTCGGCAGGAAGCCGTCGCCGCCCCACACCGACAGGGTGCGGATGCCCTCGTGGCCGTCCGCCATGCGGATCACGCGGCCGGCGATCACATAGGTCACCTCCAGCGCCAGCGCCAGGTCGCGCACCAGCACGCGGAAGAACTCGTCGCCGCGCGCCCGCGCCGTGGAATCGGTAATCGAGCGCAACGCCGCCTCGGCCAGCAGGCGCGCGTCATCGGCATCGAATAATTGCATGGCGGGCTCCTATGACGGCGGATGGCGCCGGTAAAGGTTGTGCAGGTAATCGGTATTCTGCAGCAGCAGGTTGGCCAGCGCCGGGTCGAAACGGCTGCCGCTGCCTTCGCGCACTTCGTCCAGGGCATGCTGCAGCGTGTGCGGCGGGCGATAGCAGCGCGGGCTGACCATGGCGTCGACAAAGTCCGCCAGCGCGGTGATGCGCGCGGCCAGGCTGATGTGGGCGCCGCGCAAGCCCTGCGGGTAGCCGGCGCCGTCCCAGCGCTCGTGATGCTCGTGGGCGATGCGCGCCGCCAGCTTGAGCACCGGCTGCTGCGAGCGCGACAGCATGTGCCAGCCGATATCGCTATGGCCCTGCATGCGCGCTCGCTGTTCGGCATCGAGCGGGCCGGGCTGGTTGAGGATGGCGTCCGGGATGCCGGCGTGGCCGATATCGTGCAGCGGCGCCGCCTGGCGCAGCTGGCGCACGGCGCCCTCCGGCATATCGACCGCCTGCCCCAGCATGGCGGCGATCTCCCCCACCCGTTCCACATGGCCGCCGGCGGCGGCCGAGCGGCTTTCCAGCGCCGCGCCCAGGATATGGATGATGGCGCTGTGGGTCGCCTGCGCCTCCTCGCGCGCCAGCAGCTTTTCGTACGTGATGGCGACATTGGCCGCGAACAGGCCGAGCAGCTCGCGCCCTTCCGCCGGCACCGGCTCGCTGAACGACATGTAGAGCAGGCTCTCGTTGCCCTCCCGTGTGCGGTAGTAGCAGGCGTAGTACCGCGGGCCGTCATGGTCGGCGCGTTCCGCCATGCAGCGCACAAAGGCGGCGCGCACCGGCGCCGGCAAGCGCTCCAGGCTTTCCTCCAGCTGCAAGCCGGCATAGGCCGGGGTCACGGCCAGCACCTGCAGGCGGCCCGCCTGGCGCGCGGCGGCATAGGCGCTCAGGCGGCTGGCGCAAATGCCTTCGGCCGCGTGCCCCAGCAGGGCGGAGGCCTGCTCCAGCACGGCGGAACAAAAGTGGCGCAAGTTGTCCGAATCGCAGACCTGGGTAATGGCGTCGACCGAGCGGCGCAAGCCCAGGCGCGCGCGCTCCAGCCGCATCAGGTCGCGGTAGGCGCGCAGGCTGGAATAAAACACGGTGCTGAGCTTGGCGTGCGTCAGCTCGGTCTTTTCCCGGTAATCGTTGATATCGTAGGTTTTCAGCACCACCGCCTGCGGCGCCTGGCCCGGCTGGCCGGTGCGCAGCACGATGCGCACATTGCGGTCGCCCAGCTCTTCGCGGATATAGCGCACCAGCTCCAGGCCGGCATGCTCGGACTCCATCACCACGTCGAGCAGGATCAGGGCGAACTGGCCCGGTTCGGCGAGCCGGGTGCGCGCTTCGGTGCCGGAATAACAGTGGGTAAAATGCACGCGGCGGCCGTCGAACTCGAAATCCGACATCACCAGTTCGGTCACCTGGTGGACAGCTTGCTCGTCGTCAACAATGAGGATTTCCCACGGCTGGGCCGACGCGGCAGGGGCCGGCGTCTCATCATCGTCGAACAACATATCGTCATCCACCATGCCCGGCCCCATTAAAGGTTGGTTATTGCAAATTATATACCGCTATAACCAGCCCGCCTTTTTAAAGCGCCGATACAGGGAACCGCAAACAACAGCCATCAAGGTCAGGGCGGCGGGGTAGCCGAAACGCCAGTCCAGCTCGGGCATATGCTTGAAATTCATGCCCCAGATGCCGGCAAACGCCGTCAGCACGGCGAAAATGGCCGCCCAGGCCGCCAGGCGCTTGTTGACCTCGCCCTCCTCCAGCGCCACCATCGACAGGTTGACCTGGATGGCGGTGCCGATGGTCTCGCGCATGGTATCGAGGGCGGTGCTGATGCGCAGCAAATGGTCGTGCACGTCGCGGAAGTACTCCTGGGTATTGCGGCAAACCGAAGGCACGCGCCCGCCGTGCAGCTTGCCGATCGCCTCCAGCAGCGGCACCACGGCGTGGCGCACCTGCATCACCTTGCGTTTGAGGTCGTACAGGCGCTCGATATTGTCACGTTGCGAGCCGTGGATGAAGATGCGCTCCTCGATCTTCTCCAGCTCCATTTCCAGCGCATCGATGATGGGGAAATAGCGGTCGACCACGGCGTCCATCAGCGCATACAGCACAAAGCCCGCGCCCTGCTGCAGCAAGTGCGGCTCGCGCTCGGCGCGCGCCCGCACGCCGAGGAAATCCTGGGTGGAATTGGAGCGGTTGGACAGCACGTAATTGGGGCCGACGAAGATATCGACCTCCCCCACATGCAGCTCCTCGCCCTCGCGCAGCTCCAGCATTTTCACCACGATGAAGAGGGAGTCGCCGTACTCCTCGATTTTGGGGCGCTGCTGGCCGCGGCCCGCATCCTCCACCGCCAGCTCGTGCAGGCCGAACTCCTCCTGCATCACCTTCAGCTCCCCCGGCGACGCATCGCGCAACGCCACCCAGACAAAGGCATCGTCGCGCGCCACGTAATCGCTGATATCCACCACCGGAATATCAGCCAGCTTGCGCCCATCCACGTAGGCGACGCAGTTAATCAGCATGTAGGCTCCTTTTTATTGCAAGCCAGCAGCATAGCAGGGGTCAGGTCTGTCAATCGGTCATTTTGCGGAAATGGGCGTCGATTTTTTCGTTGCCGCTGACCGCAAAACCGGTCGGCCGTCCCGTCCGATTGTCAGACCTGACCCCGAATTTCAATCATCCTTCGCGCCATCAATCCCCAACTCCGCAATCTTCCGCGTAATCGTATTCCGCCCAATCCCGAGCCGGATCGCGGCATCATTCTTGCGCCCGTGGGTGTACTTGAGCGCGGTGCGGATCAGCGCCGACTCAAACTGCCGTCCCAGCACATCCATCACATCCTGCTGCCCGCTGCTCAGCATCCCGGCCGCCTGCAACTCCAGCAAACTGAGCCACCCCTCCGGCGAAGAAGCCAGCGGTGGCGGCGCCAATGGCTGCACCGTGCCATGATGCTGCGGCATCGCCCCTTCCGCCACCAGCGGCGCGGCGGACGGCGTCGCGCCCTGCCCCTGGGTCAGCTCCAGCGGCAAATCCTTCACCTCCACCGTCTGCCCCGGCGCCATCACCGTGATCCAGTTGCACAGGTTCTCCAGCTGGCGCACATTGCCCGGCAATTCCAGCTGCTGCAAAAAGCCCAGCGTGGAATCGCTCATGCGCTTGGCTTCCACGCCCAGCTGGCGCGCGCTCTGCACCAGGAAGTGGCGCACCAGGATGGGGATATCCTCGCGCCGCTCCCTCAAACTGGGCAGGCGCAGGCGGATCACGTTCAGGCGGTGGTACAAGTCCTCACGGAACAAGCCATCGCGCACACGCTGCTCCAGGTTCTGGTGCGTCGCCGTGATCACGCGCACATTGGCCTTCAGCGGCGAATGGCCGCCGACGCGGTAGAAGTGGCCGTCCGACAGCACGCGCAGCAGGCGCGTCTGCAAATCAAACGGCATATCCCCGATTTCGTCCATGAACAGCGTGCCGCCCTCGGCCTGCTCAAAGCGGCCACGGCGCGTGGTCTGGGCGCCGGTGAAGGCGCCGCGTTCATGGCCGAACAGCTCGGACTCCAGCAAGTCCTTCGGAATCGCCGCCGTGTTGATGGCGATGAAGGGCTGCTCCGCACGCGGGCTGTGCTTGTGCAGCGCACGCGCCACCAGCTCCTTGCCGGTGCCGGATTCGCCGGTGATCAGCACCGTGACATTCGATTGCGACAGGCGGCCGATAGCGCGGAAGACTTCCTGCATGGCCGGCGCCTGGCCCAGGATTTCCGGCGTATCGGCGGGGCCGGATTCGATGCTCGATTCGCGCAGGCTTTCGTCCAGCGCGCGGCGGATCAGCTCCACCGCCTTGTCGATATCGAAGGGCTTGGCCAGGTATTCAAAGGCGCCGCCCTGGAAGGCCGCCACGGCGGAGTCGAGGTCGGAGAAGGCGGTGATGATAATCACCGGCAGGCCGGGATGGCGCTGCTTGACCAGCTGCAGCAGGTCGAGGCCGGAGTCGCCCGGCATGCGGATGTCGGACACCAGCACTTGCGGCGTCTCGTGTTCCAGCGCGGCCACCGCGTCGCGCGCGTTGGCGAAACTGCGCGTGGCGAGATTTTCACGCGCTAAGGCTTTCTCAAGAACCCAGCGGATCGATTCGTCGTCGTCAACTATCCAGATTGGTTTCATGTATTCCGATCAAGGCAAAGGCAATAAGATTCTAAAGTCCGTCAATCCGGGCCGGCTCTCGCATTCGATGACGCCCATGTGCTGTTGCACGAAGGTTTGCGCCAAGGTCAAACCCAGGCCGCTGCCGCCATCCCGGCCCGACACCAGCGGGTAGAAGATACGGTCGCGGATCTGGGACGGGATGCCCGGTCCGTTATCGATGATATGCAAATCTAATGCCAGCTGATAGCGCACCTTGGCCAAGGTCATCTGGCGCGCCACGCGGGTGCGAAAAACGATCTCGGCATCGCCCTGCTCGATGCGCGCGGCCAGGGCATGGGCGGCGTTGTGGGCGATGTTGAGCACGGCCTGGATCAGCTGTTCCTTGTCGCCCCGGAACTCGGGCAGCGAGGCGTCGTAATCGCGGCGGATGGTGAGCCCAAGCGGGAATTCGGCCAGGATCAGCGAGCGCACGCGCTCCAGCACCTCATGGATATTGACGTCGCCCACGATGTGCGGGCGGCGGTGCGGCGCCAGCAGACGGTCCACCAGGGTTTGCAGGCGGTCCGCTTCCTTGATGATGACCTGGGTGTATTCGCGCAACTGGGTCAGGTGCAGCGGCGGCAGCTCCATTTCCAGCAGCTGGGCCGCGCCACGGATGCCGCCCAGCGGGTTCTTGATTTCATGCGCCAGGTTGCGGATCAGCTCCTTGTTGACCTGGCTCTGGTCCAGCAGGCGCTCTTCGCGGTCCTGCTTCATCTGCTGCACGATTTCGCGCAGCTCGATCAGCACCGCGCCGTCCGGCCGGTCCATGGCGCTGGCGATGATGTGCACGTGCAGCGCTTCGCGCCCGGCGCGTTCCAGCGCCAGCTCCTGGCGCACGTCGGAGAACTTGTGTTCGCGCGCCTGGGCCACGATGTGCTCCAGCTCTTGCGGCATGGCGAACAAGGCAGCCAGCTGCTGGCGCGCCAGCGCTTTCAAAGAGGATTCGAGCAGGTTTTCGGCGGCGGCGTTGACATAGACGATATGTCCGCCGCTATCGACGAGGACGACGGCCGATGCCAGCAGGTCCAGCCCTGCCAGTTCAGCGGGCCGGATGCTGGCAGGGCTGTCTGGGGTCATTTGATATTGGCTAACTCGCGCTTGAGCGCTTCCACATTCTGTTCCGAACGCGCGATGCTGTCCTTCAGGCCAGCCACGCGTTCCTGGTATTTGGCGGCATTGCGCTCGTCGGCCCGGCGTTCCGGCTCGCCGTTGTTGAACTCCTTGCGCAAATCCGCCAGCTTACGGCTTTCGGTGTTGAGTTCGTCGGTCAGGATGGCGCGGCGGTCGGCGTCACGCGCCTTCTGCTCGGCGCCGTCGACGCGCGGAAAATTGGCCGGGGCCACGGCAGGAGTGGCCGGTGCAGCGCTGCGGCGCGCGCCTGGCGTGGCGGACGGCGCAGGGATGGCGGCGCCCGGCAGATCCAGCGGCTTGCAGTTCTTCCCCTTGCGGGTGTCGGTCAGTTCCTTGCGGCCTTCGGCATCCACGCAGAGGTAAATTTGCTGCGCCTGCGCTGCGCCACTCAGGGCCAGCAACGCCAGCCCTTGCAGTACAAAAGTGCGAGTGTTCATGCCGCGACTATACAACATCCGAAAAAAAACGCGAGGAAAGCAACAGCCAACCTCGCGTCATCTTGCTGATTGCCGGCCAGGCCGGCAATCGCCCCCGATTACAGGGAGTAGTACATGTCGAACTCGACCGGGTGGGTAGTCTGGCGCATGCGGGTGACTTCGGTCATCTTCAGTTCGATGTAGGCATCGATCATCGAATCGGTGAACACGCCGCCGCGGGTCAGGAACTCACGGTCTTTGTTCAGGTGATCCAGGGCTTCTTCCAGGGATGCGCAGACGGTTGGGATCAGTGCATCTTCTTCTGGCGGCAGGTGGTACAGGTCTTTGGACGCTGCTTCGCCTGGGTGGATCTTGTTCTGCACGCCGTCCAGACCGGCCATCATCAGTGCGGCGAAGCACAGGTATGGGTTGGCCAGCGGGTCTGGGAAGCGGGTTTCGATACGGCGGCCTTTAGGATTGGCCACGTGTGGAATACGGATCGAAGCCGAACGGTTACGCGCGGAGTAAGCCAGTTTCACTGGCGCTTCGTAGCCTGGCACCAGGCGCTTGTACGAGTTGGTGCCTGGGTTGGTGATAGCGTTCAGTGCTTTGGCGTGCTTGATGATGCCGCCGATGTAGTACAGCGCGAAGTCGGACAGGCCGGCATAGCCGTCGCCTGCGAACAGGTTCTTGCCGTCTTTCCAGATCGACTGGTGCACGTGCATGCCGGAGCCGTTGTCGCCAACCACTGGCTTCGGCATGAAGGTCGCGGTCTTGCCGTAGGAATGAGCCACGTTCCAGATCACGTACTTCATGTTCTGGGTCCAGTCGGCGCGCTCAACCAGGGTCGAGAACTTGGTGCCGATTTCGTTCTGGCCAGCGCCAGCCACTTCGTGGTGGTGCACTTCGACCGGAATGCCCATCGATTCCAGGATCAGGCACATTTCGGAACGCATGTCCTGGAAGGAGTCGACTGGAGGCACTGGGAAGTAGCCGCCCTTGACGGTTGGACGGTGGCCGGAGTTGCCGCCGTCGATGTCCTTGTCGGTCGACCAGGAAGCTTCGTCGGAGTCGATCTTGACCATCGCGCCGGACATGTCGATCTTCCACTTCACGGAGTCGAAGATGAAGAATTCTGGCTCTGGGCCGAAGTAGGCGGTGTCGCCCAGGCCGGAGGATTTCAGATAGGCTTCGGCGCGCTTGGCGATGGAGCGTGGGTCGCGGTCGTAGCCCTTGCCGTCCGACGGTTCGATCACGTCGCACTGCATGAAGAGGGTGGTTTCTTCGAAGAATGGGTCGATGTTGGCAGTCGCTGGGTCTGGCAGCAGGATCATGTCCGAAGCTTCAATGCCTTTCCAACCGGCAATCGAGGAACCGTCGAAGGCGTGGCCCGACTCGAATTTGTCCATGTCGAAGTGGGAAACTGGCACGGTTACGTGCTGTTCCTTACCACGGGTATCGGCGAAACGGAAGTCCACGAATTTGACTTCATGATCTGCTACCATCTTCAGAACGTCTGCGGCGGTCATTGCCATTGCATATCTCCTAAGTGAAAAAACTGCCGCTGCCTCTTGGGCGCGGCAAACGCTGATGGTACATTAAGCAGAAATCATGCCAGCAAAATCCCTACGAAGCACGTCTGGAAATCGCACCATGCGGGTGCGTTTACCGATTATCGCACCACTGTGGTGCGTTTTCGCACCAATTAATGCTTATGCATCGTTGTGGTGCAGTCATCATAAAGGAAAAACCATGAGTTCCAGTTCCGAAATCCTCGACCATGCACGCAAACGCGACACTTCCCTGCCCTATGCCGGTGCAGTGACCCCGCATGAGGCATATGAGCTCCTGAAGTGCGATCCGCATGTGCGGCTGGTGGATGTGCGGACCAATGCGGAGCGGGACTGGGTGGGGCGGGTGGCGCTGCCGGCCGAGCAGCATGTGGCGGTGCAGTGGAGTGTGTATCCAGGCGGCACGCCGAATCCGGATTTCCTGGGGCAGCTGGCGGCGGCGGTGCCGGGCAAGGAAACGGTGATCGTGTTCCTGTGCCGCTCGGGCGTGCGCTCGCGCCACGCGGCCAAGGCGGCGACCGAGGCGGGGTATAGCCAGTGCTATGACATCCTGGAAGGGTTTGAGGGGGATAAGGACGCCAACGGCCATCGCAAGACCGTGAGCGGGTGGTGCAAGGCAGGCCTGCCCTGGACTGGCGCTTAAACCGCCAACCCGGTGTCCGACCCTGCGGGTCAGACACCGGTTCACCGGTTTAGAGCGCGTAATTCAACCGCGCATAAACAAACCTCCCGCTACGTCCGAACGGCGAGTAATTGGAAAACGGCGCATTGCCGGTCCCGTTCAACAACGCCGGATACGCATCCGGATACTGGTCAAACAAGTTCTCCGCCCCCACCGCCGCCGTCAAACGCTCGGTGATCTTATAGCGCCCCTCGATATCCACCAGCGTCTTCGGCGTCATCCAATGATCGCGCGCAGGGTTCGCATCCGGCTGCAGCACCTTGCCGTAGCGCGTCGCGCGCAAGGTCCCGCTCCACGCTCCCAACGCATGGTTCACACTCGCCGTCACTTTGGTCTGCGGCGTGCCATGCTCAAAGGTCAGCACATTCACGCGGTCAAACAGCGGCGGCGCCGGATTCAATGCCGCCAGTTGCGCCGTCACCGGCACCTTGGTCACCTCGGTCTTGGTGTAATTGCCCGCCAGCGTAAAGTCGAACCGCCCGACGTCGCCCGCGCTCCACGGATAGTTCGCCACGATGTCCACACCACGCGTGGTGGTATCCACCCCGTTGATGAAGAAGCGCCCGCCGCCAATGCCGATAAATCCGCGCGACGTCAGGAAGTTGCGCACATTCTCCTGCAACAGGTTTTCGGACAGCACAATGCGGTCGCGGATCTTGATCTGGAAGCCGTCCACCGTCAGGCTGGCCTTGCCCAACTTGGCGACCGCACCCAGCGAGAAGTTGGTGGACTTCTCCGCGTCGAGCGGCTTGGCGCCGAGTGCCACCGCCGCCGGGTCGCTCGGCTTGAAGGTGGTGATGTCATACGGTATGCCGCTGACAAAATTGGTCGCGGTGGAGGTGAAGAACTGCTGCTGCGGCGACGGCGCGCGGAAACCGTTCTGCACCGAGCCGCGCAGTGCAAAGGCCGGCGTGAAGTTGTAGCGCGCGGCCAGCTTGCCCGACCAGTTGTTGCCGAAGTCCGAGTAATGCTCGCCGCGCACGGCGAACGATGCCAGCAGGTCCGGCAGCACATTCGCTTCCACATCGGCGTACACGGAATATGCCCTGCGGCTGGCGTCCGATTCATCGCTGGGGCGGAAGCCCGGGAAGACCTGCGAACCGGACGCTGTCGGCAAGCCGCTTGGCAGCAGCACGCCACCATTGCGCCAGGAATCCGGCTCGCCCGCATGCAGGGCATAGCCTTCGCGCCGCGCTTCCGCGCCCAACGCCAGGTTCAGCGGCGAGGAAAGGCCTACCTCGAACTGGCGCACGCCGGAGAGGTTGAACGTCAGCTGGTCATACTTGAAGCCGCCGGCATCAAACTCGGTCTTGGACGCGGGGCCGAGCGAGCGGTTCAGCGTGTTCTGGATGGTGAAGTCCATCTCATTGCGGCCATACGTGGCCGAGGCATCCAGCTCCCACGGGCCGGCGGTCCAGGTGGCGCCGAAGGCGGCGCTGAAGTCGGACACTTCCGGCGCGATGATTGGCAGGAAGCCATTCGGGTAAATCTGGATCGTGTTGTTGTCCTGCAGGGCACGGCGGAAGAAGCCGCCCGAACGCGCGTCGCGGCCCTGGTAGCTGGTCCAGCCGTACAGCTTGACGCCGCCGGCCAGGTCATAACCGGCGTTGGCAAAGAAGGTGTTCTGCTTCAGCTCCGGCTCGCCGTACCAGGCGTTGAAGCGATCGATGGTCGCCTCGCGCGGGTCGAGCGCGCCATTCACCAGCGGGTATTGCTGGCGCACGTCCCAGCCGGAGCGCTCGGTGTGGTCCTGCCGTTTGCGCTCCAGCGCCAGCGTCAGGAAACCGTTCTCGCCCAGCTCCATGCCCTTCCACAGGCTGAAGGTGGCGGTGTTGCCGTCCTTGCGCTCACGCGAATCGCGCGTGCCCCAGGTGGCGCCGGCTTGCGGCGCGCCGGGATTGAACTCGTATTCGGTGTCGCGCCGGCCATAGCTCACCATGGCTTCGCCGCCGCTGCGGTCATTGCGCAGGCGCACGTTGATCACGCCGGCAATCGCGTCGGAGCCGTATTGCGCGGATGCGCCGTCGCGCAGCACCTCGATGGTCTTCACGATGCCGGAAGGGATGGTATTCATATCCACCGCCGCCGAGCCACGGCCGATAGTGCCGTTCAGGTTGACCAGCGACGAGGTGTGGCGGCGTTTGGAGTTGACCAGCACCAGGGTCTGGTCGGGCGCCAGGCCGCGCAAGGTGGCGGGACGGATGGTGTCGGTGCCGTCGGACAGGCCAGGACGTGGGAAATTCAGCGAGGGCAGCGCCACCGACAGGGCTTGTGTGATTTCGGGCACGCCGCTGTTTTTGATGGCGTCGGCGCTGATCACATCCACCGGTGCGGTGGTGTCGAGCACCGTGCGGTTGGAGACGCGCGTGCCGGTGACCACGACGGTGGCGGAATTCTCCGCGGCGGGCGCCTCCTGCGCCCAGACGGCGCTGCTGCCGCCGGCGGCGAACAACGAGGCAATGGTTACTGCGAGAAGCTGCTTCCTTGGTACGGTTCGATGCATATGCGTTCTCCGAAAAGTAAAGCCGATTTCACTCCCTTGGCTTATCTTTCCGGTAAGGCTGCATCACTGTCAACCAAAGTTCTCGCGAACGCAACACTTTTACGTGTTTGTACGTAGGCGCTGACGCACGAATTCGATGTGGTTGCGCAGGCCGTAGAACTCGTCGGCAAACGAGAGCGGGACGGTCATGCGGTTGACGCGCTCTTCGATCTGGTCCAGGCGGCGCAGCAGTTCGTCAGCCGGCTTGCCTTCGTCCACCCCCTGCTCCACCAAGCGCAGTTGGCCGTACCAGCGGTAGACGCGCGAGCGGATGCGCCAGACGTACAGCGGCGGCACCACGCGCGACAGCGGCAGCACCAGGGCGCCCACGGCCAGCAGCACGACCCACAAACGGTCGAACAGGTTGGCCAGCCAGAAGCTCATATAGCGCTGCAGGAATGGCGGGCCGTCCTTGTAAAACTTGGCCGCTTCGTGCGCGACCGGGATTTCGGTGTAGCGCGGCGACGGGAACTGGCCCTGCTGCTGGAACCAGCCGGCGCCACTGTGGATGCCGCTGGCGGCCTGCACGAACAAATCCACCAGGGACGGGTGCAGGTCTTCGCGCGCCACCAGGGTGGCGGTCGGTGCGATCAGCTGGTAGTCGCGCGCCGGCAGGTCGCGCCCCAGGTCGACGATGCCGCGCGGCAGGGTCACGTGGCTCAGGAACGGCAGGCGGCGCGCGTAGGCTTCGGCCTGGGTGAAGTCGAACAGTTTGATCCCGGGCGTCATCAGCAGCATCTGGATCAGCGGGTCATCGGGGGCGGCGGCGAAGACCAGGGCGTCGATGCGGCCTTCCAGCAGTTCCACCGTGGCGGGGGTGTTTTCCAGGGCGCTGGAGGTGAATTCATCGGGCATGACGCCGTTCGCCTGCAGCACCTGGCGGAACAGGCGCGGTGCACCGCTGCCTTCCGGGCCGAGGTTGATTTTCAGGCCTTTCAGCTTGGTCAGGTTGGTGACGGCTTTCTTCTCGCGCATGAAGAGCCAGAGCGGTTCGGTGAACAGGCTGCCAAGGGAGACCAGGCCGCGCCGCTCGGCTTCGGCTTCGTTGGTGGAGCCGCTTTGCACGAAGGCGATGTCGGTGTCGCCTTTGTTCAGGCGCTGCAGGTTTTCTTGCGAGCCCTGGCTGGGCTGGAGCACGACCTTGATGCCGTGCTTGGCCATCGCTTGCTGGTAGCGCTTGCCGATGTTTTCGTAGGCGCTGTTTTCCTGGCCGGTGGAGAGGTTCACCACGCGCGGCGGCGTGGGGTCGATGATCCAGAAGGCCAGTGCGCAGGCTGCGGCGATCAGGAGGACGGTGGGGGCGACCGAGACCAATAGGTCGCGCAGGCTGAATTGGGTGAACTTGAGGAGCTTCATGGGGGCATTTTAACCCGGCAAACCCGGGTCTGACCCAAGGGTCAGACCCGATCAGTGCGGCCGCCATTGGCCGGGCCAGACCCTTGGGTCTGGCCCAGGTTTACCGGGTTCAGCGCGCGCCGCAAGCGCGCAATGGCGCCGCCGCCGCCACCGGCGCTGCATTCTGCTGCCCGGGCTCGATCAACGGCATCAGCGAAGGCGCCAGCACCGTCAGCAGCTGCACCGGCAGCGCGGAGGTAAAGTCATAATTCTTCGACTCCGGCCCATGCACATAGGCCGTCATCGAGCCGAAGAAGCGCTCGCCGATATTGAACACAAACGTGGCCGACCGGTTCACATAGCGCGACTCGATCAAACGCCCGCCCGCCGCATACACGTCAAAGCGCTGGTCGCCGGTGCCGGTCTTGCCGCCGACCGGAATCACCTGCCCGTCCGCACCGACAAAGGCTGACTTGACGCGCCGCGCCGTACCATCCGACACCACTTCGCGGATCGCATCGCCCAGCGCGCGCGCCACTTCCGGCGACAGCACCTGCTCATTGGACGACGACTTATTGCGCGCCAGCGTGGTCTCATACGGCGTGCCCGCCCCAAAGTGCAGCGACTCGATGCGCTGCGTGGTCTTGCGCACGCCGCCGTTGACGATAATGCCCATCATCTCCGCCAGCGCCGCCGGACGGTCAGCCGAGGCGCCCAGCGTGGTGGCGTAGGACGGCACCAGCGAATCGAAGGGGTAGCCCATCTTCTTCCACTGGCGGTGCACGCCCATGAAGGCCTCCATCTCCAGCAGGCCGGCAATACGCTTGTCCTGCGCATGCTTGCGATGGGTCTTGAACAGCCATTGGTAAACCTCCTGGCGCTCCTTCTCGCTGGCCGCGACCGCGTCGGACAGCGTGGCGCCCTGGTTCTGGTGCAGGTAAGCCACCAGCCACAGTTCCAGCGGATGCACGGTGGCCAGGTAGCCGCGGTCGGCCAGGTTCCACTTGTCGAACGCGTACTGCTCGTACAGCTTGGCCAGGCGATCGTCCGGCACGTCGTTCTGCACCTTCAGGTTGTCGTTGACGAACTTGCTGAACTCGGCCAGCGTGGCGTTCGGGTACAGCGTGCGGTGGATGGTCGCCAGGCGGATCGGCGTCGGGCGGATCGAATCCAGCAGCACATCGTTCAGTTCGGACGTCTTCTTGCCCTTGTACTTGCCATAGAAGCGCACCAGGAACTCCTTGCCTTCCTTGTCGGCAAAGCGCGCCAGGTAGGCGGCGCGGCGCGGATCGTCCACGTCGGCCAGCAAGGTCTGCGAGGAACCCGGCATCTGGAAGGAGTAGTACTTGACCACGTCGCGCATCAGGCGCACGAATACCAGGTTGGTGGAGCGGCGCAACGCCTCGCGCACCGACATGATCTTGGAATCGTCGTCCTTGCTGAAGTTACCGAAGTAATGCAGGCCGCCGCCGGTGAAGAAGCCCTCGCCCGGATTGGCCGAATACTTGCGTTCCAGCGCCGCCTGCAGCATGGCCGGCAGGTCGCGCTTGTCCATCGGCGTCATGGCCAGGTATTCCAGGCCCCAGGCCGTCAGGCGGTCGCGCGGGTCGACCGTGATCTTCTTCAGCTCCGCCGCATCCATCCGGCCGTACTTCTTGTGCAGCTGGTCGATGATGTCCATGTAGGTGACCAGGGTGCGCAGCTTGGCGGTGGAGCCCAGGTCCAGCTTGGCGCCCTCGTTGATGTCCAGCGGCTGGTCGTAGTTGTCGGTCTGCACGCGCAGGTAGTTGGCATGCTCGCCGCGCTCCAGCAAGGTGAAGCTGTACACCACATTGGCCGGGTCGCCATTGCCCAGCAGGCCTTTGCCGGTCAGGCCGGACTTGACGGCGGTTTCCTGGTCGCGCAGCTGGCGCAGCATGGCCGTCACGGCGCGCTGGGTTTCCGCGTCCAGCGTGCTGCTCACGGCCAGGTCCAGCCGGTCCAGGTTGTACATGCGGTTATCGCCCAGCAGGTTGGCCAGGTGCACGCGCACGGCGTTGGACGCCTTCTTGGTCACGTAGGACATGGGCGGTGCGGCCTGCAGCCCGTTGCCTTTGGCCGGGTGCAGCTTGACCTGCAGCGCGGCGTCGCGCAACTGCGGTGTGATGATGCCGGCGCCGGCCAGCAGGCGCAGGTGGCTGTTGGCCAGCACTTCCAGGTCTTCGTCGCCTTCGCCCAGGTAATAGCTGGGGCGGCGCTGCGCGATCAGCAGCGAGAGCGCTTCCTTGAAGGCCAGGGCGCTGCCCGGCTGGTCCATCTTGCCGCCCAGCAGGTGCGCCACTTCATCGAAATCGCGGCCGTACCAGACCCACATGCCGTCGCCAATGCCATTCACCTCGCCGTAGCCCGGCTTGGCCGACAGCGGCACGGTATTCAGGTAGTCGACCACGATCTGGCGCCGCACCTTGGTGGTGTCCTCGCCCTGCTGGTAGGCGCGCAGCGTGGCCGAGACCATCTGCTGCAGCTTGTCTTTCATGGAGCCGGTGCGGCCCTCCGGCGAGTGGCGGTACTTCTCGATCTGCGTCGCCAGGGTGGAACCGCCGGCCGCGCGGTGGCTGCCCAGCCCGACCGCGCCCATCGACTTCTCCAGGATGGCTTTGGACAGGCGGTCCCACTCCACCGCCGGATTGCGTTTCGGGTATTTATTGTCGAGCAGCTCGCGGTTCTCGATGAACAGCAGGCTTTGCACCAGCGCCATCGGCGTCTGCTCGAAGCCGGCGTAGATGCGCTCCGGGTAGCTGGCGGTGAACAGCGGCTGCGCGCGGCAATCCAGAATGGACAGGCCGGTGCGGGTCTTCTCGCGGTAGGTCGCGAATATGCCCATATCGGTCAGCTCCACCATCTTGGGCGAAAAGCGCGCCTGCGAAACGATCTCGTAATCGCGCGCTTTCAGCTTGTCCAGGTAGTCCGGCAGGTTGGCGTAGCCCAGGCGTTCGTCGTACGGGCTGTCGTGCGGGTAGCGGATCGATTTGCTGGGTCCCGGTTCCACTTTATAGGTCAGCTGACTGACCAGGTCCGTGAACAGGCGCGCCTGCAGCGTGGAGGTGCGGGTTTCGTGGTAGCCCCAGAATCCGGCCACCGTCAGCAGCACCAGGATCAGCACAATGAGGGCATTGCGCGAACGCGAACCTTTCTTCGGTTCCGATGGTGGCGGTGGTGCTGGCTCGGTAGGTTCGTTAGGGCTTGTTTCGTAATCTTGTTGGGAAGGCATAGGTACCGAGCGCAATCGCCGCCTGCTGCCGCCATATCCAATCGCTGCCGCACCTGCGCGCATTTTACGCACCACGCGAACGACAACTCGGGGCCGGCGAAAACGACGATTGCTTAACATAGTGTTCAAACCGGACAATACATGCAGAGTATTTCTGCTTGATTACCATTGCACCACAACGGCGAACCGTGCATGGGGCAAGACGCAAAAAATATAAACTTGACGGAACACTTTCGCAAAAAAACAACGGCGCTTCCCATCGTTTATGAGCGCCGTTGCAAGAGCTGTTAACAGCCTTTTCACACTATGGGATCAGGGCTTCGCGTACTCCACATTCAGCGCGTCAAGTTCGCGGCACAAGTGGGCGAAAGCAGCGTCGCATTGGGCCGGATCGCCCTTCACGCCAAGCTCGATATGGCGCCGCGTTTTCGCGTCGCCCACGTTGGGCAGGCTGAAAACCTTGATGCGCGGCCAGGCCGCTTCCAGCGCCAGCATCAGCGGCGTCAGGGCCGCTTCAGCCGCTTCGTACACTAGCACCGATTGCTCGGCGCGCGGCTCACGATTGAACAGGTCCGCATAGTGCGTGTCGAGCACCCATTCGATCATGGGCCAGGCCATGACCGGGAAGCCGGGCACAAAGTAATGCGTGCCATGCGCGAAGCCGGCGACATTGTTGTACGGGTTGGGAATGAGCGCGGCGCCTTGCGGGAATTCCGCCATCTGCAAACGCTGCAGGTTGTCCGGCGCATTCAGGTCGGCCACCTCGCCTTTCTCTTGCGCGACCTGGCGGATGCGCTGCTGGATGCTGTCCCTGGCGCCCGGGTGCATGGCAAGCGGCAGGCCGAGCGCGGCGGCTGCCGCCTGGCGCGTGTGGTCGTCCGGCGTGGCGCCGATGCCGCCGCAGGAGAAGACGATATCGCCGCTGGCGAAGGTGCGTTTGAGCGTGGCGGTGATGCGCGCGCGGTCATCGCCCAGGAATTCGGCCCAGCCCAGCTGCAAGCCGCGCGCCGCCAGCATTTGCACCACTTTGGGGAAGTGCTGGTCGACCCGTTTTCCCGACAGGATCTCGTCGCCGATGATGATCAATCCGATTGGCATAAGCTTTCCTCGAAAGGCGCATGGCGCAATTGGGCCAGGGCTTGCAGGCAATAGTATTCAAACCACAGGCCGGTGAAGATGAATATTACGACATACACCCAGATCGAGGCAGCCAGCAGGATCGGGAAGAAGGCAATCGCGGCGGCCGCGCCGCCGATCCAGACCAGGGCCGGCAGCGAACCGGCCAGGCCGGACACCACGCCGATCGACATCAGCTGCCAGCGGTGTTCGCGCTGCAAGGTGGCCAGTTCTTCCGGGCTGGCGTAATCGGCCAGGGCGTCGTAACTCATGACGCGGCTGGTCAGCCAGGCCCACAGCAGCACGGTGGCCAGGCCGGCCAGCGGCGGGAAAATATACAGCGGCAGGATGCACAGCCAGGCCAGCAGGAACACGCCGAAGGCTCCCAGCGCCTTGAGCACGCCGCCGAGGATGGAGCCGCCCTGCTTTTTCTCCAGCTGCGGGAAGTGGCGGCCGCCGACATGGCGCACGATAAAGGGCATGGCGGCCACGCCGATGAAGATCAAGGCGGTGACGATCATCATCGGCAGCAGCAGGAGCAGCGCGAACAGCGGCACCACGATGGAGCGCAGCCCGCCCAGGCCGATCGATTGCAGCCAGTCGCTGGTGACGCGATAAACCTCAAAGCCGACGAAATGGCCGTGCAGCCAGTCCAGCAGCGGCTGCAGGCCGAGCCAGAGCAGCAGCGCCCACAGCGCCACGGAGAGGATAAAAGGAACAATGCTCAGTAACAGGATCTTGCCGTGGAACTGGGACAGCAGGGCCCTGCCGTAAGCGTGGAAAACTGCGCGCATTTTAATTCGGGTTCTTTCTCATAAATTCAAACATCCGCTTCAGGCCGAGCCACTGCTGCGCCCAGAAACCGCGTCCGTAATCGCGGCCCGCCAGCTGGTCGCGCACGCCGGTGGCTTCGAAGCGCGGCGTGAAATTGGCGGTACGGAAAACAATGTCCCAAATTGGGAACAGCACGGCGAAATTACAACCGCCCAGCGTCCCCTGCCCTTGCGATTCATGCCCGATGCCAATGGCGTGGTGCATGCGGTGGAAGCGGGGCGATACCAGCAGCCGATCGCCAATGGGGCCGAAGTGTATACGAACATTGGCGTGTTGCAGGCTTTGCACGATACGGGAGAGTGAAACCAGCAGGATGTACTGGCCGGGCGGCACGCCGATGGCCAGCGCCAGCACGGCCATCAGCACGTCGCGCAACAGGTCGTCCAGCAGGTGGTTGCGGTCGTCGCTCCACAGGTTCATGTTCCGCTGGCTGTGGTGCAGGCTGTGCAGGCCCCACCACCAGTTGAACTGGTGTTGGGCGCGGTGGAACCAGTAATCGGCAAAGTCCAGCACCACCAGGTAAATGGCGAAGCTGGCCAGCGGCGGCATGTCGTTGACCAGGTTTTCCAGGTTGAAGGGCTGCACGCCGCCCATGTGCAGGGCGCCGGCGACACTGTCCATCAGCGGGTCGAGGGTGAAGAACAGCAGCAGCGGCACCAGGCCTATGCGCTGCAGCACGGTGTAGGTGAAGTCGTTCCAGCGCGCGCGCTGGTCGCTGAACTGGTGCACCGGGATGGCGGCTTCCAGCGGGCGCAGCACGAGGTAGAGCAGCACCAGCTCGGCGATGCCGATCAGGAGCCACTCGGTACCCTCAAAAGCTTCTTCGGTGATATCGCCCATGCCGGTAACGTAGAGCAGCGGCTGGATGGCGCTTTCGAACAGCCAGCCCTGGGCTTGGCCCAGCAGGTCGAGCAGGAATTGGATCATGGGCGGTAGTCCGGGTGGTCGCGCAGGGTGGCGAAGCAGTAGCCTTGCCGCTTCAGGCCTTCTATCAGTGGTTCGAGGTTGGCGGGGGCCCAGGGGTCTTTGCGCGACCAGATGCCCATGTGGGCCATGAAGATGTCGCCGTCGCGCAGGCCGTCCAGGGCGCGTTTCAGGAGCTGGGCGTTGCTGGCGCGTTCGACCGGCAGTTCGTCGCCGGAAAAGCCGGCAGGCGTGGCCCAGGCGGCGTGCCGGTAGCCGCATTGCTTTCCTGCTGCCAGGGTGCGCGGGCTGGTCTTGCCGCCGGGGGCGCGCCAGAACGGGTCGAGGCGCTGGCCAGTCATTTCCGCGAAGCGCTGGTCGACGCGCTGCAGCTCGGCGCAGTATTGCTGCGGGGTCCAGTCCTGCCGGCGGCCGGCATGTGGGCCGAATTGCGGTTTGACGGTGATTTTGCCGTTGCCGGCGTCGCGCACGTAGTAGGTGTGGTCGAAGGTGTGGGTGCCGAAGGCGTGGCCTTCCGCTGCCCGTTCGCGCCAGTAGCCCGCCCACGCCGGGTCGAGCGAGTAATCGCCGTTGACGGTCTTTTCATTGGCCAGGAAGAAGGTGGCTTTCACCCCCTGCCGCTTGAGGACGGCCGCGATCAAGCCGGCCTGCGATTGGCTGCCGGTGTCGAACGTCAGGTATATCGTGCCGCGACATTGAGGCCCCGGCGCGGCTGCGGCAGCGTGGCCGCAGGCGCCGATGGCGGTGAGCGCGAGCGCGGCCAGCGCCGGCATGCGGGCGGCGCGCAGCGCGCTGCGGGCGGGCGTGGCGGCCTTCATTACATGCGCGCCGAAGAGTTGGCGAAGAAGACGCCGTGCGGCGAGCGGCCGACCGGGATCATCTTGACGACCTTCTTCTGCTGCAGGTCGATCACCGCCACCTTTTTAATCCAGCGCAGCGTGGCCCACATATATTTGCGGTCGGCCGTGATCTCCATGCAATCCGGGCCGCCCGGCACATCGATCGTGCCGACGTTCTCGAGCGTCTTCTGGTCGATGAGATTGATGGTGTTGGAGACCCGGTTCGACACATAGGTAAAGCGCCCATCGCCCAGCGCGCGGAAATTGTGGGTGCCGGCGCCGACCTTGATCCGCTTGACGCTCTTGCGGGCGCGCCAGTCGATCACCTCGACATAATCGCTACCCATGATGCCGACCAGCAGGTGCTTGTCATCCGGCGTCATCGTAATCCCCGCCGGCAGTTTGCCGACCGGCAGCGTCCACAGGACATTCTGCGTGCGCAGGTCGATCGCGCTGATTTCGTCGCTCCCCTGCTGGGTAATGAAGGCGGTGGTGCTTTTCGCGTCGAACGCGATATGGCTAGGCAGCTTAGGCAGCGGCACACGCTTGGCCAGCTTCATCTCCTTGCCGTTATATGCATAGATATCGATCCGGTGCAATCGCAGGGAGGTCGCGACAAACCACTTCTGGTCCGGCGAGAAGCCGATCTGGTACGGATCGAGGATGTCCTTGACGTGGCGCTGCTTCTGCCCTGTCACCGGGTCCAGGAATACCAGCTCATTGCCCACCGCGCTGGCCACGATCAGCGACTTGTTGTCGGGCGTGGCCATCAGGTGGTGCGGTTCCTTCCCGACCGGGAAGGTCTGCAAGGTCTTGTGGCTGGCCTGGTCCAGCAACTGGACCGTCGCATCGCGCGAATTCAAAACAACGACAACGTTGGCCTGCGCCGGCTGCAAGCCAGCCAGCAAACCAAGGAAAACACCTGCGCTACGGATACTGCGGAACATGAAAGCTCGCTTAATTGTTAAGCCAGCCACTATTTTAAGGGTAATCCTCTTGATAACAGTTACTACCGACAACATTTAAAGGGTGTCCGCCGCGGATGCACTACAATCGCGGCCTAAGTCCCTCATTTCAAAGGAATCCACATGACTATCATCACCACCGCATCCGGCCTGCAATACGACGACATCACCGCCGGCGACGGCGCCGAAGCCAAGGCAGGCCAGAATGTCACCGTACACTACACCGGCTGGCTGCGTAACGACGACGGCAGCAAAGGCCCGAAATTCGATTCCTCCAAAGACCGCAACGACCCGTTCGAATTCGCGCTGGGCGCCGGCATGGTCATCCAAGGCTGGGATGAAGGCGTGCAAGGCATGAAGGTCGGCGGCACCCGCCAGCTGATCATCCCTGCCAGCCTGGGCTACGGCTCGCGCGGCGCCGGCGGCGTAATCCCGCCGAACGCCACCCTGATCTTCGACGTGGAACTGCTGGGCGTATAAATCCGCCCCGGCCTAGCGCAGCCACTTGCGCTGCACGGCCTCCTGCTCGGCCTTCGCATCCAGCGGCTGCCCGCTGATGCGCTGGTCGATCGCCTCCAGGACCTGGGGCGGCATCTCCGCCCCGGCCTGCCTGTATTCCCCCTGCTGTCCCTTGGCTGGATTCTGCAGCGCCATCTGCACCTTCCACATCGCCCCCTGGCGGCAAGCCAGGCCCGCCATGTCCTGCGCCGTCATGAAGCTGCGGCAGTAAACGCCGTCCTGCGACAGGAAGCTGGTGCCGATGCGCACCGGTCCGCCGCTGCCGCCCAACTGGAGATCCAGCGCCGTCGCCAGGCGCCCTTGCGCCACCAGCACGCCGTTGCGGCTGGCGATCGTTTCTCCATCTTCAATCGGCAGCAAGCCCATGCCGTAGTGGCCGGCCAGCACCCCCACCATCAGCATGGCCGCCAATGCCCCCCATTCGGGCCAGGACCAGTGGCGGCCACGGCTTGCCTTGCGCGCGGCCTGCTGCTCCGCCTCGCGCCGGGCGCGCACGGAATCCAGGCTGACCACGGTGGCCTGGCGCAGCGGCTGCGCCAGGCGCGGCGGCACCGCCTCCTCGGCCACCGGGGCGTAGGCGGCGAAGACGCTGGCGCGCATGGCCTTGTACTGGGCCACGCGGTGCGCCAGGCTGGCGTCCTTGCGCATGGCGTCTTCCAGGGCGCGGCAGGTGACTTCATCCAGTTCGCCATCGGCATAGGCCATCAGGACCTCGTCGGAAAAACTCTTCATACTGTCCTCGCTTGTTCCGATAAATGTTCTTGCAGGGCGCTGCGGGCGCGCGCCAACCGGCTGGTCAGGGTGCCGACCGGGATGTCCAGCACGTCGGCCGCTTCTTTATAAGGCAGGCCCTCCACCAGCACCAGGCCGACCACCAGGCGGTGCTCTTCGCTCAGCAAACTGACGGCTTTTTGCACGGCCATGCGCTGCTGGTGGGCTTCGGCGAAGTCGTCGCCCACGTGCTCGCCCTCTTCCTCCGGCGCAAACAGCTCGCTGCGGCGGGTACGGGCGCGCACCTCGTCGATCCAGGCATTCTTGATGATACGGAACAGCCAGCTGTCCAGACGGGTACCCGGCTGGTAGGAGGCGCCGTGCACGATGGCGCGCTCCACCGCCAGCTGGACCAGGTCGTCCGCGTCCTCCCGATGCCAGGCCAGCGTGCGGGCGAAGCGCCGCAGCCGCGGCAGAAGCGCGGCAATGTCGTCATGCAGGGCGTTATCGTTGTCCATCATAGGTGGATAACGAACGGGGTGGGGATTTTATTCCCGACTTCCATCGTTATTACGGAATAGATACCGATAGCCTATATTATCATCCGACCATGCCAAGCCTGCGCCCGTCTTATCCCCTGTTGCGTTCCTGCCGCTACCTGCTGTTTGCCCTGGGCACGCTGGCCTGCGCCGGCCCGGCGGCGGCCCAGGTCGGGCTGCCCGGCCTGCCCCAGCTGCCGGGCGGACTCGGCGTGCCGTTGCCGTCCCGGCTGGATGAGGGCGGCTTGCGCGGCCGCCTGCGCGAGCGCTGGCTGGATGTGGCGGAATTGCCGCGCCAAGTGGCGTCGCTGGACCAGTTGCGGCTGGCGACCGTGCGCGATTTGCTGGCGCGCCATCCGGCGCAGCTGGAGGCCGATCCGGCCGGCTTCCCCATGGTGCGGCGCGAAATCCTGGCATGGTCGCCCTCGTCGGCGGGCCTGGCGGCAGCCGCCTCCGCCGGCCTGGCGCTGGCCAGCCGGCAGGAGATGCCCGAAATCGGGCAAACGCTGGTGGTCTTGCGCGTGCCGGACGGCGTGGCCACGGCTGCCGCGCTGGAGGCCTTGCGGGCGGCGGATGCGGAAGGTGTCTACGATTTCAACCACGTGTATACCGGGGCCGGCGCGGCCGCTGCCGACGGCCGCAATGGCGGGCGGCGCGGCGCAGCGGAGGCCCCGGCTGCGGCAAGCGGCGCCGGGTCCGGTGTGCGCATCGGGCTGGTGGACAGCGGCATCGATGAGCGGCACGAAGTATTCGAGGATGCCCGCATGGTGCGCTGGGGCTGCGACGGCGCCAGCGTGCCCGCCCCGCACGGCACGGCGGTGGCGGCGCTGCTGGTGGGTAAATCCGCCCGTTTCAGCGGGGCGGCGCCGGGCGCCAGGCTGTACGCGGCGGATATCTATTGCGACCAGGCGGCGGGCGGCTCGGCCAGCCGCATTGTCCAGGCGCTGGCCTGGCTGGCGCGCGAGCAGGTGGGGGTCATCAATATCAGCCTGGTAGGCCCGGCCAACCGTGCGCTGGGCAACACGGTGGCGGCGCTGGTGGCGCGCGGGCACCTGCTGGTGGCGGCGGTCGGCAACGACGGCCCGAATGCGCCGCCCTTGTATCCGGCCAGCTATCCGGGCGTGGTGGGCGTGAGCGCGGTCGATCCCAAGCGCCGCCCGCTGCCGGAGGCGGCGCGCGGGCCGCAGGTCATGTTCGCCGCGCCGGGCAGCCAGATGGCGGCGGCGGCCATCGGCAAGCCGCCCTACAAACTGGTGCGCGGGACCAGCTTCGCCTCCCCCCTGGTTGCGGCGCTGCTGGCGCCGGGACTGCCGTCGCCTTCCCCCGGCCAGGCGGCGCGCACGCTGGCTGCGCTGGCGGCGGATGCGGTGGCGGCGGGCGACGGCACCGGGCGTGGCGTGGTGGGCGAAAGCCTGCGCATCCCGCCTGCCAACTTCCGCTGAATTTTTTTTTGCGTTGAAGGGATTAAATCCCGAATCCGGTTCGTTCTCTGAATGAAGGCGGCGGATTTCCCGCTGCAAAAAATCAGGAGAACAGACATGAACACCAAGCTCGCAACCTTCATCCGCGCCGCACTGTTTGCCCTTGCCAGCGCAGGCGCTGTCGCCCACGCAGGCCCATTGGGCGGCGCCTTGGGCGGAAATATCGGCGGCGGATTTGGCGGCGCCTTGGGCGGCGGCGCGGGGGCCATGCGCGGCGCAATGTCCGGCGACGTTGCCGGTCGCGCTGTGCGCGGCTCCCAGCGCAACCTTGATGCCGGCGCCCGCGTGGATAGCGCGGCCAGCCTGGCGCGCGACACGGGCAGCGCAGCCGGTAGCGCAAACGGAAGCGCCGGCACTGCGGCAAGCAGCGGCGCAACGCTGGCGCGCGGCACTGCCGCGATGACCGGCGCTGCGACTGGCGACGCCAAGGCGGCCTCTGGTGGCGCGGCTTCGGGCGGAGCGGCGAACGGCGGCGCGGCCAATAGTGCCGGCGAGGCTTCGGCAGCGGGCAGCTCCGGCCCTGCAAACACCGCAGCGCCATCCCCGCGCAGCGCCGCCGTCAACGCCAACATGAACGCGGGCTTCAGCGCCCAAACCGGCAAAAACGCCGCCGTTGAGGGCTCCCGGCAGTAACGCACCAATCCGGAGCGGGCCGGCGCAAAATCTTAAACCAGGCGAGGTTTTCGCCCGCCCGCAGCCAAAATTTCGTAGCGAGCCAGTCACTGTATGGGCTTCTTCAAAAAAGGGTGAACACTTTTTTCAATTAATGTGCTAATCTGCGCGCTCCATTAACCAAGGAGGTAGTAATGAAAAAAGGCGAACTGATTGCAGAATTTGCGAAGCGCACCGAAATGTCCGGCGCCGCCGCTAACGAAGCAATTAACACCCTGATCGCGATCGTTACCGAACGTCTGAAAAAGGGCGACACCGTTGGCATCACCGGTTTCGGCACCTTCTCCGTCGCCAAGCGCGCTGCCCGTAAAGGCCGCAACCCAGCCACCGGCGAAGCGATCAAGATCGCTGCGTCCAAGACCCCTAAGTTCTCGGCTGGCGCGACCCTGAAAGCCGCTGTGAACCCAACCAAGAAGAAGTAATTCTTCGGGCTTACCGCCAGAACGGCGGTTCAAGGCTAGCCAGCGCGGCGTGTCTTGAACCGCCGTTTTTTATTTCCCTCCCCTGCAAAGCGCCCCCGCCATGCGACGACTTGCCACCCTGATTTTCGCCCTGCTGCCGCTGTCCGCAGCCGCTTTCAACTCCGACGGACTTTCGTTCTCCCACCACGATTGGGAGCTCGCCTGCGACAACACCGGCACCTGCCGCGCCGCCGGTTACAGCGGCTACGACGCTGGCGACTACGCCGTCTCGGTGCTGCTGACGCGCCCGGCGGGCCCTGGCCAGGCCGCCAGCGGCCAGGCGATGATCGGCCAATATGGCGATAACCCGGTGGTGGACGGCTTGCCGGCGAAATTCAAGCTGGCGTTGCACATCAACGGCGCGGCGCACGGTTCGCTCGCCTTCTCCAAGGATTCGCTCACGGCAGACCTGAGCGCCAGCCAGCTTGCCGCGCTCGTGGCGGCGCTGGCCAAACACGCCGAGGTCGAAATGAGCGTCGGCGACCATACCTGGCGTTTATCGGACGCCGGCGCCGCCGCAGTCCTGCTGAAAATGGACGAATACCAAGGCCGGATCGGCACGCCGGGCGCCCTGCTGCGCAAAGGCGGCAAGCCGGAAGCCGGGGTGCCGCCCGCAGTACCGGCACCTAAATTCGCGCTGGCGCGGATACCGAAACCGCAGCCGTCGGACACCAAGTTCGTGGCACGCCACGAGAAAGCCCTGCGCGCCGCACTGAAAGCAGCCACCAGCCAGGAAGATTGCGACGACCTGCACGACCAGGAAGACCAGGTGGCGCTGGAAGCACAGCGCCTGTCGCCAACGCAGATGCTGGTATCCGCCCGCTGCTGGATGGCAGCCTACAACGCCGGCAGCGGCTACTGGGTGGTCAACGACAAACCGCCTTTCCAGCCGGTGCTGGCCACCACCAGCGGCAGCGACTACAGCGAAGGCAAGATCGACGAGCAGCACAAGGGGCGCGGCCTGGGCGACTGCTGGTCGTCGCGCACCCTGGGCTGGGACGGCAAGCGCTTCCAACTGATCGCGGAATCCACCACCGGCATGTGCCGCCTGATCGCCCCCGGCGGCGCCTGGTCGCTGCCGACCAGGGTGACCCGCTAGCGCAGAATTTGGAGCTTATACTCTAAGGCAGCGGCGGCGTTCTTTTGTATGATGGCGCTTCATACACCCCACCTAACCAGAGGTAAATACAATGAGCCTGCAAGAACAGTTCGACGCGGCGATGGCCGATTCCAAGAACCTGCCGGAGCGTCCGGACAACATGACCCTGCTGAAGATCTACGCCCTGTACAAGCAAGGCTCCGCAGGCGATGCGACCGGCGAGCGTCCAGGCATGACCGACTTCGTCAACCGCGCCAAGTTCGACGCGTGGGCGGCCCTGGCCGGCACCAGCCAGGACGACGCCAAGCAGCAGTACATCGACCTGATCGAAAGCCTGAAGTAATCCTCCCATGGGGGCCGCGCTGACCGCCTTGCGCTGGCTGCAGGTCCCCATCTCCTCCGCCTTCGGACTGGCCTCGATGCCTGGCCATATGCCGCGCCATCGCCACCGGCCTGCTAGCCCTTGTCAAAACCCGTGCCCATGCTGCACACTGGATGTTTTGCAAAATAACTAACGCCGCTATGCTGGATAACCACTCGAAGATCGCTGCCGTCCTCCACATCATCATGGGCGCGTTCCTGCTGCTGTCGCTCCTGTTCATCATGTTGTTCTTCGGCGGCATGGCTGCGCTGGCGCAGGCCGATGTGCCTTTCGTGGGCTGGATTGCCGGCTTTGGCGCATTCATCGTCGGCCTGTTCGCACTGTACGGCGTGGCGCAGATCGCCGCTGCGGTGGCTTACCTGAACGGCTCTCCTGCCGGCCGCACCTTCGTCATCATCTTCAGCGTGATCGCACTGTTCAACTTCCCGCTCGGCACCGCCGCCGGCGCCTATTCGCTGTGGGCGCTGCTGCGCAAGTAATTCCCGCCGCACCGCCGGCAGGCAGCCAGGCCAGCCTGCGCCTGCCCGGTGCGTATTTCCACGACTGCTACCAGGTGGCCATGCCCGACGACGACAACGCCCCGGCGCTGGAACTGTACCTGCGCGTCGTGCGCCAGACTCCCGGCTGGGTGAACCGCTTGATGGCGCTGCGGAACTGGATGGCCGGCCTGGTGGGATTGAAAAACCTGGGCCATCTTGCGCGCCTTGATGCGGTGCGCACGGCCAGCGACTACCGCATGGGCGATCGGGTCGGCATCTTCTCCCTGCTTTACCTGACGCCCGGTGAAGTGCTGCTGGGCGACTCGGACAAGCACCTGGATGTGGTGCTTTCCGTCTGCAAAACGCCGCGCGGCGCCATCATCGTCGGCGGTGGTGCACGTCCACAATTGGCTGGGCCGCCTCTATATGCTGCCGGTAACGCCGCTGCACAAAATCATCGTGCGCGCCATGCTGAAGCGGGCGGCTGCATAGCGCGCGCTCTGATATCCTTAGGGGCGTATGCAAAGCCTCGAATGTATCCAGCAAAACTCCCTCGCAATTAATCACCTGCTGGCGCGCATCAATGCGCTGGCCAGCGAACGCCACGCCTCGCCGGGGCAGCGCGCCGCCTGGCAGGCTGCGTGTGAAGACTTTTATACGCGCTACGACAGGCTGTGTTTCCCTGGCGGCGCGGCCATGCTGGAGCGCGTGCGCGGCGGCGACCCGGCCGCCATCGACGCTGCGGTGCAATTCCTGCTGGCCGATCCTTACCATTTCCGCTCGGGTTACCTGAAAGAGCGCCTGTGGCGCTGGCTGGCGCGCCTGCCGCTTGCCGCCGGCGCCCGTGCGCGCCTCGAGCGCGCCGCCCTCGCCTATCTTGACCGCCGCATCTGCCGCGAATTCTGGGCCATGTGCAAAGCCATGCCGCGCATTGCCGGCGCCGGTTTCTGGCGCGCAGCGGCGGCGCAGGCCTTGCCCGCTGCGGCTGACGCGCGCGATCCGGTTGCACGGCGCGCAACGCTGTTGCTGGCGCACGGCGCCAGCGTGCATGCCGGAGCCCTGGCCCGCCAACGCTTTTACCAGTCGTGTTAGAGTTGTATTTTAAGTAATGCGATTTCGCCGACCGACATGACGAGCCATGCTGGTGCCTGCGGCCCTGTCGCTTGGTTTCGCCGCACTGCGTAAAAGGGCGCCCGCCGTGGCCGCGCATGCGCGTTTAACGCTACGATGACCATGTTCATCCTTACCTCTCTTTGGAACGCATGACACTCAATTTCCGCCGCGCGACGGCCAGCGACATTCCCGCCATGAGCGCCATTCGCCTGTCCGTGCGCGAGAATGCCTTGTCCGACCCGGGCCGCATCACACGGCAGATGTACGAAGACCACCTGGAGCAGCTGGGGCGCGGCTGGGTATGCGAACGGGACGGCGCGGTAATTGGCTTCTCATTTGCGGCGCGCGAGGATCATTCGATCTGGGCGCTGTTCGTCGCGCCGGGCCACGAGGGCCTGGGCGCGGGCAAGCAGTTGCTGCTGCTTGCCGCCGACTGGCTGTTCGCTTGCGGCGCCCAGGCCGTCAAGCTCGCAACTGCGGCCGACACGCGGGCGGACCGCTTCTATCAGGCACAGGGCTGGCAGCGCGGCGCAATGAAAAACGATACCGAAGTCGCTTACCTGCTCGCGCCCCATCTGCGCATCCGCCGCGCCGTCCCGGATGACCTGGACGAGATGTGGGCCGTATTCCAGCCGCTGCTGGAAGGCGGCGACGCGTTCCCGTTTGGTGCAGCCTTCCCGAAGTCGACCTTTGAGCTGCACTGGTTCAGCAGCCAGCCGCCCTATGTGGCCTGCGACGGCGGGCGTATCGTCGGCATGTACAAGATGGGTGCAAACTACCCGGACCATGGCGCCCACGTCGCCAGCGCAACCTACGCCGTGGCAAGGCCAGCACAAGGCCGGGGCATCGGCCGCTTGCTGGTCGAGCATAGCCTGGCGCAGGCGCGCAGGGAGGGTTTCCTGGCCATGCAGTTCAATTATGTAGTGGGCAGCAATGCGGCGGCGATGGCGCTTTACCGCAAGTTGGGCTTTGCTATTGCCGGAACCCTGCCGCAGGCCTTCCGTCACCGCGAGCTTGGTTTGGTGGATGCCTTTGTTTTACACCGCTTCCTGGAGCAGGAATGAGCGACCTGGCGCAGATGCCATCCTGGCGGAAGTGAAGAAAACCGTGCTAGCCTTGAATACACGGAACGACAAATGCGACCGTGCCCTGATCGACACTGGCCAGCGGGGCGGCGCCGCGACGGCCGCCGGCCTGGATGCCGAAAGGGACATCACCGAAGCGTGACGGGAGTGGTAAAAAAGGGGGACGCATGAAAAAGGAAGTCGCGGCGGCAAACCCGGATGCCTACGTGGCGGCGCTGGACGGCTGGCGGCGCGACTTCGTGGAGGCGCTGCGGGCCGCTGTGCTGGAGGCGGCGCCGGATCTGGATGAGCGCATCAAATGGCGCCACCTGGTCTACTTCTCGAACGGGCCGGTGCTGCTGATCCGCGCAGAACAAGAGCGGGTGCTGTTCGGCTTTTGGCGCGGCAAGCGCCTGTTGCACCTTGAACCGCGCATGACCGGCGGCGGCAAGTATGAACTGCGTACGCTGGAACTGCGACAAGGAACACCACTCGACCGCGCAACCGTGCTGGAACTGGTGCGCAACGCGGTCGCCCTTAACCATCGCATCGGCAACCCCACCACCATCACGCCATGATCCGCCAACTGCTCACGCTCGCCGCCTTCCTGCTGGCGGCAAACACCGCCCAGGCCGCCCTCGGGTATACGATCACCGCAGCCCCGGACCGCAGCATCAAAAAAGCCGCCGACAGCCGGGAGAAGATCTCGCAACTGCTGCTGCAAGGCCAGGGCGACCATGTGAAACTGGGCAAGCTGTGGCACGGGCTGGAATGGCTGCTGGACCGGCATTGCGGCGCCACGCCTTGCATTGTCGTGTTGGGCGGGAGAAAGATCGGCCCCGACCTGGGTTATGGCCCGGCCTTCTTTTACACGCCGGAGGAGGTGCGGCGCCTGGCCAAACGAATGGCGGCCATTGATCCAGCCGACCTGGCGGCCAGTTTTGATGCCGCCGCCATGGACCAGGCCAGCGTTTATCCGAATGACTGGGTGGAACAGGAACGCAGCGGCGAAGCGCCGCTGAAAAAACTGCAGGACGCCTTTGTGCAGCTGCGCGCCCTGTTCCAGCGCAGCGCCGATGCGGGCCTGGCCGTGGCCTACGTGCTGAACTAGCGGGCGCTCAGGCGGCGGCGAAGACCGTACGCATTTTCTCGGCGACCTTGCCTTCGATGGCGCTCTTGAACGCACCCATCAGGAAACCGAGCTTGATATTCATGTGGGCCGCGCTGTCGGCCAGGGTCAGCGTGCCCTCCACGCCGCTGCGGCCGAATTTCAGGGTGTCGCCCTGCCAGTGGCACGCCAGGTCGAACTCCTTGGCGATACGTTCTGCAACTTGTTCCGCTGCCGCGCGCGCTTGCGCGGGGTCCAGGTTGTGGGCCTGGGTAATATTGATGTCGGCCATGCCTTCCCTACTCTGCAAATAACACAAAAGGCGGCATTTTAACTCACGTACCTTTGCGCGGGATCAAAGGGCGATGGCGCAGACAGGGTAACCATGACCTTTCCACCGCCCCTTGGGAGAAAGATCATGGATGAGAATATGTGCATGACTTTGCCGGTCGGCTATGTGCCGACACCCTCCGCCCCCTACCGCGCGCACCGCAAGTCGGCGCAACTGCTGCAGCAGCCCGGCGCGCCGCGCCTGATGGACGGCAGCATCTCGCCGCGCCTGGCGGCCGCCCCGCCCGCCGGCGCCCGCGTGCTGATCTGGAAGCAGGACCCGTCCGTCGCCGAGATCGGCACCCGCAAGCTGTTCATGCCGGGGGTGTTCCTGGAAGGCCCGCGCGACGCCCGCATCACCTTCGGCCAACCGGGCATAGCGCCGGTCAGCCCGAACGTCTTCGGCGACTTCATCATGCAGCCCGACACCGACCAGTTCGACGCCGTGCACAGCTTCGCCGTGGTGCGCCTGACCCTGACCATGTACCAGCGCGTGCTGGCGCGCGCCGACCAGGGCGCGCCCCTGCCCTGGGCCTGGAACAACAGCCGCAACACCGAGCCGCTGCAAGTCTTCCCGCACGGCCTGCCGAATGTGATGAACGCCTATTACAGCCGCAACGACCGCGCGCTGAAGTTCGGCCATTTTGTGCCGAGCGGCGACATGGGGCGCGTGTTTACCTGCCGCTCCTTCGATATTGTGGCGCACGAGACCGGCCACGCCGTGCTGGACGGGCTGAAGCCGAAGTGGATCCTGAACAGCGCGCCGCCGCAGACGGGCGGCCTGCATGAATCCTTCGGCGACCTGACCGCCATCTTCCTCGCCCTGTCCCAGTTCGACCAGGTGGAAGCGGTGGTGGCGCAGACCAAGGCCGACCTGCACGACAAGACCTTCCTGGCCGATATGGCGGAACAATTCGGCCTGGCGCTGGGCCGACCGAATGGCCTGCGCAATGCGGACAACGACCTTAAGCTGTCCGATACGGGCAATGAGGTGCATGCGATCTCGCAGGTGTTCACCGGCGCCATTTACGATATCCTGGCCGACATCTTTTCCTTCGAGCGCGCGCCCGGCCTGCGCGACGACGCCGCCGTGCTGCACCATGCCGCCGGCTACCTGTGCAGCCTGGTGCTGCGCGCCCTGGTCGCCGCGCCCGACACCAACGCCAAGTACGCCGACGTGGTGAACCAGATGCTGCGCATCGCGGCCGAAGACGGCAAGCCGCTCGAGTACGCCAGCTTCATCCGCAACCGTTTTACACTGCGCGAGGTGGTGGTGGCATCGCCGGCGCCGCTGACGGCCGACCAGCCGGCCGATGGGGAGCTGGGCGCCATGGTCGAGGACGCGCCCGACGCCCAGCAGGACCGGCGCACCTGCTGCGGCACCATGAACCATGCCGAATACTTCGATATGGAGGGCGTACTGGAAGCCGAGCGCCAAGCCCTGGCCGCCTGGTGCAAGAATTACGGTGCCCACCCTGGAGAGCAGAGCGTAAGAAAATGAAGATCGTTGCCAGCGGCGGAGGCGGCTTTGCCGGCCTCCAGCAGCATTTCGAAGTTAACACGACGACAAGTCCGCTCGGTCCAGCGCTGGAAGCGGCGCTGGTCTCCGTAGGTTTTTTTGGTGCAGAAACCGATGAAAATTCGGTGATCGGCGCCGACCTGGGGCTCTGGACTATCACCGCCGATGATGGCCGTCAACGACATAGCATAAGCTTTGTCGAAACAGGCGCGCCCCCATGGCAGGATCTGCTGGATTTGATCCGTTCCGCCGCCTGAATCCCCTCCTGTCTCGCGCAATCCACGAATTTGCTTATTTACATTGTGTCTAAGCCCGAATTGTGAGAAATAGCGGATTGCCTTAAAATACAGTGCTTTGCTGAGCTTTTTCCAGCACCCAAACATAGATAGGACTGTTATGACCCACGTTGTCACCGAATCCTGCATCGCCTGCCGCTATACCGATTGCGTCGATGTTTGCCCGGTAGATTGCTTCCGCGAAGGCCCGAATTTCCTGGCGATTGATCCCGATGAGTGCATCGACTGCGCCGTGTGCGTCGCCGAGTGCCCGGTCAACGCCATTTTCGCCGAGGAAGACGTGCCGTCCGACCAGCAGCAATTCATCAAGATCAATGCTGACTTGTCGCGCAACTGGCCTTCTATCACCAAGACCAAGCCTGCCCTGCCGGAAGCCGAGCAGTTCAAGGACGTCAAGGAAAAGATCCAGCTGCTGAAGCGCTAAGCGCTGCAACAAGCCTATTACTAAACGTGCAACACCGCGCCTGACGCGGTGTTCGCTTATTCAGATGGAATGAGAATCATTATGAATGTCGTCAGCACCCCACCAGGCGGTTTCCACGAGACCGATGCCGTGATCATCGGCGCCGGCCCAGTCGGCCTGTTCCAGGTCTTCGAACTCGGCCTGCTGGAAATCAAAGCCCACGTCATCGACTCCCTGGCCGCCGTTGGCGGGCAGTGCGTGGAACTGTACCCGGACAAGCCGATCTACGACATTCCTGCAATTCCATCCTGCACCGGCCAGGAACTGACCGACGGCCTGCTGAAGCAGATCGAGCCGTTCGGCGCCACCTACCACCTGGGCCAGGAAGTCACCGTCGTGCAAAAGCGCGAAGACGGCCGCTTTGACGTGGAAACCTCGCTCGGCACCAAGTTCATCACCAAGACCATCTTCATCGCTGCCGGCGTGGGTTCGTTCCAGCCGCGCACCATGAAAGTGGACGGCATCGAAGCCTTCGAAGGCTCGCAGCTGTTCTACCGCGTGAAGAACCCGGCGCAATTCGAAGGCAAGAACCTGGTCATCTGCGGCGGCGGCGACTCCGCGCTGGACTGGGCCCTGAACTTCGTGGGCAAGGCCGAATCCGTGGTGCTGCTGCACCGCCGTGAAGACTTCCGCGCCGCCCCGGCTTCGGTGGCGAAGATGAAGCAGCTGTGCGACGAGTACGAGATGCAGCTGATCGTCGGCCAGGTGTCGGGCATCGAGACCAAGGACGACAAACTGAGCGAACTGCGCGTGACCGGCGCCGACGGCGTGACCCGCCGCGTGCCGCTGGACATGCTGCTGGTGTTCTACGGCCTGTCGCCAAAGCTGGGCCCGATCGCCGAGTGGGGCCTGGATATCGAGCGCAAGCAGCTGAAAGTGGTCTCGACCGAGAAGTTCGAAACCAATGTGCCGGGTATTTTCGCCGTGGGCGACATCAACACCTACCCGGGCAAGAAAAAGCTGATCCTGTCGGGCTTCCACGAAGCCGCGCTGGCCGCGTTCGGCGCTGCACCATATATCTTCCCGGACAAGAAGATCCACATGCAGTACACCACGACGTCGCCAAAACTCCACAAAGTGCTGGGCGTCGAAACCCCGGTGTTCGACTGATCCGACCAGTTCTTCGGACGTGTCCTACAAAAAAGCAGCGGAAACGCTGCTTTTTTTGTTTTCGCCCCCGTATTATGTTGGAATCATGTAGTGTTAGCCGATGTTTATGTACTTTCTGAGAGGTACTGCGGAATGCTTCTGGTCATGAATAAATGGCCTATAATTGAACTAACTTTGCGCATTGCCACAATTTTCAGCGGGACCTACTATGCTTTACCAATTGCACGAAATGCAACGCTCGCTTCTGCACCCATTGATGCAGTGGGCGGAAGCCTCGTCCAAGCTGTTCACCAATCCGGTGTCGCCGTTTGCCCATACCCCGTTCTCCCAGCGTATCGCCGCCGGCTATGAGCTGATGTACCGCCTGGGTAAGGAATACGAAAAGCCGGAATTCGGCATCAAACAGGCGGCGGTGAAAGGCAAGGAAGTCGGCATTATCGAGTCCGTGGTTGAAGCGAAGGCGTTCTGCAAGCTGCTGCACTTCCGCAAGGACATGCCGGCCAAGGAATTCAAGGCGCTCAAGCAACCGACCGTGCTGGTCGTGGCGCCGCTGTCGGGCCACCACGCCACCCTGCTGCGCGACACCGTGCAAGCCTTGCTGCAAGAGCACGACGTCTATATCACCGACTGGATCGACGCGCGCCTGGTGCCGCTGTCCGAAGGCCCGTTCCACCTGAACGACTACGTCAAGTACGTGCAGGAGTTCATCCGTTCGCTGGGCCCGGACCTGCATGTGATTTCCGTCTGCCAGCCAACCGTGCCGGTGCTGGCCGCGATCTCGCTGATGGCCACCGCCAACGACCCCAAGCTGCCCAAGACCATGACCATGATGGGCGGCCCGATCGACCCGCGCAAATCGCCGACCCAGGTCAACAACCTGGCGGTGGAAAAGAAATTCTCCTGGTTCGAGAACACCGTGATCTACGCGGTGCCGCCGAACTATCCGGGCTTTGGCCGCAAGGTCTACCCGGGCTTCCTGCAGCATGCCGGCTTTATCGCCATGAACCCGGGCCGCCACGCCCAGTCGCACCGCGAGTTCTACATGCACCTGGTGCGCGGCGACGACGAACCGGCAGAATCGCACCGCAAGTTCTACGACGAGTACAACGCGGTGCTGGACATGCCGGCCGAGTACTACCTGGACACCATCAAGACCGTGTTCCAGGAGTTCCGCCTGCCGCAAGGCACCTGGGAAGTGGATGGCGTGTTCGTGCGTCCGCAGGACATCAAGAACGTGGCCCTGATGACGGTGGAAGGCGAGCTCGATGATATTTCCGGCGCCGGCCAGACCCAGGCTGCGCACGACCTGTGCTCCGGCATTCCGGCCGATATGCAGGAGGATTTCGTGGTGCCGGGCGCCGGCCACTACGGCATCTTCTCCGGCCGCCGCTGGCGCGAAACCGTCTGCCCGCGCATCGCCGGTTTTATCAAGAAGCACGGCTAAGGCAACCGGACCGGGCCAGCGCGCCCGGTTTTATTTTGGGTTACAATATACTTTTTTATATATTATGAAAATCAATCCCGTTGCCTTGCAAGCCGCCGCCGGCCGCGCCTCGGGCCTGCTGAAGTCGCTCGCCAACCAGGACCGTCTCCTACTGCTTTGCCAGCTGGTGGGTGGCGAACACTCGGTCGGTGAGCTGGAAGAAGCCACCGGCATCGGCCAGCCGACGTTGTCGCAGCAACTGACTGTCCTGCGCAACAACGAACTGGTCGCCACCCGGCGCGAAGGCAAGCAAATCTTTTATAGCATCGCCAGTACGGAAGCGATGGCGGTGCTGCAGGTGCTGTACAAACTTTACTGTCCAAAGGAGTAGAACAATGAGCGCTTACTTCGCGCCACTGCTAGGCGGCATCATGATTGGAGTGGCGGCAGCAATGCTGTTGCTGCTCAATGGCCGGATTGCCGGCATCAGCGGCATCCTGGGCGGACTCGTGGGCCGTGTCATCCCGCGTCCTGCCGCCACGGCCACGCCAGGCGTCGCGCCTGCAGCCGATGGCGACTCCGCGTGGCGCATCGCCTTCCTGGCCGGCCTGGTGGCGGCACCGCTGCTGTACAGCGCCTTCGCCACCCTGCCCGCCGCGCAAGTCGACGCCGGCACCGGCACCCTGGTCGTGGCAGGTTTGCTGGTTGGCCTCGGCACACGCTACGCCTCCGGCTGCACCAGCGGCCACGGCATCTGCGGCCTGTCGCGTCTCTCGCCACGCTCACTGGCGGCCACGCTGACCTTTATGGCTGCCGGCTTCGCCACCGTCGCCGTCGTGCGGGGCCTGCTATGAACGCCCTCACCTCCCTGCTGGCCGGCCTGCTGTTCGGCCTCGGCCTGGTCGTCTCCGGCATGGCCAATCCCGCCAAGGTACTCGGCTTCCTCGACCTGTTCGGCGACTGGGACCCGTCGATGGCTTTCGTGATGCTGGGCGCCCTGCTGGTCGGCACCATCGCCTTCCACATCGCCGGCAAGCGCACCCGTGCCCTTTTGGGCGCGCCGATCTCGCTGCCAAAGACGCGCGACATCGACCGCCGCCTGGTGCTGGGCAGCCTGGCCTTCGGCATTGGCTGGGGACTGGCTGGCTACTGCCCGGGACCCGTCATCACGTCGCTCGCCGTCGGCGGCAGCAAGCCGTGGATTTTCTTCCTCGCCATGTTGGCAGGAATGGCGATCTTCGAACTGTTTGAACGTAAGAGGAGCTAACGTGGCTACGCTTTTTCGATGGGCAACGTGGGGCGGGTGTTAGGGTAGATTTGTTCGACGCGGGGTTCGCCGGGGCCGGGCTTTTTGATGCTGTAGCCATTGACGGGCTGGGCTCGGTTCACCCATAGCGCGTAGTACAGGTGGTCGGCGCGCGGATCGTCCGTGTTGGGGTGGATCAGGATGGTCAGGCCCAGGCTGTTCAATTGCAGCCACGGCACGATGATGTGCAGCAGGTCGTTGCTGAAGCCAAAATAGAACGACGGCGTGACATGCGGGCCGCGCGGCTCCAGGTTCCAGTCGCCCAGTTCAACCTTGAATCGCTCGGCCACCCATTTGCGGATCAGGGCCGCTTTCTGGTGGCTGTCCTCGTCGAAGTAGATGTGGGCGTGGTAGCTCTCGATATCTGTATAGGCACGCGGCTTTGCAGGCAGGCTTTGCTCGCCGGGGCGCACGCTGTCCGGACGCGGCGTCGGTTGCTTGTAGGTTTCATAGCCCCATGGGCTTTGCCCAGCGGCTGGCGCGGCCAATGCCGCAGGGCCAGCCAGTACGCCGGCAGCAGCAGCCAGCAGGTTGCGCCGGCGCGGCGACAGCAGTTCCGCCCAATGGCGATCGACTTCTTCCTTCATGCACGTCCTCCACGGAATACGCCAGCCTAAGGGCTGCACGCGGCGCGGCCAACGAATAGTTTCGTATGACCTTATGCCTAATTCACGGTTGGGCGATCCGACTCCAGGCGGCGCAGGTATTCGCGCTCAAAGCGCGACAGATCGATCTCGCGCGCCGCCTCATTGAAGGCGCGTTGCTGCGCCTGGCCAGCCGGCGTGCGCTGGAAGCAGATATGCACCGCGCGCTCATGGAACAAGTTCTCGGCCGAGGCCACGCGCTCACGCTCGGCGCGTGTAAAGCGCGGGCTCGCCAGCAGGTAGCGCAGCACGCGCCTTTCGATCACCATTGCATCGAAGCGTTTGCTCAGCAGCTTGCGCAAGTTGGTCTCGTCGTTGACACCCTCCTGCACTTGCAGCACCCCGCGCCGCACCAGGCTGTCGAACTCCTCGCCGTTGGAATAGCCGGCCACCGTGCCAATGCGCACCGAGCGCAAATCGCGCAGCGCCGACGCGAACACCGGCGCCTCGCGCAGGAACGCCAGCACCGTCATGGTGCTGCCGATCGGTGCGGAGAAATGGCATTGGGTTTCGCGCTGGGGCGTGCGCCAGAACGCCAGCAGGCCGGCGAAGCGGGGATCGTTCATCCCGACTTCCATGGTGCGCTTCCAGGGAAAGTAATCGATGCTGGCGCCACTGCCGCCGCGCGCAAAGACCGCCGCCGTATAGGCGCCGGAGAGGCCATTGTCCGGCAGCGCGGCCGACACGAAAGGCGGCCACTCGTCGGACGCCAGGCGCACCTGCGAGCCAGCGACGGCCATGCCCTGCCACCCTAGCAGCAGGCACAAAACGCCTCCGATCAACCGCACAATACGCATGCGCCCCCGCTCTTTGTGAGAAGCCGATATGTTCCCACACAAGTTGATGCAAGGCAACATCCGCACGGCAGGCGGAGATAATGGATAATAATGCTTTACCGTTTCGCCCCACACCGTGACTGAACCGAAGACCCTGGCCGACCGCATCGAGGACGTGCTGCCGCAAACCCAATGCACGAAGTGCGGCTACAAAGGCTGCCGACCGTATGCGGAAGCGATTGCGTCCGGTGAAGCCGACATCAACCAATGCCCGCCCGGCGGCGCGGAAGGCATCCGCCGCTTATCCAGCGTGACCGGGCGCCCCGTGATCCCGCTCAACCCCGTCAACGGCTTTGAACGTCCGCGCGCGGTGGCCTTCATCGATGAATCGCTGTGCATAGGCTGCACGCTGTGCATCCAGGCCTGCCCGGTGGATGCGATCATGGGCGCGGCCAAGCAGATGCACACGATTATTCCCGAGCAGTGCACCGGCTGCGACCTGTGCGTGCCGGCCTGCCCGGTCGACTGCATTGTGATGTACCCGGTGACCGAGACCGCTGGCTGGGACGCGTGGACGCAGGCGCAAGCCGACCAGGCGCGCGAGCGCCACGACTTCCGCCTGGCGCGTCTGATCCGCGAACGCGAGGAGAACGACGCGCGCCTGGCCGCCAAGGCCCAGGCCAAGGCCGCTGCGGTGGAACGCCTGTCGCCCGAGAACGATGCGGAAGCAGCGGAGAAAGAACGCAAGCGCCAGATTATCGCCGCCGCCATGGAACGCGCCCGCCAGCGCGCCGAAGCAGACAAGAACAAATGAATCCAGCCAAACGCCAACAGATCTTTGAACGCCTGCGCGAGGCGAATCCCAACCCTGAAACCGAACTGGAATACACGACGCCGTTTGAGCTGCTGATTGCGGTGCTGCTGTCGGCCCAGGCGACCGACGTGGGTGTGAATAAGGCCACGCGCAAGCTGTATCCGGTGGCGAATACGCCGCAAGCTATTCTCGACCTGGGGCTGGACGAGCTGACCGAATATATCCGCACGATTGGCCTGTACAAGACCAAGGCCAAGAATGTGATGGCGACCTGCCAGATCCTGGTGGAGCAGCATGGCGGCGAGGTACCGCAGACGCGCGAGGAGCTGGAGCAGCTGCCTGGAGTGGGCCGCAAGACAGCCAATGTGGTATTGAACACCGCCTTCCGCCAGATCGCCATGGCGGTAGACACGCACATCTTCCGCGTCTCCAACCGCACGAACATTGCCCCCGGCAAGAACGTCGACATCGTCGAGCAAAAGCTGATGAAGTTCGTGCCGAAGGAATTCCTGATGGACGCCCACCACTGGCTGATCCTGCACGGCCGCTACACCTGCATCGCCCGCAAACCGAAGTGCTGGAACTGCGTGATTGCGGATCTGTGCGAGTTCAAAGCCAAAACCCACGCCCCCGCCGACGCCTAAGCCCAAACCAAATTACAGCAGGACCATGTTGTCGCGGTGGATCAGCTCGTGGCCTTCGACGTAGCCGAGGATGGCTTCGATTTCGGCGGAAGGCTTGCGCTTGATGCGGCGCGCTTCGGCGCTGGTGTAGTTGCTGATGCCGCGCGCAATGGCGTGGCCGTCTTCGCGCACGCACGTAATCACCGCGCCGCGTCCAAACTCGCCGTGTATGTCGATCACGCCAATCGGCAACAGGGACTTGCCCTCCTCCGCCAGCTTCTGCACCGCGCCCGCATCCAGCACGACCTGGCCTGCGGTGTGCAGGTGGTCCGCCATCCATTGCTTGCGCGCCGTCAGGTGGCCGGTTTGCGCGGACAGTTCAGTGCCAATCGATTCGCCGCCCGCCAGACGGGTCAGCACATCCGCCTCGCGCCCGAAGGCAATCACCGTATGCGCGCCGGACTTCGCCGCGCGCTTGGCTGCCAGAATCTTGGTCAGCATGCCGCCGCGCCCCAGCGAGGAGCCGGCACCGCCAGCCATCGCCTCCAGCGCCGGATCGCCCGAGCGGCCATGCGTGATCAGGTAAGCCGCCGGATCCTTGCGCGGGTCCGCACTGAACAGGCCGCGCTGATCGGTCAGGATGATCAGCGCATCGGCCTCGATCAGGTTCGCCACCAGCGCGCCCAGGGTATCGTTGTCGCCGAACTTGATTTCGTCGGTGACCACGGTGTCGTTCTCGTTAATGATCGGCACCACGCCCAGGCGCAGCAAGGTGGTCAGCGTGGAGCGCGCGTTCAGGTAGCGCTCGCGGTCGGCCAGGTCGGCGTGGGTCAGCAGCACCTGCGCGGTGCCGATGCCATGCGCGCGGAAGCTGGTTTCATAAATCTGCGCGAGACCCATCTGGCCCACGGCAGCGCATGCCTGCAGCTCATGGATATCCGTCGGTCGCTTGTCGAAGCCCAGGCGCAGCATGCCCTCCGCCACCGCGCCGGAAGACACCAGCACGACTTCCTTGCCCAGTGCGCGCAGGGCGGAAATCTGCGATGCCCAGCGGGCGATAGCGGCATGATCGAGCCCGCGTCCGTCGTTGGTGACGAGCGAAGAGCCCACTTTGATAATAATGCGAGTGGCGTTCTGGATAAGCGAATTCATAAGGCGGCGAAGCTCTTGGTAACAATGATCAAAAATGATGTATTGCGCCGGGCGGGATGATGCCGGCTTGCCGCAGACAGTGCGCGCCCCCGCTGTTGGCAGGGGCGGCAAAGATAAGAGGTTGTCTGGATTTTAATCCAGAACTTTGAAACGTGGGTCGTCCGGGTCGATAGAGGAGATACCGCGCGCTTCTTCGGTCATCTGGGTCTCTTCTGCGCGATGCTCGGAGTAGCGCAGCTTCTCCAGGTGCAGGTAGATCGCGTTGACCAGTTCCTGCGTGCCTTCATGCGACAGCGCGGAAATTTCGAACACAGGGCCCTTGAAGCCCAGTTTCTTGACGAAGTCCTTCACCTTCTTGGCGCGGTCTTCTTCCGGAACCACGTCGAGCTTGTTCAGCACCAGCCAGCGCGGCTTGTTGCCCAGTGCGGGGTCGTACTTTTCCAGCTCCTTGACCAGCGCCTTGGCTTCCTTCACCGGATCGACAGTCGCCTCGAACGGCGCCAGGTCGACGATGTGCAGCAGCAGGCCGGTGCGCGACAGGTGGCGCAGGAACTGGTGGCCCAGGCCCGCACCTTCAGCGGCGCCTTCGATCAGGCCAGGAATGTCCGCGATCACGAACGACTTCTCGTGCGACACACGCACCACGCCCAGGTTCGGGTGCAGGGTGGTGAACGGGTAGTCCGCAATCTTGGGACGCGCATTCGACACAGCGGTGATGAAGGTCGACTTGCCGGCATTCGGCATGCCCAGCAGACCCACGTCCGCCAGCACCTTCAGCTCCAGGCGCAGTTCGCGGCGTTCGCCGTCCTTGCCTTCCGTCTTCTGGCGCGGTGCGCGGTTGGTCGAGGTCTTGAAGTGGATGTTGCCCCAGCCGCCCTCGCCGCCCTTGGCCAGCAGTTCCATCTGACCGTGTTCGGTCATGTCGGCGATGATTTCGCCCGACACTTCATCGATGATCAGGGTGCCGACCGGCATGCGCAGGAAGATATCGTCCGCGCCCTTGCCGTAGCAATCGGAACCGCGGCCCGCCTCGCCGTTGCCGGCGCGGTGCATCTTGGAATAGCGGTAATCCACCAGCGTATTGACGTTACGGTCGGCCACAGCCCAAATGCTGCCGCCCTTGCCACCGTCGCCGCCGTCCGGGCCGCCGAATGGGCGGAATTTCTCGCGGCAGAAAGAGGCGCAGCCATTGCCGCCGCTGCCGGCGATGACTTCGATTCGTGCTTCGTCAATAAACTTCATCTGGTAGTACTCCGAATAACCTCGCCGTACCGGGCAAGGTGTGAGATAGGCCGAGCGCGCATCAATTGGTCACCCCGCCATTTTGGGCTAGCGTGCGCCAGTCGGCAAAAAATACTGTATTTGATTACAGCTAAAATCTGGTTGATCTACAGCGTTATGCTAGCGCACAAAGCTGTTAAGCATGGTGCTAGTCCGACAGAGGGCCCAAAACGTTTCCCCAGTTCCGCTCGCATTGGGCACATTCACAACGCAAGCCCCGAACGGTATCGCAGTACTTGGAATAAAAGAATGAACTACGTCATTCTCCGTCGCGGACGCGCGACGCTGGCTGCAGGAATCTTCGGCCTTTATGGCGGAGGGCACGTCAAAGTGAACCACCTTAAAAACTAAAAAGGCCCTACCACTGGCAGAGCCTTTTGATAGAAGGCTTGCGCCTTACTGTACCTTTAACGCGCTGTATTAAGCAGCGGCGATGACGGTAACGTACTTCTTGTTGCTCGGACCCTTGGTCACGAACTTAACAACGCCGTCCACCAGTGCGAACAGGGTGTGGTCCTTACCGGTACCAACGCCTTCGCCAGCCGAAACCGGGGTGCCGCGTTGACGGATGATGATGCCACCAGCGCTGATGGTTTGGCCGCCGTACACTTTAACGCCCAGGCGTTTTGATTCAGAGTCGCGACCGTTGCGGGTAGTACCGCCGCCTTTTTTGTGTGCCATTTAGTTACTCCTTGATAGCTCGGTGAGTCTGGATGAACAGCAATTAGCCGTTGATCGAAACGATTTGGATTTCGGTGAAGTTTTGGCGATGGCCTTGACGCTTCTGGTAGTGCTTACGACGACGCATCTTGAAGATACGTACCTTGTCGTGACGACCTTGTGCGACTACTTTCACCAGAACCGATGCACCTGCAACCAGAGGAGCACCAAACTTGATGCTGTCGCCCGCGCCTACGGCGAGAACCTGGTCGATAGTGATTTCGGAACCAATGTCAGCCGGCAACTGTTCTACTTTAATTTTTTCGCCAGCAGCAACTTTGTATTGTTTGCCGCCGGTTTTTATGACCGCGTACATGATTGGAAACCTCTTGGATTGTTAATAAGTTCCCTCGCTCGACGCCCAAAAACAACAGGACGGAAACCGGGGAACCGCAGATTATACATAGTTTCGGGAATCGCGTCAAAAGGTATTGTCGAGCGGCGGCCCACGTGGTATGCGGGCAACGAGTAACGTATAATCGCGGCACCTTATACACGCTATAGCAGGTTTGCCTTGTCTAACAACGCCCAGAACTCCATCACCAGCACCATTGCCGCCGATATGGAAGCGGTCAACTCGGTGATCCGCCAGCGCCTTCACTCGGAAGTGGCCCTGGTCAACCAGATTGCTGAATATATCATCAGCGCGGGCGGCAAGCGCATCCGGCCGGTCCTGGTCCTGCTGGTGGCGAATGCCTATGGCTACAAGGGCGTAGCCCACCACGAGCTGGCCGCCGTCGTGGAATTCATCCACACCGCCACCCTGCTGCACGACGACGTTGTTGACGAATCGTCAATGCGCCGCGGCCGCCAGACCGCCAATGCGCTGTTCGGCAATGCCGCCTCGGTGCTGGTGGGCGATTTCCTGTACTCGCGCGCCTTCCAGATGATGGTGTCGCTCGACTCCATGCGCGTGATGCAGATCCTGTCCGACGCCACCAACGTGATCGCCGAAGGCGAAGTGCTGCAGCTGCTGAACATGCACGACCCGGACGTGAGCGAGGAAAGCTACCTGCAGGTGATCCGCTCCAAGACCGCCAAGCTGTTCGAAGCAGCGGCCGAACTGGGCGCCCTGGTGGCCGGCGCGTCGGACGCGGACATTTCCGCCGCCGGCGAATACGGCCGCTCGCTGGGCACCGCCTTCCAGCTGATCGACGACGTGCTCGATTACGCCGGCGACGCGGCGGAGATCGGCAAGAACGTGGGCGACGACCTGCGCGAAGGCAAACCCACCCTGCCGCTGATCTGGCTGATGGAAAACGGCACCGACGAACAGCGCGCCCTGGTGCGCTCCTGCATCGAGAACGGCGACGAGCAGCATTTCGACACCATCCTGGCCGCCATCACCAACAGCGGCGCGCTCGATTACACCCGCCGCGCCGCCGAAGTGGCAGCCCAGCGCGCGATCGATGCGATTGCCGGCGTGCCGGACGGCGCCTACAAACAATCGCTGCTGCAACTGGCCCGCTTCTCGGTCGACCGCAGCCACTAATCCTTCAGTTACGCGCCGCCGCCAGCTCGTTGAGCATGGCGGTGCGCTTCTGCGTGAAGTAAGCACGCCACGCATGCGGCGCCACCGCCGGGTAGCGCACCTTCCCGAACGCCACCCAGGCATCGCGATACGCCAGCCAGTTGCGCTGCACGCCCTGGATCTCGGCAAACGTCACACCACCCACGTAGTCCGGATCTTTCTGCGCTTTCAGGCGCTGGTAGGCTAGATTCAGTTCCTTGTCCGCCTGGGCGAAGTCGCTCTGCGTGAAGGCCGGCAGCTTGCCCGCCTCGAACTCCTGCAGCGACTTCAGGAAGTCGTCCTCTTGCGCGTTGATCGCCTGGCCGACAAAGGCGCTGCGGGCGCTACCCGACAAGTCAACCTCGCCGCGACCGTGCGCCTCGGCAAAGGCCGATGCACGTTTGCGTAATAGCTGCAGGGCCGCCTTTTCGGCATCGCTCCAGCGGTTCGCGAGACGCTCGAACTTGTCCTCGCGCTCTTGCGCCACCAGGGCGGATTTAATGCCGACGCAGCGCCCCAGCAGCACGCCGCTGCTGGCGTCGTCGCACATATCGATCTTGGGCGACGGGCCTTCCTTCCCGGTCTGCATGCGCCCCAGGGATTCCAGCCGGCCCGCGGTCACCATGGGCGCGGAATCGGCGCGGCAAGCCGCCATCTTCGCCACCGCGTAATTGCGCGGCACGCCCAGGCCGTTCGCATACAACATCATCAGCACTTCATGATTGTCTTTGGCGAAGGCGCAGTGGCGCGCCTTGACGTAGTTGAAGTGCTGGCCAATGCCGTAATACAGCTTGTCCGCATCGCAGTCCTGCAAGGCGGCAGTCTGCTCCGCCGTGGGACGATGCGGGAAAGGATAAGTGGCCAGCAAGTGGCGCTCGCACTCGGCATTCTCCGCGTGCGCGCCAGCCGTCATGGCCAGCAAAACAAAGGCATAGGCGCGGCGCACTTAGAGGATCTCTTTTACCGTTTCCGGCGGGCGGCACAGGCGCACGCCCTTGTCCGTCACCACGAAGGGACGGTTGATCAGTTCCGGATGGGCCATCATGGCGTCCACCAGCTTGTCCTCCGGCAGCGACTCGTCGGCCAGGCCAAGCTGGTCGTACAGCTCGCCCTTGTTGCGCATGGCGCCGCGCGCGGTTAGGCCGGCGCGCGCAATCAGGTCCACCAGCACCTCGCGCGACGGCGGCGCTTTCAGGTACTCGACAATCTCCGGCTCAATGCCCGCCTCGCGCAACAACGCCAGGGCGCCCCGCGAATTACTGCACGAATTGTTGTGATAAATGGTCGTTCCCATGATGCAAATTAAGTTTAGCCAAAGGCCGCCACTATATCACCGGCAAGGGTGTTGATAAACGCACAAAGTTGTGTGTAAAATTAAATCACAGCAGTCGGGGTGTAGCTTAGTCCGGTAAAGCGCTACGTTCGGGACGTAGAGACCGGAGGTTCGAATCCTCTCACCCCGACCATCACCGCTCTCTTACACGCTGCCGTGCGTGGCCGAAGTGAGCGGCAGCATAACGGTGGCCCTACAGCCGCCCCCCCGCCGGCACGCCGCCAATCGCTACAGTGCCACCATGCAATTCCACCAGCGAGCGCACCAGGGAGAGCCCGATCCCCGAACCAGCCCGCGAATGGGCTTGCGGTGCGCCGTCCTGGGCAAACATGTCGAATATAAAGGGGAGAAATGCGGGGGCAATGCCCGGGCCGCTATCCTGGATCTCGATGCAAACGCTGTCGCCCCGGCGGTGGACCGCAACCGAAATCGCGCCATGCGACGGCGTGAATTTGACGGCATTCGATAGCAGGTTGAAAAACACTTGCACCAGCCGCTCATGGTCGCCACGTACCAGCAACAGTTCCTCGGGCAGCCGGAATGTGAGTTGTTGCTGCCGTGCCTCACTCAGTGGCTGCGTCATTTCCAGAGCCGCCAATATGGCGTCGGTGACCGGCACCACATGCATATCCAAGGCCAGCTTTCCATTCTTGATGCGCGCGACATCATCCAGGCCGTTGACCAGGTGTACCAGGGAATCCAGCTGCCGCGTCAGCGTCTGGTGCAGCCGCGGCACCTCTTCCGGGGGGTCCGGCAGCCTTTCCAACGCCGAAGCAACCAGTTTAATCGGCGCCAGGGGGCTGCGTAACTCGTGCGCAAGGACAGAGAAAAAACGGTCCTGGTTACTCAATGCACTTTCGGCTACCGCCAGGGAATCACGCGCGTTCAGCGCCGCACGCAGAAGATTCCGGTTTGCTTCGCGCAGGCGCACAATGAGAACGCTCTCACCGACTAGTCCGGTATCGGGTGCCGCGCTGAAACGCTCCATACAAAACCCCCTATACTCGCTAGCAAACCAGCATCAGGCCAAGATAGTCCTCTCACCGTGGAAGTCAAGCAATTTCCCCCGCGCGTGCAAGCGCCAGCCTTTGCCCGAACTCGCTTGCGGGCAAGGGGACGGCCAGGTGGAATCCCTGGCCGGTATCGCAGGCGTGCTCCTGCAGGAAGCGCAGCTGCTCCGCCGTTTCTATGCCTTCGGCAACCACGTGGTGGTGCAGGCGCATGCCAATGCTGATCACCGTGTCGACCAGCACATCATCGGCGCCTGGTCGGATATCCGCCACAAACGTCTGGTCGATCTTCAACGTGTCAATCGGGAAGCGTCGCAAGTAGCCCAAACTGGAATAGCCGGTCCCAAAATCATCGATGGCGATGCGAACCCCGGCCGCACGCAGGGCTTTGAGCTTTTCAATGGTCGATACACTATCGCGCATCAAGGTACCTTCCGTCAGTTCCAGCTCCAGCGCATGGGGCGAAAGCCCGGTCTGGTTCAAGGTCGTAAAAACGGTCTGCAGGAAATCAACGCTTTCGAACTCCTGCGCCGAGATATTGACGCTGATACTCTGCAGCGCGTAGCCGGCGTCTTGCCAGGACTTGGCCTGCCGGCACGCTTCCCGCAGTACCCAGCGGTCAATCGATTTGATGATGCCGCATTCCTCGGCAAATCCGATAAACGCTTTGGGCTGCAGTAGCCCCTCGCTTGGATGATGCCAGCGTATCAGCGCCTCGGCACCGGCGGTGCGGCAAGTCGCAAGGTCGACTTGCGCTTGGTAATACAAGACGAATTCGCCGCGTTCCAGGGCGCCGCGCAAACTCACTTCCATCTGATGGCGCGCCATGGCGCGTTCGTCCATGGGCGGCTCGAAGAAAGCAAAGCTGTTGCGTCCATGCTCCTTAACGCTGTACATCGCAATATCGGCATTGCGCATCAACGCCTCGAGATCGGCCACATCATCCGGGTAGATGCTGATACCGATACTGGCCCCAATATGCAGCACATGATGCGCGATCGTATAAGGTGCGCTAAGCAGGCGATGGATGTGGGCGGCGCGTCCGGCGACGTCCTCGGCATGCGCCACATCCACCAGCATGGCCACGAACTCGTCACCGCCCTGCCGGCAGACTGCGTCTGAGCCGCGGACGCTGGCGGCCAGGCGCTGCGCAACGGCTTGCAGCAACAGGTCGCCGATGCCATGGCCCAGGGAATCGTTAACCACCTTGAAGCGGTCAAGGTCAATGAAAAGCAGGGCCAGCTTGCTGCCATGTTCCGCGGCATACGCGATCCGATCGGCCAACTGCTTCTTGAACTGAACCCGGTTGGGCAATTTGGTCAGGTGATCGTGATGGGCAAGATGCGTCATTTCCGCCTGGGCGGCGTGCAATTGCTCGGCCAATACCTGCGCATTGATGCTGGACGTAAGCAATTGCCGGTTGGCTTCCTGCAGCCGCACAATGTGGTCGCGCAATTCATCTTGCAGGCTCGCATTCTCGAGCGCGATCAAGTCCGGCATGCTGGCCGCTGCCGCCCGGCGCTGGCCGCGCGCGTGCGAGTCGGGCAATGCCACGGGCAGGGCTGGTTGGTCCAGGCTGCTGCGGCGGTCCCGCCGCGTCTTGCGCCGTTCCTGCCAGCTGACCATATGCCCTCCTAGATGATGGAAGTGCCGTCCCTTTGCACCTTGTTCGGGCAGCCCGACAGGATGCCCTCGTAATCACTGAGCCCGGCGCCGATAACCATACCGTCGTGGGTGATGTCAAACAAACGAATTGCCTTGCTGTGGCCGCTTCCACGCACCTTCACCACCGAGATCACACGCTTAAACTCGCCCGCCATCTCAATATAGCGCTGCATGATGATCGCGTCGGCCAGGAATGCATTGCCGTAGGGGCTGAAGCGCAGGTCGGTATAGCGGTCTTCCAGTTCGGTCGTCATCAGGACCGTCACACCCATGCTGGTCAGGACCGCCACCAGCCGGTACAGCGATTCCCGGAAATCGTCCTGGAAGGCCGGGGCCAGGGCCAGTTCAAAGCCCGACAGCGAATCGATCACCACCCGCTTGGCATCGAGGGCGCGGATCATGGAAACCATTTCGTGCAGCGTCTCATCGATGGAGAGGTCGAGCGAATGGGTGTCGATCACGCCCACCTTGCCGGCCTGGACCAGGTCCTCGAGCTTCTGGCTAAGCAGCTGGTTGGGACTTTTCTCGAAGGCGGCGATGACACCCGCCTCGCCGTTGCGCGCACCTTCCGCCAGGAACTCGGTCGCCAGCACGGTTTTGCCGGAGCCCGAAGGGCCCACCAGCAGCGTCGAGTAACCGGCCGGAATGCCGCCGCCCAGCATTTTGTCCAGTTCAGCGACCCCGGTCGACAAGCGCTGCTGCGCACTCAGGGCATGCCCGGCACGCGGCGCCGCGCTGCGCGACACGACCGCGCGCGGGAAAATGTGCAAGCCGTCTTTGCTGATGCGGAAGGTGTGCGAGCCCGGGCTATTTGCCTGCCCGCGCATCTTGACGACCTGGATCTTGCGCACGACGGAGTTGCGCTGCGCGCTTTGCGACAGCCAGAAAATGCCGTCGGCGATGGTGTACACCGGGCCAGTCTGGGCTTCGTTCTCCACGTACTCGCCAATCAGGAAGGTCGTGGCATGCCAGCTGGTCATCTGCATCGACAAGCGCTGCACGAAGTGCTGCAGATCGGCCGGGCCCTTGTGGCTGTCATCGCCGGCCTGGACGATGGAGCGGAAGGAATCCACGAAAATCAGGCTTGGCATGAACGCCTTGGTTTCTTCCACGATGCGCGCCAGCACCAGGTCGTAGTCGCCGCCCAGGACTTCGTCGGTCAGGTTGACAAATTTGATGGCCTGGCTGGCCTTTTTCAGGTCGAAGAAGGAAAACTGCTGCTGGTAACGCAGCATCTTCAGCGAAGGTTCGCCCAACACCGTGAAGAAAATGGCGCGGCAGTCCGGCCCGGCCAGTGCGAACATAAGCTGGTGCGCCAAGGTGTTTTGCCGCAGCCCGGCGCGCCAGCAATGAGGTTGAACGAAAACTCCGGGACACCGCCACCGAGCAATTCATCCAGGCCGGGAATACCCGTTGCCAGGCGTTTGATGTTTACCTTATTGCTCATGCTTGAAATCCTCGCCCCAGGCACCCAGGGCATCGTCTCCCCACGCCGCACGCAAAATGCCGACGGTCAGGGAATCGCCAATTAATGAAGCCACGAGGTCAATGAAACTGGCCAGCAGGCACACGCTGGCAGCCAGTGCTTCCTCATGGGTACGGGTGGCCAGTTTCGCCCGTAGATTGTCCAGTCCAGCCTCAGTGCTGGAAGCCGATTCTGCTTTGATCCATTGAAAAGACTGCGCTGTCAAGAAGAGGGTTCGCTCCAGCAAGTAACTAAAGCCGTCGTCGCTCACCAGTGATGCTACTTGCGCGCGCAAGGGCCGCAGCAGTGTCAGCAGCCCGCTGCCTGGCTCGCCAGCAGGCAAGGAGGATAGTAGCGCCGTGATCTGTTGGTGCCGGGCCCGAGGGTTTTCCATAAGAATCTGAATACACAGCGAAGTTGATCCGGTTGGACATTGCATGCATTCAGCCAGGACAATGCCGCAACGTCCTGTGCAATTGGCTGGAAGTCATTCGAGAACGGTTGCAATGTTAAATCATATACCATTCCCCCTCCCTACGATAGGCTAACCTTCAAAGTGTGCGCTATCGTGCGACAGGGGCTGGCCGGCACCACTATCCTGACGTTTCCAAACATTACATATGAGCCATTTCCTCGCTCTAGCCTATCGTGTAGGGGTCGCAATGACACTAGACCATGGAAACGGACAACTTTCGTTCACGGGTACTGCTGGTCGACGACAACCGGGATGCGGTCGACATGGTGTCGCAACTTCTCCAGTTCTATGACATCGACAATAAGGTCGCCTACGATGGCCTGACGGCCATCGCGCTGCTCACGGCCTGGCCGGCCGATATCGTTTTCATGGATATTCAAATGCCCGGCCTGAACGGGTACGAGACAGCGGCAGCCATGCATGCATTGCCTGGCTGCGCGGAATTGCCGATTGTCGCCTGGACTGGCTGGGATGGCTGCGGCAGCAGCGACGCCGTGCTCGCGGCACAAATGGTGCATCGCCTGGACAAACCATTCGAACTCAGCGAACTACTGGCCTTGATCGGGCGTTTCAGCGCGCAGGCGATGCCTGGGCCGCCGGCTGCATAACCTGGTCGGTCAGGCCACGCTTCTGGCGGTACATTTCCGCATCGGCACGCGCCAGGTAGCCGGACAACGGTTCCTGACTGGCGATATCGCAATTGATCACGCCAATGCTCAGCGACATCAGGTGGCGGTCATCACGGCAAGCATTGAACTGCGCAATCTTGGCATCGATGCGTTCGATGATGGCACGCGGCGTCGCATTGTCAAACGTGAAGGCCGCAAACTCATCCCCGCCCACCCGCCCTACTACATCGGCATGGCGAAAGGCACTGCTGAAGATGGTTGCCGCATCGCGTATCAAAACATCGCCGGCCGCATGCCCAAATTTATCGTTGACCAGCTTTAAGCCATTCACGTCGGCGAAGATCACCGCACATGCCAAGCCCTGCCGGCGCGCAATGAGCAAGCATTGCTCCGATTTGGCCAGGAAGCCGCGCCGATTCTGCAGGCTGGTCAGTTCATCCAGCGCGGCCTGCTCGCGCACCTCCAGCATTTCATGCTCGCTGGCCCGCAGTTCTTCCACGTGGCGCGACTCAGTCACTGCCCGGATCTTGAATTGCTCATCATCCCGATGCATCTGGGCCAACAGGCTAGCTAAACGGGCCCCGGCAAGTTCAGCAAGGCAGGGCAGCAGCTGGCGCGCATTCCGCAGTACCGCCCGCGCGGGCGGTGCTTTCCAGCGCAGCGCAATATGTCCGCCGCTCACGCCGTCGGTAAACGGCGCCGCGATTTCCCGCCCATCGTCAAGCGTCATCGCGGCGCCAGAGCCTTCATGCGCACTGGCAGCGGCCGCCTGGCGCACGCGCTGGCAAATGCCATGGTTCAACTCAAGGTGAACGTCTTGCCGCACCAGATCCAGGCAATAGCAGCTATCGCCGCTGTCGCCGCTGACTACGATCAGGATCGCGTCGGGGCCCAATTCCGACAAGTTTTTCCCGACTGTACGCAGGATAGATTCGATATCGTTGGCGCCCATCAGTCCCCTGGCAATGCGCAGGAGCGAGGTCAGTACGTTTTTGGTCGGAGAGCGCGAGCAGTCCTGTTGATGCGCACCATGCAGTATCGGGAGCTTACTCATCGCAGCCGGGCTCAGTTCCGCCCCGCCGCTTCAGGGGCTGCACGGCGCTCCCGGCTGGCCTGCAAGCGACTGCGCGCGTCGCGCACCTTCAAACGCTTTTCCCACCAGCCGTAGTCGCACAAGGTCTCCTTGGCGAGCGCGACGCAGTGCTCATAATCGGGCGACTGCTCGGCACACGTTGGCACCGGGGGTTCAATGCCCTGCGCCATACAGTAGCGCACGGCATCATCGAGATCCCCCTCTTCCAAGAGATCGCGGCACACCGTTGAATGAATGAGTGCGAAATTCACGCTAACCACCCTTGGCTACAAATTCGGATGCCGCGCCGCAAAGGCGATCGCGTCACATAGTTGGCCGTAGCGATACCCGCCATACAGGTAGTGTCCCTCGATAAAGGTGATGCCGTGCATGCGCATCATGCTCTCGTCCGCGTCATCCGGATGGTAAGCCGCCCGCCAGTCGGGCTGGAAAGCTGTATCGCGCTTGAAGCTCGCCTTGCCATGCTCGGCGACCGCATAGCGCAAGGCATCGCGGAACACATCGTAATGATGCTGGCGGAAAACATAGCGCCTCCCATCAAAAGAGATCTCGAAGCGCGCCGCCAGGCTCTCGTCCGATTCCTGGCGCTCGCCGCTAATATTCTGACTTTCCATGATCTTGCTCCTCAGCGCAGCCGCGCTATGGCAGTTGGTGCTTCATCGCCTCGGACTCGCTGGCCGCAATACGTTCCTCGCGGACACTAACCGGATCGCCGGAATCATCCACCAGACCAGCCGCACGCTCTGCATCGGCATGGGCGCCGGCGGCTTCATTCCCTTCGAGCATCTCCTCGTCCACCGGGGGGCGCAGCATATCGCGCAGCATGCCGCGCAGCTCGGCCAGGTCAGGCTTGAGCCCACGCCGGCGGCGCTGGCGGATGTAGTGTTGAATTTCTGATTCCTGTTCGGCGCTGAGAGGCAGGCCACGGAAGGAGAATTCCGGTCCAGGGTCATTCATGAAGACGCTCCTGCTTGGTAACTTCAGACCAGTGTACGCCTAATCCCCCGCGGGCGTCGGCCTGCAGCTTGTGCTTGCCAATCCATGCTTTACCTATGCTGCCCAGCGTCCGATACGAAATACCAATGGCCCGAGCATCCGCAAGGTGCTAACTTCCCTAATCCAGCGAGTGGGATCACACGCGAAGCGAGGAAATCATGGGCACCATCTATTCTGACCGCAGGCTCGACGAAGAACAGTTTCGCCACCTGGACCATGCGATTACACTGGCTCGTACGCATGGCTGGCACTACGCAGTCGTGTACCTGCGCAATCATCACGTTGCGGACTCGACTATCCAGCGCGTCCTGTTTGGCGAGTGGCAACTGCGGCGGGTACCCGCCAACACGCTCATCATCTATCAAAGCATGGCGGCATGCTGATGGCAGGCCTACCTGCGCTGCCAGCGCCGGTCATGCCACCTCATTAGCAGCTGCGCCGTGACCCCGTGGCCGCGGATCGAGGCAGCCACCACGCCCAGGGGCAATGTCACCAGGTCCTGTGCGCCAGCGCCCGCCACGCCATGATTCAAGGCGAACTCCAGGTAGTACACCGAACCGATGCCACGGATGCCCAGTCATCCGACCAGCATCTTCTTGCGCAGGGGAATGCCCGCCCCGGCCATCCCCAGCACCATCGATACCGGGCGCACTACCAGGAGCGAGAGCGGGGCGAACCACCATAAGCTGCCGGGGCTTCCCCGCGCGCGTCATGGCGCCGCTGGCATGATGCGAATTGGTTGCCGATTCCGCCATGCCCTTCCTCATCGCCCGCGTACCGCTAAACGAGAAGTTGCGCGCGCTGCGCAGCGAAAGCCTATCAACGCAGCGGCATCGTTGATCGGGTGCAGGTCGATCACTGAAACGCCGAATGGCCCCAACAAGAGGCCAAGCCCCAGGAAGACCATCGCACCGCTGAGCGGAAGGCGGGACACCAGGGTTCCCGCCAACATCATCGCGATCAGGATCAGGCTGCCATCAGGGCCCCGCAGCGTTAGCACAGGCAAATGAACGTGCGTCCCCTTCCCTCGACAGCGCCTATAATGAAATGATGGGAGGCTGGCATGGGAAGAATGCTGCAGTGGAAGGCTTCATATCGCCGAGCAGATGGCAGTCATGGCCGCGTTTATCTTGACCCAAGCAAAGTTCCCCTTGGCGTCGCGCTCATGGATTCCATCCTTCGCTGGGATACCGATCAGCACTACCAGGTGACAGCGGCAGCGGCGCCTGCCGATCGGCTCACGCAAGCAAGAGCATTCTTTATGCTGAACCACATAACTGCATTATGTGTGCGGTCGCTGGACGATGAGATCGATGCGACTTCCGATGCGTGACACAGCATCACCCCCAGTTCCGACACAGGAGGCGGTATGCTGCACAATTTCCTCACTAATAATCGCAGCGAGCTGATTGCCCGTTGCCGGGACAAGGTGGCCAGACGCGAGCATTCCGCCACACCACAGCAATTGTTACATGGGATCCCACTGTTTCTGGACCAGTTGATCGTTGCCTTGCGCAGGGAAGCAGCGGCGTCCGGCGACCCCGTCGGCACGCCTGGCACAACCACGACCGACGTCAGTGCGCAAGCGGCAATCGGCGCATCGGCCACACTGCACGGCAAGGACATGCTGGACCTGGGCTTCAACGTTGACGAAGTGGTGCATAACTACGGCGACCTGTGCCAGGCTATAAGCGACCTGGCCGTCGAACGCGATGCGCCCTTTACGGTCGACGAATTCCGGACACTGAATCATTGCCTTGACGTCGCCATCGCGCATGCCGTCACCGCCTTCAGCCAGCAACACGAGGTGCAGGCGGCGGATCGCCATGACGCCGAAGAGAACCAGCGCATGGGCTTCTTTGTGCACGAACTACGCAACCACTTGGGCACGGCGCAGCTCGCACTTGCCGCCTGCAAAACGGGTAATCTGCCTTTGGACGGCGCCACCGGCAGCATCCTGGCACGCAGCTGCAATGGCATGGGCATCATGATCGACGGCGCCATTGAACTGGTGCGCGACGCGCACCAGCGTGAGGCACAAAGCCGGTTCGCGCTGGCCGACTTCATCGCCGAAGCGGAGGCGACAACGTCGCTGGCGGCCAGCGCCAAAGAATGCCGCCTGCAGGTGCCAACGGTGGACCGGCGCCTGGCCGTCCAGGGCAACCGGCCAATGCTGCTTGCAGCGCTGGTCAACCTGCTGCAAAACGCCTTTAAATACACCCATTCAAACACGGTAGTAACGTTGACCTGTCACGCGGTTGGCGACAGCATTCTGATTGAAGTGGCGGATCACTGCGGCGGTATTGGCGCCGGCCTGGCGCAACGCATGTTCCAGCCATTTGAGCAGGGCGCTGGAGACCGCACGGGCCTGGGATTGGGCCTGACCATCGCCCGGCAATTTGTGGAGGACAATGGCGGCCGCCTGAGCGTGCGCGATGTGCCTGAGGTAGGCTGCGTCTTTACCATCACCCTGCCCTATTGCACTATGCCAGAGTAGTTCCCGACAGCGGCGCCAGCGCCTATACTGTAAGTGCTAGTTCACTGTAGGAGGTACCATGCAACTGATCGAAACCGACGATGTCGCGGAATTCGAAGCCATCCTGCGCAGGCACCGGATGGCACGTAGCGACTTTTCATTGAGTGCCACCGACACTACCGACCCCAAAACCGACGAGATACCTGCATTGCAAGGCGAGCTTACGGTCCGCCGTACCTCCACCGGCCAGGTCCGGCAATACCTCATCAGTGACAGCACGTCATGGCTGGAGCTGTTCCGCAACGACATCCGTGGCGGCGCTTTCGTCGGCCAGGATAGCCTCGGCACGTGCGCCCACATGAAACGCCAAGGCTAGGCGATACGTGATAAACATAGTAATCGCGGGCCGTTGTGCAATACTCCATGCATACAAGGGAGGGCGCAATGGACCAGCTGACCAAGCCAACACGGCGTGAGGACTTGTGGACCGCGGAGACGGTGCAGTATGGCGTCACCCTGCGCACCATTATCGGGCTGGCCGAGGCGCAACGCTATTTGCTCTCGCGCTGCGTGCCGCTTCATGTCGTGGAACGAGTCCTATCCGTCGCCGAGCAACCACGCCGGATGCTACAGCGCATCGAGATCACCGCCGCATAGGCAGCCACGTTACGTCGAAATCGTTAGGTGTGCAACCCAAAGACATGTATATTGAATGCAGTGCGTATGAAGCACCGCAAATAGTTGCTGGTCTCCCTCCTGTCTTGCCGCCTGCGGCAACTCCCGTCTGATTCCCTCGCTTGCTGTCCTTGCTTGTTGGCGCATTTCGCCGGGCTTAGCCCGACTCAACACATCTTTTAAGAGGTTCACTCATGACTACGCAAACCGGAATCGTAAAATGGTTCAATGATGCCAAGGGCTTTGGCTTTATCACACCTGACGCGGGCGGCCCAGACCTGTTCGTCCATTTCCAGAATATTCGCTCGAATGGCTTCAAATCGCTGGCTGAAAACCAGCGCGTCTCGTTCGACCGCAGCCCAGGGCCGAAAGGCGAAAAGGCTACCAACGTGGCGGCATCCTGACTTCGCAGGCAGGTAAATAGTTCCTTCAACTTGCCGCGCACAATCCAAGACGCCGGGTTGTGCGTGAACGCGGGGCACACCAGCGGCCATATATCACCATGTGAGCGATGCGATCAACTTCGCGCCGCATGCGGTCGAATCTCCATCATATGCATATGGTTTCGACTCGTGTTTTGCCCCATCGCCTCTCGCTTCGATTGGATAGGTGCCTTTGCATTGCGGACAAAATGTCATATCCGATTTTAGCGCCGCCTCCTTTCCCATAACTTTGGTGCCCGACGACGTGCTGATAACTTGGCCGCCATGATCAGTTTTGTCGTTCACGCGAATTACCCCACGGCCTTCATGTTTCATCTTTCCCTCCTTAGCATTTCGTTCATAGCAAGTTCACCGGCTCGGAGTCCATCAGATGCCAAGTAATCTCCGGCACAGGAATTGGGAAAAGCCAATCGCGCTGGGGATCGGGAAATGCTTGCCCCTTAACGAGCCAAGCCTGCCGCCAATACAAATTGATGGCAGCATGCAAAGGGTGGTCTGGAGGTACCCAAGGCTGCCAGGTTCCCGAAACCGGACAAATGGCCCCTGATGGGAGGGAGATCGGGGGCTCCGGTCGCCGAACTATTCGAACCATGCCCGCAGGAGCCTGTGGATCCACTGCGCCATGGTCATGCTTGATCGTGTCCCAGCGCCGCCAGACGATGCCGGCAACCGGGCCATGCGCGGATGTAAAACGCTGGAACTCTTCACCTCGCCGGTATAGCCCTGGTGGAACGGCCGCCAGTTGCGCACCCTCTTGCGCACTCAAGCCGGTGCCAAGCGGTTGCCAATAGCCCTCTACGGGTGCGATTGGGGCCTGTGTGTCCTGGCCCGTATCGCGCAAGGCGAATGCAGCATCGAGGTGGAAGCGACCGGAGCGCTGGGATGATGCGCTCGCCTGTGGTGGTATCGGTTGCGGACTTACTCCACGTGCGGCGTTGAGCAGCGTGTCGCGGTCGCCGTTCCAAGGGGGCAGTATGGCGGGAGGGAGTGGCAGAACCCTGTCAAGGTTAGGAAAGCGGTCGCTAGGATCAAAGCCAAGAGCCTCAGCAAATAGTCGATATCGCTCCGAACGGGCCGGGTCGATATGCGGTGCCGCCATCTCTTCCATTTCAAACGGCTTCCCGAACTCTATCAGCAGCGAATTCGCGCAAGCCTCAGAACCCAACTTAACCCCCGCATGCAGTACAACTAAAGCACGCGCCCTGTCTTCGTGGGTCGTCTCTCTGAAAGGCTGATTCGTATGAGAGAGAGCTAACTGATATGCCGCATCCGCATCACCCTGCCCGTAGGCGCACTCGAGCATTTTCCTGCCAACAGGAAGATTGCCCCAAAACGAACCATCCGGATCATCCCATATAGCATTCAACTTTCTCCCGAGATATGCCATCGCTGCGGGATTTCCCATTTCAGCGGCCCTTTGCCAGAACGCATAGGCACGCGTCGCGTCAGCTTTCACGCCTGTGCCGTTCATGTAATACGTTCCCATTCGATCGTATGCCGCGGGAACACCGAGGCGCATCGCTTCTTCAACAAGTTCAACGGCAGCCTTTTCACCATGCTCGGGATCGTGTCCCGCCAGATACAGACTGGCTAGGTTAAGGATCGCTTTCCAATGCCGCCGTTCAGCTGCCTGACGAGTAAGCTGGACAATCTTCCTATAATCACGTCGGGGAGGGTATATTTCTGCACTATCAAGTGCGAGCGCCTCCCGGAACCATAGGTCGGCTTGCGCATCAATGGGGGGCAGCCGCTGCGCCTCGATCTCACACTTGAATGACGACATGTGAGGGTTGAACAGTGGTAAGTCCTGATGACGCGACGGTACACGTGCGGAGTCATTGGTATTCATTTTGCAGGCGCTCAACGCGAGTAGGAACATCAATAGAGGACGGCGAGTCCACATTGTGGATAAAAAACGAAGCAAACTCATTTTGCTCACCCCAAACGGACCAGCGACTTTCGATCATCTCCAAAAGGGAGTAACAGACCCGAGATATCCAAGCCCATGCCTTTCCGGGTTTGGTTAATCCACATACGCTCGGTCCAGAGACGAAACGTGACAGATATCTCTCCTGCGCTTCCATGACCGCCGCTAAGTTCTTGCCCGCCAAACTGAGCCCAGATGCGGCGACGCAGTTCACGCACTTTATCTGGAGCGATCGCTGCTAGGTTGATCTCACTATCAACCGCCATACTCCGCTGATTCAAGTTCGCACTGCCCAGCGTCACATAAGTGTCGTCTATCAAGAGCAGTTTCGAGTGAATATAGATTTCTCGATAGCGCCATGTTCCATTTTTTGAATCACAGGCGTAGAGCATGGCGGTGCAAATCTTCAAGCCATAACTGTCTTGGAGCATTTTCAGACTCGGCTTCTCAATGCGATTTGCGTCCACGACTACTTCTGGCAAGGCGGGGGCGAAGGAAAATGGTTGGCCGATACCCCCCATGAACGTAGGCTTTTGCTCATTACTGGCCTTGATCATCCCGCATTGCCCAGTCATGCCCTCTTGTTGCCCCAGCGTAGCCAGTGTGTCGTAGGTGCGCGGTATCATGCTTCCTCGCTCTGGACGGGGTATCACTATAAAGACGTGAAGAAGTGGCATATCACGCTCTGATTTCCCGCTAGCTCCGCTTACGGAATTCCACTTATCCATGACAGTTTTACGCGTCTTCATGAGGCGTTGCGCCCACTCCGTGTACTGGAAATACTGGTTTTCCAAGTAAATGTAACCCGTCCCAAGCGCCGCTTGATCGGTCGCCTGAAAGTAGGCGTCCCTAATAGTCTTATCTTTCTCAGCCGGTTGGGTTCTTACAATCTGCACAGTCGAATCACCTGTTCTGGCCTTACGCAAACAAGTCTCTGGCATACTTGCCGGTTTCACTTTTCCGCTGGCGCGATCCGTCGGTTTTGATGCGCCGAGGCGCTCCCAAGCCTTAATGAAGTTCTGATGAACAGAAAGCAGCGCGCGCCCTCCATCAATTCGGCAGGCATAGTCCCGCATTGGCCTAACATACTTACATCCGGGCGTCGCCACGCCACCGACAGTAACTTCGAATTCCCGTCTCGGATCATCCAAACGGTGCTGTGAAGAATCCCAATAGTCGGTGAGCGAATTTAGTCCCATAACGTACCCGACCGCCCCCCTTCCTTCATCATGAAAAAGATCAATCAGGATTGGCTTCTGGTGATGGGTACCAAAACGAACCAGGCCTTGCCGTTCAAGGCCGAATCGGGCGCCATTTGATGGCTGGTTCGGTTCACTTAAAAGACTCTTTGCGATGGCATCTGCGTCTCCGCTATGCATGCGAACTTCAATGTTTTCCAGCTTTTCAAGATGCTTCCCAAACGCTGCATCGTACCAATCCATGCAGTAATTGCGCCGAGCCAGAGTCGAAAGCTCCAAAGAGTTAAGATCAGTTCTAGGCCTTCCCATCAAATCCACTCGTGCCAGTGCAAGGCTATGCAGCGCATTGGTCGGTCGACGCGTCGTGTGAAGGCTACGACGCCTGGAGTCTACAGCGTGGGTGTATCCCGGCATGTTGCGTGGATTAGCCAGTCGGACTGCATACGCGTCGTACCACACCAGTAAACGCACCTTGACGCCACGCCTGCCAGCTGCGATCAACAAGTCGCCGTAGGTCTCCCCTCTTGGCCAGTGGTCGCCACCGTTTCGAATTAACTCCATGCCCGGATCGAATCCCCAACAACAGAGGTCGATGCTCGCCTTGGCGGTTTCGATACTCTTGGCGATGTCCGCAAATGCGTCTTGGCCCCCAATGAAAAAGGTTAGCTTATTGTTATGTGATATGGGATGAGTGCCGGCCATGTTGGCCTTCTCCAGCAACCACTGCGGCGTGCTGGTCGAGGTGCGTTTTACCTCGTCGATGTGTGTAGTTTCGGTCCTCTTGATCGGATCTGCCATAGCTGCCCCCTGTTCGATTCTTAACGCACCTCAGTCGTGCTGCCGTCCATCCGTGGTGTCATCCATTGCGCGGAAGCCTTGGTTGGAGAGGGTTTCTTCGCTCTGTTCCCCTTCCTTCTGTTCTTCAAACCTGTCTGACACATCCAATAAAAAGTCTTCGCCGTTTGCCAGCGAGATCTTGTAGTTCGGGGTTCCATCCTCGTGCGGGATGACGATGCGTCCCAATCTATCCGTCAGCCCCTCCTTGATCTTGACTCCGCCTTTGAGAACTTCGTATGGGACGTCGGCTAGCGGCGCTCCCGTTCCATGTCGCCGTATGCTGCTATGCAGCTCGCCCTGTTTCGGCTCAGAGGCTTCTTCCTCTGGAGGCTGGGGACGGTTACGTGGGCTGAGGGTCTCCAGGTTGCCGTGAAAGATCGTGGGCGATGGAGTGAAGAACTGCACTTTCTCGCTGATCTCGATCATTGAGCTAGCGCCGTGCAGGCGCACTCCCTTCCGTCCGCGAATCTCGACCCAGTCCGATTCGCTAATCAGTGAAAGAACCTTTTTCGCGACAGCTTCGATGTCGTCATCTTTGGCGCGTATAGATACCTTTCCAGATGCAGCTATTAGCTTCATTCCGGCTTTGCGAACAAATAGCCTGAACGTTTCGCCGATACTGGCAAACAAGCTGTCGCCGGCAGCCAAGGACAGGCTTCTGCCGGTTGTCAGCGCTGTATGCTCTTCGCTAGCGATATGGGTCGAGCGCGCCGATGTGGTCTCGATGCCTGCGGGACTTGCTATCAGTAGGTGTGGGTCCTTGAACTCGGAACAGCCCTCTCCAGCTCCATCTCCTTCGATGTCTGCGTTCTGGGAATCGATGGCACTTGCAGCGGCAGCTTGCTGACCTTGGCCCTCCTGAGCCTTGTACTGTTTCGCTTCTTCGGCGAGGGACTTGTGCCTGTCGCTGGCTGCCACCAAGCGGCTTAGGGTTTCCTGCATACTCGTCGCGTGCGACGCTGCATTGGGACGACACTCCGTCGTAATCAACATGCCCTTCCCCGCTCGCATCACGCCCCATGCATTGGTAGTCAGCTCCCATCCCTCACCGCGTGCATCCATCCGGCCTTGCGCATTCTCGATCCGGGTGATGCTGCCTAAAGAAAGCTGGCTGCATTGATGGTCGCTTTTGAGCTGGACTTGCATCGCGTCCTTGGTGTCGTCCAGGATCAGGTGGTTGCTTTGCCCGCCGTTCGCGCTCTTTAACTCGCGGCTGCGTAATCCGCTCAACGCCTGCTGGCCAGGTAGGTGCCAAGGCGGCATGTTCTGGCGGTTGTAGACCACGCCGACCACGATTGGCCTGTCGATATTGCCGTCCATGAACTGGACGACGACTTCCTGGCCGATGCGCGGCAGGCACATTTGACCGAGATTTGCTCCAGCCATGGGCATCATGACGCGTATCCAGGGCGAGCTGGCCTGGTCGAAGGTTCCAATCCGGTCCCAATGGAATTGCAGTTTTACGCGGCCTAAGTCGTCGGTGTAGATGTCCTCACCGGCTGGGCCGACGACAAGGGCTGTTTGCACGCCAGGATTGACGCATGCTTCGCTGTTGTGGCGGAGCCCTGGACGCCAGGAAATGTCGCCGCGTATGCAGGTCAGGGTGTTGTTGTACTCCGACTTGCCATCGCGCCCCGCCGGGTAGTTGTTGCTGGCGGTGTGTTCGACCGAGACGATCAGGTAATTGCGCGAGGCGATGCTGGGTTTCGGCCTGTCGCCTGGAGTGGGGCGGCGTTCTTCTGCGCTGAAGTGGCCGGCGAGTGTAAACAGGCGACCTGGCTGCGCGGCGCGATCATTGCCGCTGGCCTCGAAGTACTGGGTGTTGCGCTCGCGACCTTCCAGCCTGCGCCGTGCCAGCGCATCGCCTTCGTCGCGCTCGGAGTAGGCGTAGGCGCCGGCGTTTTCATACAGCTCGTAGTCGTCTGCCGCATCGCCCTGGAGATTGAGCGAGTCGGCGCTGGCAACCTGAGGCAGCGGGCTCTCATAGTCAAAGCTGGCGAGGGACAGCTTGCTGGAGCCCAGCTGTCGCGTGGCTTGCCAGTCGCGGATGCCATCGCCATCCTGCGGGCCGACCTGGGCGCGGAAGTGCATGGCGTCATCTGCACCGCTGACGTGTGCGGCGTCGATAGCGTCGGCCTGCAAAGAGCTGTCGCTGAGGACCAGCGTATGGCCGTCGGCCCTATGCTCGTAGCTGTAGTAAAGGCCTGCGTCCTCCCAGCGGCGGTGCAGGTGGTTGTAATCGGTTTCATTGTGCTGGTTGGCGACGGTGAGCTTCTTGTCGGCGTACTCAAGGCTCATCCTGGTGCGCCAATCGCGCTGGCGGTAGTTGGCGAAAGTGGTTTCTGTCAGTTCGAGTACGCTGCGGTAGTGGAATGAGACGTTGTCCTTGCGCAGTTTGGCGAAAGCCAGCCAGGGCTCCAGGACCATCTGGTAATAGGCGAAGCCGCCATCTGTTTTGACGAAGCGGAACGAGCTCACATACCCATTCATGTAACGCAGGCTCCCGTCTTCGCGCACCAGCGAGATAGTCACCATCCTGGCCATCATGCTTTTGAGCGTAATATGCACGTCGTCCGATAAAACCTCGGCTTCGATGCGGAAGTCGCGCGACAGCTCTTCGCGCATATGGACTTTGTTGACCAGCATCGTCGCGCGCGGGCCGTCTTCGCGGGGTAGATCCATGCGTATCAGGCGATTGTGCTGCGATTGGGCGCCGAATACGGACAACGCCTTGATGCCTGCCTCCACGATGCCGTCCATCTTTGCTCCTTCGCGCGATGTTGTGGTCCTTACGCCCCTTGGAAACTATAGGTGGGCGACGCTGGCCAGGTTTTGATAAGCCTCAAACTGCTGCGCTGCGACGGCTTGGCTTGGGTAGCAGGTAGTCAATCGATGCCCTGCTTACCTTTCCGCTGCGGCCAACCAGAAAGGCGTCCCATGCCAGGCGCCGCGCGGCACCTGGCATGCTTCGCAATACCACACGCTGAATGCAAGATGGTCGAAGCAGGAGCCGCACCGCAACCTCCACCTTATCCAGCCCGAATAACGCCAATACGTCCGCTAGCGCTAAGGCGGCCGGTTCGCGCGGCAGGAAGCGCTCCACATCCTCCGGTTCAAGCGGGCCAATGTTCAGCCGTATGGCTGTATCCCTCCGCCTGATTCGTCGTCCCAAGGCAGCGCCATAGCCCAGGCGCGCAACGCTTCCACCAAGCTTGCTTCGCTTACTGTCAGGTATCACGTCCCACGCGGCGACAAAGGATTCGAGCTGGATTGGTACGTCAAAGTACGTGGTCAGAACGCGCGAGACGGAGGTCGGCGCCACAGGACGCGTGCCCAGAATCGCTGCGTAATAACCCAAAAAGTGAGGCGCGACGCCTGGCAGGCCGCCAAACGCTTCGGGTGGAATTCCCGCAAGGGCCGTCAAGAACGGCAGCTGCTCATCCCGGCCTTGCAGGTTGAGCGATTGCTCCAGCCGGTGTTTGGCCCAGGCGTTGAAGTACAGTGTCACCATCCGCTGGGAGAACAGATTGAAGAAGGCATGCGGAGCTTCGTCCGAGTTTCTGTGACGGGCCGCTGCTATGCGCTCTGTCATATGCAAGGGCAGTGTCCCACATACGCCCAGCAAGCCGAAGAAGCTGGGCGTCAAAGTGATCCGCGCGCCATCGCCGCGCAGCGCGGAAACTTCGCTGGGTGGAAAGCTCAAAGACAGGCTGTTCTCAAATCGCAGCACTTCGGCCATCACGCGCTCTGGCGGCATTCCGTTCTGGCCCACCCAACGGAGCAGGATGCGCATCGCCTGTACAAACTGGAAGCGCTCAGGCGCTTCAAGCAGCTCCTGGATTACGCTAAGGTCTGATAGCCGCTGCGTGGTTGGCATCGCATAAGCTCCTTTTCGGTCTGCCGTGATATCACTACAAGTTCGATAAAGCTGTTCACCTGTGCGTACAATCCGAGAAACTGGTCTACTACTTCGACAAATAGCGACAAGCCGCTTCCAACGAAGGCTTCTTCATCCAGCGTCAGTCGCACTTCTGTCCCGTGTACCAGCGAGGTGCCGAACTTGTTGCGTAGCCAGGTAGCGGTCTCGCGGCTTGCCAGTCCAACGATGCCCTCGATCTGCCGGCTCGAAACCGGTGACTGCGGCAAGTCGTACAAGGACAGCATTGCGCGAAAGGCCGGCAGTCCGTCCTGGCATAAACCATGGTGGTTCAATGCCAGGTGCGATATCAGCCGCCAATGCAAGCCGAAGCCGCGCCCCCAGCGCAGCGCCTTGCTTGGCTTGCGCAGGAAGCGCGCGGCAAAGCCGGCGGCGTCACGGATCGGTGTCAGGCTGCCGTCACGCTCGCCTTCGCGCAAAAGGTGCGGCAAGTCGCGGTTGGTGCAGTTCATTTGAATCGACAGGCTGGCGCTTTCCACCGCCTCCGGATTGAAATCGCCATCCATGAGCGTTATGCGCTTTTCCTGGCCTGGACTGATTTCAGCGAGCGCATCATCGTGGCGAAGCATCCAGTAGTGTCGATTTACAGCAGGGTCATCACCATAGCGCTGCGAGTAGAGGGGGCGGAACTCGGTGACGGTCTCCTGCCGTTCGCGCCGGCGGACCATGGTGACTGACTCGATCGAATACACCTCGTAGGCCTCCGGATGCGTTGCGTCGGCGGAAAGGACGTAGTCGGCTGTCCGGTGCGTTACGGCGACAGGTTGGCAGGGGCGTTGGAACAGGTTGACTGCGGGACTGCAGCCCAATAGGAGGTTGGTCTCCGACAGCATTGCAAGCAGTCGAGCCAGATGCGAATCAGGCCGGATGCCGCCGATGGCAAGGTGCAGAGTGAGCGAGCTACCATTCTGGGGCAGATGCGTGCGAAAAGGCGCTAAGTCGATATCGAAAAATCCGAACTTCTCGGGGTAGGCAAAGTACTCGCTGAAAATGCGGTAGGCGGCGTGCGAGCGGGCATCGAATGGTGTCAGTGCCTCGGCTTCGGCGAATCCGACTCGCTTCAATGGTGCGGTCTTCAGGGGAATCCAGCGTCCGGCTTCCACCTCGATGAATGCACCCACCGTCCGCATGAACAGGGCGTCCCTCAGGGCTGCGCAAAACGATGGCTCGCCGTCGATGAAGACGCGCAGTGCGCCCAGTTGCGTTGGCAGGCCTCCTTCAATGCGGATGCTTAGTGTTGAACAGGCAGTATGGGGCATCGCCATGCCGGCGGGCGGCCGCGCAAGCGCTTCGAAGCGTGCGTCAGTCAGTCGTGCCGGGGTCAGGGTAATGTCATACGCGGTCTGGAATCGGCATCGCACGCCGCGAACCATGGCGGTGTCCATCTCTGTGCCTCGCGGGATAACGAGCATCGGTGCGGCGTCTGCCGATCTGGCGCTGGGATAGCTCGCGCGAACGATCGAGCATGAGGGAAACGGTCGCAGGAAATGCGGGAAAAGCGTTTCGAGGAATGCCTCGGTGAACTCCGGGTAGCTGTCGTCAAGCTTCTTGGCTATCCGAGCCGATAGCAAGGCTGTCGATTGAATCAACTGCTCTATATGCGGATCTGGGCAGGTATCTTCGTCCAGCTGCAGCTTGCCGCCTACGCTGGGATAGCGTTCGCAAAACTCGCGACCGAGCTCGCGCAGATAGACCAGTTCCCGTTCGAAGTATGGCAGCAAGTCCTCCATCATCGCTCCTCGTTTGGCGTGCAAGCATCAGGCAATCGTCGCACAGCAAAAAGAGTGGCCTATGAGATTTGTCAATAAACTTCATGGAGAAGGCTTCAAACTCAATGGACGTGCAACGCCTGTCTAAGGAGAACAGAATGACCTTGTCATTGAAAGTACTGTGGTCCGAGGGCTTAACGCTGGATGCCCAGCACTTCCAACAACTTGACCGTTACCACGAGGCCAGGCTGCAGCACATTGCGTCTGTGCTGAACCCGTTCTCCTGGGGTGTACAAAAGGCCCGCTGGACGATCGAGGGCGGCAGCAATAGCCTGCTCCATGCGCACGCATTGACGATTATCTTCAGGGATGGCGAAATCTATCAAGCGCCCTTCCCTGACGAACTGCCCTTGCCGATCGACCTTGGCACGCTGGATCCCGACGAGCAATGCTTCGTCTTCTATGCGGCGCTGCCATTGCAAAAGGCCCACGGCGGGAACCTGTCGGGATCAGATGCCCCGCGCGATAGCGCAAGGTATGCCTCGGTTGAGGAGGAGACGCCAGATCTCTATACAGACGGAATCAACGTCAGCGTCACCTACCTCACCAAGAGCGTTCGCCTGCTGACCCATCTGGACGTTCGCGATGGCTATGACTGCATCCCTTTGCTGAGAGCCCGGCGCAAGGCAGATAGCACCTTTGAGATTGATCCCACGTTTATACCACCTTGCGTTTCGGTCAGCGCCAGTCCCGCATTGGAGGAAATCCTGCGCAGCCTTATCGGCAATCTGAGCGCAAAGTGCGAATCGCTTTATCGCCTTCAGCGCCAGCCACGCGGCCACACGATCGAGGTACCCAGCGGCGATGCATCATCCTTCTGGATGCTGAACATCGCGTTAGGTGCAAGTGCAGTCTTGATGCATATCGCAAAGTCCGGGCATACCCATCCCGAGCGCTTGTTCGAGCGCCTGCGGGAACTTGCCGGAAGCTTGATGGCTTTCTCGCGGAAGTACACCATCTCGGACCTGCCCGCATACAGCCACGAAGATCCCGCTCCAGCGTTCCACGCCATGAGTTCAATGATCCGCGATCTGCTGGATACTGTCGTCAGCTCAAAGTACATCACCATTCCATTGACCGTCAGCGACAACAGCATGCGGTATCAGCAGGGACGGCTGGATAGCAGCCTGGCCGCGGGGAAGGCTTCGTTCTATATCTCGGTCAGCGCCAACATGCCGGCACTGAACCTGGTGGCCGAGGTGCCACGCCAGCTCAAGGTGGCCTCGCCGGATGCGATCGACGGTCTGGTTAGAAATGCCTTGCCGGGGGTGCAGCTGGTCTACATGCCACAAGTACCAACGGAGGTTCCGGTTCGACCCGACACCTATCATTTCTCGCTTGAGAACAGAGGTGAGCTTTATGAGGCAATGTTGAAATCCCAGGCAGTTGCCATCTACGCCCCCAGCACCTTCTCAGACCTGAAACTGGAGCTATTTGCCATTACCGCTTGACGGTTGCGGTCTTTCGACATCAATCGCCCCGCTGGCCATATCCGGAGCCAGAACCACGCGACTCGTTGCTGGAGCATTGATTTCTGATCCATAGACATGAAGCGCCAGCGCTTTCCACCACGGCTTCCAGTCGCCTTGCGCTGTTCGAACACCACGCGCACGCCGGTCGGCGATTCTTCACAGCGGATTCTCTGGCGCAGGTAAGCGCCGCGCTGATAGCCAAGGCTGGTGCCGTCGTCGGCGTAGATCTCGCCCGCGCAGTCGGGGCCGGGATAGATGTGGAGCTCCAGTGCGCCTTCCGGTGTGGCTGTGGTGCTTTGCACGAGCGGCTGCTTGGGGATGATTGCGCCGGGGCGGACGTAGATCGGAAGCCTGGCGATGTCGGGGGTGAGGCTTTCGCTGTCGCCTGCAAGGCGGCGGCCGGTCCAGTAGTCGTACCAGCCCTTGGCCGGCAATTCCACTTTGTAGTCCCCGGGCGATTCAGGCGTGGGCGACGGTGCTACCAGCAGGTCATTGCCGAGCATGAACTGGTCTTCGGTGCCGCCAAGGCGGTCGCCTTTTGCGAGCACCTGCGGGATGTTGAGGAAGACTGGGCGCAGCATGGGGATGCCGCTGCGGCTGTTCTCTTCCGCTGCGGCGTAAAAATAGGGCATGAGCCGGTAGCGTTCCTCGATGAAGCGGCGGCGGATCTCGACATGCGTGGCGTCGCCGACCCATGGTTCCTGGGCAGGGCGGTTGGTTTCGGCGTGGGCGCGGAACAGGGGCGTGAAGGCGCCGATCTGGAACCAGCGGGTGAGAAGTTCCGGCGATGGATGCTCGCCGGCGTAGCCGCCGACGTCGTTGCCGGCGAAGGAGAAGCCGCTCATGCCGAGGTTGAGCAACTGGTGGATGCCCATTTTGAGGTGCTGCCAGCTCGACGCGTTGTCGCCGGTCCAGGTGGCAGCGTAGCGCTGGCCGCCGGCGTAGGTGGCGCGGGTCAGCACGAAGGGGCGGAGGTCGGGCTGCAGCCGGCTCACGCCTTCGTATGTGGCGCGGGAGTTCAGTTGGCCGTAGACGTTGTGCAGTTCGGCGTGGCTGGTGCTGCGCGGTGCGAAGTCGTCGCTTTCGATCCGGTGCACCACGTCGAGCGGCATGGTTTTGCTGGCGACGTTGAAGATGGAGGGCTCGTTCATGTCGTTCCAGAATCCGGCCACGCCATCAGCCAGGAAGCCTGCGTACAGGTCGCCCCACCAGCGGCGTGCTTTGGCGCGGCTGAAGTCGGGGAACACGGAGGCGCCCGGCCAGACATCGCCTGAGTAGTACTTTCCGTCAGGGAGTTTCAGGAACACGTCTTGCGCCGCCCCGCTGTCGTAGGCGGCGTAGCCCTGCCCCGGTGCGTTGGCGATGTGCGGGTCGGTGATCAGCACCAGGCGCAGGCCTTGCGCGCGCAGGTCGCTGGCGAGCTGGCGCACGTCTGAGAAGGCGTTGCGGTTGACGGTGAACGGGCGCGCGCGGTCCTGGTAGTCGATATCCATATAGATCACATCGGCGGGCAGGCGTTCGGCGCGCAGGCGCTGGGCGATGGCGCGCACTTCGGCGTCGGTCTTGTAGCTCCACTTGGATTGCTGAAAGCCGAGCGCCCATTGCGGCGGCAAGGGCGCGGTTCCGGTCAGACGGGCGTACTGCTGCAGCACGTCCTTGGGCGCGGGGCCGGACATCACGTAGTAATCGACTGGGCCGCCTTCCGCGCTGATGGCAAGCACGTCGCGCTCGGTCTTGCCGAAATCGAAGGTGCTGCGCCATGTGTTGTCGAGGAATACACCGTAGGCTTGGCCCCGGTCGCCAACTGCCATGAAGAACGGAATCGATTTATATAAGGGGTCGGTAGCCTGGTTGAACTTGTAAGCGTCCGAGTTCCACATGGTGTAGGCGCCGCCTTTGCGGTCGAAGGTGCCGGTCTTATCACCAAGGCCGAAAACATGGTCGGCGCCGGCTAGCTTGCCGCGCAGGCGGAATCCGCCTGTCGCGGACAGGGCCGAGCGGCCGGCCAGATCGGCAAGCAGTACCTTGCCGTTGCCGTCCAATACTTCGGTTTGCAGCGTACGGTGGTTGATGCGTGCGCTGATGCCCGCTCCACGCAGCTGCAGCGCTTCGCGGTTGCGGCTCACATGCAGCGGATGGCGTGCCGCGCGCGTGGCGGCGGACACCGCCCATGAGGCGTCTTCCGGCAGCTTGCCACGGCCCATGCGGATGCGCATGATACCGCTGGCGGGGGTGCTGACTTCCAGTACGACGCCGCCGCTCGCGAGGACGAAGCGGTCAACTGTTTCGGCGCGCAGTGCGCCTGCGGAGAACAGCGCCGTCAGCAGCGCCAGGAGTGGTGCTGCGCGGCGGCGCGGGCGCGGACTACTTGGGCGCATACATGGACGCGTATTTGGCGCCGAAGTACAGGATGAATGCGTAGCAGGCGGCTGGCAGGACGAAGGACAGCTGCACGCCGATCGCGTCGGCCAGCGCACCCTGCGCGAACGGTACCAGCGCGCCGCCGACGATCGCCATGCAAAGAATGCCGGAGCCCTGCCCCGTGTATTTACCCAGGCCGTGCAGTGCCATGCTGAAGATGGTTGGGAACATGATCGAGTTGCACAGGCCTACCGCCAGAATCGCCCACATGGCAACGCTGCCGGTGCCGAAGGACGCGGCCAGCACCAGGCCGATTGCCAACAGTGAGTTAACGGCCAGGGTTTTGCCCGGACTGGCCACGCGCATCACGACGAAGCCAATGAAGCGGCCAATCATGGCGCCACCCCAGTAGATGCTGACGTAGTGCGCCGCGTCGGCATGCGCCAGGCCGGCAATGTGCGCCTCGCCGAGGAAGTTGATAAGGAAGCTGCCGATGCTGACTTCCGCCCCCACGTACAGGAAGATGCCGATCGCGCCCAGCACAAGGTGGCGATGCGCCCAGGCGGAGCCGTGGCCCTCACCTGCCAGCGGTGCGTCCTCGCTGTCTGCGATCTGCGGCAGTTTGGCGAAGGCGAACAGCACGGCCAGTAGAACCAGTGCTGCGGCCAGCGCCAGGTAAGGTCCGCGCACGGTGGCTGCTTCGGCTGCGGCGCCGAGTGCCGCGCCGGCGCTGGACAGGATCAGCAGGCCGCCAATGGCCGGGCCGATGGTGGTGCCAAGGGAATTGAAGGCTTGCGTCAGGTTCAGGCGGCTGGAGGCGGTGCGGGCCGGGCCGAGCACCGTTACGTAGGGGTTGGCCGCGACCTGCAGCACGGTGATGCCGGATGCGAGCACGAAGAAGGCCAGCAGGAACAGACCGTAGCCGCCGAAGGAGGCCGGGTAGAACAGCACACATCCGCCAGCCGCGATCAGCAGGCCGGTGACGGCGCCCTTCTGATAGCCGATGCGGCGGATCAAAGCGCCCGCCGGCATGGATACGATGAAGTAGGCGCCAAAGAAGCAGAGCTGCACCAGCATGGCCTGGAAGTAGGTCAGCGTGTAGATCGCTTTCAAGTGCGGGATCAGGACATCGTTCAGCGAGGTAATCAATCCCCACATGAAGAACAGGATCGTGATGATGACCAGCGCGCTGGTGTTGGTGCCGTTCTGCACGCCGTCCGCCACTTGCGGTGGCGCGGTGGAGGCGCTGTTGTGTGCCATGTTTGCCATGCTTGTCTCCTCTTTTGTTTTTTACATGCCAGCCGGTGGGCGCGGCAGGTCGCTGCTGCGCGTGCCCCAGCCTTTGGTGTCAGGCTGCGGCGTCAGCTTGTAGCTCAGGGTGCCCGCCGCTTGCAGCTGCTCCCAGTCCAGCCATACGCGCGACAGCGGGCGGCCGCCCCATTGCACGGACTGCACGAAGCGGCGCTCGCCGGGCTTGGCCTCCGGCGCTTCGATGCGCAGGATACGGCCTTGCGGCAGGTCGATCTCGGCGCGGGCGAAGCGCGGCGCATGCAGCAGGAAGCGGCCGCTGCCCGGCGTGTCCGGGTACAGGCCCAGGGCGCTGAACAGGTACCAGGCCGACATGGTGCCCAGGTCGTCGTTGCCGGTCACGCCGCTTGGGCCGTTGCCGAACAAGGTTTCCGCCGCGCGCAGCACAGTGGTGGTTTTCCACGGTTGGCCCATCAGCGTGTACATCCACGGCGCGTGCAGGTCTGGCTCGTTGTTCGGGTTGTAGCGGAACTGGCTGTAATAGCTATAGGCACCCACCACCCACGATTTGCGTACGGCGGCGGGATCGGCGTGCACCGCATCGTAATCAAAGAACTGGTCCAGGCGGTTCAGGGCCTTGTCGGTTCCGCCCATGGCTGCGGCCAGGCCGGGCACGTCTTGCGGCACCAGCCATTGGTACTGCCATGCCGTGCCTTCGTGGAAGCCGCGCTCACCGCGCGGGTCGTACTCGCGCCCTACTTCGGCGAACCAGTTGCCGTCCTGCACGCGCGGACGAGGGAAGCCGCGCAGGCCGGTCGGGGTATCGACCACGTTCGGGTCCCATACTTTGCGCCAGTTCAGGGCGCGCTTCTCCAGGGCCTGCGCGTCTTTGGCGTGACCCAGCGACTTGGCCATCACGGCCAGCGCGCTGTCGGCCAGCGCATACTCCATGGTGGCGGAAGCGCCGTGGTGCGGGTCGATGTCCATGCCCTTGGCGACAAAGCTGCGGTCGTACTGCACAAAGCCGTTCTTCAGGTAGCTAGGGTTGCCGGCACGGCCTTGGGCGCGGTTGCGGTGCGGCGGCACGCCGAAGGCGTTTTCACGCAGGGCGGCGTAGGCTTCCCGCTCGCGGCCTTTTAGGGCGCCGTAACGCCACAGGTCAACCATGAATGGCGTGACCGGGTCGCCGGTCATCACATTGCTGTCGAAGTTGGCGTAGCCCCAGCGCGGCAGCCATCCGCCTTCGCTGCGGATCTTCAGCACGGAGTTGGCGATGTCGCGTGCGCGCTCGGGGCGCAGCAGGGCAAGCAACTGGTTCTGCGCGCGGTAGGTGTCCCACAGCGAGAAGAACTCGTAGTAGGTCCATCCTTGGGCGGTGTGGATGGCGTCGTCGTAGCCGCGATAGCGGCCGTCGGCATCGCTGCCGGTCAGCGGTTGCAGCAGTGCGTGGTACAGCGCGGTGTAGAACACGGTGCGGTCGTCGTTGCTGCCGCCTTCAACGCGTACGCTGCGCAGTTCTCGTTGCCAGGCCGCTTGCGCCTGTGTGCGCATGGCGTCAAAGCTGAGCGGCTTGGCGTCGGCCATGCCTTCCGCGCGCAGGTTGATGCGGGCGCCCTCGGCATCGACGTGGGAGATGGCGCTGACCGCCGTCACGGCGCTGCCGTGCTTCAGGTCAAAGCTTAACCAGACGCCATGTGGGCGTGCTTCGCCTTGCTGGCTGGGGCCTTTCGCGCCCGGCCAGCCGCCACGGTCGTCCCAGATGCCGTGGGCGGCAAAGGGCTGGTCGAAGACCATGCGGAACCAGGTGGTGTACTGGGCGCCGCCGCAGAAGCTCTTGGTGGTGATCTTGCCTTCGATGCTGCGCTCATCCAGCACCTTCACTTCACTGCCGACCACGGAGTGGCGTTCATTGGCCTGGCCGATATTCAGCAGCACGTGGCCGGTGCCGGCGCCGGGCGCAAAGGTGTAGCGTTCCGCTGCGGCGCGCGTCAGGGCGGTGGTTTCGGCGGTGATGCCGCCGTAGCTGGTGAGCTTGACCTTGTAGTAGCCAGCCTGGCCTACTTCGCCTTCGTGGGTGTACTCGGCGGCGTAGCGTTTCTGATCGAAGGCGCCTGGCTTGCTGGTGTCGAAATCGCCGCCTGGTCCGATGCGGCCTGTCACCGGCAGCACCGACAGTTGACCGCCCTGTTCCCAGCATCCAGCTCCGGAGAGGAAGGAGTGCCCGAAGCCGCGAATGCGCGGGTCGCTGTAGCGCCAACCGGCGTAGTGCTCGCCGATCGGGCTGACCTGGATCATGCCGAAGGGGGCGGATGCGCCGGGGAAGGTATTGCCTTCGTCCTGGGTTCCGATAAAGGTGTTGACCGGGCGCTCGGAGGTCTGCGCGGCGAGTGGCACTGCCATGACTGGCAGGAGCGCAATCAGGGCAAGGCGCGCGAGGCGCAGCATGCGCGGGGCGTGTGTTGGAATCTCAAGCGGGGTACGGCTCATCACTTTACCTCTCCTTCGAGTACGGCGAACAAATGGTTCATGGCGGACGGCTGCGGCGGGGTGGCGCCGGCCTGCTGGCAGGCGGCGGAGCCGGCGGCCAGTGCTGCGTGCAGGTGCGATTGCAGCGTGCGGCCTGGATGACGCGCAAGGCTGTGCAGGAGGCCGGCCACGCTGGCGTCGCCTGCGCCCACGGTGTCCACCACCGTGACGGCAGGTGCGCGCGCGTCGGCGCGTTGCGGGCCGTGGTACAGGGTGGCGCCCTGGCCACCGCGCGTCAGCAGGCAGTATGCGTCGGGCTTGAGGGCGCGCAGCTGCTCTAGCGCGGCGTCGAGCGACAGGCCGGGGAACAGGCCGCGCAGGTCGTCGTCGGAGACTTTGACCACGTCGGCCAACGCCGCCATGCGCTGCAGGGTCGGCGTGTAGCGCTCGTCCATCAGGTTGCGGAAGTTGGGGTCGTAGCTGATCGCCACGCCCTGCCCTTTCAGTTGCTCCGCCAGCGCGACCAGGGTCGATGCCAGCGGTTCGCGCGCCAGGCTGATGCCGCCGAAGTGAGCCCAGCGCAGCGCGCCGGACCAGCCATCCGGCAGCGCGGCGGGGTCGAAATGCAGGTCGGCGGAATCGTCGCCGATGAAGAAGTAGCGTGGCGGCTCGCCTTGTTCCACGATCGCCAGCAGCGGCGAACGGTCCACGCGCTGCAGCAGGCGCATATCCAGTCCCACCGCTTCGCTGGCGTCCCACAAGGCATTGCCGAACCTGTCGCGGCTAATGGCGCCGGCAAAAGCGGTGCGTTCGCCCAGCCCGGCCAATGCCCGCGCCACGTTCCAGACCGAGCCGCCGACGCGGCTTGCCCACTGTTCTTCGCCCTGCTGGATCATGTCGGTCAGCGCCTCGCCGGCGCACAGCATCAGCGGCGCGTCATGCATGGCCGCCCTCCGCCAGCGCCTTCACGATGTCGTAGCAGGCGCCCATGGTGTGGTAATCCACCTTGCCGGCGGGGCTCTTTTCGTCGCTCAGTTTGCGGTTCTCGCGGTCCAGGATGCGGAACCACGCGCCATGCTCGTGGTCGACCATATGGGTCCAGCTGTATTCCCACAGGCGCTGGTACCAGTCCCAGTAGTCGGCGTTGCCGGTGCGCTGCGCCAGCATGGCTGCCGCCGCCGCGCTTTCGGCCTGCACCCAGAAGTACTTGTGCCAGTCGCAAATGGCCAGGTCCGGCGCCAGCGAGTAGCACAGCCCCCCATGCTCGGCGTCCCAGCCCTTTTCCAGCGCCACGCGGAACAGGCGTTCCGCGGTGGGCAGCAGCCAGCCCAGGTCTTCTTTCAACACGCTGCTACCCCACTTTTCCAGTTGCAGCAGCAACTTGGCCCATTCGGTGAAATGGCCCGGCTGGTAGCCCCAGGGGCGGAACAGGTTTTCCGGATCGTCGAAGTTGAAGCGCCAGTCCGGCTGCCATTCCTCGTTGTAGTGCTCCCAAATCAGTCCGCCGCAGCGCTGCGCCTGGCGTTGCGTGATGTTGAACGCCACGGTGTAGGCGCGCTCCAGGTAGCGCCGTTCGCTGGTCGCCTGAAAGGCCGCCAGCAATGCCTCGCAGGCGTGCATATTGGCATTCTGCCCGCGATAGCTGGACAACATGCTCCAATCGGCGCTGGCTTCATCGGCGTACAGGCCGGATTGCGGGTCCCAAAAGCGGCGCTCCATCAGCTCGAAGGTCTCGCCGATCCATGGGCGCGCTTCTTCCACGCCGGCCAAGGTGGCGTGCGCGTAAGCCAGTAGCACAAAAGCCTGGCCGTAGGCATGCTGGGTGCCGTCCTCCACGCGGCGGCCGTCCAGCATCCAGGCATAGCCGTCGCCGTCCGACCGGCGGTGCGCTTCGCGCAGGAAGCGCACCGCATGGCGCGCGCCTTCCAGGTATGCCGGGTCGTGGAAGTGGCGGTAGGCCATGGCGTAGGTGAAGACAAAGCGCGTGCTGCTTACCAGGTGGCGGTGCTGCGCGTCGTAAATGCTGCCATCGTCCTTGAAGAAGTGGAAAAGGCCACCGGCCGGATCGATTGCGCGCGGGTGGTAGAAGCGCATGGTGTGCTGCGCATGGGCGAGCAGAACGGCCGGGCTGCGAAAGTTCGGGAAATTAGGCATGGGATTTCAGGGTTGGGGGTGTTAGTCGTCGAAGCTGCTCTCGCGCACAATCATCTGGACCGGCACGGTGATCTGGGATGGTCCTTCGTCCTGCTTGTTCAGCAGCAGCTCGATGCCCGCCTTGCCCAGTTCTTCCTTGTCGACATGGATGGTGCTGAGCGGTGGGATGGCGGCGGCCGCGGCGGCGATATCGTCGAAACCGACAATGGCAATGTCGTGCGGGATCTTCATGCCCTCGCCCAGGCAGTACTTCATGGCCGCCAGCGCCGTGCTGTCGTTGTAGCAGAAGACAGCGTCGGCCGGCTTGGGCAAACTCAGGATGCTGCGCATGGCTTCCACCACGCCCTCGTCGCCTTCGCCCATGGTTGGCACGATAACTTCCAGGTTGGGGTCGGCATGCACCTTGGCGTCGAACAGCGCCTGGCGGAAGCCGCGATTGCGTTGCTGGATGCTGTAATGCGCGAGAGAGCCGGAGAGCATGGCAATGCGTTTACGGCCGCAACGCAGCAGGTGCTGGGTCGCCAGGTAGCCGCCGCGCATATTGTCCGGGTTGACGGAGGTGAAGCCGCGCCAGTGCATATCCACCAGCACAATCGGCTTGCCGACTTGCTGCAGGGTTGCCAGCACTTCCGGCTCGAAGAAGCCGGCGCAAACAATGGCGTCCGGCTGGTGCAGGCGGATCTGCGCCAGCACCGGCTCCGCCGGGCCGACGGCGATAAAGGACAGGGCGACACCTTCGCGCCGGCAGGCGGCTTCCGCCCCCTGCAGCACCGGCGAGAAAAAGGGGCTGGAGGCGAGCGTATTGTGCTGGTTGTGCAGCAGGAAGGCGATGCGGCGGATGCGGCCCTTTTTCAGCTGGCCGAAATCGTAGCCCAGGCGCATGGCGGCTTCGCGCACCTTGTTGCGCGTTTCCTCTGTCATGCCGACCTGGTTTTTCAGCGCGCGCGACACCGTGCCGATGGATAGACCGGTGGCTTCCGCAATGCCGCGCAGGGTAACCTGGCTCATGGATCTTGTCTCCGAAATTCTTTTTTATTAAACGCTACTTTTTATATCAGCCGCCTATGAAGAGCGTCAATCAATGGCGTGGATTTGGCGCGCTTTTAGTTTGTTTTACTAAACACGGTACGCAGCCGCAGCGCCTTGCGCAGGGCGGCCAGCGTAGCGCGGGATGACACGCGCAGGGTCGCGCTTTCACCCGGCAGCAGGGTCAGGGCGTTATCCGCCACATCGGCCTCGATTCCGCCGAAATCGACCCATACGCCGCGCGCCAGGTTCTCCGCGCGTAGCTGCAACACAAAGCCTTTGCCGTCTTGCTGCAAGTGCGCCGACAGGCCGGGGGCTGGCCAGAGCAGATCTTTCGCCGCCTGGAAGTACACCACATGCCTCGCGACCGGCTCGCCTGCCGCTTGCAGCTCGAAAACGGCAATGGTGCTGGCCGGGTCGGCGCTGCCAAGCAGCTCGGCGTCGGTATAGCTTGCGACGCGGGTTGCCGCCAGCGCGGCCAGTGTGCGCTGCTGACGCTCATCGCGCAGCACCTTGCCGTCCAGCGTCATCAGCCGCAGCCGAAGTTCGCCCTGCACGGTGCGGGTGCGGTCGTTGAGCAGGCTGACGGTGGTTAGGCCTTCGGCGCTGCGCAGGGCGGCGACCGATACCGGGGCGAAGAAGCGGCGGGCGTGGAAATGCAAAGCCTTCCAACGCCCGAACCAGTCCACACTAGACCAGGAGGCGCCCGGCCATACGTCGTTCAGCTGCCAGTACAATGAGCCCATGGTGTACGGGCGGCTGGCCCGGTGGTGCAGCGCCGCGAGCTCGATACCTTCGGCCTGCATGACCTGGCTCAGATAGGTGAAGCTGGCGAAGTCCTTCGGCTCACCGAACTCGTAGCCCACGTATTTCAGCAGCCGCTCGTTGCCTTTTCCTGCCATGAATTTCTGGTGCGCCTCGATCACTGGCGCCGCAATGCTCTGCTCCTCGCGGCGGGCAAAGGCGTCGATGGTGCGCTGCACCGGCCACGCCTGCAGGCCGTACTCGGACATGAAACGCGGCGTGATCTGCAGGTACTGGGAGGGCGGATGCGCGGGATTGCCCCACACCTCCCAGTAATGCATGTCGCCGCTGGCTGGCGTATTGGCGACTTCGGCCAGGTCGTCGCCCGGGGAGCTGGCCCAGTAGGCGATGCCGCCGCCCTCTTCCTCCACCACCTTGCGCAAGTCGGTACCGAACAGCTGCACATAGCCGTTCCAGACTTTGCTGGCAAAGGCAGGATCGGCCGCCGTCATAGCCTTGCCAGGGCCCCAGTATTTCCAGGCGATTTCTTCCTCGTTATTGCCGCACCAGAGCACCAGGCTGGGATGGTTGCGCAAGCGGCGCACGTTGTCGCGTGCTTCGGCGACCACGTTGGCGCGGAAGGCGTCGTCATACGCCGGCTGCATGCCGCCGCCGAACATGAAGTCCTGCCAGACCAGCAGACCGAATTCATCTGCCAGGTCGAAGAATTCATCGCTCTCGTAGTAGCCGCCGCCCCAGCTGCGAATAAAGTTCATATTGGCGTCCCGCGCGGATTGCAGAACGCGGCGCAGTTGCGCCTTGCCGACACGGGGCTGGAACATGTCAAACGGAATCGTGTTGGCGCCTTTGGCAAAAATTGGAATGCCATTGACGGCAAAGTAGAAGCTCTTTCCTTTCGCATCCGGCTCGCGGCGCAACTCTACGCTGCGCAAGCCGGTACGGGCGTTGGCGCGGGCCACGATGCCTTTGCCATCCAGCACCTCTACCTCATAGCGGTAGAGCGGCTGCGCGCCATAGCCAGTGGGGAACCAGCGCTGCGGTTGCGCGATCCGCAAGGGAAGCTCCAGGCGGTTGGCGCCCGCCAGCATGGCGACTTGGCGTTGCGCCGCCAGCATGCGCGCTCCATCCGGTGCGGTTTGCCACAGGCGCACTCCGAATTCACCAGGGTGGATCGCGTCCGCCGACAGAACAGCGACGATATCGGCGTAGCCCTCTTCCACACGGTCCTGGCGCAGTTGCAGGTTGTCGATACGAACCGCATTCCAGCTGTGCAGGACGACCGGCTTCCAGATGCCGGCGGTAACATAGCGCGGCCCCCAGTCCCAGCCATAGTGGTAACCGGGCTTGCGCGCAAAGTTGGCGGTCATCGCGTCCGGCGGTTCATCGCCGTAGGGCGACGGGTAGTTGCCGGCCAGTTTGTGCGGCATGGCCTGCACTTGCGGCAGCAGCTTATTGATCGGGGAACGCAATACGATGCGCAGCTCATTGCCTTTGGCGCGCAGCTTTCCCTGCACCGGCACACGCCAGGTGCGGAAGGCATTGTCGGCATCAAGCAGCTTTTCGCCATTCAGCCAGGCCTCGGCAAAGGTATCCAGCCCTTCAAAAACCAGGTCGCTGCGGGCGGCGTTAATTGCGGCGCGCGGAGCGTCGAAACGGGTACGGTATTCCCAGTCCGCAAGCCCAATCCATTGCAGGCCAGCTTCGGGAGCACCGATATACGGGTCGGGAATCAACCTGTGCGCGTACAGGTCGGTATGCACGGTGCCGGGCACCTTGGCGGCGCGCCATTGTGCTCCCGTGGTGAGCTGGCGAAAGGCCCAGCCTTGGTCGATGGTGAAGCGAGCCGGCGCGGCCAGTTCGTGTGCGGCTGCCGCCATTGCCATCGCGGCGAGCCAGATACCAAGCAGCAGTCGCGTAAAAGGCACGGAAATCGAATGCGTGGGCATGGCGGGCATCCTGGGCAGAAAAAAACTCCCCGGCCCGAAGGCGCGAGGAGGAACTACAGGGGGATCAGAACTTGTAGTTCAGGCCAAAGTAAGCAATGCGGCCGGCATAGCTGTTGCCGTAGAAGCGATCCTTGGTGTCATCGCCCAGGTGCGAGCGCGATTCTTCCTTGGTCAGGTTCAGCACCGATGCGGACAAGCTCAGTTGCTTGCTGATGTTGTACGCAAAGTTCAGGTCAACCTGGCTGTATGGCTCCGAATACACGCTAACGCCGTTGACCAGGCCACCCACCACTTCACCACGGCGGTTATACGACGCCCGCGCCAGGAAGCTGTCGGTTTCATAGAACACCGTCAGGTTGGCCTGGTTCTTCGCGCTGCCGACCAGGGGCGACTTGCCGACTTCTTCGCCATCGCCCAGGACGATCGCAGCCTGGTTCGTCTTGTTGTAGGTGTAGTTGAACTGGAAGCCCAGGCCGGACGCCAGCGTATGCTGGGCGAACAGCTCCACGCCTTGCGACACGCCGTCACGGCCACCGGCAGTGGTCGAATAGCTTTGCACCAGCACGCTCTTGCCCGCAACGTCCATGGTCACGTCGCGCACCACCGGCACCGTGAAGTTGCTCACGTTCTTGCGGAACACGTTGGCACCAAGGACCGAACCGCGCTGGAAGTACCACTCTGCGCCCAGGTCGAACTGGGTCGCCTTGTACGGCTCCAGCTGCTTGTTGCTGCCCTCGCCGAACCAGCCTTGCTTGTCGCCACCGCCGATCAGGCGACGGTCGTTCACGTATTCCTGGCTGTAGAACTGCAGGCCGCCCGGGTAGGCGATGTCGCTATAGCTTGGCCGCGCAACCACTTTCGATGCGGCAGCGCGCAACAGCAGGTCCTGGCGCAGCTCATACGCCAGGTTCAGGCTAGGCAGCACGTCCGTGTAGCTGCGGTCGAGCGAACTGATGGCGAACGAGCGGTTGCGCGCGGTGCTGTCCGGCAGGCGGGTAAAGCCGCTGGTGCAACCGGAACCGGCAGGCGCACCTGCTGCAGGCAAGCCGCCCGGCAGGCAAGGCGCGGGCGCGCCGTTCGGACCGTTGAAGAAGTAGTCGTTGAAGCTCTCCACCTGGTCGGTCGAATCGGCATGCTGCTTGGTGCGCACCACCCTCAGGCCCACGTTGCCGCGCAGACGCTCCGTCTTGATGTTGGCCTGCAGGTAGGTCGCCAGGATCTTTTCGTCCACGTTGTAGACGAAGTTGTCCTCATTGCGGGTCTGCATCGCACCGTAAGTCTTATCCAGGTGGGCGATGTACGCGGGATAGTTAATCGCCGGGAAGGCGCTGGCATTGATGCCGCCCGCCAGGTGGCCCAGCGACTCGGCGTACAGGAACTCGGGGCGGAACTTGTTCGCACTGGAGTCGCAGCCAGCCTGGTAGCGCTTATCGTAGTTCTTCGGATCGGCGCCCTGGCATACCCAGTAGTTGTTACCGGTGCTGCGGTGGATGCCGCCATCGCGATACTTGGCGCCGAACTGCAGGCTATCCAGCCATCCGCTCTCGTTGCGCCAGGTAAGGTCGGCCTGGGCGTAATTCTGCTCGGTGCTGTTCTTGGTCCAGGAGGAGGAAGTGGAGCCAAGGTCGATTTCGCCGATACCCTTGCGCAGGTTTTCCATCAGCTGCGGCGAGAACGTCATGCTCGGGGTGCCAACCGTGCTCCAGGCACTGGCGTAATTGCCCAGGGTCCAGCTGCCATCCGCATTCTGCAAGCGCGGCTTGATCGGCATCGCCATTTGCATTTCCGGACCGCCCTTAGCCCAGGTGCGGCCGAACTTCACGCTGGCATCCAGCGACTGGCCGCGCCATTCGGCTTCAAAGTCGGCGCTTTGGGATAAGGACTTCTCACGGTTGTAGCTGCCCGTGATTTGCGGCGTCGGCACCGTGCAGTCGTCCGGCCCCCAGCCGCCAGGCTTCTGGCCGCCGGCCGCCGCCTGCGCTTCGCTGCAGTAGTAGGTCTTGCCGGGATGGATGCTGTACTGGGCGCCGGTGACGATGGTGCCGCTGCGGTCGAAGGTCAGGCCATCGAGCAGTCGGCCGCCAGGCCAGTTGCCGTCGCCGTCGTAGCGCGCGATATTCCATTCCGGGACCTTGAGGGTATTCGTCTGGGAATCCTGCGACAGGTCAAAGCGGAAATAGTTGGCGGTCAGGGTCAGGTTGCGCATCGGCTTGAACTGCACCGTGGCCTGCGCGCCTTTGCGCTCACGCTCCTCCGACTTCACATTCATATTGACCGAAGTCGGCATCATGAAATTCTGGTAGTACTTGCCGTTCTGGTCGTAGAAGCCGGACTGCCCCCACCAGAAGGAATTCAGGCCGGATGGCTTGCCGTTCACATCGACCGGCGGATTTTTGCGGTAGCTGTCCGCATACCATTGCCAGTTCTCGGTGCTGGCGCCCATGGTGCGGGTGGTGCGCTTTTGCTGGGTGTAGCCGACCAGCACGCCCAGGCGGTTGTCGTCGTCATGCCAGGCGTACTGGCCGGAGAACTGGCCGTCGGTCTTCTTGGTGGTATCGGCCCAGGTGCCTTCGGCGGAAACGAAGCCGCTGTTGGACTTCACGTCCAGCGGGCGGCGCGTGCGCAGGATCACGGTGCCGCCGATGCCGCCTTCATCCAGGCGCGCTTCCGGGGTTTTGTACAGCTCCGCGCCGGACAGCATATTGGACGGCATCAGCATGTAGTTGAACGAGCGAGTCGGGTCGCCGTTCGATTCGGCGGTGGCGATGTAGTTGCCGTTCAACTGGGTCAGGGTCAGCTCGGACGACAGGCCGCGCACGCTGACGTTCTTGCCCTCGCCGCCGCTACGGTCGATGATCACGCCCGGCACGCGTTGCAGCGCGTCCGCCACGTTCTTGTCGGGGAATTTACCGATATCTTCGGCGGTGATCACCTCCACGATCGAATTGGCGTCGCGCTTCTGGTCAAGGCTCTTTTCGATGGCGTAGCGGTAGCCGGTCACCACCACCGTCGATTCAGGCTGCGCGGAGGCAGTTTGGGCATGGGCTGCGGAAAGCGTCAGCAAGGCGCCGCTCACGGCCAAGGCAATCGGCGTGGCGCGGCAGCGGCGCTGCGTTAAGGCTGGATGATTCCTGAACATCATGTAGGTCTCCTAGTTGTACCCTTTGCGGGCTTTGTTTTGGAGGGATTTACTAAACCCTCTGGATGCCGCCCACATGTCGGCAGGCATCTCGATCCATCTAGGAAAAACCTTACAAAGGAAGCCAGACTAGTTCAATAAACTTTCCATTTTCTAATGATGTTTAGTTTTGATTAGTAAACAGCGGTGCGTCCTATTTACGACAGTCGCTCAGCGCGATTTGCCGGAAAAGTGCAGGAATCCCCAGCGCTGCGGCACATGCATATTGACCACGCCTTGCGGCGACCATACCCAGTTGTCCTCCTTCTTCTTCCCCGCCGTCCATTGCACGCGGCTGAAGTTGATACGCCAGCTTGTGCCGGCCGTGGGCTGCGGCACCTGCTGGCGCGAAGCGAAGGCGGTCAGCGGGATCGCCATCTCCACCGTCCAGCCCTGGTCCTTGTCGCGCGGATTGTTCAGGGTGCCCTGGACGCCGATGGCGGTTTTCAGTCCTTCGATGTCCCAGCTGTTATCGGCCTTGCCGTCCTCGCTGTACGGCTTGGGCAGGAACAGGTCCCAGCCGGTGTTTAGCGCGTTGATCTCGAACTCGTAATAGCTCTTTGTCGCCGGCAGCGGTTTGAGGAAGACTTCGAAGTCATTGTCCTTGAAGATCACCGAATCGCGTTGCGTCAGCGTCGCCTTCACGTCCGGCTCTTCCAGCTCGGCGGCGATATACAGGTAGTGATCGTCCCATAGCATTTTCACGCGTGTGCGGTACTTGGGGCGCGGCTTGCTGTCGCCTTTAATATCGATGAAATCGGACGTCCAGGGCGCATTGCGCCACGCCGGATCATTAATGTTCCCGTCGACCTGGATGGGGGATTGGGCGCGCAGGCATTCGTAAGAAAGCGGCGCGCCGAGGGCGGCGGCAAGTGCGGCGGTGAACGCGATCATCGTTTATCTCCTTGCATATCGGGGCCCAAAATTTATAGCAAGGAGCTAAGCGCCATTCAACATGCAGGCCCCGAAATGCCCCCTTTTTAGTTGACTTTACTAAACACCGGGCCCGGCCGAACAATGAGTGAGCGAGACCATCCTCGACACGGTCCGCGATACATCTGGAGAGCCCCCCCCTAAACGCCTTTCTCCTGTGCGTGCGCCTCGTTGCGCAGGAAGTCCGAGAACCATTCCAGCGCCTCATGTTCGGCGCGGCTGGTACGCCAGCACATGTAATACGCGCCTTGCGCGGTCAGCGTTTCACTAAACGGGCTGACCAGGGTGCCGCGCTGCAGGTCGTCGCGGATCAGGGCCATGCGGCCAAGGGCAATGCCCTGGCCATTCAGCGCGGCCTGCATCAGCGCATTGCTGTCGTCGATTAAAGGCCCGCGCAAGGCGAGGGATGGCGCCAGGCCAGCCCGTTCGAACCAGCGTTCCCAGTCGTCGCAGCTGTCCTCGTGCAGCAGGGTGTAATGGGCCAGGTCGGCGGGGCCTTTCAGCGGCGGGCCGTCCTTTAGCAGCGCCGGCGAACACACCGGCAGCAGCTCGGTACCGAACAGGCGTTCGCACTCCACACCCGGCCACTTGCCGTCGCCCCAGCGGATCGCCAGGTCGATGCCGTCGCGTCCCAGGTCGGTATGCATCACCGTGTGCACCAGGCGCACTTCGAGCTGGCTGTGGGCGGCAAGGAAGCGGTCCAGCCGCCCCACCAGCCAGCGCGAGCTGAAGGCGGGCGTCACCGCCACCGTCAGCCGCCTGCGCGCGCGGCCCTCGCCTTGCGCCAGCTGCGCCAGCACGCGGTCGATGCGGCCGAAGGCGTCGATCACGCTGCGTTGCAGGATCGCCCCCTCCCCGGTCAGCGTAATGGCGCGCGTCATGCGCTTGAACAGTTTGATCTGCAACGCCTCTTCCAGTGTTTTGATCTGGTGGCTGACGGCCGCCTGCGAAATGCACAACTCGTCGGCGGCGCGGGTAAAACTCATGTGCCGCGCAGTGACCTCGAACGTTTTTAACTGCCGCAACAGACTGGAAGAGTGAACCATGGGGTGCTCCATGCATAAACTTTTCTAATGTATCGCATGCATACTGATCATTTGTCAACGTTATTTCGCTCATACAAGATGGGGCATCCAATCCCCGCTCAACAGGAAATGACATGGCAACCCATCCCTACATTCCCAACTCCGTGCCGGAAGTGCGCGACGCCATGCTGCGCGCCGTCGGCGCCGCCAGCACCGAAGAATTCTTTGCCGATATCCCGGCCGCCCTGCGCATGCAAGGCCCGCTTGCCATCCCCGCGCCGCATCTTTCCGAAGCGCGCCTGAAGCGCCATGTGGATGGCCTGCTGCGCAAGAACACGCACTGCGCCAGCCAGCTTAGCTTCCTGGGCGGCGGCTGCTACCAGCACCACGTGCCAGCCGTGTGCGATGAAGTCAACGGCCGCAGCGAATTCGCCACCGCCTATGCCGGCGAACCCTATGACGACCATGGCCGCTTCCAGGCCCTGTTCGAGTACTGCAGCATGATGGGCGAGCTGCTGGAGATGGACGTGGTCAATGTGCCGGTGTACGACGGCATGCAGGCGGCGGCAACCACCGTGCGCATGGCGGGCCGGCACACCGGGCGCCGCCGGGTGGTGGTCGCCGGCCATATCAATCCGGACAAGCTGGCCGTGATGCAGAACTACGGCCGCGCTGATCTGGATTTCGTGCTGGCCCCGTTCGACCGCGCCTCCGGCCTGCTCGATATGGCTGCGCTGGCAGGCCTGCTTGACCGCGACACCGCCGCGCTCTACGTGGACATCCCTTCCTTCCTCGGCACCATCGACGACGGCGCGGCGCTGGCTGCCGCCGCGCATGCCGTGGGCGCGCTGCTGGTGGTTGGTGTCGACCCGGTGTCGCTCGGGGTGCTGGCGCCGCCCGCCAGCTATGGCGCCGATATTGTGTGCGGCGATATCCAGCCGCTCGGCATCCACATGAATTACGGCGGCGGCCAGGGCGGCTTCATCGCAAGCCACGACGACCCGGCCATCGTCATGCAATACCCCTCGCGCCTGTTCGGCGTTGTGCCAACCAGCGTGCCCGGCGAGTACGGCTTTGGCGACGTCGCCTACAGCCGCACTTCGTTCGACAAACGCGAGAACGGCAATGAATTCGTCGGCACCGCCGCCGCGCTGTGGGGCATTACCGCCGGCGTGTTCCTGGCGCTGATGGGGCCACAGGGCATGGTTGAGCTGGCGACGGGCATCGTCCAGCGCACCGCTTACGCCAAGCAGCGCCTGGCGCGCATACCCGGCGTGCGGGTGACGCATGAAGGCAGCTGCCATTTCCGCGAGTTCGTCGTCAACTTCGAAGGCACCGGGCTGCCGGTGGCGGCCATCAATGCGGCCCTGCTCAAGCAGGGCGTGTTCGGCGGCCACGATTTGAGTACCGACTTCCCGGCATTGGGACAGTCGGCCTTGTACGCCTTTTCGGAAGTCCACACGCAGGAAGATATCGACCAGCTTTGCGCAACGTTAGAGAAAGTAATCGGCCAATGAAACCAATGGACAATATCGCCGCCCACCGCAAACAGCAGCCGCGCCGCTACCACCAGGCGCGCTGGGATGAACCAGTCATCTTCGAATTGAGCCAGCCGGGCGAACGCGGCATCCTGCTGCCGGAAGTGGAGCCCGAAATCGCCCGCGCCGCGGGGCAAGCGCTGGCGGCACTGCCGGCCTCAATGCGACGCCAGAACCCTCCCCGCCTGCCGGAGATGTCGCAGAACCGCGTGCTGCGCCACTACCTGCGCCTGTCGCAGGAAACCCTGGGCGCCGACCTGAATGTCGATGTCGGCCAGGGCACCTGCACCATGAAGTACAACCCCAAGATCAACGACCAGCTGGCGCGCCAGCCGGCCATGACCGAGCTGCACCCGCGCCAGCCGGACAGCACCGTGCAGGGCATGCTGGAGGTGATCGCCAAGCTGGAAGGCGTGATGTGCGAAGTGTCGGGCATGGACACGGTATCGCTGCAGGCACGCGGCGGCTCGCAGGCGATCTTCGCCAATATGTCGATGGTGCGCGCCTGGCACGAAAGCCGCGGCGAAGCAGCGCAGCGCGACGAAGTTATCACCACCATCTTCTCCCACCCGTCCGACGCGGCCTGCGCCAAGCTGGTGGGCTACAAGGTCATCACCATCTACCCCGATGCCGACGGCTACCCCGACCTGGAAGCGCTGAAGGCGGCCATCTCGCCGCGCACCGCCGCGCTGGTGATCACCAACCCGGAAGACACGGGCATCTTCAACAGCCGCATCCGCGAGTTCGTCGACGCCGTGCACGCCGTGGGCGGCCTGTGCGTGTACGACCAGGCCAATGCCAACGGCCTGCTGGGCATTGCCCGCGCGCGCGAGGCGGGCTTCGACCTGTGTCACTTCAACCTGCACAAGACCTTCGCCACGCCGCACGCCTGCGGCGGGCCGGCCGTGGGCGCCGTCTGCTGCACCGCGGCGTTGGCGCCCTTCCTGCCCGGCCCACTGGTGCGCGAGAAGGATGGCTGCTACCAGCTGGTGCCCGGCGGCGCGCAATCGATCGGCAAGATCAGCAGCTTTGCCGGCGCCGCCGGCATCATCCTGCGCGCCTATGCCTGGGTCATGAACCTGGGGGCGGACGGCTTGCGTGCCGTGTCCGAGATCGCGGTACTGAACAACAACTACATGATGCATGAGTTGTTGAAGATCGACGGCATGAGCGCGCCCTACGCCCCTGGCAAGCGCCGCATCGAACAAGTGCGCTACAGCTGGAAGGCCTTGTGCGACGCAACCGGCGTGACGTCGGAGGAAATCGGCTTCCGCGCCGCCGACTTTGGCCTGCACTACTGGACCAGCCACCACCCCTACCTGGTGCCGGAACCGGCCACCATCGAGCCGACCGAGTCCTACTCGCGCACCGACCTGGATGAGTTCATCAGCGTGATGCGCCACATTGCCGGCGAGGCGCGCAGCAATCCGGACCTGGTGAAGACCGCGCCGCACAACTGCCCGACCCACCGCGTGCAGGGCGAAATGCTGGACGATCCGGAACGCTGGGGCATCACCTGGCGCGCCTACCAGCGCAAACTGGGCGAGCGCGGGCTGGCATGAAGCTTGGGCTGGTGGTTAATCCCTGGGCCGGCATCGGCGGCCCGGCCGGGCTGAAAGGCTCGGACGGCGCCGATTGCGTGCAGGCCGCGCTGGCGGCGTGCAGCCTGCCGCAAGTACCGGCGCGCCTGGCCGCCATGTTCGAGGCGCTGGGCGAGACTGCGCACGGCTTCTGCTGGTACGCCGCCGACGGCGCCATGGGCCTGGCCGCTTTGCAGGCGGCCGGCTTGCAGGCCAGCGCCGTGGTGCCGGTCACGTCGCCATCGCAAGCGGCGGACACGCGCCGCGCCAGCTGCCTGCTGGCCAGCATGGGCATCGACCTGTTGCTTTTCGCCGGCGGCGACGGCACCGCGCGCGATGTGCTGGACGGCCTGCGCGATGCCGGCGCCAGCGAAACCCTTCCGGTACTGGGGCTGCCGGCCGGGGTCAAGATGCAATCGGCGGTCTTCGCCAACCACCCCACCGCCGCCGGCCAGCTGCTGCGCCAACTGCAACAGGGTGGCCTGGCCATGCATAGCGAAGCGGAAGTGATGGACCTGGACGAGGAAGCGCTGCGTCGCGGCCGGATCCTGCCGCGCCTGTACGGCTACCTTCAGCTGCCGCTGGCACCCGCCCTGACGCAGGGCGGCAAAGCGCGCCATGCCAGCGGCGACGGCGCGCAGCGCCTGGCGATCGCGCGCAGCTTCGCCGAGGCGATGGACCCGCGTGCGCTGTACATGGTGGGGCCGGGCTCCACTACCCAAGCCTTGTTGCAAGTGCTGGGCGTGGAGGGCAGCCTGCTCGGCGTGGACGCGGTGCTGGGCGACGGCACTTTGCTGGCGCGCGATGCCACGCGCCTGGAGCTGGAAGACCTGGCCGCCGCGCGCGAAGCGCCGCTGCACCTGGTGCTGTCGCCGATCGGCGGCCAGGGCATGGTGCTGGGGCGCGGCAACCAGCAAATTTCATCGCGTCTGCTGCGAGCTGCGGGCAAACGCGGGCTGCACGTGCTGGCGCCGCGCGACAAGCTGTTGTCGCTGCACGGCGGCGTGCTGCGCATCGACAGCGGCGACGCGCAGCTCGATGCGGAATTCAACGGGTATCTGCCCGTGATGACTGGGTACCGGGAACAGACCATGTGGCCTGTTTCGGTGTAGTAGCAATCACTAAAACAATCTAGAGGAGAACCAGATGAGACAAAAGAAAGTGCTGACCCTGGCGGTGGCCGCGGCATTGGCCCACATGGCGGCCATGCACGGCGCGCAGGCACAGTCGGCCGCCGACAATGCTAGCGCTACCGAGAAGGCCGCGCCGATCCAGGAAGTGGTCGTCACCGGCACCACCGCCAAGAATCGCACCAAGCTTGAATCCTCGGTGGCCATCACCACGCTGGACTCCGATAAACTGGTCAAGCTGGCGCCGCACAGCCTGGCCGATTCGCTGCAGCAGGTGCCCGGCCTGTGGGTCGAAGCATCGGGCGGCGAAGTCTCGAACAATGTGTCGCCGCGCGGCCTGAGCGGCGGTGCGGCCTTCCAGTTCATCAGCCTGCAGGAAGACGGGCTGCCGGTGATCTATGACGGCGAACTGGTGGACGTGCTGCTGCGCGAAGACCTGACCATCAAGCGTTTTGAAGCGATTCGCGGCGGCACCTCAGCCATCCTCTCGACCAACGGCCCGGCCGCCATCGTCAACTTCATCAGCCACAAAGGCACGCAGAAGCCGCAAGGCGAGGCTAAAGTCACGGTCGGCGACTACGGTTTCCTGCGCACCGAGGGTGTGTTCTCCGGCCCGATCAACGAGGACTGGAGCTACGCGGCGGGCGGCTACTACCGGCGCGGCAAGGGCGTGCGCCCGATCGGCATGACCGCCGACCATGGCGGCCAGTTCCGCCTGAACCTCACGCGCCGCCTGGCGGCCGGTGAGCTGAACCTGTCGGCCAAGTACGTCAACGACCATAACACCTTCTACCTGCCGATCCCGCTCACCAACCCGGCCAAGCCGCGCGGCGTGCCGGGTGTCGACCCGCATTACGGCTCGCTGGACGGCCCGGACGTGGCGCGCATCACCAACCAGACCACCAACGGCACCCAGACCACCGACCTTAAAACCGGCTTCCATGTGCTGGCCAAGGTGCTCGGCGCCGACCTGCAGCACGACATCGGCGGCGACTGGTCCTTCCGCAACAATGCGCGCTACACCCGCTACGACGTGGCGCCGCACTCGGTGTTCAATGGCCCCAACAGCTACCTGGTACGCGCCAGCAACCGCCTCGACCCGGCGCAATACGCCGACGTCGCCGGCCTGCTGAGCCGCTTCGGCGGCACCGCGCGCCTGGCCTACGCCGGCACCGGCCAACTGGTCGACAATCCCGCCACCCTGAACGGCAACGGCTTCACCACCGACGCGGTGGCCGAGACCCGCTTCCGTTCCCTCAGCCATTTCGTCGACAAGCTGTCGCTGACCAAGGAAAACGAGAACAACAGCTTCACCGCCGGCATCCTGTTCGCATCGCAAAAGCTGCATGAGGACTCCGACTACGGCGCGCGCATCCTGACCGAGGTGCGCGACCAGCCGAAACGCCTGGACATCGTCGCGGTGGATGCCAACAACAAGATCCTGGGCTACCTGTCCGACAAGGGCGTGCTGCGCAATGCATTCTTCTACGAGCGCCATAAGGGCGATATGAACTCCACCTCCCTGTTCGTCAACGACGAATGGAAGGTCAACAAGAACCTGCGCATCGACGGCGGCGTGCGCTACGAGATTGCCCGCTACGACGTGCAGGATGAAGGCGTGAATGCCGCCGGCAGCGAAGTGCCCGGCACCAGCCTGGTGGGCGGCACGCCGATTCCGGGCGCCTTCAACCCGGACGGTTCGGACAAGGACAACATCATCGCCAACAACTATATGCGCCGCGCAGGAACCGGCGAGTGGACGCGCAAGAAGAAGACGATCAAGGAATCGTCCTACACCGCTGGCTTCAACTATGCGTTCAACGACCATATCGCCGCCTATGGCCGTTACGCCAGCGGCACCAATATGCCGACCCTGTACAGCACCGACAGCTTCGTGGACGGCGCAAGCCGCCTGAGTTTCACCGAGGCGGGCGTACGCTACATGTCGCCCATGTGGACGACTTCGGCCACCCTGTTCCACACCAAGTTCGACAACCTGTCCTTCGGCGAAACCAACCAGCAAACCGGCGACTTCCGCCAGGTCTTCGTCAAGACGCTGTCCACCGGCGTGGAGCTGGAAGGCATCTTCAAGCCGCACAAACGCTTCTCGCTGGAGTATGTAGCCACGATCCAGGATGCCACCATCGACGGCATCGATCCGAACGCCGAGGAAGCAAAGCAGAACGGCAACCAGGTGATGCGCACGCCAAACACCCAGGTGCGCCTGATCCCTACCCTGCACTTCGACTTTGGCGATATCTTCCTGGTGTACAGCCATATCGGCAAGCGCTTCGCCGACTTTGAAAACTCGCTGGCCCTGCCGAAGTACCATGTGCTGGACCTGGGCGCCGAATTCAGGATCGACAAGCAGTGGAAGCTGAACCTGAAGGTGAACAATGTGACCAATGAGATCGGCCTGACCGAGGGCAACCCGCGCAGCGGCTTTAACCAAAGCTCGAACGGCAGCCTGTTCTACGCGCGTCCGATCCTGGGCCGCCACGCCACCCTGTCGTTGTCGTACAAATTCTAAGCTGGCCAAGGCCGGACGCAGGCAGCGTCCGGCCTTTTTCGCAACACCCGTGTTACCCTCCCCCCAACTCGTTCCCTACTTCGCATATGTCTTCAGCCGTCCGCAAACTGCTGCTGGTCGCAGCATGCACCGCCGCCTGGGCCGCCCACGCCCAGCATCCTTCCATCAACCGCCACGGCGTTCCCACCGCCGCGCGCGACTTCGACGCCGAGCAAAACCAGCGCTTCAACCCGATGTTCGATGCGGGCAGCTGGCACGGCTACCTGCTGCCCGATTCACCCTCGCTGGCCGGCACCTTCAGCGGCCCGATGGTGGTGGCGGAGGAGTACAGCCTGTTCATTTCCTCGGCACTGGAGCGCATCTCCCTTACCGACCGCCGCAGCGGCCGCAGCTTCGACCCCGCCCAGGCCCGCTGGAGCAACAGTGCGCGCCCCGGCGTGCTAAGCCAGCGCCTGGAGTGGCCGGGGCTGGTGCTGGAAGTGGACCTGCACTTCGCCGATTCGCACAGCGCACTGGTGCGCTATCGTCTGCACAACACGTCCTCCAAGCCGCTCGCCCTGCGCGCGCACTGGCAGGGCGAGTTGATGGAACAATGGGAAGATGGAAAAGGCAGCATCGCCGCGCGCCAGCCCGCCTGGAAGCCGCAACTCATCCAGGATGCCGGCGGCATCAGCATCGTATTCGGCAAAGTGCGCGATGCCGCCAACGTCATGACCAGCGGCCGCTCGCGCTACCGCATTGAACGCAGCATCCACGCGCAAGACCGCGTGGATGGCCAGCGCTACGCCAGCAGCGCCGACCTTCCCCTGCTCGGCGCCGGCCGCAGGCAAGCGCTCTACAGCGCCTACAGCTACCAGCTCGACAATGCCGACGCCGGCATCAGCGCCGCATCGCTGCTGGCCAGCCCCGCGCGCATGGAACGCGCCATCGCCGCCAACCAGCGCCGCTGGTCGAAATGGCTGACTCGCCTGCCCGCCTCCCCGCTCAGCGTGAAGGCATTGGAGACCCTGATCGGCAACTGGCGCGCGCCGCGGGGCGCCATCCGCCACGACGCCATGGTCCCCTCCACCACCGCGCGCTGGTTCAACGGCGCCTGGACCTGGGACACGTGGAAGCAAGCTTACGCCCTGGCCGCCATCGACCCAAGCCTTGCCGCCAACACCGTGCGCGCCCTGTTCGACTACCAGATCCAGCCCAATGACCCGGTCCGTCCGCAAGACGCGGGCATGTTGCCCGACAACGTGTTCTACAACAGCGACGCCCAGCGCGGCGGCGACGGCGGCAATTGGAACGAACGCGACACCAAGCCGCCGCTGGCAGCATGGGTGGCCTGGGAAATCTACCGCCATTCCAAAGACCGCGCCTGGCTAAAGGAAATGCAACCCAAGCTGGAGTCCTACCACCGCTGGTGGTACCGCAACCGCGACCACGACCAGAACGGCCTGGCCGAATACGGCGCCACCGTGCACCCGCTGCACAACGACAGCGAAGGCCGGCTGCGCTTCCGTGTCAAGCCGCTCACCGCAGGCGGCGCGCCGCTGCAAGGCTGCCGCGAAGGCCAGGACGGCATGCAGGACTGCCTCGGCCTGGACGCCTACAACCGCATCGTCGAACAAGGCCGCTATGCCGCCATCGACCTGCCGGTGCAGCATGCCGCCGGTTGGGAATCCGGCATGGATAACGCCGCCCGCTTTGGCTTCATCGAACCCGGCGCCCTGCAGCGCTACGCCGACAAAGCGCATGGCGGCGACCTGCCCGCCGCGCGGCACGACTGGCAGGTACGCGTGGTGGAAAACCGCGACAGCAAGGGCAAGCTCGTGGGCTACTCGATCGACCAGGAATCGGCGGACCTGAACGCTTTCCTCTACCGCGAAAAGCTGATCCTGGCCGATATCGCCCACGCGCTGGGCGACGCACGCGCCGCCGCCGACTGGCGCGCACAGGCCGGCAAGCTGCGCACGCTGGTCAACACCCGCTTCTTCGACCAGGCCAGCGGCTTCTATTACGACCGCCAGCTGGGCGGCAAGCTGTTGACCATGCGCGGGCGCGGCCCGGAAGGCTGGACCGCCCTATGGGCCGGCGCCGCCGAACAGGCGCAAGCAGACGCCGTGATCGCCAAAATGCTGGATCCGGCCGAATTTGCCACTCCGGTCCCAATGCCGACCGCCGCCGTCTCCAACCCTTCCTACGCGCCGGACATCTACTGGCGCGGCCGCGTATGGCTGGACCAGCTCTACTTCGGCACGGTCGCCCTGCGCCGATACGGCCGCGCGCAGGAAGCGGACGCCATGGCGGCCCGCTTCACCGCCGGTGCCGAAGGCTTGCTGGGCGACGCGCCGATCCGGGAAAACTACAATCCCGAGACTGGCCACATGCAAGGCGCAACGAATTTCAGCTGGAGCGCCGCGCACCTGCTGATGCTGGCACGCGAGTCGGCGGCAACGCCAGCGAAGTAAGCTGGCTGCGCTCGAACTGGCGGTACTTCCAGAAGGCCCAGCCCAGGAACAGGACCACGCCGCCCACGTTGTAGCCCAGCGTGAGCAGCAGGTTCTGCCCGGCCGGGAAGATGGCAGCGATGAAGGCGACGCCGGAGAATGCCAGCAGCGCGCCGGAGACGAGCAAGCCCATGCGGCGCGATCCCATGCGGAAGTCGCGCGGCAGGTGGTCCAGCCGCAAACGCAGATGGAAGTAGGCCGCCATGATGATCAGCGGCGGCAGCAGCGCGGTGGCCGCCGTCATATTGATCACCACGTTCAGCAGCTGGTTGACATTGCCCGAGCCCAGCGCCGGGATGACCAGCAAAGGCACCACCACCGCAAACTGGATCCACGCCGCGCGCTCCGGCATATCGTGCCGGTTCAGCGCAATGGCGCGCTCGCCGAAGATGCCTTTCGGGATCTCGGAGAACAGCGCCTTGACCGGCGCCGCCGTCCACACCATCAGCGTGCCGAAAGAGCCGAGCAGCATCACCGCCCCCACCACCCGGTTCAGCAACAGGGAAGAGACCTGATGATGCGCGCCCAGCGCGCCGAACACCTGGAACACGCCCGAGGTATAACTGAGCTTTGAAGCCGGCACGTAGAGGTTGAGCACCAGCGCCGACACCGAGTACAGCACGCCAATCAGCAAGCCGGCAAAAATGATGGTGCGCACAAAGGTGCGCGCGCCGCCCCGCACATCGTTCAGGAAGACGCCGACCGATTCGGCACCGCCGGCGGCGAACAGTATCCACGCCATCGCGCCCATGAAAGCCCAATTGAAGGTCGGCGTCATCGTCGCCACTGACACCGGAGTGGCCGGCTGCACACCGCCGATCCAGTCCATCAGGCTCAGTGTCACGAAGCCGAACGCCAGCAGCAGCACCAGGGAGCTGCCGACCGAGGTCACCCGCCCCACCCACGCCGCACCCTTGGTCGACACCCAGGTGGCAAAGGCGAACAGCATGATCGACAGCAGTACCGTCACCATCGGCGTCAATTGCACCTCGTAGCCAAGCCAGGCATACGAGGCGTACACCAGGATGTTCGGCAGCACGGAGGTGAAGTAGAACAGGTTGACGAACCAGTAGCAGTAAGCTCCGACAAAGGCCCACTTATCCCCCATCGAGGATCGTATCCACTGGTAGATGCCGGATTTGGCGTCTTTGTTCAAACTGACGAATTCGGCGATGATCAGCACATAGGGGATGAAGAACACCGCCGTGGCGAGCAGGAAGCACGGCACCGCCGCCGTTCCGATGGCGATATTGCTGTTGACGACATTGCGGATGTTGAAGATTGCCGCCACCGCCATCGATAGCAGCATGAAGCGACCAATCTGGGTATTGCCGGGAATCGCCATGCTCAACTCACTTATTGTGGAAAGTCGCGCCTTCTATCGTCACCATCAGCACCATTTTGCGCAGGTGGTCTGAACCAAGCAGCTGGTAGGCGTAGTCGTTGTCAAAGATCAGCAGCTGGCCTGGACTGGCGGCATGACGCCCCGCGACCGCACCGCTGAATGTCTCGCGGTCGGTTTCGTCGCTGTACGGCGCCAGGCGCTGCAAGCCCGGCTTGGGCGCATAGGCCACCGTCTCGCTGCCAGACAGGTAGTAGTGGATCTCCACGTAGCGCCGGTTGCCGGTAAAGCACTCCGCTGCGGGCGCCGCGCCATCCACCAGGCGGTACACCAGGGAATCGCCGATGGAATGGCACACACCGGGATTAAGCCGGTGCAGGTTGGCGATGGCCTCCATGCAGCGCCGCCACCTTTTCGCCGAATGGTAGCGCTGGCCGAACTCCTCCACGCTGTTGACGATGATCATGCGCGGTCCTCCCCATTTAGCGGCGACAGGTCCAGCCGGTAGCTGAACTCCTCCAGATACACGCGGTAGGAGTCCAGCACCTCGGAACCCCAGGAGTTGGAACCCAGGCCGCTCACCTTGTAATCCAGGTTGACGGTCCAGAAGCCTTCCTCGCGCAGAGCATTGTCGTGGCGCGTGGCAGCGATCTGCTCCGCACTGTAAGGCCACACGCTGAAGTTCATTCCCTGCGGCGCATCGATGCGCAACCCCTTGCCGTCGGTGCGCTGCAGCTTGGCCCAAGCCACATCCATGCGGTTGCCATTGTCCTGCGGCTTGGGATAGTGCTCGAACAGGTCGGCCGCCGCGCTGCGATAGCGGTCGATGATATTGCAGGCCTTGCTGTCCGGGTAATTCTCCCCGGGTCCGCGGCCAAAGTACTCGACCTGCTCCAACTGGCGGTGCACACCCAGCGCAAGGCCGATCTTCGGAATCATGTCGCGCATGCCGCCGTACGGCTTGCCGGACAGGGTGAGCTGCACCCGTCCCGCGCCGTCCACGCGATAGTGGTAGCGGCAGCGCATGCCGTAGCCGAGCACTGGCGGCGCCACCTGGCAATCGACAATCACCTCCAGCGCATCGTCATGGCGGAGCACCTCCATGCCGCGCAGGTGCTCCTGCATGATGTTGAGGTGCTGCGGCAGCCACAGCGCTTCGTTCTCCTGCTTGTGGTTGTCGATGCAGGGTTTATAGAAGGCCAGTTGCGGCGGCCTTGCCAGCAGCGCCATGCCGCCCGCCTCCCATTCCGTCAGCCTTCCGGTCAGCTTGCAGAACACCAGGTGGAAGCCGATGCCTTCCACGCGGTATTCCAGGCGATGCTCGGTCAGCGCAGGCGGCGCCAGGGGCGCATTCACTAGTTCGAGTGCCGGTGCGGCCGGTACTGGCAGCGCGAACTGGTACCGCGCCAGCTCATGCTGCGCGGCGCTAAAAGCTGTCGCCTGCTCGCGGACCACATGCACATTCAGGTGGCAGCGCGCGTGACCGGCAGGCGGCGCGGGAATGCGCAGTTCCTGGCGCTGCCCCGGCTGCAGCGGCGGCAACGGCAGGCGGTCCTGCCAAAGCAGTTCGCCTTCCGCTTTCACCTGCAGCAGCAGGCAGATGCCATCCAGGCTGCTGAACCAGTAACGGTTCTCCACTTCCAGCAAGCCGGCGGCGGCATCGATGGCGCGCACCTTCACCGGGGCGATCACCTGCTTGTACTCGCGCAGCCCTGGGCCCGGCCGCTGGTCGGGGTAAATCAGGCCATCGCAGCAGAAATTGCCGCTGTTCGGGTAGTCGCCGTAATCGCCGCCGAAGGCATAGAACGGCCGACCCGGCACGCCGGGCTGCAGGATGGCATGATCGCACCACTCCCATACATAATGCCCCTGCAGGTGCGGATGCCGGTCAAACACCGCCTGGTACTCGGACAGCCCGCCCGGCCCGTTGCCCATGGCATGCGCGTATTCGCACAGGATGCGCGGCTTGTCCATCGGGTACTCGCCAAAGGCGTTCATCATCTGCACTCGCGAATACATGGTGCTGACCACGTCGCATACTTCCGCGTCGCGGTCTTCCTCGTAATGGATCAAGCGGGTGGGATCGATCTCGCGGCAACGCGCCGCCATCGCGCGGATATTGCAACCGTAGCCGGATTCGTTCGCCAGCGACCACATGATGATGGAGGGATGGTTCTTCTGCGCGTGCACGTGGCGCTCGATGCGGTCGACGAAGGCCGCCTCCCACGCCGGGTCGTCCGTGACCTGACTCAGGTTGCCGATGTTGACGAAACCGTGCGTTTCCACATCGGTTTCCGCCATCACGAACAGGCCGTACTGGTCGCATAGCTCGTAGAAACGCGGATCGTTGGGGTAATGCGCGGTGCGCACCGAGTTGATATTGTGCTGTTTCATCAGCACGATATCCTGCTCGGCGCGCGCCATGCTTACGGCGCGGCCGCGCAGATGGTCGTTGTCGTGGCGGTTCACGCCATGCAGCTTGAGGTAGCGACCATTCACGTGCATCAAACCGTCGCGCACCTCGACCTCGCGGAAGCCGACCCGCAGCGGCACCACTTCCAGCAGCGTGCCGGCATCGTCGTACAGGCTGATCTCCAGCCGGTATAAATAGGGGTCTTCCGCGTTCCACTGGCGCGGCTCCGGCACATTGGCCTCCCACGCCAGTTCACGGCCTCCGCCGCGCTGCAGTTCGCGCGCGCCGTCGAACAATGCCCACTCAAGACGCCACCCGGCGGCTGCCGATACGGCGACCGCGCAGGACAGGCGGGCGTCGCGGTAGCCGGCATCGAAACGCGTCTGCACGCAAACATCCTGCAGGTGAATGGCGCCCTTGCCTACCAGGTAGACATCGCGGAAGATGCCGGCGGTCCACCACATATCCTGGTCTTCCAGGTAGCTGGAATCGGCCCATTGCAGCACGCGCACACTGAGCAGGTTAACGCCGTCCACCAAAAAGTCGGTGATGTCGAATTCCGCCGCCAGCCGGCTGCCCTTGCTCATGCCGGCATAGCTGCCGTTCACGTGGACTTCGAAATACGTCTCCACGCCGTCGAAACGCAGCACCACGCGTTGGCCACGCCATTCCGGCCCCAAGGTCCAGCGGCACTGGTAGGCGCCGGTCGGGTTGGAGGATGGCACGTAGGGCGGGTCCACCGGGAACGGCATGCCGTCGTCGGTGTACTGCAGCTGTCCATGGCCCTGCATCTGCCACATGCCCGGCACCTCGATCGTGCCCCAACCATCCATAAACTCGCTATAGAACTGCGGCGGCACCTGCAGCGGATGGTCGAAGCAGGCAAAGCGCCAGTCCCCGCTAAGCGACAGGAAGCGGCGGCTACGCTCGCGCTCAAAACTGCGCGCAGTGTCGGCGTCGGCGTAGGCGAAGAAATAGGCGTGCGGAGGCAGCCGGTTCTCCCCCAGCAGCTGGTGGTTCTCCCACTTGTTCATGGTTTATGCGGAGCCGGCCAGGCCGCCGCCGTCCACCACCAGTGCGTCGCCGGTGACAAAGGAGGATCGATCCGATGCGAGGAACAACACAGCCTGCGCGATTTCCGGCGGCTGGCCCACGCGCATCAGCGGACGGCCAGCGCCAGCCGCCACCAGGGCGTTCTGTTCCAGGCCAAGCTGCTGCGCCTCATTGCGCAGCATGGGCGTATCGGTATCGCCCGGACAGACGCAGTTGACGCGGATATTCTGCGGGCCGTGGTCGACCGCCATGGCCTTGGTCATGATCACCACTGCGCCTTTGGAAGCGCAGTAGGATACCGCATCCTTGCCGCCCACCAGGCCCCAGCCCGAAGCGGTGTTGATAATGCTGCCGCCGCCCTGTTGCTGCATCACCGGCACGGCATATTTGCACATCAGGAAGATCGATTTGACGTTCACCGCCATCACCTGGTCCCATTCCTGCTCGGTGGTATGGACCACGTTGGCGCGGCGGGTAATCCCGGCGTTGTTGAACAACACATCGAGCCGGCCGTAGCGCGCCACGGCTGCCGCCACGGCCGCTTCGCAGTCCGCCGCCAGCGCCACGTCGGTGCGGATGAAGGAGGCGCGCGCCCCGCTCGCGGCGAGCGCCGCCGCCGCCAGTTCGCCGGCTGCCCCGTCGCGGTCGGCGATCAGCACCGTGGCCCCCTCGCGCGCAAACAATTCCGCCGTGGCGCGGCCAATGCCCGAAGCGCCGCCAGTCACCAACGCCACTTTCCCTGCCAGTTCACCCGTCTGTTGCATGTACCGTCTCCGCTGTTTTGATTGTCGTGCCATGTTGCCCTTTTTTTCATGCACCCACAAATGAATCCTCTGCATCGCATGCATAACCTTGGCTAATGCATGGCAGCACCGCGCCGCATACCGGGCGCATCATGGCTTCACATTCGCGGAATACATTAGGTTCTCCACACAAGCAGGAGAGCATCATGGCAATTCCCAGGCAGCTGGCCTGCGTCGGCCTCGGCACCGGCGCGCTACTGTTGATCCCTTTGGCGGCAATGCAGTTCACCGACGAGGTGCGCTGGACCCTGGTGGATTTCATCCTCGCGGGCGCGCTGCTGGCCGGCATGGGCGCCTGTTACGTGCTGCTGGCCAGCCGCATGCACGACAGGGCGCAGAAAGCCGTGCTGGCGATCGTACTCGGCATCGGCCTGCTGGCGGTCTGGATGGAATTGGCCGTGGGCGTCTTCGGTACGCCCCTGGCAGGCAGCTGACAACGCTGGTTTTTATATAGTTGGTTGCAACAGGACGTGCATTTTCGGTAAGATCTACAGCATCGTCCATGACAAAGCGATTCTATGACCAACCTTCGCCAGAATTACGCGATGATCATCGCCACGATGGTCATGTATGGCGCCGCGTTGTTCATCAATGAGTTGATGTTCAAGCAGCTGGAATTCGCCGAAGGAATCAACTGGATCTACCTGCCGGCCGGGGTGCGCTTGCTGGCCACCCTGCTCTTTGCGGAGGCTGGCGCAATCGGGCTGCTGCTGGTGTCGTGGCTGTACTGCTTCCTCTTCCTTTTCCCGGACGATCCGGTGCGCGCTTTCGCCGGCGGCCTGCTGTCCAGTGTCGCGCCTTACCTGGTCTACCTGGGCGCCAGGCGCTGGCTGGACCTTAAGGGCTCACTGGCCAGTCTGTCGCCGCTGCAGGTGCTGGTTTGCGCTGTGGCCTTTTCGCTGGCCAGCCCCCTGCTGCACCACATCTGGTTCGCCCTGTATGAAGGCCGCGAGCATCTGCTGCACAGCTTCGCCGTGATGGCTCTGGGCGATTTTTTCGGCACTGTCCTACTGCTCTTCTTCACCAAATGGGTCATGCGCCTGTCGCAGCCCGGCCGCTGAGACCCACGCCGCCAGCCCGGCCAGCAGCAGCCACGCGCTGCCTGGAAGCGGCAGCCCGACGACCGCCTCCACCACGCTGAATTGCGCGTTGTCGAACGATGCCAGCTGCAGCAGTCCGCCCGTGGTGGCAACAGGCACCAGCAGGGTAAGCGATGCCGGCGCCGGGCCGAACGCATGGGCCCCGTCAAATCCCGCCAGCCCGGCGGCGCTGAAATCAAGGAAGTCGCCATTGAATTGATCGAGGAAGCCGGCTGTCCCGTTGTTCTGGTTGACGAAGAAAAACACCTGCTCCCGCGCGAACAATGGCGCCTGCCCTGCCAGCACGACGCTGAGGTGCGGCAATGGCAAGAGCCAGATTCCCTGGTCAATCTCGAAGACATCGTCGGCATCGCCCAGCGCCGTGACCTGGATGCCGGCGCCGGTGAACCCGACGCCGCCCAGCGTCCCATCGGCGCTACCCGTCAGGGTGTAGCGCAAGGGTCCGGCTGCGGCATAGCCCGCAACGAACAGCCACAAGATGAGGCAAATCAGGCGTTTCATGGCAGCCTCCTTCAGTCGGAATCATCAAGGGCGGTGCGGCGCGGCAGGCGGGACAAAGCGCAGTCCTGGCACCACCAGTCGGCCCGTCCCGACAGCACGCCGGCTTCCCGCTGAAGCGCACGGCGCATGCTGCGGGCTGCGCCCAAGGGATCGTTGCGCTCCTGCGCCGGCGGCAACGCCGCGCCCTGGCGCTGCCCCGGCGCGCTGCCTTTCGCTGCCGGTGTTGCTGCTGCCGCCAGCATCGGCTGCAGCATGGCATGGGCGGCGCCGGTCTTCCAGCGCAGCAGGTAGTTCCGGCCCTGCTCATCGGACATGGGCGCCGATAGCTGCCGGCTGTCGCTGGACCATACGGGACGGCCGGTAAAGTCCACGCGCCCGTCCGCCGATTCGAACACCGCCCTGCCGTCAACCAGCAGCGTCGACCGCCGCTGCGCCCTGCCGGAGAAATGTGGCCGCCCGGCGATGGTGGCGACATGCAGGCCGTCCGGCGAGAAAGCGGCGCCATACCAATCATCGGCCAGGGCGGACAACTGCTGCCCGCTCGCCGCGTCGAAGACCAGGTATTCGGTGGAGGTGGGGTTGACGCTGCCGCTGACGACCAGACGGCCACCGTCGAGCCATTCCATGGCCTCGGCGACGCGCATCCCGCCCGCCACCTCGCCCGCCGCGACCGGCTTGACCACTCTCTGCAGCAGCAACTGGCCATGCTGATCGATGATGCTCAGCTTGCCCTCTTCCCAATAGGCCAGGCGCTGGCCGTCGGGCGACCAGACCGGCAGTGCTTTGCTGCGCCCGTTTTGCTGGAAGCATGTGGCGGCCGCGCCGGAGCGTTGGATACAAATCGCATCGCCCCGCACTACCGCTGTGCGCAGGGCCGGCGTTTCGGCAGCGGCGGCAGCGGCAGCGGCGGCGATGAGCGGGATGAACAGGTTTAGCAGGGCATTCATTGCATCTCCCTCCCCGGGCAGGACGCTTGCGGCGTCTGGCAGGCGCCAACGCCAAGCGGATTGGCGTAACCGGCGCAAGCGGCCCTGCCGGCTCCATTGTAAAGATCCAGCCGGTAGCCACGGATCGCGCCACCCGTATCGTTGGCCAGCAAGCCGGTCCCCGTGCCATCGACATCCACCAGCACGCCGCGGCCCGGTATGATTGCCCGGTCGCGCGCCACAGTCTGCCCCGCAACCACGGGCGTCCCATCGGCGCCGTTGACCGAGGCCACGGCCACGAACTGCCGCGTATTGACGTTGTAGTTGATATAGCCGCCGCCATTCAATTGCCCCGATCCCTGCAAGCGAACATTGGCGATGAACGCGGCGCAGTACGTGCCCTGCAGGCCGCCCGGATTGAGCACCGTGCCGGAATAGCGCGTGCCGTAGATGGTGGTCGCGCTGCAGGCGTTCGGCTGCGTGCCGTAGTCGGATTCCAGCGCCAGCATATAGCAGGACATGCCGAAGGTCGCCACGCGGTTCAGGTTATTCCGCGCCTCTGCCCCATTCAGCTGGTAGCGCGCAATCAGCCGCGCCAGGCCGCCCGGCGTGGGTGCGCCGCCCGATGCCGGGGCGGTGAAAGTGATGTCGTTCGGATTGCTGGTCGGCGTAACGCCGTTGGCCATGGCCACCACGGCATGGTTGCTGCCGCTGATAGCCTCGGTGCCAAAGGCGAAGCTGCCGCCCGTCGGCGTACCGGTGGCGCGCGCTGTGGTGAGCGTGGTGCGCGCCAGGGAAATGAAGGGGCCGGTCTTGTTCCAGGTGTCCGCCCCGCTGCTGCCGTCGTCATTCCGGTAGGTGCCGCTAGCCGTCATGCAATCGGAGGCAAACGTCAGCGTCTCGGAAAAGCCCTGGCAATCCTGTCCGCCGTTGTAGCGCGCCCGCACCGTAAAGCCGGTCGTGCCGTTCAGCGTAATGCTCAAGCTGTGGTTTGCCGAGCAATACGGGAACTTGCCCGTCCCCGTCAGTGCCGACGTGATCGCAAACTGGCCGCCGAATATATCGGTCCAGGTGCCGGGCACCGTGCAGTCGGCTGCCTTTGCCGATGCGCCCACCAAGAGCAGGAGCCATCCCCCCATGCAATGGATCTTCATGGCTTGTCCTCCGTTGAGTTTCATAACTCAGCTTAGGAGGGCCTTGGCTTTTTTTCTATTTTAATTATTGGGTAATTTTTCCTATATCCGGGTTCGGATTTCCCAGGCGAGCGCGGCGCTAGAACAAGGCTTGCTGCGCCGTCGTCAGCGCCGAGAAGCTCTCCTTCAACGGCAGCAGGATCGCATCGGCGATCGGCAGCAGCTGCTTATCCAGATAATGCTGGTAGTCGATTGGCGAACGCAGAACCTCAAGCGGCTCCGGCCCGTTGGTGGTGATCACGTAGCTGATACGGCCGCCGTTCTGGTAGCGCAGCGGCCTGCCCTGCGCCTTGTTGAATTCATCGGCCAGGCGCGCGGCGCGCACCTGCGGCGGCACGTTGACCTGGTATTCATCCAGCCGGTGGCGCAGGCGCTTGCGGTAGACCAGCAGCGCATCGTGCTCGCCGGCCAGCGTCTTGCGCACATACTCGCGCACGTAGTCGCGGTAAGGCTCGTCCTTGAAGATGCGCGTGAACAGCTCCTGCTGGAATTGCTGCGCCAGCGGCGTCCAGTCGCTGCGCGCGGTTTCCAGGCCGCGATAGATCATATCGCCGTCGCTGGTCAGCCCTGCGTAGCGCTTTTTGCTGCCCAGTTCCGTGCCGCGAATGGTGGGCATGAAGAACTTGCGGTAGTAAGTGTCGAATTCGATTTCGAGGTAGCAATCGAGTTTGTACTTCCGGCGCAGGCGGTCGCGCCACCACTGGTTGATTTTGGCGACCAGGCCGCGCGCAATGGCCAGCGCCTCCTCCGTTTCGTGCGGACGCTTAAGCCAGATGAAGATGGAATCGGTGTCGCCGTAAATCGCTTCATAGCCCTCCTTCTCCACCAGCTCGCGCGTAAGTTTGAGCAGCTCGTGTCCGCGCAGGGTCACCGAGGAAATCAGCTGCGGATGGTAGAAGCGGCAGTCGGTCGATCCCAGCACGCCGACAAACGAATTCATCAGCAGTTTGAGGGCGGTCGACAGCGCGTCGTTCTTCTCGCGCTTGGCGGCATCGCGCCCCTGCCAGAGCTGGGTGGTGATGGCGGGCAGGCAGTGGCGCGTGCGCGAGAACTGGGCGCCGCGCATGCCGGGCACGGTGTCGCCGCCGTCCTCCGCCTCGGCCCCGCCCTCCACCAGCCCAACCGGGTCGACCAGGAAGGAGCGGATGATGGAGGGGTACAGGCTTTTGAAGTCCAGCACCACCACCGAGTCGTACAGGCCGGGGCGCGAATCCATCACAAAGCCGCCGGGCGACGCCACCGCCGGCACCTCGCCCACGTTCGGCGCCACATAGCCTTCGCGGTGCATGCGCGGCAGGTACTGGTGGTTGAAGGCGGCAATCGATCCGCCCATATGGTCCGGCACCAGCCCGGTCACGTGCGAGCGCTCCAGGATAAAGTCCATCACCCGCGTCTTCTCGAAAATGCGCGTGACCAGCTCGCAGTCTTTCAGGTTGTAGGTGGCCAAGGCCGGCTTGTCCTCGCGGAAGCGGCGCTCGATCTCGGCCATTTTGTCGTAGTCGCTGCCGATCTCCTTGCCCTCGCCCAGCAAGGCCTGCGACACGTTTTCCAGGCTAAAGGAGGGGAAGCTCCAGGAGGCGGCGCGCAGCGCCTCGATGCCGTCGATGGCGATGCGGCCGGGGATGGTGGCGAACACATAGCCGTCGCGCGCCTGGTGCGTGCGCCATTCAACCGGGCGGCCCTCGCGCCCCAGCAGCAGCGGCACCTTGTACTTTTCCGCGTTCCTTTGCAGCGTCTGCAAGTCGAACTGCACCACGCTCCAGCCGATGATCGCGTCCGGGTCGTGCCGGCGGAACCACTCGTTCAACTTTTCAATGGCGCGGCGCGGCGTGGCGCAGTACTCCAGGTCGAAGTCCACCTGCGGTGCGGCGGCCGGCGTTTCGCCCACCATGTAGACCTGGCGCTGGCCGCAGCCTTCCAGCGCAATCGAATACAGCTCGCCGAAAGCGCTGGTTTCGATATCGAGCGACACCATGCGCAGGCGCGGGCGGTACTCCGGCGCGGGGCGCAACTTGCCGCCCTCCTCTTTCACCCCGGCGGTGATGAAGCGCTCCATCAGGTAGCGCTCCGGCGGCTTGATATCGGCCTCGTACAGGCGGATGCCGCGCTCGCCCAGCTTGCGTTCCAGCGCCAGCAACTGCTTGTAATGACTGGCGTAGATGCCCACCACCGGCTCGCGCTGGAAGGTTTTCAGCCCCACCTCGCGCAGGTCGATGCCGGACATGCCGGCGGCCAGGGTGGCGATGGTGTCGCGCAGCGCGGCGTCGGCGAAGGCCACCGAGGCCTGCTCGGTCAGCAGGACCTTGCGCGGCCCGTCGTCGGTGGCGAGCCAGAACTCGATTTCAGTGCCGTCGCGGGCATCGCGCCAGGCGCGGGTAAGGATAAATCCAGGCATAAGCCGAAATTATACTGTATGAACACACAGTAAACTTGCACTAGTGAAAAGGGCTTGCTAAAATTCAATGTTGCCCCGCAACAACGCGAGGCAAAGTACATAGAAATAGGAAATAATCATGATCAAGCACATCGCAGCCGCCGCCCTGATGGCAGCCACTTCTTTCACCGCTACCGCAGCTGAACCAGTCTCCTACTACGTTGGCGCCGACACCGGCGTGACCCGCGTTAACGACTACAGCAACGACAATAGCTACGGCGTATTCGCCGGCGTAAAAGTCAACCAAAACGTGGCGCTGGAAGCCGGCTACCGTGAACTGGGCCGCTTCCCTGCATACAGCTATGGCTTCTTCAAAGCGAAGCAAACCGCAATTTCCTTGATCGGTTCCGCACCGGTGGGCGCCGTTTCCGTGTTCGGTCGTATCGGCTTCAACACCATCAAAGTAGAAACCCGTGCTGGCAACGGCAACGATGACGGCCTGCTGCTGGGTGTAGGCGTGAGCTACAACATCAACAAGCAAATCAGCGCACGCGTTGAATACCAGCGTCCATCCAGCGACAGCAAAAACCTGAGCGTGGGTGTTTCCTACGCTTTCTAAGCGCTAGCGCTTGAAAGGAAAGCCGCCGCCCGCTGGGCTGGCGGCTTTTTTATTTGGCCTGCAACTGCGCCAGCGCCGCCTCCAGCACTTCATCGCGGCCGGCGCGCGTGCCGTCCACGGTCGGTTTGACGGCATGCTGCGGCTGCACGCCCACGCCGACAAAGGCGCGTCCGTCGGCATAGGTATCGAGCTTGGTGCAGATGCGCGCGGCGCCGCCGCCCGGCAGCTTGATGAACAGCGGCTGGCCGGTGCTGCCGCCCGTCGGTTCGCCCACCAGCGCACCGCGCTGCATGCCGTCGAAGGCCACGGCAAAATCCTCGGCCGCCGAGAAGGTGGCCGCGCTGGTCAGCACCAGCACCGGCTTGGCGTAGTGGCGCTTGGGATCCGGCTGCATCACGTCCGGCGCTTCGGAATACATCGGCATCTCCTTGCCCCAGGCGCGCCAGGACGGCTTGTAGTCGCGCGTGGCCCAGCGGCTGGTCATAAACGCCTGCGTATCCAGCGTGGCCAGGATCTTGTAGCCAACCATCGAATTGCCGCCGCCGTTGCGGCGCACGTCGATCACCAGCGCGGAGGACTTGGCGATTTCGTCGAAGGCCGCCATCCAGGCGTCGGCGGCACTGTCGTCTTCAAAGCTGTTCAGCGCCACATATGCCACGTCGCCCGGCAGCATGCTGAATTCGAACGACGGCGGATTGGCGCCGGCCGCCTTGCGCGCCGCGCGGCTTACGCGCGGCACCTGCTGCTCGAACTGCTTGCCGGCCGCGTCGCGGAACACAATGCGCGCCGCGCTGCCCTCGGCGCCGCCCAGCAGCTGGTAGCCGAAGGTGCGCAGCTCCCGGTCCTGCGGGGTGGAGGCGCTGACATAAGGGGCCACTTCGCGCGCGGCGTAGGACTTCACGTCCGAGCCGTCGATCGACACCACCTCCACGCCCGGCATGATGCCTTTGGCGCGCAGGCCTGGGTCGTACACTTCGGTCACGATGACGCGGCCTTCAATCGGCAGCGTTTTAAGCAGGGGCACGCCGAACATGCGCGCGTGCAGCTCCTGCGGCGGGAAGACGTTGGTGTGGCCGTCTTTCAGCTTGGCCACCGTTTCGGTCAGCACGCGGTAATAGTCCTCCGTGCTGCGCGTGGCGCGCACACGCGGCAAGGTCTCCAGGTACAGCTTGTCCCAGTCCAGCTTTTCCAGGGTGGCGGTGTCGAAAAAGTTATATTTCACTTCCGACCACAATTTGGACAGGCCGGCGACTTTTTCATCCTCGCTGATGTTTTCCTTGTAGGCCCCCGCCAGCGCGGCGGATTCCCAATTCATTACAGGCTGCTGCTGCGCCATTGCGCCGCCGGCCACCAGGGCCAGTACCAGCGCTGCTACATGGCTTTTTGCCATCTTGTCTCCTGGTTTTGCTGAATGCACGCCATTCTAGTGCCAAGCTGGCAAGCACGCCACCTTGTTACAAGCCTGATACTTTCCGTGGCAGGGCTGGCTGCTAGAATGCTTCCTCGAAAAAACCACTTCACATTTCGAGACTATGCGCCGACTTGCCCTCCCCCTGCTGGCAGCCTTGCTGGCAGCCCCCGCATTTGCCCAAACCCCAATCACCCTCGACCAGGCCATGTCGCATCCGGACTGGATCGGCACACCCGTGGAAACCGCGTGGTGGAGCTGGGACGGCAAGCAGATCTTCTATAAACAAAAGCGCGTCGGCTCCTCGCTGCGCGACACCTTCCAGGCCGGCGACAAACCGCGCCTGGTGCCAGACGCCGAGCTGGCCAACCTGGACAGCCCGAACCTGGTCTTCAACCGTGAGCGCACGCGTGCCATCGTGCTGCGCAACGGCGACCTGTTTGAACGCGACCTGAGATCGGGCGCCCTGGTGCAGATCAGCCGCGGCACCGCCAACGCCTCCGCCCCGCAGTACTCGGCGGACGGTGCCAGCGTGCAGTTCAAGGTCGGCAACGACTGGTTCAGCTGGAGCCGCGCCGAACGCCTGGTATCGCCGGTGGCCCTGCCGCGCGCCGCCAAAGACCCGGCCGCCGCACCGGACGAAGACTACCTGCGCGAAATGCAGCTGCGCCTGATCACCACCCTCAAGCGCCAAAAGGACGAACGCGACGAAACGCGCGCGCGCGCCAAGGAGGAACGCCAGGCCGACGCCACCCGCGCCCCGGCCCCGCTCTACTTCGGCGAGAAAGTATCGATCGACGCCTCCTCGCTCTCGCCGGACGGCCGCTGGCTGGTGGTCGCCACTTCCCCGAAAGCAAGCGAGAACGGCCGCGTCGGCAAAATGCCGCGCTACGTGACCGAATCGGGCTACGAGGAATTCGACGACCAGCGCACCCGCGTCGGCCGCAACCTGCCGCTGGCGCAGTCGCTCAAGCTGGTTGACCTGCGCACCGGTACCATCAAGGACCTGGCCTTCGACAGCCTGCCCGGGATTAGCACCGACCCGCTGGCCAGCCTGCGCGAAGCGGCCAAGCAGCCGGCCCTGAAAGGCAACCGCGCCACCCGCCTGGCCACCGATGAAGGCGACGGCATCGCCTGGAGCGACAACGGCGCCAAGGCTGCCGTGATGCTGCGCACCGTGGACAACAAGGACCGCTGGATCGCCGCCATCGACTTGCCGGCGGCCAAGCTGCAGTCGCTGCATCGTCTGACCGACAAGGCCTGGATCAACTACGCCTACAACGATTTCGGCTACCTGCCGGACAACAGCACCCTGTGGTTCATGTCCGAAGAAAGCGGCTACTCGCACCTGTACACCCTGGACGCCAGCGGCAGGCAGCGCGCGCTGACCAGCGGCAAGTGGGAAGCCTCGAACATCACCTGGAACGGCGACGGCACCCTGGCCTACATGCTGTGCAACCGCCGCACTCCCGGCCAGTACGAAGTATGCGCAGCCTCCGCCAAGGACGCCACCGTGCGCGAGGTGACGCAGCTGAACGGCGGCGTCGAGCAATTCGCCCTGTCGCCCGACCAGCGCAAGCTGCTGGTGCACTACTCCTCGGCCTACGTGCCAACGCAGCTGGCCACCGTGCCAGCCGCCGGCGGCGCCGCCACCAAGCTGACCGATACCCGCAGCGCCGAATTCAAGGCGCGTGAATGGATCCAGCCGCAGATGGTGGCCGTGCCGACCACCCACAATGCCGGCGCGCCGATCTGGTCCAAGCTGTATCGCCCGGCCACGCTGGAACCGGGCAAGAAATACCCGATCGTGCTGTTCGTGCACGGCGCGGGCTACCTGCAGAACACCCACAACCGCTATCCGCAATACTTCCGCGAGCAGATGTTCCACAACCTGCTGGTGGAAAAAGGCTACATCGTGCTGGATATGGACTACCGCGCATCCAAAGGCTATGGCCGCGATTGGCGCACCGCGATTTACCGCCAGATGGGCCACCCGGAACTGGAAGACTATGTGGACGGCGTCAAATGGCTGGCGGCCAACCACCAGGGCGATATCAGCAAAGTGGGTATTTACGGCGGCAGCTACGGCGGCTTCATGACCTTCATGGCGCTGCTTCGTGAACCGGAACTGTTCAAGGCCGGCGCCGCGCTGCGCCCGGTGACCGACTGGACCACCTACAACCACGGCTACACCGCCAACATCCTGAACACCCCGGATCTCGATCCGGAAGCCTACCGCAAGTCCTCGCCGATCGAGTACGCGGACAAGCTGAAAGGGCACCTGTTGATCGCCCACGGCATGGTGGACGACAATGTGTTCTTCCAGGATTCGGTGCGCATGGCGCAACGCTTCATCGAGCTGAAAAAGGATAACTGGGAACTTGCGGCCTACCCGCTGGAACGCCACGCCTACACCCAGCCAGAAAGCTGGTACGACCAGTACCGCCGCATCTACCAGCTGTTCGAGCGCACGCTGAAGTGATTCAGAACCGCTGAAACCGGAAAACCAGGGTCCGACCCTAAGGGGCGTACCCTGGTTTCCTGGTTCTCAAGGTTTCGCCACACTACTAGGCAAAACCTGAAAATCATCCGTCTGGTAAAGCGATTGCCAGGCAGCCAGCAAAGCCGGCGGCGGCGTCACCAATTTGCGCGCCGTCAAATCCAGCCATCCCCCCGAACTATTGATACGCGCAGCCAGCTTGCCGTCGCTGCGATAGATATCCGAGCGCAGCTGCCAACGGCTGCCATCCTGCGACAAGCCCGCCACCGCCAGCGTCACCGTAATCTGGTCCAGCAGCAGCACTTCCTTGGAATAAGAGATGTCATCCTTCATCACCACCGGACCGATGTTCAGGCGCTTGAACTCCGCCATCGGAAAGCCATTCTCCGCCAGGAACAGCATGCGGATATCGCCCGCCTTATTCAGGTAGGCCGTGTTGGCCATATGGCTGTTGAAATCCATATCGCCCCAACCGGCCATCATCTTGCGCTCAAACATCGTGACTCCTTCGTAATCAGCCCTCGGCCGCCAGGAAGTCCAGCAAAGTCAGTGCCACGATCTTGGTAGCCTTGCGCAAATCTTCCAGCAGCAGTTTTTCATCCGCCTTCTTGGCATTCGATTCGGGCACGCTGCGCGGCCCGGCACCATATAGTACAGCGGGAATGCCATGCTCGCCATACAGGCGGGCATCGGCATACAACGGCGTGCCGACGGCAGGGATATCCTCGCCCAGTACCGATTTGGCATTCTTTTGCAGGTTTGCCACCAGTTTTTCACCCGCCGGCAGCGGACGCAAAGCGTGCGACAGCAACAGACGCTTGATCTCAAGGCGGATGCCGGGCACGCCCTGCACCGCATCTTCGATCAGCTTGCGCACCTGCGCCTCCACCGCCACCGGGTCTTCCTCCGGGATCATGCGGCGATCCATCTTCATCACCACCTTGCCCGGCACCACATTGGTATTGGTGCCGCCGTCGATGCGGCCCACCAGCATGGTCGGCGAGTCAATGCCCGGGACGCTCGATTTGATTTTCTTCAGTTCCGGCAGCTGGCCGTAGATCGCGTTCAGGATCCTGGCCGCTGCCTGCAGCGCATCGTGCCCGGTTTCCGGCATGGCGCCATGGCCCGATTTGCCATGCACCGTGATTTCCAGTTGCAGGCAAGCGTTGTGCGCCGTGACGATGTTGTAGCTGAAGCCCGCCGCGATCACATAATCCGGCCTGGTCAGCTTTTCGCGCAGCAGGAAGCCGGGGCCGAGCAAGCCGCCGAATTCCTCGTCATAGGTAAAGTGCAGCTCCACCCCGCCCTTCAGCTTCACACCCAACGCCTCCAGCGCACGCACGGCAAAGATATAGGTGGCGAAATCGCACTTCGACACCGCTGCCGCGCGGCCGTAGATATAACCCTTGTCGATTACTCCGCCGTAGGGAGGATACGTCCACCCCTCGCCCGGCGGCACCACGTCGCCATGCGCATTCAAGGCGATGGTCGGGCCGCCTGCCGCGTAAGGGCGGCGGATAATCAGGTTGGTGATCGACTCCATGCCGTAGGCGCGCACCTCCTGCTCCGGCACCGCGTGCTTCTCCGCGTTCCAGCCATAGGCCTTCACCAGTTCCGCCACGGTCTCCGCATGCGGCGCGTTGTTGCCAGGCGGCGTATCGGTCGGCACGCGCAGCACTTGCTGCAACAAGGCCACTTCCTCATCGAAGTGGTCATCAATCCATTGGGTGATTTGTTGGTTCATTACTTTGCTCCCGCGGCAAACCACGCGCCTAATTCAGCGCGCTCCGCATCAGTCATATTCGTCAGGTTCCCGATCGGCATATCCTTCTGCTCCACCGCCCGCTTGTGGATCTGGGCCGCGCGCTGGCGGATCTGGTCGTCCGTATCAAACAATACGCCCGCCGGCGCCGTGGCAAAGCCAGGCTGGGTCGGCGCCGCAGCGTGGCAGGACAGGCAGCGCGCATCGATAATCGCCTTCACTTTCGCGAACTGCGCCGCCGGATAGGCCACCGCCTTGGCCGGCGCCGGCCTGGACGGCGCAATCGCCACCGCCACCGCCGCCAGCAGCGCCAGCCCGATCATCGGATAGCGCCACTCGATGCGGCCCTTATGGCGCAGGTTGAAAAAGTGGCGGATGAACACCCCCGCCGCCATGATCATGCCCAATACCAGCCACGCATACTTATGCTGGTACGTCATCGCATAGTGGTTGCTGATCATGATGAACAGCACCGGCAACGTAAAGTAATTGTTATGCACGCTGCGCTGCTTCGCCTTTACGCCGTGGATCGGGTCCGGCAGGCTGCCCGCCTGCATCGCCTGCACCATCTTGCGCTGGCCGGGGATAATCAGCATCGCCACATTGGCCACCATGATGGTGCCGATCATCGCACCGATATGGATAAAGGCCGCGCGCCCGCTCAATACCTGCGTCAAGCCATATGCCGCGGCCACCAGCAGCAGGAACACCACCAGTCCAAGCCACTTCTCGTTCTTGCCTAACGGCGAGCGGCACAGCGCGTCGTACACCACCCAGCCCAGCACCAGCGATCCAATGCCGATGCCGACCGCCTGCAGGCTGGAGATATCCGCCACCTGCTTATCCACCATCATCGCCTGCGCATTGAAGTAATACGCAATCGTCAGCAGCGCAATGCCGGACAGCCAGGTGGTATAAGCCTCCCATTTAAACCAATGCAGCTCCTTCGGCAATTCCGCCGGCGCCACCAGATACTTTTGCGGGTTATAGAAACCGCCCCCATGCACCGCCCACAACTCGCCCGAGACACCCTTCTTCGCCAGGTCCGAGCCCGGAGCCGGAGGACGGATCGAATTATCCAGCCACACAAAATAGAACGACGCACCGATCCAGGCGATGCCGGTGATGATGTGAAGCCAACGCACCAGCAGGTTGGCCCATTCCAGGCCATAGGGCAGCAGGTATTCCATGCAAATCCTTGAGTTAGAAAGGTGGCAATCTAGCCAAGATACGCGCTTTCAGGTTTCGGTATCATGAAATATGTCGTATATTCAAGATATTCGATTTCATATACGTAAGCAAGATGTCCGCCCTACCGCAACACCTCGATATCCACCTGATCCGCATCCTCTACCTGCTGCTGGTGGAGAAGAACGTATCGCGTGTTGCGCTCAAGCTGAACCAGCCGCAGCCCTCCATCTCGGCCTCGCTGCGCAAGTTGCGCGAACTGACTGGCGACCCCTTGCTGGTAAGGGGCGCGCGCGGCATGGTGCCGACCCAGCACGGCGAAAGCCTGCTCAAGCCGGCCAAGCGCATCCTGGACGAAGCCGAATCGCTGTTTGTCAAAAAGACCCCCTTCGTCCCGCAGGAGGAAGCGCGCACCTTCAACATCGCCGCACCCGACTACCTGGACAGCCAATTCCTGCCGAATGTGGTGGCAATGCTACGCCGAGGCTCGCCCAAGAGCCGCGTCGTGATCCACTCCATCGGCCCCGGCACCGACTATTTGCGCCTGCTGTCGGACGGCGACATGGACCTGGTGATCGCCAACTGGGACGAACCGCCGCAGCACCTGCATATTTCCAAGCTGTTCGAAGACCCGATCATCTGCGCCATGCATGCCGCCAGCCCGTACGCCAAGCGCACCGAAAGCGACGCCATGACGCTGGAAGACTACCTCACCCTGCCCCACGTCGCCCCATCGCAGATGGTGCCCGGCTACGGCGGTGTGATCGACGCCTTCCTCGAACGGCAAGGGTTACGCCGCAACGTCGCCGTGGAATCAGCTTATTTCAGCCTGATTCCCTACATGCTCGCGCAGACCGACCTGGTACTGACCACCGGCCGCCAGTTCCTGCGCTTCTACGAAAACTCGTTGCCGCTCAAGTTTTTCAACGTACCGGTCAAATTCCCCCCGATGCGTTTCTACCAGCTCTGGCACGAACGCGTGCACCAGGCCCCCGAACACAAATGGCTGCGCGACCAAGTCACCGCCGCCGCCCGCGCCCTCTAAAATGTCCACATTTCTTCCTGACCCCAAAGTGGACAAAAAAGGAATATCGGCAATGACGACCACTCTTCTGGAATTGAACTCTTGCGATGCGGCTGAATTTGTTGAGCATCTGCGGGGGATTTACGAGCATTCGCCCTGGATTCCGGAACGGGCGGCGGGGCGGCGGCCGTTTGCTTCGCTGGCGGCGCTGAAGCTGGCTTTGCAGGCGGTTGTTGCCAATGCCAGCGAGGCGGAACAGCTTGGGCTGATCCGGGCCCATCCTGAATTGGCGGGCAAGGCGGCCGTCGCGGGACAATTGACGGCGGAATCGACCAGCGAGCAGGCCAAGTCAGGCCTGAACCTGTGCAGCGCGCAGGAGTTTGCGCGGCTGCACCAATTGAACGCGGATTACAACGCAAAGTTCGGCTTCCCTTTCATCCTGGCGGTGAAGGGTCCGACGGGACAGGGGCTGACGCGCGAGGCCGTCATCGCGACCTTTGCGCGCCGCCTGAAAAACCAGCGTACGGATGAAATGGCGGAATGCCTGCGCCAGATCCATCGCATCGCTGAAATACGCTTGAATGACCTGCTGGACGTGCAGCTGGCCTTCGGCCCGCAAATCATGCAGTGGTCGGAAGACCTGGCACAGTGGAGCGATGAGCCGGACGCGCTTACCTGCGCCTACATGACCGATGCGCACCGCGCCACCGCCGCGCAGCTTCTTTCGTGGATGCGCGCTGCCGGCATGCAGGCTGACATCGATGCGGTGGGCAACGTCACCGGCCGCTACCTGTCCGATGCGCCGGGCGCCAAGACCATCGTCACCGGCTCGCATTACGACACGGTGCGCAACGGCGGCAAGTACGATGGCCGCCTCGGCATCCTGCTGCCGATCGCCGTGGTGCGCCACCTGCGCGACAAGGGCGAGGCGCTGCCCTTCCACCTGGAGGTGATCGGCTTCGCGGAAGAAGAAGGGGTGCGCTTCCGCAGTACCTTCCTGGGCAGTAACGCCGTCACCGGCAACTTCGACATGGCGTTGCTCGATGCGCTCGACGCGGACGGCACCAGCATGCGCGCGGCGCTGGCGGCGGCGGGCCACGACCCGGCCGCCATCCCCGCCATTGCACGGCGACGCGAGGATATCGCGGCCTATGTCGAAGTCCATATCGAGCAGGGCCCGGTGCTGCTGGAGCGCGGCCTGCCGGTCGGTGTCGTGACGGCCATTGCCGGCAGCTCGCGCTTCCTGGTCGAGCTGCAGGGTGTGGCCAGCCATGCGGGCACCACGCCTATGCATATGCGTAAGGATGCTGCTGCGGCAGCGGCGGAGATCGTGCTGCTGGTCGAGCAGCGCTGCGCCCAGGGCGAAGCTTTAGTCGGCACCGTGGGACAGTTGCAGGTGCCAGGCGGCTCGGTCAATGTGATCCCCGGCGCCTGCCAGCTCTCGCTCGACATCCGCGCGGCCGACGATGCGGTGCGCGAAGCGGCCGTGCGCGATGTGCTGGATGGCCTGGCCGCCATCTGCGCGCGCCGCGCCATCGAGTTCAAAGTGGAGAAAATCGTGGAAGCCCGGGCGGCGCCTTGCGCGCCTTGGCTGATGCAGCAACTGGGTGATGCCGTGCAGCGCGCCGGCCTGCCGCGCTTCGACCTACTGTCCGGCGCCGGTCATGACGCCATGGCGATGGCGGCGCTGGCCGATGTGGCGATGCTGTTCACGCGCTGCGGCAACGGCGGCATCAGCCACAATCCGCTGGAGACGATGACTGCCGATGACGCGGAAGTCGCAGCCCAGGTGCTGCTCGACTTCCTGCGCAACTTCGCTACTTCTTACGCGCCAGCTCCCTGATATCGGCGTTAGTGATCTCGACCTCTTCGCCGCCGTTGGCGGCGTCGATGATCTTCTCGGCGATCATTTCATTGGCCGGTGCCAGGACGCTGAAGTGCGTCTTGCCTGCCACTTCGCGGAAGCGGATCGCTGGGTTCAGGTTCTTCTGGCGCATGGTATGCAGGTCTTCCACATTGCCGCCGACCGCGCCTTCCAGTACATACATGTCGCTGCGCACCGCATCCAGCCACAGGATCGGCGCGCGGCGCTTGATCTCCTCGATGTTCTTCAAGTCGTAGTAGTTGTAGTTCGCGCCGTAGTAGCTGGCCGACGCCACCGGGCCGAAGGCGAAGATGGCGCGGAACTTGTTGGTGCTGGCACCCACCAGCATCGCGAGCGTGCCGCCGGTGCTATGACCGCCCAGGTAGATGCGCTGGGGGTCGACGTGCGGCAGGCTGGCGAGATAATCCGCCGCTGCGATCACATCGTCCACTTCGCCGTAGAAGCCTTCGCGCTGGCCCGGATTATCGTTCCCGCCGCGCAGGCTAGGCAGCATCAGCACCAGCCCCTTCCTGCGGTAGGCGGCTGCACTCTGGTCGTTCTCGCGCGGCTTCGGCGTCCACATCTCGTCCAGCGAGTTGCTGTCGCCGCCGGTGATCCAGATAATGGCAGGGTACTTGCCCTTGCCTTCCGGCTTAGGCGTAATGTACGCCGCCAGCGCGCCCACCGGGGACTTGTACTGCACCCGTTCGAACACGCCTGCTGGCGGCGCGGGAATGGCGGGATACTTCTCGCCCTGGCGGATGATCTTGGTGGTAAAACCCTGGCGCGCCTGCACCAGGGCCGATTCCTGCGCAGGCTGGGCATTCGCGTGGGAAGCCAGCTGCAGTAGGCAGGCCAGCGGCAAGGCGAGGACGAGTTGCTTGAATTTCATGAAAAAGGCGGATTCTAACCCGCATCGTCCAGCAACTGCTACACCTTGCGATTCAATCGTGCGAGGATCTCTTCATTGTGCTGGCCCACGGCGGGAACCGCATTCGGCACCACCGGCGCGGGTGTGCCGCTGAAGCGCGGCGCCGCATTGGCCTGCAATACCCCGTCCGTCGAATACGTGCCGCGCGCCTGCAAATGCGGATGGCGCGCCGCTTCGGACGGCGCCAGCACCGGCGCAAAGCAGGCATCGCTGCCTTCCAGCAGCGCGCACCACTCGTCGCGCGTGCGCATGGCAAACAGTTCGGCGAAAGCGGCGCGCTGCAGCGGCCATTGTCCCGCCGCATGCTGGGCGGCGAAGCGGCGGTCGCCGGCCAGGCCGAGTTTTTCCAGCAGCAGCTGGTAGAACTTGGCCTCCAGCGCGCCGATTGTGATATCGCGCCCATCCTTGCAGCGGTAGGTGTTGAACCAGTGCGGCCCGTCCAGTACCGAGGCGGCGCGCTGCTCGCGCATCAGTCCCGTCGCCGTCAGGTCGAGCAAGAGGTTCATCATATGCGCAGAACCATCAACGATGGCGGCATCGACCACCTGCCCTTTGCCGCCGCCGCGCGCGTGCAGGATGGCTGACACGATGCCCAGCGCGAGATAGAGCGCACCGCCGCCAAGGTCGCCCACCAGCGTTGGCGGCGCGACCGGCGGTACATCGCCCGCGCCCGCATAATGCAGGGCGCCGGACAGCGCGATGTAGTTGTTGTCGTGCCCTGCCGCCTGCGCCAACGGCCCTTGCTGGCCCCAGCCCGTCATGCGGCCGTATGCAAGGCGCGGATTGCGCGCCAGGCATACATCCGGCCCCAGGCCGAGCCGCTCCATGGCGCCCGGCCGCATGCCTTCGATCAGGCCGTCGGCGTCCTCGATCAGGGCCAGCACGGTATCGACCGCCCCGGGCGCTTTCAGGTCCAGCGCCAGCGAACGTTTGCCGCGGCGCAGGATGCCCGCCGTCGGGATTTCCGCCGCACCGGGACGCTCGACCACGATCACCTCCGCGCCCAAATCCGCCAGCAGCATGCCGCAGAAAGGTCCCGGACCGATGCCCGCTATCTCCACAATCCTGACGCCGGACAGCACACCCATATCAACGCTCCGTGTAATAAGCGGCGCCGCTGGCCGCCATGGCCTTCAGCTGCGCCGGTGGGGCGAAACGCTCACCATGCGCCGCCGCCAGCCTTTCGCACTGCGCCACAAAAGCTGCGGCGCCGGCATTGTCGATCATGCTCAAAGGGCCACCCCGGAAGGGCGGGAAACCCCAGGCGAGGATGGCACCGACATCGGCGTCGCGTGCGGAGCGCAGCACGCCTTCATCCATGCAGCGCGCCGTTTCCACCGCCTGCACGACGATGAGGCGTTCGACCACGGCTGCCACGTCGGGCTGCACGGCGGCGCGCGGGAACAGCCCTGCCAGGCCGCCCCACAAGGACTTCTTGCCATCGTCGGGATAGTCGTAGAAGCCCTTGCCGGCCTTCTTGCCGATGCGGCCCAGTTCCACCATGCGCGCGGCAACTTGGTGGCCGGGGCGCGCTCTATAGGCTTCGCCCAGGTCGATGCGGGTCTGGCGGTCGATCTTCCAGATCAATTCTGAGGAAACTTCGTCAGTCAGCGCCAGCGGGCCGACCGGCATGCCGGCTTGCAGGCCGGCGTTTTCGATCAGCGCAGGCGACACGCCTTCCGCCAGCAGCGCCAGCCCCTCCAGCACATAGGTCGAGAACACGCGGCTGGTGTAGAAGCCGCGCGCATCGTTGACCACAATCGGCGCCATGCCCAGCGCACGCACCAGGTCCATCGAGCGCGCCAGCGTCGCATCGGAAGTCTGCTTGCCAACGATGATCTCCACAATCGCCATGCGGTCCACCGGCGAGAAGAAATGCAGGCCGATGAAGTTGGCCGGGCGCGCGCTGGCTTCCGCCAGGCCGCTGATCGGTAGCGTGGAAGTATTGGAAGCGAAGATCGCTTCGGCCGCCAGCACCGCCTCCGCGCGGCGCGTCACGTCGGCCTTGATGGCACGGTCCTCGAACACCGCCTCCACCACGATCTCCGCGCCGGCCAGCAGCGCGAAGTCGGTGGTTGGCGTAATGCGCGCCAGCAGCGCTTCCGCCTTCTCCGGCGTGACCTGGCCGCGCTTTTGTTGCTTCGCCAGCAGACCAGCCGAGTAGGCCTTGCCGCGTTCCGCCGCCTCCTGCGCGGTATCGACCAGCACCACGTCGATGCCCGCCTTGGCGGCGACATAGGCGATGCCCGCCCCCATCATGCCCGCGCCCAGCACGCCGATCTTGCTGTACTTCTGCTGCGGCACGCCCGCCGGGCGCGCGGCCAGCTTGTTCGCCTCGTTCATGCTGAAGAACAGCGTGCGGATCATATTCTTCGCTTCCGGCGACAGCACGGTTTGCACGAAGTAGCGCGCCTCCGTCATCAAGCCGGTATCGATATCCGTGATCAGGCCTTCGTACACGCAGGACAGGATATTGCGCGGCGCCGGGTAATTGCCGAAGGTCTTGGCGCGCAGCATGGCATTCGCCGCCATGAAGACTTGCTGCACGGCTGGCGCAGAGACAGCGCCGCCCGGAATCTTGAAGCCCTTGACGTCCCACGGCTGCTGCGCGCCGCCGGCGGCGATAGCCCCCTCCAGCCACGCGCGCGCGGCAGCCAGCTCGCTGCCTGCCGGGACGACTTCATTCAGGATGCCCAGCTCGCGCGCGGCGGCGGCAGTCAGGCGCTTGCCCTCCAACAGCAGCGGCAGCGATTTCTGGATGCCGACAAGGCGCGGCAAGCGCTGCGTACCGCCGCCGCCCGGCAGCAGGCCAAGCGTCACTTCCGGGAAGCCGAACCGCGCTTTCGGATTATCGGCCGCCACGCGGTAATGCCCGCACAGCGCCACTTCCAGGCCGCCACCCAGGGTCACGCCCGGCAGCGCCATGGCGACCGGCTTGCCGCAAGTCTCCAGCTTGCGCAGCGCGCGGTCGAGGCGCACCACGCGTTCGAATAACGCTTCCGCCGTCTTGGCGGACAGCAGCCACTCCAGGTCGCCGCCCGCGATGAAGTCAGGCTTGGCGGACGTCATCAGCACGCCCTTCACGGCGCTGTCGCCTACCACACGTTCCACCAGCTCGCACAGTACGGCGCAGCTTTCCTCGTTCAGCACATTCTGGCTGCGCCCCGGCATATTCCAGCTCAGGGTAGCGATGCCGTGGGAATCCAGGCTGTAATCAATCATTGTCCGTCTCCCTTAAATGCGCTCGATGATGGTGGCGGTGCCCATGCCCGCACCCACGCACAGCGTGGCCAGGCCGGTTTGCAGGTTGCGGCGTTCCAGCTCGTCCAGCAGGGTGCCGAGGATCATGGCCCCGGTGGCGCCCAGCGGGTGGCCCATGGCGATGGCGCCGCCGTTCACGTTCATCTTGTCGTGCGGGACGTTCATCACTTCCATAAAGCGCAGCACCACGGAGGCGAACGCCTCGTTCAGCTCATACAAGTCGATATCGGACGCCTTCATGCCGGCGCGCTTCAGCGCCTTTTCGGCGGCGTAGCTTGGGCCGGTCAGCATGATCGACGGCTCGCTGCCGATGGAGGCGAAGGAGCGGATGCGCGCGCGCGGCTTCAGCCCGGCGCGTTCGCCCGCCTCGCGGGTGCCGATCAGCACCGCTGCCGCGCCGTCCACAATGCCGGAGCTGTTGCCGGCGTGGTGCACGTGCTGCATGCGTTCGATCTCAGGATAGCGCTGGGTGATCACCGCGTCGAAACCGAAGTTGGCCCCCATCTCGGCGAACGATGCCTTCAAGGCGCCCAGCGATTCAACGCTGGTCTCGGGACGCACCATTTCATCGCGCGCCAGGATCGTCAGGCCGTTGCGGTCCAGCACCGGCACCACGGAGCGCGCGAAGCGGCCTTCCTGCCAGGCACGGTGCGCACGCTGTTGCGATTCCACCGCGTAGGCATCCACATCGCGCCGGCTGTAGCCCCAGATGGTGGCGATAGCATCCGCCGAAATACCCTGCGGGACGAAATAGGAGTCGAATGCGCTTTGCGGATCGACCGGCCAGGCGCCGCCGGAGGAGCCCATCGGCACGCGCGACATGGCCTCCACGCCGCCGCCCACCACCATATCGGACTGGCCGGACAGGACCTGCGCCGCCGCCATATTGCACGCCTCCAGCCCGGAAGCGCAGAAGCGGTTGATCTGCACGCCCGCCACGGATTCGGCATAGCCGGAGGCCAGTGCCGCCACGCGGCCGATGCAGGCACCCTGCTCGCCCACCGGCTCCACGCAACCCAGCACCACGTCGTCGATGATCGCGCTGTCGAAATGATTGCGGCCGACCAGCGCGCGCAGCGCGGTTTCCGCCAGGCGCAGCGGCGTTACGCCATGCAGTGAACCATCCTTCTTGCCCTTGCCGCGCGGGGTGCGCACGGCGTCAAAGATATACGCTTCCAAGCTGTTCTCCTTACAGGGTACGGCTGATCAGTTCTTTCATGATTTCATTGGTGCCGCCATACACGCGCTGCACGCGTGCGTCGGCCCAGGCGCGGGTGATCGGGTATTCCCACATATAGCCATAGCCGCCGTGCAGCTGCACGCACTTGTCGAGCACACGGAATTGCATCTCGGTGGTCCAGTACTTGGCCATGGAGGCGGTGGCGGCGTCCAGCTTATCTTCCAGCAGCAGCTCCATGCAACGGTCCACGAACACGCGGCACATCTGCACTTCCGTCTTGATCTCGGCCAGCGCGTGGGCGATGGTCTGAAACTCGGCGATCGGGCGCTTGAATGCCTTGCGGTCGCGCGTGTACTGCACCGTCCATTCCAGGCCGGATTCGGCGGCCTGCACCGCCATGATGGCGATCTGCATGCGCTCCCAAGGCAGTTCCTGCATCAGGTACTTGAAGCCGGCGCCCTCCTCGCCCAACAGGTTTTGCGCCGGCACGCGCACGTTCTCGAAGAACAGCTCGGACGTATCCTGCGCCTTCATGCCGGCCTTCTTCAGGCGCTTGCCTTTGCTGAAGCCGGCCATCGAGGTGTCCACCACGAACAGGCTGATGCCTTTGGCGCCCGCGCTCGGATCGGTCTTGGCGACCACGATCACGCAGTCGGCATTCCAGCCGTTGGTGATGAAGGTCTTGGAACCGTTCAGCACATAGTGCTCGCCGTCGCGGATCGCGGTGGTGGTCACGCCCTGCAGGTCGGAGCCGGTGCCCGGCTCGGTCATGGCGATGGCGCCGATCATTTCGCCGGTCGCCAGTTTGGGGATGTAATGCGATTTCAGGTACTCGCTGCCGTAATGCAGGATGTAGGGCGCCACGATTTCCGAGTGCAGCATGAAGCCGGGGCCGGAGGCGCCGACGCGCGCCTGTTCCTCGATCAGCACCATGCTGTAGCGGCGGTCCACGCCCACCCCGCCGTATTGCTCCGGCATGGTCGGGCACAGGAAGCCCGCAGCGCCGGCTTTCTGCCAGGCGTCGCGGTCCACATAGCCCTGCTCTTCCCAGCGCTCGTGGTGCGGGGCGATTTCGGTTTCCATGAAACGGCGCGCGGATTCGCGCAGCATCTCGTGTTCTTCGGTGAATAAAGTGCGAGGGATCATCGGGCAAAGTCTCCGTATTTTGTTATAGGTCAACTGACCTAGATGGTATCGGTCAGTTGACCGATTTGTCAATCGAACGGATAATCCGCGCTGTATGCGAAAAAAGACAGACACGCCCCTGCAGGCAAAGGATTCCAACACCACCACCAAGGGCTATGAGCGCGCCAGCGCCATCCTGGAAGCGGCGCGCTTGTTGCTGGCGCGCGACGGCTATGCGGCACTGGCCATGCGCAGCGTGGCGCAGCAGGTGGGCGTCAGCTTGTCCACCGTGCAGCACTACTACCCGAGCCGCGATGCCCTGATCGAAGCGCTGCTGGAGCAGACCTTCGCGCGCTACCAGGCCGGCATCGACGAGCGCGTTGCCGCCGCCGGCAGCGGGCCGCGCGTGGAATTATTCGAATCGATTATTGATTACTTCCTGGCCGACTTGCGCGACCAGGTATCGAGCGGCTTGTTCTTCGAGATCGCCGCGCTGGCCAACCGCCATCCGGTGGCCACCAAGCTGTTCGACACCATGATGACGCGCGCCCGCAAAACGCTGCGCAACCTGATCCACGAGATCGATCCCGACCTGTCGATGGCCCAGTGCGAAATCCGCGGCACGCTGATCGTGGCGCAGATGCTGGGCACCATGCTGTTCATCTCCGAAACGCGCCCACAGCACAAGGAACTGGCCGACCTGGCGCACGAGGCGACCGTCGCCATCACCCGCCTCGCATTCGGCCGCTGACCCCGAATTTCATACGACGCCGGCGCGCTCCAGCATGGCGTGCAGCAGCACGTTGCAACCCGCTTCCAGGTGCTCCTTCTTCGCGTCTTCGATTTCGTTGTGGCTGATGCCGTCCTTGCAGGGGACGAAGATCATGCCGGCGGGGGCGACGCGGGCGGCGTAGATCGCGTCATGCCCGGCGCCGGAGACCACGTCCATCGTGGAGTAGCCCAGCTTCTCGGTGGCCTTGCGCACGGCGCCGACGCAATCCGGGTGGAACGGGCATGGCGGGTAGTACGACACGCGTTCGATCTTGATCGGCAGGCCGGTGTCGGCGGAAGTCTTGTCGACGAAGGCGAGGATCTCTTCGTGCATCTTGTTCAGCAGTTCGTCGTTCACGTTGCGCAGGTCGATGCTGAATTTGACCTGGCCGGGAATCACGTTGCGGCTGTTGGGGAAGACCTGCATCATGCCGACCGTGCCGCGCCCGTACGGCGGGTAGCGGTTGGCGATGGCAACCACCTCGGGGATGATCCGGGCGGCGACCTGCATGGCGTCTTTGCGCAGGTGCATGGGCGTGGGGCCGGCGTGGGCTTCCATCCCGCTCACGGTGCAGTCGTACCAGGACAGGCCCATCACGGCGGGCACCACGCCGATCACTTTGTCGGCATCTTCCAGCACGGGGCCTTGTTCGATATGGGTTTCGAAGTAGGCGCCGATCGGGTGCTGGCCGGGGACCTGGTCGCCCTTGTAGCCGATGCGTTCCAGCTCTTCGCCGACGGTCTTGCCTTCGGTGTCTTTGGCGGCGTAGGCGTGTTCCAGGGTGAAGGCGCCGCAGAAGACGCCCGAGCCCATCATCACGGGGACAAAGCGGGAGCCTTCTTCGTTGGTCCAGAACGCGACCTCAATGGGGGCTTTGGTGCGGATGCCGCGGTCGTTCAGGGTGCGGACGACTTCGATGCCGGCTAGTACGCCGTAGTTGCCGTCGAACTTGCCGCCGGTGGGCTGGGTGTCGATGTGGCTGCCGGTCATGATGGGGGGCAGCGTGTTGTCTTCGCCGTCGCGGCGCATGAAGACATTGCCGATCTGGTCGATGGTGATCGAGAGGCCGGCGTCGCGTGCCCAACTGGTGACCAGGTCGCGGCCTTGTTTGTCGAGGTCGGTCAGGGTCAGGCGCTTGACGCCGCCTTTTTCGGTGGCGCCGATTTTGGCCAGTTCCATCAGCGAGTCCCAGAGGCGGTCGCTGTTGATTCTCAGGTCGCTCATGATTTGCTCCTTTGTCTTATTTGAACCGGGTCGCCGTTCAGGGCGCAGTCGGTACAAATGCGGGGCGGTCGATGTGGCGCCCAGCGCCTTCAACCGCCCGCAATTCGCCACGGTGGAACACAACCTTCCCCGCCGCTACCGTGGTGCTTGGAATGCCTTTGACTGTGCGTCCTTCGAACACATTAAACCCGCCCTTGGCAAACTGCGTTTTGGCGGAGATGGTACGGCTACCCGCAGGGTCCCACACCACGATATCGGCATCCGAGCCAGCAGCGATCACACCTTTGCGCGGATAAATATTGAAGATCTGCGCCGCATTGGCAGACGTCACCCGGACAAACTCGGACGGCGTCAGCTTGCCGCTGTTGACACCTTCATCCCAGATCACGGCCATGCGGTCTTCCACCCCGCCGCATCCGTTCGGGATCTTGGTGAAGTCGTTGCGGCCGGCCGCCTTCTGTTCGGCGCAGAAGGTGCAGTGGTCGGTCGCGGTGGTATGCAGGTTTCCGCCCTGAAGGCCTTGCCACAGCGCCTTCTGATGCTCGCGGCTGCGGAACGGCGGACTCATAACATGCCCCGCCGCGAAGTCAAAATCGGGATGGTCGTACACGCTGTCATCCACAATCAGGTGCCCCGCCAGCGCCTCGCCATACACACGCTGACCTGCGGCGCGTGCACGGGTGATCGCGTCCAGCGACTCCTTGCACGACACGTGCACGATATACAGCGGCGTCTTGAGCACATTCGCAATGGCGATGGCGCGGTTGGCCGCCTCCGCCTCCACGGCGGGAGGGCGCGACAACGGGTGCGCGCGCGGCCCGGTGATCCCTTGCCGCAGCAAATCCTGCTGCAACTGGTACACCAGCTCACCATTCTCGGCATGCACGGTAGGAATCGCGCCCAGCTCCAGCGCGCGGCGGAAGCTCTTCACCAGCGTTTCATCGTCCGCCATGATCGCGTTCTTGTACGCCATGAAGTGCTTGAAGCTGTTCACGCCATGCTTGCGCACCAGCGTGCCCATATCCTCATGCACCTGCTCCGACCACCACGTGATCGCCACGTGGAAGGTATAGTCGCCAGCCGCCTTCTCCGCCCAGCCGCGCCACTGGTGGTAGGCCTCCAGCAGCGGTTGCTGCGGGTTGGGGATGACGAAGTCGATAATCGTGGTATTGCCGCCGGCCAGGCCGGCAGCGGTACCGGTGAAGAAATCGTCCTGCGTGACCGTGCCCATGAACGGCAGGTTCATATGCGTATGCGGGTCGATCCCGCCCGGCATCACGTACTGGCCGCCGGCATCCACGATCTCGGCGCCCGCGGGCGCGGCGAGCCCCGGCCCCACGGCCACGATCTTGTCGCCCTCGCACAGCACGTCGGCGCGGAAAGCACGGTCCGCGTTCACTACAGTCCCGCCACGAATCAGTGTTGCCATGGTTATGCCTTCTCCGGAATTGGCGGCTGCGCGGCCTTGGCCGCCCTGCCCTTCATCATGATCCCGTACACCAGCGCCGCAATGGCGATGCCGACGAACCACGCGTACGTATAAATCAGTTTGAAGCCTTCGCCCACGTCGCCGAACGATGCGGGGAAAGCGGCGTTGAGGAAGCCCGGCACATTCGGCCCGACGCCCAGCGCAAAGGCCAGCAACGCCGCCGAGTTCCAGCCGTTGGTGTAGCTGTATTCGCCCTGCTCGTCGTACAGCGCGCCGACATTCAGCTCCGTCTTGCGGATCAGGTAGTAGTCGACGATCAGCACACCAGCAATCGGCCCCAGCAGCGCGGAGTAGCCGATCAGCCAGGTGAAGATGTATCCCTGCGTGGTTTCCAGCAGCTTCCACGGCATCATCGCCAGCGCGATGGCGGCGGTGATATAGCCGCCGGTGCGGTAGGAGATGTGCTTGGGCGACAGCGCGGAAAAGTCATACGCCGGACCGACCAGGTTGGCCGCCAGGTTGACCGACACCGTGTCGATCAGCAGGATAATCAGCGCCACCAGCACCGCCACGCCGGTCATGCGGCTGGCCAGGTCCACCGGGTCCCAAATTGCCTTGCCATACAAGACCACCGTGGCGGAAGTAACGATCACCGCCAGCGCGGCCAGCAGGCCCATAGGCACCGGCAGGCCGATCGACTGCCCCAGCACCTGGTCGCGCTGCGTCTTGGCGAAGCGGGTGAAGTCGGGGATATTCAGCGCCAGCGTGGCCCAGAAGCCGATCATCGCCGTCAGCGAAGGCCAGAACGTCGGCCAGAACTGGCCCGCCTTCTTGCCGCCTTCCACGAACTGCGAAGGCTGGTCCAGCAGCGGACCGAAGCCGCCGGCCTTCTGGTACACCCAATACAGCAGCACGAAGCAGATCAGGATTTTCAGCGGCGCGGTATACGTCTCCAGCTTGCGGATCGCGTCCATGCCGTGCACGATGTACCAGAACTGAATCGCCCAGAACGCCAGGAAGCACAGTAACTGTGCGCCGTTGATGCCCAGGCCGCTGATCTTGGCGCCGCCGATCTCGCCGCCCATCATCACGCCCAGCAGCGTATAGATCATCTGCCCGCCGAACCAGGTCTGTATACCGTACCAGCCGCAGGCCACAATGGCGCGCATCAGCGCCGGCAGCCTGGCGCCCTGCGTGCCGAACGAAGCACGCGCCAGCACCGCATACGGAATGCCGTACTTGGTGCCCGCATGGCCGATCAGCAGCATAGGCAGCAGAACAATGGTATTGGCGAGGAAGACGGTCAGCACCGCCTGCCCCGCCGACATGCCGCCTTCAATCAGGCTGGCAGCCAGCGTGTAGGCGGGGATGCACATGACCATCCCAACCCAGAGTGCAGCGAAGTGATACCAGCGCCAGGTGCGCTGCGATTCATTGGTCGGGGCCAGGTCTTCGTTCCACAGCTGGGAGTTGTCGCTCATGCAGTCTCCTTGATTTCGGCGCGAGGATTACGCGGATCCTGCGTCCAGTTCATATAAGGTTTGCCCGTTGGGACTGCGACCATCGTAATACAACCTTGCACCGGACAGGTGATCTCGCACAGGTTGCAGCCGACGCATTCCTCCTCGTTGACCTTGTAGGTGCGGGTGCCGGTGGCCTCGTCCACCAATTGGAAGATGGACTGGTGCGAGGTGTCCTCGCAGGCCACATAACAGCGGCCGCATTTGATGCAGTCGTCCTGGCTGATATGGGCGATGGACTTGTAGTTCATGTCCAGGTACTTCCAGTCGGTCGTGTTGGCGACCGCCTTACCCATGAAGTCGTCCAGCGTCTCGTAACCCTTGCTGTCCATCCAGCGCGACAGGCCGTCCTTCATTTCCTGCACGATGCGGAAGCCGTGCAGCATGGCGGCGGTGCACACCTGCACGCAGCCCGCGCCGAGGGCGATAAACTCCGCCGCGTCTTTCCAGTTGCCGATACCGCCGATGCCGGAAATCGGCAGGCCGCGTGTTTCGGGATCGCGTGCAATCTCGGCCACCATATTCAGCGCCACCGGCTTCACCGCAGGTCCGCAATAGCCGCCGTGGGTGCTGGCGCCGCCCACATTGGGGAATGCCACCATCTTGTCCAGGTCGAGCGAGGTGATGGAGTTGATGGTATTAATCAGCGACACCGCATCCGCGCCGCCCGCCTTGGCCGCGCGCGCCGGGCGGCGGATGTCGGTGATGTTCGGCGTCAGCTTCACGATCACCGGCAGCCTGGTGTGCTTCTTGCACCACGCGGTGACCTGCTCCACGTACTCCGGCACCTGGCCGACAGCGGAACCCATGCCGCGCTCCGGCATGCCGTGCGGGCAGCCAAAATTCAGTTCGATGCCGTCCGCCCCGGTGGCCTCCACCTTGGGCAGGATGGCGGCCCACGCCGCCTCCTCGCAAGGCAGCATCAGCGACACCACAATGGCACGGTCCGGCCAGGCCTTCTTCACGGCGGTGATTTCCTGCAGGTTCAGTTCCAGCGAACGGTCGGTAATCAGCTCGATATTGTTAAAGCCGATCACTTCGCGGTTCTTGCCATAGATGGCCGAGTAGCGCGAGGACACATTGACCGCCGGCGGATCCTCGCCCAGCGTTTTCCAGACCACGCCGCCCCATCCCGCCTCGAAAGCGCGGATCACGTTGTAGGCTTTGTCGGTCGGCGGTGCGGAGGCAAGCCAGAATGGGTTGGGTGCCTTGATGCCGCAGAAGTTGATGCTCAGGTCGGCCATTATGCTGCCCCCTTCTTCGATTGGATGTCGGAATGGATCGCCATGGCGGCGCGCTTGCCGTGCTCCACCGCCTGCACGGTCAAGTCCTGGCCCGGCGCAGCGCAATCGCCGCCCGCGTAAATACCCGGCAGCACGGTGCGGAAATGGTCATCCACATGGATCTTGTCGCCGTCGCGCTTCAGCAGCGCGGCCAGCGGATCGGCCAGTGCGGCCGGCTCCATCGCCTGGCCAATAGCCTTGAAGATGGCGTCAGCCTGCAGCTCGAAAGTGATGCCCGTTCCCACCAGGCGCGTGCCGTCCAGCACCGTGCGTTCGAAGCGCATGCCGCGCACGCGGCCCGCCTCGTCCAGCAGCACTTGCTGCGGCTGGGCCCAAGTCTGCATGCGCACCTGGTTGGCCTTGGCGATGTCCTGCTCGTGGTGGGTGGCGCTCATGGCGTCGAAGCCACGGCGGTAGACCATGGTCACTTCCTCCGCGCCCAGGCGCTGGATCTGCACCGCCATATCGATTGCCGTGTTGCCGGCGCCAATCACGATCGCCCGGCGCGGCACCGGCAGCTTGCTCAGGTCATCGGCCTGGCGCAGCTCGGCGATGTAGTCGACCGCCGCCATCAAGCCTGGCGCGTCCTCGCCGGTCAGGCCCAGCGCGCGGCTGGCGCCCAGGCCCAGACCCAGGAAGACCGCGTCGTACTGCGCGTGCAGGTCTTTGAGGTGCAGGTTGTCGCCCAGCTTCTGGCCATGGCGCACCTCGATGCCGCCGATCCCCAGCAGAAAGTCCACTTCCTTCTGCGCGAAATTGTCGGTCAACTTGTACTTGGCGATGCCGTATTCGTTCAGTCCGCCCGATTTCTCATGCGCCTCAAAGACCACCACATCGTTGCCCAGCATGGCCAGGCGGTGCGCGCACGACAGGCCGGCCGGGCCGGCGCCGACCACCGCGACCTTCTTGCCGGTGCTGGCGGCGCGCTGGAACGGGTGGCCGTCCAGCGTGGCGTGGTCCAGGGCGTAGCGTTGCAGCAGGCCGATTTTCACCGGCTGCCCTTCGGCGTCGTGGTTGCGCACGCAGGCATCCTCGCACAGGATCTCGGTCGGGCAGACGCGCGAGCAGCTGCCGCCCAGGATATTCTGTTCCAGGATGGTGACGGCGGCGCCGTTCACGTTCTTCTCGTGGATATTGCGGATGAAGCTCGCCACGTCGATGCCGGTCGGGCAGATGCGCGTACACGGCGCGTCGTAGCAATACAGGCAGCGCGAACTTTCAATCGCCGCCTGGCGCGCGTTCAGCGGCGGCGCCAGGTCGGTGAAATGACCGGCCAGCTCTTCGTTCGTGGCTTTCGGCTGCGGTATGTATTTGAGTGACTCGATCATTGGGTTCCTTCCTCACTTCATCTGGGGGAATGCAAATTGCGCGCCAGCGCTTGCAGTGTTTGGCCAGCGCTCCATCACGGCCTTGTGGCGGGTGTAGAAACGCACACCTTCCGGGCCATACGCGTGGTGGTCGCCGAACAGGCTGCGCTTCCAGCCGCCAAAACTATTGAACGCCATCGGCACCGGCAACGGCACGTTCACGCCCACCATGCCGACCTGGATCTGGCGCACAAACTCGCGCGCCACGCCGCCGTCGCGCGTGAACACCGCCACGCCGTTGCCATACTCGTTCTTATTGATCAGTTCTACGGCGGAGCCGATGTCCGGCAGGCGCACCATGCACAGCACCGGCCCGAAAATCTCTTCCTTGTAGATCGTCATGTCCGGCGTCACGTGGTCGAACAAGGTGCCGCCGATGAAGAAGCCGTTCGGGCGGTCGGCCACCTTATAGTCGCGGCCATCCACCACCAGGGTCGCGCCCTGCTCCACGCCCTCGCCAATCAGGCGCTCGATGCGCTGCTTGGCGGCGGCAGTGACGACCGGCCCCATTTCGGCCTCCGCCGCCATGCCGTCGCGCACTTTCAGTGCAGCCGTGCGCTCTTTCAGTGCGCCCAGCAGCTTGTCGCCCGCATCGCCCACCGCAGCCACAACGGAGATCGCCATGCAGCGCTCGCCCGCCGAACCGAAGGCGGCGCCCATCAAGGCATCTACCGCCATGTCCATGTCGGCGTCCGGCATCACCACCATGTGGTTCTTGGCGCCGCCCAGCGCCTGCACCCGCTTGCCGTGCTGCGAGCCGCGCGAGTAGATGTACTCCGCAATCGGCGTGGAGCCGACAAAGCTCACCGCCTGCACCAGCGGATGGTCGAGCAGCGCATCCACCGCCACCTTGTCGCCCTGCACCACGTTGAAGACGCCGTCCGGCAGGCCGGCTTCCTTCAACAGCCGCGCATGCAGCAGCGACGGTGACGGGTCGCGCTCGGATGGTTTGAGGATGAAGGTATTGCCGCAGGCGATAGCGATGGGGAACATCCACATCGGCACCATCACCGGGAAGTTGAACGGCGTGATGCCGGCCACCACGCCAAGCGGCATGCGCATCGACCAGGCATCGATACCGCGCGCGATCTGGTCGGTGTACTCGCCTTTCATCATCTGCGGAATGCCGACCGCGAATTCCACCATCTCGATTCCGCGCGCCACTTCACCCTTGGCGTCGGCGAACGTCTTGCCATGTTCGCGCGTCAGCATCGCCGCGAATTCGTCGGTATGCTGGTGGCACAGTTCAAGATACTTGAACAGCACCCGCGCCCGTGTCAGCGGCGGCGTGTTCGACCAGGATGGAAAGGCTGCATCGGCGGCGCGCACGGCGGCGTCGACCGCCTCCGCCGTGGCCAGTGCCACGCGCGCCACCGGTTCGCCCAGCGCGGGATTGAACACATCGCCATAGCGCCCGCTGGCCGTATCGACCTTGGCGCCATTGATAAAGTGGGTAATAGTATCGAGATTGCTCATAAAAGACTCTGTGGATTAGGCCAGCAGGGATTCCGCCGGCGCATAGGTATAGCCAAGGTCGTTCGCCACCGCTTCATAGGTGACGTTCCCCTGGCAGACATTGAGCCCGTTGCGCAGGTGCGGGTTGGCCTTCATGGCCTTGGCCCAGCCCTTGTCGGCCAGCGCAACGGCGTGGCCGATGGTGGCGTTGTTCAGCGCAAAGGTGGAGGTGCGCGCCACCGCGCCCGGCATATTCGCGACGCAGTAGTGCACCACGCCGTCCACCACGAAGGTCGGGTTCTCGTGGGTGGTGGCGTGCGAGGTTTCGAAGCAGCCGCCCTGGTCGATCGCCACGTCCACCACCACCGCCCCCGGTTTCATGCGCGCCACCATGCTGCGCGTGACCAGCTTGGGTGCGGCGGCCCCCGGCACCAGCACGCCGCCGATCACCAGGTCGGCATCGGTCACGGCATCGTCGATGGTGTGGGCGTTGGAATACATGGTCTGGATGCGGTTGCCGTACACCAGGTCGAGCTGGCGCAGGCGATCGACGTTCTTATCGAGCACGGTGACGCGGGCGCCCATGCCGACCGCGATCTGCATGGCATTGGTGCCGACCACGCCGGCACCAATAATGACCACGTGGCCGGGCGCGACGCCAGGCACGCCGCCCAGCAGCAGACCCATGCCGCCCTTGGATTTTTCAAGGTGGGCTGCGCCAGCCTGGATCGACATGCGGCCGGCCACTTCGCTCATTGGCGCGAGCAGGGGCAGGCCGCCGTTCGGGCCGGTGATGGTTTCGTAGGCGATGCAGACGGCGCCGGATTTGACCAGGGCTTTGGTTTGCTCGGGGTCGGGGGCCAGGTGCAAATAGGTATACAGGATCTGGTCCGCGCGCAGCATGGCGCATTCCTGTGGCTGGGGCTCTTTTACTTTGACGATCATTTCGGCCTTGGCGAAGATTTCCTCCGCCGTGGCGATGATTGTGGCGCCGGAGCCCACGTACATTTCGTCGGTCAGACCGATTGCAGCGCCCGCGTTGTGTTGCACCAGGACCTGGTGCCCGCGGAGTGTCAGTTCCTTGACGCTGGCCGGGGTAAGGCCAACGCGCGATTCCTGATTCTTGATCTCTTTCGGTACGCCTACCAACATGGTTGTCTCCTCTGTTTTTTTAAACCCGGTAAACCGGGGTCTGACCCATAGGGTCAGACCCCGTCTGCTCGTCTGCCGCTGGTGTTGGGTCCAGGTCTTTGGCTTTCGACGAACGTCAATAACTTAAACCCAACCCCGTAGCGTTAGTTCAGACCCCGGTTTACCGGTTTACTCAAGCGTCATCAAAACCTTCCCAATCTTCCCAAACAGCTCATCGATATGCTTCCTCTCAAACGTCAGCGGCGGCGACAGCGCAATGATGTCGCCCGTCACGCGAATCAGCACCCCGTCCGCAAACGCCTTCTTGAACGCAGCAAACGCCCGCGCCCCCGGCGCACCAGCACGTGGCGCCAGCTCAATCCCAGCCACCAGCCCGATAGTGCGAATATCAATCACATGCGGCAGTCCCTTGAGCGAATGCACCGCATCCTCCCAATACGGCTGGATCTCCTTGGCCCGATCCAGCAGCTTCTGCTCCTGGAACACCTCCAGCGTCGCCAGCGACGCCGCGCACGCCACCGGATGCCCGGTATAGGTATAGCCATGGAACAGCTCAATCCCCGGCGGGGCCTCCATGAACGCATCGTGGATGAACTTCTTGCTGAACACCGCCCCCATCGGGATCGTGCCGTTGGTCAGCCCTTTGGCCGTGGTCATCATGTCCGGCTCAACGTCGAAATAATCCGTCGCAAACGGCGTGGTCAAGCGGCCAAAGCCCGTAATCACCTCGTCGAAGATCAGCAGGATGCCGTGCTTGGTACACAGCTCGCGCAGGCGCTTCAGGTAGCCTTTAGGCGGCACCAGCACGCCAGTCGATCCCGCCACCGGCTCCACGATCACCGCAGCAATGGTGGACGCGTCATGCAGCGCAACGATGCGCTCCAGTTCATCCGCCAGGTGGGTGCCATACTCAGGCTCGCCACGGCTATAGGCATTCTTCTCGATATTGTGCGTGTGCGGCAGGTGGTCAACGCCCGGCAGCATCACGCCATATGGCTTGCGGTTGCCCGCGATACCGCCGACGGAAATACCGCCAAAGCCCACGCCGTGGTAGGCGCGCTCACGGCCGATCAGGCGCGTGCGCGATGCCTCGCCGCGCGCCTTGTGGTAGGCCAGCGCGATCTTCAGCGCGGTGTCCACCGCTTCGGAACCGGAGTTGGTGTAGAAGACATGGCCGAAGCGGTGATTGGTGAACTCCATCAGCTTTTCCGCCAGGTCGAAGGCGGCAGGGTGGCCCATCTGGAAAGTGGGCGCGAAGTCGAGCTGGCTGACCATTTCGCTCACTGCCGCCACGATCTTTGGCTGGCGGTGGCCGCAAGGCACGCACCAGAGGCCTGCAGTGCCGTCCAGCACCGAGTTGCCGTCCACGTCCTTGTAATAGACGCCCTCTGCGGAAACCAGCAGGCGCGGATTGGCCTTGAAGTCGCGGTTGTTGGTGAACGGCATCCAGAATGACGACAGCGATTGAGGCCGGGCTTCGTTCATTGCTATCTCCTGTTTTTACGACACTCAAAAAACTTTACCAGTTGGCAAAATCATGATGCAATAATAGACAGCAAGTTAACTATGGCACATATACACGCACGCGGAAACGCTCCAACCGTACAGGTAGCAAAAACAGTACAGTTCTAGAGACGAAAATGGACGACAGCGACAGCCCCACCCCTACCTGGCCCGTGCTCGCCCTCGAGCGCGCGCGCAAGGGCAGCCTGGTAGAGAAAATCGTGGACGCGATCAGCGCCATGGTGGCCAGCCGCGAGCTGCGGGTCGGCACCAAGATGCCCTCGGTACGCCAATTCGCGAAGTGTAATGGCATCAGCACCTTTACAGTTGTCGAGGCTTACGACCGCCTGGTCACGCTCGGACTGTTGTCATCGCGCCGCGGTTCCGGCTATTTTGTTGCACGCCACGACGTCCCCGCCCTGCTCGCCGCGCCCGCCATGGTGGCCGGCCCGGCAGCGGTCGATGCGCTCACCCCCGAACTGTATTCCGGCGCCTCCGAAGCGCTGCCGGTCGGCGCCGGCTGGCTGCCGCCCGAATGGTACGGCGAAGACACCATCCTCGACGCCGTGCGGCACGCCATGCGCATTCCCGCCAACCGCCTGCGCGGCTATGGCCACCCGCTCGGCTTCCCGGGCCTGCGCCAGCACATGGCCGGCACGCTCAGCGAAGAACTGTTCGCCGTCGAATCCGAACAGATCCTGCTAACGCACGGCGCCACCCACGCCTTCGACCTGATCCTGCGCACGCTGACCAAACCGGGCGACACCGTCTTCATCGAAGACCCCGGCTACAGCAACCTGCTGTCGCTGATCCGCCACCACGGCTGCCACGCCATCGGCATCCCGCGCGGCGAACACGGGCTGGATATGGACTTCCTCGCCGCCCAGGCCAAGGAAAACCAGCCCAAGCTCATGTTCGTCAACACGGTGCTGCAGAATCCATTGGGCACCAGCCTGTCGCAAGCCCAGGCCCACCGCCTGCTCGGCTTTGCCGAACAATTCGATTTCTGGCTGGTGGAGGACGACATTTACCGCGAACTCACTGCACGCGGCGAGGCATCGCTGGCGGCGATGGACGGCTTGCGCCGCGTGATCCGCGTCGGCAGCTTCTCCAAGACCCTGTCGCCGGTACTGCGCGTCGGCTCGATCTGCGCCTCGGCCTCGCTGCTGCCGGAACTGGTGCGGGTCAAGATGCTGGCCGGCCTCACCACCTCCGAGGTGAACGAGCGCGCCGTCTACCACGCCATCACCGCCCGCCCCTACAAGCGCATGGTGGAACGCTTGGTGGCGCAGCTCGCGGAAGGCCGCGAACGCACCATCGACTTGCTGGCCACCGCCGGCATGGCGCCGGTGGCAAAACCACGCGGCGGCATGTTCGTCAGCGCCGGCTGGCAGCAAGCGCCGACGCCCGAATTCAACGGCAAGACCGTGGCCGACCAGGCGCTGAAAGCAGGCATCCTGCTCGCGCCCTGCGAATTTTTCCAGCTGCGCCCGCCCGCCACGCTGTGGTTCCGTTTCAACGTCGCCTATTCAGACAGCCCGCAGTTACGCAACTTCCTGCAGGCCATAAGGAGAGAACATGGCATCAGCTAAACTGCGCCGCGAAATGAACCGCGACCGGCTGGAAGCCGACGTCGTGGCCGAAGCCGTGCGCGTATTCGCCGCGAACGGCTACGAAGGCGCCTCCGTCGCCGCCATCGCGGAGAATGTCGGGCTATCCAAGCAAAACCTGATGTACTACTTCCCCAGCAAGCAGGCGCTCTACCAGCGCGTGCTGGACGACGTGCTTGATGAGTGGCTGGCGCGCATGGCGAATATTGCAGAGCAGGACGGCGAACCCGCCGATGTGCTGCGCGCCTACATTCGCGCCAAGCTGGCCTTCTCGCGCGAACATCCGCTGGCGTCGCGCGTGTATGCGATGGAAGTGATCAGCGGCGCGCCCGTATATGGCGAAAAGATCCGCGAACGCGTGGTGCCGCTGGTGCGCAAGGATATCGACGTCTTCAAACGCTGGATCGCTGAAGGCCGCATCGCCCCCGTCAACGCCACCCACCTGCTGTTCGCGATCTGGGCGATGACCCAATCCTACGCCGACTTCTCAACGCAAATGAAGCTGGTGCTCGGCCGCGGGGAGCTGGCCGCGCAGGATTTCCACGAGGCCGAGGACACGATCACACGCATGGTCCTCGCCGCCATCCAGCGCTAGCCTGCCGGCGGCGCCGCGCGGGCCGCGAGCAGCAGATCGGACACGCCATTGCCATCCTCCGGGAACAGGGCGCTGCCAAACTGCACGACCGCATCGATCTTCTCGCCGTCGGGAAGCAGCACGGACTGCGCCGATGCGGCATGACTGAAGCGCGAGACCTGGCTTTGCACAATGCTGCGCCGCGCCGCCAGGCTCAGGATCACGCCGAACTCATCGCCGCCCAGCCGCGCCAACACGTCGCCCTCGCGGCATTCGGCGGTGAAGCGGCGCGCCAGCTCCGCCATGACCTCCTTGCGCCAGGGCCGCACGCGCGCCACCATCACGCCCACATGGCCGCCGCGCGTGATCGCATCGTCCAGCCGCACGCGCAATTGCTCATAGAAGGAAGAACGGTTGGCCAGGCCGGTTGCCGGGTCCTGCGTCACCTTGCGCTGCAGGACATGCGGGCCCTCCTGCGAGGCATGGAACATCATCGCGGCCGTCATGTCCGTGATCGCCTGCCCTAGCGCCACCTCGTCCTGGTCGAAAGGCCGAGGCTCGCGCCAGGCCAGTTTCAGCACGCCGCCGGCGTGTTCGCCGAACAGCAGCGGCAAGATCGCCATCGAACGCAGGCCCACGCGGCGGCAAGCCTCGCGGTTGACCCGCTCATCGGTTTCGGAATCAGCGCAGACGGCAGCCTGGCGCGTGGTCAGCACGTGGCCCGACAAGCTGCCCTTGATCTGCATGCGCAAGCCGAGCTGCGGCTCGGCCAGGCCGCAGGCGGCGCGGTACACCACTTCGCTGCCTTCGACCAGTTCAATCACGGCGCCGTCGGCGCCGGTCAGCTGCGCGGCCTTCAGCACCGCGCAATCCATCAAATTGCCAAACGATGGGCCCACCCGCGCCAGTTCCAGCTGCGCGTCGATGATGGCCACGAGCTTGGACGGGGGAAGATCGAGACGGTCGCTCATGGCATGCTCCTGGTCTCTACTTACTGCATAACTTCAGGTTGTGGAAGGTGGCCTTGGCGGTGCCGGCATACGCCTCGTAGTCGAGCGGCGCCAATTCTTCCTCCACCGCTTTCAGCGTCTTCATTTCAGCGGCCAGCGTCTGGGCCAGCGTGGCGCGGCAGGCAGCCGGCTGCTTCATATGATACTGCGTTAGCGCCAGGTCGTTGCGCGCGCGGTCCAGCTCCATCCAGTGCTGCAGGTGGCCGCAGGCCATATACCACTTGTTCAGGGTGTCATACGCCTGCTGGTAGCTCTTCGCCTTGTAGAGCGTGAGGAAGGACTCTTTGGACGCCTTGCTGGCAGCCGGCAAACACGCTGCCGGCGGCACCATATAGCGGCCATCAAAGGAGGCGCGGCTGCCGCACATGCCGGCGCAAGCCTCCTCGGACTGCGATGTCACTTCGATCACATTGCCCTTTTGCGCGAACGCGATGCGGCATTCGGGCTGGCCCGGCTCCTGGTCGTCCAGGCGGCCGAATGTGCCATGGATGGTGCCGCCCAGTTCACAGGTGTGCGCGTTGGCGCCAAAGGTGGAGATGGCGAATTTCTTCACGCCTTTGGCGTTGGTGGACAGGGTCAGCGTGCCGCTTCCGCCCTCGCGCTCGTATTCGACTGGCGGGGCAGCGGCAAGCAGCACCAGCAGCAGGACGGCAGAGTCCATCAGATATGCTGGTCTATCAGGATGGGATTGCCATCCGGGTCAACCGCGATAATGTAGGCTGGGCCGCTGCCCGCTTCGTCGGTCCGCGCCGCCAGCACGACACCCTGCTCTTCCAGCTGGCGTTGCAGCTGGCGCACATCGGTATAGCCAGGCACGGTCTGGGCGTTGCTGTCCCAGCCGGGGTTGAAGGTCAGCGTGTTCTTTTCGATCATGCCCTGGAACAAGCCGATGATCTGTTCACCGTCATTTTTCATGATCAGCCAGTTCTGCTCGATGTTCCCGCCAAAATCCTTGAAACCGAACTTCGCGTAAAACTCGCGCGAAGCCTTGATGTCTTTCACGTTCAGGCTCAGGGAAAATACGCCGAGTTGCATGCCGGGCTCCTACGTAAGTGGTGGACATTGCCAATCTATCATTTGCTAGAATGAAAATCCACTGACTAGTGTTGCCACCATGCCCGCCTTCGCACCATTCACCCTGTCCGCCCCGCGCCTGGAGTTACGGTCCTTAGGCCCGGAAGACGCGCCCGCCGTATTCAAGCTGTTCTCCGACCCCGAGGCCATGCGCTACTGGAGCAGCGCGCCCTGGGAGCAGCTGCAGCAGGCGCATGACTACATCGCCTCCACCCTGGCGGGCTACGAAAGCGGCGAGCACCTGCGCATGGGCCTCGACATCGGCGGCCAGCTCGCTGGCGTGATCCACCTGTACGGTTTCAACCGCCAGAACCGGCGTTGCGAAATCGGCTATATGCTGGGCCGCGAGTTTTGGGGCAGGGGCTATATGCAGGAAGGCATGGCGGCCCTGATCGACCACGCTTTCCGCGTGCTGCGCCTGCACCGTATCGAGGCCGATATCGACCCGCGCAACACGGCCTCTGCCAAACTGCTGAAAAGCTTGCATTTTGTGCACGAAGGCCATATGCGCGAGCGCTGGATCATCAACGGCGAGATCTGCGATACCGACTATTTCGGCCTGCTGCGCTCCGACTGGCTGGCGGAGCGCTAGCAATTCATCCGCCCACATAGCAGCTTATCCGCCCTACTGCGCAGTTCGTCGGATAGCCCTCCACTGTTGCCAATGAGAGGGGTACAGTTGCACCATCGAAATGCAAAGGAGGACTCGATGAAAACCATCAATAAAAGCTTCAAGGACACCGTGAAAGAAGTGTGGCACGCCTTTATCGGCATCGGCCGCCACTTCGTGCGCACGCTGGACCATATGTCCTGGCCGGCCATTGTCGCCATGTGCGTGGTGCTCGCACTGTTCCTGACCATCCTGCCGCTGGTGATCACCCTGTTCATCGCCGTGCTGATCGTGAAGCTGGCCATCAACGTTTTCGGGGACAAGAAGCAACATGGGTAACAAGGCGCGCAGCGTGCTCTCCTTTATCGGGGAGATTGGCGAAACCGCCAGCAGCATGTGGTGGGCCTTCTTCGACTGGCTGGCGCAAGTACCGTTGCGCCAGCTGGTGGTGACCTGGCTGCTCGCCTTCCTGCTCGCGCTGACGCCCGTCCTGCAACCGGAACAGGTGGCCTCGTTCATCCTGGTGTCGGCCGGCCTGAAAATCCTGGCGGGCGGCAAGCGCAAGGCCGAGCTGGAGGCCAGCAAGGCCGCCACCCAGGCCGGCAGCGAAAGCCTGGAGCGGCGCCTGGTCGAAGCCCAGATGTCGGCCCTGCAGGCCCAGGTGGAGCCGCACTTCCTGTTCAACACCCTGGCCCTGATCGGCCAACTGATCGAAACCGACCCGCCGGAAGCGGCCAAGATCCACACCCACCTGATCGAATACCTGCGCGCCACCCTGCCCCAGATGCGCTCGCGCGGCAACGGCACCCTGGGCCGCCAGATCCAGATGGCGCGTTCCTACCTGGCAATCATGCAGGCGCGCATGAAGTCGCGCCTGGCCGTCTCGCTGGACGTGCCGCCGGAACTGGAAAGCGCCACTTTCCCGCCGATGATGCTGCAGATCCTGATCGAGAATTCGATCAAGCACGGCCTGGAGCCGAAGATCGAAGGCGGCCGCATCGACATCCGCGCCAGCGCGGACGGCAATGTGCTACAAGTGGATGTGCAGGATGACGGCGTCGGCTTCAACGCCTATGCCGGCGACGGCGTCGGCCTGACCAATGTGCGCGAGCGCCTGAAGCTGATGTACGGCACGCGCGCCCAGTTGCTGATCGAACAGCCGATGGATGGCGGCTGCCGCGCCACGATCCGCATTCCATTCGCACCGGATATTTTCGCCAAGCCCTAAGCCATGACTAGCCAACCCACCGCCACCTGCATCATCGCCGACGATGAAGAGCCCATGCGCGACATGCTGCGCAAGCGCCTGCATGAAGCATGGCCGGAGCTGGAGATCGTGGCCGAAGCCGCCAATGGCATCGAAGCCATTGCGCTGGCCGGCCAGCACCAGCCGGATATCGTTTTCCTCGATATCCGCATGCCGGGCCTGAGCGGCATCGAAGCGGCGCGCATGCTGTTCAACCGCTGCCACATCGTTTTCATCACCGCTTACGACCAGTACGCGATTGAAGCGTTTGAGCAAGGAGCACTGGACTACCTGCTCAAGCCGGTCAACCTGGACCGCCTGAAAACCACCTGCACCCGCCTGCAAGGGCGCCTGGGCAAGTCGCCCAACAACATCGAACGCCAGCTCAGCCAGCTGCTCCAGCAAACCGGCCGCACGCCGGGCAGTGCGGGCATTGGCGGCGCGGCGCCCCAGCCCGAGTACCTGCACTGGATCCAGGCCCAGGTAGGCAACAGCCTGCGCATGATTTCGACCAAGGAAGTGTTGTTCTTTCGCGCCGACGAAAAATACACGCGCGTGCAAACGGCACAGGGCGAATTTCTGATACGCAAGACTTTGAAAGAGCTGGAAGACGAGCTGGACCCGAACGAATTCTGGCGCATCCATCGCTCCACCCTCGTGCGCGTGGATGCAATCGCCGAGGTCACGCGCGACCTGCGCGGACGCCAGATGGTGCGTGTGCGAAACTCCACGGAGGAACTGGAAGTCAGTCGCGGAAATACCCATTTATTCCAGCAAATGTAAGGCGCCCGCGCTCGCTTGCCCCCTGTCCGGTGCTAGTCTATATTGTCCTGACGATGCTGCCATATCAGGGAGATAACGATGACGATTCCAAAGGCTACGCGCGCGACTATCCTGCCTTGCCTGCGCTACCGCGACGCGCCCGCCGCTATCACTTGGTTGTGTAATACCTTGGGCTTCAAGGCATCGCTCGTGGTGCCGAACGAAGACGGCACCATCGCCCACGCCCAGCTTTCCTATGGCAATGGCATGGTCATGCTAAGCTCCATTTTCGACACCGATTTCGGACGCCTGCTCAAGCAACCTTCCGAGATTGGCATGGGCGTCACGCAAAGCGCCTACCTGGTCGTCAACGACGCCGACGAAGTGCACGCACGCTGCGTGCAAGCCGGGGCGCCAATCGAAATGCCCCTGCAGGATGAAGATTACGGCGGCCGTGGTTTTACCTGCCGCGATCCCGAAGGGCATGTGTGGAGCATCGGTACCTATGACCCTTGGGAGCAGTAATGGGACGCACCGTTCACTTTGAGATCCAGGCCAGCGAGCCGCAAGTCCTGATCGACTTTTACGGCAAGATGTTCGACTGGAGCTTTTCCAAATGGGAAGGCGGCGACTACTGGCTGGTCGGCACCGGCGAGGTCGGCGCGCCCGGCATCAATGGCGGCCTGCTGCCGCGCCGGGGTCCGCCGCCGCTGGAAGGGGCTTCCGTCAACGCCTTTGTCTGCACGGTGGACGTGGAAGACCTGGACAAGTCGCTGGTGCAGCTGAAGGAACTGAAAGGCGTGGTGGCCGTGCCGAAAATGCCCGTGCCAGGCGTGGGCTGGCTGGCCTATGCAAAGGACCCGGACGGCAATATCTTTGGCATGATGCAGACCGACGCCAGCGCCTCGTTCGACGCCATGTGATTCAGGCGAGCGCCGTGACCAGCGCGGCGTCCTTCACCTGGGTCGGGCGGATCCTGATCAGGTTGCGGTACAGCGGCGGCAGATGGCTGCACAATTCATGCAACGCCGTTTCCGGCATGGCCGGACGCACATACTGGAACTGCGCCGGATTATTGTGCGGCAGCGCGCCTTCCATCGTGGAACCGTAGGCGCCCAGCGCCATGAAACTCAGGGCGCTTTCGTCCGGGCCGACGGCGAAGACGAAGGTGCCATCTTTCGGGTGGCCCAGGTAGTGGCGCACTTCGGACTGGGTCGCCGCGTCGGCGCCCTCCATCAGCTTGTAGCGCAGTTGCGCGTAGGCGCGCGTGCATTCCATGAAGGCGGTGCGGATCATCGAACTTTGCTGGCGGCCGTGGCAGCACAACAGCAAATTGCCGAAGGAATCCAGCAGCGCCACCGCCTCCCCTTTCCCGCCTTGCGCCTTGTCGCGCGCCATGGCCTGCTGCAGGTAGGGCGCCAGGCCCGCATCCGGCGTGCGCGGGTCGCAGCGATAGGTCAAGGCATCCGGGAAGGCGCGCTTCAGGGCGCGGACAATGAAGTGGTCCGCCGGCAGCGTGGCCGGATCTTTCAGGTCCTGCTGCGGCGGGTCGATATTGAACAGGTCCATCACATTGGCGGACGTCGCCTCGAACACCAGCGAGCAAAGCGCCTGGGTGGGCTCGGCGATGGTCTTGCCGATGAAGAAGGGCTTGGGCGATGCCCCGGCCCCGCGCCGCGCATATGAAGAGGTACCCAGCACCGCGGGATAGGCAAAGGTCGCTTCCGCCTTCGGCTGCAAGGCTGCCGGCAGCGAAGGGAAGAAGGCGGAGCCGTTGTAGTTGATGCCGGCTTTGCCGTCCGGTGCGGCGACGACCACATTGAAGCCTGCGGCCAGCATGGCGCCGGTACACATGCAGCAGGGGTCGAGCGAAGTGACGATGGTGCAGTCTTCCGGCGGCGGCAATTCGCGGCCCTTGGCGCGCTCGGCGAAGTACCAGTCCACCAGTTGCCGCTCGCCGTGCGCGGTGGGGTCAAAGATCAGGCCATGTTTGATGACGTTGTTATGCAGCGCCTTGAGCACCGTGCCGCTGGCGTCGAGCATGACGCCCCCCACGCCGAAAGTACCCTGGGTTTTCGCTGCAATCGCTTCGGACGCCGCAATGGCGACGGCCGTTTGAACGTCGATGGCCTTTTTCACTTTTACTTCTTCAGGTCCCAGCCGCCGAAGGCTTCGGGCAGCAACTCGGCTGCGGTGGTTTCGCGGGTGTCGCCATTCAGGTTGGCCAGCACCACGGGCAGCTGGTTGCCGCCCAGTTCCAGCGTGACCTGGCGGCAGGCGCCGCAAGGAGCGATCGGGTGATCGGTTTCGCCGACCACGGCCAGCTTGGTGAAATCGCCGGGCTGGTAACCCTGCGCGATGGCGCTGAAGAAGGCGGTGCGCTCGGCGCAGTTGCACAGGCCATAGCTGGCGTTCTCCACATTACAGCCGTGGAAGATTTTGCCATCCTTGGTCAGCAGCGCTGCGCCGACCTTGAAGTTGGAATATGGGGTGTAGGCTTTCAGGCGCGCGGCCTTGGCTTCTACGATGAGTTGGTCGTTGTTCATGTTGTCTCCAAACCGGTAAACCAGTGTCTGACCCATAGGGTCAGACACTTCGTCACGCGGCAGTCGCAGGCCAGTGTCTGACCCTATGGGTCAGACACTGGTTTACCGGTTTTAAGGGCGAATAGTACGATAAACAATCGGATTCGCCACCGGCGCCGCATCCGCAATGGTATAGGCAGCCTGCACCTCGCGCACCGCCTGCTCCGCAGCTTCCTGCGTCCGCGCATGCACCATGGCCAGCGGCTGGCCCGCCTGCAACGGCTGCCCCAGCTCCACCAAATCAGTCAGGCCCACAGCAAAGTCAATCGCATCCGTCGGACGGCGACGGCCACCGCCCAGCGACACCACCGCCAGCCCGATATCGCGGCAAACGGTCGACGCAGCATAACCCGCACGCGGCGCCGGCACCGGTACCACGATCGGCGCCTTCTCCAGGTGCTTATCCATATTCTCCACCAGGTCGGCAGGCCCACCCAGCGCAGCCACCATGCGCGAGAAGCGTTCAGCAGCCTCACCCGAATCCAGCGCGTGCTGCAGCTTGGCGCGTGCATCCGCCTCGTTCGCCGCCAGCTTACCCATCACCAGCATTTCAGCGCACAGCGCCATGGTGACTTCATGCAGGCGCGCCGGACGGAACTTGCCGGTCAGGTAATCAATCGCACCGCGCACTTCCACAGCATTGCCGGCCCACGGCGACAGCGATTCATTCATATCGGTCAGCAGGGCCGAGGTCAGCGTGCCCGCGCCATTACCCACCTTGACGATGGATTCGGCCAGTTCAACCGACTTCTCATAAGTCGGCATGAACGCGCCGGAACCTGCCTTCACATCCATCGCCAGCACGTCCAGGCCGGCGGCCAGCTTCTTCGACAGGATGGAGCCGGTGATCATGGCCACCGATTCCACGGTCGCGGTCACGTCGCGGATCGAGTAGAAACGCTTGTCGGACGGCGCCAGCGAGGCGGTCTGGCCGATGATGGCCACGCCGACGTTCTTCACCACGTCACGGAACTTTTCGTTGGTCGGGACGGTGGAGTAGCCGGGGATGGAGTCGAACTTGTCCAGGGTGCCGCCGGTGTGGCCCAGGCCGCGGCCGGAGATCATCGGGACGAAGCCGCCGCAGGCCGCGATCATCGGGCCGAGCATCAGGGAGACCACGTCGCCCACGCCACCGGTGGAGTGCTTGTCCATCACCGGACCTGGCAGGTTCAGCGATTTCCAGTCCAGCACTTCGCCGGAGTCGCGCATAGCCAGGGTGAACGCCACGCGCTCGTCCATGGACATGTCGTTGAAGAAGACGGCCATCGCCAGCGCGGCGATCTGGCCTTCGCTGACGCTGTTGTCGGTGATGCCTTTGACGAAGAATTGGATTTCTTCTTTGCTCAGCACGCCACCGTCGCGTTTTTTACGGATGATTTCCTGGGGGAGGAACATTTTTTTATCTCTTTCTTTTTACTTCAGACCCGGTAAACCTGGGTCAGACCCAAGGGTCAGACCCTTGGGTCTGACCCGGCTTTACCGGGTTTAAACGCCGTAAGGAATCCAGATATTCTTAACCTGCGACGCATGCGCCAGCACAACACGACCGCCCGCCTGCGCGGTCGAGAACCAGTCACGGCCCTTGGCGCCACCGGTCCAGGTACGCTTCAGCGACGCAGCCGACAGCTTCTCCACTTCCGCGCAGCCAGCCGCCGAACCGTCATGGCGCCACACAGCATCCACATCCGCGTGCGACGCCAGCGTGCGCGCCAGTTCATCCGCCGAACCGGTCACGATATTCACCACGCCGCCCGGCAGGTCCGAGGTATCGAACACCTGGTACAGGTCAGTCACCGACAGCGGATACGCCTCGGAAGGCACGGCCACCACGCGATTACCCACGGCGATAGCCGGAGCCACCAGCGAGATAAAGCCCAGCAGCGGATTCTCATTCGGGCACACGATACCGATCACGCCAACCGCTTCATTCAGCGCCACGGTGATGCCGTGCATTGGCGGCTGATGCGCCAGGCCGTCGTACTTGTCGGCCCACGCCGCCCAGTAGAACAGGCGCTCGATGGAAGCTTGCACTTCCTTCTCGGCGTTCTTGGTGCCGGTCTGCGCAGCGATACGCTCGGCGAATTCCGCGCCGCGCGCGGCCAGGTTTTCAGCGATGTAGTACAGCACTTGCGCGCGGTTGTGCGCAGTCGCCTTGGTCCAGCCGGTCGCCTTGTGCGCGGCTTCCACAGCGTTGCGGATATCCTTGCGGTTACCCTCGCCCACTTCGCCCAGGAACTTGCCGTCGGCGCCGTGGATGGCGCGCGAGTACGCGCCGTCAGGGCGGGCCTGCTTGCCGCCGATGTACAGCTTGGCCGTGCGGTCCACGGCAAACGGATCGGCCGATGGGGTGAACTCGGTTTCCGGTTTGGCAGGCTTCTTGAAGGTCGGCGCCGCCGGACGGGCATCTTCCGACACCGGCACCAGGTACTCGAACATGCCTTCGCGGCCGCCTTCACGGCCGTAGCCGGATTCCTTGTAGCCGCCGAAACCGCAAGCAGCGTCGAACTGGTTGGCGGTGTTAATCCACACCACGCCGGCCTTGATGGCAGGCGCCACGTCCAGCGCCAGCGAAATGTTCTCGGTCCAGACGCAGGAAGCCAGGCCGTACACGGTATTGTTCGCCAGCTGCACCGCTTCAGCCGGGGTACGGAAGCTCATCGCGACCAGCACCGGGCCAAAGATTTCAGCCTGCGCCACGGCGGCCGAAGTCGACGCGCCGGTGATCAGGGTTGGCGGGAACCACGAACCGGTTGCAGGCACTTCGCAGCCGGCCGGCTGGTACACCTCGCAACCTTCGGCGCGGGCGGAGTCCACCAGTGCGGCGATGCGCTGCTGCTGGATCGGATCGACCAGCGCGCCGATATCCATCGACTTGTCGAGCGGGGAACCCAGGCGCAGGTTGTCCATGCGCGCTTTCAGTTTTTTCAGGAAGCGCTCCTGCACCGACTCCTGCACCAGCAGGCGCGAACCGGCGCAGCAAACCTGGCCCTGGTTGAACCAGATCGAATCGACCAGGCCTTCCACCGCGGCGTCCAGGTCGGCGTCTTCGAAGACGATGAACGGCGACTTGCCGCCCAGTTCCAGCGACAGCTTCTTGCCGGTGCCGGCGGTGGCTTCGCGGATGAGGCGGCCCACTTCGGTGGAGCCGGTGAAGGCCAGCTTGTCGATGCCCTGGTGCGCCACCAGCGCTTCGCCGGTACGGCCGTCGCCGGTCACGATATTCACCACACCGGCAGGCACGCCGGCCTGCACGCAGATGTCGGCGAACAGCATCGCGGTCAGCGGCGTGAATTCAGCCGGCTTGAAGACGATGGTGTTGCCGGCTGCCATGGCGGGAGCGATTTTCCACGCCAGCATCAGCAGCGGGAAGTTCCACGGCACGATCTGGCCGACCACGCCCACGGCGCGGTGGCCCGGGAACTCTTCGTCCAGCAGTTGCGCCCAGCCGGCATGGTAGTAGAAGTGACGCGCCACCAGCGGCAGGTCGGCGTCGCGGGTTTCGCGGATGGTCTTGCCGTTGTCCAGCGTTTCCAGCACCGCGAACAGGCGCGCATGCTTTTGCATCAGGCGTGCGATCGCGTACATGATCTTGGCACGGCCATGGCCGCCCAGCGCCTGCCAGGCCGGCAGCGCTTTGCGCGCGGCGGTGACGGCGCGCGCCACATCGACCGCGCTGGCCTGGGTCAGGTCGGCCAGGTGCGAGCCGTCGGCAGGATTGATGCTGGCGAAGGTTTCGCCCGGCTCGGTCCACGCGTTATCGATAAACAGGCCGAATTTGCGGGAGCGCTGCTCCAGCCACGCTTGCGCTTCTTTCTGGCTTTCTGGTGCAGGGCCGTAGTCCATGGTGTTGAGGATCTCGTTAATAGTTGGCATGGCGGTGTCTTCTTATGGTTGCGCGTGGCGATGGGCGGCGGAGTAGTTGCCGGTCACGTAGTGCTCCAGCTGGCGCTCGATGTCGGTCAGCAGGGAGGAAGCACCGATACGGAACAGGTGCGGCTCCAGCCATTCATTGCCCAATTCTTCCTTCATCACGGTCATGTACTGCAGCGCCGCCTTGGCGGTGCCGACGCCGCCCGCAGGCTTGTAGCCCACCTTGAAGCCGGTGCGCTCGTGGTATTCGCGGATCGCGCGCACCATCACCAGCGATACCGGGATGGTGGCGTTGACGCCTTCCTTGCCGGTCGAGGTCTTGATGAAGTCAGCGCCTGCCATCATGCAGACCCAGGATGCCTTGGCCACGTTTTCCAGGGTGACCAGGTCGCCGGTGGCCAGGATCGCCTTCACGTGCGCTTCGCCGCAGGCTTTGCGGTACGCCAGCATCTCGTCGTACAGGGCTTGCCAGTTGCCGGTCAGGACGTGCTGGCGGGTGATCACGATGTCGATCTCTTTGGCGCCGGCAGCCACCGACAGTTCGATCTCGCGCACCTTGGTTTCCATGCTGGTCAGGCCGGCCGGGAAGCCGGTCGACACTGCAGCGATAGGCAGGCGGCCTTTCAGCACCGCGTCGGCGTGCTGGATCATCTCGTGGTACACGCAGACCGCGCCGGTCATCAAGTTACGCTCTTGCAGGCCCAGTGCTTCCACCAGGTCCTGGCGCAGCGGGCGCATGGCCTTCATGCACAGGCGCTCCACGCGGCCCGGGGTGTCGTCGCCGGCCAGGGTGGTCAGGTCGATCAGTTCGATCGCTTTTACCAGCCAGGCAGCCTGGTACTCTTTCTTCACGGTGCGGCGGTTCGCCAGCGATGCGGCGCGGCGGTCCGCGGCGGCTTTGTTCACGTGGATGTGATTCAGCCAGCCCAAATCAAGGCCAATGGCCTCGTTGCGCTTGAAGTCGGTAATGATGGTCATAGCAGGTTGGTTCCGTTGGAAAGAGGTTTCACGCCCAGGTGATGCGCGATGGTCTGGCCGATGTCGGAGAAGGTCTCCGAGATGCCGAGCGACTGCGGCTTCACATTCGGGCCGAAGAACAGCACAGGAATATGTTCGCGGGTGTGGTCGGAGCCCGGCGCGGTCGGATCGCAGCCGTGGTCGGCGGTGATCACGCACAGGTCGCCGTCTTTCAGGTTGGCGATGAATTCAGGCAGGCGCGCATCCATTTCGTGCAGCGCGTTCGAGTAGCCCGCAACGTCGCGGCGGTGGCCGAAGTGCATGTCGAAATCGACGAAGTTGACGAAAGTGAGCGACTTGTCGCCCGCTTCGCGCTGCGCTTCCAGCAGCTTGTCGAACAGCGCCATATTGTCCGGGCCCTTCAGCACGCGGCTCACGCCTTGCGCGGCGTAGATATCGCTGATCTTGCCCAGTGCGATCACCTCGCCGCCTTCGTTCTTCACGTGGTCCAGCAGGGTCGGCGCGCTTGGCGGCACGGCGTAGTCGTGGCGGTTGGCGGTGCGCTTGTAGTTGCCGTTCGCGCCCAGGAATGGGCGGGCGATGACGCGGCCGATGTTGTACGGCTTGACCAGCTCGTAAGCCTTTTCGCACATATCGTACAGGCGCTCCAGGCCGAAATGCTCTTCGTGGCATGCGATCTGCAGCACCGAGTCGGCCGAGGTGTACAGGATCGGCTTGCCGGTGGCGACGTGCTCGTCGCCCAGGTCGGTGATGATGGTGGTGCCGGAAGCGTGGCAGTTGCCCAGGAAGCCCGGCACGCCGGTCAGTTCCTGCAGCTTGTCGGTCAGCTCTTTCGGGAAGGACGGCACTTCTTTCGGGAAGTAGCCCCAATCGAACAGCACCGGCACGCCGGCGATTTCCCAGTGGCCGGACTGGGTGTCCTTGCCGGTGGACTGTTCGCGTGCAGCGCCGTAGGCGCCGGTAAAGCCCTCACGCAGATTGAAACCGGCAGCCCATTCGCCCGACGCGGTATGCGCGGCGGCGGCCAGGCCGATTTTTTCCATGGTGGGGAGGGACATTGGCTTGCCTTCGCTGGCAGCCCATTTGGCGATGTGGCCGAAGGTGTTATAAGCCTGGTCGCCGTATTTGGCGGCATCCGGCGTTGCGCCGAGGCCGAAGGAGTCTAACAACAGGATGAATGCACGGGACATGGGTGCCTCTCTTGAAACCATAAATTCGGTGTCTGACCCACAGGGTCCGACACCTGTATGCCACGGCCGCTGGCCGTCGATCTTCCTGTGTCTGACCCCGTGGGTCAGACACAGGTTTACCGGTTTAGGCCTTAGGCGATTTGCCGACGTTCTCCAGGAACTGCAAGATCAGCTTGATCAGCGACTCCGCGCCGATGGCGGCGTACTTCAGGGTCTGCTCATGCGACAGCTGGAACGGCGACAGGCCCTCAGCCAGGTTGGTAATGACGGACACGCCCACCACTTTCAAACCGCAGTGACGCGCAGGCACCACCTCCGGCACCACCGACATACCCACCACGTCCGCACCCAGGGTCTTGAACGCGCGGATTTCAGCTGGCGTCTCAAAGTTCGGGCCAGGATAGGCAATGTACACACCCTCATGCAGGGTGATCGACTTCTCCGCAGCGCTGGCCTGCAGCAGCTTGCGCAGGTCCGCATCGTAGGCATTCGCCATCGAGAAGAAGCGCGGGCCGAAACGTTCATCGTTCGGGCCGATCATCGCGCTGCCTGGCAGGAAGTTGATATGGTCGTTCAGCGCCACCAGCGAACCGGCGTCCACTTCCGGACGCAGCGAACCCGCAGCATTGGTCACGAACAGCATCTCGCAGCCCAGCAGCTTGATGGTGCGCACGGCGGAGGTCATCACCGCCGGACCGTAGCCCTCGTAGAAGTGGCCGCGGCCTTTCAGGCACACCACCTGCACGCCTGCCAGCGTGCCCATCACCAGCTGGCCGGCGTGGCCGTGCACGGTGGAGATCGGGAAGCCTGGCAGCTCGTCAAAGCTGATCGACACGGAATCGGTCATCTGCTCGGCCAGCACGCCCAGGCCGGAGCCCAGGATCATGGCAACGCGTGGCTGGAAATTGGCCGGCATGCGAGCGCGGATGATAGCGGCTGCCTGGAAAGGGGTATTGGAAGACATGGAGTTCCTCGTTTTTGTAATCTTTAGGTGAGCTGGCCAGAACAGGCCTGTGAACGTACCACGACACTATGCATCATCGACTATATGTATGGCAAATACCATTTTTCTTTATTATTTATATGCAAGCGATATAAATCTAGGTTTATTATAGGGAGGCCTTCCGTTTGACAGGCAACAGACAAATGTTTAGCATCGCAAACAAATGTTTATAGCGAGCTTTTCGTGAGCGATCTCTCCCGCAAGGAACAGCTGTACCAGCTGATCCGCGCCAATCCCTTCATCTCCCAGCAAGAGCTGGCGGAGCAGCTCGCCCTGTCGCGCTCGGCCGTGGCCGGCCACGTCGCCAGCCTGATCCGCGAACGCAAGCTGCTCGGCCGCGCCTACGTGTTGCGCAATGAACGCACCGTACTCTGCATCGGCGCCGCCTGCCTCGACCGCAAGCTGCGCCCGCACGCGCCGCTGCAAATGGCCACCTCCAACCCGGCTTGCGCTGAGGAAAGTTTCGGCGGCGTGGCCCGCAATATCGCCGCCAACCTGGCCCAGCTCGGCCTGCCCTGCTCCCTCCTGACCGCCCTGGGCGACGATTCCTCCGGCCGCGCCCTGCGCGCCCAGGTGGAAGCGGCCGGCATCGGCATGGAAGGCAGCCTGCAGGTCAACGGCATTGGCAGCGGCACCTACACCGCCGTGCTGGACGCCTCCGGCGAAATGGTGGTGGCGCTGGCCGACATGGCCATCTTCGATCAACTGACACCGGGCTGGATCGCCAGCCGCCAGCCGCAGCGCAACGCCGCCGGCATGGTGGTGGCCGACCTGAACCTGCCCGTGGAATCGGTCGCCATGCTGCTGGCCGACGCGCGCGCCTCCGGCGTGCCGCTGGTGGTGGTCGCCGTGTCGCAGCCGAAAATGGCGCGCCTGCCGCACGACTTGCAAGGCCTGTCGCTGCTGATCCTGAATCGCGGCGAACTGGAAACCCGTGCCGGCCGCGCCCTGCCGACCGAAGCCGACGTGCAGGCGGCCTGCCACGAACTGCAAGCGGCCGGCGCGCAGGACATCATCGTCACCTGCGGCGCCAGCGGCGTCTATCACACCCTGGGCCAGGCCCTGCACTGGCTGCCGGCGCACGACGCGCAGGTGGTCGACGTGACCGGCGCCGGCGACGCCTTCTCCGCCGCGGTGGTCTGGTCGCTGCTGCAAGACCCCGCACACCTTACCCTGGCCTGCGAGCGTGGCTTGAAAGCCGCCGCCATTACGCTGGCCAGCCCACACACCGTATCGCCGGAACTGAGCGCAGACCTGCTCGCCGCCGCGCTTATCGAGGAGTAAACCATGCACCAATTCCTGTCCTTCTCCCCTGAAGTAGCCCACGCCCGCGCCACCGGCCAGCCGATCGTGGCGCTGGAATCGACCATCATCTCGCACGGCATGCCCTACCCGCAGAACGTGCAGACCGCGCGCGAAGTGGAACAGATCATCCGCGACGCGGGCGCGGTGCCGGCCACCATCGCCATCATCGGCGGCAAGATCTGTATCGGCCTGACCGACGAGCAGCTGGAGCAGCTGGGCAACTCGCCGGACGCCATCAAGGTGTCGCGCCGCGACCTGGCCTACGTCCTGTCGCAGCACAAGCTGGGCGCCACCACCGTGGCCGCGACCATGATCTGCGCCCAGCTGGCCGGCATCAAGGTCTTCGTCACCGGCGGCATCGGCGGCGTGCATCGCGGCGCCGAAACCAGCATGGATATTTCGGCCGACCTGCAGGAACTGGGCCAGACCAATGTGGCCGTGGTGTGCGCAGGCGTGAAGTCCATCCTCGACATCGGCCTGACGCTGGAATACCTGGAAACCCACGGCGTGCCGGTGGTCTCGGTCGGCCAGCCCGGCTTCCCGGCCTTCTTCACGCGCGAGAGCGGCTTCAATGCCGACTTCCAGCTCGATACCGCGACCGAGCAGGCATCCTTCATCGCCACCAAGTGGGCGCTGGGCCTGAATGGCGGCGTGGTGGTCTCCGCGCCGGTGCCGGACGCGGACGCCATGCCGAAGGACGAAATCGACGCCATCACCGTGCGCGCCCTGCAGGAAGCGGAACAGAACGGCGTGACCGGCAAGAAGGTCACCCCCTTCCTGCTGGCCCGCATCAAGACCCTGACCGAAGGCCGCAGCCTGATGACCAATATCGCACTGGTGAAAAACAACGCGCGTGTCGGCGCAGCCCTGGCGCGTGCGCTGCAGGAGCATCCATGTCCATCGACCTGAAGCAGTTAAAGTACTTCCTGGCCGTGGCTGAAGAGAAGAGCTTCAGCCGCGCGGCGGAACGCCTGCATATTTCGCAGCCGCCGCTGTCGCAGCAAATCATGAAGCTGGAAGCGGAGCTGGGCGTGAAGCTGTTCGCGCGCACCACCCGCACCTTCGAACTGACCGTGGCCGGCAAGGCGCTGATGCAGGAGGCGTCCGACCTGCTGGCAAAAATGCGCATGACCATCGACACCGTGCGCCAGATCGACCGCGGCGAAGTGGGCCGCCTGCGCGTGGGCATCGTCGGTTCGGCGATGTGGGGCCCGATCCCGTCGATGCTGGAAGAATTCCAGAGCAAGTACCCGCGCGTGACCTGGACCATCCACGAATCCGGCCCGACGGTGCAGTACGACGCGCTGCGCGCCAAGCAGATCGACGTCGGCTTCTGGCGCGAGCCGAAGCTGGACGACGACGAGCTGCGGCGCGATAACCTGAAGCAGGAGCTGTGCTTCAAGGAGAACGTGTGCGTGGCGGTGAACGAGCACCATCCGCTGGCGAAGATGGATGCGATTGAGCTGATGGATATCGCCGACGAGCCGATGCTGACCCTGGCCCTGGACAAGTCGGCCTTCCCGCGCTACCTGATCCAGTGCTGCATCAACGCCGGCTTCCACCCGGAGATTTTCCAGGAAGCGCACGAGCCGCAGACGCTGCTGGCCATGGTCGGCGCCGGCCTCGGTGTCACGCTGATGCCGGAAACCACCGCGCGCATCGGCTGGCCCGGCGTGGTGTTCCTGCCGATCCGCACCAACGCGCCGTCGGCCAACCTGTACATCACCTACACCACGCTGGACGACGCACCGGTCGTACGCGCCTTCCTCAACATCCTGCGCCCGCCCAGCGCCTAAGCCCCGCCGTCCGCCGAACAGGGGTCTGACCCTTGGGTCAGACCCTGCTTTCCGGGTTTCAAAGATACCCCGCACTCCTGAGCCAGTCGCGCCCCCTGTCATCCAACGCAGCACGGATGACTTCGGGCGGCAAGCTATACACCGTAGCCCAGGTCGCCCGACCATCCGCCGCAGTCGACGGAAAACTGACCGTTTCAATCGGCCAATAGTATTTACGTTTCAACGCCCTGACGATTGCTGCAAGCGTCACGCGTCCACGCAGCGGCTCACGACCTGTCTGGTCAACGTTCGAGAGCAGTACCGCAAGCACAGCACCACGCACCGTCCGTGGGCCCGGGAAAATGGGAGGTTTAGCCATAGTCTAGTGCGTCGCGCCTGCGGCAACCGATGTGTCGCGCGAAACGGCGAGGGAAGTTTGCACGGCGATACGCAAGCCCTCGATCATCTGCGCCAGCGACATGCTGGCCATGCCGGGGTGGCGCGCCGCCTGCTCCGGCAGGTAGGGAATATGGATGAAGCCACCGCGCACGCCAGCGCGGTCGGCCAGCGCATGCATCAGGCCATAAAACACGTGGTTGCAGACAAAGGTGCCGGCCGTCTGCGACACGGAGGCCGGCAAGCCAGCCGCCCGCAGCGCAGCCACAACCGCCTTGATCGGCAGCGTGGAGAAATAAGCCGCCGGGCCGCCAGGCACGATCGGTGCATCGACCAACTGTTGCTCCGCATTGTCTTTGATCGGCGCATCGTCGACATTGATCGCCACCCGCTCAACGGTCAGGTCGACGCGGCCGCCCGCCTGCCCCACCGCGATCACCAGCACCGGCCGCACCTCATCCAGCAGCGCAGACATGGCCGCATTCGCCGCGCCGAACACGCAAGGCAGCTGGCGCGCGACGACACGGAACGCCTCGTCCCCGGCGCCGCCCTGCCAGCCATCCAGCGCCCGCACGGTCTCCCAGGCGGGATTGATCGGTTCCTTGTTAAACGGCTCAAAGCCGGTCAGCAGCACAGTCTTCATAGGAGGAAGTACAAAAGGATAATGTTCGCGCCGAGCAGCGGCAGCGCGGTAGGGATTTGCGCCTTGATCACGGCATTCCGGTCCGGCAGGTCGAGCAGCGCGGTCGGGATGATGTTGAAGTTGGCGGCCATCGGCGTCATCAGGGTACCGCAATACGCGCTGAACATGCCAATCGCTGCCATCACCGCCGGGTTGCCGCCATACTGCGCCACCAGCACCGGCACACCCACGCCGCCCGCCATTACAGGGAAAGCGGCAAAGCCATTCCCCATCACAATCGTGAACAGCGCCATGCCGATGCAAAACAGCGCAACCGCCGCCAGCTTGGAGTCGGCGCCTACCAGCCCGGTGGACACCTGCGCCACCGCCTTACCCACGCCAGCCTCGCTAAACAGCAAGCCTAGCACCGCCAGCATATGCGGCAGCACAATCGACCAGCTCATGGCATCGACCAGGCGGCGCGCCTCGCGGCCAGCCTGCAGCGGTGTGGAACGGGTCAGCCAGCAAGCGACAGCCACTGCCGCCACGGCGGCGCAGCCCAGGCTCACCAGCGTCAGGTGCTTTGGGTCCAATACGAACAATTCACCGATGCGCACGTCTTTCAACAAGGTGGCGCCGGCCATGGTCACGGCAGGAATCACCAGCGCGGGGATGAACAGGCGGTGCCGCAAGCGTGCGGCACTGGCGCGGCGCGCATCATCGGGCAACACATCTGGCTTGCCGCTGCGGACACCGCCAAAGCCGGCCAGCACCGCCATCACGATCATGGCCAGGCCCGCCATGGCTGGCGGCAGGCGTTCGCCGGCCAGGTAAATCATGGCATACAGCGCCCAGAACAAGCCCGTGGTCCAGCGGCGCGGGTTGCTGCGGTCGCCGAACGACATCAGGGCGACCATCGCCAGCATGATGCCGAGCAGGTAGTAAAAGTATTCGACGCGGATGATCATGCGACGCTCCTGCGCAGGTAGCGATCCAGCCGATTCAGGTTCCAGGCGTGGATGATGAAAGCGCAAATGGCAGTAGGAATGCCCCACAGCGCCATATGCAGCGGATCGACTTCGATCCCCTCCGCGCGCAGCACGGTTTGCATCAGTACGATGGCGCCAAAGGCGACAAATATATCCTCGCCGAAGAACAGGCCGACATTGTCCGTCGCCGCCGCCATGGCGCGAATGCGGTAGCGCTGCTCCTCGCCAAGCGTCTTGCCCTGCGCGGCAAGCTGCACCTCCGCCGCGCCCTCCGCCATCGGCGCCACCACCGGCCGCACCATCGAGGGGTGGCCGCCCAGCGCAGTCAGCCCCATGGCGGCCGACGTTTCACGCACGAACAGGTAGACGATCAGCAAACGTCCCGCCGTGGCCGAGCGCACACGCGAAATCGCCGCCTGCGCATGCTCGCGCAAGCCAAAACGCTCCAGCAACCCGATCGCGGCCAGCGGCAGCAGGTAGATCATCGGCAGGTTGCGCGTTTTGACGAAAGCCGTGCCGAGCGAGGCAAGCAGCGCCTCCACCGGCATCAAGGCCGCGAAGCCCGTTGTAAAGCACGCCGCCACGACCACCAGCACCGGGTGCAGCCGCAGCAGGAAACCAAGCACGATCACGGCCACGCCAAGCAGCGGCCACATATTCACAGCAGTTTGCATTACCCCTCCCCCAAGGAGGCACCATGATACAAAAAAAAACGCGCACCGAAGTGCGCGTTGTTCACAGGGAGTGTGAATCGGTCAGAAGGTAGCCTTGAACTGCACGCCGTAAGTGCGTGGCTCGTTCACGATACCGGTCAGGTTGTTGATCGAAATCGCGCCCAGGGCCTGGATACGGTTGGTGATGTTGCGGCCGTATGCGGCGATTTCGTAGTTATCCCACTTGTAGCCAATGCGCAGGCCGCCTTCCAGCAGGGACTTGGCCTTGTACTCAACCGCTTCGTACAGGAAGAAGTTGTAGGTGCTGCGGTAAGCCCAGTCGGTGTAGGCATACAACTCGCCGTTACCGACAGCGGTGCTGTACTTCAGGCTGAAGTTATGCTGCCAGCGCGGTGCGCGCGGCAGGTCGTTGCCATTCAGGCTGGCGGTCAGCGGGAATGGGCCTTGCGGATCGAGCACGGTGCAAATCTTGAAGCCGCCGCCGCAATTGGAATCGAAGACTTTCGCATCCTTGATTTCGGTGTCGTTGTAGCTGCTGCCGAAGGTGCCGCTGAAACCGTAGCCCAGGTTGGCCTGCAGGTCCAGCTCCACGCCCTGGCCGGTCACCTTGTCGGCGTTGATCAGGCGGTTCATGTTGACGGCGCCGCTGCCTGCGGTCAGCTGCTTGTCATCCATGTCGTAACGGAAGAAAGTCAGCGAAGCGCGTGCGCGGCGGTTCATCAGGTCAGCCTTCACGCCGAACTCGTAGGACAGCGCCTTCTCGGCCTTGGCCATGGTTGGCATGTCGCCGATGCCGTACAGGCGGCCCTGCATGGAGGGCGCGCGGTAACCGGTCGCGATGCGGCCGAACAGGTTGATGTCCTTATCCAGGGTGTAAGTGCCGCTCAGGTCCCAGCTCACGTTGTGCGACGTATCGGCCAGGGTCTGGCGCCAGACAGGCTTGTTCGGTTCAATACGCTGCGCAATGAAGTCCTTCTTGTCGGTCGTGTAGCGCAGGCCGGCACGCATCTTGAAGTCGTTGCTGACCGCGTAATTCAAGGTACCGAAGGCGGCCCAGGAACGCGCGTCCTGGAACTGCTGCGTGTACTCCGGGTTCAGCGAGCTGTTATTGAAGGTATTGAAGCTGATCGAATCGATCTGGATGTTCTCGTTGAAGAAGAACAGGCCGCCGATCCACTGCAGAGGACCCTTGCCGTTCGATTCAGCACGGAACTCCTGCGTGAACTGACGGTGGTTCGGCATCAGGTCAGCCGTCTCCAGCGGGAACGGGATACCGCCGAATGGGCCCACCGGCGGGTTGAAGTCAGCACCATAGCCGCCATCCACGTCGGCGCGGCTGTACAGGTCCAGTTTTTCGTAGCCGGTAATCGAATGCAGGGTCACGTTTGGCAGGTCCCAGCGCAGGCGGATGCTGCCGCCGCGGGTCTTCAGCCACTGGTTGTTGAAACCGTCGCTCGGGTAGGAGTAGTAATCGAAGCCGTCCACCAGTTCATTGGTGCCTTTTTTCAGGATATTGGCGCGGAACAGCGTCGCGGTGGTATCCATATTGCGGGCGTGGATATTGAACAGCGCCGAGAAATCCTTGCTAGGCTTGACCAGCGCTTGCAGGCGCACGGCGTGATCGTCATAGCCTTCGAAGTCCTGGGTGCCGGTCGGGCGTGGATTGTGCACGCGGTCGTCGCGGTGCTGGCTCTGGGCGGAGAAGCGGAACGCCAGGGTGTCATTCACGGGCAGGTTGAAGGCGCCTTCCAGGTTGCGCATGCCTTCCTTGCCGAAACCGATGTTGGCATAGCCCTCGGTCTTGCCGAGCACTGGCTTGGCGGAGTCGAACTTGATCACGCCAGCCGGCGAGTTACGGCCGAACAGGGTGCCTTGCGGGCCGCGCAGCACTTCGATCTGGTCCACGTCGAACACCGGGAAACCCTTCAGCATCGGGTTTTCCATCACGATATCGTCCATTACCAGGCCCACTGGCTGGGAGGCGTTCAGGTCGAAGTCGGTGTTACCCAGACCACGGATATAGAAACGCGGGAAAGTACGGCCGTAATCGGACTCAACCGACACGGAAGGCGAACGGCCGTTCAGGAAACGGATGTCCTGGCCGCCGGAGGTCAGCACGTCCAGCTTCTCGCCTTTCACGGTGGCAATTGCCATCGGCACATCCTTGATGTTCTCGGCGCGGCGCTGGGCGGTAACGATCACGGTTTCCAGCTGGCCGGGCTGTTTTACTTCTTCAGCTGGCTGCTGCGCTTCCTGGGCGCTAACGGAGTGGAGGGGAAATGCACCGGCGACGGCCAGAGCGATCAGGGAATGCTTGAGGCGTTTATCCATACCCAATGTTCCTATCTTTAGAGAAAAGTAACGGAATGTTGCAATGGCGCGGATGCTAGCACGAAAGGATTGAAGCGAAGTTGCTTTCGAATCAAGTGTTATTTAGTTGCACTGGATATAAATAAGCAAGTAAAAACGTATTTGCCATACATATAGCGCCTGTTGCATAGTAACGAACCACGAATCCATGCCCTGAGAAGCGGATTCAGCCAGACGAATGCGTGTTTGCAGTTTGATTACGTGCCCAAGAATTAATCAAGGGTACATAGTGAAAATTTGCATTAGTATGTTGTTGGCAAGCTACATGGTGCCGTGGCTTGCTTTGGCGCGAAAAAGCGTCCGAGGCACTCCATAAAAATATACAATATCGAACTTCCACGGAGCCCTTACATGAAAATCAAACAACTTAGCATGATGATCGCCGCAGTTGCGGTTGCAGCCAGCGCGAACGCGGCTGATCCGAAGCTGGGCATCGTGTACGACGCCGGCGGCAAGTTCGACAAGTCGTTCAACCAGTCCGCATTCGAAGGCGCCGAGCGCTTCAAGAAGGACACCGGTATTAAGTACATTGAAGTCCAGGCGAGCAGCGACACCCAGGCAGAGCAGGTGATGCGCGGCCTGGCACGTAAAAAGCTGGACCTGATCGCCGCCATCGGCTTCGCCCAGACCCAGGCGGTGCAGAAAGTCGCAAAAGAATTCCCGAACGTGAAGTTCGTGCTGATTGACGGCGTAGCCCAAGGTAATAACGTCAATTCCGTGACGTTCAAGGAAGAAGAAGGTTCCTACCTGGTGGGTGTGGCCGCTGCCATGGCCTCCAAGACCAAGAAACTGGGCTTCATCGGGGGCATCGACATTCCGCTGATCCGCACTTTCGCCTGCGGCTATGCCCAGGGCGCCAAGTCGGTCGACAAGAAATCCGAAGTGATCTCGAACATGGTCGGCACCACCTCCGCCGCCTGGAACGATCCGGCCAAGGGTGGTGAGCTGGCGCGCGCGCAGTTCGACCGTGGCGTGGACGTGGTGTTCGCGGTGGCCGGCGGTTCCGGCATGGGCACCCTGCAGACCGCCAAGGAAAAAGGCAAGCTGTCGATCGGCGTCGATTCCAACCAGAACCACCTGTACCCGGGCTCCGTGCTGACCTCCATGGTCAAGCGCGTGGATAACGCCGTGTACGACTCCTTCATGCAGATGAAGAACGGCACCTGGAAGGCCGGCGTGACCGCCAAGGGCCTGAAGGAAGGCGGCGTGGATTGGGCGCTGGACGCGCACAACCGCAAATTGATTACCCCAGAGATCGAAAAGAAAGTATTGGGCGCGCGTAAGGACATCATTGACGGCAAGACCAAAGTCATCGATATCCGCACCACCAATGCCGCCTGCCCGGCCTAACAAGCAGTTCCATTAAAAAGAACGCGCCGACGGGATATCCCGTCCGGCGCGTTTTTCAGTAAATAAGACCGAAAAATCCTTATGACGCCAGCAGTAGAATTCCGCAATATCTCCAAGCACTTTGGGGCGGTAAAGGCGAATACGGACGTCAGTTTTTCCATCGCCAAAGGGGCCATCCATGGCCTGGTGGGGGAAAATGGCGCCGGCAAGTCGACCTTGATGAGCATCCTTTACGGCTATTACCGCGCAGATGGCGGTGAGATTCTGCTGGACGGTAAGGTGCAACACATCCACAACTCGCACGAGGCGATCACGCTCGGCATTGGCATGGTGCACCAGCACTTCATGCTGGTCGAGAACATGACCGTGCTGGACAACGTGATGCTGGGCAGCGAAGGCGGTTTCCGCCTGCGCGAACACCGCGCCGCCGTCGAGAAAAAGCTGCGCGAAATCTGCGAACGCTACCGCCTGGACGTTGATCCGCTGGCCACCATCCACGACCTGTCCGTGGGCGCCCAGCAGCGCGTCGAAATCCTGAAGCAGATCTACCGCTCGGCCAACATCCTGATCCTGGACGAGCCGACCGCCGTGCTGACCGCGCAGGAAACCGAATCGCTGTTCGAGATCCTCAAGCTGTTCAAGGAACAAGGCAAGACCATCATCCTGATCACCCACAAGCTGCAGGAGATCAAGGACATCACCGACACCGTGACCGTGATGCGTGGCGGCCGTGTGGTCGGCGCCGTGCAGACCGCCGACACCAGCAAGGAAGAACTGGCGCAGATGATGGTCGGCCGCCCGATCGAAAACAACCTGCCGCGCGGCGCCTACAATCCCGGCAAGCCGGTGCTGGAAGTGCGCAACCTGCAACTGGCCGACGACAACGGCGTCAAGCTGCTGCAGGACATCGGCTTCACCCTGCGCGCCGGCGAGATCGTGGCGATTGCCGGCGTGTCCGGCAACGGCCAGTCCGAGCTGATGGAAATCCTGTCCGGCATGAAGCTGCCGACCTCCGGCGAGGTGGATTTTGAAGGCAAGCCCCTGCCCTTCGCCGGCCGCAGCGACGCCGACGGCCTGCCGACCAAGTTCCGCGAACTGGGCATTGGCCACGTGCCGGAAGACCGCCTGCGCGACGGCGTGATCAAGGCCTTCTCGGTCATGCACAACACCTTCTTCGGCTACCAGGACAAGGTCAAGAACAAGTGGGGCCTGATCGACTTCAAGGGCATCGCCCAGCGCTGCGCCGGCCTGCTGAAGGAGTTCGACGTGCGCCCGGCCAATCCAGACCTGCGTATCGGCCTGCTCTCCGGCGGTAACCAGCAGAAGGTCGTGATCGCGCGCGAAGTGCTGGCCAAGCCCAAGCTGATGCTGGTCGGCCAGCCGACCCGCGGCGTGGACATCGGCACCATCGAATCCATCCACACCCAGCTGCTCGCCCTGCGCGACCAGGGCGTGGCGATCCTGCTGGTATCGGTGGAACTGGAAGAAGTGCGCGCCCTGGCCGACCGCATCCTCGTGATGTGCGGCGGCAAAATCACCGGCGAACTGAAAATCGACGAATTCGACACCACCCGCATCGGCCTGCTGATGGGTGGCATGCAAAAACACTGACCATGACCACTAACGATCTGCCACGCTGGGCAACCGGCTTTGTCCTGCCCATCCTCAACCTGCTGTCCGCCATGCTGGTGGCCGCGCTTGCCATCCACCTGATGGGCGAAGACCCGCTGGAGTCGATGCACATCCTGATCAACAGCGCGATCATCAACCCGGAAGGTTTGAGCTACACCCTGTTCTACGCCTCGACCCTGGTCTTCACCGGCCTGGCCGTATCGATCGCGATGCAGGCCGGCCTGTTCAACATCGGCGCCGAAGGCCAGATGTACTTCGGCGGCCTGGGCCTGACCCTGGCCCTGCTGGCGTTCGACGCCTCCCTGCCCTGGTTCCTGCTGATCCCGGTCGGCATGCTCGGCGCCGCCCTGTTCGGCGGCCTGTGGGCCTTCGTCCCCGGCTACCTGCAGGCCAAACGCGGCTCGCACATCGTGGTCACCACCATCATGTTCAACTTCATCTGCGCCTCGCTGATGAACTTCGTGATCGTCAAGTACCTGATCCCGCCGGGCGAACAGAACACCGCCTCGCGCGTGTTCTCGGCCGCGGCGGAGATGCCTCGCCTGAACGACTGGTTCCCCGTGCTGGGCGAAACCCCGCTGAATATCAGCTTCTTCCTCGCCCTCATCGCCCTGGTGGTGTACGGCGTGGTGATGAACCGCTCCGCCTGGGGCTACAAGGTGCGCGCGCTGGGCCTGAACCAGCACGCCGCGCACTACGCCGGCGTGAAGATCAGCGCCATGATCATCATTGTCATGCTGATTTCCGGCGCGCTGGCCGGCTTGGGTGCGGTCAACTCCATCATGGGCTCGACCCACTACCTGTCGCTCAACTTCGTCGGCGGCGCCGGCTTTGTCGGCATCGCCATTGCGCTGATGGGCCGCCAGCACCCGGTCGGCATCCTGCTGTCGGCCATCCTGTTCGGCGCCCTGACCCAGGGCGGCTTCGACCTGTCGCTGGAAAAACCGAACATCCCGACCGAAACCTTCATCTTCATCCAGGGCTTGATCATCTTGTTCTGCGGCGCCATGGAATACCTGTACGCCCCAGTCCTCATCAAGCTGCTCAAAGCACGCAAAGGTTAAGACCATGATTTTCGAAGATCTCCACCTGGGCTCCATCCTCGTCTCCACCGTGCGCAACGCGCCGGTGCTGATTTTCGCCGCCATGGCCGGCCTGTTCGCGGAACGCTCCGGCGTGATCGACATCGGCCTGGAAGGCAAGATCCTGGCCTCCGCCTTCGTCTCCGCCGCCGTCGCCTTCGCCACCAAGAACCCATGGCTCGGCATCCTGGCCGGCATGGGCGTCTCCGTCGCGCTGGCCATGCTGCAAGGCTTCGTCGCCATCACCCAGAAGGGCAACCAGCTGGTCGGCGGCATCGCCATCAACATCGCCATGAGCGGCCTGACCTTCGTGGTCGCGCAATACTTCTTCCAGCAAGGCGGCCGCACCCCCGACCTGGGCGAAGCGCGCCTGTTCGACGTGGTGCTGCCGGGCAGCGCCGCCGTCGAACACATTCCCTTCCTCGGCTGGTTCTACACCAAGCTGATTGGCGGCCACTCGGTGCTGGTCTACCTGGCCTTCATCCTGGTACCGCTGGTGCACTGGTTCCTGTACCACTCGCGCTTCGGCCTGCGCCTGCGCGCCTGCGGCGAAAACCCGCACGCCGCCGACGCCGCCGGCGTCTCCGTGGAACGCACCCGCTACGCCGCCATGCTGATCGCCGGCACCCTGTGCTCGTTCTCGGGCGCCTACCTGGCCATTGTGCAATCGGGCTTCTTCCTGCGCGACATGTCCGCCGGCGCCGGCTACCTGGCGCTGACCGCCATGGTGTTCGGCAACTGGCGCCCGGTCTACACCTTCCTCGGCTGCCTGATGTTCGGTTTCTTCGGCGCCGTGCAGATCCAGCTGGAAGGCGTCGACCTGCCGGTGATCGGCCGCATCCCAGGCGCCCTGATCCAGATGGTGCCGTACGTGGTGACCGTGATCGTACTGGCCGGCCTGATGGCCAAGTCGGTGGCGCCAAAAGCCATCGGCGTACCGTTCGTCAAGTCGCGCTAAAAAATTCGGGGTCAGGTCTGACAATCGGACGGGACGGCCGACCGGTTTTGCTACGCAAAATGTCCGATTGTCAGACCTGACCCCGAATTTTGTTTTATATTGCAAGGTGACTGGGGAGCGCCGCCATGATCCGACGACTGTTGCTGCTTGTACTATGTTGTATCTGCTCTAACCTGCGCGCGGCTAACTCGGAGTTGGTGTTCCCCCAGTACTTCGCGGTCGTCGATAGCCGCAACGAGTTCGACTGGCTCGTGCTGCAGGCGGCGCTGGAACGCACCTCCGCCAGCCATGGCCCCTACTCCATCAGCCCATCGCGCGAGCCGTTCTCCATCCCCCGCATGCTGCAGGAACTGGCCATGCCGGGCGGCCGCATCAACGTCATCGCGCGCGCCAGCGACCGCGAACTCGAATCCCGTTTCCAACCGATCCGCATACCGATCGACCGCGGCCTGATGGGCATGCGCCTGCTCCTGGTGCGCAAGGCCGACCTGCCGCGCTTTGCCGCCATGCGTAACCTGGCCGACCTGAAGCGCTTGAGCGCCGGCCAGGGCAAGGGCTGGGTGGATACCGAAGTGCTGGCCGCCGCCGGCATCAGCGTGGTGGAAACGCCGCGTCCCGGCAGCCTGCTGGGCATGCTCGTGGCGGGGCGCTTCGACTTCTTCCCGCGCGCGCTGGATGAGGCGCCGCGCGAATACGACGCCAACCGCAAACTACATCCCGGCATCGCGATCGAACCGACGCTGATGCTGCGCTACCCTTTGCCGCGCTACTTCTTCGTGCGGCGCGACGCCGAAGGCGACAAGCTGGCACAGCGCATCCGCATCGGCATGGAGATGATGGTGAAGGATGGCAGCCTGGCCGCCCTGTTCCAGAAACACAAAGGCCCGCTGGTGGCGCGGGCCCAAATCGGAAAACGGCGCATCATCGACCTGCCAAACCCCTCGTTGCCGCCGGAGACTCCGCTCCAGCGCAGCGAGCTGTGGTTTAAATAGATTCGGGGTCAGGTCTGACAATCGGACAATCTATGCGCGAAGCGCATAGATTGTCCGATTGTCAGACCTGACCCCGAAT
>NZ_WWCJ01000039.1 GCF_009857475.1 Pseudoduganella guangdongensis | reverse complement strand
CCGACGTGACCGGCTCCATCGAGCTGCCAGCGGACAAAGAAATGGTTATGCCAGGCGACAACGTCTCCATCACCGTGAAGCTGATCTCCCCGATCGCTATGGAAGAAGGCCTGCGTTTCGCAATCCGTGAAGGCGGCCGTACCGTCGGCGCGGGCGTGGTTGCCAAGATCATCGGCTAATTCAGCTGAGTGATTCAAACGGGTCGGCATGTGCTATCATGTCGGCCCGTCGTAGTATTTACTTACATTGCCGGAAACAAAATGTTGCCGGTTCGTTCTTTTAAGGAATAAGCATGTCCGCTCCAAACCAAAAGATCCGTATCCGCCTGAAGGCTTTCGACTACAAGCTGATCGACCAGTCCGCCCTGGAAATCGTTGACACCGCCAAGCGCACCGGCGCCGTGGTAAAAGGCCCAGTTCCTCTGCCAACCCGTATCCAGCGTTACGACGTGCTGCGTTCCCCGCACGTGAACAAGACTTCCCGTGACCAGTTCGAAATCCGCACCCACCAGCGCCTGATGGACATCGTGGATCCAACCGACAAGACCGTTGACGCCCTGATGAAGCTGGACCTGCCAGCTGGCGTGGACGTCGAAATCAAACTGCAGTAATCGAATTTGCGTGGGTGGCGCTTGCGCCATCCGCCAAAAGAAAGGCCGGTTCCGCATCAGCGGGGCCGGCCTTTTTGTTTTGGCCGGCGCCGCATGCCTGGCGAATGAAATGAAAGCAGGCGGCAGCGGGAGCTTTCTATAGTTTTGCAAAAACCTTAAGTATCATAAGAAATATTTTGCGAAAGCAACCAATCCACATCTTTTTGGGCTATTATGCGCGACTTTTAATTTTTTACATAAGTTAAATATTAGGGAGTGAGTAGTTGAAAAGTAAACAATGCCTGAACAAGAAAGTGATCGCCGCAGCTGTTGCCGTCGCTTTTACCACCCCGGCTTTCGCCCAGGAAGCGCCAAAGATGCAACGTGTGGAGATCACGGGTTCCAGCATCAAACGTGTCAACAATGAGAACGCTGGCTCGCTGCAGGTCCTGAACCGCACCGACATCGAGCGCACCGGCGCTACCACCGCGCTGGACGTGCTGCGTTCCGCCTCGGTCATCGAAACCAGCCTGAACTCCGCCAACACCAGCAGCGGCAGCTTCGCGCCAGGTTCGTCGGCAGTACAGCTGCGCGGCTTGGGTAAAGTCGCCACCCTGATCCTGGTGAACGGTCGCCGCATTGCCCCGTACGGCCTGTCCGACGGCGGCCAGGACAACTTCACCAACCTCGACGCGATCGCTTCCGAAGCCATCGAGCGTATCGAGGTCCTGAAGGATGGCGCATCCGCGATCTACGGTTCCGACGCGATTGCAGGCGTGGTCAACATCATCCTGCGCAAGGACTACACCGGCGCACGCATCAAGACCAACTACACCCAAGCCCCTAAATTCAAAGACCAGCGTACCCGCAACGTCAACGCCATCTTCGGCTTCGGCGACGTGGACACCGACGGTTTCAACACTTACCTGAGCGTGGAAGGCTACAAGTCCGACGGCTGGACCAAAGCCGACCTGCGCCGCCAAGTGCCGGATTGGCACGGCAAGTCGGTCGGTGGCGCGGCATGGGATGCCAAGAGCACCTACTCGCCAACCGGCAGCTACTACGTCGGCAAAGACTTCTACGACACCAAGAAGGGATTCGTTGCCGCACCTGGCTGCCCAGCCGACATGATCGAAGCCGGCGCCTGCAAATTCGACGTGCTGCCGTACGACGGCCAGAACACCACCAACGAACGTTGGGCGTTGCTGAGCAACACCCACTTCCGCATCGGTAACGACATCGACGCCAACTTCGAGATCTCCTCGGCTGGCGCCAAGACCGACTACACTGTGGCACCGTTCAACGTCTCCAGCCCAGCGTCGCCAAACACCTGGTATAACGCGGTGGACGGCAAGGTCGTCGGCCCGTTCTTCTACCCGTACCTGCCGGTTGGCCACGCCATGAACCCGTACAACTTCCCGGTCGAGTTCCGCGCTCGCCTGATGGATACCGGTAACGGCTTCAACTTCAACCGCACCAACTCCGAGCAGTCGCGCTTCATGCTGACCCTGAACGGCACCCTGGGCAAGTACGACTGGAAGGCCGCTGCTGGCCACATGATTTCGGAAGCGACCAAGGAAACCCGTAACGCCAGCGCCAAGGGCTACACCGACGCGATCGTCAACGGCACCTACAAGTTCGGCCAACAGAACGATCCAGCGCTGCTGAACGCTATGTTCCCGACCCGCAGCACCATGGGCCGTTCCAAGACCACCTTCATCGACGGCACCATCACCGGTGAACTGATGCAGTTGCCAGCAGGTCCGCTGGGCTTCGCAGTGGGCGCCGACATCCGTCGCCAGCACTACGAAATGGCCAGCTCGGACAACGTGCTGCGCGGTGAGCTGGTTGGCGTAGGCGGCCTGCAAGTGGACGACACCAAGAACCAGTACTCCATCTTCACTGAAGTTGTAGTGCCGGTCGTCAAGCGTGTGGAACTGAGCGCCGCTGTGCGTGCCGACAAGACCGACAACTTCGACGCGCACCTGTCGCCGAAGCTGGGCCTGAAGTTCACCCCAACCGACAGCCTGCTGTTCCGCGCTACCGCTTCCGGCGGCTTCCGCGCACCGAACATCGTGGAATCCGGTAACGGCCTGGGCCGTGGCTCCTTCAGCACCAACACCGTTGATCCAAAGCGCTGCACCACCGCTGCTGCACTGAACAAGCTGGTGCAAGGCGCTGCCGGCGCCACCGCGGCTGACAAGGCTCGCGCCAAGCAGCTGAGCGACTACGACTGCAAGGGCAGCCTGTCGACCTTCGTGTCCTCCAACCCGGACCTGAAGCCAGAAACCTCGAAGACCTTCACCGTAGGCGTGGTGTGGGAGCCGATCAAGAACACCTCCTTCTCGCTCGACTACTACAACATCAAGCGTAAGGACGAGATCGCGCCACGTAGCACCGCTGACATCCTGGCGGACGAAGATCGCCTGCCGGCCGGCATGCTGACCCGTGTTGACAGCACCGCACAGGACGCTGAATTCCTGGCGATCGCTAGCAAGTACGCTACTGGCATCACCGAGAAGTTCACCGTGGGTTCCCTGGGCCTGGCTTACCGTCCATACGTCAACAGCGGCAAGACCAAGGTGGACGGCTTCGACTTCGACGCCACCACCCGCATCAAGCTGGACGGCATCGGCGACCTGCGCATCAAGCTGGAAGGCGAGTACAAGCTGAACTACCAGATCTGGAACGTCGGCCTGAACGGTTATCAGTCCAACCAGATCGGTACCTGGGATTACGGTGCTGGCCGTTGGAACGTGAAACTGCGTCCATCGCTGAAAGTTGGCGCCTGGGATCACGGTGTGACCGTGGCTTACCGCAGCCACTACACCAACAACAGCTTCGATGCACCAACCTACTGCGTAACGCAGAAAGTTGACGCAGCGAACATGGACGCTTGCTCGGTTGTTAAGCCACCAGTCATCACCGACTACAACCTGCGCTATACCGGCGTGAAGAACCTGACCCTGGCCCTGTACGTGAACAACGTATTCGACCGCGAGCAGGCAGTTCGCTGGCGTGACGGCTGGTCCTTCGCGACCACCGGCTTCCGCACCGTGGGTGTGAGCGCTGCTTACGACTTCTAAGTCGTTCCAGCCGTAGCACGATAAAAAGCCAGGCAGCAATGCCTGGCTTTTTTATTGCTCGTGTCATGCGGTAGTTGCCGGTCGTAGGAATGTTGCTCGCTGACTGGATGGGAGTCGCCGCGAGGGAGCGACGTGCTGAAATAGACGCGATTCTGGCGATTCTGGCGCAATCTACCCTCAAAAGCTCTCAAGCTACCCCTATTGCGAAGCGAAAGGCAAATCGCAGAAATCTTTCTTTTGCATCGGTTGGCTAGAACATTCTTCGGTAATACCGACGAGTTGCAAGATTTGCATGTTGCGAAAATGGCGCATTATGTAAGAAATGTTTGGAAAAGGTAACGTTGCATCTTTAATTTTCCTTTATGATAGGACGCTTTTACTTTTTTTATAAATAAGTTAAACACCCGAGGGAGTAGTAGTGAAAAGCACACGTAACCTGAATAAGAGCGCTATCGCCGCTGCCGTTGCGGTAGCATTTGCCGCACCAGCATTCGCACAAGAGTCCGCTGAGAAGATCCAGCGCGTTGAAATTACCGGTTCCAGCATCAAACAGAGCGCGCGTGAAGCCGCCGGTGCCGTGACCACCCTGACCCGCGCCGACATCGAGCGCACCGGCCAGACCTCCGCACTGGGCGTCCTGACCCAGATCGCCGCGATCGACGCCAACATCAACTCCGCCACCGCCAGCTCCGGCAGCTTCGCGACCGGCTCTTCCGGTATCGAACTGCGTAACCTGGGTAAGGTTTCCACCCTGATCCTGGTCAATGGCCAGCGTATCGCTCCGTACGGCCTGGCCGACGGCGCACAAGAAAACTTCACCAACCTGGACGCCATCGCTGCCGACTCCATCGAGCGCATCGAAGTGCTGAAGGATGGCGCATCGGCAATCTACGGTTCCGACGCAATCGCCGGCGTGGTCAACCTGATCCTGCGTAAGGATTTCGTGGGCGCCCGCGTCAAAGCCAACGTCAGCCAGGCTGACCACTTCCGTGACCAGCGTACCCGTTCCGTCTCCGGTATCTTCGGCTTCGGTGACCTGGACCAGGATGGCTTCAACACTTACCTGGCCGTGGAAGGCCGCAAATCCGACGGCTGGAGCACCGGTGACCTGCGCGACAATGGCCTGATCCCTGCATGGCACCGCCTGACCCCGGGTCGCTCGACCTGGGATGCGAAGAGCACCTTCTCGCCAGCCGGTAACTACCTGCTGGGCGGCAAAGTTGTTGCCTCGCCTAACTGCCCGGCTGACGCGATCGATCCAGTCGACAAGGCTTGCAAATGGGACCAGTACTACGGTGCCGGCCAGACTACCGACAACAAGCGTTGGGCCATCACCAGCAACACTCACTTCCGTATCGGTTCGTCGATCGACGCGAACTTCGAGATCACTGCGGCCGGTGCTACCACCGACTACATCGTGGCTCCATTTGCGACCAGCAACGGCTCCAGCACCACCAGCTCTAACGTGTGGTACAACGCCATCGGCGCCAAGCAAGTTGGCCCGTACTTCTACCCGAAACTGCCAGTTGGCCACCCGATGAACCTGATGCAGAATGCAGCGGGTCAGTGGGTTCCAGGCACCGCCCCGGTTGAATACCGTGCGCGCCTGATGGACACCGGCGATGGCTTCAACTTCAACAAGACCGATTCCGAGCAGAGCCGCTTCATGCTGCGCCTGGCTGGTTCCCTGGGTGACTACGACTGGAAGAGCGCCGTTGGCTACTCCACCTCGGAAGCGACCAAGGCAACCCGCGCCGTAAGCGCCGTGGGTTACACCGACGCAATCGTCAAGGGTACCTACAAGTTCGGTCAGCAAAACGACCCAGCTCTGCTTGAATCCATGTTCCCAGTGCGTACCACTGCGGGCAAGTCGAAGAACTACTTCATGAACGGCACCATTTCCGGTGAAGCCTTCCAGCTGCCAGCGGGCCCTGTGGGCTTCGCAATCGGCGCCGACATTCGTCGTGAAAACTACGAAATGGCGAGCTCGGACAACGTGCTGCGCGGTGACCTGGTCGGTATCGCTGGCCTGCAGGTGGATGATGCCCAGACCCAGTACTCGCTGTTCGGCGAAGCCAATGCGCCTCTGTTGAAGAACCTGGAAATGAACCTGGCCGTACGTGCCGACAAATCCAGCAACTTCGACGCCCACATCTCGCCTAAGCTGGGTCTGAAGTTCACCCCGGTTGATGGCCTGATCTTCCGTGCCACTGCCTCGGGCGGCTTCCGCGCGCCAAACATCGTTGAGACCGGTAACGGCCTGGGCCGCAGCTCGTTCGCGAACAACACCATCGACCCACGTCGTTGCCCGATCGCTACCACGCTGAACAACCTGGTGCAGAATGCCGCAGGTGCGACCACCGCTGACAAACAGCGCGCCAACACCTTCCGCAACAGCGACTGCCTGGCTGGCGTACCAACCTTTGTTACCGCCAACCCGGACCTGAAGCCAGAGACCTCGAAGACTTTCACCGCTGGTGTGTTCTGGGAACCAATCAAAGGTACCTGGGTCTCCCTGGACTACTACAACATCGAGCGTAAAGATGAAATCGGCACCCGTTCCCCAGCCGACGTCCTGCGTGACGAAGCAAACCTGCCAGCTGGCCAGCTGACCCGCGTCAACAATACCGCTGCTGACAACGAGTTCCTGGCACTGGTGCAGAAGTACGTTCCGGGCAACGCCGTCAACTTCGGCGGTGTCGGCGCCCTGGGCCTGCTGCTGAACCCATACGTGAACAGCGGCAAGACCAAAACCAGCGGCTTCGACTTCGCAGTGGAAAACCGCGGCAAGATCCCTAACGTGGGTGACTACTCCATCAAGGTCGACGGTGAATACCGTAAGAACTACCAGACCTTCGACGTCGGTGCTGGCAAATACGGTCCGAACTACTTCGGTACCTATGACCTGGGTTCGAAGCTGATCGTGTACGTGCGTCCAAACCTGAAAGTTGGCGCTTTCGACCACGGCTTGACCGTCCGCTTCCTGAGCTCCTACACCAACAGCAGCGAAGATTCGCCTAACTACTGCGTCGAGCAGAAAGTTGCCGCCGAAAACATGGCAGCTTGCGACAAGGTGAAACCGCCTAAGATCGTTGACTACAACGTGTCCTACCGCGGCTTCAAGAATGTGGTCCTGAGCGGCTACATCAACAACCTGTTCGACAAGGACCAGTCCGTGAAATGGCGTGGTGGCTGGAGCCAAACCAGCCTGGGCCTGCGCACCTTCGGTGCGAGCGCGTCCTACCAGTTCTAAGCACTTAAGCGCTTAGTCCGTAAAAGCCAGGCAGCAATGCCTGGCTTTTTTCTTTCCTGAACGTGCAATAATGTGGTTATATAAATTGCAACTTGTGGCGCAAAATGGGAGAGTCCGGTTGACCTGCTACCCGAAATTAGTACGGTGCTAAGCTAGAGTCTGCCACATGGGAGGCAGGCATGAAAAAGCGATTTACCGAAGAGCAGATTATTGGCGTGCTAAAGGAAGCTGAAGCAGGCGCCCGAG
>NZ_WWCJ01000038.1 GCF_009857475.1 Pseudoduganella guangdongensis | reverse complement strand
GGCGTGGCTTCGGCCTGGCTGGCGCGGGCGGCGCCGCCCAGGGCCACCTTGGCGGCCGGCGCCGGCGGCGCGAAGCGGGCGGTCAGCAGGCGCAGCAGTGGGCGCGCCAGCAGCAGGTAGCCCAGCAGCAGCGCCACGGCATAGCCGAGCCAGTTGGCCGAATCAACCACGGTGTCGCGCTCCTGCCACCACGGCGTTTCCGCGACCTTGGCCGGGAAGTTCATGGCGCTCACCACCAGCTTGTCGCCGCGCTCCTCGTTGATGCCCAGGCCGTTGCGCAGCACCTTGTCGATGTTGGCGATTTCCGCGGCGGTCCAGCCGGTTTTGGGGAAGGGCGCCGCCGCGTGGGCCAGCACCACGGCCACGTTCTGGCGCACCAGGCGGCCGCGCGCCTTCTTGGTCTGGGTGATGCTGCGGTCGTAGGCGTACTGGCGGGTGGTGGCGTTCTTGCGCGCCGTGCCTTCGTTTGGCGCCTGGCCCGGGGCACCACCCGCAGCGGCGGCAGCGTCGGCGGCCTGCTGCGGCGGCGGACGGTTGGACAGGGTGCCCGGCACGCCCATGGCGATGCGGTTGCGGTCCTGTTCCTCGCGCATGGCTTCGCTGGTCACCTTCGGGTCGGCGCCGTATTTCTCGACGGTTTCTTCGACCTTGTCGTTGTCGACCTCGGCCGTGACGCTCAGGCGGAAATTGCTGTCGCCGACGATCGGGCCCAGCATGCCCTTGATGTTGGCGCGGATTTCTTCCTGGGCGCGCTTGCCGCTTTCATTGGTGGCGCTGGAGGCGTCGAACGGTTCGCTCAGGTCGACATGCGAGGAGAGCAGGTTGCCCGACTGGTCCACCAGGCTGACGCGCGCCGGGTGCAGCGAGGCGACGCTGCCCGACACCATGTTGACGATGGCGGCAATGTGTTCCGGCGCCAGGGTGCGGCCCGGCTTGGTGGCCACCACCACCGAGGCCGAGGACTTTTCGCCGTCGCTGGCGACGAAGGAGGTGGACTTGGCGATCGACAGGTGCACGCGCGCGTGCGAAATCGCGTCCAGGGTCATGATCGACTGCGCCAGTTCGCCTTCCAGGCCGCGCCGGAAGCGCACATCCTGCACGAACTGCGACACGCCGAGCGGGTCGTTCTTGTCCATCAGTTCCAGGCCGGCCGGCAGCTGGGCGGTCACGCCCTTGGCCGCCAGCATCATGCGCACCTGGCCCAGTTTGCCCTCCGGCACCAGCACCTGGCCGGTTTCCGGGTGGATGCGGTAAGCGATCTTTTCCGCGTCGAGCACATTCATCATGTCGGCGGTGGCGACTTTTTCGCGCTGGCCGAAGACCGGCTTATAGCCGCTCTGGTCTTTCCATAACACCATCAACACCAGGGCCGTCAGGCCGACGGCCAGCAGCAGCATGGGGTAGAGGTTCTTCATTACGGCGGGCGGCATGGCCGGCGCCGCAGCGCCGCGCCAGCGTCCGATGGCGGACTTGATATTTGCAATCACGTCTGGTCTTTCGAGAAAGAAGCGAAGATAGGTGCGGTGCGCTCAGCGAACGTATACGCCAGCTTACAGCGGAAGCTTGATCAATTCATCGACCGCGCCCATCACTTTGTTGCGTACCTGCATCAGCATCTGGAAGGAAAGGCTGGCTTCCTGGCTGGCCAGCATGGCGCCGACCAGGTCGTCGCTGCGGCCGGCATCGACATCGGCCATTTTTTGGCCGGCGTCCACGTCTTGCGCGTTGACGCCGGCAATGGCGTCCTGCATCGACTGGGCGAAGGAGAAATGGTTGCCCGGCGGCTGGCCGGTAAAGTTGGCGGCGGGGGCGATTGCGCTTGCGTGTTGGGCCAGCTCGGCCGCAGCATTATTGAGTGCCGCCAGGTCGGCTTTGATCAAACCTGCGAATTCATTTGCCATTTAACACCTCAGTTTGGTTGCGCCACTGCTTGCACATCGTTACCATTAGTTCACCAGGCTTGGCTTGCGGATCATTAGCAAAGAGCCGCCTGAATTGTTAAATGGTGCCGCGTGGTACGGGTCATGGTAACCCGAATTCACGCCAGTAACAACCGCTTACAATTTGCAAAACTTCTTATAAATCATGCATTAAGCTTTGATTGTTAGAAGTTTATCTGTGAAACTTGCACTAATTTAGCTTACCCGCTGGCAACTTTTCTGTAAAGTCTTTTTGCACCGGCGAATTACTTGATTCATGGCAATACTGAGGGATTTCGGTTATTCTACGCTTCCGATTTCATCCTGAGCGGATTACTTTGCGATACGATGTGATGCAGATGGATGGCCAACCATGAATACCACACTAAGCACTGTGCAACACGAAGTTCTTGACCCTTGCTTGCTGGGACGGCCGGTACACCGGCTGCCTGTGTTTGCGGCGCAGCTGCGTGAAGACCTGGCCCAGGCCATGCGCCTGAACGTGCACCGCCGCTACTGGGGCACGTTCCAGGTGGACGATGTCGCCTTCAGCCGGCTCGATGGCAGCGAGGCGCGCCAGCGCTGGCTCGGCTTTGCTGTGCCGGCCGGCCAGATCGCCTTTGCCATGGAGCGCAAAATCCTCCTGAGCGTCCTCAATTTCCGCTACGGCCGTTCCACCCGGCCCGCCGCCGCCAGCAGTGGCACGGCGCTGGCCGATCCGGCGCTGGACGAGCAAGCGGTGCGCGTCACCGCCACCGAAGAACGGCTGGCCGTGGTGCTGGGACAACAGCTGGCCGGCACCCTGGCCGCGCGGATTGAAAGCAACCTGCCCGCCGGCAGCCGCGATGCGGGCGATGAGGCCGGCCTCACGCCCGGCTCGGCCACCCAGCCGGGCAAGGGCAGCTGGATTGTCACCGTCACCCTGAGCGACGGCGATTTGCAGGGCAAGGTCTGGTTTGCGCTGGACAAGCAAGTGATGGGTCATGTGCTGCACGGCTTGCTGCCGGAGCGCGATACCAGTAAAAAGAGCAATAAGAATCCAGGGCCGCTGGCGGCGCGGCTCCAGGTTGGCTTGAACGGCCGGCTGGTTTCCAAGGAAACCACGCTGGGCGCCTTGTTCGACTTGCGTGTGGGCGATGTGATTCCCATCAGCCTGCACAGGGCAGACGTCATGCTCGAAGACTCCCGCCTGTTTACAGCTGCGGTAACAGAGCACAAGGGCAAACTCTGCTTAACCTCTTTTGAAGATACCGAATGAATATGATGAATGTGAACCCGAACGGGACCACCGATGCGTTGCTGGACGACATGTCGGAGGAAATGATCATTGACCAGGTGTCGCAAGACCTGGCCGACGTGCCGGCCCCGCGCGGCAGTGGCCGGCGCGACTTGCCGGCCATGATGCGCAAGATCCCGGTGACCTTGACCCTGGAAGTGGGCTCGGCCCGCCTCTCGCTGCAGGACCTGATGCAAATCGGTCCGGACAGCGTGGTGGAACTGGACATGCTGGCCGGCGAGCCGCTGACCATCAAGGTCAACGGCACCGCCATCGGCCGCGCCGAAGTGGTGGTGGCCGGTGAAAACTACGGCCTGAAGGTCATTGATCTGGACGGTTTGAATCTCGACATGATGGCGCCATGACCTTGCGCCGCCTGGTGCCCGGCCTGGCGGCCGGGGCAGTGCTGCTATGCGCCTGCGCGCCCGCGTGGGCCCAGGATTTGCTGGCCGGGGTAGTGCCCGGCGCCAAGACCGAGCTCTCGGTCAAGATGCAGATCCTGATCATCATGACTTTGTTGGGCCTGTTGCCCATCATGGTGATGATGATGACTTGCTTTACCCGCTTCGTCATCGTGCTCACGCTGCTGCGCTCGGCGCTTGGCCTGCAGCAAGGCTTACCCAACCGCATCATCACCGGCGTCGCCCTGATCCTGACCCTGCTCGTCATGCGCCCGGTGGGCGACACCGTCTGGCGCGACGCCTTCGTGCCCTACGACCAGGACAAGATCGGCTTGCAGGAAGCGCTGAAGATTGCGGAAAAACCGATTTCGCGGTTCATGCTGGCGCAAACCAGCAAGGCTTCGCTCAAGCAAATCGCCGGCCTGGCGGGGGAAGCGGCCATCACCAATCCGAGCGAACACAGTTTCACCGTCAAGCTGGCGGCCTTTGTGCTGTCCGAGCTGAAGACTGCGTTCCAGATTGGCTGCCTGCTCTTTATTCCCTTCCTGATCATCGACCTGGTGGTATCGTCGGTGCTGATGGCGATGGGTATGATGATGCTGTCGCCGCTGGTGATCTCGCTGCCGTTCAAGCTGCTGCTGTTCGTGCTGGTGGACGGCTGGACTTTGACTGTCAATACGCTCGTGACGAGCATACAGGTTTATTAGGTGGGCTGAGCGATGCTGACGCCTGACGTGGCTGTCGACCTGGTGGTCGAGGCCCTGCATATCGTGATGATCCTGGTGATGGTGCTGGTAGTGCCAGGCCTGGTCGCGGGCCTGCTGGTGGCGCTGGTGCAGGCCGCGACCCAGATCAACGAGCAGACGCTGAGCTTCTTGCCGCGCCTGCTGGTCACCCTGCTGGCGATCATCCTGACGGGCCGCTGGATGTCCGGCTACCTGATGGATTATTGCGTCTCCATTTTCCAGCGCGCCGCGACACTGGTAGGATAGCGAAGCCGTGGAACAGGTCCTGGCAAACCTCCTGGTCTGGCTGACCGCCATCTGGTGGCCCTTCGTGCGCACCATGGCCATGCTGAGCGCGGCGCCGGTGCTGGGCGAAATGCTGGTGCCGGTCACGGTGCGCATCCTGGTGGCGCTGGTGCTGGCGATTGTGATGCTGCCGCTGACGCAAGGGCAGGTGGCGCCAACCATCGACCCGCTCTCGCTCCAGGGCGTGGCGCTCACCATCGAGCAGGCGGTGATCGGTTTCGTGATCGGGATGGCATTCCATTTTTCGATGTCGGTGATCGCCTTGCTCGGCTACCTGATTTCCAGCCAGGTGGGCTTTTCGATGGCGGTGATGAACGACCCGACCAACGGCACCATGTCGGACGTGGTGTCGGCCATGCTGACCATGCTGGCGATTGTGGTCTTCTTCTCGATTGACGGCCACCTGGTGCTGGTGGGCGTGATCGGGCAGAGCTTCAAGGCCTGGCCGCTGGGCGGCGGCTTCCACCCGCTGCTGCTGCAGGCGGTGGCCTGGAATGTGGCATGGATTTTCTCGGCGGCCATGCTGCTGGCGATTCCGGTGGTGTTTTCCGCCCTGGTGGTGCAGATCGGCTTTGGTTTCCTGAACCGGGTGGCGCCTTCGCTGAACTTGTTTGCGCTGGGCTTTTCCCTGATTACCATCTTCGGCCTGATGATGCTGGCCCAGGTGGTGCGTTTTATTCCGCAGCATTACATCCATATGTCGAACCGCGTGCTCGACATGATCCAGCGACAAATGGTGCCCTATGGCTGACGATAGCGGCGGCGACAAGTCAGAGAAGGCTTCAGCCCAAAAGCTGAAGAAGTCCCGCCAGGAAGGCCAGGTGGTGCGTTCGCGCGACCTGGCGACGGCGATCGGCATCCTGGTCTCGCTCAAGCTGTTCGTGTATTTGCTGCCGTCCTACCTGGTGGACTTCCGCGAAATCTTCCACCAGGCGTTTGCGCCGCTGGAAGGCGAGGGCGCGCTGGATAACGTCATGAGCACGGTCTGGCTCAGTTCTTCGCTGCTGCTGGTAAAAATGATCCTGCCGCTGTTCGTGGTGCCCTTGTTCATCGTGCTGGGCGCCATGATCCCGGGCGGCTGGGTCATGAGTTCCAAGAACCTGGAGCCGAAGCTGGAGCGCTTCAACCCGGTGACCAACCTGGGCCGCCTGTTCGCCAAGCGCCACGTGTTCGAGGTTGCCATTTCGATCGGCAAGGCGACGGTGCTGTGCTGGGTGCTGATCCACATCGGCACCGGCACGGTCAACGAGTACACGCGCCTGCAAGGCCTGGCGCTGAACGAAGCCATGATCAACGGCGCCGGCCTGATGCTGGACGGCGTGATGGCCATGGTGTCGGTGTTTATCATCTTTGCCATCATCGACGTGCCGGCCCAGGCCTTCTTCTACGCCGAGCAGCAGAAGATGAGCAAGCAGGAGCTGAAGGAAGAATACAAGACCCAGGAAGGCCGGCCCGAGGTGCGCCAGCGCATCCGCCAGCTGCAGCGCGCCCTGGCCGAACGCGCGGCGCGCAAGGTGGTGCCGGGGGCGGACGTGGTGATCGTCAACCCGGAACACTACGCGGTGGCGCTGAAATACGACGACAAGCGCGCCGAGGCGCCCTATGTGCTGGCCAAGGGCGTGGACGAAATGGCGCTCTACATCCGCAAGCTGGCGGCGGAGAACGGCATTGAAGTTTTATCCCTGCCGCCTTTGGCGCGCGCCATTTACAATACGAGCCAGGTCAACCAGCAGATCCCCGTGCAGTTGTACCAGGCGGTGTCCATGGTCCTGCATTATGTGCTGCAGCTGAAGGCGTTCCGCGAGGGACGCCGGCCGTCGCAGCCCAATCCGCTGGAGGCGGGGCAGGTTCCAGTTCCAACATCCATGAGTGAGGCAGCAACCACATGAATTTCCTGAAGGCTCTGTTCGCGGAAGCGGGTCGCCACAAGATCGCCACGCCGGCATTCTTGCTGGCGATCCTGGCGATGATTATCCTGCCATTACCGCCCATCCTGCTGGATGTCCTATTCACGTTCAATATCATCCTGGCCCTGATCATCATCCTGGTCAGCGTGAACGCCAAGCGGCCGCTCGATTTCTCGGTATTCCCGACGGTGATCCTGGCCACCACCCTGATGCGGCTGACGCTGAATGTGGCCTCCACCCGCGTGGTGCTGCTGCACGGGCATGAAGGCACGCACGCCGCCGGCCGGGTGATCGAGGCCTTCGGCCAGGTGGTCATCGGCGGCAACTTCGTGGTCGGCCTGGTGGTGTTCGTGATCCTGATGATCATTAACTTCGCCGTGGTGACCAAGGGTGCCGAGCGTATTTCCGAAGTGTCGGCGCGCTTCACCCTGGACGCCTTGCCGGGCAAGCAGATGGCGATCGACGCCGACCTGAACGCCGGCTTGATCAACCAGGAAAAAGCCACCGCCCGCCGCAAGGAAGTGGCGACGGAAGCGGACTTCTACGGCGCCATGGACGGTGCCGCCAAGTTTGTGCGCGGCGACGCGGTTGCTTCGATCCTGATCCTGATCATCAATATCGTCGGCGGTGTCGCCATCGGTACCCTGATGCAGGACATGAGCTTCGGCGACGCGTTCCGCCAGTTCGCGCTGCTGACCATTGGCGACGGCCTGGTGGCCCAGATCCCGGCGCTGCTGCTGTCGGCTGCGGCGGCCATCATCGTCACCCGTATTTCCGACTCCGACTCGAGCGACTTTGAGTCGCAGGTCGGCCAGCAGCTGCTGTCGTCGCCGAATGTGCTGTTCAGCGCGGCGGCGGTGATGGTGATCCTCGGCCTGGTGCCGGGCATGCCGTGGGCCATGTTCCTGACCTTTGCGGCGGTGCTGGGCTATGTGGCCTATCGATTACGGCAGCGGCAGGCGGCGCCGGTCGCCGATAACAACCTGGCCGCGATTGAAGCCGCGCTGCGCGAAGAGAAGGTGCCGGAGCTGGAATGGCAATCGCTGCCGGTGGTGCAGCCGCTGCAGGTGTCGCTGGGCTACAAGCTGGTGGGCCTGATCGACAAGGCGCATGGCGAAGTGCTGACCAAGCGCTTGCGCGGCGTGCGGCAAAGCCTGTCGGAGTCGATGGGCATGGTGCTGCCGCAAATCTTTGTGCGCGACGACCTGGCGTTGAAACCGACGCAGTACGCCGTGATCCTGGGCGGGTCGAGCATCGCGCAGTCGGAGGTGTTTGCCGACCGCTTGATGGCGATTCCTTCGCCGACGGTGTACGGGCAGGTGGATGGGATTCCGGGCGTGGAGCCGGCCTATGGCATGCCGGTGACCTGGATCGAGGCCAAGGACAAGGCGCATGCGCTGGGCCTGGGCTACCAGGTGGTGGAGGCGCCGAGCGCGATTGCGACCCACGTCTCCAAGCTGGTGCGCGAGTATTTGCCGGAGCTGTTCAGGCATGAGGATGTGGCGGCGCTGATGGAACGCTTGACCGCGCTGTCGCCCAAGCTGGCCGGTTCGCTGGACAAGGCGCTGACGCATACCCAACTGCTGCGGGTGTTCCGCGTGCTGCTGCAGGAGAACGTGTCGCTGAAGGATATCGTGCCGATTGCGACGACGCTGCTGGATTCGTCGGAGACGACCAAGGATCCGATCCTGCTGGCGGCGGAGGTGCGTTGCGCGCTGCGGCGTCAGATCGTTTCCAGCCTGTTCGGCCAGAAGACGGAGATGCTGGCCTTTAACCTGGGCGGAGAGCTGGAGAATATGCTGCTTGGTTCGCTGAACCAGGCGCGCCAGAGCGGGAAGGTGGTGCTGGATAACTATCCGATCGATCCGCATTTGCTGGCGCAGCTGCAGGTGAATATGCCGGTGGCGCGGGAGCAGATGAAGCAGCAGGCGACGCCGCCGCTGCTGCTGGTGCTACCGCAGATCCGGCCGCTGCTGGCGCGCTACGCGCGCCTGTTTGCGCCGGGGCTGCATGTCCTTTCTTATAACGAAGTGCCGGAGAATCGTGAGGTTTCCATTATTGGTACGGTGGGCTAAAACCCGGTAGGGCGGGGTCTGACCCGGAGGGTCAGACCCCCAACGGTCTTGAGGTTGCCGGTATAAACCAGCACCAACAGCGGTTGAACTGACGGGGGGGGGCTGACCCTTTGGGTCAGACCCCGGTTTTCCGGGTTTAGGTTAAAATCCTCCCGCCCGCAAACGCGGGCAAATTAACTACGTCTTCGGGGCGGGGTGCAATTCCCCACCGGCGGTAAGAACGGCCACGTTCAAGCCCGCGAGCGCCTGTCACACCGTATCGACAGGGTCAGCAGATCTGGTGCGAAGCCAGAGCCGACGGTATAGTCCGGATGAAAGAAGATGTGCGCAAACGCGCGTAAACCTGTCCGCCCAAGCGGCACGGGTGGTTGCGCCTATTCGCTTGCCCTGGAGCGTTTTTCGTTGACTTTAGCGAGGAGCGTTTCCTATGTTGTCCCCTGCAATCCCAGTAGCATCCCGTATCCAAGCCGCGCTGGAGGCCATGCGCGCCGGCATCCCCGTCGTCCTGCTCGACGACTTCGACCGCGAGAACGAAGCGGACCTGATCGTCGCCACCGACCGCCTCACCGTCGAAACGATGGCCCTGATGATCCGCGAATGCAGCGGCATTGTCTGCCTGTGCCTGACCGCCGACAAAGTGCGCGAGCTGGAACTGGCGCCCATGGCAGCCGAAAACGGCAGCAAGTACGGCACGCCGTTCACGGTATCGATCGAAGCGCGCGAAGGCGTGACCACCGGCGTTTCCGCCGCCGACCGCGTCACCACCATCCGCGCTGCCACCGCGCCCAACGCGCGCCCGGCAGACGTGGTGCGTCCCGGCCACGTGTTCCCGCTGCGCGCGGCACCGGGCGGCGTGTTGGAGCGCGCCGGCCACACTGAAGGCTCGGTCGACCTGGCGCGTATGGCGGGCCTGGCGCCATATGCCGTGCTGTGCGAATTGATGAACGCCGATGGCACCATGATGCGCGGCGAAGCGATCGAGCAGTTCGCAGCGCTGCACGGCATGCCGATCCTGACCATCGCGGAAATGATCGAGTGGCGTAGTAAGCACTAGTCAGGGCCGGGCGCGCGCATCTGTATCACAAATTAATTTCACGTGCGCGCGCCTTGACTTTCCCTGCCGCAGGAAAGACCCTGCTAGTTTCGATTGATCCGCGTTGCTCGGCAAAAGGTACCAGTGTGTCCCTGACAGATTTTTACTTGAGTATAGACTTCTCGAAACTGACGCCGATCGAGGATATGTTCGGTGGTGATTTCGAAGAAACCCAGCAACTGACGGTATTGTTCGAAGAGGCCGAGCTGTACCTCAGTTCCTTCAACTGGTGCCAGGGCATCAAGAGTGTCTACTTTGGGTTGGGCGTTTCCGGCATCATTGGAATATTCCTGTTCGAGATACTGCCATCGGAGAGCTCCGTGGATCGCTACTTTTGGGTAGTTGCGGGCGACACGCCGCCGGCGCATTTGCCGACCGTTGACCTAATGCGCGGCAAGCCTCGGCCTTCAGGCCGAGGTCAAGAGCGCGGATGCCGCAGGCATCCTTCCGTGCGACTGCGATACGGAATGCTGTATAAAATTACAGTATGGAGCGCCTTCAATCATATCGAT
>NZ_WWCJ01000037.1 GCF_009857475.1 Pseudoduganella guangdongensis | reverse complement strand
ACACTTATCGACTGTTGATTTTTAAAGATCGCTGCCTGTTTGTTCGACGAAGCGTTGTGTTCGTCAGCAGCAGAGAGGCGAGATTATGCGGTACAGCGTGCAACTCGTCAACCCCTTCTTTTTCTCGTTTCGCTCTGCAGTTTTATCTGCGTTGCGTTGCGAGGGACAGAACTATAGCAAGCCGACCAAGCTTTCGCAAGGGCGGCACGTGAAAAAGGTCTGGGATGCCAACTGAACAAGTTCAACCACGCCCACCAACTGTCCTGGTCGTCGATGATTCGCCGACCTTGCTGCTCGCCCTGCTGGACCACCTGAGCCGGCATGGCTTCCTGGTCGTGCTGGCGCACGACGCGCGCGAAGGCATCATGCGCGCGGCCCTGGCCGAGCCCGACCTGATCCTGCTCGATATCGTGATGCCCGGCCTGGACGGCTTTGAGGCCTGCCGCCGCCTGAAAGCCGATGCCGAGACACGCGACGTGCCGGTGATCTTCATGACGGGACTGAGCGATGCCAAACAGATCGTCAGCGGCTTTACCGCCGGCGGTGTCGATTACATCACGAAGCCGTTCCAGGTGGAGGAGGTGCTGGCCCGTATTAATACCCATATTGCCCTGCGCCGTGCGAACGATGAGCTGAAGCAGGCCTACGAATCGCTCGCGCGGGCACAGGAGGACCTGGTGCACCAGGAAAAGCTGGCGGCCCTGGGCTCCCTGGTGGCAGGCATCGCCCATGAGCTGAATACGCCGATCGGCAACAGCCTGATGGTGGCCAGCACCTTTGAGGCGCAAACCGGCCAGGTCCGGAACCTATTTGCCAAGGGCGAGAGCATGCGCCGCTCGGAGCTGGTGGGCTACCTGGAGAATGCCAGCACCACCACCGAGATCCTGATGCGCAACCTGCAGCGTGCGGCCGACATGGTCACCAACTTCAAGCAGGTGGCGGTGGACCAGACCAGCACCCAACGCCGCACCTTCCTGCTGGCCGAGGTGGTGGCGGGGAATGTGCTGACCCTGATGCCGTCGATTAAGCGCACGCCCTTCGAGGTGGTGCAGGACGTGCCGGCCGAGCTGATGATGGACAGCTACCCCGGCCCGCTGGGCCAGGTCATCGCCAATCTGGTGAATAACGCCATCATGCATGCCTTTGATGGGCGCGACGAAGGCAAAGTGGAGCTGGTGGCGGAATACGATAAGGAGGACTGGATCGCGCTGCACGTGCGCGATAACGGCAACGGCATCAGCAACGCCAACCAGGAGCGCATATTCGACCCCTTCTTCACCACCAAGATGGGGGTCGGCGGCTCGGGACTGGGCCTGCATATCTGCCACAGCATTGTGAGCGATATGCTGGGCGGCCGCATCACCGTCAGCAGCGGCGAGGGTCGCGGCACCTGCTTTACGCTGCACCTGCCGCTGGAGGCGCCACGTCACTGAGGCGGGTCGACGCGCAGTTGCGCAGGCGTTCGCGGTTTTCCTTGAACCATGCCACGAACTGCCCGGCCGGCATCGGCTCGCCCACCAGCGGCCCCTGGCCCGCGCTGCAACCCAACTCGCGCATCAAGGTCCAGTCTTCCAGCTTCTCGATGCCGTCGGCGCACACCGGAACGCCCAGCTTGCCCGCCATGGCCAGCAGCCCCTCGAGTAAGGGCCGGCGGTGGCTGCGCTGCGCCGCCTCGTGCACGAACAAGGGGTCGATTGTGATGTCCGATAGCGGGAAGCAGGCAAAGTCGCGCGTGCGCGCCTCATAGCGGCCGCAATGCACGGCCCCGATGCCGTAGCCGCGCAAACTGATGCGGCCAATATTGTGCAGCGCGTCGGCCTTGCAGGCGGCGACCACCGCTTCGCTGATTTCCCAGCTCACGCTGGCCGGCTTGAGCTCCTGCGACTGGATGCCGGCTACCAGCCGTCCCAGTTCGCCCAGGTCGTCCAGCAGTTCGGCCGGCAGCGGCAAGGACAGCTTGATGGATGCCAGTCCCATCTCCTGCCAGCCGCGCAAGTCGGCCGCCGCTTGTCGCACCAGCGCCAGCACGACCGAACCGGCAAGCTCAGTGTCGCCGGCCAGGGCTGGCAGAATGGCGGCGCTATCGAGCAAGCCGCGCTGCGGGTGCCGCCAGCGCCCCTGCACGGCGATGCCCAGCAAACGACCGCTGTCAAGTGCCACGCGCGGCGCGTACAGCGGAAAAAACTGACCCTCGGCCAGGGCTTGCTCAATGTCGGCGGCACTGGCGCCGCCTGCGGCATCGGCCTGCTCCAGGTCGGCCAGCGCCAGCATGGGCGCCGTATTCAACAGGGCTTGCAGCGCCTCCAGGCGCACCGGTTTGGCGATGGTGGCCAGCAGGCGCATGGCGCAGTCGCCAGGCAGGCTGCGCGCCGCTTCCTGCAGGCGCGGCTGGTTGGCGGAGGCGGCAATCAGGTTGGCCGCCAGGCGCCGCTTGGCCAATTGCTGGATCAGCTCCACGCCGTCCATGCCCGGCATATCGAGGTCGGTCAGCACCAGGTCCACCGGCATGCCATGCTGTTCCAGCGTGCGCAGGGCGTTGATGCCGTCGTTGGCCGACAGCACCTGGCCGAAGCCGATCTGGCGCAGCAGCCCGATGACGTGCTCGCGCTGCACCGTGCTGTCTTCGACGATGAGGGCCGTGCTTGCACTAAAGTCCTTCATTCGACCTCCTTTCCCCGCTGCCATATTGCAGGATTTCGCGGCTGATCGCATCCAGCGCCACGCTGCGCTCCGCCGCGCCGCGCTTGACCGCCTCGCGCGGCATGCCGTACACCACGCAACTTTGCTCGTCCTGCGCCAGGGTGCGCGCGCCGGACTGGCGCATCTCCAGCAGGCCGACGGCACCGTCGTCGCCCATGCCGGTCATGATAATGCCAAGCGCGCTGGCGCCGGCGCACTTGGCGACGGAGCGGAACAGCACATCGACCGAAGGCCGGTGGCGGTTCACCAGCGGGCCGTCGACCACCTCCACAAAGTACTGGGTCGGGCCGCGCCGCAGCAGCATGTGGCGGCCGCCCGGGGCGATCAGCGCTTGCCCGGGCAGCACCGGGTCGTTGTTGCGCGCCTCCCGGACGGTGATCTGGCACAGGCTATTCAGACGCTCGGCGAAAGCGGCGGTGAACTGCTCCGGCATGTGCTGCACGATGACGATGCCCGGCGCGGCAGGCGTCAGTTCGGTGAGCACCCGTTCCAGTGCCTGGGTGCCGCCGGTGGAAGTGCCCAGCGCCACTACCCTGCCGCTGCCGCGCATCGGCGCGGCGCCCTCGCTCATCGGCGGCAGGATGGCGTCGGCGCTCAGTTTAGCGGCCGGCACGCCCGGTACGCTCTGCAGGGGTGCCGGCCGAGCGCTGCCGATGACCGGCGCCGGCGCCTGCAGGCGGGCCTGCGCGGCGCTGCGCACGGCGGCCACCAGTTCATCGCAGCCGTCGTGCAGCGACTGGCGCAAATCCATCCTGGGCTTGCACACCACGGCCACCGCGCCGGCCGCCAGCGCATCCATGGAAGTGCGCGTGTTCTTTTCCGTCAGCGAGGAGCAGATCACCACCGGCGTGGGCCGTTCGGCCATGATCTTGCGCAGGAAGGTGATGCCGTCCATGCGCGGCATCTCGATATCCAGCACCACCACGTCCGGCCATTGCAGCCGCATGCGCTCGCTGGCCAGGATGGGGTCGGCCACGGCATACGTCACCTGCATGTCCGGTTCGCGCCCGAGCAGACCGCTCAGCACCTGCCGCACCACGGCCGAATCGTCCACCACCATGACCTTGATCTGCTTCATGCCGCTCCTTTTTCGCCCTGGCGCACCCAAACGTCGCCGGTGGCGACATCGAACAGGATGTGCCGGTGGCCGGTGCCGAACAGGCTTTCCGACACCACCGGGATGCCGTATTCCGCCAACAGCTGTTCCGCCGCCAGCCCGTTGCGCTGGCCGATGCCCGGCGCGGCGCTGGCCTCGATGCCGGGGAACATGGTGCCGCCGCCGAACACCTTGGCCTCGCACTCCAGCACCGGCACGCCGCGCTCCTTCAGCTGCGCCACCATCAGCGCCATGGCATCGCGGCCATAGCGCCCGCTCAGGCCCTCGCCCGCCTCGCCGTCCCGCTCGGACAGGAGGAAGTGCGACATGGCGCCGATGCGCAGGCGCCGGTGCCACAGCGTGATCGAAACGCAGGAGCCCAGCACCGTGCGGATGCGGTAGCGCGCATTGCCCACGAAGTACTCACCGGGCAGCAGGTAGACCTCGATCACGGCACCGGTTTCCATCTCATTCCTTGCGGTAGATGGCCGGCGCCACGGTGCGCAGCGGCAGCCCCAGGTCGTGCAGGCTCTCCGAATGGCCGATATACAGGTGGCCGCCCGCGCGCAGGCATTCGAGCACGCGCTGCACTACGCGGCGCTTGGTCGGCGCGTCGAAATAGATCAGCACATTGCGCAGGAAGATCACGTCGAACCTGCCCAGCGCCGGCAGGCGCGCCGCGTTCAGGTTGACCTGGGCGAACTCCACGCATTCGCGCAGCACGCGCGACACCAGCAAGGTGCCCTCCTCCACGTCGATGCCTTTTAGGCAGAAGCGCCGCAGGTAGTCCGGCGGCACATGGCTGGCGCGCGTCATCGGATAGTGCCCGCTGCGCGCGGTGTCGAGTACGCGGGCGCTGATGTCGGAGGCCAGCACTTCCCAGCTTTGCGCCGGCAGCAGGTCGGCCAGCACCATGGCAATCGAGTACGGCTCCTCGCCGGTGGAACAGGCGGCGCTCCAGACGCGGAAGGCCGCATCGCCTTGCCGCCGCTCCTGCAGCAGGCCGCGCAGGTGCTCGAAATGCCGCGCTTCGCGGAAAAAGTAGGTTTCATTGGTGGTCAGCAGGTCGATCGCGAGCTGCGTCTCTTCCGGCACCCGGCCGCTGGCGATCAACTGGAAATAGGTGCCGTAGCTGTCGAATTGCAGCTGATGCAGGCGTTTGGCCAGGCGCCCCGACACCAGCGGCTTCTTGGCGTCGGACAGGGCGATCCCCGCCGCATCATGGATGAAGCGCTGGAATTGCGCGAACTCGCCGTCCGTCAGGGGTGCTACTGCTTGCATGCTGCTCCTTCGCCCGCCATGGCCGCGATTTCCGGCACGTTCAATACCGCCGCAAGGTTGACCATGATGACAAACTTGCCGTTGACCTTTCCCAGGCCGTCGATGAAATCATTGCGCAGGCCCGCACCAAAGCTGGGCGGCGGCTCGATCTGCGCGGCGCCGATGTCCAGCACCGCGTTGACCGCATCAACCAGCAGGCCGAGCACCTGCTGCTCCGGCGGCTCGCCCATTTCCACGATGACGATGCAGCTGCGCCGACCGATGCTGCTGGCGCCGCGCCCGAGGCGGCTGGCCAGGTCCAGCACCGGCACCACGGCGCCGCGCAGGTTGATCACGCCGCGCACGCAGGGCGGCATCATCGGCACCTCGGTCACGCCACCGTACTCGATGATCTCGCGCACCGCAAGGATGCCCAGCGCGAACGTTTCTTCGCCCACGCGGAAACTGAGGTACTGGTGTTCGGCTTCCATACCGGCCCCTCAAAATCGGGTGAAGTTGCTTTCATCGACAGGCGGCACGCGCGCCAGCGTGCGGTGGCGCGCGCGCGGGCCGGGCGGGCGCATCACCTCCACGCTGCGGCGCACGCCTTCCTGCTGCGCCACGCGGAAGAAGCGCACCAGCTGCTGCAGCTCCTCGGCCTGGCTGCTCATCTCCTCCGCCGTCGAGGCCAGCTCCTCGGCGCCGGCGGCGTTTTGCTGGGTGGCCTGGCTTAACTGCCCCATCGCCATATTGATCTGGCCCACGCCGGACGCCTGCTCCACCGACGCGGCGGTGATCTCCTGCACCAGGCGCGAAGTTTGCTGGATGGCCGGCACCATGGCGTCCAGCAGGCTGCCCGCCCGTTCGGCGGTCTGCACGCTGCCGGCGGCCAGGTCGCCGATCTCCTGCGCCGCCACCTGGCTGCGCTCGGCCAGCTTGCGCACCTCGGCCGCCACCACGGCAAAGCCCTTGCCATGCTCGCCGGCGCGCGCCGCCTCGATCGCGGCGTTCAGCGCCAGCAAATTGGTCTGGTAGGCGATGTCGTCGATGATCATGATGCGTTTGGCGATATCGCGCATGGCGGCCAGCGTGCTGCGCACCGCCTCGCCGCTTTCGCTGGCCTCGCCGGCGGCCTTGGCGGCCGTACCGTCGGTAATGCGCGCATTGTCGGTGTTCTGGCTGATCGAGGCGCTCATCTGCTCGACCGAGGCGCTGGTCTCTTCCACGCTGGCCGCCTGCTGGCTGGCCGCCTGCGACAGCGACTGCGCGGTGGCGCTGACCTGCTCCGACGCCGCCGCCAGCGCCAGCGCGCCGTTGCTCACTTCCGACGCCACGCCGGACAGCTTGTCCACCATGGCCTTCATCGATGCCAGCAGGCTGCCCTGGTCGCCTTTTTTCAGCGCGATCTGTACCGCCAGGTTGCCCTGCGCCACCTCCTGCACGATATGGGCGGCGTAGTTCGGCTCCCCGCCCAGCTGGCGCAGCAGGTTGCGGATCATCCACAGCGACAGCAACACGCCCGCCAGCAGGCCGCTGCCGAGCAGGATGGCATTGGTGCGCAAGGTTTGCGCCGTCTGCGCCGTGGCCGCGTCGTACTCTTCGCGCGCCACGCGCTCCTGCAGCTCGATCAGGCGCGCCATCGCCGCCAGCACGGCGCGGAACGGCGGGTCGGCGGCGCGCGCCGCTGCCAGCGCCTCCTTATGCTTGCCGCCGCGCGCCTGCTGCACTATGGCGCTGCGCAGATCCTGCCAACCGTTCCAGGCCACCGTGTAGGCGGCCGCCAGCTGCTGCTCCTCCGGCGTGAGGGTGGTGGCCATATAGGCATTCCAGTTCTTGCGGATCAGCTCCTGGTGGGCGGCGTCGCCCTGCTGCGCCGCCTCGGCGTCCGGAATGCTGGTGGCGGCGGCGGTCATGACCATGCGGTGCCGCGAGCGCAGCATGTATTCATTGACTTTGCTCAGGTAGATCAACGCCACGGTGCGGTCGTCGTACGTGGTTTTCAAACGCGCATTGCTAAATTCCATGCCGCGCATGCCGGCCAAGCCGATGCCCGCCATCATCGATACCAGCACCGCGACCAGCAGGCCAAGGCGCATCCCCACCGTGAGTCTTCTCTGCATCGTTCCGCTCCTAAGCTGCCAGGTTGCCGGCCGGCCTTGCCTGCAGCTGCTTGAGCAGGGCCGGTACATCAAGGATCAAAGCCACGTCGCCGCTGCCCAGGACCGTGGAGCCGCTCAGGCAGGCGATGCCGCTAAAGACCGGGCTCAGCGGCTTGATCACCGCCTGGCACTGGCCCTGCAGGCTGTCGACCACCAGCCCGGCGCGCTGCCCGGCATGGCGCACCACCAGCACGCTCTCGCGCCGCGGCGCGCTGCCCGGCAGGCGGAACAGCGCGCGCAGCGGCACCGTCGGCAGCGCCTCGCCGCGCAAGTCGACAAAGCCGCGGGCCCCGTCCTGCTCGTACTCGACGCATTCTTCGATGGTGCCGAGCGGGATGGCAAAGCGCGAGGCGCCGACCGTGACCAGCATGCAGTCCATGATGGCCAGGGTCAGCGGCAGGCGCACGCGCACCGTGGTGCCGAGTCCTGCCGCGCTGTCGATGGCGATGCTGCCGCGCAGCGCTTCGATATGCCGCTTCACGACATCCATGCCGACGCCGCGTCCGGACAGGCTGGTGACCTGGGCCGCGGTCGAGAACCCCGGCTCAAAGACCAGGGCAAACAGTTCGCTGTCGGCCGGCTTGTGCTCGGGGTCGAGCAGGCCGCGCTCCACGGCGCAGGCGTGAATGCGCTCGCGCTGCAGGCCGCCGCCGTCGTCGCCCACCTCGATCACGATGCTGCCCGAGTCGTGGTAGGCGTTCAGCGACACGGTGCCTTGCGCCGGCTTGCCGCGCTGGCGCCGCAAGCCGGCCGCTTCGATGCCGTGGTCGATGGCATTGCGCACCAGGTGCGTCAGCGGCTCGCCGATGCGTTCCACCATGGTCTTGTCCAGCTCCACCTCCTCGCCGCTCAGGACCAGGCGGATGTCCTTGCCGATTTCGCGCGCCACGTCGTGCACCACGCGCTGGAAACGGTTGAAGGTGGCGCCGATCTTCACCATGCGCAGCTGCAGCGCGCTGTCGCGCACCTGCTCCACCAGCTCGCCCAGCACGCTGCTGCTGTCCTGCAGGGCGGCGTCCTTGAAGCGGCTGGCCAGCATCTGGGTGCGGGCGCTGGCGGTAATCAGTTCGCCGACCAGGTTGATCAACTGGCCCAGGCGCTCGGCATCGACGCGGATGGTGCGGCTTTCGGCGCCGCGCGCCGGGGCTGGTCCCGCTGCCGGCGCCAGCAGCGCCGGCGCAGCACCGTCGGCCACATCGGCAGCCGGCGCCACGGGCGTGGCGGCAGGCTGGGGCGGCGGCGCCACCGTGCCCAGGCCGGCCGCTTGCAGCACTTGCGCCAGCGCCGCGGCGTGCAGGGGCAGCGTATTCGCCAGCTGCTGGTAATCTTCGGCGCGGCTGCCCGGCGGCAGCAGGCGCAGCGTGCATTCATCGTGCAGGAACTCGAACACCTTGCTGATTTCTTCGGCCCCGGCCGCCGTTTCCAGCACGAGCTCGAAACCGAGATAGCAACTGAGCGGATCCATGTGCTCGGGCGGCGGCAAGCCATCGGCCACGGTGGCCAGCGCCACGATGCGTCCCAGGCGGCCCAGGTAGGCGATGAAGGCGGCCGGGTCCATGCCCTGGCGGAACACATCGCGCCCGAATTCCAGCGACACCAGCCAGCGCCCCTCCTCCGGCGCCGCTGCCAGCACGCGCTCCGGCAGCAGGTCGGCCAGGCCCGGCGCCGGCGCCAGGTAAGCGTGCAGCGCCGCCAGTTGCGGGCCGCAGCGATCGCCGAAATCGCCATGCCCGCCGCGTTCCACGTCGCGCACCATGGCCGCGATCTGGTCGGCGCAATCGAGCAGCAGCGCCACCAGCTCCGGCTCCAGCGGCAAGGCGCCGTTGCGCACTTCTTCCAGCACGCTCTCCACGGCGTGGGTGAACAGAACGATGTAATCGAGCGCAAACAGGCCGGCCGTGCCCTTGATGGTATGCGCCGCGCGGAAGATGGCATTGACCGCTTCCTCGCGCGCCGCCGGGTCGCCCAGGTGCAGCAGGCCCGCCTCCATTTCAGCCAGCAACTCCCCCGCCTCGGTGACAAACGCCTGCAAGCCTTCGTCCAGGTTCATGGGGGCGGCCTTCTATTGGATGCGCAGCAGGCCAAACAGCGCGGCGACGGCAGGGCTGTGCGCCACCAGTTGCAACTCCTTGTGGCTGGCGCGCGCCATGCGCTGCGCCAGCAGGAGCAGCTGGACGCCGGCGCTGTCGATTTCCGTCACCCCCGCCAGGTCCACTTCCAGCGCAGGCGATTGCGCCAGCCGTGCCAGCAGCACGTCTTTCAGCTCCTGCACGCGGCGGATCGTCAGGTCTCCTTCGATGAATAGCAGTGCCGGGGTCTGGGTGGGCGATGGGCTCATGCCGCCCATCGTATGCCCACGCCAGAAGCCTTGCAAGCCCGGCGTGGGCAATTACCAACTGGGCAAACATGGCAAAAAAACCAATCCTTACTCGCTCAAGCGCCGCACGCTGCGCGCCGGGTCGGCGCTGATGGCCGCCGCGGTGAAGGGCAACAGCGGCAGCTGCTTGCCGGCGTACAGCGGCAACTGGTCGGCGTAGTAGGCGGAACGCGGGTCGGTGGACTGGCCATACAGCAGTAGGCCGGGCCGTAGCCGACGCCGGAAAAATCGTCCGCCTTGACATGCACCACGCCATAGCTGGTGCGGGTGACCTCGGCGGCAAATTGGGGCGGTGGCGGCGGTAGAATGCGGCCGTTGCTGCCGCTGTTGTTGCAGGCTGCCAGGATAAGGGCCGCACAGGCGGCCGGTAAGCGTGCGCTCATGGTGGTCCTCCCTTGATCAGAGCTACGCATCCATGATGGGCGCGGCGTTTGCGCGACACTTGAGCAAAATCAAATCTGTACATAATCGTGCGAGACCAACAATCTGCTAAGATTTTTGACAAATGCACCCGCCCCGGGTGCATTTTTTTTTGCGCACCTTTTCCATAGGGAGACGAAATGAAGCGACTCACCCCGGCAGTACTGGCGGCAGGACTGTTGACCACCTGGGCAGCAAACGCCAACCCCACCACCTGGATTACCGTTGGCGATGCCGCCTACGCCAAGTTGCAAGCCGCAGCCCCGCATGCCATTGCCAAGCAAAGCAAGCCAGGCCAGGGCAAGGAGAAGGTCCACCTGGTGCAAGTCGATGAGGCGGCGCTGCTGAAGCTCTCCGCCGCCATCCACAAGGAACTGAAGCGCTGCGGCGGCTTCATGGCGCACGCCAGCGAAGAGGAAGGCCGCCAGGCGCTGGCCAAGGCCAACGCCATGCAGCCGCTGGCACTGGCGGCCAGCCGCCCGAGCTATGCGATCGACAACCAGAGCACCGTCAACGGCGTGCTGCCCGCCCTGCAGGCTTCGAACATTGCTCAGACCATCATCGACCTGTCGAACTTCGCCAACCGCTATTACCGCACCACCAACGGCGCCAACGCCTCCAACTGGCTGGCGCAAAAATGGACCACTTTGGCGGCGGGGCGCAGCGATATCAGCGTGGCCCAGTTCACCCACGCTGGCTACAACCAGAAGTCCGTCATCATGACCATCAATGGCACCGACAACGGCTCCGAAGTGGTGGTCATGGGCGGCCACCTGGACACCATCAATATGAGCGGCAATGGCGAGACCTCGCGCTCGCCCGGCGCCGACGACGACGCCTCTGGCATCGCCAGCCTGACCGAGGCTGCGCGCGCCATGATCGCCGCCGGCTACAAGCCGCGCCGCACGATCAAGATCATCGGCTACGCGGCGGAGGAAGCGGGCCTGCTCGGCTCCAAGGATATCGCGGCCAACTTCAAGGCCAACAACGTGAATGTGGTCGGCGTGCTGCAATTGGACATGACCAACTACCGTGGCTCGGCCAAGGATATCTGGATCTACACCGACTACACCGACAGCCAGCAGAACACCTTCCTCACCTCGCTGATCTCGGCCTATACGCCAACGGTCACGGTGGGCACCAGCGCCTGCGGTTACGCCTGTTCCGACCACGCCTCCTGGCATAACCAGGGCTACCCGGCCTCCTTCCCATTCGAGACGCTTGATGGCCAGGACAATCCGCACATCCACACCGCCAACGACACTTACGCCAACTCCGGCAACCAGGCCGACCACGCGCTGAAGTTCGCCAAGCTGGCCGCTGCGTATGCGGTGGAGCTGGGCAGCGATGGTCCGGGCATCGGCGACACAGTGCAGAATTACAGCGGCAGCCTGGCCCTGAACCAGAAAGCCAATTTTGGCCCCTTCAAGGCCGGCGTCGGCACCTTCAAGGCGGAAGTCACGGGCACCGGCGATGCCGACCTGTATGTACGCAAAGGCTCGGCGCCGACCACCAGCAGCTATACCTGCAAATCGGATGGCGCCACTTCCACTGAAACCTGCAGCGTGAGCATCACCGCGAATGGCGATGTCTACGTCATGCTGAATGGTTACAAAGCATCCACCTACAACCTGAAGGTCACTTACCGTCCGCAATAATCGCGGGCGAGCCAGGCTAGCCCCGCGCAGCCTGGCATTTTTTGATTACTTTACATAAGCGCTTATGTAAAATGTTATGATTAATCCATCGCCTCCTCAATAGAAAGGAAAATCATGAAACGTATCGCTACGCTGATCCTGGCCGCAAGCTGTCTCGCCGGGCCGGCCATGGCCCAGGCGCCACTGCAGCGCAACCAGGCCGACATGACCATTGCAGCCCACGCACGCGAGCAGTTGATCGACCAGCTGGTCAAGACCCTGAACAGCAACTACGTGTTCCCGGACAAAGCGAAGCAGATGGAAAAGGCCTTGCGCACACGCCAGGCCAGCGGCGCCTACAAGGACATCAGCAGTGCCCGCACGCTGGCCGAGGTGCTGACCACAGATCTCCGCGCCATCAACAATGACCAGCACCTGCTGGTGGTGTACAGCGAACAGCCGATTCCGGAAGGCGCGGGTGGCGGCGTCCAGTCGGCGGCGGAGCGCGCGGCCGAACTGGCCGAGCTCAAGTCGATGAACTTCGGCATCGACCGCGTCGAACGGCTGCCGTTCAATATTGGCTACCTCGACTTCCGCGTCTTCGCGCGGGCGGATGCGTCGGCCGCCTCGATCGGTGCCGCCATGACTTTGCTGGCCAATTCCAATGCCGTGATTATCGACCTGCGCCGCAACGGCGGCGGCGAGCCGGAGACCGTCGCGCTGTTGGCCAGCTACCTGCTCGACCAACCGCTGCACCTGAGCGATATTGAATACCGCAAGGGCAACCGGGTCGAGCCTATGCGGACCCGCGATAGGTTGGAAGGCGTGCGCCTGGGCGGCGGGAAGGAGGTCTTTATCCTGACCAGCGACCGCACTTTCTCCGCTGCGGAAGACTTTAGCTATGCGATGAAGCACCTCAAACGTGCCAGGATTGTGGGTGAGAATACGGCCGGCGGCGCGCACCCCGGCGATTTCGAACGCTTGAGCGCACACTTCCAGGCGTTCGTGCCGAATGGTCGCACGGTCAGCAAGATCACCAATGGCGGTAACTGGGAAGACACAGGCGTTGCGCCGGATATCGCCGTGCCGGCGGGACAAGCCCTGGCTGCAGCGCAGCAGGCGATCCTTGCTGGCATGATGGAGAAGGAAGTGGATAAGGCGCGCGCCGGACGCATGCAGGCGCGAATTGCCGCGTTGCAGGCGGAGCGGAGATGAAAAAAGCCCGCTGACACATGTCAGCGGGCTTTTCTAATAAGAGCCTGACGATAACCTACTTTCACACTGGTTGCAGCACTATCATCGGCGCAAAGTCGTTTCACGGTCCTGTTCGGGATGGGAAGGGGTGGGACCGACTTGCTATGGTCATCAGGCATA
>NZ_WWCJ01000036.1 GCF_009857475.1 Pseudoduganella guangdongensis | reverse complement strand
GGCACGCCGGCCACCGGCGCCGGCGCGCGCGCTGCCGGCGCCGATGCAGCCGGCGGCGCGGGTTGCGGCGCGCTTGCCGGGCGCCAGAAGAACCACAGGAAAAAGGCCAGGCTGGCCGCGCCCACTGCCAGCAGCAGCGCCGCAGCCAGGTAAGCCTTGCTTGGCCGCCAGCCTTGCATCAGGGCGTAGGCGTGTTGTACACCGACACCGCCCAACCCATGCGCTCATGGCCGAACTGGTTCCAGATCGGGTTTTTGCCGCCGCTGAAGCTGGTGTAGCGCGGCGCGCCGGTGCCGGTGGTGCCGCCGAACAGGCCCGCTGTGACGGTGGAGCCGTTGTAGGTCGGGTGCGTGTCGTCGGACTGGATGTAGTCGTAGCTGCTGCCGGCCGAGACAAAGTGCGCGTTGGCGTCGCGGATGGTCGGGCGCAGCGTGTTGACGATGCGGTTCACGTAGCTGGCCTGGCTCTCGCCGTCCACATAGCGCAGCGCCTCGGAATCGACCACGCCATCGCCGTTGCTGTCATAGTCCGCCCCCATATACTGGGCGAAGCTGTCGGCGCACTTGAAGCCCTTCTGGCGCGCCAGGTCGCACATCAGAAAGTTGATGCGCGCCAGCGACGGCAGGAACTTCTGCTGCATGTTCACGGTGGCGCCGGTATTCGGGTCCTTGCAGCTGCTCTGCGTGTTGTCCGCCGTATAGCCCGGATAATGCAGGTTCGAGATGATCTTCGCCTTCACGCCGGCATAGGCATTGGCGTTGATGTAGTCCATGGCCGCCGCCACATAGGTGCGGCAGCTGTTCTCGGCCGCCGTCAGCACGGCATCGTTGCAGGTGCCGGTCTGGCTCTTGAAGCTGGAACGCGCCTGCAGGCCGTCGTTGCCGCACATTTCAAAGGTCACCACCCGGGTATTGCTCGACTGCATGTAAGACCGCTCGGCGACAATCTTGTTGTTGTAGACGTCGGACGCCACCGCGCCCGACTTGGTGCGGCGCACGCTCTCGATATCGGCATTCCACAGCGCGGACAGGTATTCCGCATCGACCGTCGGCGCCGAGTACTTGGCGGCGCTGGTTACCGAGCCGTTGTAGCCGGCATAGATGGAATCGCCGTAGGCCACGATCCGGTACTTGGACGTGGTGCCGGGCCGGTCGATGGTCCAGGAAACGTTTTGGGTCAGGGTATTCGCCGCTGCGGGACCGCCCAGGGTGAAAAACGCCACGGCGGCCAGCAGGGTATTGCGCAAGCGAGTGTGCATTCGTGTCTCCGATTATAGTGAGGATGTTCGAAAGTCCCAGTCAAAAACCAGTCAACGCGCCAACAAGTCATCTTAGCCCTGCCGGCGCGCGCTGCGCCGGTCTGGCTCGCCAGGCCATTCGATTGGCTCCGCCGGTACGCTGCGCTGTCGCGCGGCGGCCACGAAAAGGGCCGATTGCGGCATAATGCGGCATGCTGAAACTGACCTTCCTTGGCACCTCATCCGGCGTGCCGACCGTGCGCCGCAACGTCACGGCGCTGGCCGTGCACACCTCGCTCAACCGTGACTGGTGGCTCGTCGATTGCGGCGAAGCAACCCAGCACCAGTTGCAGCGCATCGCCCTCAGCGTGCACGACCTGGTGGGCATTTGCATCACCCACATCCACGGCGACCATTGCTACGGCCTGCCCGGCCTGCTGGCCAGCGCCGCCATGACCGGGCGCAAGAAGCCGCTGATCCTGGTGGCGCCCGCCGGCGTCAAAGCCTGGCTCGATGCCACGTTGCAACACACCGAGCTCTTCCTCACCTTCGACCTCGTCCACGTCGACCTGGCGGCGCAGGCCGCGGTGCACCGCGCGGACGGCCTGCTGATCGAGCGCTTCCCGCTCTCGCACCGGGTGCCAAGCTACGCCTTCCGCTTCACGTTCGAGCACACGCGCTGGAAGGTCGACCACGACGCCCTGCGCGCGCGCGGCGTGCCGTCCGGCCCGGCCTGGGGCCTGCTGCAGCAGGGACAGGACGTGCCGCTGGCCGACGGCAGCACCCTGGCCGCCGCCGACTTCCGCACGCTGCACCGCAAGCGCGCCGTGGCGGTGGTCGGCGGCGACAACGACACGCCGGCGCTGCTGGCCGCCGCCTGCCAGGGCGCCGACGTGCTGGTACATGAAGCCACCTACACCGAAGCGACGCTGCAGAAGGTCGGCCCCGGCCCGCAGCACAGCTCCGCCCAGCGCGTGGCGCAGTTTGCCGAACAAGCCGGCCTGCCGACCCTGGTGCTGACCCATTTCAGCCCGCGCTACGACAACCGCGAAGGCATGGCTGAGCTGGCAGCCGAAGCGCGCCGGCACTACACCGGCCAACTGCTGCTCGCCAACGATTTGCAAACTTATGACCTCTGACATGCCCGCCATTACCGACTTCCGCCAGCCGGCGCCAACGCCCGAATACGACCACCCGCGCGCCGAGCGCCGCCTGGAGGGCAACCCGCAGCGCACCACCTGGAACCACTTCAGCAACAGCAGCGGCGAAGTCCACGCCGGCGTCTGGGCCTGCGAAAAAGGCAGCTGGCGTATTGCCTTCGCGCCCAACAAGGACGAATATTTCTATGTACTGGAAGGCCGCTGCCGCGTGATCGATGAAAGCGGCCACGCCGCCGAAGCCGGCCCGGGCGACGCCCTGGTCATCCCGGCCGGCTTCAAGGGCGTGTTTGAAGTGGTGGAGCCGGTCCGCAAACACTATGTGATTGTCGAGCGAAAGCATGTGCACGAACTACAAGACCACCAGCCGTGACCTGGTACGGGCCATGATGGACGTGGAGGTGCCGGAGGACTGGACCTGGCCGATCGATATCTACCGCGACTACAACGCCCCCATCATCCGCCACGCCGCCGACGGCCGCCGTGAAGCACTGCTGGCCAGTTTCGGCATGGTGCCCAAGGCGCGCATCCCGCCTGGCAGCAAGGACTTCGCCACCATGAACGCGCGCTTTGAATCGGTGGGCGAACGCCACTCCTACAAGTTCGCGTGGCGCCGCAGCCAGCTTTGCCTGGTGCCCATGACCGCCTTCGACGAGCCGTGCTACGAAAGCGGCGCGGCGGTGTGGTGGGGCATCGGCATGGCCGACCAGTCGCCCTTCGCCGTGGCGGGCCTGTGGAATGAATGGCAAACCGCCGATGGCCCGCGCCACTCCTTCACCCAGCTCACCGTGAACGCGGACGAACACCCGCTGATGCGCCGTTTCCATAAACCCGGCGAGGAAAAGCGCAGCATCGTCATCGTGCCGGAAGCGGAGTGGGATAACTGGCTGGGCTGCCGCAATCCGGAGATTGCGCGCTCGTTCATGACACTGTTCCCGGCCGAACGCATGACCTCCTGGGCCGCGCCGCGCCCGAAAAAGACGCGCAAGACCGAGGCGCCGCCCGCCAGCGCGCCGGCGCCCGTACAGGCCGACCTGTTCTAGGCGGCTTCCAGGCGCAGTCCCGCCACCTGGCGCGGCGCGGGCGTCCTGCGTTGCGGCGGCAGGCGGAACACGCCAACCGCATGCGCCAGCGAGGAGGCCTGGTCCTGCAGGGCGCCCGCTGCCGCCGCAGCCTGCTCCACCAGGGCGGAATTTTGCTGCGTCGCGCTGTCCATCTCGCCCACTGCCTGGTTGACCTGGGAAATGCCGGTGCTCTGCTCCGCGCTGGCGCAGGAAATCTCGCCAATGATGTCGCTCACGCGACGCACGCTGCTCACCACCTCCTGCATGGTCGCGCCGGCGTCGTCGGCCAGGCGGCTGCCTTCCTTGATTTCACCCACCGAGCTGTCAATCAGGTCCTTGATTTCCCTGGCCGCAGCGGCGGCACGCTGCGCCAGGTTGCGTACTTCCGTCGCCACCACCGCAAAACCGCGCCCCTGCTCGCCCGCGCGCGCGGCCTCGACGGCCGCGTTGAGCGCCAGGATATTGGTCTGGAAAGCGATACCGTCGATCACCGCGATGATTTCCACAATCTTGTGCGCGGAGTCGTTGATGACGCCCATCTTCGCCACCACTTGCCCCACCACCGCGCCGCCCCGCACCGCCACTTCCGACGCACTGGCCGCCAGCAGGTTGGCCTGGCGCGCGTTGTCGGCGTTCTGCTGCACGGTGCCGGTCAGCTCTTCCATCGAGGACGCCGTCTGCAGCAGGGAACTGGCCTGCTGTTCGGTGCGCGACGACAGGTCCAGGTTGCCGACCGCGATCTGGCTCGATGCGGTGGCGATGGTGTCGCTGCTCTGGCGCACCTTGCCGACGATGCCGGCCAGGCTGTCGTTCATATCGCGCAGGGCCGCCAGCACCTTGCCGGTTTCATCCGCGCTGTGGACTTCAATCAGCTGCGTCAGGTCGCCATCCGCCACCTTCTCCGCAATGCGCACCGCGCGCCCCAGCGGCAAGGTAATGCTGCGCACCAGCCAGTAGCCAACGCCGGCCGCCAGCAGCACACCCAGCACCAGCAGGCCGATCACCACGCGGCGGAAGGCGGCGTACTCGCGCTGCGACGCTTCGAACTCCTGCTTGCCCTCGGCCGCTTGCCAGGCCACCAGCGCGTCGAACTTTGCGCGCAGCGGCCCAAAGGTCGCGTGCATCGGCCCCGACAGCAAGGCCTTCACCTGCTCGCCGTCGCCATTGCGCGCGGCGGCCAGCATCGGGTCCAGCGCCTGGCGCACATAGGCCGCGCGCGCCGTCGCGAATTCAGCCGCCAGTGTCTGCTCGGCTGGCGTACGCACAGCGCTGGAATAGGCCTTCCACTGCCGGTTGAACTCCGCCCGGTTTTTCTCTACCGGCGCCAGGATCGCCGGCAAGCGCGCCGCATCGCCGCTGGCCGCTTCCGCGATGATGACCTGGTTGACCAGGATGGCGCGGATAGCACTATCGAGTTCGCCCAGCGCCAGCAAGCGCTCCTCATACACAGCGCGCAGCGAGCGGTTCGATTCGGCCAGGCTGAAGATGCCCGAGATGCCGGTGACGATCGTGAAGGTGGCAAGGATGGTCAGCGCGGCCACCAGGCGCGCCTTAATGGAGAGATTGTTCAGCATGGAAGCAATATAGCGGCGGCCCGGCCCGAAAGTAAGTGCCATGCGGCGCTTTCTTAAGCTGTCACAATTTGCGCCAGCCGCGATAACTTTTTGCTATGATCGTCGCTTTCCGAGCGAGGAGCCAGATATGAACATTGCAGTCAAAGCGTTTGCCATCGCCGCCAGCCTGGCGGCCATCCCCTTCACCAGCCAGGCCGAAGTCATCCCGCTCAAGCTGACGCCGGGCCTGTGGGAGGAAACCCGCGTCACCATGATCAACGGCCAGAATGCCACCGAAACCCTGCGCGCCGCGCGCGAGCGCATGATGGCGCGCATGACGCCCGAGCAGCGCAAGATCATGGAAGAGAAAATGGGCGGCCGTGGCGGCGCCGGCCCGGTCCAGGTGTGCCTGACCCCGGCCCAGGTGGCCAAGGGCATCGACACCAACGAAGTCAAGCGCAAGATGGAAGATGCGGCGCGCGGCTGCAAGCTCGACATCCTCTCGGCCAGCAGCGCTGGCGCCAAATTCAAGGCCGTCTGCCAGGGACCGAACGGCACCGGCTACCAGGGCAGCGGCGAGTACACCGTCTCCAGCCCGAAGGAATGGCGCTTTAAAATGGTGAGCGACGGCAAAATGACCGGTCCTGACGCCAACCTCACGGGCGGCGAATTCCACGCCTCGCAGGAAGTGACCGCGCGCTGGAAAGGCAGCGACTGCGGCGCCGTGCCGCCGCGCGAGGAAGGTTAAGGCGCGCAGCTGCAAGAACCCGCGGCGTTTGCGCTGGCCTCAGATCACATCCCCTTCAATGCGTAAGGCGTTGCCGCCGCCGTCTTGCGGCGCGTCCTGCCCGTCCCACTCGTTCAGCAATTGCGTTACCAGCTGCAGGATGTTGGCGGCGCGGTCGCGCTTGGCGACCAGGTCCTGCAGCTGCTCCACGGTGGCACGGATGCGGGCCAGGCCTTGCTGGCTGATCGGCTGCACAATGGCGCTGCTGGACAGGTAGGCGGTGATCATGGCGGCGATGCGCGCGTAATCGGACTGGATGTTCCCCAGCTGTACGTTGATGAAGCGGGTTTCCTCCTTGTCCGCATAGGCGGCGCGCGCCACCAGCGCGTTTTTCGCGACGCGCAAGCCGTCCTGCTTGGCCAGCAGGCCGATCAGGTAAAGGCTGCCGGGCGATGTCGGCATCGGCGGGGTGGCGCCAGCGCCCCCTTTGTTAGTGGCGGCGGGGGTGAGGAACAGGCTGCTCATGGTTTATCCTTTGCTTTGCTGGCGGCGTTGGCTTGGGCTGCCGCTTCGGCCTCGCTATCCTTCTTGATCGACTCGCGCACGTCTTTCAGGTAGGAGAAGTAGAACTTGGCGTGCTCCTTGCGCGACTCGGGCTCGGCCAGCTCGATCAGGGCCAAGGCGGCTTCATTCAGTTTCGTGCCCTGGTATAGCACCGCGCTGCGCGTATCGCGCTGTTCCTGCGCTTGCGCCAGTTCGCGCGCCCGCTTCTCCTCGATGCGGGCCAGCAGCTTGCCGGATTCTTCGCGCACCGACTCAAAGCTGTGCTGGCGCTCCTTCTGCCCCGCCACATTCCAGGCGGCCGCGGCGCGGTAGGCGTCGGCTTCGTAGCGCATGGCGAGCGACTCCAGGTTGTCGCGATGCACTTTGGACGAGACGGCAATGGCGTCGCGCTGTTTCTGGAACGTCGCGGCGCTTTGGCTGATCGACTGCACCAGCAGGCCGATCTCCCGCGTGTTCTCGCGGGCGGTTTCCATATCCTGCCGCATCGCGCCGCAGCCCGTGAGGACCAGGGCCATGCCGGCAGCCAGTGTTTTCATTGTCAAACGCATCTTGCCTCCCTCACTTCACTCGCGCGGCGATGACCGGCAGGCTGATCGCCTGCACCAGAGCCGCGATGTCTTCCGGCTTGATGCCGCTGGCGTGCAGCGCCACGATCTGCGCCATGGCGGCGTTCACCACGCCTTCGGTTTGCGCCAGCGCCGCTTCGGATTCGTCCAGCGCCGCCAGCTCCATCTGGTCTACCAGCAGGTACTCGCCCTGCTCCAGCGGCACCCGGCCGGCAGTCCAGGCGCCGGAGAAGGACAGCAGGGCTTTGGCCGCCAGCATGCTGCAGGGATTGGCGCTGCCGCTGTTCAAGGCGACATGCAAGGGTTTGCCGCTGCAGGCTGGCCGGGCGGCTGCCAGGTTGGCCCGGGCGTCGAGCAGGAAATCCAGTTCATCGAGCAGGTGGTCGCGCTGCCTTTTGATGATGCGTTCACTTTCCAGTGCGCGCTCGACGCGCTTTTGCGCCGCCGCTGCTTGCTGGCGCGTCAGTTCCGCCTCCATCAGGATGCCCGCCGTGGGCGGCGCGGCCTTGCCGGTGGCGCGGTTCACCAGCTGCGAGACCAGCAGCACGCGGTGCTGGGCCTGGCTGGCCGTGCCCTTGTCCTTGCTTCCCGAGAGCGCGGCGATATAGCCATCCAGCAGCTCCTTCTTCTCATTCAGCGCGGCGAGGCGGCCGGCTTCGCCCAGGCGCGACAGGATGGGGTTCGACTTGACCGATCCGATCTTGGCCTGCACCTTGTCCAGCCCTTCCAGCGCCTGCGCCAGGTCGGCCGCCAGCTGCGCGGCGGCGCCTGGCGCACCTTCCTGCTTGTCCGCTTGCGCCAGGGCCGCCTTGTATTGCGCGCGGCGGTTGCTGACCTCCGTCGCGATGCCCTCGCGCGCCTGCGCGATATCTTCCAGCTCCTTGCGCTTCTGCGCCAGCAGGCCGCTGCTGCCCGCCGACAGGCCGGCAATGCATTGCGCCGCCTTGCGCGAGTCGATGCACAAGTTGTCGTACAGGCCGACCATGGCCGCCAGCTCCACATCCGCTGCCAGGTGAGGCGCCAGCACGGTCGGCTGACCGGTGCACGAGAACTCGGGCGCGTCTTTGATGGCGGCCATCTTGATCGCCAGCTGGCTGCGCATCTGGAGCAGGTTGGTCGCAGCGTGTTGCATTTCCGTCCGGGCCACGCCCAGGGAGCCGCCGCAGCCCGCACCCAGCCTCACGTCGGCGCTGCCTGCAATCTGGACGATGCGCTCTTCCGCCAACGAGGCGAGCGCGCCCCAGGTGCTGGACGCGCTCGGTCCATCCACCATCAGCGCCAGGCTGGCGTCGCGCAGCGCCAGCTGCGAGCGCTTGACCAGGGCCTGGCGTTCGGCCTGGTTCTTGACCAGGGCGGCGCGCTCCGCCTCCAGCGCCTTGCCGATGCCGGCCTCGGCAAACACCTTGCTGGCGCCCTGCGCGATCTTGTCGTTGCCCGCGTTATAGAAACTGGCACAGCCCGCAAGCCCGGCCAGGGAGAGGAGGACGACCATCCTGTGAAGCGTGCAACCCATGTAACTCCTCCGCTAATCGGAAAATTCTGAGCCATGATTTTGCACCGCTTTCCTATTGTGTTGTCATCCTCAGTATAAAAATAGAAAACAGTATCCATTAAACAACACTGGATGTGCGCGTCCGGATATAGCCGTCCAGGCCATCAAGCAAGCGTGCCAGGCCGAATTCAAATGCACGTTGCGGGTCGTGGGCCGCCTGGTAGGCCTCGCCGGCCGCGCGGCCGACCCGCGCCGCCAGCGGGAAACGGGCAGCATCGAACACATCCTGGAAGGCCTGTTCATAACGCGCCCACCATTGGGCGTCGGTCTGGCCGGTGGCGGCCTGCGCCTGCGCCGCATCCACGGCGCTGCGCGCCGCGCCGCGCACATAGTCGGCAACCAACGTCACCACCAGGTCCATCTCCAACTCGCCCAGGCCCACGCCGGCCACCGCCTGCAAGCCGCGTTCATACAGCGCCATGGCGTACGGCCCGAGAGCCGGGCGGTGGGTCGCCACCTGCAGCATCCAAGGGTGCCGCACATACAGGGCCAGGCTGCTGCGCGCCAGTTCCTCCAGGTGTGCGCGCCAGCCGGGCCCGGACCCCTGTGCCGGCGCCAGCTCGCTATAGGCGCAATCGAGCATCACGTCCAGCAGTTCAGCCTTGCCCGGCACATAGGTGTAGAGCGACATGGCGGACACCTTCAGCTCGTCCGCGACGCGCCGCATGGAAAGGGCCGCCAGCCCCTCGCCGTCTGCCAGTGCGATCGCCACTGCGCCAATGCGGCTGACAGTCAGGCTTGGCCGGGGCCCGCGCTTTGGCGCCTCTCTGGTCCCCCATAACAGTTCCAGGCTGCGCTGCGGATCGCCCGCACCGCTGAATTCCGATTTCACAAAAACACCCCCAAACTATTGACACTGTACGGAGATTATCAGAAACTTACGCTTTACACTGTACGGAATTAATTGAAGGAGCAGCGTATGAGGCAAGTCTTTCTGGAGCAGGTCAATCGACTGGTCGCCCTCGGCTATGCCGAATCGATTGGCGTGGGCCGGCACGCCTTCGGCCAGGCGCTGGCCGGGCTGGCGCATTATCTCCCCGACGCTGGCGCTATGCCGGCGCCGCTGCCGCAGGATGGCAAGCTGCCGTTCGCGCTGGTCATCAACTCGCCAGCCCTGCCGGTTCGCGCCATGCTGCCATTGGTGGAACGGCGCGGCAAGCGCGCCATCGAACGGCTTACGCCCATCGAGCCCGAACGCTTCCAGCCAATCGACGACTTGGGCCTGCCGCCCGGCCATGCCTACCTTTTGCTGGACATAGACCGCGGCATGGAAACCCGCAACGCCACGCCGCTAGCGGCGCTCGGGCAGTTGCAAGCGCAAGGGCGCGCGCCCATAACCGTGGAAGAAGGCATTGCACTGCTCACCCATTACCCCGAATTCCTGCAACCGAACCATTGCTTCCTGATGCTAGGCTCGCGTTGCGGCGACAAGCGTGTTCCGGCGCTCTGGCTGAGCGAAAACCAGCCCCGCCTGGGCTGGTGCTGGGCGGGCAACCCGCATACGTGGCTGGGCGCTGCATCTTGCCTCGCGCGTTCGCCGGCGGTCAGCTTTACACCGTTACAGGCCGCGCCGCCGCAGTGCGACGTGGCCGCCTGAGCGCCCCCCCCGGCGCTAGGCGGCGCGAATGTCCTGGATGGCGAGCGGCTCGCCGCCGTGCTGGTCTGGCGCGGGCATGCAGGCCGCCAGCGGCAAGCGCACCGTGAACTGGCTGCCCTTGCCCGGACCGGCGCTGTGCGCCTCCACCGTGCCGTGATGCAACTCGGTCAGGCGCTTGACCAGGGAAAGCCCGATCCCCAGCCCGCCCTGCTGCCGGTCGACCGTGCGCTCGCCCTGCACGAAGAGGTCGAACAGGCGCAGAATCAGCTCGCTTTTCATGCCGATGCCGGTATCGCACACCTTCACCATGGCAGCGCCCTCTTCCACCGCCAGCACCAGGTCGATCGTGCCCCCGTCCGCCATGTAGCGCGCGGCATTGGTCAGCAGGTTGACGCACACTTGCACCAGCCGCTTGGCGTCGCCGGCCACCACGGTGGGTTCCGGCGTGAGGTGCAGGGACAGGTGGTGTCCACGGCGCCGCACCAGCGGGTGCACCTGCTCCACCGCGTCCGCCACCACAGCCTTCAGTTCAACCGGCACGCACTCCAGGCGGATCTTTCCGCGCGTAACACGCGACACGTCGAGCAAGTCGTCCAGCAACCCGGCCATGTGTTTGACCTGGCGGCTGATCACCTGGCTCAGGTAGCGCACTTCCTCGTCGCCGTGCTTGCGCTTCAACAACACGCTGGAAGCGGAGCTGATGGGCGCCAGCGGATTGCGCAGTTCGTGCGCCAGCATCGCCAGGAAATCGTCCTTCTGCTGGTTGGCGGCCTGCAGCGCGGCTTCCGCCTCCTTCTGTTGCTGGATATCGATGGTGATGCCGTCAAAGCGCACCGGCACGCCGCCCTCGTCGCAATACACCCTGCCTTTGGCGCGGATCCAGCGGGTGCGCCCATCCGGCGCCACGGTGCGGTATTCCACGTCGTAGCCAGACTGCGCTTCCACCGCGCGCTGCACCGCAGCGGTGACGCGCGGCCGGTCCTCGGGGGCGATCATGCGGTAGAACAGTTCCACATCGACCTTGGCTTCCGGCGGCAGGAAGAACTGCGCTTTGCAGGTATCGTTCCAGTAAATGTGCTCCAGCGGCAGCGGGCAGTAAAAGACGCCCAGGCCGGCCGCATCGACCGCCAGCTGCAAGCGCTGGTGCGCCGTCTCCGCCTTGGCAACGGCTGAACGGCGCTGCGTCTCGTGCTCCGCCACCAGCAGCTCCGCCTTCTTTTGCAGCGACACGTCGATTGCCACGCCGCGCAGATGCGTGAGCGCGCCGTCGCCATCCGCCACGGCGGTGGCGCGCAGTTCCAGCCAGAGCGGCGCCTGGCCAGGCGGCGTGCGTCTGACCACCTGCACGCCGCTCGTGCTGCCCGCCAGCACCGTGGCGCGCAGGCGCGCCAGCTTGGGGCGCTCGTCCGCGTCGATGATATGCCAGGAGGCGGCCAGCTCGCCGGCGCCGGCCTGCAACACCGCGCCGGCATTGTCCGCGAACTCCACCTGGTCCGACGCCATGTCCCAGGTCCAGAACGTCATGCGCGCCGCAGCCAGGCCCTGCTGCAGCCGCATATGGCTTTCGCGCAGCGCGTCGCGCATTTCCTTCTGCGGGGTAACGTCGAAGCCCTCGACGAACAGGCCGTTCACCTGTCCGTGGTCGTCGCGCAAGGGCTGGCACACGAAGTCCATATACAACTGGTCGGCCAGCTCCTGCGACCGCCGATGCAGCAGGAGCGGCACCTCGTAGGCAGTGCGCGTGACGCCGCTGGCATACACATCGTCCAGGATTTCGAGGATGCCCTGCCCGTCAAGCTCCGGAAAGGCATCCCGCGCTGGCAAGCCGATGATGGCGCGGTCGCCATGGAAATTGCGGTGCGACTGGTTCTCCATCACGTACACATGGTGCGGACCGTGCAGCACGGTCATGAAGCCGGGCGCCTGGTCAAACATTTCCTGGAACACAGTCAGGGTGTCGACCTCCCGTTTCAGGCGCGCTTCCGACAACGCCAGTTCCGCCACCCGGGCACGGTGCGAAATCTTGCGCACCATGTCGCCCAGGTAACAAAACAGCACGCCGACTGCCATAAACACCAGGATGGCGATGCGGTCGGCCGGCGCATCGACCCAGACGACATGCGTCGGGTCCAGGATAAAGACGCCGTACAGGGCGCCGCTCCCCAGTACGGTGATGGCGGCCAGGCGCCCGAACAGGGCCGAAGCCAGCGCCACAGTGGGCATAAAGAACAGGAAGGGGGCGCGCACGCCGATGAAGATGCTCAGCACAAGCTGCAAGCCGGTCACGACCGCAACCAGGGAAAGGGCAATCAGCAACTGGCGGTGCCAGCTTACATCCTGAATAGTGAGGAACATATTGCCTCCCGATGCAGCGCATCATACAGGACGTTGTGCCCCGTTCCGTTGCGTGCAATCCTCACCGTGCGCCCGGGGCGGCAGTGCTGCTGCCCGACGAGCCCTGGGGCGACGCCGCGTGCGTGCGCACTGCAGGCCGGCCCAGCCTGATTTTATATGCTTTATGAATGGCCGATATCGAAATTCGCAATTGGCCTTATATCTAAACGAAGTCCATACTGGTTCCAGTACTTCAGCAAAGGAGCCATCATGAACACCAACGCCAACGCCCTCCGTCCACTGACCCTGGTTGCCGCACTCGTGCAGTTCTTGCAAGACATCCATCGCCCCCGTGGTGCCAGCGTCGCGGTAAGTGCCGCCCAAAATGATGTCAGCCTGATGCAGCTGTACCGCCTGAGCCGCGGCCGTGAATCCATCGCGCCGGGCGTGAACGCCATGCTGGCGAATCGTTTCGAGCACTAGTCAGCAGCTCTCGCTCCGATCCTGAGCGAGCGCTGGCACTTGCCGGTCGCCTCGCGCGCGGTATCGTGGTGACCTGGAATTCCCGGGGCGCGCCACCCATTTCCCCTTCTCTTCCAGCAGCACCGGCTGGATCACATTCGAGATCCCCGGCATCGCCGACCATGCCGTGCTTGCCGAAATGGCGTTCATGCGCCGCCGCGCCGTGGCCCCACGTTCCATTCATCCTGCAGGTCGACGCCCAAGTGCTGCCCCGCGCCGCCTAGCGCCGGTCAAGGACACCAATGTCCCCGAAAGCGTGACCGCCTGGCTGGCCCGGCCAGGCCATGGTGGCAATTAGCCAACAGTTAGATACTTTTCTCTAATGCAATAACGTATAATTCCCATAGTAAATACTGCCTTTTTATCAACATCTCCGCCTGGCCGGCGAAAAAATTCCTGGAGCTTAAATGGGTCTGTCCCCTACTCGTACGCTGTTGATCGGCGCCTGCCTCACCTCGGCCCTGATGGGTTGTGCAACCGAAAGCTCACGCGCCATCCCCGTGCAGCCATCCGCCAGCGCCAGCCGCCCTTACGTTGGCCCGCGCAGCCTGATCGCCGTGGGGCGCTTCGACAACCGCTCCAGCTTCCAGCGCGGCATCTTCTCGGACGGCGTGGACCGCCTCGGCAGCCAGGCCAAGACCATCCTGATCTCACACCTGCAGCTGACCAACCGTTTCAATGTGCTGGACCGCGACAATATGGAGCAGTTGAAACAAGAAGCCGACTACAAACGCCAGGGCCAGAACATCAAGGGCGCCGACTTTGTGGTAACCGGCGACGTGACCGAATTCGGCCGCAAAGAAGTGGGCGATCATCAACTGTTCGGCCTGGCCGGCCGTGGCAAGACCCAGGTGGCCTACGCCAAGGTCACCCTGAACGTGGTCAACATCAATACCTCCGAGGTTGTTTACTCGGCGCGCGGCGCCGGCGAATTCAGCCTGTCCAACCGCGAAGTGCTGGGCTTTGGCGGCACCGCCAGCTATGACGCCACCCTGAACGGCAAAGTGCTGGACCTGGCCATGCGCGAAGCAGTCGAACAACTGGTGGCTGGCGTCGAAGCCGGCGCACTCACCGCCTCCAAATAAGGACCCGTTCGCCAATGAAACTCAGATTCGCCAAAGCGTCCGCCGTGGCGCTTGCAGCCTGCGTGCTCGCGGGCTGCCAGAGCAACCCTTCGCTCTACCAGTGGGGGTCCTACCAGCCCCAGGTCTACAAGCATCTCAATGGTGAAAGCCCGAACCAGCAGATCGCGGACCTGGAGAAGGATTTGCAGCAGATGGCATCGGCCGGCAAAAAACCGCCGCCGGGCTTCCACGCCCACCTGGGCATGCTGTATTCGGCGGTGGGCCGCAACGAGCTGGTCGCAGCCCAGTTCCAGGAGGAGAAGCGTCTGTTCCCTGAGTCGGCAACCTATATGAACCGCCTGCTTGAAACCATGAGCAAGGAACGCAACTAAAATGGCAAAAAGCATGTTGAAACTGGCTGCGGTGCTGGCACCGGCAGTCCTGGCCGTTGGTTGCGCCAACCAGGCACAGAAACCTTACGACTACAGCGCCTTCGAGGCCAGCAGCCCGCGTTCGATCCTGGTGCTGCCGCCGGTGAACAATTCGCCGGACGTGCAGGCCACCAACAGCATGTACTCCAGCGTGACCTACCCGCTGGCGGAGGCTGGCTACTACGTGATGCCGGTTTCCCTGGTCAACGAGACCTTCAAGCAAAACGGCTTGACCAGCGCCGCCGACATCCACAATGTGGACACGCAAAAACTGCACCAGATCTTCGGTGCTGACGCCGCGCTGTACATGAACGTGAACAAGTTTGGCAGCAGCTATAACGTCATCAGCAGCGTGATCACCATCAGCGCCCAGGCCAAACTGGTCGACCTGAAGACGCGCGCGGTCTTGTGGGATGGCGAAGTCACCGTGGTCGACGATGGCAACCAGGGCGGCAATACGCCAGGCGGCCTGGCCGGCCTTCTGATCAAGGCCGTGGTGACGCAGATCATGAACTCCTCGCTCAACCGCAGCCACGAGGTGGCGGCCCGCGCCAACGGCATGCTGTTGGGTGGCGGCCAGGCGCGCGGCGTACTGTACGGCCCGCGCTCGCCCAATTTCAAGGGGCGCGACCGCGGCATGCCGGTTGCCGGCAATGAACCCGTGCCGCGCCTGGTGGAAACCGCGCGCGCCGCGCCGCAGCCGGTCGTGGCAGCCCCTCAGCCGGCCGCGGTAGTCCCGCAGCCGGTCGCGGCGCCCGTCGCCTCGGCGCCGATCGCCGCAGCCGCGCCGGTAGCCGCAGCGCCATCGTACGCGCCGGCAGCCTTGCCAGCAGCGGCACCGCTCAATGCGGAGCAGCAGCGCTATGCCGAGGTGCTGTCCAAGGCCCGCTCCAAGCACCAGGCCCTGGACCCATCGTCCGCCTGGTACCGCCAAGAGCTGTTCGATTGGGTAATGGACCGCAAGGAGGAATTCATCCGCGCGGGCAAGTCGCCCGATGTCGCCCTGCAGCAGGCGGTGACCGCCATGGAGCGCAACTAACGACGGCGCACGCGACGGCTGGCAGCCCCGCCCGTCGCGTGCATTGTCAGAACGTCTGAAGCGGCGGCGGACAAGCAATTGCCCCGCCCCCGATGCCATTTGGTGTATGCTCCCGCCATGAACCAAGACACCGACATCCAACTCAGCGGCGCATTCGACGCCACCGACGGCAGCGGCCGTGCCGTCAAGATCAAATCCATCCGCATCTTTGACGAAGGCTACGGCGTGATCGACCTGTACGTCGATCTGGCCGCCCCCGCGCCAGACGGCCTGCACAAGGATAAAAAGCTGATCGCCGAGATCAGCGCCCGCCTGCGCACACTGGGTTACAGCGGCCCGGACCTGGCCCCGGGCGACCCCGTCATCCAGGAGAAGCGCCTGCTCGTTCTCGATACACCCGACGAATTCCTGCCGTTTGCGGTGCGCAAGGGCTTTAAGGACCTCACCTCAGAATTCGACGACGAGTAAGCCTGCGCGCCGCCCCGGCGCGTTAAATATGCAGCGCGTGCCCCAGCGCGCGCAGCGCCGCCTCCTGGATCGCTTCACCCAGGGTCGGGTGCGCGTGGATGGTGCCGGCCACGTCCTCCAGCGTCGCGCCCATTTCAATCGACTGGCCAAACGCTGCGGATAGTTCGGATACCGCCTTGCCCACGGCTTGCCAGCCGACGATCAAGTGGTTGTCGCGGCGCGCCACAACGCGCACAAAGCCGTCCTTCGATTCCAGCGACATGGCGCGCCCATTGGCGGCGAACGGGAACATGGCTTCGATGCAGTCGATCCCTTGCGCGCGCGCCTGCTGCGGCGTGGCGCCCACCACGACCACTTCGGGATCGGTGAAGCACACCGCCGCAATGGCGGCGGGCGTGAAATGGCGCCGCTTGCCGCTGATGATCTCAGCCACCATCTCGCCCTGCGCCATGGCACGGTGCGCCAGCATTGGCTCGCCGGTCACGTCGCCGATCGCCCACACATCGCGCATGGAGGTGCGGCACTGGTCGTCGACCTTGATGAAATGGCCGTCCATGTCGATCCGCAGCTTTTCCAGACCGAAGCCGCGCGTGTTCGGGCGCCGCCCGACCGCCACCAGTACCTGGTCCGCCGCCAATGCCGCCTCTTCCCCGGCGCCATTGCGGATGCGCACCGCACCACCCGCCTCGTCCAGGCCGAGCACCGAGCAGCCAAGATGCGTTTCCACGCCGAGGCCCTTGAGCGCGATGGCCACCGGCCGGGTCAGGTCGGTGTCGTAGGCCGGCAGCACGCGCTCCTGCGCCTCCACCACGTGCACCTGGGCGCCCAGCTTGGCGTAGGTGATGCCCAGCTCCAGGCCGATATAGCCGGCGCCGACCACCACCAGCTTGCCCGGCACGGTCTTCGGCGACAGCGCTTCGGTAGCGCTGATGACCCGGCCGCCGAAGGGCATGAAGGGTAGCTCCGTCGCGTGCGAGCCGGTGGCCAGCAGCAAATGCTCGCAGCCGATACGCTGCGGGCTTTCACCGTCGCGCAGCACTTCCACCGTCTTGCCATCGACAATATTGGCCCAGCCTTTCACGACGCGTACGCCGCTCTTTTTCAGCAAGGCGGCCACGCCGCCGGTGAGGCGGCCGACGATGCCGTCCTTCCACAAGACGGTCTGGCCGATATCGATCCGCGGCGCCTGCACCGAAATGCCCAGCGCCGAACCGCTGGCAAAATGCGTGGCCTTTTCGAATTCCTCCGCCGCGTGGATCAGCGCTTTGGACGGGATGCAGCCGACGTTCAGGCAGGTGCCGCCCAGCTCATGGGCTTCGACCAGGGTGGTCGGGATGCCGAGCTGGCCGGCCCGGATGGCGGCGATATAGCCGCCGGGGCCGCCGCCGACAACCAGCAGCGTAGTGGTATGTTGGTTCATTCTTACTCCACGAAGAGCATCGCTGGGCATTCCAGCAAGGTGCGGATGGCTTGCACGAATTGGGCCGCGTGCATGCCGTCCACCACGCGGTGGTCGAACGAGGACGACAGGTTCATCATCTTGCGCACGACCAGCCCGCCCTGGCGTACCATGGGCCGTTCCACGATCTTATTGACCCCGATGATGGCAACCTCGGGATGGTTGATCACCGGCGTGGTGACGATGCCGCCCAGGGCGCCCAGACTGGTAATGGTGATGGTGGAGCCGGACAACTCGTCGCGCGTAGCCTTGCCGGTGCGCGCGGCGTCGGCCAGGCGGCTGATCTCGGCCGCGCACGCCCACATGTCGCGCGCCTCGGCGTGGCGCATGACGGACACCATCAGGCCGGCGTCGGTCTGGGTGGCGACGCCGAGGTGGACCGCGCCATACTGGGTGACGACACCGGCGTCGTCGTCGAAGCGCGCATTCATCTGCGGGAACTGGCGCAGCGCAACGACCAGGGCGCGCGCCAGCAGCGGCAGCACGGTCAGCTTGCCGCGCTCTTTGCCCCACTGCTCGTTCAGGCGCACGCGCAGGTTTTCCAGCTCGGTGACGTCGATTTCCTCGACATAGGAGAAGTGCGGGATGCGGCGCTTGGACTCCTGCATCTTCTGCGCGATCTTGCGGCGCAGGCCGACCAGGGGGATGGCCTGCTCGGTATGGACCTCGCGGTAGCCGCCCGGCGCGGCCGACGGCGCGCCTTGCACGCCGCGCGCGGCGTAGGCATCCAGGTCGGCATGCAGGATGCGGCCGGCGGGGCCGGTGCCGTGCACGTACTGCAGTTCCACACCCATGTCCCATGCGCGCTTGCGCACGGCGGGCGACGCGAGCGGGCGTTCGCCCGGATCGCGCGCCACGCGCGCCGGCGATTGCGCTTGCGCGACGCTCGACGCCGGCAGCGACGCCGCTGGTGCAGCCGCG